>OZ244558.1:0-1140000 GCA_965217575.1 Pyrinomonadaceae bacterium | reverse complement strand
TTCACATCGACGGCAGGGTTTGGCACCTCGATGTCGGCTCATCACATCCTGGGGCTGAAGAAGGTCCCAAGGGTTCGGCTGTTCGCCGATTAAAGTGGTACGTGAGCTGGGTTCAGAACGTCGCGAGACAGTTCGGTCCCTATCTGGTGTGGGCGCAGCAGAATTGAAGGAATCTGACCTTAGTACGAGAGGACCGGGTTGGATTGACCTCTAGTGTACGTGTTATCGCGCCAGCGGTATCGCACGGTAGCTATGTCGAGCATGGATAAACGCTGAATGCATCTAAGCGTGAAGCCAGACCTAAGATTAATTCTGCCAGTGAGACTCGTGGAAGACTACCACGTTGATAGACTGGAAATGTAAGTGCAGTAATGTATTTAGTTGACCAGCACTAATAGTCCCAAGGCTTGACCATAAAATTTGTTGACTGGCAAATTTTATAATTGCAGTTTGTAAAGATTACTCTAATTATTTTAGTTGTCATTTTGATTTTTAACAATTTTCCGGTGATTTTATCGGCAGGGTCACACCCGTTCCCATCTCGAACACGGAAGTTAAGCCTGCTAGAGCCCATGATACTGCATCTTTCAGGTGTGGGAAAGTAGGAAGTTGCCGGATTTACATACCAAGCCCGTTCAGCCATAATAACTGAGCGGGCTTTTTATTTGTGAGAAATTAAATTGATTTATGAATAACAAAATCAACTTTGAAACCTTCTTTAGGATACTTTCATATCTGGTAGTATTTTGCGGTTTTCTCTCTCTGTGGGTTTCAAACGGGTTGAGTTTAACTATCACATTTCTTTTTCTCGCCGTCCTAATTGGCTCTTGGGTTTTAGAAAATTCAAAATGGCAAATTTCCGAGCGGATGGGAACAATATTAATCGTGATTATTGTGCCGCTTTTTTATATCGGGTGGAAATATAGAATTATTGGTGCCGGCGGCAGTGAAATATTGATTGCAGGAATGTTGGCGAGAATGATTTTAATTTTGGCGGCAGTCAAACTTTTACAAAAAAAGTCTGATAAAGACTGGATATTTCTTTACCTGATTTCATTTTTTGAAGTCCTTCTGGCGGCGGGTTTAAGCATCAGTCCATTTTATTTAGCATCATTTATTTTATATTTGTTAGTTACAATTTGTGCGGTTATTTCATTTGAAATCAGAAAAACCTCACGTTTGGTAAAAGAAAACAGTCAAGTCAGGAAAAATATCTATCTTTCAGAAGCCCGCCTCCTACAATTGCCTTTGATTTCGACATCTCTCTTAATTTTACTGATCCTTTTGGCAATGCCTTTGTTTTTCGTTCTGCCTCGCGTCGGCGGAGCGGGTTTAGGCAATAATTCAAACAATCCGGTAGCGATGACCGGATTTTCCGATTCAGTCAAACTTGGTGCCATCGGCAGACTCAAGCAGAGTGATGAAACGGTGATGCGTGTTCGACTGGATAAAACTGGTGAAAATGATTTTGGAAATTTATATTGGCGCGGCGTAGCACTCGACAATTTTGATAATAAAGTTTGGAGCAAATCGAGAGTTGGCTTCAAAGAACCCTCAATTAAGAGTGAAAACAATTTTTTCCTGCTTGGTTATTCATCCACTAAGGAAGATGTGACCATCCAAACCGTTTATCTTGAGCCGGTGGAAACGCCTGTTTTGTTCGGATTATCGCGTCCGGTCGCGGTTCAGGGTAATTTTCAAATTTTATTTAGGGATGCCGAAGGAGGCATAGAATTTAATCGAAACGGATTTGAGCGGTTGAGCTACAAAGTTTATTCCGACAGAAGCTTGCCCGATTTGAATAAATTAAAAACTGACAATGCGGCTTATTCGGCAGATTACAAACGCTATCTCCAGCTCCCCGATAATATTGATGCGAGAATTCCTCAGCTTGCCGAACAAATTACGGGAAAACCGGATAGTCGTTATGAAAAAGCGAAGGCAGTCGAAAGATATTTACAAACTCAATATGGTTATACTTTGGAATTAAAAGCGGGCGGCGAACAGCCGCTGGCGGATTTTTTGTTTAATGTTCGTGAAGGTCATTGTGAATATTTTGCGACGGCGATGGCGATAATGCTTCGTACTCAAGGGATTGCAACGCGCATTGTTAATGGTTTTCAGCAAGGTGAATATAATGAAACGGCAGGCGTTTACGTCGTTAAGCAAAAAAATGCCCATTCTTGGGTGGAAGTTTATTTTCCGGGAGAAAATTCTTGGGTGACGTTTGACCCGACCCCATTCGCCGGACAAAATGACGGAACGGTAGTAGGCGGTGGGATTTTAGGGAAGTTTAATACTTATATTGAAGCTCTCGAAACATTTTGGATTCAGTATTTTGTGGCTTTTGACAATCAGGAACAGCGTTCTCTTTTTCGTTCTTTCAAAAGCAGTTTTGTTGATTATCAATCCAAAACTTCCGCGTGGATGACGGAATTAAAAAATCATCTGACTGGTTGGTGGCGCGAAGTTCGCGGTGATAAAGGCTTGCAGGCGAGCGCGCAAGCCGTCGCTATTGGCATTGGATATTTAATCGCGGCGATTTTAGGAATATTTTTAATCGTTTGGCTCTACCGCAAAATTATCAAGCTGGCACTCTGGCAAAAAGCTCTCTTCTGGCTAAAATATAAAAACGAAGCGACAATCGTTGAATTTTACGAACGAATGCAAAAAGTTCTGGCAAGCAAAGGCTTTACGCGCCCGCCGTACCAAACGCCTTTGGAATTTGCCTTTGCGCTGCAAATGCCCGAAGCCGTCAAAATTACGGAAAAATATAATCGTGTGCGGTTCGGCGAAAAGAATTTGTCAGAAGATGAAACGCAGGAAATTGAAGATTGGTTAGAGAAATTACAAATTAGCAAAATAAATGAGTAAATTTCTAGTTATTTCGATTTTACTTCTGATTGCGGGCTTATTGTTTTTTGGAATTGCCGGATATTGTTTTTGGACAATTCAGGATATGCACACAACATTTGATTACTATGGATTAAAGGAAAAAGATTATCTTTTGAGTTTAAATGTTGCTTATACGATTGCAAACTTAAAGGTCGGGATAATTAAATTTTCAATTTTGGGTGTGTCAGCTTGGATTTTAGGTGTTATTTTCTTTATTAAGCGAAATAACAAAGTATAAATAAATGAAAAAAGTAGGATTTGTCAGTCTCGGATGTCCAAAGAATCTCGTTGATTCGGAAGTGATGATGGGACAATTAAAAAAAGCCGGTTACGAAATCACAAATAATGCGGATGAAGCGGACACGGTGGTCGTTAATACTTGCGGATTTATCGAATCGGCGAAAGCTGAATCAATCGAAGCGATTCTCGAAGCGACGGGCGCAAAAGCGAACGGCAAAACGCAGAGAGTTGTCGTTGCCGGCTGTCTGGTCGAACGTTACCGCGACGATTTGATGAAGGAATTGCCGGAAGTTGACGCATTTATCGGTACGAATGAAATCGGCAGAATTTTAGAAGCGGCTGACGAAACAAAAAATTTCAAAGAACTCGCGCTTTCGCCAATCGGCAATAAAACTGCGACGTATCTTTACGATTTCGACACGCCGCGTCACCGTGCCACCGAATCGCACACGGCATTTATCAAAATCGCCGAAGGCTGCGACCGACCGTGTGCGTTTTGTTCGATTCCCGGAATGCGCGGCTCGTTTCGTTCTAGAAGATTCGGTTCGATTTTGAAGGAAGCCGAAGATTTAGCGAAACAAGGTGTCAAAGAAATTGTTTTGATCGCGCAGGATTCGTCGCGTTTCGGGGAAGATTTAGGCGAAGTTGACGCGCTCGCCAAATTGATTCGCGCACTCGGCGAGATTAAAGATTTGGAATGGATTCGCGTGATGTACGCTTACCCGACGCACATTTCCGACGCGTTTCTCGCCGCAATTGCCGAAACTCCGAAAGCCGTTAAATATCTCGATATGCCGCTCCAGCACGGTTCGCGTAATGTTTTGAAATTAATGAAACGCGGCGGAAATCGAGAATCTTTGGAAAAATTAATTAAAAGAGTGCGCGAAAACGTTCCGAACATCACGATTCGCACGACATTTATCACTGGATTTCCCGGCGAAACGCAAGAAGATTTCGAGGAATTAATGACTTTCGTGCAAAACTGCGAATTCGATAACGTCGGCGTTTTCACTTATTCTGACGAAGAAGGAACAGCGGCTTTCGATTTGCCGAACAAAGTTGATGCAAAAATCGCCAAAAATCGCCGCGCCCGATTGATGAAAGAGCAGGCAAAAATCTCCAAACGAAAAAATAAAGCAAAAATCGGCAACACTTACAAAGTTTTGTTTGAAGGACTTTCGCAGGAATCCGATTTACTTTTTCAGGGACGTTTGGAAGGGCAGGCGCAGGAAATTGACGGTTATATTTTAATTAATGATATGCCCGAGCATTTCGCGCCGCAAATCGGTGAAATTTACGACGTGAAAATCAGCGAAGCGCACAATTATGATTTAATCGGCGAGATAATTTGAAAATTGTATAAAATCAGTAAAAACTCTTTTATTTCAGTGATTGTTTTTCCTCAGCTTGCCGATTTCATCCAAAATTTTATCTGCCATTTCGCGTTTTGACATCAACGGCAAATCAATCTGATGTTCGCGCGTAATAATTGCGGCGATATTTGTATCCGTATTAAATCCCGCGCCTTTTTTCGTAATATCGTTGGCGACGACCAGATCAAGATTTTTCTTTTCCATTTTCGATTTCGCATAATTTACAACGTCATTTGTTTCCGCCGCAAAGCCGACGACGAGCAGATTTTCGCGTCTGTTTTGCGAAACATTTGCCAAAATATCCGGCGTTTTTTCGAGTTCCAGAGTCAAAGTATCCTTATTAGTTTTTTTTATCTTAAAATCTTCAACACTACGCGGACGATAATCGGCAACCGCCGCCGCGCCGACGAAAATAGTCGCTTGCGGCAATTCTTTCATCACGACTTGAAACATTTCTTCAGCGGAAATTGCCCGAATAATCTCGACATTTTCCGGCGGTTCGACACTTGTCATTCCGCATACAACCGTTACTTTCGCGCCGCGTTTCGCCGCCATTTCCGCCATCGCAAAACCCATTTTCCCCGACGAATGATTCGAGATAAACCGCACCGGATCAATCGCTTCGCGCGTTCCGCCGACGGTTATCAAAATTCTTTCTTCTTTCAAGTCTGGCAAATGATTTTCTTGACTTTGAGCCTTAAAATTTGAACTTTGAACTAAAATTTCCAACGCTTGCCGCGCGATATTTTCGACATCTTCGAGTTTTCCAGTGCCGACGGTTTTGCAGGCTAATTCGCCGGAAATTGGCGCGACAAAACGAACTCCGTCTTTTTTTAACTGCTCGATGTTGCGTTGCGTCGCCGGATTTTCCCACATCGTCGTGTTCATCGCGGGCGCGACTAAAACCGGCGCAGTCGAAGCGAGATATGTCGAAGTCAGAAAATCGTCGGCGATTCCTCCCGCAAATTTGGCGATGATATTTGCCGTCGCCGGAACGATTAAGAGCAAATCAATATTTTGCGAAAAATTGATATGAGCAATCGGATCGGGATTTTCCGGCGCGTAATCGTCAACCAAAACGTAATTTTCGGTCAACGCGCGAAACGTCAGGGGCTGAATAAATTCCGTCGCGTGTTTCGTCATCGCCGCGCGAACTTCGCAGTTCGATTTTTGCAAAAGCCGCAAAACTTCAATCGCTTTATACGCCGCGATGCCGCCGCAAACGCCCAAACCGACGCGATATTTTTTGTTTTCCGTCATAAAATTACTGACAGATTAACACAGTTGCGAGACGATAAAAACCTTTCGGGTATTTCCTCAGCCGTTATCAAATGTTATGTTAAAATGTTGATTGAAAAAGCGAAAATGACAGAACAGCCGAATTTATTTGAAACAAAAATTGACACGCCAATCGCCGAAAAAGTTGCACTTTACGCGCTCGGCGATTTCCAGTCGCGCGGTTTAACTCTGGCGATGCGCGAACTGCCGCTCGACCGTCTGCGCGGCGCGTTCAAACGCGCGGCGGAAAAATTCGGCGCGGAAGAACTCTCCGACGAACAAATCGCCGAAAATCTCGGACGTTTGGGCGCGAAAATTGTCCGCGTTCCGAGTTACGTCGCCAAACATCCGTTTCGCGTCACTGTTTTTGAAAATCTGGCAATGAAAGCGAAAGATTTTTATCAGAATTCGTTAAGTGAAGATTAAATGAGACGTAAAAATTTTTGGCGCGAATTGTTTTCAAAGCTAAAATAAAATGAAGAGGTGAAAATATGTCGGCAGTAATTGATGCGGTTGAAAAAAGGCACAATTTAAAAGTATCGAAAGAATATGTGGAAATCGAGTTTCCCGAACCCTTGTTTCTGATCGTTAAAGTTCCGGGACACAAATTTACCGATCAGGAACTTTATGAACTTGACGCGGCAAACGAAGATTTGAGAATCGAAACCAATGCCGAAGGAGATTTAGAAATTATGCCGCCGCCATTCCCGGAAACAAGCAGAAAAAATTGGGATATAAACTTACAATTAGGCAATTGGGCGCGAACGGACAAAACCGGCGTTTGTTTTGAATCGTCCGCCAAATTTACGCTGCCGAACGGCGCAAAACGAATGCCGGACGCGGCTTGGATTTTGAAGGAACGCTATTTTTCGTTTTCGGAAGAAGAACGCGCGGAAAGTTTCACGCGCATCGCACCGGATTTCGTGATCGAACTGCGCTCAAAATCCGACCGCTTGCGAAATTTGAAGGACAAAATGCTCGAATATATCGAAAATGAAGTGCGTTTGGGCTGGCTGATTGATCCGTTTGAAAAGAAAGTTCACATTTATCGAAAAAACGGCGAAATCGAAATTTTAGAAAACGCGGCAAAAGTTTCGGGCGAAAATGTTTTGAAAAAATTTGAATTGGATTTGACGGAAATTTGGTAGAAAATGAATATTGCACAAATGAACAAAGAAGAATTAGACATAGATTTACCGAACGCGAAACTCGCCTACACGATTATCCAATCGCTTTTGCAAAATCAGGAAGCGTTGAGCGATTTGCTCGCGCTGATGGCGCACGCGCTTGATGAAGATGTGGCAAAGGCTTTGACGAATACGAACGAATGGGAAAAATATCTCGAAGCCAAGCGCGAACTTGATAATACGAAATTGCAGATTGAAAAATTCACCGAAGAATTAAAAAGGCTGGAAGGAGAAAATTCAAATGAAGGAAAAAATTAGAATTGTTTTATTGTATACGCTACCTTGGCTATTATATTTTGCGAGTTCTTATTTCTCAAGAAAAAACTACTCTGAATTTGCGTTGCAAGGACACGAACTTTGTCTAAAACAAACCATTGAAAGCAATCTGCCGATAAGTGTTTGCGGCTATATCTCATCCGCATCGAATTCTGCATTTTTTACGGCGGCTTCAATTTATTCTCCAACAATAGTAATGCTTATTATATTAGTTATTGGTGCAGGACACAAAATTCTCCAAATGGATAAGGAAATAAAAGGGCTGAAAGAAAAATTAAATGTTTGATTTATTAATAATAGGAGCAGGTCCCGCGGGAATTTCCGCCGCGTATGAAGCGCAAAAGAGTGGCTTAAAATATATCGTTATCGAAAAATTTTTGATCGGAAACACAATTTATAAATATCCGGTCGGTTTAACGGTTTTTTCGACGACGAACGAACTCGAATTTCGAGAAGGCGATTTGAAACCGGCGCGGGAAAAGCCGACGCGGGAAGAACTTTTGTCTTATTATGTGCGGTTTGTTTTGGATAACGAACTGAATGTGCAGTGGAATGAAGAAGTTACAAGTGTTGAAAGTTTGAGCGAAAAGCATTTTTTGATTAAAACGACGAAAGGCGAATACGAAGCGAAAAATGTTTTGTTCGCCATCGGCGCGATGGATTATCCGCGCAAATTAAATGTCAAAGGTGAAGATTTGCCGAAGGTTCACGATCTTTTCCGCGAAACTTATCCGTGGGTGAAAAAGCGGGCTTTGATCGTCGGCGGCGGAAATTCGGCGGGCGAAGCCGCGCTTTTTCTTGCGGAAGAAGGCGCGGAAACGACGCTGGCGATTTTTCGCAAAGATTGGGAAAACACCGATCCGAAACAAGGCTGCATTAAATATTGGGTGCGCGATCCGTTGCAGGAACAGTTGAAAAAACGCTGTCTGAATCTGTTTTTTCTCGGCAAAATATTGGAAATCCGCGAAAATGACATCGTTTTGGAAGACGAAGACGGCAACCAGCAGATTTTGCCGAACGACGTTGTTTTTGTTTTAATCGGTTCGGACGCGGATTTGACGATGCTGAAAAATCTTGGCGTGAAAACCGAATTTAACAAACACGGCGAAGTTCCGATTTACGACGCGGAAACTTTTGAAACGAGCGTTCCCGGCGTTTATGTCGCCGGACATTTTACGAATCATCGTCATATCAAAGGCGCGATTGACGCGCCGAAAGAGTTTATTCCGAAACTGGCAGCGCGAAGCGGACTGGAGCGCAACCCGTCCCGGTTGCAATGAGCGTCGCTTCGACGCGAAAAAGCGTTGGATAACTTTTAACTTGAATACAAACGAGCGTTTTTGCCGTTTCCAACGGCATTGCAACCGGGACGGGTTGCGCTCCAGTCTTTGTGAACGAATTGTGTTCGGTCTTTATAATAAGTAAAAATTATGCCGACGGATTACAATTTTCAACCGAAAGGCTTCCGCTCAAATTTAGGCTGGTATGATCGCGGCTATATTCCGCATTTTGACGGCGGTGAGATTCCACAGTTTTTTACATTTCGCCTGTTCGATTCTCTGCCGCAAAAAGTTGTCGAAAAATGGCGCGAAGAAACTAAAGATCAAAGCGAACAAGGAAAAATGTTATTTCGCAAAAATGTTGAAAATTATCTCGACAAAGGATTCGGTGAATGTTTTCTAAAAGATGAGCGTGTGGCGGAAATGGCGCAGAATAGTCTGCTTTTTCATCACGATAAGAAATATCGTTTGATAGCTTGGGTGATAATGACGAATCACATTCACGCTTTGGCAATGCCGTTTGAAAATATAGAATTGAGGGAAATCACGCATTCGATAAAATCTTATACGGCGCACGAAGCAAATAAATTGTTAAATCGTAAAGGACAGTTTTGGCAACACGAATCGTTTGACCGTTATGTTCGCAATCGAAAGCATTTCTTAAATGTCATAGAATATATCGAAAACAATCCGGTAAAAGCCGGACTTTGCGAAAAACCGGAAGACTGGAAATTTTCGAGCGCATTTTATAAATTGAAAAATAGCTGAATCGCAAAATCTGTGACTGGAGCGCAATCCGTCCCGGTTGCTATTGAGCGTCGCTTCGGCGCGAAAAACTAATTCGTTTTTATTCGAGTTGACAGTTAGCGAGGCGATTTTTCGCGCTTCGCACTCATTGCAGCCGGGACGGATTGCGCTCCAGTCCGCTTCGCGTTTAAACTTGTGACAATGAATAATATCAAGCACGCGCAGGAAATTCTCAAACATCAATTCGGCTACGATTCGTTTCGGATGAATCAGGAAGCCGCGATTGAGTGTGTTTTGGATAAAAAAGACTGCGTGGTTTTGATGCCGACGGGCGGCGGGAAATCGCTGTGTTATCAGATTCCGGCGTTGATGTCGGACGGTTTGACGCTGGTCGTTTCGCCGCTCATCGCGTTGATGAAAGATCAGGTTGACGCGCTGGTTAATAACGGCGTGAAAGCGGCTTTTTTGAATTCTTCGCAGACTTCGCGCGAGCAAACCGAGGTTTTTCAGAAAGTGCGAAGCGGCGACTTGAAAATTTTATATGTCGCGCCGGAACGCCTTTTGCAGTCGGGCGATCAGTTTATTGATTTTCTCGAATCCGTTAATGTTTCGCTGTTTGCGATTGACGAAGCGCATTGTATTTCGAGTTGGGGACACGATTTTCGACCGGAATATATTCAGCTTGGCAAACTCAAAAGATATTTTCCCGACGTTCCGATCATCGCGCTGACGGCGACCGCTGATAAACTTGTTCGCAAAGACATTTTCGAGCGTTTGAACATTCAACACGCCAAACTTTTTATTTCCAGTTTTAATCGCCCGAACATTTATTATGCGGTTGAACCGAAACGCAATTCTTACGCGCGACTTTTGGAATTTCTCGAAGAACGCCGCGACGAAAGCGGAATTATTTATTGTTTGAGCCGCGCTTCGACGGAAAGTTTGGCGATGGATTTACGCGACGAAGGTTTTTCAGTTTTGCCTTATCACGCCGGTTTGAACAAAGAAACGCGCGATAAGAATCAGGAATTATTCTTGAACGACGACGTGAAAATCATCGTGGCAACGATTGCGTTCGGAATGGGAATTGACAAATCGAACGTGCGGTTTGTCGTGCATAACGATTTGCCGAAAAACATCGAAAGCTACTATCAGGAAACCGGACGCGCGGGGCGCGACGGACTCGAAAGTCACGCGCTGTTGTTTTTCAGTTGGGCGGATGTCGTTAAATTAAAAGGCTTTGCTGAAGTCGAAGGTAACAAAGCGCAGAGCGACATAATGCTCAAAAAACTGAATACGATGGGCGAATTCGGCGATATGAAAATTTGCCGAAGACGTTTTTTGTTAAAATATTTTGATGAAGAATCAACCGAAGATTGCGGCAATTGCGACAACTGCAACACGACTTTTGAAAAATTTGACGGCACGATTATCGCGCAAAAAGCCTTGAGCGCGGTCGCCCGCACCGATCAGCGATTCGGTTTGACGTATTTGATTGATTTTCTGCGCGGTTCAAAATCGAAAACGATTCGGCTCGAACATCTTAATCTAAAAACTTACGGCATCGGCGCGGACGTTTCCAAAGAAAACTGGTTTGACTATTTCAAAGACCTCATTATGCAAGGATTTTTGGCGCAGACCGAAGGACAGTATCCGACGATTGTTTTGACCGAAAAAAGCCTCGAAGTTTTGCGCGGCGAACAGAAAGTCGAACTTTTCAAGGTTACTGAGAAGGAAGAGAAGAAAAAATCATCGCTCGTTTCAAATGTTTCTCATCCGTATATCACGGAATTGTTCGACGAACTGAAAAAAATGCGAACGGCGTTTGCGCGTGACGAAAATGTCCCGCCGTATGTCGTTTTTTCCGACGCGACGCTGATCGAAATGGCAACTTTTCTGCCGCAGAACGGCGAAGAAATGTTGCAAATTTCCGGTGTCGGCGATGTCAAAATGGACAAATACGGTTTTGATTTCTTGCAGACGATTAAAGAATATTGTCTTGAAAATAATGAAAAATCGCGCATTGAATTGAAAACGCCGAAACGCGAACCGAGAAAGCGCACGAAACGAAACGCGGGCGGCGAAAATACTTATGACATTTCACTGAAAATGTTTCGCGGCGGAATGTCGGTCGAAGAAATCGCCGAAGAACGCGAATTTACGCCGAACACCATCGAAACGCACCTCGTCAGGTTTATTCCGACCGGCGAAGTAAAACTTACGGAAATGGTCGCGGAAGAAAAAATCGAACCGATCAGAGAAGCGATTTTGGAAATGAACGCCGAACAGGGAATTACGCCGATCAAAGAATTTCTCGGCGAAGATTTTTCATACGGCGAAATTCGCGCCGTCATCGCCGATTTTATGCGAATCGGAAAAGCGGCGGGAAGATAATTGATTTATCTGTCCAAAAAATCATAAGCTGACAACCGATTTCCATCAGCCGAATATAACAATCCGGCTGTTTCGTCCGTCGTAAAACGCGCGTCGGGTTCGGAAATTAAGACAAACCGCGCGTCGCGTCCGGTGTGAACATTTACGCCGACAAAGCCCTTTCGGTCAAACGGTTTCGGCAAATCCGTGTAAAAATACATATAATTTCCGCGCAGATCGGAAAGCTGCCGGCGGCGCAGAAAATAGTTTGAAAGTTTGTCCAACTGTCGCGCCGGATCGAGTCGGTCGAGCAAACTTTCCTGCACATCGGTTTGCGATGGCGTAATTTTGCCGATGATTTGTCCGCGAATAGTTGATTGGTTGATAATACGCAAATCGTTGATACGATTGAACAAATTCGGCGTTCTCGAAGCGATTCCGTACAGCGCGATTTGATTGGCAGCGTAATTTTTCGCCGAATTTGAAGCGAGCGTCGTCAAATCAAAAGCGGAAAACTGATTTTTCAAACCCGACCAGCGCAAAGCCAAAACCGAACGCGCGGCATTTGTGCCGCGAGCGATATTTAAAGCCGAAGTCGCCAAACCGCCGTAGCGAAAATAAAGCGCGGTGGCGCGAAATGCGATTCCCGCGACGATTTTGAGAACGCCGCGCGACGGTGCTTTGTGTTTGACGCGCCAAACTTCTTGGTTTTGGATTTTAGGTTTTGGATTTTGGATTTCAAATGAAGCGTTTTGAACTTTGAACTTTGAACTTTGAACTGCAAATGCGGCAATTTCATCGCGTCCGCCGACAACGGCTTCGCCGCGTTCGTTGATTAAAATAAATTGCGCGCGTTCGACATCGTGTTCAAATTTATCAATTCGCTTGCCGTTTCGCGCGTCAATCGTGATTAACTCGTTTTTGTCGGCGATTAAAATCGTGTTTGCGTCGGCGAAAACGAAATTCGTCAAACCTTTGTCCGCGCCTTTGTAACGCCAGAGAGTTTTGCCGTTTTTGGTGTCAATCGCCGACACGCCGAAACTGCCTTTTTCTTCGATTTCGCCGTCTTTGATGCGCGTAAATTGTCCGCCGGTTCTGACGTAAAGAACATTTCCGACGATTGCCATTTCCGGCGTTACGCCCAAATCTTTGGCTTCCCATTCGATTTTGAAGTTTTTACGGTTTATTGCGCGAACTTTTCCGTGTCCCGACGTGTAGAGAAAATTTTCACCAATCACCGGATCGGCTTCGGTCAAAGCTAAACCGTCTTCGTTGACTTTGAATTTTTCGCGCTCGCCTTCCTTGCCGGTTTTCGCATCGTAACTCGTCGCGCCTTCATAGAAAAGATAAAGTCTGCCGTCTAAAATCAGCGGAGCGCGGTAATTATCGAGCGTATATGAAACTTCCGCTTCGGAATCAAAGCGCGAAGGCATCATTTGAACGTCGGAATCGAGAGATTTTTTCCAGAGTTCTTCGCCGCTCGAAAGTCGAAAAACGTGGATAATCGGCGTGCGTTTGAATTCTTCTCCGACTTTGCCTTTCGCTTTTTTGACCAGCACGACGGCGAGCAAATCTTCATTCGGTTCGACGACAAGCTGCATCACGCCGCCTTTAACTTTGTCCGTGCGCCAGAGCGTCGCGCCGCTCAATAAATCAACCGCTTCGACGCGCGATTTGTCGCCTTCGCCGCTCGAAACCAAAATCAAATCAGTCGCCGGAATCGGCGTAATCGAAGTTTCATCCAGACCTTTCGTGCGCCTGCGCCACAAATTTTCGCCCGTTTGTCCGTCAATCGCATACAGTGAATTTTCGCTGCCCGCGAGCATTATGCCGAAATCCGTCGTTTGGTAAAATTGAACTTTGCCGTCGAGATTTTTCTGCCAGACGGATTGTGCGCTGACGGTTGAAACGAACAGAAACAAAAACAATACGAAAATTTTCATACATTTTTCATTCAATAAAAAACACGAAATAACATAAAAATCAGTCATTTCGTGTGATGCGGTTTATTTGAAAAAGGTTTTGATTCTATGAATTGGAATTCGGCAAAAGTTCGTAATTGCCCATTTGACGATTGTGCGCGTCGAGCGCGCCCATCGCGTCGGATGTCGAATCGAGCATTTGTTTGGTCATCGCAATTGAATCGCTCAACTGTTCAAAATCAAGCAACGAGAATTTCTCCGGCGTTGACATCGTGACGATTTCGTCGTTCAAATAACCGAAAAAGTTTTCGATTGACTGCAACTGACCTTCGACGAGTTTGACGCTGCGTTCGAGTTCGTCGAACGAGGCGAGACGGCGTTTTAGAATTTCAACGTTGGTTTGCTGAATCCGTTTGGTTTTATCGTCGTCCGCGCTTTCGGCGGCGCGGAATGCCTGCGACAATTGATTGTGAACGGCTTGCCGATTGATTGATTTCAAATGATTTTTGCGGCGGCGATAAACATCCAAAAGATCAACAAAATCTTCCCAACGCTGGTCGAGCGTGATGAGATTTAGCGGCAATTCGCGTGCGCCGGTAAATTTGAAATAATTATCCTGAATTTTATCTTTCTGCTGACGCAGATAATCAACTGCTTCGCGTTCACGCGGCGAAAAAGAATTAATCAACTTTTTGCGGCTGGCTTTAGCAAGTTCACGAAGCCGCTCTTTTTCGCGGCGATTGACCAATTGGCGATAAGAAGGAAGCTGCGGCACGATAAACAAATACGCGATTTCAAAAATAAGCGCGATGAGCAGAGGAATTACACTTTGTGTGTAAGCCGCCGCGACCGCAAAACCCGCTAAACCCCAAAAATTCACCGGCTCTTTAATGGCTTCCTTGGCGTAAGAAGAATTGAATTTATTGATTTCCTGTTGATATTTTGCTAAATCTGCCATAACTAATAGTAGATGCTAATTTTGACGTTTTAGTTTCGCTAATTCCGCTTTTAATTTTCAATTTCCGATTTCATCTTTTCCATCGTCGGTAAAATTTTTTTTGACTCAGGATTGAAAAGTCAAAGTGTTTCGAACGCTCTTTTTAATAGTATCGAAGTCATTTAAGAGAACCTGCCAGCAACCCAGTCTCGTCCTCGTCCTCGTCCTTGTCGGGCGAACCGGCGGAAATTTGTTTGCCGCTCGTGTCCGATCCTTTGCCGAGCAGACCCATCTGCTGTTTGTAGGCGAGCAGTTTATCCTGCAATTGAATATCCATCGCTTCGCGTTCGATGTCCTGCATCTGCGAATCAACCGAAGACGAACCGAGCTGGAGCTTCGCTTCGGCAGCGGCGACGCGGCGGTCAATTTTTTCGCGCATTTCGTTAAAGGTCGAAGCGTCGTCGCCGATATTGAAAGTTTCCATCGTCTGCGCGAGCTGTTCCTGCAACTTGGCTTGTTTCGACGCGCTGATGAGCTGCATCGCTTCCGCCGTACGTTTTTTCATATTCAAAACGTAATTGTCGCGCGCTTTTAAGGCTTGTTTAGAAGCGTTGGCAGCGTGGTCGAGCTGGGCGGAAGTGCGCTCTAAATCAATTTGCGCCTGTCCGAGTTGTCCGATATACGCGGTGGCGATGTCGTCGCGCCCCATTTTGACGGATGCTTTAATTTTTGAGTCGAGATCAACAACCTGGCTTTCCAGATTTTCCTTGTTTTTCACCAAAAGTCGTTCGGTCGCCATCACCTGTGCCACTGAATTGTTAAGTTCCGGCACGCGGTCGCGCATATCGCGGATGGTTTGCTGAAGCACCATTTCCGGGTTTTCCACTTTGTCCAACGCCGCGCCCGTTCCGGCACGAAATATTCTTTTGATTCTCGCCCACAATCCCATTTTTATTATCTGCTCCTCACAAAATTTGCGTATAAAAAGAACTTACGATACAAACTTAACGACGATCATTTCGCTAAAGTTGCAAAATACAATTTTAAGTATATCAAGAAAAAAGCAAACGCAGAAACAAATATCTGCATATTTAGCTCAGTTCGTCGTTTCCGAAAATTTTTTGAATATCAATAAAAAATATACGATAAAAAAGAAAATTTTCAAAAAAAAATCACCCCCTTTTGTAAACTTCGTTGCAAAAAAAGTTTGAGTTTTTTGTTTTCGATCCGATTTATTGATTGACCACTATTCTGGCAAATCCTTTGACAAAAAATAAGCGCATAATCCACAGATCCGAATCGTTTTCGTTAAACTCGACCTTTGCCAAAGTGCCGCCCAAAAACACATTTTTTCCGATGAATTCCTTCAAATCAATTTTTCGGTCGAACAAAACAGTTTCAAACGAATGAATTGCCGTTCCTTCTTTATTAGTCGCCGTCACGCGCAAAGCGTTATCGTCGTCTTTGACGGTGCAGATATAATTTAAAACCTGGTGACAGTCGGATTTAAATTGTCGCGCGGGCATCAGCAGTTCTTTGCCTGTTAAACTTTCCGCCGCTTCGCTTAATTCTCTGCGCGCCGCCGTTTCATCAACTTTGTTGCCCTTCATTGAGTCGGCGACGACTTTTCCCGCCAGCGAATAAAGATAAATATAGCGAAGCTGGGCGATTTGTTTTTTGTCGTTATCGGCGGTAATGCGATTTAATAAACGCGCGGCGAGTGCCGAACCTGCCTGCCAGTTTTCCTCCTGTAAATAGTCGTTGACGATCTTCCATTCACGGTCGGAAATCTGCGACGAATCGGAAGTTGAGGCGGTATTCGGTAAAATCGGTTTTTCAATTTTGACGATTTTTTGGGCAAAGCCAAACGACGCGGAACAACAAAATAATAATATTAGAAGAATAAATTTTTTCATAAAACAAAATTTAGCGCACTTTGACTGCAATTTCCTTTTTGCCGCACGGCGATTCAAATGTTACGCGGTATGCGCCGGTTTTTTGGCTGACGGATTTAATGACGTAAAACGCGCGACCGGAAAGCGTGCCGATTTCCGGTTCAAATGTAATCTCCACATCATTTGGATTGCTCGACTGAGCCGTAATTTCTTTGATGTTGCCGCCGTTTTCAAAACCGACCAACACGCCCAAACTGCCGCCGTCGCTTAAAATTGAAACTGATTCCTGACTTGTTAAAATCTTACAAGGCACGGTTTCTCCTGTTTCCGCGACTCCGACGACGCGCGGTCGGGTGCGGTTGGCGGCGTTTTTTTCAACGACGTAATCTGATGCCGTGACGGTTTCGTCGGTTTTAATCTCAACTGCCGCACCTGCATTCGGCGCGGCTGTCGGTGGTTCGTTTTCAGTTTTTGCCGGCACTGCTTCCGGTTTTTTTGACGAATCGTTTTTCGGAACGGTAATGACAATCGTTTCAAATGCTGAACTGCGCGGTTTTTCCGGTGCGGGGGCGGCATTTTTATTATTTATCGCGGCGATTTCCGGCGACGGTTGGACATCTGTTTTGACGGTCGGCGAAACGGCGGCAGGTTTCGACTTATCCGCCGGGTTCGGTTGAGAATTTGTTTCAGGACTTGCCGCTGTTTCTGGCGTTGGATTTGGTAATGTCGCGGCGGTTGACGGCAAATTGTCCGATTTGATAACCGGCACGGGCAAAATTTGCGCCGGTTTCGTTTGCGCGGCTTTTTTGACTTCCGGGGACGTTTCCGTGTTTTGTTTGACGACGAGCGGGATGGCGGGGACAGTCGTCACAGTTTCTTCCGTTTTCGGTGTCGCCGCTATTTCCGGCGTGCTTAAATCGGCTTTAGTCGGCGGCGCGGCAACCGATTCGGCGGGTGGGGCGGAAATTTCAGGCTGTTGATTTGGAACCGGCACGGCGGCGGCGACAGATTCGGGGCGCGGTCCGATTTTTTCGTCTAAACCGGCGAGATTGCCGTTAATACTTTGGTACAGCGATTCGATAATGATGCGCTTGCCGATTTCCGGCGTTCCGGCAGTGTAACTTTTAACGTACGCATCGAGTGCTTCGTTCGGTTTTTGATCGTTTTGGAGAGCGACACCGAGCCGCCACATCGAATCGCGCCACCAGGTGCTTTTTTCCGGCAGAACGCTCAACGCGCGCTTATATCTGACAATCGCTTCTTCGGGTTTTTTCTGCTGGGATAACGCCCAGCCGCTGATTTCTTCAATTCTGCCGCGTAAAATATTGGAAAGTGTCTGACGCGGAATAGTGGGAACGACGATCAGTTCACTGCGCGAGATGGCGAGCGCGCGGCTTTCGTAAAGTTCGTCAGCCAGCACCGCCGCCGAAGGCGCGGCGACATCCAAAGCTGTGTTGACATTGCCGACTGCCGCTTTCGCCAGTTCGAAAGCCTTCGGTGCGGCGATGTTTTTTTCCAAAAGCCGATCAGCCGCGTAAAGCTGGCGGTGAAGTTTCATTTTATCGCCGTCGCCGTCGCTTTTCGCCGGAAGTTTTTGATTTACGCTGTTATCAAAATTGCCGGCGGCGAAATTTTCCGCCGCTTCCGCCGCCGCCGCTTCGTTCGGATTCGGAGAATCCATCTGCTGAGAAAAATTAAGCAGTGATTTGAGCGTCGCGGCGTAATCTGCACTATCCGCCGAAAGCGGTTCAAAAATACTCGCGCTTCTTTCCGCCGCCAGCAGCGCGACGAAATTATTTGATTTTTGCAAAACGCGTCCGCCGAGCTGCGTTTCGATCAAATTGTCGTCGGTGATTGTAAAAGTTTTCTTCAAAGTTTCGGCAGCTTCACGATAAAATCCCGCCATCGAACGAACGGCAGCCAGTTCGTAATCGAGTGTCGGAAAGTTGCCGTACTGCCGCGCCAGCAAAAGCGTCTGTTCGGCTTCAAGTGGGCGTTTTTGTTCGACCAGACCACGCGCCAGCGCGATGTGCGCCCAAGTGTAGCGCGGTTCGACGGCGACGGCTTTTTGACCCAATTCGACGGCTTTCGCGCCTTCGCCGTGCGCTGCATACCAGTAAGCCGCGCCGACTAGCAGCGGTAAATTGTTCGGATTTTGCGCGAGCAATTC
This sequence comes from Pyrinomonadaceae bacterium, assembly GCA_965217575.1. Classification (GTDB taxonomy): domain Bacteria; phylum Acidobacteriota; class Blastocatellia; order Pyrinomonadales; family Pyrinomonadaceae. Next base: position 1,121,427 of record OZ244558.1, on the reverse strand, counting down.
GTTCATTTCCGCTTCGGCTTCAGACCTTTTTTCAGCGTCGAAAAGCGCGAGAGCCAAACCCGTTTTCGCCGCCGCGTCAGAATCGTCTTTCGCCAAAATTTGGCGGTATAGTTCAGCCGCTTCCGCCGATTTGCCGACGGCGCGTTTCATTTCCGCCAGACTGCGCTTGGAAACGACCGATTCCGGGTCGAGTTCGAGAGCTTTGGCGTAAGCGTTCGCCGCGTCGTCCAACTGAAAATTTAATCGGTCGGCGAGTCCTAAAGTTTGGTAGGCGGCGGGGAAATTCGGTTCAAGCGCGATGGCTTTTTCGGCTAATCTCCGCGCTTCGACAGCGTTTTCCGTGCCGATGTAATACGTTGCCAAACCAAGCAGTTGTTTGGCGTTTCCCTGAACTTTTTCTTCAATCAACTGCGCCACCGCCACCGCCTCGGCGCGTTGACCGCGCAGAAAGATATTGGTCGGAATTTGCAGAATGACTTCCGTAAAAAGTTTGTCGGAAACGGGTGTCGGCGCGCCTTTGACGGCAAGTTTGAAAATTTCAATGCCGATTTGCGTGTCATTGGCGCGCATTTTTTCTTCGGCAAATTGGGCGCGTCCGCTGACAATCAGTTCCTGCGCGTGAGTTTTTTCATCCGAATTCGGAAAATCGGCAATAAATTTCAATAAAGCCGAAATTCTTTCCGCCGCGTCCGTCTGGCTAACGGCTTTTTTAAACTGTTCCTTTTCGCCAGCCGGATTTGCGTCGGCTGATTTCGTCAGTTTGTTTCTGGCGGGAATTTTCGACCGATTCGACTTTTGAGCGAAAGCCGTTGTTGAAAGTAGAATTAATAACAGTAAAATTGCTGATTTTTTCATAAAAATTGGCTGATTGTTAATCGCAGACTATTAATTTTGAAGGGAAAATTACAATTAACAATCAAATATTTGAAATTTACCGAGTATCCAAAATAATATCACGAAATTGCATTTATCAAACGACGGTTTTATTCTCTAAATGCGATGGATGAACTCGACGAAGTTTGGGCTGAAAAGATCAACGAAGCCGTCCGGCAGGCGCGGGGCGACGGGCGCGGCGACATTGCCGAATATCTCGCGCTCAAAGCGTCGAACGACGAGCTTCGCGCGACCGGCGTGAAATGGCTGTTTGACGCTTTGCTCGAAATTGCGTCTTTCGCTAATCGAAACAGCTCAAATATCACAATGGAAAACGAACATCCGCACCGTTTCGCCATTGGAAACGCGCAACTGGTCGGCTCACTTTTGCGCTTTCGTCAAGGTTTGAGATGTCTGACACTCGAAGCGGGTTGGACGCGGACTCCGACTGACGGATTTATGCGCGGGGGCGCGTTGGCGTGCGCTCGTCTGACGCATTTCGGCATCAGCAAACACAATATTGATTTGCTTTTAATTCAATCAAATAAACTGGTAAACTGGGTTTCGATTGGTAAAAACGGCGAAAAACTTATTTTCGATTCGCGCCGGTTAAACCATCATTTTCAGATATTCACGGGCGAAAAATAAAATCAAAACTGTCGGGCGAACTTTTTTTGTTTGAATTTATTGTACGGCGGTTTATAATCAAAATGACAAAAATCAACAAATAATTATGTAAAAAGGAGATTGCAATGGCGGATAACAAACAAAACGACGAGCAAAAACAAAAAGAGGACAACGAAAGAGCGGGCGGTTTAGCCGGAGTCGGCGCGGGCGTGATCGCCGGAGCGCAGGTCGGCACGGTTTTAGTGCCGATTCCGGTCGTCGGAACATTCACCGGCGCGCTGGTCGGCGGCGTTCTCGGCAGCAAAGTCGGCAAAAAATACGGCGGCGCGCTGCTCGATAAAATGAATTCCAAAAAAGAAGCCGCGCCGGATGACAAAAAAGATGTCACAACAGAACTCGAACGACTCGCCAAACTTCACAAACAGGGCATTTTGAGTGACGACGAATTTCGAGCGGCAAAAGCGTCGCTGCTGAATTTGTAAAAAGTTTTTACAGGAATAAACAGGATTATTTCATAAATTTAATTAATCCTGTTCATTTTATAATTCCTAAAATTTTTTCTTATTCCCCATATTTCTCCCGAATTTTGACCGCGCGTTCCAGATTGTCGGCGTTTTCCAATATTTTCAGCCGCAAATCTTTGTCTAAATTCGGATTGTCTGCCAGAAATTTGTTGATGATCGCCAATGCCTCCGCGCTTTTCTGCCCGCCGATAAATGCCGATAGCCAGCCGCCCACGAAAAATATCTTTCTGCTGCGTTTTAAGTTCGGCAGTTCCGCCAACGCTTTTTCCAAATACGGCAAAGTCAACTCCGCTTGGCGCGGCGTGTTCCAAACAGCAAATGCTGATTCGATGTAGCTTTCAGAAATGTCTTTGTTGTTTGTAAAATCCTGCCAGTATTGCGCCTTGTTTTCGGCGGTCGGGATTCCCGCTTTCGCCGCGTAAGCATAGCGTTTCGCCGCGTCATCAGTGTTTTGTTTTTCGAGTTCGGCAAGCAGTTGCAAACCGTCGGAATCGTTCAGCGTAATGAGTTTGGTTACGATGTCAAATTTGTCTTTTGACTTCAAATCGAGTTCTTTAATTTTCAATTTGCCCGACAAAATATCTTTCAATGTTTTTCTCGCATTTTCCGTCGAAGCGAGCGCGACGAACGAGCGGTAAAATGTAATTCTTTCGCCGAGCGTCGGCGCGTTGTTTATTTTATCAATCAAAAGTTTTTCGATTTCAGGCGCGAATTGTTTGGCTTGCGCGTCCGAAAGATAATAATTCATCGCCGTCGAAACGCGATTTAAAAGAGTGGCGATTGTGCTTTCGTCTGTTTCGACGTTGATGTTTTTGATAACCAATTTTACATAATCAGCGGGCGCGAGTTCGTAAAATCTCACCGAATCCCACAAACTTCCCCACATCATCGAGCGCAGAAAATCGTCTTTTTCCGCGCCGATATTTTCCAGAACGTAAGCGCGGCTTTTCTCGTCAAGCAGAAAGATGCCGTAGCCGTAATCTTGGTAGTTTGGGAAAATGAATTTTGGAATCGGATCAATTCTATTAAGGCAATTGTCCCGTTCATAAATAATTTTTTCGCTGTTCGTGATCTCTATTTCTTGGACGTTTTTATCATCTTGAACGCCGGGAAGTAAACTTCTCGTTCCTTCAAATAAAATCAGAGTTTTGAGCCGCATTTTCCAAAATGAATTATCGCCTAGATTATTCGTTTGGTTAAGAAAATTTTTTTCACGGCAATTGTAGTTCGGTTTGTCGTTGGTTGAAACAACTATTCTTGATAATCCGCGTTGTTTCACCCAAACATTTGCCCAATCTTTCAAATCCTGCTTGCTTGCAATTTCAAATTCCTTGACCAAATCCGTCCATTCGGCGTTGGCGAATTCGTGTTTTTTCAAAAATGCGCGGACTGCCGTTTGAAATTTATCTTCGCCCAGATAAAACTCCGCTTGGCGGAGAAACGACGGGGCTTTGCGATAGACGATGTTGCCGTAGGCGGATTTTGCCGCCGACAGATTCGGGATTTCCTGATAAATCGGCGTGGTGCCGCGCGTTACGTCCGTCAGATACGCGGCTTGTTTGTTGCGCTCGTAAAAGATTTTCCACGCATTGTATTCGGGCATCACTTTCGCCAGAGTTTTATACGCCATAAACTCGGCAAAGCCTTCCTTGAGCCACAAATCGTCAAACCATTTCATCGTTACCGTGTCGCCGAACCATTGATGCGCGGCTTCGTGAAAAATGACGTTGGCGCGGGTGATGTAATCGTTTTTCGTCGGCTCGGTCGGGAAAATAACGCGGTCTTCGCGCAGAAAAGTCGCGCCCGCGTGTTCCATCCCGCCGAACGGAAATTCAGGAATCAAAACCAGATCGTATTTCGGAAACGGGAAAGGATAATCAAACCAACTTTCAAGAAACTTCACGCCTTCGCGGTTGAGCCGAAAGACTTCCGCCGCTTCCTTTTTGAATTTTTCGGCTTGCGATTTGCGGACGTAGATTTGGCTTCCCATCAAATTATAAGCCAATTCTTTCGGTGTAGAACTAAGTATCACACCGAAATTCTTTAATGGATTTTTCGTCGTCTTCTCGGAAAAAACTTCAAAATCGCCCGCCGCAAATGCGAAAACGTATGTGCTGATTGGTTTTGTTTCTTCAAATACAAATACATTTCCAGTCAATTCTTCTGAATTTCCTAAACCGCGCCCAAAGTTATATTTAGATTTAGAAGCGTTTGTATTTGAAACAACCTTCCATTCCAGAGAGGAAGTACGAACATTCAATTGAAACCGCGCCTTCAAATCCGGCTGGTCAAACACTGGAAACGCCGTGCTTGCGTCCGACGGGACGAACAGCGAATAGATGTATTCCGCATTATCTTCCTTATCAACGTAGCGCGTGATTGCCGCGCCGCTCGTTTTGATTGGCGAGGCGAAGTTGATTTTGATAACATTTTCGCCCGTCTTCAGCAAAAATCTTGAAATTCCTAAATGCTCATTCGATATAAAATAATTATATGAATCAAAACCTTGCACAATGCTTTTAATTTTTTGTTTATTCACCTCGACGACATTTGCAAAAGGCTTGTCTTTATCATTCGCAAACTGCGTCGTTCGCCAATCGAAAATCAAATCATTTTTCGCGCCTTCGTCCGTCAATTTTACCCGAATCTCGATGTCGCCCGTCATCAACGGCGCGCCTTTTTCCAGCGTGATGTCCAATTTATAACGCACATCCGAATAATTCGCCGCCCGCCAAATTGCCAAATCGTGCGAAACGCCCGGTTCAATTGGCGGAGTTTGTGCAAAGGTTGAAGTCGTCATTATAAAAACAAAAGCGAGAATCAAAAATCGTAAAATCATAATTTTATTTGCAGGGATAACAGGATTTACAGGGACAAGAATAATGATAAATAAAGTTTTATCCATTTTTATCCTGACATCCCTGCAATTATTCTTTCTTAACCCGTTAGGCGGCAATCGCGCCGAAAATTCTGCTGGTTACCGCGTTTCATCGCCGATTTTATAGATTTCCTTCGCGCCCGGTTCAGCCAAATCGCGCCGGACGAGCAGATAAAGTTCCACGCCCGGACGCAGCGGATATGTGCCGACGTATTTGTAATGCGCCCCGTAACGCTCGTTGAGCTGATCTTTTTGCGCTGCCGAAGCGACGATCATTTCCGATGTGCTGACATCGGCGAACTGACCGTGAAAAATCGCCTTCGGATAATCGCGCATATACCACGGCATTGACCAGTAATCGGGCGAAACTATTTCAATCGAAGCGTCTTTTCCTTTGCCGCTTTTATCGGCGTAATATTCGATTTGCTTGATTAAATCGAGAAATCCGCGCTTTGTATGCGCGTAAACATACGGCATCGAATCGTCATCATAGCGCACGAAATTCAAATCGTAAGTTTGATAACCGAGCGTCCCGGCGGCAAAAATTATGAGCAATCCGCCGAGAATTTTGACGACAATATCACGCGACGCGAACAATTCGTTGATTCCGTAACCGGCGATAATGCACATCGGCAGCAGAAACGACAGCGCGAGCCACGGCGTTTTATACGGAATCATCGTGTAAGCGGCGAACAGTCCGAACGCCCAGAATCCGGCGAATATGGCGAAACGATGGCGCGCTTTGGCGAGCGCGATGACGGTTCCGACTGCTGAAAGTATAAAAATCGGCGATTCGATTTTCATTCCCCAGCGCAAATAAGCCCACGTTCCGTTCTGCGTGTGGTCTTTCGAGCCGGTTTTCGTCCAGAACGCGTAAGCCTCAAACGCTTTCGCAATGCCTTCGTGATAAGTGAAAAACGACGAGAAAAATAAAATGCCGACGTAAATAAAAACCAGCAAAACCGCGCCGAGAATTAATAGATAATCGGTTGAATCGCCTAAACCGGAGCGAAAATTTGCCCAAGTTAGGGCGACGGGTTCGCGTTCATTTTCCTTAGGTTTGCCGATTGCCGCGCGGTAAATTTTGCGCCACAGCCAAACGCAGACGACGGCGATTGCCAGTGTTCCGACGGTAATAAACGCCGTTTCTTTGGTCGCAAACAGCAGCACCGCGCTCGCCGAAGCGAGCATCAGATAAATCGGTCTGCCGCGGTGCCAGCCGAGCAGCATTCGCATTACTAAAAACACCAAAACGGCTTCGACGGCGAATAAACCGACGCGTAAAATCCACACCAACACTTCGTTTTCCGCGCCCACCGCTTCCGCCAATTCAAGCGCGGACGGCAAAAAGCAAACGAGCAGCAGCAGCGTCATCGTTGCCACGGCGAACATTCCCGCTTTGCGTTTTTCGATAAAAAACAGTACGCCGACGACGATGCCGAAGCTGAAAAAAACGAATAAAAGTTCGTGAATAAAATACCGCGAAACGTAAACCATTCCGGGCGACAGCGCGAGCAGCAGCGCGGCGGACAAACTGCCGATTTTGCCGATGTAGTTTTTAAGAAAAAAAGCCAGAATCACCGTCAAAATGCCGAAAACCGCTACACTCCCGCGAATGCTGACGGTATTTAAACCGAAAATTTTCGAGACGGCGAGCGCGAAATAATACAAATCCGGTCCGTGATAATTGCTCGGATCGTATTTGTAAATTCCTTCGCGGAAAAGCGTCACCAGAAAAAATCCGTTGACTCCTTCGTCGTGGTGCAGCGGGTTGAGTTCGAGCCGGTAAAAGCGCAGAAACGCCGCGAGCGCGGTAATTATAGCACAGCCGAGCAGCCAAATTTTGTCGGTCATCGGCGGCGCGGCATTGACGGTTATTTGGTTTTCTTGTTCATTCATTAGTGTTTGCCGGAGCGCGAATATGATCGTCATCAGCGCGAAAAAATCCGCAGTTCATTGAACTTGATAAACTTTATACTGCCCGATTTCCGCCGCGACGGGAAATTTTTGAAAGTACGCGTCGTTAAAAGGCACGCCGTTATCTTTAAAATAATACATTTCTTCCGGGCTGATTAAAATATATTGGATGCCGTATTTTTTCAGCAAAATTTCCGCCGCGCCATCGCCCGCGTAAATCGCCCTCAAATCGTTTTCGCGTTCGCTGAAATCAATGCCGTAGGAAGCGAGATGTCCGGTGTAGCGCATCAGCGAACGTCTGCCCGTCAGCACAACGGCGGTATTGTAAGTCGGCGCGTTCAAAAACAAGGCGTTCGGCGGCGTTATGCGCTTAATTTGCGCGGCGATTTTCACCGCGTCCGCATCGAAAACCGGATAATTAATCGCGCCCGAAGTGACGCGCCAAACGTCCAGCGCGCCCGCTAAAGTCAGCGTCACCAAACCGGCGGCGGCGATCAGTTTGAAAAAGCCGTTTTTCTCCCACAGCCACGCCAGCGCGAAAGCGGCAAACGGAATCGAACCGATAAACCAGTAAATCAACACCTTAATATTATCCCATTCCCACGGCGCGAGTCGGGTGACGTTTGAAATAATAAAAAGAGCGAGAAACGGAATATAGAATAATAATTGGCTTTTAGCTTTTGGTCTTTGATCTTTGGTCTGCGTATTTTGTGAGTAAATCAAATAAAATCCGAAAAGCAGCACCGGAACAAAAATTCCGGTGTTTTTCAGCCAGAACCAGAAAAAATTTAACTCGCGTTTATCCCAGCCGAAAAACCAGCCGAAAAATTCACCGGCGCGCGTCGCGCTTCCGCTCATCGCCCAAATTAATTCGGGAACAGCAATTAACGTCGTGCCGATGCCGAAAACGATCCATTCGCGCCATTTGTTCAAGCTGAAAAAAAACAAAAACGCGGACACCGCAAACAGCGCGAAAAGGCTGTGCAGATGAACGAGCGGCAGAGTTCCGGCGAGCAGACCGATTAGGAAAGCGGAAAGTGGAAAATGGAAAACGGAAAATGAATTTTTGTCTTGCTTATTGTCATTGATTTCTTTCTCGTTTTCAAATTTTTTCAGCTCGCCGTTTTGGAAAATTTCCCATATTTTCTGCAAAATAATAATCGTCAGCGGCATTCCGAGCAGCAAACTTCTCTGCGTGATGAACAGCGTGACCAGCGAATTTCCCCACCGAAAAAAGTCGCTGATCGTATAATCGCGCGACAGATTCCATAAAAATTCGTAAATTCCTTTCGTGTTTTGAGCCGCATCTTTGAAAAACCACAAAAAACCGAGTCCGCCGCTGAAAAACAAAAGCGCGGGCGCGATTTTTCCCGCCAGACGATTATTCGTCATTTTGAAAGTAAATCTTTCCAGAACAACGAGCAGCGAAAAGGCGAGCGTGACATTTTGCGCGAGCATCGCGCGGCTCACCTCCGCGCCGATTTTGGTAAAACCCGCCGCGATCAAATCGGCGATAAACGGATAGGTAAATTTGACATCGGCGTAAGACGGATTCTGCGGCGGGAAGTTATCGCCGTCGGTAAAACTGAAAATCGCGCCGAGATGAAACGGCAAATCGCCCAAATTATTCGACGCGCCGGTGAAAATACCTTTCGCCGTTTCAAACATCGCGCGTTCAAAAAAGAAATAAAATAAAATTGCAAACGCCGCGTAATAGGTAAATTTGAGAAACTTATCAAAATCCGCGCCTTCCAAATTCAGCTTCGCCGCCCGCCAATCCGCCGAAAAACTTTTTTTGATATTTTTTTGAGTGAGCAGAATCAAAGGTAATGCGGTAATTAAAAGCGCGATTAAAATCGTCGCGGAATTCAATCCGAAAAAACACGCGATGAGAAAGCAAACCAGCCCGAAAATCGTCTGCCCGACGACATTTCCCGCGCACAAACGCCACATCAGCGGCTCATCTTCGGCGAAAAGGTAAGTTAGACTTAAACCGCCGACAGTTAAAATTAAAATTAAAATTAAGGAAACAAACATAAATTTTTGAATCTTTGAGCGGCAAACCTGTTATGAGAAAATTAAGCCACAATTTCGTCATTTCTCAAAATCAAACTTAAAGGTTAGAATATCCAATTTGAAATCTACAAGAAAGATGTCAGATGTCAGGTGTTAGATTTCAGTTTTTTACTTCGAAGTCCAACATCTGACATCTGACCTCCAATATCTGAAATTATATGTTACAAGCCGGAATCGTCGGACTTCCGAACGTCGGAAAATCAACTTTATTTAACGCGCTGACCGCGCAGGAATCGGCACTCGCCGCCAATTATCCGTTCGCCACCATCGAACCTAATATCGGCATCGTCGCCGTTCCCGACGAGCGTTTGCCCGTTTTGGAAAAACTCAACAAAGCGCAGAAAGTCGTTCCCGCGACGGTCGAATTTGTTGACATCGCGGGTTTGGTGCGCGGCGCGTCGAAAGGCGAAGGTTTGGGCAATCAATTTCTCGCCAACATCCGCGAAACCGACGCGGTAATTCAGGTCGTGCGTTGTTTTGAAGACGAAAATATCGTTCACGTCGAAGGTTCGGTTGACCCGATTCGTGACATCGAAACGATTCAGATCGAATTGGCTCTGGCGGATTTGGCGAGCGTCGAAAAACGCCGCGATAAAGCGCAGCGCGGCGCGAAAGCGGGCGATAAAGTCGCCAAAGCCGAACTCGAAGTTCTCAACAAAATCCTGCCTGTTTTAGAAGAAGGTCGCCCCGCGCGCGCCGTCGAATTGGATAAAGAGGAAAAGGCGATTGCCAAAAGTTTCTTTCTGCTGACGACGAAACCGACGATTTACGCGGCAAATGTTGACGAAGAATCGCTGGCGAATCCCGACGCGAATCCGCACGTCCTGAAAGTCAAAGAACACGCCGCTTCCGAAAATGCCGAAGTCGTCGTCATCTGCGCCAAACTCGAAGCCGAACTCGTCGCGCTCGACGAAGCGGAACGCGACGAATATTTGAAAGATTTGGGAGTTGAATCGAGCGGTGTCGGCAGTATGATCAAATCGGCGTACAAACTGCTCGGTTTGATGTCATTTTTGACCGCCGGAGAAAAAGAAGTTCGTGCGTGGACGATTCCGGTCGGCACAAAAGCTCCGAAAGCCGCCGCCGAAATTCATTCCGACATCGAACGCGGTTTTATTCGCGCCGAAATCGTATCTTACGACGATTTAGTCAACTGCGGTTCGCGTAAAGCCGCCAGCGAAAAGGGTTTAGCGCGGCTCGAAGGCAAAGAATATATTATGCAGGACGGCGATGTCGTGGATTTTCGGTTTAATGTTTGATGTTTGATGTTTGTGATAAAATCGGTTTTGTGAGGTGAACACGAAATGAATGCTGCATTACAGGAAAACCTGAAAGAAAATTTAGCCGAAATCATTAAAAAACTATCTGCTGAAACATTAGCAGAAGTGGTTGACTTTGCTGAGTTCCTGCGCGAGAAGGAACTCCGACAGCAAAATCAGGAAACACAATCGAAAGAACGTATCGCCGGATTGAATGAAGGTGAAATTTGGATGAGCGATGATTTTAATGACGAACTGCCCGATGATTTCCGGTTCGGTGAAGATTTCGGAATAATTGAAAAAAATAAAAATGAATCTGCTGATAGATAGTCACGAATTTATCTGGTGGGCTGATTCGCCGCATAAATTGTCAAACAATACGTTTTCCGCGTTGTTGAATAGAAACAACAAACTCTATTTAATTTTGGCGAGTATTTAGGAGATGCAGATTAAAGTTCAAATCGGCAAATTGACTTTCAGGCGCAGATTGAAAAATACAATAAAAATGCACCAAATTCAGAACAGTCTGCAAATTCTGCCGATTACGGACGAGCAAATTTACGAACTCGAAAATCTGCCGTTTCATCACAAAGACCCGTTTGACCGATTGATAATCGCGCAGGCAGTTGTCGAAAATTTCACGCTCGTTACTGATGATCCGGCTTTCTCGGCTTATCCGGTTAAAATTCTCTAAAACTTATTTTTTCCAATAATCATTCTAATAATCAACTAATGCGGGGAACTTTGTATCTTGTCGCCACACCAATCGGAAATCTCGCCGACATCTCGAAACGCGCTTTGGAAACACTTGAAACGGTTGATTTGATCGCCTGCGAAGACACGCGCCACACCGGGAAACTGCTCGCACACTTCGGCATCAAAAATAAACTCGTCAGTTATCACGAACACAACGAAACGGCGCGGACGGAAGAATTCGCTGAATTATTAAAAAACGGAAAATCAATCGCCGTCGTCTCCGACGCGGGAACGCCCGCGATTTGCGATCCGGCGTTGCGAATCGTGCAAAAAGCGCGTGAAATCGGCGCGACGGTGACGGCGATTCCGGGCGCGGTCGCGTTTGTCAATGCTTTGATCGTTTCGGGACTTCCGACCGATTCGATATTTTTCGGCGGATTTCTGCCGTCGAAAAAGAATGACAGGCGAAAGCGTTTGGAAGAAACTAAAATGATTCCGGCGACGCTCTGCTTTTACGAAACGCCGCATCGTCTGGCGAAAAGTTTGGTTGATTGTCTGGAAATTTTAGGTGATCGAAACGCGGCGGTGGCGCGTGAGATTACCAAACTTCACGAAGAAATCAGCGGCGGAACGCTGGCGGAATTGGCGGAAAAATATGCGGACGAAAATGTGAAAGGCGAGATTGTTTTGGTTATTGACCGCAATGAAATTTCAGATTCCAGATTCCAGATTCCAGATTCAAAGTCGCTCGCCGGACGCGTTGCCGAACTTGAAAATGAAGGTTTAGACCGCAAAGCCGCGCTGAAAAAAGCGGCAAAGGAATTTGGTTTGCCGCGCTCGGAAGCATATCGAATGTGGCAGGCGGAAAAAAGTCAGTGAAAAGCCGCCAAAATTTTACTGGCGATCTGTTCTTCGTTTAATCAATTCTCGCGTGTTTATCGGGACGTTTGTAAAAAAGTTGTAGCCAGTTAAAACTTCGACCGCTTTGACCGGAACTCGGAATTCGCGCCACGCCGCATTGATGTTGACCGGCGGCTGATTTGGAACGATGATGGCGATGGCGCGCGTTCCTTTATTAACTCTTCGCAAATCATCAGTGCCGTTCGGCAAAACCAGCGCGACTTTCCAGGTTGCCTGCGGAACAACGACTTTTCCGGCGGCGATGGTTCCGGCAATACCCGCGCCGCCCGAAACGATGTAAATTTCATTGCCCTGATTCGCCAGAATGCGGCAGTAACTTTCAAAATCTTCCCACGCACCCTGATTATTGGCGGCAAGCTGCGGCACAAAATTGGTCATCAAAAAGGTCGCTGAATTATCGGCGACGGAGCGCGTCCGGTCGCCCGACGGACACATATGTCCACGATCATATCCCGAACCCGAATAATCTTCGGTCGTGACGTGATACCAATCGGTCGGAAGCTGCGGATCGGGACGGAAATCATTTTGCCGGTCGGCTGCGCCGAGCCAGGTGCTGTCGAGCCGCCACGCCACCCAATTTGGTTCGCCCTGATTTCGATTATATGAAAGGGAATACTGCGGTTTGACCATCAAATAGTTATTTTCGTCAGTCGTGTTCGGTGTCGCGCCGCTCGGATTGCCCAAAAGCAGCGGTTCTTCGCCCGGATATGGCGCGCTGACGGTCAAACTGAACGAAACACTCGTCGCGCGCGACTGCGCGTCGGACGCAATCGCCGTGATATTGTAAACTCCGCCGGCGATTCCGTCGGGAATTGCCGCCAGATACGAGTAAACATTGTCATTCGCCGTCGCGTCGCCGTTTGTTCCGTCATCAAAAAACTGCTGCGTCGCCGCGCCGCCGATTGCCGTCAGGTCGCCGACGACCGTAATATTCGTGCTGGGCGGGGTGGTCGCCGGAATGACCGAAACAGTCAAAAGCGTTGTTCCGCCGGGCGACACAACTGTTGGATTTGCCGAACCTCCGGCTTGCAGAATTACGCCGAGATTACAAGTGTTCAGCGAACTGCCCGAATTATGCGGAGCGGGTGCGCCGATATTGAAATCCTGCGCGTTGTTGTCCGTGTCGCTGCATCCGCCGTTTCTGCGAATTCCGGCAGTTCCCGCGCTCACATTCGGAGTTTTTGTTCCTTCAAAACAGGATGCCGAATCGCCGTAACCGATTAAATCAACCAGGCTCGGATCGGACGGGCAAGCCGGTGAAGCGGGAAGTCGGACACCGTTATTAACTAATGAGAGCTTACCGGAAGTTGACGAGAGATTAGGAATGAATCCTTCGGGCTGCAAAACCGGCGCGATGAAATCGGGCATCGGCAATTCCGCGCCGACGCTGCCGCTCGAAGCGAATTGAATCAAATAATATTGTCCCGGCTGAAGCGTAAAATTCGGCAAAACAGCCGGAAGCCAGTTGGTGCCGCCGCTCGAAGCGTATTGCACCGACCAATTAGCCAAATTAACGGGCGCGGTGCCGCGATTAAAAAGCTCGACGTAATCGTATTTATATGGCGCGTTGCTCAAACCGCCGCCGCCGAAAAACTGGCTGATGACTATATTTGGGGAAACAGCGACTTTTTCCGTTGAATGCGAAAATTCTGTCTGCGCTGTTGTTTGAAATACAAAACCCAAACCGGCGGCAAGCGCGATAAAACCTGCTAATATGAGGTAAATTTTTTTCATTAGTTTGTGTAATTTCCTGAAAACTGAAAACTTAGGAAAGAGAATTGGTGTTTTCCAGTTTCCAATCTTATTAACTTAACCGGAAATAATCAACATTCAATGATCGGTTAAGTTAATAAGAAACTTAAAAGATATGAAAAAACACTTTCGTTAAGGCACATAAATCGAAGGAACCGCCGTATCTCCGGGATTGCCAAAACGAAGGGAAGCAAAACCACCGTCGGAGCTTTTCAGATAATACCAATATCCCGTGCTTGGGCGATAGACGGCGAGATCGCGTTTGCCGTCGCCGTCAAAATCAGCTTGCAGCGGTTGATCCCCACTCGCGCCGAATTGCACCGCGTTAAATCCGGCGTTACTTTTCAGCAGATACCACACGCCGCTCGACGGGCGAAAAACCGCGTAATCGGCGTGTCCGTCGCCGTCATAATCGCCGACGACGGGCTGATCGCCGCGCGTGCCGAATTGTTCCGCGTTAAAACCGCCGTCGGAACTGCGCTGAACGTACCAGAAACCGCTTGACGGACGGAAAACGACGTAATCGGTTTTTCCGTCGCCGTCGAAATCCGCCGGAACGGGCAAATCTTCCGGCGCGCCGAATTGGGTTGATTTTATTTTTCCGTCGGAACTTTGCAGAACATACCAGAAACCATTTGACGGGCGAAAAACGGCGATGTCAGTTACGCCGTCGCCGTCAAAATCGGCGGGTGTCAGCCGGTCGGTCGCCAGTCCGAATTTGACCGGCATAATCGTATTGTCGGAACTTCGCAGGATAAACCAGTAACCGCTCGACGGGCGAAAAACGGCGTAATCGGCTACGCCGTCGCCGTCGTAATCGGCGTTGACCGCCGCATCTCCGACGCTTCCCCAAGCGGTTTCTACGGTTGAACTAGCGGCAGTACTGATGATAAAATCCGGCGCATTCGGAGCGTCACTCGGACGAAAAACGCTGAAATCGGTTTTGCCGTCACCGTCAAAATCAAACGGCGCGCGACCTGTTTTAGTAGTTTGACAAGCGCAGATGTATCCATCCGCGACGACTACATTGTCTATGTATTGACCGGGGCTGGCAGTTCCCATATCAGTTCCGACGCGCCAGCGCAGTTGGACGTTTCTGCCCGCCGCCGAAGTCGGAAGTTTCACTTTCGTCGTGACAAATTCCGCCGTTTGATTCGTCCCGCTCTTGCTCGTCCAGGCAGGTCTGCCTGCCAGCGGGTTTTGACAGCAGTTGCTGATGATGCCGTCGTAACCGCCCGTTTCAAACGTTCCGCCCGCCGCCAAAATATCTTCAAATCTTCCGCGCGCCCCGATTTTTATTTCCAAAACTCCGCCGTCGAACAATTGATTTCGCAAAAATGACGATTCAAAATCGTAGCGATTGCGAAAAGTAAGTTCAGCGTTTTCTGAAACGATTTGAAACGCCGGTGACATTAGTTCATTGATGCCGACATCATTGATTCCCGGAGAAAATGCCGCATTCGGCGGTGAATCAAAGGCGGCGGCGGAAGTTTTCCATATTTGCTGCGCGCCGTCGGCGGAAGTCGTCCAGCCGTTCGGCAGCGACGGTGCGGCTGCCGCGTCGAAATTTTCTTGCAGCGCAAATCGCGCCGTGCCGACATTAAGAGGGACGGTCACGGTGCCGAGCTGCTCCGCGCCGTCGTTAAGCCGTAAAGTCAGGGTGATGACTGCGCCGCACTGCAAATTCGGACTTGCCGTAAAGGTAAAAGGGCGTGAAACGCTTTTTCCGCCGACGTTCAGCGCGCCGAAATTTTGCGCCGGACCCGGATTGATAACGCCGCCCGTCGCCAGCAGCGTCGCCGTCAGATTATCGGTATTTGCCGCGCCGGTATTGGCGAGCGCGATATTCAGCGTGACCGTTTCGCCGGGATCAATCGCGCCGTTGACCGCACAGCTTTCCGACGTAAACTGATAATCGTTTGCCGTCAAAACAGCCGTCGGCTGAAGCGCGAAATTCTGCGTCAGAGTTTGCCCATTTTCAATCGTTACGGTGATGGTCTGCGAGCGAAAACCCGGCGCGGAAACCGTCAAAATATAAGTGTTCGGCATCAGAAGCAGGCTGCCGTAGCTGCCGTTCGCGCCCGTGCTGCGGATAAAAGATTCGTTTGCCGTGACGGTCGCGCCCGCAATCGGCTGACCGCTGACGGCGTTCGTTACGATGCCGCTGAACGCGGCGCGCGGCGCGTTCACGCATTCCGGGAATTTGAATTTTCCGATGCGCGTCAGCCACCCGTAGGGGCTTTCTGCCTGACTTTCGGCGGTGTAATATTCATTCGTCATCCAAAAAGTACAGTCATCGGTCGGGTCAATTGACAGCGAAGTGTAATCGCCCCAGCGCGAACCGAAACCAGTCTGAATGCCGGTTCCGCTAATCAATGTTTCTTCGGCGCGAAAAGTTCCGGCGGGGTCGGAGGCGAGTTTTCCCGAATAAAAAATTGACGGAAATTTTTTTCCGTTTGAAAAACTGTAACTGACGGCGAGATTGCCCTGAAAATCCTGCGCCGCGCTTGCCATCCAGCGGTTAGAGACGGTATCGCCCAGCGTCGCTTGGTCGCGGACGGTAAAGGCGGAACCGGATTTTTGAAGTTCGTAAACGCGAACTCCGGCGCGATAATCCTGTTCGACCGGTGTCAGACGCACGGTTTGATTGACCACCAGCGATTCGTGCGTTCCGAAATTACGATAAGCGGCGCGATACATCAAACGGTCTGACTGCGAATCAAGTTTATCGCCCGGCGGCGGTTGTTCCACGTCTTCGCGCCCGTTCGGACTCGTCGGATCAAAGGGGGCGACATCAATCGGGCTTTCCGCGCGTTCGGTGAATGTTGACTTGCTCGGATCAACAAAATCAGCGTGAAAATTGAAAAGCCGCAGCGCGTCCCGCGCGTCGCCGTATTCGGTCGCCGTGTAGCCGACGAAAATATTCGGCGCGTTCGGCGGCGGCGGATTCAAGCCGTCAAAATCCGATGGCAGCAGTCCGCCCAAACGAATCGTCGAAGGCGAAGCCAAATCAAAATAAATAAAACTCGCCGTGCGGTCGCCGACCAGCATCTTCTTTTTTTCGAAGGCGAAAACGCCCGTTCCCGTGTAATCGCTGCCGATAAATTCATCGGCGGTCATATAATATCCGTCCGTCCAAACGCCTAATTTCGGATAATCGTTGAGTTTGTTGTTCGGAAGAATAAACTCATATAGGTAATAACTTCCCGTCGGATCGCCGGTTTGCGAAATGGCGATTAATTGACGAAAAGGCGGCGCGTAAGTGCAGTATTGGCTCAACAGCCAGCGGTCGGTCAAAACATCGTAATGGACAATCGGGTCGCCATCGTCGCGTCTGGAACACGGAGTTCCGAGCGGGGAAAAAATGCTGCTCAACTTAAAAGGCGGCGTGAGCGGCGTACCGTTTTTGTCATAAACGCGGGTCAGCGCGTTGACTGACTGGACGTAATTATTTAAGCCGACATCACCGTTCGGATCGGGCGGGGCGAGGCGAAATGCGTAAGCGGCGGCATTATCATTGCTCGAAACGCCGTCAAATGATAATGAAGGAGGCATTTCAGCGGCGGAAAAAACCGCCAAAGCCGAATCGGTATCGTGCGCCGCGCCTTCGATTTGTTTGCGAAAAGGCTGTTTGTTCGGCACGGCGCGAGCTTTTTCCTCCGCGCTTCTTTTGTTGGTTTGTCCCGCTTCAGGCGACGCGGGCGCGAAATTGCTCACTTTTTCGGACACGGCAAACGCCGCCGCCTGCGCCGTCTGCGGTTTGATTTCCGAATAAATTTGTGGCGGCGCGCTGTCTGAACTGAGTTTTTGGCTTTCAACCGGCTGTCTGAAATCCGCGTACAAAATTGCGGAAGCGATCACCAAAATTAGAGCGAGACGTTTTTTCATTTTATAAAACCTTCGGGAATTTCCATCTAATATTAACGGAGTTCGGCGTTTTTTAGAAGCGTCTGTGGTTAAACCCGCGCTGATTTAAAGTGAAAAGCGCGTATTTTTGACAAATACGCGCCGGTTTATTTGAAGATACCAATTTCAGTCAGCGATTTTTCATTTTGTCCGCCAGCGCGGCTTGAAGAAGCAGATCGGGAAAATATTTTGTAGTGGTTCGCGGGTCAACCCGCGAATAATCAACCGCCCAATCGGAATTTTTTCCGCGCACGATTAAGTAAGAATAAAGCGGCGCGGGCAGTGATTTGGCAGATGTTTCGACCCGCGCGGTTGAGTTGCCGATTTTGTTCAGAACGATTTTATCGTCAAAATCGTCGTTGTCGCGCCGCACCTTGCCGATTTTGAGCTGCGCCGAATCTTCCCGCACAATCCGCGCCGCGCCGTATTGAAACTGAATGGCGGCGATGTCCGCATCGGTCACGCGATCAACAATTTGCAGTCGTCCGTACTGCGCGGCGTTGGTCTGATTCCACTGCGCGACCCAGTTTGCGAAATCTTTTGCCGCCCGTTTATCGTGTTTGATCGCCAGGTAAATTTTTAGAGTTTTTGAAGCCGGAAAAGAAATATTGTCATCGCTGACTGCAACCGAAGCAGGCAAACCGGCTTCTTTTCGCAGTTGTTTGAGGTCGGAATTTGTCGTTTGTCCGAAAATCGAAATGCCGAACATCAACAAAAAGCAATTAATAACAAAAAGTTTTTTCATGTTTTTAATCTCCTTTGATGGAAATTTTAGAACGAATTGATAAAATAGTAAAGTCTTTTCAGCCTTCCTCGTCAAAATCCCGCGCCGCGATCTCACGCATTTTGCTGCTGACCAAATCGTAGGAAAATCCCTGCCGCAACAGAAAATCGTAAAACTTTTTGACCTCTGCGCGTTCGGTCGGTTTGCCTTTGATTCGCAGTCGTTTTTCGATGGCGCGGTCAATAATTTCCGCCTCCGGCGTTTCTTCAAAGGCTTTTTCAATTGCTTCGGCAACTGTTTCTTTGTCCAGTTTTTTCATCGCCAGTTTTTGCTGCAAGACTCTTTTGCCGACCGGTTTTTGCCGAATTTGCGAAGCCGCGAAACTTTTCGCGTACTGCGCGTCGTTCAAATATCCGTATTTTTCGAGCTTTTCGATAACTTCTTCGACAATCGCCGAATTTGTCCATTCTTTTTCCATCAGGCGAGTTCGTAACTCTTTGACGGAACGTGGTTTATAAGTCAGCAGATTAACGGCTCGGTCGAAAGTTTTCTGCCTCGACTTTTCAGGATTTTTGATGACGCGCTCGCTTTCGGGCGTGATTTCTTTGCGTTTTTTCCACATCAGGTTTTGAATCGTCAATTTTTATTCGTCAATCGTTTTAAGAAATGAGTCGTGCATCCTGAAACGCAAATTGGCTCTTTTCTATTTGCGATTTACGATTTACGATTGACGAGTAAGATTATGAACGGAATTTTAATTATAGACAAACCTGAAAATTTCACTTCGCACGATGTCGTCGCGCGTCTGCGGCGAATTTTGAAAACGAAGAGCGTCGGACACACGGGAACGCTCGACCCGTTTGCGACCGGCGTTTTGGTGATGTTAATCGGCAAAGCGACGCGGCTCGCGCGTTTTTTGGACAAAGACAGAAAAGGATACGAAGCGATTGTCAGATTAGGATTTGAAACCGACACCAGCGACAGAACGGGAGAATCCAGAATCCAGAATCCAGAATCCAGAATCCAGAATCCAGATTCCAGATTCCAAATTTCCGAGCGGGAAATTGAAAATGTTTTGACAGATTTTCGCGGTGAAATCGAACAAACGCCGCCGATGTATTCGGCGAAAAAAGTTGACGGGAAAAAACTTTACGAACTGGCGCGCAAGGGAATTGAAATCGAACGCAAGCCGGTCAAAGTAAATATTTACGAACTCGATTTAATGAAAAATGTCGAAGCTGCGGAAAATGGACAATGGAAAACGGGAAATCAATCAAATGCTGGAAATTGGACGTGGGATTTTGGGCTGAAAGTAACTTGTTCGGCGGGAACTTATATCCGAACTTTGGCAGAAGACATCGGGAAAAAATTGGAAACCGGCGCGCATTTGGCGGAACTGCGGAGAATAAAAGCGGGAAAATTCGGCATCGAAAAAGCCGTCACTTTGGAGAAACTGGAAGAAATTGTAGCCGCCAATAAAACCGGCGAAATTATAATTTCAATGAACGAAGCCGTTTCGCATTTGCCCGAAGTGAAACTTTCAAACGAAGAAATCACAAAAACAAAAAACGGCATTCAACTAAAAACTGAACAAATCGCCGCCGACGGAAGTTTTTTTAGAATGACGGACGACGACGAAAATTTAATCGCCGTCGGTTTTTACAAATCTGCCGACAAATCAATTCAACCAAAACTCGTTTTAGTGTAAAATGCGCGGAGAGGAAATTTTATGAAAAAAAGATATTTGGCGGCGGGCGCGGCGGCGAGCGCGGTTGGCGGTCTGGTCGCGTGGAAATTTTTAACTCGTCCGGGTCAGGTTGATTGGGAAAACGTCGCGGACGAAGTTCCGTTCGCGGAAAATTCGCATTTTGTCGAAGTGGACGGCGCGACCGTTCATTATCAGGAATTCGGCGACGCGGCTGATCCGACTTTGATTTTAATTCACGGTTTTACGTCTTCAACTTACGTTTGGCACCCGGTCGCGCCGCAGCTTGCCGAGGAAAATTTTCACGTCGTCGCCGTTGATCTGCTCGGTTTCGGCTATTCCGACAAACCGGCGTGGTTTGAATATTCGATTGTTTCACAGTCGCGCATTATCGAACGTCTGATGGATAGGCTGGGAATCGGACGCGCGACTTTGGTTGGTAATTCCTACGGCGGTGCGGTCGCGTCCACCGTCGCTTTGGATTATCCCGAAAGAGTCGGCAAACTCGTTTTGGTTGACGCGGTGATTAACGATTATGCGAAAAATAATTCCATTTTGAAATACGCTTCCATTGTCGGTTTGGGCGAAATAGTTACGCCTTTTCTGCTCGATTCAAAAACTTTTATGCGCTACCGGATGAAAAACACGCTGGCTCCGCAAAATCATCACCTGATTACGCAGGAAAGAATTGATTCGTCGCATCGCCCGCTGAGTGCCGCCAACGCGCACCATTCGGTTTTGAGTTCGGCGCGCCATTGGGACGCAGCCCGCATCGAAGAAGACGCGTTTCTGATCAACCAGCCGACGCTGATCGTCTGGGGCGAAGACGATAAAATAATTCCGCTGCAAGATGGTGAAAAACTGCATCGGGAAATTTTAAATTCGCGTCTCGTCGTGCTGAAAGACTGCGGACACGCTCCGCAAATCGAAAAACCGGCGCGTTTTGTCAACCTCGTCGCCGAATTTTGCCGCGCTAAAATAGGCAAAATTCAACCGGATGAAAACGGTCAAATATAACCGCAAGCAGTTTTTACGGTTGAAAAGAACCTAATTATGCTGATAATTTTCTTAACGTCGCTGGCGATGCTCTCGACACTCGGCGGCGGTTTGGCGGCGATTCGTTTTCGCCGCCGCATTCATCTTTTGATGGGATTCGGCGCGGGCGTTCTGCTCGGCGCGACATTTTTTGATTTGTTACCTGAATCACTGGAAATCGCCAGCGGTCAGCAGTGGGATTTTAAATGGGTTTTCGGCGTAGTCATCATCGGTTTTCTGGCTTTTTACTTGACCGAACGGATATTGATTCTACACGCTTGTCCCGAAGGCGATTGTGAAAACGAGGCGCACAAAAACGTCGGCAGATTGGGCGCGATTGGGCTGATAATTCACAGCACGCTCGACGGAATCGCCATCGGCGCGGCTTCGCTGGTCAGTTGGCACACCGGATTACTGGTCGCGCTTGCCGTCGTCGCGCACGATTCGAGCGACGGTTTGAACACGATTTTAATCATCACGCGCGGCGAAAAAGTTGAAAAAGGCGATATTATTTTTCTCGTGCTGGACGCGCTCGCGCCGGTTTTCGGCGGTCTGCTCGCGCTGGTTTTCCTGCCCACGCCGACCGCTCTCGCTGTTTTTCTTGCACTCGCGTCGGGCTTTTTTCTCTACACGGCGACCAGCGATTTGCTGCCCGAAGCGCATCGCCGCTCGCCAAGTTTGACCGTTTCGCTTGCCGCTGTGATCGGCATTATTCTGATCGGCGCGGCGGTGACGATTCTCGGCGGGTGAAATTGTAAAATTTATTTCACAGGAAAATTGCATTGTCTTTTATTGGAATTACCGGATGCGGTGCGCGGTCGGGAAAATTCGGCAAACTTTCAAATGTTTCCTAAAAAAACCAATCGGATTTTATAATTTTGATTACTGTTTTGTCCCAATTTCCGCCTTTTTCGCTACAATCACAATCGAAACGCCGAACGGGAAATTAGCGCGTTTGAGCCAGTGTTTTTCCGCGCTAAAAAGTTTGCCGAATACGCCGTTGAGCGCGGAAACGTTGACATTATTTTCCGATTCGGGTTTAATTCCGGTCAATTTCATCAGAGTTCTGCCGCCCAAAATCGGCGCGAAAAACGTCCAGTTGGCGTAGGTCGCGCGTTCGATTTCAAAACCGGCTTTTTGCAGTCTTTCGACGATTTGCTTTTTCGTATAGCGAATGCGGTGGTTTGAAACGTCGTCCTGCACGCCCCACAACCACATAAACGCGGGAACGAAAATCAACGTTTTGCCGCCTTTCTTTAATATTCTAAACATTTCCCGGAGTCCGGCGAGGTCGTCGTCGAGGTGTTCGATGACATCGAGCGCGGTCGTCACGTCGAAACTTTCATCGGCGAACGGCATCGCTTCCGCCAAACCTTTATGAACGGTCAAGCCTTTTGAACGACAAAATTCGAGCGCGTCGTCGGATACGTCAACGCCTTCCACCGCTCCGAACTTTTTGAGCATTTCGAGATTTCCGCCGGTTCCGCAGCCCACGTCCAAAATTTGTAATTCGTCATTCGCTGTTCGCAATTCAGCGGCGATTTGTTCGAGAAAACTCTCCAGAATCGCGCGCCGCCCGACATACCACCAGTGCGAATCTTCGACGCGGTTCATAATCGCGTAGGTGTGCTGCTGCATTTCTTTTGAAAGTGTGGCGTTCATAATTTCAATTTAAATGATAAAAGCAAAAATCCCAAATGTTAATCGTTTTTCGTATCAACTTTGTTTTCCAGTTCGTCCTGCAAATTTTGCGGCAGACTTGAAAGCAGATTGTATCCCGTCCGCTGTTCGATTTGACGCACGGTGACGCGGTAAAGCTGCCAGTCGGCATTTTTGATTCCTTTGACGTTCGGCATATCAACCGCGATGACGCGCGTTCGCGGGTTAATCGCGGAAAGCGGCTCGCCGCGCGGCACGGAAACGGCGATTTTCCAATCGTTGGTCGGAACGGAAACTTTCTTTTTGAGTTTTCCTTTTTCGCCATAGACACCGGCGAAAATATACACGTCGTTGCCGCGCGTAACCAGCGTTCGCAGGTAGGCTTCCAATTTTACCCAAGGTCCGCGATTCAAATCGGGCGTTTGCGGTGTCATATTTGTCATCAAAAATGTGTCGGACATTCCCTCTTCCGAATCGCTGCGGTCGGCACTCGGACACAAATGACCGCGGTCAAAACCGCTTCCGGTATAATCCGAAGGCGTAACGCGCTCCCAATTGTTCGGCAAACGCGGATCGGGACGAAACGGATCGGGATTCGGACGCGGCAAATCGCCTAATTCAGCTTTTGAAATCCGCCACGCCGCCCAGTTCGGAATTTCCTTTTCGCGGTTATATGAAAGCGCGTAGTAATTATTGACCATTAAATAATTGCTCGGATCGGAAACGTTCGCGCCGGACGGGTTGCCGAGCGCGAGATAAACCTGGGCGGCTTGCTGCGGCGATGTCGGCGCGAGCGACGGATTTCGCGGCGGTTCGTTTGTTTGGGTATTTTCGGTCGTAGTCTGATTTTCTTTAACGGTATTGAAAACTTTTTTTCCAACCCAGAAACACAAAAACGCCCCTGCAATAAGAATTACGAGTGCGATAATGCCGCCGATAACTGCTTTATTTTTCATAAATATTTCGCTGCCGAAACGAACTTTGCAAATTTTATCACAAACTTGGTCGTCAAGCGTCAACTGTCAATGGTAAATAGAAAGCTGAAATTAAAGCGTCAGAGATGAGGAAATAACTGTGTTTCCAAGTTGAAGTAAACAGCGAATAAGTCTTTTATAAAAAACGGCTGATGCGTTTTTGACGAAAGATAAGTTAAAATAAAAAGGCGATGAACGAAAAAAAACATCTAACGGCATTTTCAAAAGATGAGCTGACTGAATTTGTCAAAAATCTCGGCGAGCCGAAATATCGCGCCGCGCAGATTTTTAAAGCAATTCATCAGAGACGCATTCTCGATTTTGCGGAAATAACCGATTTACCGAAAATCCTGCGTGAAAAGCTGGACGAAACGGCGACGCTTTCCACTTTAAAAGTCGAATCGCGCTACGTTTCGACGGACGGCACGCGCCGTTTTTTGATGCAAACACACGATAATTTTCCGGTCGAAACGGTTTTCATTCCGACCGAAAACCGCGACACAATTTGCTTTTCGTCGCAGTCGGGCTGTCCGCTGAAATGCGATTTTTGTTTGACGGCGAAACTCGGACTTCTTAGAAATTTGACGGCGGGCGAAATTGTCGAGCAGATAATTATTGTATTAAATGATGTTTACGGCGTGGGCGCGGAAACGCCGCACGGCACGAATCTCGTCGGAATGGGCGCGGGCGAGCCGTTTTTGAACTACGAAAATTTAATCAAAGCTCTCGAAATTATGAGCGCGGAAGACGGACTTTTTATCGTGCCGAACCGCGTGACGGTTTCAACCGCCGGAATTGTTCCGAAAATTTACGAACTCGCCAAACTTGAAAACCGCCCGCATCTGGCGATTTCGCTGTCCGCGCCGAACGACGAACTGCGCGACAAGTTAATGCCGATCAACAAGCGTTGGAATATCGAAGAACTGCTCGAAGCGGCAAAAGAATTTGAAAAATCTCTGCGAAAAAACGAGCGTTTTACGTTTGAATACGTCCTGCTCGGCGGCGTGAACGATTCCGACGAACACGCGCGGGGTTTGGCGAATCTAATCAATAAATACCAACTAAACCGCGTCAAAATCAACTTAATTCCGCACAATTCCGCTGAACCTTTGGAATACAAACCTTCGACGCGGGAACAAGTCGAGCGTTTCAAAGATATATTGGAAATAAAAGGCATTTCGGCATTTGTAAGACAGCCGCGCGGACGCGATATTTACGCGGCTTGCGGACAGCTTGCGGCGAAAAAGTTTGAAAGTGAAAAAGTATAAAAGTGAAAAAGGAAATCAAATATGCTGATGAAACAGAACACGAGAATTTAAGAAGCTATGAAATAGGACGCGAATGAACGCCGATCAAGCGGATCAGCGCGGATCAATTTTGAAAATCGGCGTTTATCAGCCAAATCAGCGAAAATCCGCGTCTAATTTCTTGATGTTTTCAATAGAAGCAACGACCATTGCGGATGTTTAACTGAAAAACTTTCAAATCTTTTCACTTTTAAACCTTTTAAATTTTACAGTTATGGAAATTCTGATTATCGGCGGCATTTTAGTCGCGTTAATGGTTGTCGTTTCAACCAAAATCAAAAAAAGCGCGTCTCTCGCTTTTGAACCTGAAACAATTGAAACGGAAAATTTTCGGTTGATAAAACCTGCCGGTTTTATTCACCCGCTGCGTGAAGATTCTGATTACGTGTTTGAGGCTTATTCAAAGGAATTTGGTGAAAAAGACGAACGCAATATCTGGCGGGCGCAAGTCTATATCACTGCTTCGGAAGGTTTGAATTTCAAATCAGAGTGCAAAAACATTCAGCGTGAAAACGGAAAAATCTTAGCGGAAAAAGTTGTAAAAGATGCCGCTCCAGATGAAAAAATCTGTCTGGTTGAAAGAGAAATATCTGAAAAAGAGGCGGAATTTTTTGAGTTTCGGAAAATCGTCGAAAGCCGCCGCCAACAGCGCACATACAATTTGAAAGTGTTGGTATTAAAGCAGTTTAGGGAAGAATTCAGCAGCCGAATTGATGAATTTATGAACAGTTTTCAATTAAACTAAAGCATCTCGACGATAGAAAAGGACATCAACTTATTGAGCAGAGAAAAATTATGAAAAAAACTTTATTCGGTGCGATTTTAACATTATCCTTTATTTTTTCAGCCGGAATCGCGGCTAAATCAAACGCGCAGACGATCAGCGGTTCAATCGGAACGGTCAAACGCGGCGGCACGACGAGAGCGACCGTCGTAATGGATATTCCGGGAAATTTGCACGTCAATTCAAACAATCCGGGCAGTGAATACGCGATTCCGACGGTGATTAAAGCGAGCGCGCCCGGCGCGAAAATCAGCGGAATCGTTTATCCGCGCGGGAAAAGTCGTAAACTTTCTTTCTCCGAAGACACGATAAACGTCTATGAAGGACGCGCCGTTTTCACTTTTAACGTCGCCGTTCCCGCCAACTTTAAGGGAAATTCGGTCAGCGTTCGCGTCACCACGCGCTATCAGGCTTGCACCGATGAAGTTTGCTATCCGCCGAAAAACAAAGAAGTTATTTTGACGGCGAAAGTTCGTTAAAACCAAAATAAAAATTTACAGGGATCACAGGACTGACGGGGATTTTTGAAATTTTAATCCCATTTATCCTGTGATCCCTGCAATTTTTTCTGATTCTATATTTACTCAGTAACCGCGCCGCCGCACGATGAACCGCTTCCGGCAGTGCAGCCGAAACAGTGATTTGCCGTCATAATTTGACGATTTTCGAGTTTTTCCAAATCGAAATCGAAAATCGTCGTCGGCAATTCGCCGGCAATTCCGAGTTCGAGCATCTGATTAAAATCGCAGTCGTATAAATTTCCGCGCCAGTCAACGCTGATTAAATTGCGGCACATCAACCCGTCAATCGTCGCCGGATTAAACGCGCCGGCGAGTTTCGACATATACGATTCTTCATTTCCCGAACGCCGCAGCCAATCGAGATAACGCGCAATCGGCATATTCGTAATCGTGTATAAGTTATTGAAAAAAATGTCGTAACGAGTCTTCAATTCGCGCCGAAAATCCGCTTCAATCGCCGTTTGTTCCGGCGGCAGAAACGCGCCGACCGGATTGTAAACCAAATTCAAAATCAATTTTTCGTCAGTTCCGTAACCGACCGCATTTAGTCTTTTCAACCCTTCGATTGATTTATCAAAAACGCCCGCGCCGCGCTGCGCGTCAGTTTTCTGCTGGAGAAAATACGGCAGACTGCATACGACTTCGCATTCATTTTCGGCGAAAAATTCGGGCAAATCTTCAAATCCTTCTTCAAACATCACCGTTAAATTGTGCCGCACAATAATTTTCGCGCCGGTTTTACGCGCTTCGATAACGAAATATCGAAAATCGGAAATCAACTCCGGCGCGCCGCCCGTAATATCGAGCGTCGGGATTTTATATTCGCGCAAAACTTTCAAGCACGCATCTACAACGGAACGCGGCATAATCTCCGTCCGAATCGGCGAAGCGTCAACGTGACAATGTTTACACGCCTGATTGCAAAGTTTGCCGACATTAACCTGCAAAGTATCAATTTTCGTCGAACGCAATGATACGCCGCCAAGTTTTTCGTCAAAACTTGCTGATGATTTCGGCAGTGCCGATTTGCCGTTGCGTGTAATTTGAACTGCTGTCTGCATAGGAATTTGCCACGAACAAACACAAAAAGGACACGAAATTATTTTTGAGAAATTTTCGTGAAATTTCGTGTTTGTTCGCGGCTAAAAAATCACATCGAAACTTTATCGTGCGCGTTATGCGATTGGATGCCGTGAATCAACGCCGCGCCGCCGCGAATCGCTGATGCAAGGTGCATCGCTTCGGTCATCTGCTCCATATTCGAGCCGTTTTCCAAACTCGAATTCGTGAACGCTTCGATGCAATACGGACACTGCACCGTCACCGCGACCGCCAAACCGATCAGAGCCTTTTCGCGTTTCGACAACGCGCCTTCTTCCTGACAGGCTTGATACCAAGCCATAAATTTCTCGAAAAGTTCCGGCTTATACTTCGCCATTTCGCCGAATCTGCCCAAATCTTCTTCGTTGTAATAACTCATATTTTTGAATGATGAAGCTTGAATTTGAATGATGAAGTCTGAATGATGAATGATGAATTTAGGACAAATTCTTTTCTTAATTCATCATTCAGACTTCATCATTCATCATTCATCATTTGTTCCTCTTCGCCGTCTTGACCGATGAAACTAAAATTGCGGTCAATTCTTCGGCTTCTTTTTGTAATTCTTGTAATTTTTCGGTTTTGACGATTTCGCTTTCAACTAAGAGTTCAAACCAATAAGTCGTTTCTTCCAATTCTTGCAGTGCGCTTTCAATTTTACTGATGAATTCCGCTGTCGAACGAGCGCGAATTGATTCGGCATACGTCGCTCCGACGGACGTTCCGCTTCGCAAAATCTGTTTGCCGATCACCTGCGCCTCCGTTGTTTTCGGCAGTGCCGTGTAAAGTTTGATAATGCGAAGCGCGAACTTTTTAGTCCTCGGCTTTAAATCGTTCATATATTTATTTAAATGATGAAGTCTGAATGATGAATGATGAATGGAAGAAAGTTTTGAAGCTGAAATAATTGATTATTGCCTTAAATTCATCATTCATCATTCAGACTTCATCATTAACAACATCCGCCGTCGCCGCACGTTTCGCCCGACAAATCAGTCAAATTATACTCCAAACCTTTCGATTCGCGCGGATGTCTTTTTGCCGTGCGTTTGCAGTCGAATTCCGTCGCGTTTTCGAGCGCGATGTTTTCAATCGGTTCGATTGTCGTGATTTGATTTTTATAAGGTTCTTTGGAATATATCTGAAAAGTTTTGTCGCACACCGCCATTCGCTGACCGCGTTCCAAAATATGTCCGTCGTCGTCAAACACTTTTTTCCAAGGTCCGTTGTAAATAACGGCTTGATTGCGCTCGAAACACGCGCCCTGTTTGCCTTTGTAGGCGACGATTGTCACCGAACGAAATTCGATTCCTTCGACGACGCGCCACGGCTTTTCGTCGCGTTTGACGATTTTCATTCCGTAAAATCCGGCGTTTTCAAATGCCGTGATAAATGCGTCTTCCCGAAACGCGCCCGAAATACAGCCCGACCACAATTCAGGATCGTTTTGCAGATGCGCGGGAACGTCTTCGTCGGCG
The DNA here is from genome assembly GCA_965217575.1 of Pyrinomonadaceae bacterium. Lineage (GTDB taxonomy): Bacteria > Acidobacteriota > Blastocatellia > Pyrinomonadales > Pyrinomonadaceae. The sequence continues at coordinate 1,092,710 of OZ244558.1, read as the reverse complement.
ACAATATCCGAAATCGCCACGCGACCGCCGCGTTTTAACACGCGAAACATTTCGGCGAACATCTGTTCTTTGTCTTCCGGTTTGACGAGATTCAAAACGCAGTTTGACAAAATAACGTCAATCGAATCGTCGGCGATCAAAGAATTTTCGGCTTTGGATTTGGCGGCGAAAGATTCATAAGCGAAAAAATCATCGGCGGTTTTAATCGGATTTTTTTGCAAATATTCGTTAGCCAAACTTAAATCGAGTTTCAAATCCTGAATTTTTCCGTAGCGAAATTCGACATTCGCATAACCGATCTTTTCAGCCATTGCGCCGCGATATTTGTTCGCCAGCGCGAGCATTTCCGTATTCGTATCAACGCCGATGACTTTGCCCGATTCGCCGACGATTTGCGCCGCAATGTAACAGATTTTTCCGCCGCCCGAACCTAAATCAAGCACCGTTTCGCCGCTTTTGACAAACGCCGACGGATCGCCGCAGCCGTAATCGCGTTCGATAATTTCGTCCGGCAAAATCTTTAAAAACTGCGGATCGTATTCGACCGGACAGCACAAAGCCGCTTCTTTTTCCTGCGATGCCGCGCCGTATCGCCTCCGTACCGCGTTTTCTACATCTAAATCGTAAGCCATAATTTTTTTCTCTGCTTTTCTAAAAAATACCGAAAAGTTATAAAATTTATTCCCGAATGAAGAATTCAATAATCATTATGACAAAAGTTCCGCGCGCGGGAAACGTCAAAACCAGGCTTCAGCCATTTTTGTCGCCCGACCAATGCGTTGCGCTGTCCGAAGCGTTTCTCGAAGATGCGATAAACAAGACGCAATCTCAAACAAACGAATTGATAATTGCCTTTTCGCCAAATTCAGAGCGTGATTATTTCACTAAATTTGTCAGTAATAATTTTACGCTTTTCGCACAAAAGGGCGCGAATCTCGGCGAAAAAATGTATAGTGCATTTCAATTCGCATTGGCGAACGATTCGGATGCGGTCGTGATGATCGGGACGGACAGCCCGACTTTTCCGGCGGAATTCATCGCGCGGGCGTTTGAAAATTTGAAAAACGCGGACGCGGTTTTGGGTGAAACGAAAGACGGCGGATTTTATCTGATCGGTTTGCGAGTTTTGCGAAAGGAAATTTTTGCAAACGTCGAATGGAGTTCGGAAAATACTTTTCGGCAAACGGCGGAAAATATAAAAAAATCCGGTTTGAAACTTTCTCTTTTGCCGCTTTGGTATGATGTGGATTTTCCCGAAGATTTAGATAAACTGCGAAAAGATTTGATGAAAAATCAAAATATCGCGCCGCTGACTTTTAGATGGCTGACGGCTGAAAAATAATTTTGTTATTCAACGATTTAAGATTTCACGATAAACATTTTCCGTTTTGATGACCATTTTTTCAAGGCTGTATCTTTCGTCCGCGAATTTTCGCGCTTTTTCGCCCAGTGTCTGTCGTAGATTTTCATCGCTTAAAAGTTCACTAATCGCTTCGGCTAAAATAATCGGTTCTTTGACGGGAACGAGTTTTCCGGTACGATTATTTTCCAGCAGTTCCTTCGCGCCCGCCGTTTCGGTGGAAACAATCGCTTTTCCGTTTCCCATCGCTTCTAAAATCGCCAAACCGAAACTTTCCGAATGCGATGCCGAAACGAAAACATCCAATGCCGCAAGCAGCGGCGCGGTGTCTTCCAGCCAATCGAGCCATAAAAACCGATTTTCCAAACTGAAAACTTTGACCAGTCTTTTCAATTCGCGCCGGAAATCTTTTTTATATGAATTGTCTTTGCCGACGATTATAAAGTAACCGTCAGGAAAATTTTGTGCGACGATCTGCGCTGCGAGAACGTAATCCCGCTGACCTTTCAATAGTTTTAATTCACCGACGATGCCGATTAACTGCGCGTCAAACGAGATATTATGTTCAAAACGAAAATCGTTTCCAATTTTTTCCCTTTCAACATTTGACCGTTTTTCAATTGCAATGCCGTTTGGAATCGTGACGATTTTTTTCGGCGGAAAAGTGTGTCGCAGATTCGTTTCGACGGCTTTTGAAACGGCGATCACTTTATCAACGTTGATGAGAAAAAACTTTTGCAGAGATTTCATTGAAAAAAGAACGTGGCGCGTGAAAACAAGTTTCGCCTGCGGAGCGGCGCGCACCGCCAAACTTGCGGGCAAATAATCTTTCGCTAGATGCGCGTGAACAATCTCAATGTTTTTCTCACGAATAAACTTCGCCAATTTACGCGCCCCGAAAACGTCGAGTGAATTTTTGATGTTGATTTCAAAAATATTTTCTTTCGGGAAACGCTGAAATCTATCTGAAAAAGAAGATTTCGGCGAGACGGCAAAAAATAACTCGTGTCCGCGACCGCTCAAACTGTTCGACAAATCAAGCAAATGCCTTTCGCCGCCGCCGAAGTTTTTTGCCGATGAGATTTGTAGGATTCGCACTTTCTTTATCGTAAATCGTAAAACGTAAATTGTAAAAACAAAAAAAGGCGCGTTTCCCGAAAGAAACACGCCATCAAAGGTTTTTCCTGTAATTGAGGAAAAACTAAAATTGGAATCGCGCCGCAAGCTGAATCTGGCGTTCACGATATAAAGTGCTGTCCGTTGCAGTTGGAATGCCGAAAGTTGAATTATAAGTCAAAACGCTTCCGCTTCTGGTGTAAAGCGTACTGTTTTGAGTAAAAATCTGCGTTCGATTGAAGATGTTGAAACCTTCAGCCAACAATTCAAGATTGTATTTTTCGGTAAATCTAAAGCGTTTTCCTAATCGCAAATCGAGATTGGAAATACTCGGCAAGCGGTAAGCATTACGCTGATTGAGCGGGAAGAAACTGCTTCCGTTGGTGCCGTTCAAACTCGTCCCGGAAACCGTCCCGTCATACGGCTGACCTGAATAGTAAGCGTAAATCGGAGCGATTGAGTAGCCGTTGAGCAAATAGTTGTAAGCCGATTTTGCGATGCCTTTATAAAATGTCGGCGAATAAACGGCACTGACTACCAGTTTGTGACGCACATCAAAGGTACTCGGACCTGAATCGTAACTGCGGTCAAAAACATTAAACGGACTGTTATTTGTTGTGAAAGTAACCGATGCCTGATTGGTATCAGTTGATTTAGCCAGCGTGTAGCTTGCCTGGAACTGCAAACCTTTGGTAAAGCGGCGGTTCGCCTGTAAAACCAACGCGTTATATTCGGAATTAACCGAACTTTGGATTTGCGTCAGTTGCTGAAAAGCAGTGTTGGCGCGGGTGTAAGTCGGCAAAGTCAAATTTTGTCCGGCAAAAGGTCCGCCGACAATGCTGTATGTTGCCGATGTTCCCGTCGGGGCTAAGTTTTGGTCAACAAAGGTCGGCAGGTTGCGACCTAAACTTCCGATATATGAAATTGAAACGACGGTATTTTGGGCAATTTGACGCTCCAAAATAAAGTCATATTGATTAATCAGCGGTGCCTGAAAATCCTTTTGGAAGAATTGAATGGCACCGAGCGTAAAAGTTAAGTTATTGGTCGGTATGATCTGCGGGAAAATCGGAGCAATCGGGTTAATAACTGTGGTAGTTACGCCTCCGGTCGTTGTGGTTAAAGTCGCCGGCACGGATAACTGCGCTTGTCCGGCAGGATTTCCGGTGTTAATTAGCGCATTATAAATTGTTGAATTGATAATGCGTCCGTAATAAATACCATAACCGCCGCGTACACTTGTTTTACCGTCGCCAAAAATATCATAGGCGAAGCCGATGCGCGGTCCGAAATTGTTTTTATCGTTCGGCAAAGTTGAAGTCGCTTCAGCGACGGTTCTGCCGTCGTTCGGAATAATGGTCGAGTTATTGTTAGCCAAAACCACCTTCGGAGATTTTTGATATTCGTAACGCAAGCCGAGATTTAGAGTCAAACGCGGCGAAATGCGAAAATCGTCCTGTCCGAAAAAGTTGTAGTCATAAGTACCGAATTGTAATCCGCGACTACCGATTCCCTGCGAATAATTGCTTGTATAGCAGCGTCCGACATTACGCGCGATGGCGGTTTTAGCGGCAAGTTGGGCGGCTGTCGGCTGAGTCGCGCAAAGCGTCGAAGCGGGCAGCGGAGTCAGGAAATTAGTATAATCAACGATAAAATCATTGATATTATTATATGAATATCCACCGGCTTCGTAGCGTAAATTTTGGGTGTTGTCGGTCACGCGGTTAATGTCCGCTCCAAATTTGAATGTGTGTCTTCCTCTGGTATTTGTGACCGTATCGGCAAATTGATAGCGGCGTTCGTCAGGATATGACGGACGTTCCAAAAAGTTCGGCACGCCAAACTGTAAACCATTGGTCAAAAACACATTGGGCGGACGCGCGCCAAGCGAAGTGCTGGAAGTAAGCGGCTCGCCCGGTAACGGTGCCTGACTGAATTCGTATTCAAAATCGCGTCCGTATTGAAAACGTGCTTCGTTCAAAGTGGTCGCCGAAATCGTTGACTGGAGACGCAAATTGAGCGAATCAACTTTGACGAAATCGTCGCCGAAACTTCTTTTTCCGTAGTTATTAACCGCCTGTGTTTGAATTCCCGCCGGAGATGCCCAGCGCAGACGATTGTAAGACGCACTTAACAAATTGCTGTTGTTAATTTGCCAGTCCAATTTCGGAAAATACAATTTTTGGTCGCCTTGGCGCGGCGTTTCGCCCGTCAGTGAGTTAAGGAAAGTAAGTGAATTATTAATCTGTGTCGCCGTTAAACCGCGAGAGGTAAGCAGACTGGTGCTAACCGTATTTAAATAATTAGGATTGGAAAAAACAGCCAGACCGGGAAAGTTGCGTTTTTGCTGATCGTAGCTGAAAAAGAAAAATAGACGGTCTTTAATGATCGGACCGCCGACCGCGCCGCCGAATTGTTGGCGAAGATCAATCGGTTTGGCAGCAACCGGTGTCGAAACGCCGTTGACCAAAACGTTTTGGAAAGCCAACGGGTTGCGCGCGCCGTTGCGGTTGTTGCGGTTGTAGTAGAAAAGTTCGCCGTGCAGTTCGTTGGTTCCGCTTTTAGTGACGGCATTGACCACGCCGCCCGCCGAACGTCCGTACTCGGCGGAATAGTTTGACGTATTAACCTGAAATTCACGAATCGCTGATTGGCTGATGACGTAATTAATGCGAGTTCTTCCGCGTTCTTCCGAGAAAAACGCCTGATTGTTATCGCCGCCGTCAATCGTGTTGTTATTTAAAAGACCTGAAATGCCGCGAAACGAAATCAATCCGAATCTTCCGTCCGGCACGGTTCCGGGAGTCAATAAAGCAAAGTTTGACCAGCGGCGACCGTTAATCGGCAGTTCATTAATTGATGTTTGGTTGACGTTGACGGAATTAGCGTTATCGCTGGTGTTAATAACCGGTGCTTCCGCCGTGACCTGCACGGTCGCGGTCGCGCCCGGTAAATTCAGCGGAATGTCGAGAGCCGTCACTTGTCCGACTTCAACCACCACGTTTTCCTGTTTGAAGGGCGCGAAACTGCCGGAAGTAACTTCAACCGTAAAAGTTCCGGGTTCGAGATTGGTAATGCGAAAAGTTCCGTCATCGGTCGCCGTCTGTGTCTGTATTTTGTTGGTGCCGATGTTGGTCACCGTAATATTGGCGTTTGGCACAACCGCGCCCTGCGGGTCGGTGATTTTACCGCGAATCGCTCCGGTCACGGTTGATTGAGCAAAAATCTGTGCGGTTCCGAGAGCCAGACAGAAAATTGCCATCGCTAAAAATTTAATTGAAAATTTTATAGTCATTTGTATTTTTTTGACCTCTTTAATTTTGTATAAAGTTTGTTAAATTGCGTTCCTTTAATTTCAAAAAGGTAATATATTTTGAATTTTGAATATTTATCTTAGTTTTCGGATATATATTTTTGGATGTTTCCTCTTATTTCCAAAATACATCATCCGTTTCTTGATGTGTTAAGTGTATAAATTGCATAGTTTTATACTTTTTACAGTTAAAAACTGGTAATTTTGTTTTATTTTTTTGTTGAAAAACAAAAATTTCACAATTGTATTGATGCAAATTCAATACCTTAGTTTTCAAAATCCAAAATATCACTTTTAATTCCGAAATTCTCTCATTGTCCGGTTAAATCTTTGTTAAATAATTCCTTTTTCCGGGATAATTCAATTTTCAAAAAATTATTTAACGATCCGCCGAAAGCGGGGAATATAAAAGAGCGATCAATGATTATTAAGGTTAGCAGAACTTTTTCCGTGTGAAATTAATGAAACTTTCGATTGTTTCGCGCGTTACCTAACGAGTCGGTTGAAAATTCATTTGGGTTTAATCTGAGCGGCGACAAATTTGATGAGCGATTTAAGCGAATACAAGAGATGAATATTTATCAAAATATCTTTGCTTATATTTAGTTTAATTGATGCAAAGACCGGACGGAATGGCTTTCACGAAAATTACGTTTGAGCGGTTTGAGCGGTTTGAGAATACTTGACTTTTTTATAATTGTGGTTTAGATTAAGTTCGCAGCGAAAAATTTATTTTAAGTTCTAAGAGTGTTTTTAGAAAAAAAGAAAAAGGGGGAAGTAAAATATGTCTCGATTAGGATACACATCGGTTGAAAATAAAAATCTTCCGCACCATCGCATAATGGCAAATTTGACGGTGCAGGCAAGTTGGGTTGACGCGGATACCGGAAACGTGGTTTTTGTTGATGGAACGACGGAAAATCTCGGCGAAAACAGCGCGCTGGTAAATTTAAATATTTTGCCGCCGGTCGGAAGCGAAGTGAAGCTGCGAATTTTTGATGAAGAGGAAACAATCATCGAAGTTCCGACGCAGGTTATCAGAGTTGAACGTGATCCGAGCAAGCCGTTAGCCGCGCTCTCAGTGATGGAAGATCTGAAAAAGTGGAAACAGGACGCTCTGACTGCCGCGCAAAACTGGGTAACCAGAAATTGGCAGTTAAACTACGAAGAAGAATGGATTAATTAAAATTTAGTGTCATTCACATAATTAGGGCGGGAAAAGTTTTTTAGAATTTTTCCCGCTTTTAATTTGCACTAAAATTTCTGAACGGGCGAACGAAAAAAAGTTTCACCGCATCAGTAATAAACAATGAAAAAGATAGTTTCCGTTATTATTATTTTATTTTCGATAAGTTTCGGGCAGGCGCAAAATAATCAGCCGAAACCTTTGTCGCAGACCGAATACGTCAAGATGCTTTATGATTTGCAGAAAAACGCGGGCGGCAGGGACGATTTGATCGAAGCTATTCGCAAACGCGGCATCAGTTTTGAATTGACGGACGGCTTGCGCGGACTGACGAGAACGAAAAGCAAGAACGACAGTGAACTCCAGCGCACTTTGGAAGAAGCCGACCGCCGCCGCCAGAATCCGGTCGCGGCAAAACTGCCGTCGGCAACGGAAGCGGCGGAAGTTTTGGAGAAAGCTCGCGCCAACACTTTGGCGGCGGTTGATGAAATGCCGGATTTCGTCGTCAAACAATTGATTTCCCGGTCTTATGCTTACGCGGGAACGAATAATTTTCGCAGTCTCGACCGTTTGGTCGTCGCCGTCAGCTATCGCGCGAGCGGGCAGGAAGAATACAAACTGTTATCGAAAAACGGAATTTTGGAAAATAATCCGACTCCGAGACAAGCCTACAGCGAAGTCGGCGGCACGAGTTCGACCGGCGAATTCGTGACGGTTTTAGCGAAAATATTCAAACCTGACAGCGATACGAAATTTGAGATCGTGGACACCGACACGATTCGCAATCGCTCGGCTCTCGTTTACAGTTATTCGATTATCGGAGACAAAGCGAAACAGCAGATTACCGCTTCGGGCGCGTTTGATGATTCGGTGATTACGGGAATGGAAGGCAAAGTTTGGATTGATCGCGCCGATTTCCGCGTTTTGCGGGTTGAAAGCGCGGCGACGGAAATTCCCGAAACTTTTCGCGTACGTTCCGCCAACCGCACGATTGACTACGACTGGGTGACGATTGCCGATGAAAAATACCTTTTGCCGTCGCTTTCCGATGTGCGGCTGACTTCCAGAGAAAACAGTCAGCTTTACGAAACCAGAAATGTGATTCGTTTCAAAGATTATCAAAAATACGGTTCGGAAGTGAGAATTGTCGAAGAAGACGAAGCCGCGCCGGATGAAAAACCGAAACCATAGCGGCAAAAAAGTGCAAAGTGTAAAATGTAAAGTGCAAAGTTCAGGAATTAAATTCTGAACTTTGCACTTTACACCGACTTTCACCCGGCAAAGTAAGCGGCGAGTGCGGGAATAATCAGCCAGAGTAAGCCTTTGATGAGAAAAAATAAAAAGCCGGCAACGCCAAAACGTCCCCACCAGCCATTTGTTTGATCTTTATTTTCAGGTTGCGGCTTTTTCATACTTTTCATAAGATAACTTTTCGAAGGAAACTTTTCAAATTATTCTGAATATTGCTTTAAAGATAATTGAAGAGCTGTTTACGCGCATCAGCAATTTCTGAAAACCTGAAAAAAACGCTTTTTTCGTCCAAAAACAGATGGCAGAGTAATTAATTTCGGCGAATTATGAAAAAACAATTTCAGATTAGTATCACTTTATTTGTTTTTGTATTTTCGTTTTCCGCCTATTTGGTTTTCGCGCAGAACGCGCCGCCGCGAGAAAAAAATAAACGAGAGGCAAATTTGGTTGAACTTACAAAACTCGATAAAACGATAAAACTTGATATTCGTTATGCCCGCAAGGATAATTTCGTCGGCAGACCGATTTACGACGAAGCCAGAGCTTTTATGCAGCGACCGGCTGCTGAAGCACTTCTGTTGGCGCATCAAAAATTGAAAAAACAAGGTCTCGGATTGGTCATTTTCGACGGTTATCGTCCGTGGTCGGTGACTAAACTTTTCTGGAACGTGGTGGCGGAAAATCAGCGAAAGTTTGTCGCCAATCCTGAAACCGGCTCAAGACACAATCGCGGTTGCGCGGTTGATTTGAGTATTTACAACTTGAAAACGGGAGAACTGCTCGAAATGCCGAGTGATTTTGATAATTTTACTGAAAAAGCAAGTCCTGATTATCCGGGCGGAACACCGGAACAGCGTAAAAATCGTGATTTGCTGCGCTCTTCGATGGAAGCCGAAGGTTTTATCGTCAATAAAAACGAGTGGTGGCATTTCGATTACAAAGATTGGGAAAAATACGCGATTTACGACATTTCCTTTTCCGAAATAAAAGAAAAATAACAAAAATTACAGCTATAAAAGGCGTGAAGATCACAAAATCTATTTTGTGATCTTCACGCCTTTTGGCGATTAATTTATCATAACTTAAATCGTTTTATTCAGTTGCCGGCGTTTTCGTTCCGCATTCGGGGCAAAATTTGGCTCCAGGCGCGAGTTCGTGCTGGCAGTTGGCGCATTTTTGTTTTTCCTGCGACGCGCCGCATTCGGAGCAGAATTTCGCGCCTTCGCGCAGTTCCGCGCCGCATTTGACGCAGGGAACTTTCGCCGTTTCCATTTTCGCGCCGCACTCACCGCAAAATTTGGTTCCCGCCGGATTCGGTTTTCCGCAGACGGGACACGCGATGTTTTGATTTTGGGAAGATTGATTGCCTTGCCCGCCGCTTTGCTGTGTGACATTGCCGAAAGCGTTTGCCATTTGTCCGCCGACGGCAAAACCCGCGCCGAGTCCCGCGCCTAAACCCGCGCCGCCGCCTTCATTTTGCGCCGCGTCACGCAATGCGTCCGCTGCCTGAAACTGCATATAACGATTGGCATCGCCGAGCGCACCCATTGAAGATCGTTTGTCCATCGCCGCTTCAACTTCCGGCGGAAGCGAGATGTTTTCAACGTAAAATTTCGTTACTTCCAAACCGTAAGTTTTAAAATCTTCATTGATTTGGACGCGAATCGCTTCGCCGAGTTCTTTGTAGCGCGCCGCTAAATCGAGCGCGGGAATTTTCATTTCACCGATTGCGTCGGAAAATTCGCTGACGATGGCGCGTTTCAACTGTGCGTCAATATCTTCGGTTTGAAAGCGTCCGTTGGTGCCGGCGACTTCTTTGATAAAAGTGGACGGCGCGGCGACGTGCATTGAATACGCGCCGAAAGCGCGGAGACGAACGATGCCGAAATCCTGATCGCGCAGCATAATCGGATTTGCCGTTCCCCATTTCAGATCGGTAAATTGTTTGGTGTTAACAAAATAAACTTCCGATTTGAACGGCGAATCAAATCCGAATTTCCACGCGCCCAACTTTGAAAGAATCGGCATATTTCCGCCGTCAATCGTATAGCGTCCGGGAGTGAAAACGTCGGCGACCTGACCTTCAAAAACAAAAACCGCTGTTTGCGATTCACGCACGATCAATTGTGCGCCGTTTTTTATTTCCTGCCCGACCACCGGAAAACGATAAAGAATCGTATCTTTAGAATCGTCGAGCCATTCGATAACTTCAATAAATTGACTGAATGCCGCATCTTTAACTTTGTCGAAAATACTCATTGCTCAATCTCCTCCAGCTTTTTTCCAACCGCTGATATTAACGATAAAATATCTCACAAAGTTGCGAAAAATGGAAGTTTTATGTCAGTCAATCCGATGTTTCACGCGGGGTTTCAATTCTCGCGCGAAATTGTGAAATTGGAAACGCGATCCGCGAGATTTTTGACGAGTATTTAAATAAAAATTACCGTTGATTTAGTCGCCGGTAAATAAATAAAATCGCAATCATCACGGCTCCGCCCGAAGCATCCAGCAGAACATCATAAATCGTGCCGGTTCGCAGCGCGTCAAAACTTTGATTATATTCGTCGGTCGAAGCGACCGAAAGCACGGTCAGAAAAGAAAATATGAACCAGTATTTTCGCAGTACTCTTGTTTGCGAATTCCAAAACGCGTTCGAAGCTAAAACAGCCAGAATCGAATATTCGGTTAAATGCGCGAGTTTGCGAATATATGCGTGATAAATTGCCAGCGTTTCCTCCGGCGTATGAGGAAAAATAAAATGTAGCAGCGGGCGAATAATACGCGATGTGTTCGACATCGCGCCGTAGGAAGTCGAGGCGAATAAAATAACTCCGATCCACAAAAAAACCGGCGCGTACCGAAAAATCCGCCCCCGCCATTTTGATTTTTGCAATTTCTCAGTCATTCAAATACAACAAAACAAGGGACGAGCAAAGTTTTTTACTCATCCCTTATCATTTATCCCTCATCCTTATTTCTAAGCCGCCGCTGCGCCGGAAACGACTTCGATAATTTCCTTGGTAATCGCCGCCTGACGAATGCGGTTCATATTGAGCGTTAAAGTATCAATCAGTTCGCCCGCGTTCTTCGATGCCGAATCCATCGCCGTCATTCGCGCGCCCTGTTCGGAAGCGACCGATTCGAGCATCGCGCGATAAATTTGTGTTTCAACTTGTTTCGGAAGCAGTTTGCCGAAGATTTCGCTCGCCGGCTGCTCGTAAATATATTCCGCCTCAGCGGTGTTTTGAGTTTCGTTCTGTTCCGGCGCGATACGCGAAATGGGCAGAAGCTGTTCGACTTTGACTTCCTGCGACATCACCGTCTTAAATTGCGTGAAAACGAGAAAAACCTTGTCTAGAGATTCGTCTTCGGTGAATGTTTTAATGATTTTATCGGCGATTGCTACCGCTTCGGAATGTTCGACGCGACCGGAGCCGGTCAAACCGACGTATTCGGCGACAAAAGTCATCTCACGACGGCGAAAAAAGTCGCGTGCTTTGCGTCCGACAGGAATCATTTCCGTTTGCTTGCCGGAATTTTCGCGCAAAAATAATTGCGTCGCTTTCATCAAATTGGCATTAAAACCGCCGCACAAACCTTTATCCGCGCTCACTAAAACCAATAAGTATTTCTCATCGCCGCGCTCATTCAGCAGCGGCGATGAAAATTCGTCGCCGACGCGCGCGCTCAAATTACCGAGAACTTCCGACATTTTTTGCGCGAATGGGCGCGCCGCCGTCACGCGGTCGGTCGCGCGTTTAAGTTTCGCCGCCGCGACCATTTTCATCGCTTTAGTGATTTGCTGTGTGTTTTTGACGGACTTAATGCGCCGCCGCATATCTAAAAGACTTGCCATATATTTGTCATTTACCGCTTACGGCTTGATAAAATGAATCATCGGATCGCGCGGAAGTAATCCCATATCCGCATCAAGGATTTTGTAGCCGATTTTTTCCAGCATTTCACAAGTTCTTTCCGCCCCGGCATCCACCCAGTGTCCCTGTTTATCGCCGAATTCGTCTAAATTCAAAAAATAGGACGGGCGCGTGATTTTTGAAAAAGCGTTGAAAACGTGCTTTAACGGCGCGAGATTTTTTCTCTGCGGCGACAATCCTTTCCAAATATCGTAATCTTCCGTGTTTTTTAAGAACTCGGCATACTTCTTTTTATCCGCCACCATCCAGAAACAATGTGTATTCGACTGTAATTTGCTGAAAATATTGGTCGCGTATTCAGTAATGCCTTCAAACGAAACGTGGCAGAGACAACCGAATGAAAACATATAGTTGAAATAATTCTCGGGCAGTTGAGCGCACTTAAAATCTTCGACCTGAAAATATTTGACGTTTTTCGGATGATCTAAATATTCGTAAAAACGATTATATTCCGCCGAAAGCGCGTCCAACACCCAAATTTCCTTCGCGCCGAGCATCGTTTTCGTCCACGCGCCGCGTCCGGGTCCGATTTCCAAAGCGACGGTTTCCGAATTAATAAACGGTTTAATACAGCTTAAATAAGTCGCGTGCAGAATCGAAACGTAACCGTAAACTCCGTAAGTTGATTTGGCTAAAGTAGCTAAAGGATCGCCTTCATAATAACCGCCTTCCCACAGACCATCAAAAGAGGCTATTTCTTCGGTGAAATTATTTTCGGGCATATTCCTTTCTCAAATCTCAAAATCGCTTAAACCGCCGCCGCCGCGACTCTTTCCTGATTCGCTCCCTGATTCCAGCGCGTTGACTTGAAATCTTCAACCGCTTCTTTCATCGTCGCCTTCAAATCGTCGTCAATTGATTTTTTATCACGGAGCGTCAAAATAATGGACGGATGGGAATTTTCGATAAATCTGTTCAATTCTTCTTCAAATCGTTTCAAATCTTCAACCGCGATGTCGTCAGCCAAACCGTTGCTCACCGTCCAGATAATAATCACCTGATTGCCGACTTCCATCGGCTGATATTGTCCCTGTTTCAGAATTTCGGTCAGCCGTTTGCCGCGCTCAAGCTGATTTTGCGTTGATTTGTCTAAATCAGAACCGAATTGCGCGAAGGCGGCGAGTTCGCGGTACTGCGCCAAATCAATTCGCAGCGTTCCGGCAACCTGTTTCATTGCCTTAATCTGCGCCGCGCCGCCGACGCGCGAAACCGAGTTTCCGACGTTAATCGCCGGACGCACGCCGGAGTTAAAAAGATCGGATTCCAGGAAGATTTGCCCGTCCGTAATTGAAATCACATTCGTCGGAATATACGCGGAAATGTCGCCCGCCTGCGTTTCGATGATCGGCAGTGATGTCAGACTGCCGCCGCCGCGCGCCGCCGACATTTTCGCCGCACGTTCAAGCAGACGCGAGTGAAGATAGAACACGTCGCCCGGATATGCTTCACGACCCGGCGGTCTTCTTAAAAGCAGGGAAATTTCGCGGTACGCCGCCGCCTGTTTTGATAAATCGTCGTAAATGGTCAGCGCGTGACGACCGCTGTCGCGGAAATATTCGCCGATAGCAACGCCTGAATACGGCGCGAGATACTGCATCGCCGCCGGATCGGAAGCCGAAGCCGCGACCACAATCGTATAATCCATCGCGCCGAATTCGCGCAATTTTTCAACGACCTGCGCGACGGTCGAAGACTTCTGCCCGATGGCGACGTAGATGCAGATCACATCTTTGCCTTTCTGATTGATAATGGTGTCAATCGCCACGGCGGTTTTACCCGTTTGACGGTCGCCGATAATCAATTCGCGCTGTCCGCGTCCGATTGGAACCATCGCATCAATCGCCTTCAAACCGGTTTGCAGCGGTTCTTTAACCGGCTGACGATCAATAATTCCGGGCGCGATTCTTTCGACCGGATTGGATTCGGTGGTTAAAATTTCGCCTTTGCCGTCAATCGGCTGACCGAGCGCGTCAACCACGCGACCGATCATCGCGTCGCCGACCGGAACGCTCATAATATGTTTGGTGCGCTTAACTTCATCGCCTTCTTTAATCTTTTGAAAATCGCCGAACAGCACCGCGCCGACCTTATCTTCTTCAAGATTGAGCGCGAGACCGCGAACTTCGTGGGGAAAATCGAGCAGTTCGCCCGCCATCACCTTTTCGAGTCCGTGAATCTCAGCGATTCCGTCGCCGACCTTGATGACGGTTCCCACTTCGTCAACCGTCATACTCGTGTCAAAATTTTCGATTTGTGAACGAATAATATCGTTTATTTCGTTGGCTTTTAATTGTTCCATTTGCTTTTTGTCCTTCGTCGCTGCGCGTCAATTTGTCCGTTGTGTAAAAATAAATGACAAATGACAAAGGTCTAATGACCAATCATTTCTTGTTTTAATTCTTCCAATTTTGTTTTCACCGAACCGTCATAGACGGTCGAGCCGATTCTGGTGATGATTCCGCCGATCAGATTTTCGTCAACGGCAAAATTCGGATTGACGATTTTGCCCGTTAATTTATTCAAGCCTGATTTTAATTCGTTTTTCTCACTGTCGGAGAGCGAACGCGCCGACGTAATTTGCGCGGTGACAATTCCGCTTCGTTCTTCCAGAACACCGGCGAAACGTTCGTTTATTTGATTGATTTCGGTCAGCCGGTCGTTTCGCAGAAGGACGCGCAAAAAATTGGCGGTTGTTTTCGTCGGTTTAGTTTTTTCGATCAAATTTTCTAAAACTTTTTCCTTACTTTCCTGAGCAATCGCCGGATTACTGAACGCTTCAAACAGTTGACCGTTAGAATTGATCATTTGTTCCCAGGTTTTTAATTCGCTTTGCACGACATCGGTTTCACCGGTTTTGATGACCACATCGGCGAGCGCGGCGGCGTAACGGCGGGCAATTGTTTCGACACTCATTTCTAGTTCAAACCTCCGATTGCCTGAATATTGGCTTTGATCAATCGCGCGTCTTTTTCGGCGTTAATTTCACTTTTGATTTTTTCTTCGGCGAGCCGGATGCTTTCTTCGGCGGAAAAGCGGCGTAATCTGTTCTGCGCCTGTTTCGCGGCGACTTCGATTTCATTGTCTGCCTGTTCGCGCATTTTACCGACTTCAAAATCCGTCTGGTCATAAATGCGCGTTTTTTCTTCGACGGCGGTTTGTCGCGCATTTTCAATTACAGCGGCGGTTTCGGCATCCACGACGGCGAGTTTGGCTTCGGTCGAAGTCAATTTCGCCAATGCCGACTGCCGTTCCGCTTCGGCTTTAATCAGGTCGGCACGAATTTTTTCGCGCTTGGCTTTGAACGCTTCGCTCAACGGTTTTCTCAAAAGATAAATCATAATGGCGGTAAAAATCGCCAAGTTCAAAAATCTCCATAATTCAAAACCCGGATAATTGAAATAGGTATTCCAAAAATGAACGAATTTATCGTAGCCGGATTCGCCAGCCGCAGTGTTTTCGGCGGCTAAAAGTATCAAAAATTTGTAGATAAGAGCTAACATTTAATTGTAATTAAACTTAAAATTCAACACTCTGAGTTTGTGATATTTTTTTAAATTGATGATTCCCGCTTTATCAAACTGTTTTCAAAAGATTGGCACTAATTTTTTCGGCTAACTGTTCCGCTTCGGAAGCGATAACTGTTTTGGCTTGCACCGTCTGCCGTTCCAATTCCTGAATTTCACGTTCGATTTTTTGTGTTATTTCTTCTTTGACGACGGCGATTTTTTCTTGTCTTTGAATCGTCGCTGAAGCGCGTTCCCGTTCGACCAGTTCGTAACCCTCGGAACGCGCCTGAAGCATCGCCTGGTTATACCGCGCCTGTTTTTCACTGACTTGGTGAAGAATTGCATCTGCTTCAGCCGAATGTCCGCCCTGATTGCGTTCGCGCGAAACGAGAATACGATTTATGGGGCGAAAAAAGGTGCGGTTTAAAATCCAGATCATCAAAAGAATCAGCGCGATATGGATCAACATCGTGCCGTCCGGCACCAGCCGCACTTCCTGAAACATTAACAAAAACATAATTTATTGTTTGATTCGTTTTACGATAACCGAGAAAGAATCATTTGCTTTCAACCTAGCCGTAAGTGAAAAAAATCACTAACTTACAAAAGAGATAAGAATATCACGCCTATTTTTGACGGTCAAGCAAGTCTGAAAAGTTGTGCTTAAAAAGTATTTCGTTGTTTTACATTTGAGGAAAAAAACAGGTGTTTGTCAGATTCGATTGACAAAATCGCCGATGCGTTCCAGCGCGATTTCGATTTGTTCGTAAGATTTGCAGTAAGCGAGGCGAACGTGATTTTCGCCGCCGCGACCGAAACTGCTGCCGGCGATAACGGCGACTTCTTTTTCTACCAACAGTCTTTCGGAAAATTCGTCGCCGCTCAAACCCGTTTTCGCCACCGACGGAAACGCGTAAAACGCGCCTTTCGGCTCGAAACAGTCCAAACCCATTTCGTTTAATGACGAGACGACTAATTTTCGGCGGCGGTCATATTCGGCTTTCATTTCCAACACGAAAGGTTCGCCGATTTCGAGCGCGGCGAGCGCGGCGAACTGCGAAATGGTCGGCGCGCTCATCACGGCGTATTGGTGAATTTTTGAAAACGCTTCCAGCAGTTCGGCGTTGGCGCAGATGTAGCCGACGCGCCAGCCGGTCATCGCGTAATCTTTTGAAAATCCGCCGAGCAGAATCGTTCGTTCTTTCGCGCCTGCCAGCGCGGGAACGCACAAATGTTCGCCGCCGTAATTCAAACGGTCGTAAATTTCATCGGAAATGATTAAAAGATCGTGATCTTCGGCGATTTTGACGATTTCCAGCGCGTTTTCAGTTGTTAAAACCGCGCCCGTCGGATTATTCGGGAAACCGAGAAAAATCGCTTTCGTTTTGTCCGTCACGGCGGCGCGAATGTCGGCGGCGAGCGGCTCGAAATTATTTTCCGCCGTGCAGACGACGGGAACGGGAACGCCGTCGGCGAAAATAATTTCGGGTTCGTAAGCGACGAAACACGGACTCGGTACGATAATCTCGTCGCCCGCGTTGCAAATTGCCGAAAAAACGCAGCGAAACGCTTCGCTCACGCCGACCGTGACGAGAATTTCGTCTTGCGGATTATAAGAAACACCGTAAAGTCTCTCGAGATGCGCCGCAATCGCCTCGCGCAGTTCGAGCAGACCGGAATTTGCCGTATAACCGATTGGTCTGGCGTTGAGCGCGTCGAAAGCGGCTTTGGCAATCGGCGCGGGTGTCGGAAAATCCGGCTCGCCCACGCCGAGCGAAATCACATTCGGCATCGAAGCCGCAATGCCGAAAAAACGATGCAGACCCGACGGCGGAACTTTTTCAATGCGTTCTGAAATAAATTTGTTTTTTGGAGATCTTTTCGGTGTCATAAAAAATTATTTTGAAATACGGAAATTAGATTAATTTTGTTATTGATTTGTTAAAAACGGTCATTATGTTGAAGTAAAAAACTAAAAGAATATGATTTTATCAAAAAAACGTCAAACAAATTATTTATTACTCTTGACAGCGTTCGGCATTCTCTCATAGTTTTATAACACACTTTTAACGGAGGCGAATCTGTTCTGGTGAACGGCGCGGTCTTCAAAACCGTCTGTGAGATTGTGAGAGCCGTCTTAGGTGGGTTCGATTCCCACACGCCTCCGCCAACTCTCTAAAGGATGAAGGATAAGGGATGAAGGATAAATAAGAAATTTATGCGTGATTGGATTTCCCTCAATATGACACCTCAGATCGGACCTCGCGCGGCGACGAAACTTTTAGAAAGGTTTGGCTCGGCGGAAAGCGTTTTTCACGCGACGCGCGGCGAACTTTCCTCAGTAAGAATTCGCGCCGAATCAATTGACAGTATTTTGAAAAAGGAATTTCACGACAAAGCGGCGGAAGAATTTGAAAAAGTAAAAGAACTCGGCGGCGATGTGCTGGTTTTGGATGACGGGAGTTATCCTTATTTACTGCGCGAAATTTCCGATCCGCCGATCACTCTTTATGTGAAAGGCGATTGGCAGGCGTGTTTCGACGCGCCGTGCGTCGCGCTTGTCGGTTCGCGGAAATGTTCAACTTACGGCGAAAACGCTTCGGAAATGCTGTCGCGCGATTTGGCGGCGAACGGCGTTTGTATCGTTTCCGGTTTGGCGCGCGGCATTGATACGGCGGCGCATCGCGGCGCGATTCAGGGACGCGGCAGAACGATTGCCGTTTTGGGAACGGGAATCGGTCAGGTTTATCCGAAGGAAAATGCAAAATTAGTTGATGAAATTCTGGCAAACGGCGGCGCGGTCGTTTCGCAATTTCCGCTGGAAACTCCGCCGATACCGGAAAATTTTCCGTATCGCAATCGAATTATCAGCGGTTTGAGTTTAGGCGTTTTAATCGTCGAAGCGTCGGAAAGAAGCGGTTCTTTAATAACTGCAAGATTGGCGATGGAGCAGAACCGCGAAGTTTTAGCCGTGCCGGGAAATATCACGTCGAAAAATTCGTTCGGGACGAATTATCTGATAAAATCCGGCGCGGCACTCGTTCAGCAATGGCAGGATGTTATTTCGGCACTGCCTTCCGAAATTTCCGCCGCGATTTTGCCGCCGAAAATTGATGACGGCGTAACGCCGCCCACTACGATTCAGCCGGAACTCGCGCCCGCTAATCTCAGTGAAATCGAGCGTAGAGTTTACACGCTGCTGTCGCCGGACGAACCGGTTCACATTGACTTTCTGCTCGAACAGAGCGGCTTCTCGTTCGGCAATTTGAATGCCGCGCTGCTCGGCTTGGAAATGCGCGATCTGATTCGGGAACTCGCCGGCAAACGGTTCGCCAGAAAAACATAATTGGGGGCGCGAGTATTTATGTGGCAACCGAATGCCGTTTTTTATCTTCCGAATAACACAATTTGACAAACACCCGTAAAATAAAGTTTGCTCAATACAGTTGAGCGGTAATTTTACGAAGCCGCGAATTTAAATTATTTTGCCGGAAGTCGATTTGAAACGTTTTTCGATGGTTAATGCGCGGCTGAAAAGTTTTGAAGAAGAAATAAATGAGTAAAAATCTAGTTATCGTCGAATCGCCCGCGAAGGCGAAAACAATCAATAAATATTTGGGCAGTGATTATCTCGTGCTGGCTTCAATCGGGCATATCAAAGATTTGCCGTCGAAGGGTTTGGGCGTGGACATCGAAAATAATTTCGAGCCGACCTACGAAGTAATTCCCGACACGAAAAAGCGCAACAACAAAAAAACCGTCTCCGATCTCAAAAAGGCGGCGAAGGCAGCCGACAATATTTATCTCGCGGCTGACCCCGACCGCGAAGGCGAAGCGATTTGCCAGCATCTCGCCGAGGAAATCGTGCCGAAACGTCCGGCAAAACCCGTTTTTCGCGTGATGTTTAATGAAATCACGAAAAACGCGATTAAAGACGCTTTCAAAGAACCGAAACAAATCAACAAAGATTTAGTTGACGCGCAGCAGGCGCGGCGTATTTTAGACCGATTGGTCGGTTACAAAGTTTCGCCGATTTTGTGGAAAAACATCGGCGGACGTTTGAGCGCGGGGCGCGTGCAAACCGTCGCCGTGCGGCTGGTCGTTGACCGCGAGCGCGAAATCGAAGCGTTCATCAAAACCGAATACTGGACGATTTTTGCGAATTTGACCGCCAAACTGCCGCCGAATTTTGACGCGCGGCTGTATAAAATCGAAGATAAAACGCTTAAAACCGGCGCATTCGATCAGGATTTGAAGAAAAACGAGATTCATCTCAAAGACGAAAAATCATCGAAAGAAATTGTCGCTGAAGCCGAAAAAGAGCAGTTTATCGTTGACGAAGTGGCGACCAAAGAGCGCAAACGCAACCCGACACCGCCGTTTATCACTTCAAAATTGCAGCAGGAAGCGGCGCGTAAGTTCGGCTTTTCGGTGAAAAAGACGATGATGGTCGCGCAAAAACTTTATGAAGGCATCGAAATCGGCAAGGAAGGTTCGGTCGGACTAATAACTTATATGCGCTCGGATTCGACGCGCATTTCCGACACGGCTTTAGGCGAAACGCGCGATTATATCGGCGGCGAATACGGGAAGGATTATTTGCCTGAAAAACCGAATTTTTACAAATCGAAAAAAGGAGCGCAGGACGCGCACGAAGCGATTCGCCCGACGGATGTCAACCGCTCGCCCGAAAGTCTGAAATCATATTTGACCGCTGACGAACACAAACTTTACCGCCTGATTTGGCAGAGAACGGTCGCGTCGCAAATGTCGCCCGCTGTTTTCGATCAGACGACGATTGACATCAAAGCCGGACGTTTGACATTTCGGGCGACGGGTTCGGTTCTGAAATTCGACGGATTTTTGAAGGTTTATCAGGAAGGACGCGACGAAAAAACCGAAGAAGATGACGACGAAGCCGAGCGAACACTGCCGTTGGTCGAAAAAGGTGAGAACTTAAAACTCAACGCAATCACGCCCGAACAACATTTCACCGAACCGCCGCCGCGTTATTCGGAAGCGACTCTGGTGAAAGCTCTCGAAGAAAAAGGTGTCGGCAGACCTTCGACTTACGCCGCCATTATGACGACTATTCAAGACCGCGAATACGTCGAAAAACTCGACGGGCGTTTTCATCCGACCGGTTTGGGAACGACGGTTAATGATTTGCTGGTTTCCGGTTTCAACGAACTTTTCGACCCGGCTTACACCGCGAAAATGGAGGAAGACCTCGACAAAATTGAAGACGGGCAGCTAGATTGGCGAACGGCGATGCACGAATTTTACGACCGTTTTTCCAAAAATCTCAAAAACGCCGAAGAGACGATCAAAGACAAAAAGAAAATGTCCATTCCGACCGACGAAACCTGCGAAACCTGCGGGACGGGAATGGTCATCAAATTTGGGCGTTTCGGGCAGTTTTTAGCGTGCGGAAATTATCCCGAATGTAAAACCACGCGGGAAGTAGTCAAAAAAACCGACGCGTCCGGCGCGGAAACGGGCGACGGCGAACAGGCGGAAGAAATCGCGCCGTGCGAATTATGCGGTAAAGATATGGCGTTAAAACGCGGACGTTTCGGCGCATTTTACGGCTGCACCGGCTATCCCGAATGCAAGAATATTCGCAAAATTGACAAAAAATCGGGCGCGGCGGTGACGGTTGCGCCGCCCGTCGAACTCGACGAAGAATGTCCGAAAGACGGCGCGAAACTCGTGCGGCGTACCGGACGTTTCGGCGAATTCGTGTCCTGTTCAAATTATCCGAAATGCGATTACATCCAGCGCGAAACGACCGGCATCGCCTGTCCGAAAGCCGGCTGTAAAGGTGAAATCGTCGTCAAAAAATCGAAGCGCGGCAAAGTTTTCTACGGCTGCTCGAATTATCCGAAATGCGACGCGGTTTACTGGGATAAACCGATTGACGAGCCGTGTCCGAAATGTTCCGCGCCGTTCGTTCTGGAAAAGACGACGAAGAAAGAAGGCACGTTCCGCTATTGCCAAAATGAGGATTGTGATTATAAAATGAGCGTCAATGATTTAACACAAAATTCGGATGCGGATGCGAAAAAATCGGCGACGGTCAAATAATCTTGGATGAACGAAAATTTTCAATTTCTTCAGGCGTTTCTCAAAAATCCGCTCAAAGTCGGTGCCATCGCGCCGAGTTCGCCGGAACTCGCCCAGAAAATGGCGAAAGATATAAAGCCCAGTGAAAATGAAATAGTTCTCGAATTAGGTGTCGGAACCGGCGCGATTACGAAAGTTTTGCAGGAAATTGTGCCGGATGAAAAGTCGTATCTCGGCATCGAACTCGACAAAAACCTGGTCAGATCGCTGAAGAAAAATTTTCCCGGTCTGAAAATTGTGCGCGGCAACGCCTGTGAAGTTTTTTCGCTTCATCAAAAGACAAATCTCGGCAAAGTCGGCTACATCATTTCGTGTCTGCCGTTTGTTTCGATTCCGAACGAAATCGGCGAAATAATTCTGACCGAAATTGATAAATTTATGGTGAAAGGCTGTGTTTTTCGCACCTTTCAATACGCGCACGGCTACTATTTCCCGTCGGCGATCAAACTCCGCGAATATATGGACAAAAATTACGGCAAGGCGAAAAAAAGCCAGATCGTAATGAAAAATGTTCCGCCCGCTTACACGCTCACCTGGAAGACGACTTAATTTATCGCCAGCCGTTTTGAAACTATTTTCAATCCTTCGCGGTATAAACAAACAAAACTTTTTTTTCAAAAGTAATAAATTCAATTTTTCAGGAGACTTGAGCAATGTTAAAACGTAAATTTTTGAGCGTATTTTTGCTTTACGCTTTTTTGATTCCGACGTTTGCTTTCGGGCAGACGGCGATGCCGGCGGTCTATAAAGCACCGGATGATGTCATCGCAAAAATTAAAGACGAGGGAACGAATCACTCCGAAGTGATGCAGACCTTGAGTTATTTGACGGATGTCATCGGACCGCGTTTGACGGGTTCGCCGGCGATGAAGCGGGCGAACGAGTGGACGCGCGACACGATGATGAAATGGGG
Source organism: Pyrinomonadaceae bacterium (assembly GCA_965217575.1). GTDB lineage: Bacteria > Acidobacteriota > Blastocatellia > Pyrinomonadales > Pyrinomonadaceae. Next base: position 1,070,001 of record OZ244558.1, on the reverse strand, counting down.
AATGAAAAACGCGCATCTCGAAGCGTGGGGTCCGTTCGGGCGCGGCTGGACGCTGAAGAACTTCGACGCGCAGGTGACTTCGCCGTATGACATTCCGCTGATCGCGTATCCGAAAGCGTGGTCGCCTTCGACGAACGGGACGCTCAACGCCGAGGTCGTTTATCTCGACGCGAAGGATGCCGCCGGACTCGAAAAATATAAAGGTCAGTTGAAAGGCAAAATCGTTTTGATCTCCGATCCGCACGACATAAAAGCGACCGATACGCCGATCAGTTCGCGCTATACGGACAAGGAACTCGCGGAAATGGCTGATTACGATCCGGCGAAACCGCGCCCGAACAATCGTCAGGGCGGCAGTCCAGAAGCCCGCGAAAAACGGATGCAGACGTTTATCTTCAATTTATCGCGGGCAAATTTCGTGATGGGCGAAGGCGCGGCGATGATCGTTGACAGCAGCCCGCGCGGGTTCGGCGGCACGATTTTCGTGCAGCAAGCCAGTGTCGCGCAGGAAGTTCCGGCGAACATTCAGGATTACTTCGGCTCCAAACGCCTGTCGCCGTGGCAGAAGGAAGCTGAAAGCAAAATGCTGCCGCAAGTTACGCTCGCCGCCGAAAATTACAACCGTTTGGTGCGAATGCTCCAACAGGGCGTAAAACTGAAAATGAGCGTCAATGTGCAAGCTGAATACAACGACAATGACGATAAATCATACAACACAATTGCCGAAATTCCCGGCACCGACCCGAAATTAAAGGACGAAATTGTAATGCTCGGCGGACATATGGATTCGTGGCACGCCGGCACGGGGGCAACCGACAACGGCGCGGGCGTTGCCGTGGCGATGGAAGCGGCGCGAATCATTCAGTCGCTCGGATTGAAGCCGCGCCGCACGATTCGCGTCGCGCTCTGGTCGGGCGAAGAAGAAGGTTTGTACGGTTCGACAAATTACGTCAAGCAGCATTTCGGCGAAATGCAGGGCGCAGCTCCCGGCGCATCGCTCGGTCAGCCCGGAAATCCGGGAACGCTCGTTAAAGGCGCAGATTACGAAAAACTCGACGCTTACTACAATCTCGATAACGGCACGGGCAAAATTCGCGGCGTTTACGCGCAGAGCAATCCGGCGGTCGTTCCTATTTTCAAACAATGGCTGCTGCCGTTTACGGATATGGGCGCGTCCACGCTGACGCTCGAAAACACGGGCAGCACCGACCACATTTCGTTCGACCGCATCGGCTTGCCGGGTTTTCAGTTTATTCAGGACGAAATCGAATACGGCACTTTAACGCACCACTCGAACCAGGACGTTTTCGACCGCATCCAGCCCGACGATATGAAACAAATGTCAACGATTATGGCGGCATTTGTTTATCAAACAGCAATGATGGACGAGAAAATTCCGCGCAAAGAGATGAAATAAAAAAAGGGTGATTATAAAAAGTGAAAAGGCAAAAGTTTTGTAACTTTTGCCTTTTCACTTTTATACTGCGAATGTAGATTTACGAGTCGAATAAAATACGGTTTGAAAAAAGCTTTATCCGTCAAATGCGGCAAATTAAACAAAAGACTGAAAACGGCGGCGGACGAAATCTGGACGATCTGATGGTTGCTGATGCCGCCTGCCGGGGAAATGTCGAATTTTTTCGCTCACTAAATTTTATGAAGCAAGTAATTACAATTTTTGCAGTTTTGATTTTATCGACACTGTTTTTCGATAACGCTTCCGCACAAATTGGCGAAAATAGTTCGTCTCAAACCGTCGAACAAACTTCCAACGAATTTCTTGGCATCAAAATGCGCCCCGAAATTCAAGCGATTATCAATGAAATAGAACGGAAAGCCGGCGTGAAAATTCGCGCTGAATTTATCAGGCAAAAACAATTTACGCTCGGTTCCAGTTATATTTCCGAAGACGGCGTGCCGGTGGTTTTGGTTGATGACGACTTGAAAAATGAGCCGAACAAACTCGAAGCCGTCATCGCGCACGAACTTCTGCATTTGCGTTTGCGCGTGGGCGGTTATCCGACTTTTCTGTTTGCGGAGAGCGTCAACACCGCCAGAGGACGAGCGATTGATACGGAACAGGATACTCTCGACGATGTGACGAGCCTGATCGAACATCAAGTTTTCAAAGCCGATATGGAAAAATTCGGTTTGTATCAATACGTCAATTTGGCGGGCGACACGGCTGCCGCCGCGCGAAAGAACAGCGGACGGGAAGACGGACAAACCGACGCGATAAATTACGCCCGCGCGATTTTGGAATATCAGAGAGCGGAAGACATCGAAGAAGTGCGAAAAATTTACGCCGCCAACAAATGGACGCGATCTCAGCACGATGGGGAATTTATTGCCCGAATCATCAAAACATCGAATATCCGCACGCCGCGCGAAGTGGACGCGGTTTTCGTAAGATGTCTCTCACAGCTTTTTCCGCTTCCCGGTTCGGCATATAATTATAAGTTGACGCTTGACCCGAATAAAAAAGTCGGGCGGCAAATGATCGTCAGTATTTCGCGGCGGGCGGCGGTCAACAAAAAAAGGTCGTAAAGAACTCAACAAAAATATGAAACCTTTGATTTGTCCGCAGTGCGGCGGGAAGATTACCGATTACAAACCGTCAGATAGTTTCGCCGTCTGCGGCTACTGCGATACAAAATTCGTCATCGAACGCGAATCGCCGAAGTTTGCACCGACTCCCAAACGGTTCGACGCTTCGATGTCGCCGCAGCAAATTTCTGCGACGATTTTCGCGTGTGCCGCCATCGTCTTGAGTCTAGTAATTTTTATGGCGGTTGTTTCAAACAAAAAGAATGCGCCGGACAAACCTTATGTCGTTTACACAACGCCGACACCTTTTACCAAATACACCCCGCCGCCGACCCCGACCCCGACACCCAATCTAAACCTGCTCGAATTCGGCGGCAAAGGCACGGGCGACGGATTATTTAAAGATGCCGATTCGATTGCGGTTGATAAAGAAGGGCGGATTTACGTCGGCGACGAAACATTGCGCGTTCAGCAGTTTGACGCGGAAGGAAAGTTTTTGAAATTATGGCAAATTCCGTCGCAAACCAAATATTACCGCCGCGCCCGCACAATTCAAAAAATTGCCGTCGGCGATAACAATGATCTCTATGTATTGGTCGGCGGCACACTTCTGATTTATGAAAATAACGCGAGTGAACCGTCTTACACGCTGGAATTCGCGCCGAGTGCCTTACAGGATTTTGCCCTTCGAAGCGACGGCGGAATGCTTATTATTTCTAACAATGGGGAAATTGAAACGCTCATTTTTATTAACAAAGATAAAAAAGTGCTGCGGGGAATAAAAGGTTTTCATTCGGATACTGCCGATGCCTCGATGTCGCCGCCGGATGTCGGACGAGCGGCGATTCGCATCGCGGTTGACGGCGCGGGAAATATTTATTCGATTTACGCGCTCGGCGATTTGGGCAGTTATCAGCTTTCTTACAACCCGGAAGACTTTGTGATTTTTCGCTTTACGCCCGAAGGCAAATATGTGAACAAGTTCGTCCAAACGATGGATTCCTGCGGCATCGAAACAGATACTCAAAGCCGTATTTACATCTCCGAAAAAAACAGTGTCGTCGTCTATTCCAATACCGGCGAATCGCTCGGTGCGGTTGCAAATTTGCCGGGAGTGAGTGCCTTTGCGCTCGATAAGGAAAATAATGTTTACGTTGTTCACGACGACCGGGTTGTTAAACGCGCCGCTGTTCAATAATTATGGGAAATAACGAAAAATTTAATCATCTAGCGGATAAATCAAGTTCCATATAAAGCGTTTCGGCGTACGGATTCTCATAGTAAGCCGAAATTTGACGAAAGCCGTGTGATTCATAAAGTTTAACGGCTTTCGCCATTTTACCGGGCAGCGTGTCGAGCCGCATTTTTTGATAACCGATCAAACGCGCTTCGGCAATCAATTTTTCGATGAGTTTATTGCCCAACCCCGAACCGCGAAATGTGTCACGCAGATAAAGACGTTTCATTTCGCAAATATTTTCTTCCAGTTTTCGCAAGGCGATACAGCCGGCGACTGCGCCGTCAACCGCCGCCAACAACAGCCGTCCGTCAGGTTCGGCATATTTGCCGGGTAAATTTGCGACTTCCGCTTCAAACCCCTGAAAACAAATATCGAGTTTGAGCCATTTTTCGTACTCGCGGAACAGACGGCGAACTTCTTCGATTTGTTTAGTGGTTTCAGCCTGAAAAATTTCGATCATACATAGCCGAGGTCGTGCAGTTTTTCCATCGTGATATTTTCCGTTTTCTTTTCCGTTTTGCCGTAAAGCATCATTTTTTCAACATATTTGGCGATCACGTCAACTTCTAAATTAACTTCGTTGCCGTTTTGTAAACTCGATAAATTTGTCAGTTCCCAGGTTTTCGGAATCACCGCAATTTCAAAATAATCATCGGTCAAATTTGCGATGGTCAGCGAAATTCCTTCGACGGAAATCGAACCTTTATAAACGAGATACTGCGAAATATCCGCCGGAAATCCGACGCGCACCGTCCAAAAATCGCCGTTTTGAACAGCCTGCAAAAATTTCCCTTTGCCGTCAACGTGACCCTGCACGATGTGTCCACCGAGCCGCGTCGAAGGCGTAACGGCGCGTTCGAGATTGACATTTGAGCCGATCTTTAAACTCCCAATCGTCGAACGCTCCAGTGTTTCGGCTGATACATCCGCTGAAAATTCGTTTGATTTAATATTCAAAGCCGTCAGACAAACCCCGTTGACGGCAATCGAATCGCCTTCATCCGTTTTATTGGTGACAATTTTCGCGCCAATTTTTAATTTCGCGCCGCCAGCGTGTTTTTCGAGGGAAATGATGTTTCCCAATTCTTCAATTATTCCTGTAAACATTAGGCTTTCTCAATTTTTGATAATTTTCGGACATCAATGGAAACCGGATCGCCGCTTTCCGCTTTGTTGTAAAGACTGACAAATTTCGCGTTCCAAGCGATTTCGGCTGGTTTGAAAGACGTGCGGGTGTGAACCGTCTGCGCGAAATCTTCGTCAATCGCGGTCATTAAAATCAGAATTTCGGCATCGCTTTTTTGTAAATCTTCCGCCGTTAAGTTATTTAACGGGCTGGCTTCGTCAATTTGATGAACAACCGTCCAGCCGAGCGGGAAAAACGATACTTTTTCGCGTTCGAGATTTAACGGCTCGAAGCGGCGAACGATTTGACCGTTTTCTTCGGTAAATCTGGTTAATAAAACCTGCGCGGCGACTTCGATCAGTTGGCTCGAACGCATATTGACCAGTCGGAACATCAAAGCCGTTCCGTTTTGATAAGGCGCGATGACCGCTCTTTCGCTGAATCGAATACGCGCCGTCGGACGGGAAAAGCGCGAGAAAAACATTCCCGTAACTAATGCCTGAAGCAGAATGCTGACGATTGATTCGACCGTCACCAAACTATTGGAAAACGTGCCGACCGGCGAAATTGTTCCATAACCGATAGTGCCGAAAGTTTGGACGCTGAAGAAAAACGCCCGCAAAAAATGATTTCCAATCGGCTGCGCGGAAGTTTCAATAATCGCATTTTCTCCGCCCAGTAAAAAAAGCGCGGCAAAAAGAACATTAATTCCCAGATAAAGACCGATTACGACGACCAAAAATTCCCACCACGGCATTGTCAAAAGCAGATGATAATAATTTCTCAAGGCGAAACCATTAACGCCTTTGCGTTGAACATTAAAAGAACCGTCCTGATTTAATAAACGCTGACGGCTTTCACGGGCGACGACGGAACCGAACCCCAAATCACTGTCGGTCTGCCGGACAAAATCGTGGATCGAATTGATTTTTTCTGAAACCTGATCGGGCATTGGTAATACAAAAAAGTCTGTTTTTAATTTAAAACAGACTCACACAAATGCCAAGTTAGCTGTTCAACTAAAATTTTGCGCGGAGCGGCGAATGTAAGAAGAATTACTAAAATAAAAACTAAAGTTGTCGTCTGCGAGCTAAAGTTCGACATTTTTCGAGGACGTGATAATTTGAAAATTTAAAGCGGGTCGAGCTGTTGACCGAGTAGTTCGGCGACCGTTTCGGTCAGAATATCAAGATCGTTCGGTTTTACCAAAAACTTCGTCGCGCCCGCTTCGAGCGCATTGTCGCTGTCGGTTTCGCGCGACATTCCGGTAAAAAACATAATCGGCGTTTGAGAATCGGTTTCGCGGATGCGGCGACATAATTCGACCCCGCTCATTTCCGGCAGCCGCGAATCGAGAATATAGAGGTCAAAGGCACTGGCAGCGATCAAACTTAGTGCTTCACTTCCGCTGGAAGTGGTCGTGACGCGGTAGTTTTCGGCGGCACTCTGAAGCATTATGCTGATTAATTCGCACGAATCTTCATCATCGTCCACGCACAAAATTTTTCGGTCGAAATTCATAATTTTCTGTCAGTGAAATAAAAAAAATAAATTAATTATATGAAAAATAACTGATTTTAAGACACAGTATTATCGTAAAATTTACGATAAACTGCAAAAATTATATGGTTGTTCAAGATAAACCGCTTTGTTTTTTCAAAAATACCGCGAAAATTGAGCGGTAATTTCGATCATTTTGTTTCCGGTTTTAATTTTTTGTTTGGCGGGCGCGGGAATTGTTTTTGCGCTGATCTGCGGCACCTTCGGAAGTGGAAGTTTTGGAATTTGACTTGGAAGAGTTTTTGAAATCTCTAATTTCCTGCGGTTTAAGCTGCCGATACGCGCCGACGGGCAACAGCTTGTCGCTGATATGTCCGATGGAAATGCGCCGCAGTTTAACGACCGAATGACCGATTAAATCGAACATTTTGCGGATTTGCTGATTATGTCCTTCGTGAAGTGTAATTTCATACCAGCCGTTTTTTTTGGTGGAGTTTAATTCCTTAATGTCAGCGGGCGCGGTTTTGAAACCGTCTTCGAGAATTACTCCGCGCCGCAGTTTGTTGACGGCGTTTTCATTCGGCAAACCTTTGACTTTGACATCGTAAACTTTGGGAATTTTTTTCGACGAAGCGACAAAATTGGTAAATGCGCCGTCGTTGGTCAAGATTATTAAACCTTCCGTATTGTAATCGAGTCGTCCGACCGGATGAAGTTTTCCAAACTGCGACGGAATCAGATCAATCACTAATTTCCTGCCTTCCGGGTCGGCGGCACTTGAGAGATAGCCTTTGGGTTTGTTGAGCAAAAAATAAATATTTTCGCGCTTTTCGAGCAGTGGATTAATAAGTTTGCCGCTGACTTTAATATGATCGGTTTCAGGATTCGCCTTGGTGCCGGGTTCAGTGATAATTGCGCCGTTGACGATAACTTCACCGTCCGCAATTAGCTGTTCGGCTTTCCGGCGCGACGCGATTCCCGCTTGCGCGATTAGTTTTTGAAGTCGTTCTTCCATAAAATTAATGGTAAACGGTAAACGGTAAATGGTAAATGTCAGAAATTGGTTTCTAAATTTACCATTTACCGCTTACCATTTGCCGTTATTTCTTTATTTGGCGCGCGGCGTAACCGGCACGAATTTGTCCATCGAAGCGTTAATTTGCAGATAAATTTGAGTTTCGCGCGGAATCAGACTACGCCAATTGTCTCCGCCGCGTTTGATGTAGCCGGCTAGTTTCGCCGGATTTGAATTGTAGCCGGCTGACATCAGTTCTGCCGGTTTCGCCACGCCGCTTTCAATCGCGGTGTAAATCGTGTCGTTCGCAATTAAATCGTCCCACGTCATCTGCATATAAAGCAGCATCGCTTGAACGGCGTTGACGTGATTTCGCATTCCTTCAACAAAATCAGGCATTAAACCGACATTAAAATAACGCGCCCGAATCATCCGGTAAGTCGAAGGAATCATCTGCACCATTCCGCCCGCGCCCGCGCTGCTGACCGAATAACGATAAGTTTGCCCTTCGTTAAGCGCATATAGCGCGAAAATATCGTTGTAAATGACCGGGTGATATTCCTTGCGAAAACGCAGGTGATCAACGTGTTCGACGACTGACAGGCGTTCCGCCATATCCGTCACCTGCGGAGAAATAAAAATGCCTTTTCTTCGCAGATTTTCCCGCGCCAAATCAAGGACATTCCGCACGTAAAGTCTGCCCGCGCTGACGACTTCCGGCGTAACGATTCCGGCGTGAGTTGAAACATAATAAGCCGTTTCCTGATAAATTCCGTCGCGGATAACCCGATACTGCACGAGCAGCGGCAACTGCGCCCGATTCGCCGCGTCAATCACCATCACCGGCGTATTGACACCGTTGACGCGAAGAATGCGAATCCTGACAAATTTGCCGTTTTCAGTGGCGGAAGTAAATTCCGCGTCGCGCGACAGAAAAGTGTCCTTAGTCATCACCGCATAATCAATTTTCGCGGACTCGTAATCATAAAAAGCAAGCCGCACGAGATCGTTGACTAGAGAACCGTCGGTCAGCGCGGTCTGCGTCGGGCGAGTCGTCATTTGCCGCTTGGCTTCGGCGATTTTGTTTTTTATTTCTCTAAAACTCAAAGGTTTATAGAATGTCGGTTCCGGCAGGGGCATCGCCGTCGGAGCCGTCGCGCCGCCGGCGACGGAACTGTTTTGCAGCGGCGCGGCGGTCGTCGCCGGTATTATCGGCGTTGTAGAAATTGTCGGCGCGGGGGTCGTCAGCGGCTTCGGGGTTGAAACCGGCGTTGGAGTCGGCAAAAGCAAATTGTCTCTAATAATTACGGTGTTTCTGTTCGTAGTCGGTGAAGGCGAAGGTGTCGGCGTACTTGAAATTCTCGTTCGCGTCAGTTTCGGCGATAAATTGTTAGTTTGCGAAAACAAGGAAACGGGAAGAACGCAAAAGACGCAAAATCCGATTAAAACTTTTAATTTCATAGCTTATAAATTATTAGTGTTTTGAAATACAGGCGTGATTGCCGTTAAAAATTGCGGAATATTCGATAATTCGCAATTATAAAGATTCGCCTATTAGATAAAAGGTTGTCAAATGCGTTGCGGTAATTTATAGATTAAATAAGTTTTGGTTATGGTTAGATCTAAATTTGTTGTTCAGCCGGATTTGCGTTATAAATAAAATTCTTTTTCAATCAAAACGGAAGATAATCCGAATTTTAAAAAACTTTCTATTATGAAAAAACTTTTTGGGACGGACGGAATGCGCGGCGAAGCGGGCGTGTTTCCGCTCGATGAAAACACTATCGGTATTGTCGGCAATTCACTGGCGCGGCAATTTCGTGAGAAACTTGGCAGAAGCCCGCGTTTTGTCACCGGGCGAGATACGCGCGAATCCGGCGAATGGATTGAAACGGCTTTTAGTCGCGGCGCGGACGCGGCGGGCGCGAAATGTGAATCGGCGGAAGTTATCACCACGCCGGGAATCGCTTTTTTGACCAAAAAAAATGATTTTGACGCGGGCATCGTCATCAGCGCGTCGCATAACCCGTTTGCCGACAACGGAATTAAAATCTTTTCACCGAGCGGCAAAAAAATTGACGGGGCGACGGAAAGAGCGATTGAAAAAGATATTTTTGAGAATTCAACATTCAAAATTGAAAATTCAAAATTTGAAGTCGAAAAATCGCAAGCCGTTGAAATGCAAAATCAGTATTTGGATTACCTCGCCGACTCGTTTCCCGCGCTGTCGCTCGCAAATTTGAAAATTGTCGCCGATTGCGCCAATGGCGCGGCATCGAATCTTGCGCCGCGATTGTTCAAAAAATTCGGCGCGCGCGTCATCGCGCTTAATTGCGAACCGAACGGACGCAATATCAATGAAAACAGCGGTTCGCTGCATCTTGAAAATCTGCAAAAAAAGGTTTTGGAAGAAAATGCGGATTTTGGCGCGGCGTTCGACGGCGACGCGGATCGTTCTCTGTTTGTTGATGAGAAGGGAAATCTGGTTGACGGCGACGCGGTTTTGTGGATTATGGCAAATTATCTGCAAGCTAATAACCAATTGAACAATCAAACGATTGTCGCCACCGTAATGAGCAATATCGGTTTGGAAATCGCGCTTAATTCTCAAAATATCAAACTTTTGCGAACCGCCGTCGGCGACAAATATGTTTTGGAGGAACTGCTGAAAACGAATTCGAGCGTCGGCGGCGAACAATCGGGACACATTATTTTTCCCAGCAAAAGTTTGGTCGGCGACGGATTGATGACGACGCTCTTTTTGCTCGAAGCGATGTTTGAAAATAAGCAAACGCTGTCCGAACTGACCGCCGGATTTACTCAATACCCGCAGATTTTAGTCAATGTCAAAGTAAGGGAAAAACTGCCGTTTGAGGAAGTCGCGGAAATTGCCGAAGCCGCCGCCGCCATCGAAGACCAACTCGGCGGCAAAGGTCGTTTGCTGCTTCGCTATTCGGGAACGGAAAATCTGGCGCGCGTGATGATCGAAGGCGAAAACCAGGCGCAAATTGAACATCAGGCGCATTCTTTGGCTGAAATAATCAAAATAAGTTTGGGAAAATAAATTTCCCTGACAAGCAAATCCGACGTGCGCTCAATTGTCGCCGGTTAGTTAAGTTATATTTTAAAAGTTGTTGCTTATTGCACTAAAGTGTGCTAAATCTTGTTGTTAGTGAAGTAAACCGATTTCACGTAATATAACGCGAACAACAAAAATATGATAATTGAAAAAGCGGCGGAGGTGGCAACATTCGCCTGCGCCGGTTGTCTTAACGAGAAAGGACTTGATTTTGATTTCACGATGGCTTTTCAGCCGATTGTTGACATTGAAAAAAAGGAAATATTTGCTCACGAAGCTTTGGTTCGCGGGTTGGAAAATCAATCGGCGGCATCAATTCTCGCGCAGGTAAACGATCAAAATCGTTACCTTTTCGATCAAAATTGCCGGGTGACGGCGATCAAACTGGCTTCCGAACTTAACTTAAAAATGTATCTTTCCGTAAATTTTATGCCGAACGCCGTTTATCGTCCCGAAAACTGCATTCGCACGACTTTGAAAGCGGCTGAAAAATATGATTTTCCTCGTGATCGAATAATTTTTGAGGTGACGGAAAATGAGAAAGTGGTGGATCACAACCATTTGTCCAATATCTTTCGTGAATATCAGCGGCTCGGATTCAAGACGGCGATTGATGATTTTGGTGCGGGATATTCGGGCTTAAACTTACTGGCAAAATTCAAACCCGATATAATTAAACTCGACATTGAATTGATTAAAGAGATTGATAAGGATGAAATTCAGCAGACAATTGTGTCGGGCATTTTCGACTTTTGTCAAAAAATCAATTGTCAGGTCATCGCTGAAGGTGTCGAAACTGTGGAAGAAGCGCGAACACTAACAAATATCGGCATCAACCTTTTGCAGGGATATTATTTCGCGCGTCCTTCTTTTCAGTCTCTGGCAAGTGTCGCTTCAGATAAATACTTAATTTAAAACACCGTCAAAGTCGGTATTTCAAAAAAAATATTTTCTCCTCTTGCCATCGGCACGAGAAAATTGTATATTAAATTAACTGAAACGATAGGTGAAACCTTCGTTTCAAGTGGTTGCTGGGGTGAGGACAGTAATCACGAATTGGCAGGTGCGGTACACTTCCACGTTGCTTCGCCTGCTCTCCATTTTAAACGCTGCTTTTTTCCAATCCGCAAATTTTGCTTGAGCAAATCCAAAGATTTGAGATAACCTTAAATTGTCATTTGCTTTGAGTTTAAAAAATAAACATCAACTAAATAATTTTCGCCGGAAATTCGTTAATAATTTGATTTTCATCGGCGAGTGCTGATTATTATGAAAAATGTATCCGTTGAATTGACCGGAAATTCGCATCAATACGAAATTAAAATCGGACACGCGCTGATAGAAAATTGCGGCGAATGGGCGCGGAAATCTCTGTCATCCGAAACTAAAAAAATCGCTTTGGTGACAAATTCCAAAGTCAACGGTTTATATGGCGAAATTGTTCAAAAAAGTCTGCGAGATGCCGGCTACGAAGTTTTTGTCGGGAAAATCGGCGACGGCGAAAAATATAAAAACTTTCGTTCGCTTGAAAAAACTCTGAAATTTTTCGGAGAAAGTAAAATTAAGCGCACTGACGTGGTAATTGCGCTGGGCGGCGGCGTGATCGGCGATTTGGCGGGTTTCGCAGCTTCGATTTATTTGCGCGGCGTGTCTTTTCTGCAAATTCCGACGACGCTGCTGGCGATGATTGATTCTTCTGTCGGCGGCAAAACCGCTGTCAATACTGAATTCGGCAAAAATTTAATCGGCACATTTTATCAGCCGAACGGCGTTTTGATTGATGTCGAAACATTAAAAACGCTGGCGCGGCGCGAACTCACCGCCGGATTCTGCGAAGCCGTCAAGCAGGGAACCATCGCCAGTCAAAAATTATTCAATCAAACCGCACGATTTTTGAAAGCTTACCCGATAAATAAATTTAAAAACAATTACGCAGACGAAAAATTTAACGCTGAATTTGAAAGTCTGCTCGCCGCGCAGGTGGCTTTCAAGGCGGAAATAGTGATGCAGGACGAACGCGAAAACGCGGTGCGAACTGACTTTAAATCACGGAAAATATTGAACTTCGGGCATACGCTCGCCCACGCGCTCGAAAAAATTACCGATTATAAATACTTTAAACACGGCGAAGCAGTCGGTTACGGAATTTTATTTGCCGTTGATTTATCGAAAAGACTTGATATTTTAGATAAAAAAGAACTAAAATTAATCAACGATGTTTTACATTGTGTCGGAAAAATGCCCGACACGAAAAATATTGAGATAGAAAAAGTTACAAAAGCCTTCACGTTCGATAAAAAGGCAATCGGAGAATCACTGCAATTCATTCTGTTGGAAAAAATCGGCAAACCCGTAATTTTAACAGACAAAAACATCCCCGCGTCAGAAATTCGGAAATCTCTCGAAAAAGTCTTACACAGTTAAATTAGCTCAAAGTATTTCATTTTGGAAGAGGATGATGATAAAAATGAGTAATAAATCAAAAAATCAAAAGTCGGAATATGGCGGTGCCGGTGTCAAACTGGCATTGGTTTTGGTCGGTTTGTTTGTAATCGCTTACGCCGGTTTCAATTACGTTCCGGTCGCATATGAGGCGGAAAGTTTCAAACAGGATATGCAGACGGCGGTCGTGCAGGGAATGGCTCCGTCACAGGGAATGACAATTATTGATTCGGTCAAAGCACGAATTCAGCGCGCGATGGTTTCAAATAATGTTCCGCGAGACGCGGTAGTTCAGGTTAAACAAAATTCCAACAATGTTGAGGCGCACGTTACCTACGTCAAAAAAGTTCAAATTTTGCCTTTCGGAATTTACAAATATAATTACAACTTCGATCACACTGCCACACCGACCGGATTTTTAACCAAAGAATAATTTTAAGTTGAAATAATCGCTTTCACGAAAACTCCTTTAAAATAGAATATTAATCCTTTTGTCTATCCTTTCCGCCGGAAAACGAAAACTGCATCGCCAAATCAAGCCACCGCTTTTGCACTTCGACATAGTTATTAACAGCTTGCTGCGCGAAATCCGCCATCGCTGATGCCGGTGACGATTCGTCAATTTTCAACGTATCTTTCATCGCGTTGACAAGTTGGGCGTTTTGTTTGGTCACAAAATCGAGCCACGAATTTCGCATTTTAACGAGCGATTCGATGCTCTGATTCGCCTTTCCGCCGGTTGATTTTTCATTAAATTTTGAAAAATCTGTGTTTGACTGTACAGCCTGCAAAATTTGTTCGCTCTGCTGAACGGCGATTTCCGACCAGCGTTTTTGCGCTTCGATAAATCCTTTGATGCCTTGTTTGACCCATTCCGATAACGCTTCAGACGGCGCGGTCTGTCTCATTTCGGACATTTTATTGACAGTTTCAACCAGCAGAGCGTTTTGCTGCGCCGCATTTTCAAACCACGTTCTCTGCGCGTCAATGAGTTGATTCAAAACCGTCTGCGCCCAGTCGTTCGGCAGCGAATCGGCGGCTTTTTCTTTTTTTGAAGTCGTTTCTTTTTCAGTGTTTTCGGTTGTTCCGGCAGTTTTTTGTTTTGTGGATTTTGCGTCAGCCATAAATTATATTCTCCGTGATTTTAAAATGAAAAGAAGTCTGGAGTTTATAACGCTCCAGACTTTCAAGTCAAAATATTTCTGAATTATTTGGTGGCGGCTCTCGCTTTGGTCGCGGCGGTGTCAACGATGTCCGCGCCGGTTGAAACAGCATTGTTGACCGTGTTTTTAGCCGTTTCGCCGCTCGTGTTGATCGTTCTTTCGCCGGTGTTAGCAAAAAGGTTAATCCACTGACGGTTTAATTTGGACATACTTTCAAAGTAATTTCTGGCGATGTTCACGCCGCTTTCCTGCGCGTCGAGACCGACCTGCGCGAAGTTCTGCATATAACCGTTGGCGAGTTCCGCCGTTTTGACGGTGCTTTCAAACATTACATTCGCCGTTTTTTGTGAAAGTTCAATCGCTGAATTCATCGCGTCAATAGTTTGTTCCGTCGCTTCCTGCGTCATTTCTTTGGTGTCTTGTTTCATTTGAAAATCTCCTTGATATTTTTGCTGTTAAATTTTTGTTCGTTAGTCAATGCTCGTTTTTTTTGCCTGACAAAACTAATCATAAACGCCGGAAATTATTTTGTCAAGCTATTGTCTCGCATTTGCGAAATAAGTTTCATAACGCTCGAAACTGATGAATAACTCAATTAAATCAAGCAAATCAGCTTTCTAAAATAAAATAATTTCGAGTATTTTACGCATTTGCGATAATAAGTTTCTTAGTGAAATGGAGTTTTTAGGTAAGTGAGACGAATTTATATTAAATGTGCGAGTAATTTGAGAATGTAGTATTCTGAATTTGTTATGGCGAAAAAAAAGAAAGAGTCAAAAGAATCGGATGGCGTGCTGATCATCAAGCGTTACGGCAACCGGCGGCTTTACAATACGGAAACGCGAAGTTACGTTAATTATCAAGATTTAATAAAGCTGGCGCGGTCGGGCGAAGATTTTCAGGTGATTGATTCAACGAGCAAAGAAGATGTGACTAAAGCCGTTTTGATTCAGTTGATTTTGGAAGAGGAGAAAAATAACAATAATATTCTGCCGACACCGTTTCTTTTTCAGATTTTGCGTTCAGACGAAGAATCGCTTCAGGATTTTTTCAAAAACCATCTGACGGCGAGCCTCGCGGCTTATATGAAAACCAAAGAAGAATTCGACAAACGCTTTCGCAGCGTGTTGGAAATGGCGATTCCGAACGCGCAAACGTGGGAAAAACTGATTCCCGGCGCGGAAATTATGCGCGAACTTCTGACGGGCGAGAAAAAAAAGGATGAAGAATGAGGATGAATAAAATTAAAGAAATCGTTTTCACTCTATTCCTCCTTAATTTATTATTGCCTGCTTTGAAAAAGACGATTGGAAATGATGCGGTAAACCTGCGGATTGACGACTAATCCGACGTGCGTTCCGGTAACTTTGTAATTGTTCGTCGGCTCGTCGTCAACGCACACCTGCCAGTCAACGATGCCGTCGGTTTCCGTGTAAACGGCGGTTTGGGAAATGTCCGCCGGAAAACAAGTGTCCCAGGCGCGGACGGTTTCGCAGTCGCAGCCGCCGGTGTAACATTGCGGGCGTTCGCTGCCTGTTTCGCGCAGAATGCGGGCGCGAATTTGTTCCGCCGTTTTCATCACCGCCGGATGTGAACGAATGCCGCGAAACGGCGAGCCGAGCGCGATCACCGAACTGACTATTTCCGCGCGCTGCACCGCCGCCGAACGCGCCAGAATTCCGCCCAAACTATGACCGATCAAATGAACCGGTTTGCCGGTTTTCGCTTCGGCTCTTTCAATCGTCGCCACCAGTTTTTTGCCGAGTTTATCCAAACAATTGGCGTTCCAGCCGATGCCCGACATAAACGGTTTGTAGCCGATGCGCCAGAGCCAGAAATAAAGCTCGGTCATATAATAATCGCTTCCCAAAAATCCGGGAATCAAAATGACCGCCGAACCGTCGCCGCGTTTCGCGCCGATACCGTAATAAATCGCCGAAGCGCGCAGGGAAAGCCAGTCAACTCCCCATAATGCTTCGCGGAAAATCGGTCGGTCTGCCGGTCGGCTGTCTTTGTGTGTGTAAGCGGCGGTTTTAATCATATTTTATTATCGCTTATTTAGAACTGTTTGCGCCAGTTGATTTTCGCTTGGCGCGGGTTTTTGGTGTAGTTTTTTTTGCAGTTGCGGTCACTTTTGGTTTTTTTGTGCTTTTGGACGCTGCCGCCGGTTCGGTCGTCGCCGTTCGTGATTTATTTTTGGCAGCAGCTCGCGGTTCATTTTTCGCCGTCGGCAGTTTGGTTTTCGCGGCGGTTCGCGGTTTATTCTTTTTGATCGGCGGCGCGTCGCTTTTTTCAACGCCCGCCGCTTTTAATAATTCAGCGAAAGACGCATTGAGAAAATCGCGCAATTTTTCGACATCGGGCATCGCCTGCACATCGGCGGTCAGACCGAACGTGATTTTCTGATCGTAAGTCAAAATCGCGCAGCCGCAGCCGACCGCGTAACCGACCGGAACATACGGATAATAGCCGATCATTTTTTTGCCGAGCGTGTAGAGCGGAACTTGCGGACCCGGCACATTTGTCGCCACCATATTGACGGCGGGCATCGGCATCGTCGCCAAAACTCCGGCGAGAGCCTGCAAAGGCGCGGGCAGAACGCCCATCAACGCCGAAAATAAATTGACTCCTTCCGCCACGCGCCCGCCTTTTAAAGTCGAAGTTTTTTGATTGATATAACGAAAGCGTTCCGCCGCGTCCGGCAAATCGAGCGGAATTTCGACGGGCAGAACCGAAACCAGATTGCCGAGCGCGCCGCGCTGATCTGCCTGCCGCAAACTGACCGGAACCATAAATCTGACGCTGCGATTTTTTGTCTCCTGCCCGTGACTTGCGACGTATTTGGCAACCGCGCCGGACAAAATCGTCAACGCCGCGTCGTTGACCGTGCCGCCCAAAGCGGCGCGAATCGCGCGAACATCGGCGAAGGAAAATTCGCTCCAGACGAGCCGCCGTTCGCCCGAACACTGCTGATTAAAAGGCAAAACCGCCGCCGGTGTCGCCATTCCCGGCAAATCGCCGCTGATTTTGGACATCGCCTCGCGCGTCGGCTGTTCGATAAACGCTTGCGTCAAATTCAGCAGACCGTTTTGAAATTCCATCCAGCGGTTCATTCCTTCTTCCATTCCGCCGAGAATCGAATCGAAAAATTGGCGCGTCGGATCAAGCCGTTCGGCACGCTGGCGCGTCGCGTCCGGTTTGATCGGAATTTTGATTTCGGGCGAAATGTCCAGAATAATTTTAATCAAATCAATGCCCGAAATTCCGTCCACCATACAATGATGAATGCGGGCGATCATCGCCGAATTGCCGCCTTCCAAGCCGTAAATCCAGAAAATATCCCACAGCGGTTTATTGCGTTCCATCACCGGCGTAAAAACTTTGCTCGAAAGTTCGACCAGCTCTTTTTCGCCGCCTGGAGCGTCAATCTGAAGTTTAAAAATATGATTGCGAATGTCAAAATGCTGGTCGTATTCCCACGTCGGATGCGCCAGATTAAACGGGTCAAATTTAACGATTTGCTGATAACGCGGAATCAGGTGCATTTTCGCGTCCATCATCGCCACAAAGTCTTCAAACGGCACTTCGCCTTCAAAAAGATGAACGCTGCCGATGTGCATCGGTGCTTCCTTTTTTTCAAGATACAGAAAACTCGAATCGGTGGTTGTCAGGCGGCGGTTTAATGTTTTAGACATAATTTTTTCTTTAAACGGAATGAACTGCTGATTCTTCCGCAAATTTTTTGATCCAATTTAGCTGTTCGTCGGTTTCCGGCACTTCTAATCCGCGCACTTGGCTCAGTTGCCGAAAAGCCTCGTCCGGCGCGATTCCGAATAAAATCATCAAAGCCGCCGCCAGCAACGCCGAACGCCCGATGCTCTGACGACAGTGAATTCCGATGTTTTTTCCTTTGACGAGCAGTGATTTTAATTTATCTAACAATTTAACCAACGCGTGTTCAGAAACCGGAACGCGGCGGTCGGCAATCGGGAACGAAAAAAACGAAATGTTATTCGCCTCGCAAAATTCGGCTTCGCGGGCGAGTTCAAACGCTTCGATTTCCTCAGTTTCGAGCAGTGAAACGATGACGTTCAAATCTGCCTCGCGCCACGCCGCCGCTTCATCCTCAAGCCACTCGCCGCCGCGCGGTCGCGGCACGATGGCGATGCGTCCCGGATATTTTTCTTTTGTCCAATAAACTTTTGCCTGCATTTTGTTTAGCTGATTTTCTTCCAAATCTCTCGCGGCAAATCGTCAACATTAACGCCGCGTTCGCGTAAAATTACAATGCGATGATGTCCGTCCATTATCGTTCCATCCGTCTGTGTTTTCAATGCGCCGATTTTTCCCGGTGCGAGCGATTCGATCAACTCTTCGGTTGAAAGTCTGCGAAATTGTTCGAGTTTCAGTTGAATCAAAGAACTTTCCGAATGAAGCGATTTTAACGGCGGTTGGTTCATTATTTTAATTGAAATTTTCACATAAATATATTCAACAATTTCTTGACTGGAGCGCGAGCGTCTCGCTTGCCCCGTTCAAGCGGAGCAAAGAACGGGAAACGCCGCTTCAGCAAAAAAGTAACTTCAATGGATATGCGGCGTGCGTAAGTTCTTGCTTCGCTCGAACTTACGCGGCAAACGAGACGCTCGCGCTCCAGTCAAGATTGCGCTTCGGTCAAAATTATTTTAATTCGATGCCCAAACATCGAGCCGGTAACGATTGTTTGCGGTCAATTCGTTCAGCCAATTTTCGGCTTCGGCGACGCTTTTTCCGGTTTTTTCGATGTAAATCGCGGCAAATGTGCGGCGCACATCGGGAGCCATTCGACCGGCATCGCCGCAGACGTAGATTATCGCGCCGGCTTCGAGCATTTGCCAGACTTCATCGCGGCGCGTGTAAATTTCGTTTTGGACGTAACATTTCGCTTCTCCCGCGACGCGCGAAAAACTGGTTGACAGTTTTACGATTTCTTCTCGTTCAAACTCGCGCAGTTCGTCTTCGTAAATAAAATCCTGCTGCGGATTTCGGCAGCCGAAAAACAAAATTGCTGCGCCGAGCTTTTTGCCCTGCTTTTTAAGTTGAGCGCGTTCCTGCAAAAAGCCGCGAAACGGCGCGATGCCGGTTCCGGGTCCGATCATAATAATCGGAGTTGTCGAATCATCAGGCAATCCGAAAACCGCTTTGGTGTCTTTGACGAAAGCGTAAATCTGACTGGTTTCAGTTTTGCGGGCGAGATAATCGGTGCAAACGCCTCGATAAATTCCATTGCCCGAACGCGCCGGATTTTCGACGACGGCGACTGTGATGCTCGTCATCCGCGAATTTTCGAGCGGCGACGACGAAATCGAATAATAGCGCGGGCGCAGCGGCGGCAGCGTTTCGAGATAAATTTCAAACGGCAGAGCGCACGCCGGATATTCCTCGAGCAAATCCAGCACCGACTTTCTTTTGTCCAGAATTTCTTCGCGGTAACGCGCCGCCGTCTGTTCATCATCGCCGACGAGCGCGAGCAGTTGGATTTTGTGCGGCGGGCAATCGGTGTATTCGGCGAGCGTTTTAATTTGCTGGCGCGTGGCGACTTCCTGCAATTCGACGTAATCGCGCAGCAGGCGATAGACGGAAATCGTCTGTTCGACGGGCAGAAAAGTTTTGCGGTTCGCCTGTTTTCGCAGTCGAATATACGTTTCGCGCTCGAAACCGAATCTGGCGGCGACGCGCTCAATCAGATTTTCGCTGTTTTGCGGAATCACGCCGAGATGATCGCCGACCTGATACGAAAGATTTTTCGGCAGTTCGAGTTCGATGTGGCGCGTCGAGCGTTCCGACGGATGTTCGCCGGTTTTTCGGTGCAGTTCGCGGTTGGTCAAAACGCGCAGCGGTTTCGCGCCGAACGAATCAACAAAACCGCTCATCTGCGCTCCCGGCACGATTTCGAGCTTGTAAAGCTGTTTCGATCCTTCGTCAATCTCGAATCGAAGATTTAATTCCTTGCCGACGAGTTTTCTGAGCGGCTGATACCAATTTTGAAACTGTCCTTCAAAGTCGTCGCGGGCATCGCCTTCGCCGTGCGCGTAAAAACGCTTTGCGCCGAGCTGCGCCAAACGCTCGTCAATAAAACGCGGCACGGCTTGAAAAGTCGCCGCCCAATCACGATTGCCGCACCCGAAAACCGCGTAAGTTACGCCGTCGAGCGATTCGTTCGTCTCTTTCAGCCAATCGCAGAACTGCACGGCATTGTCCGGCGGCGCGCCATTGTAAGACGACGCGGCGATAAACGTCAATCCGTCTTTCGGCAAATGTCCGGCGTAATCGTCGAGCGCGGCGATTTTCACGGAAAAGCCGTTTTCCTCGGCATCCTGCGCGATGCGGCGGGCGATTTCCTCCGCCGTTCCCATATTCGAGCCGTATAAAACCAGCAGCGGCGTATTGTGTTTTGTTCGTTGTTCTTCGGTTTTTGGTTTTTGGTTTTTGGTTTTTGATTCATCATTAGTCGCAAGCGTTTTTTTGCTGATAATTTCCGGCGATTGACGATTGACGATTGACGATTGACGCGGGCGAACCTTTATTCGCAAGCCTTCCGGCTTCATCGTCAGCGTTTCTTTGATTTTCAGATCAATATAATTCGTGTGATTAATCAGTTCAAAACGCTGGAGAATCATTCCAATCACCAATGCCGCTTCCTGCATCGCAAATTGTCGTCCGATACACGCGCGTTGTCCGTTGCCGAACGGTTTGTAAGCATTTGGCGGCAGCGCGGCTTCGTGTTCCGGCGTGAAATTGTCGGGGTTAAATTCTTCCGCGTTTTCGCCCCAAACCGTCGGGTCGCGGTGCAGCATCGGCAGTAAAACGGTGATTTGATGATTGCGCTTAATTTTATATTTGCCGCCGAGAATCGTATCTTCGTAAGGCACGAGCGCAAACGCCGGAGCGGTCGGGAAAAGCCGCAGCGTTTCCTTTAAAATCTGCTCGATATACTTTAATTGATTAACCTGCGCGTAAGTCGGCGGCTGCGAATAATCGCGCCCGAACACGCGATCAACTTCTTCGTAAGCACGCGCCAACACGTCGGGATTTTTCAATAATTCGTAAATTACGAACGACAGCAAACCGCTCGTCGTTTCGTGTCCGGCGATCAGAAAAGTGATGACCTGATAACGAATATTCAAATCGTCGAGCCGTTCGCCGGTTTTTTTGTCCACGCCGGACAGCATATAACTTAATAAATCGTTTTTCTCACCTGAATCATCGCCGCTCGCCCGCCGTTCCTTGATGATGCGGTCAACAATTTCGTTCATTCCGCGCACATCTTCCTGAAAATGCCGGTCGCGTTTGTGCTGAACCATTTTTTCGCCCGGCATATCGCGCAATTCGTCCATCGAAGTCGAAAGCGCGTTTGACATCTGTCTGACAAACGGATGTTCCGCATCGTGATAAAACGAATTAAACCGATAGCCGAAACCGCACAAACCAATGGTGTCAACCGTCAAACTGGTCATATCGCGCACGACATCAATTTCCTCGTCGGCGTTCAAACGCGCCCATTTGGAAACCATCTGATCGGCGATGTCGAGCATCATCGGATGATAGCCGAGCATCGCTTTATGACTGAAATTCGGCAATAAAATGTTGTGCGCTTTCGACCAGTTCGGCTCCTGCGTTTTGGCGGTAAAAAGCCCGTCGCCGGAAAACCTTCGCACCAAACTGAGCGCGCCGCGAATCGTTTTATCAAAGCGTTTTTCGTCGCACAATTCGTTGACCAATTCCTGACCGGAAACGATAATGACCACCCGCTTGCGAAAAACCATCCGGTAAATCGGACCGTATTCGCGGGCGAGACGAATCATATCCTGAATCGGCTCGCCCGCGCTGAGGTCGAGCATATTGCCGAGCAGAAATTTTTGCGGCGGCTGCGGAATTCGCTCCATAAATTTCGATTCCAAATTCCAGATTCCAGATTCCAAATTCCGATTTCAATTTAAAATTTGGAATCTGGAATTAAACGGTTAATCCGGTCACATCGTAAGTCATTACAACTAAATCGTTTGTGCGATTGTTGCGGTCAATTACAAAATCGGCGAGCAGTGCTTCGGCGTTGAAACCCAGCCGCTCGAAAACGGCAATCGCGCTTTTCTGTCCGGCAGCCATTCGCGCAACGATTTTCCGCAAACCGCGCTCTTCGGCGACGTGAAAAATTTCGCTCGCCAGCAGATTTCCTAAACCCAAACCGCGAGCGTCCGGGCTGACCAGCAGTTGAATCTCGCCGAGATGCCGCGTCCACGTCAGATTATTGCGAATCAACGTGCCGTGTCCGAGCAGTTTTCCATTTGATTCGGCAAAAATCGTCACCACGCGATTCGTCTCTAAATCCCGCGCCCAAGCGTCCACCGCTTCCGGTTCGGTGATGTCCACCGACAAAAAAAGCAAATCGTCGGCGGGCAGCGAACGCGCAAACGCGAGCAGCGCGTCTCGGTCGTCAGACCGCATCAAACGTAAAGTAACTTCTTTGTCCGCGAGCGTCGTCGTCCACGGATAACTTCTTTTTGAAACTGATGTTTTAGGCATTGATACTCCAATTTTTTAAATGTTCGGTTGGTGAATTATATATGCGAAAGCGAGATTGAAACAAATGCGGAAAATAAATTGACTTTGATAAAAGATTCAGCGACTGGAGCGCGAGCGTCTCGCTTGCCGTTCGTTCGAGCGGAGCAAGAACGAACGTGCGTCGCATATCCATTTAAGTTACTTTTTTGTTGAGCGGCGTTTCCCGTTCTTCGCTTCGCTGGAACGGGGCAAGCGAGACGCTCGCGCTCCAGTCTTTTTATTGAGGAATTAACCTAATAATTCTTGCTATTTCGAGTATCAAACGGCGACCGATAAAACCTGCGGCTTTCTCAAGCTCTGTAGCTGCACCAAACCGGTTGGCGCGTCAGCCAGCCACGTCGTCGGGCAAACGCCGCAGGTCGTGCATTTTTCAACCGCCGGACACGGTTTTGAAGAAAGCGAGGCTTGCGATTTTTCGTGTTCGGTTTTCAAAAATTCAAATGAGAGTCCCGTATCTACAATTGACCACGGCAGAAATTCATCGTAACTGCGATTGCGCGAAGTGTGAAAAGCCGCATCAATGCCGGTTTCGCGCAGAGCTTCTTTCAAATTTCCTTTATTTCGTGCGGCAGATTCGATGACTTTCGCAATCGTCCGGTCGCCTGAAGAAAACAGAGCCTGTTCGTGCGCGATTCGCGCCGACATCGCGCGAACTTCGACGTTCGGGATTCGAGCGAGATTTTTGGAAACCCATTTCAGACGATTTTTCAATTCTTTTTCATCGCACACCGCGTCCCACTGAAACGGCGTGTTCGGTTTCGGCACGAGTCCGTTTAATGACGGAATAATTTTCCCCGCGCGTCCGAAGCGTTTTCCGGCTTCGAGCATTCGATCTTTGATGCGCTCGACCAAAACCAGCATTTCTTCTAAATCTTCCTGCGTTTCCGTCGGCAGACCGACCATTAAATAAAGTTTGACGGTCAGCATTCCGCGATCAAAAACCGCGCCGCAGATGTCAACTATTTCGTCGTTCGTCAGGTTTTTATTGATGACGCGGCGCAATCTGTCCGAACCCGTTTCGGGCGCGACGGCGATTTGCTGATCGTTCGATTCGACGAGCGCGTCGAGTAGTTCTTCGGAAATTTGATCAAGGCGCAAAGAAGAAACGGTGATTTTATATTCCATTTTGCGAAGTTCGCTCAAAATCGTCGAAATTTCCGGGTGATCGCAAACGGCGGTGGAAACTAGTCCGATTTTATTGGTTTTTTCGCGCCATTCGGCGGCTTTCGCCAAAATATCACGCGCCGGAACGACGCGCGGCGGATAATAATTGTAACCCGCCCAGCAAAAACGACAGCCCTGCGAACAGCCGCGCGAGATTTCAATAAGCAATCGGTCGCCCATTTCCGCGCCCGGCGACCAGACGGAAGTTGACGGCGCGAAAACGTCCTGATTCATCAAAAAATCAATCACTTCGACTTCGTTGCGCTTCATCGCGCGGCGCAACGTTCCTTCTTTCGGATTCGCAGCGGCGAGCGCGCGTCCGACACGTTTCGGCACGCCTTTTTCTTTTGGAATGTAATCGAAAACCGTGCCATCGTCGTTGTAAATCACGTTGTAAAGTGACGGAATATAAAAACCACGCCCGATTTTGGCGAGATTCAGCAGAATATCTTCTTTGTTTCCGTGTTCTAAAATCGTGTCAACCAATTGAAACGCAAGAATTTCGCCTTCGCCGACGGCGATGATGTCTGTAAAATCGGCAATCGGTTCGGGATTCAAAAACGAAGCCGCGCCGCCCATCACGACTAACGGATGAAAATGATTGCGATCTTTTGACCAAACCGGAATCTGCGACATTTGCAGCATCCGCGCCATATTCAGATAATCGGTTTCAAACGAAATCGAAAAAGCGACGACATCGAAATCTTTGATCGGCGTTTGCGTTTCAAACGAAAGCAGCGGCGTGCGCGATTTTTCATATTCGCGCATCTCAAAATCGTCCGGCAAAAAGACGCGCTCGCAGGAAACTTCGGGAATTTTATTGAACAATTCATACATCGTGTGAAGTCCGAGATTCGCCATTCCAATCGCGTGAGTGTTCGGATAACACAACGCGATGCGAAGCCGCGCGCCGTGTTTAATCGTCCAGCCTTCTTCCTGTTCTAATTTACTTTTGTAACTTTCGACTATCTTTTTGCTCATAAAAACTTCTATTATAGCTGATTAAGCTTCATTATGTAAGTTAAATGTTGGCTTTGACGGGTTTTTAGATGCCGGAAATCGAAAGCAAACGACTTATTTAAATCGTGAGGGTTTATTTTATCGGCGATAAAATGATTTGATGGCACAATCAAAAAATGGAAGTGTAATTTTCGACGGTTTTATATTATCTTGGAAAATATTAAAAATGTCTGCTTAATAATATGCTGAAAGATTTACTAAACGAACTGTTCGAACGTGATTTGAATAAATTAATTGATGAAACAAATTCGTATAAAAACGAAGCCGATTTATGGATTAAAACCGAAAATATTCCAAATTCGGCGGGAAATTTGTGTCTGCATTTGCTTGGAAATCTGAATCATTATATCGGCGCGACGCTGGGCGATTCGGGTTATGTGAGAAAGCGCGATGAAGAATTTTCAACCGGAAGCGTTTCCCGAAACGAATTAATTGCACAGATAGAAAATACGATTGAAGTCGTTAAAAACGCGTTAAATAAATTGTCTGATGAAGATTTGGAAAAAACTTATCCGCTTCAGGAAGGACGCGAACCGTCAACAACGGATTCCGCGCTTTTGAAAATTTTAGCGCATTTTAATTATCATATTGGACAAATAAATTATCATCGAAGACTGCTTGCAAACGACTGAACGTGAATTTTAACGAATTTTATAATATCTTCAAATTATGAAGACCCTGACCATAGAAATACCGGACACGCTCGATTTAGACAGCACGGAAGCGGCGATGCTGATCGCCACGCGGCTTTACGAAAAAGGCAAACTTTCGCTCGGACAAGCTGCCGAACTGGTCGGGCTTTCCAAACGCACTTTTGCCGAATTGCTCGGACGATATGACGTTTCGATATTTAATTATCCGGCTTCGGAATTAGCAAAAGACGTGAAAAATGCGTAAAACGATAATTTCGGACACGAGCTGTTTAATTATTTTAACCAACATCGGCGAACTCGGTTTACTGCGAAAAGTTTACGGGCAAATAATTACAACCGTTGAAGTTGCCGCCGAATTTGGAGAAACGCTTCCCGAATGGATCGAAATTAACGCGCCAACGGACAAATATCGGCAAAAAATTCTCGAACTCCAAATAGACAAAGGCGAAGCCAGCGCAATCGCACCAGCTTTGGAGATTCCCGACAGCATAATTATTCTCGACGACCAAAAAGCAAGAAAAATCGCCGACAAACTCGGAATTGAAATCACCGGAACAATCGGCGTAATCATCAAAGCCAGACTTCGCGGAATCATTCCGTCCATCAAACCATTTTTGGACAAAATCAGGCAAACTGATTTTCGTTTGAGTGTTGAAATCGAACGGCAGGCACTTGAAGAAGCGGGAGAATCATTTTAAAAATGAACTTTCAAGAATCTTCTAACTATCTTTACAGTTTGGGCAACGAAGTTTTGGCGATGAAGCTCGGTCTTGAGAACGTCGGAAAACTGCTCGCCGCGCTTGAGAATCCGCAGGATAATTATTTAAAAGTTCAGGTTGCCGGAACGAACGGCAAAGGTTCGGTCTGCGCTTTTCTCGAAGCGATTTGCGTTGAAGCGGGAATTGCAGCCGGAACGACGACTTCGCCGCATCTCGTTTCCGTGACCGAAAGAGTGAAAATAAACGGCAGGGAAATCAGCGAAAACGATTTTGCGCGACACGCGACAATTGTTCGGGAAACAGCCGAAAAACTTGTCGAAGATAAGAAACTCGAAACCGTTCCGACGTATTTTGAACAGGTGACGGCGATTGCTTTGAACGCTTTTGCCGAAACGCGAGTCGAATTGGCGATTTTGGAAACTGGATTGGGCGGACGTTTCGACGCGACGACTGCCGCCAATGCGGAAATCGCCGCGATTACGCCGATTGATTACGATCATCAGAATATTTTGGGAAATACTTTGGCGGAAATAGCGGCGGAAAAAGCGGCGATTATTCGCGCCGGTATGAAAGTTGTCATTGCGGAACAGTTGCCCGAAGCGATGAAAATAATTACAGAAAGATGCGCCGAGTTCAGTATTACGCTGAAATTAACTTCAAAAATCAGTTCGATCATCGTCAGCCAACCGAACGACGATAAATTATATTTAAATTTTGTCACTTCAAAAGCCGATTACAGCAATGTTCGCGTCAATTTATCGGGCAGACATCAAGTTGAAAATGCTAAAACGGCGATTCTTTTAGCCGAAATTTTGCAGGAAAATTTTAAGATCACGAACGAAAATATTGTCGCCGGTTTGGAAACGGCAACGCATCACGGACGTTTGGAATTTTACAAAAATATTTTATTCGACGGAGCGCACAATATTTCGGGCGCGAAAGCGTTGAAAAATTATCTCGATGAATTTATTGAAAAACCGATTACGATGATTTTCGGCGCGATGCGCGACAAAGATTTGTCGGAAATCGCCGCCATTCTTTTTCCGCTCGCCGATAAATTGATTTTAACCGTTCCCGATAATTCGCGTTCGATGCAAACTGCGGAATTATTAAAATTCGTGCCGCAAAATGTTGATGAAACAAATGTTATGACGACGAAAACGGTGGCGGAAGCGTTGGAAATCGCTAAAAATATTTCCGACGCGAAAAATTTAATCTGTGTGACAGGTTCGCTTTATCTGGTTGGCGAAGCGCGAAAATTGTTGAATAATGAATCTGGAATTTGAAATCTGGAATCTGGAATTTACAATAAAGTTATGTATAAATTAGTTTTAATCAGACACGGCGAAAGTCAGTGGAACAAGGAAAATCGGTTTACGGGTTGGAAAGA
The DNA here is from genome assembly GCA_965217575.1 of Pyrinomonadaceae bacterium. Taxonomy (GTDB): domain Bacteria; phylum Acidobacteriota; class Blastocatellia; order Pyrinomonadales; family Pyrinomonadaceae. The sequence continues at coordinate 1,042,342 of OZ244558.1, read as the reverse complement.
CGTTGACCTGAGCGAAAAAGGTCGGACGGAAGCGCACGCGGCGGGAAAACTTTTGAAAGACGAAGGTTACGTTTTTGACGAAGCCTACACATCGGTTTTGAAACGCGCCATTCGCACGCTCTGGATTATTTTGGACGAAATGGATTTGATGTGGATTCCCGAAACGAAATCGTGGATGTTGAACGAACGGCATTACGGCGGTTTGCAAGGTTTGAATAAAGCCGAAACCGCGGCACAGCACGGCGAAGAACAGGTTTTAATCTGGCGCAGAAGTTACGACGTTTTGCCGACTCTGCTCGAAGAAGGCGACGAACGCTGGATGGGCAAAGACCCGCGTTACGCTTCGATTGAAGCCGGAAAATTCCCGACCGCCGAAGCGTTAAAAAACACCGTCGCCCGCGTCGTGCCGTTTTACGAATCGGAAATTATGCCGAAAATAAAAGCCGGAAAACGCCTGATTATCGCCGCGCACGGCAACTCTTTGCGGGCTTTGGTCAAATATCTCGACGCGATTTCCGACGAAGACATCGTTCACCGCAACATTCCGACAGGAATTCCGCTCGTTTACGAATTGGACGAGAATTTGAAGCCGATAAAAAACTATTATCTCGGCGATCAGGAAGCGATCAAAGCGGCGGAAGAAGCGGTGGCGAAGCAGGGAAAAGCTAAATAAATACAGTCAATAAAGTTAATTTCGTCGAAACACGAAGCGGAATGAGCGCAAGAGCGCGGAAAATGTTTGTTTGTTGCGGCGTTCGAGTAAATGGCGATTTTTCGCGCTCTTGCGCTCATTGCAACCGGGACGGATTGCGCTCCAGTCCGCTCCGCGAATTTGAAATTCACCTTTTTGCGGCGAACGATTTTTCCAGACAACTGTGCGAGCAGAAGTAACTCGTTTTTAGTTTAATCGCCTGCGTCTGCGGAATCCATTTATGACATTTGGCGCACTGAATCAGCGGCGAATTGTCGGAAATCGGTTTTGTTTCGATGCTCTTTTTGTCAGGTTTGGTTTTTTGCTTAAACTGCCGATAGGTTTTCAGCAAAACCCAGCCGGTTTGCAGATATTGGCGATAACGATACGCCGTAATTGCCGTAGACATTAAAGATACGACAAAAAATATGATTAGAATCCAGTAAATCCAGTGCATTAGTTTTATTTTCACTTACATCGGATATTTCTGCAACTCACAGCGATTTTCAATTTCGAGCGACTATCAATGCGGAAGCCCGCACGAAGTGAGGGCGCAACAAAAACCGTCCTTACTTCGTGCGGGCTTCCGCATCGAGATTCTCAATTGTGAATCGCTTATAGCAAAAGCTGCAAATTCACGATTGAGAATCTCGATGACAATTATCATCATTGCCTTAGCTCGACTTTATGCAACATTGACAATTGATATTTGAAAACAGAACGCTGAACAAGTATGTTCAATTTGATATTTTCCGACCAAAGAAAAGTCAAAAAGGAGCTTAACTATGGACTGCGTTCTGATGAAATTTGTTACAGCATTTGCCCCGCTTTTTTCCAACCTGGTTTTGAGAGAGTGAAAGTTTTATTTGACGGGCTTTCTCCTCCCCGTCCGGGATTAGTTATCAAGGCTGTGCCGTGAAATCTATCCCGTCTATGTCCTGGACAATCGTGATCACTCGCGCCGCGAACTGATATTGCTTCGATGCCACTCGCACTATGTAACTTTCGCCCGCTGCAATCTCCGCCACAGTGTAATAACCGAAGCCGTTCGTCCGCCCCGTCGCTACCACTGCTCCCGCCCTGTCGGTGACGATCACCTGCGCTCCGGCAACGCCTCTGCCGCCGCTCGTCAGAATGCGTCCGCTGATCGTCGCTCCCGCCGCCGTCGCTCCGCTGATCGTGATCGTTCCGCCCGTGTAGGTCGGCTGCGTGATCGGCGTGTTCGGATCCACTCCCGATGCCTTTCTCCGCGCCGGCGTGTCCGTAAACGTGATCGGGGTCGTTCCCGCCGCCGCTCCCGCCGCCACTGTGAAGGTGACATTCACCAAAGCAATGTTGTTGCCTTCGGCAATCGTCCCGCCGCTAAATGACGTGACCGAGAAACCGATCTGTCCGGGATTGTTGGTGTTGAAGACGACATCGCCGCCGCCGTTGCCGATTGCCACTTGCGGATTGGTCAGAATGGTCGAATCAAAAGCGATGCTGAAGGTGTAGCCCGCCTCGTTGCCGACGGTATCCACGCGAATCGGCACCACCAAAGTCGAACCGGGACTGGTGTTCTGATTATCCACACGGAAGGCTGCCGGAGCCGCCAGCACGCCGTCTTTCGTGCGAATGAATGATTTGCCCAATATTGTCGCCTGTATGTTTGAATTTAATAGAATCGGATCAGCCGCCGTTGCGCCGCCGGCGGTCTGTCTGGCATCAGTTCCGACCGAATATCGCCGCGTTTGTTGCACATCGTCGGAATCAACGAAACCGTCGCCTTCAGATGAACGCGGCGCGACATCGGCGCGTTGAAACTCATTCGATTGATACGGCATATCCAAACCGACGACAAATCGGCGAACCTGCTGAACATCGGAAGCGTCAATATAGGTGTCTCCGTTCGGACGCGGAGATACATCCGCTTCATAACTTTGAACGCAGGCAGACGAACATTGTTTTCCTCCCAGAACAACGATGTCGTCAATCCTGACACCGGTTCCCGCTACTGCACTGTCAGATCCCAAAACCCACCGAAACTTAACCGTTTGACCATTTAATGAAGCCGGCAAATTGACGACTGTATTAATGTAACCGCCCGAATTGCCGCTCCAAGCCTTTCGACCGGCAATCGGATTTTTATATGAAGGACTAATGGTGGCGTTGTAACCGCCGCTGACAAAGCTGCCGCCGCCGGTAATAACATCCGTCCACGTCGTCCCGCCGTCAGTTGTATATTCCAATACCATTCCGTCATAATTTGCTTCGGTATCATAAAAATTCTTGAAAGAAATCTGCGCTTCCGTTGTTCTAATAGAGACTGCCGGACTGAGCAGAGCTGAGGAATTGACAGTCGCCGGATCATTGGCAATTGCCGCGTTCGGCGCGGAACTCGGTGTCGTGGTTGATGTTGCCCAATTGATAGTGGTTCCGCTGATTTGAAGATTATACCAGCCGGAAGGCAGTGCCGGAGCCGTTACTCCATCAAAATTTTCACTCAAAGATGTTGTTAGCATACCGGTTGAGTAAGTTTTAGTCACTGTTCCGTAATTAGCTGCCCCGTCAGTAACATTAAAAGTTAAAGTAATATTACTTCCGCAGGCAATCGAAGGGTCAACCGTAAAACTAAAGTTTCTGCGCGCGGTATTGCCTGGCGCGATTACGCCATAGCTTTGAGATGCGCTCGGACTGGTTACGCCGCCGGTTCCCTGAAGAGTAGCGGTTAAGTTGGTAGTGCTGTCGCCGCCGGTATTTTGTAGATCTAAACTTACCGTTAGCGTTTCTCCCGGATCAGGCGCGCCGTTCGGAATACTACAGCTTTCGGAAACAATCGCCACGCCGCCGTTGGCGACAACAGGGAAAGCCGTCAAACAGACATTAACCGTTGCTGTCTGTCCGGCGGCAACGGTGACAGGTGCCGCGCTGGCAGAATTGAAACCGCTGGATTTACCGGCGGTAATGGTGTAAGTTCCCGGTGAAACCGTCATCGAATAGGTTCCCGCAGACCCCGTAAGGCGATTGAAGCCGCCGGTTGCGTCAACCGATGCTTTTGAAATCGGTGAACCGTTGCTACAATAGGTAATTGTTCCCTGAATTGTAGCTTTCGGCGCATCTACACACTGTGGATACCGGAATTTCCCGACGCGCGTTGACCAGCCCAATGCACTGGTGGTCGCGTAATATTCCTGCGTGTACCAAAACGTGCAGTCGTCGGTCGGGTCAATGCTCATCGCGCTGTAATCACCCCAACGCCCGCTGCTGCTGGTCTGCGAACCGCCGGCGGCATACATCAAAGCCTCGCCTTCATTAAGCGTTCCGCTGTTCGGCGTGTTGTTGGTGCGACCGGCGATCATAATATTCGCTCGCTGAGTCGTTCCGGCTTGAGAAAATCCGAGAGCGATGTCGCCGCGATTGTCCTGCGCGATGCTGCCCATCCAATCATTCAAACCGTTCGCGCCGTCGCCCGGTGTCAGATTGTGCGTTCCCTGATCGAAAACTGAAAAAGTGTCATTAACACGGCGCACTTCAAACCAGCGAATACCTGTTTGATAAGTAGTCTCACTAGTCGGCTGAACACCGCTGACATTGACTGTAAAATTTCCGACATAAGAATTTATAGGACTGGTGGTGGTTCCGAAATTGCGATATGCGAGGCGGTGCATTGAGCGGTCGCTAATTGCGTCGAGTAATTCACCGCCCATTTGTTCAACCGACGCACTTCCGCTTGGACTTCGCGCGTCAAACGGAGCTAAGACGACATCTGGTAAGACAGTCAGCGTTGAACTTGAAGGGTCGGAGAAGTTTGGCACCCACTTGTATAAACGGAGCGCGTCGTTCGGATCGCCGAATTCATCCGCCCGATATTCGCCGATGACTTCCGCCAAACCCGTCGGCGGAGCGACGTAACCGTCAATGTCTCCCGGCAGCAGTCCTGACGCGGTTTTATCAATCGTATTTAAGTTAAAATAAACTACCGACGCGCTTGGGTCGCCGGCTAATGCTTTGGCTCTGTCCTGAGATAAAAAACCGGCTCCCGTATAAGTCGTCCCCGCCGGATTAAATTGATTAAAGGTCATATGGTAAGCATCCGTCCAAACGCCGACCTTCGGGTAATCGTTAAACGCGCCGCCCGGATACGGGTAGCTCCAAACGTAATAAGCCCCGGTCGGATCACCCGTGACAGACAGCGCGACACATTGTGAATTAACGCCGCTGCTCGGCAGCGCGAACTGGCTGATATGCCAGCGGTCGGCGAGCGAATCGTAAAGGACAATCGGATCGCCGTCGTTTTGAACGCGGCACGGATCATCAGCCGGTAATGCGGCAAACAATGAACTTGTTTTAATCGGACCGGCGACCTTCACGCCGCTTTTGTTAAACATTTTTAAGACTAAATTGACCGAACTGACGTAATTATTGGGTCCGACATCGCCGTTCGTATCCGGCGGAGCCAACCTGCCGATGCCCAGAGAAGCATTGTCGGCTGCTGTTCCCCCGTCAAAAGTCAAACTCGGTGTCGGCATCGCCTGCGGAGCGTTGAGTTTTAAGCTCTTTTCAACCAGCGGGTCTTGAAAAACATCATATCCGGCACCCTCGCCCGGAATAACTCGTTTAATTATTTCCGCATTTAATTCGTTGATTTCTTTATCTTCATCTTCATCAGTATCCAAGCCTTTTTTTTGTCGTTCAATTTTAATCCGCATTTCACGGCGTTCTTCCGCGCTGACAAAATTTGCCCGCTTGACCAGCGAATCCGTATCGTAGGTCGGCATATTCCGCACCGCTCCGGTAATGCCAAAGCCGGTCGGCTTGATGCTCATTACTCCATTTGGATACTTTGTTATATTTTCTTCGGAAAAGTTATTCGGATTTTCACGAGCGTCGGTTCCGTTCTCCGTCTGCGCCTGCGAAGCCGGCAAATTCAGAAAAATTGATGTTCCTAGAACAACTGCCAACAAAATGATTAATTTAAATTTCCAACTCATTTTCTTTACTCCAAAAAATTTAGAATAACTATTTTAAAACTAAAAACTGCCGACGATTAAACAGAGATTCAAGCTTTTACGGGGGGGAATTGACTTGATGTTGATTTTGTGGTTGTTTGAATAAATACTGTTTTAGAGAATGGTCTGGTAGTCCTTTTATTAAAAATAATTAGAAAAATGCTCAAATATGCACATTAACTAAACATTATTGTTGATATTGATCTCAAAATCAAGTGAAATTTGACAACCCACGTTTGAACTATGCAGTATTGCTTAATAAAAGGAGAACAAAAGAGATATTCTTCACTGTCTTGTCGGCAGGATAATCGGAACACCGGAAATCCAATTTAACGCGGAGAAATCGCAGATACATTGAAAATACTGGAAATGTGAAAACTTTCAAGCTCTTGGTTTGACTTGGCGATTTTGGGGATTTTCGTTGTCCCGGTGATGATTGAAATGAAATCAACTGTAAATTGAAACGCTGAATATCTGCTGAAAATGAAAAGACGCGCTGTTTTTCTTGATCGTGACGGGACGCTTTGCGAAGAAGTAAATTATCTTTCGCGGGCGGCGGATTTAAGGGTTTTTCCGTTTGCGGCGCGCGCCGTTAAACTCTTGAATGCCCATCATTTTCTCGTTATTCTGATTACCAATCAATCCGGCATCGCGCGCGGGTTTTTTGACGAAAAAACGCTTTCCGAAATTCATCAAAAATTGATAAATGAACTCGCCGCCGCGGGCGCAAAATTAGACGCGATTTATTTTTGTCCGCATTGTCCCGCCGACAACTGCGAATGCCGCAAGCCGCAGACGGGAATGATTCAGCTTGCGCGGCGCGATTTTGCGATTGATTTGGAATCGAGCTGGATGATCGGCGATAAAGCGATTGACGTGCGGACGGGATTTCGCGCCGGAACTAAAACCGCTTTAGTTTTGACGGGTTACGGTCAAAAGGAAATTGCGGTTTTAGAAAGAGAACCTGATTTAACGGCGAAAAATTTACTCGAAGCGGCTGAAATAATTGTCGAAAAGTGAAAAATGATCGAGCAACAAACGGCTTGAACTTAAATAAGGATTTGAGAATCAAATTTTCATCACTTTTCACTTTTTCGCGTATTTCACCTTTTTCGGCTATTCGATTCTTCCAAAATCGTCTTCGAGTCTGATAATGTCGTCTTCACCGAAATAAGTTCCGGTCTGCGTTTCAATGAACACGAGCATTTCTTCGTCGTTCGGATTTTCGACGCGATGCGCCGTCCCGACGGTAATATCAATCGCTTCACCATTTTTTACTAGAAATTCCTCCCCGTTTAATGTTACTTTAGCTATGCCGCGTACCACAAACCAATGCTCGGTGCGCTGTTTATGTTTTTGATAGCTTAAACGTTTGTTCGGTAAAACTTCGATTCTTTTAACTTTAAACCCGTCGCCTTCGTCAAGAACTGTGAAATTTCCCCACGGTCGCTGATCGAATTTCGGTGAATTGTCCATTCTTTTTCTCCTGTAAATTACAAATATGTTTAGTCTAAACGAAAATAGATTTTCCGCCAACAATAAACCGGCACAAAAAATTCAAACTTTGATCCTCGGTCGCCTATTGGTTGTTTTTCTGCTTTTTGTTGTCAAATGGATTTGGAACAGCGGGTATGCCAAATTTTCCGTCAAGGCTTATCCGCACGGGTTGTTTCCGGTCTTAATCATCACCGCCGGATTGACTTTTATTTATTTTTTTGCGGTGCGGCTGCTGGAAAATTACGCGTGGCAGGTGCGCGTCCAACTTCTTTTAGATGTTTTTTCGATCACCTGGCTGGTTTGGCGTTCGGGCGACATAACTTCGCCGTTTATTTCATTATTTATCGTCATAATCAGTCTTTCAAGTGTTTTCTTGAGCGCGCGCGACACGATTATAATGGCGATCATCAGCGCGTTTCTGTTTACGGGTCTCGCGGCGGCGGTTCTTTCCGGGTTTGTTCCGAGCTTCGCGCAAACGCCGGATGTGACCAAAACCGTCCAAATTGTCGGCACATACAACGTCGCTCTGCTGTTTGTCGGATTGCTTGCCTCGCGCTTGTCCGAACGCTACGCTTCCGGTGAAAGACTCGATGAAACTCTCAAATCATTGGCGGATTTGCGCGTTCTGCACGAAAGAATTATCGAATCAATCCGCTCGGGTTTGATTACCACTGACTTAGACGGAACAATTTACACCTTCAACGCGGCGGCTTCCGAAATCACCGGGCATAAATCCGAAAAAGTACGGAAAACATCAATTTTTTCACTTTTCGGTGATATTCATCTGCCGATTGAAAATTCTCTGGAAGTAACCGAGACCGGTGATCATCCGCCGCGTTTTGAAACTAACTGCATCACACCGGACGGTTTTGCCATTCGCGTCGGTTACACGATTTCACCGCTTTTTGCTAAAGCCGGCGAAAAAACGGGATTGATTATTTCATTTCAGGATTTGACTGAAATTCGTTCGATGGAGGAAAATGTGCGGCGCAAAGATCGTCTGGCGGCGGTCGGTCGCGTTGCGGCGGGATTGGCTCACGAAATCCGCAATCCGCTCGGCGCGATGCGCGGCGCGATTCAGGTTTTGCAGTCACAAACGCCGCCCGACACTTCACAGGCTTCTCTAATGGAAATTATTTTGCGCGAATCGGATCGCCTCAATAAAATTATTACCAATTTTTTAACCTACGCCCGCCCGCGCGTCAGCCATTTTTCGGAAATAGACGTTCGTGAAGCCATCAGAGAAACTTTTGCTCTGCTGGATCACAGTCCCGATATTAAGGAGCATCACGTTTTGGAAACCGATCTGCCGAAATACCCGGTGATGATTTCCGCCGATCAGACCCAGCTTAAACAAATTTTCTGGAATCTGGCGCGCAATGCCGTCGGCGCGATGGAAGACGGCGGTAAATTAAAAGTCGCCCTCCGGGAAATTGGCAAAGACCGCATTCGTATTTTGTTTGAAGACACGGGCTGCGGAATGTCGGCAAATCAAGTTGAGCAGCTTTTTGAACCTTTTTCGGATTCGATGACGGGCGGAACCGGTCTCGGACTTTCGATAGTTTACCAGATTATTCGTGACCATAACGGCACCATCAATGTTCGCAGCCGTGAAAACGAAGGCACGACGATCACCGTCGAACTGCCGAAAGAAAGTGTCAATAAGAGCTTGAACAAAGCTACGGAAGAAACGAAAGAATCCTTTAAACCTTCACGGCTGGAAGATTTTTTAAGGGTTAAAACGCGGGAAACGGAAATTTCCTCTTGAAATAACAGTTGTTTTTTTGTGAAAATATAATTGGAGCGCGGAACGATTCGTTCGCACGCCTGCAAATCTTCTCCCGAAAATCTTAAAACCAAATGTCAAATTTATTAATCGTTGATGACGAACAAAGTTACAGACAGCTTTTAACGCTGGTTTTTGAACACGACGGACACAAAATCCGCACGGCGATGAACGGGCGCGACGCGCTTGAAAAACTGCGTATTGAACCCGCCGATGTCATCATTACCGACGTGAAAATGCCGGATATGAACGGCATCGAACTGCTGCGCGCGGCGCGCGAAGAATCGCCCGATGTCGGCGTGGTGCTGATGACGGCTTTCGCAACCGTTGACACCGCCCGCGACGCGTTTAAGCTCGGCGCGGACGATTTTATTCAGAAACCGTTCGATGTCGAAGAATTAAAACTTATCGTCAAAAAAGCGTTTGAACGACAGCATTTAATCGTCGAAAATCGCGCCTTTAAACGCGCCCAGCGTGATCGCGGCAGCGTCAAAAACATCATCGGTCATTCGGCAAAAATGCAGGCGGTTTATCAAATGATCGAAACGGTCGCCGAAGTGCAGTCAACCGTTTTGGTGACGGGCGAGTCGGGAACGGGCAAGGAACTCGTCGCCCGCGCGATTCACGATCTGTCGCCGCGCGCCGAAAAACCATTTATTTCGATTAACTGCGGCGCATTCACCGAAACTTTGCTGGAAAGTGAACTGTTCGGTTACGTCAAAGGTTCGTTCACGGGCGCGAACGCCAACCGCAAAGGGCTTTTTGAAGCCGCCGATCACGGCACGATTTTTCTCGACGAAATCGGCGAAATGTCGCCCGCGATGCAGGTTAAACTGTTGCGCGTTTTGCAGGAAAGAAAGGTGCGACCCGTCGGCGCGCACGAAGAAATTTCGATTGACGCGCGGGTTATTGCCGCGACCAACCGCGATTTGAAAAAGATGTCGGAGGAGGGAAGTTTCCGCGAAGATTTATTCTACCGGGTTTCGGTGATTCCGATTAGTTTGCCGCCGCTGCGCGACCGAAGCGAAGATATTCCCGAACTGGTCGAGCATTTCACCAGGAAATTCTGCGATCAAACCGGCAGAAAAGTTTCCGTTTCGCAAAAAGCGATGCAGATGCTCGAAGATTACGCCTGGCACGGCAATGTCCGCGAACTCGAACACACCATCGAACGCGCCGTCGCGCTGGAGCGAACCGAAGAAATTCAGCCGGAACGCCTGCCCGATCACGTCACAAATTACAATCCGACGCGCATCAAAGCCGAATTCGACCTGCCCGAAAGCGGTATCAATCTCGTTTCGCATCTCGACAATCTGGAAAAAACTTATGTCGTGGAAGCCTTAAAGCAAACCGGCGGCAACCAGACACGCGCCGCCGAATTGTTGCAAATGCCGGTGCGCTCGCTCCGCCACCTGCTCGATAAACACGAAATACGCAATCTTTCCGCGCAAATGCGAAACAGCGGGGAATGATTTAGGATTCAAGACGCGGGATTGGAATTTTGGATCTGCGGAATTTTTATCTTTCTGCGAAAAACTATCAAACCGATACTCGCCAAAATTAAAAAACCACCGAAAATTGTCTGCGGCGGCAGCGTTTCACCCAAAAAAGACGCGCCGACGATCACTGCGATCAGCGGCGTAACCAGTGAAATCATCATCGCTCTGGTTGATTCGATTTTGCTCAAAAGCCAGTAATAAAGCCAAAATGCGGCGATTGTTCCGAAAATTGTCAGATATAAAACTGAAACAACCGCCTGCCAGCTCCAGTGAAAATGTAGCGGATTGCCTTCCTTAATTAAACCGAATAAAATCAGCGGCAGAATTCCGCACGCCATCTGCCCGAAAACCAAACTCGCCGGATGCAGATTGCCGCCGAACGCCTTCACCAAAATCGAAGCGTGCGCCGCCGCGTAAGCCCCGATCACAATCGCCACGGAACCGGCGAAAGCCGTCCAACTGTTGATTTCAAGCTGTTCGATAAAAATTGTCGCCACGCCCGCGATGCCGAGTATGACCGCTGAAACTTTCAGCCGCGTTATTTTTTCCGAAGGCAGATGAACCCACGCTAAAACGAGTCCGAAAACCGTAATCATCGCCTGTAAAACCGCCGCCAAACCGGAAGAAATATATTGTTCGCTCCAAAATACGAGACTGTAATTGACGGAAAACTGCAAAATTCCGGTCAGTCCGAGAAGTTTCCAGTCGCGCTGTGTTTTCGGCAGCGGAATTTTTTGCAGATAAATTATCAACGCCAGAATAATCAGCGCGAGTAAAAATCTGGTCGCGGCAAAACTAATCGGCGGCAAATCCCGAAGTCCGATTTTGATAAAAAACCAGGTTGTTCCCCAAATGAGACACAGAATTAACCAGATGATTATTTTCATTTTTTCTCAGCGGCAAATGTTAAGCGGTCAATGGTTAGTTTGATTGCCGAAAAATCAACCATTGACCGCTTGGCATTGACCGCTGATTATTTTCTGTCGTAAAAACTCAGCCGCGTTTCACCCTGCTTGAGAATTCGCCCTCTCCGAATTTCGCCGATTGCGTCGGGCAAAAGATTTTTCGCGTGATGTTCGGCGATCAAAAATCCGTTTTCACTCAGCAGATTTGAAGCGTTTGAGCCGAATTCGTATAAAAATATCGAATAATCGGTTCGATACGGCGGATCAAAGAACGCTATATCCCAAACGGCGGGAGTTGCGCGCGTAATAAATTTTTCCGCCGCCTCGCAAAAAACTTCCGACTGTTCTTCGGGAATTTTAAGAATATCAAGATTTTCTTCGATCAAAGCGCACACGCGGCGCGATTTATCAACAAAAGTTGAAAATTTCGCGCCCCGCGAAATCGCTTCGATGCCGACCGCGCCGGTTCCGGCGCACAAATCGAGAAACCGCGTTTCGCCGTCAATTTCAGACTGCAAAACGTTGAAAAGAGTTTCGCGTAAACGGTCGGAAGTCGGGCGGGTTTTCAAATTCGCCGGACTTTTAAGAATTCGTCCGCGATATGCGCCGGCAATTATTCGCATCGTCAATTATCAGTCATTAGTCAGCAGCTAACAATTTATTGACGACTGATAGCTGCTGGCTGATAACTGAAATTATTTTCTTTCGTAAAAACTCAGTGCCGTTTCGCCCTGTAAAAGAACTCGCCAACGTTTCATTACACCGAATTTTTCGGGGAAAAACATTTCAGCGTGATGTTCAACAACAAGTGTGCCGCCCGGTCTGACGGCTACTCCGCGTCCGAAATATTCCAGCACCTCGTCGTAATTTTCGTCATACGGCGGATCGAAATAAACGACATCCCATTGACGGCGGCGTTTGCCCGCTCTTTTCAAAAACGGTACGACTTCCATTTCGATAACTTCGCCGTGACCTTCTTTGATGCCGAGCGATTCGAGATTTTTCTTGATGAAACTGCACATTTTAGATGAACGCTCGACAAACGTTGAGACTATCGCGCCCCGCGAAATCGCTTCGATGCCGACTGTTCCGGCACCGGCGCACAAATCAAGAAATCTTCCGGCTCTGACGCGGCGGAACAAAATTCTGAACATCACTTCCCGCACCCGGCGCGCCGTCGGGCGGACTTTGGAAGAAGTGGTACTTTGCAGATACTTTCCGCGATGTTTTCCGTCGGTCACTTGCATATCTGATACGATGCGCGGTCTGTTTTCCTTTTCCCACGGCTTAACTCTTTTGTCCGCCGGATTTGGGCGACCTTTTGGCTGAAATCGGTCGTTTTTAGATTGAAACGTTCCGCTTCTGCCGGGTGATCGGTCGTTTGATGGTCGGTCGCGGGGCGGTCGGTCATCAAATTTTCTTTCGTCCTGACCTTGAAATTTTGTATTTCGAGGCTGAAAACGGTCGTCGCGCGATTGGAATTTTTTATATCCTCGCTGGGGTTCTTCTTCTTTTCTTTCCAGTGGCTTTCGTTCAAAGCTCTTTGAAGTGCCAATTGTCGGTGGTCTTCGGTTATCCATTATGTTCTCCCTCTTAAAATGCGTTAAACTGCTTTATTGACGCGGCTCTAGTCCGCATCGGTTATTCAACAAATTTCGACACTTCGGCAAATTGCCTGATCAATTATGGAAGATAATTGCAAAATAAAATAATTATTGTTCAGGAAATTACGTCGTGAAAAATAGTTGAGATTGATTCAAAAAACTAGTGAGAGATTAATGTCAAAAACAAGGTTCTACTATATTTCTGAGAATACTTTAGTTACAAAATACCTTATCGGTTTTTGATAACCGTTAGTTATACCTTTATCTATTAATATAAACATACTTTGAAAAAAAAGAAAACTGTTTTTTGTAATATACCTTACATAAAACCGTTTTATTTATCCGATTCCGGCGAGCCGAAAGCGAGCATCGTTTTTGGTGATTTCGATAAGTCTTGAAGTTTCACCAGTTAAACGCTTAACCGTCAAGTAATACTCAGCTTCCTGTCGAGCCGCGTCGAGAATTTCCAGGTCTCGAATAATATTTCCAATCTTGAAAGTTTGCTCGCCGGATTGTCTTGTGCCGAGAATTTCGCCCTGCCCGCGAATCTCCAAATCCTTTTCGGCAATGCGAAAACCGTCGGTCGTTTCTTCCATAATTCCCAAGCGTTCTCTGGCAACGGCGGTTTTTTTGTCGCCGGTCAGTAAAACACAGAAAGATTGTTCCGCTCCGCGCCCGACGCGCCCGCGCAATTGATGCAATTGTGAAAGACCAAATCGTTCGGCGTGTTCGATAATCATCAAAGACGCGTTCGGCACGTCAACGCCGACCTCGATGACGGTCGTCGAAATCAAAATCTGCGTTTCGCCGCGGCTGAATTTCTGCATTACTTCTTCTTTTTCCGCGCCCTTCATTTTCCCGTGCAGAAGTCCGACATTATAATGCGGAAATATTTTATCGCGCAACTCTTCAAACATCTTTGTCGCCGCTTTCAAATCCATTTTTTCCGATTCTTCGATCAGCGGATAAACGATATAAACCTGTCTGCCGAGTTTAATTTCGCGTTCGATGCCTTTATAAACGCCGCCGCGCTGGTCTTCGCCGACGACGACGGTTTTGACCGGCGTTCTCCCCGGCGGCAATTCGTCAATCACGGAAACGTCCAAATCGCCGTAAACCGTCATCGCCAGACTGCGCGGAATCGGTGTCGCGGTCATAAACAGAATGTCTGGATTATAACCGCGGGCGCGAAGTTCGGCGCGCTGCAAAACGCCGAAACGGTGCTGTTCGTCCACGACCGCCAACCCCAATCTTTCAAATTCCACCGCGTCCTGAATGACGGCGTGCGTGCCGACGACAGCGTGAATTTCGCCGCCGGCAATGTCCGCCTGAACTTTGCGTTTCTGCGCGGCTTTTAAACTTCCGGTCAAAAGTTCGACTCGATACGGCGAGTTTTCAAAAATCTTTACAGCGTTTCTAAAATGCTGTTCGGCGAGAATTTCGGTCGGCGACATCAGCGCGGTTTGATAACCGTTTTCCATCGCGGCGAACATCGCCAGAAACGCGACAATCGTTTTGCCGCTGCCGACATCGCCCTGAATCAAACGATTCATCGGCGCGTCGGACTGCAAATCGGCGAAAATTCGTTCCGTTACACGTTCCTGCGCTCCGGTCAGTGTAAACGGCAGCAACGCGGCGATTCTTTCGTTGATTTTGTCGTTGACTTCGATAATCGTGCCTTTCGGTTCCTGTTTACGCTCGCCGCGTTTTAATTGCAGCGCGAATGAAACCCAAAAAAACTCTTCAAAAATCAAACGCTTGTGCGAGTCGCTGCGCGCCGTTCCATATTCTGAAATGTCCGTGTTTTCAGGCGGAAAGTGAATTTCTTCAACCGCCTGGGCGCGTGAAATCAGATGTTGTCGCTGACATAAATCTGCGGGCAGAGTTTCCTTAACTGAAGATTTATCGAGATTTTGCAGAATATGATAAATAATCTCGCGCAGCCGTTTGGTTTGAAAAACTCCGAATTTGCGATAGATCGGTACGCACCGCCCGGAATGAATCATCGCAAATTCAGGATTATCAACATCTTCCAGCAAATCTTCGTCTTCGGCTTGGTTTTTGGTTTTTGGTTTTTGGTTTTTGGTTTCAGAAAAAGAATTTTCCGCATCGTCCGTGTCCTCGGCGGTTATCAAATTTTTCAAAAGTCCGAAACTTTCCGGGTCTTCAAAATTCGGCAAAATTTCCAGTTCGTCCGGTTTATTTAATCTCAGCGCGTAAGTGTTTTTCCGCGCGTCCCATTCCCATTTCCCATAAGCGACAAAGCGCGTGCCGCGATCAAAACGGTTTTTGTGATAATTAATAACGTGATGTCCCTGTTTTCCGGCGACAAACCACCAGACGACGACCGGTTTTCGCGTCCGCTCGGCATCGCCCGCCGTAATTTCAAAAATATAGAGCGGCGGAGCCTTCGGACCGCGATTTTTGCCGACGCGAAAACCCCCGGAAACCCGCGCGTAAAGTTCCAGTGACGCTTCCAAACCGTCGTAAAGTTCATCAATCTGAATCAAATTTGAACGATCTTCATAGCGCGTCGGAAAATAATTCAGCAAATCTTCGACCGTCGCTTCGGTCAAATCCGATTTATACGCGAAATTTGCCGCCGCCATCGCCAGCTTTCGCGCCATCGCCGCTGACAGGTTGACGATTTCAAACTTATGAAGTTCAAGAAGCGGAGTTTGCAGATTGAGTTTCATCAGAGAAATCTTATCACATAAAGTATCAAATAATTGTTCCGGCAAGCAATAACGCCGAACAAATTAACGCGAACGCCGTTAAGAAAGCCGCTCTTCGTCACCAATTGGTTGTCGAAGACAGTTTATTTATCGCTTGATTCTTTTGATTTTTCGTCGCTTTCGCCGTGGGCGCGCTGTGTTTCAATTGTTTGTCCGGCTTCTTCTATCGTATCGCCGATAAATTTTCCCAAACTATCGTAAATTCCCAGACCGGGAACAATCCAGCAATCCTGGTTATTGATTACCTGAAGTGAACCCGCGCCAAATTTCAAGCTGCCGGTTTCGGTGCTGAAAGAGTTCTTTTTATTTTCTTCGACCATAACTTTCTCTTTTTAATAGATTTGATTTATCCAATATAATGATTGGATATAATCCTGAATAAAAGTTTATCACAGATTTTATTTGATATTCACGCGCGTTTGATGACCGTAAATCTCCGGCGTGTGCCGGAGATTTTAAGGAACGACTGAACGCGGCTTCAACCGAATTGGCAAAAATATAATTTTTTCGTCAAACAGCGCGTCAATTTTTATGAGAAACGTCGGGCAACCTTCCAAACAGCTCGCGGCATCTTGAATTAATAAGGATTTCCATCTAAAATTTTACCAGCGAAATTAAACGGGAAAAAACGGAAAAAATAATTTTTACCGGCGGTAAATATCAGGAGTTTTAATCTTTTTATGTCTAAAAAAACATTTATTCGCAAGGCGGCGTTGGCGGCTTCAATTTTAACGGCGAGCGTTTCGATTGGCTATGCTCAGGAGCAGCCGAGTCAGAATCCGAACGATAAGGCTCGAAATGTGAAAGCCGAAAGCGACAAAGTTTATCAAAATTGGATTACCAAAGATGTCCCGTATATTATCACGGACGACGAAAGAAAGGCTTTTAAGTCTTTGAAAACAAACGAGGAGCGCGAAAATTTTATCGAAAATTTTTGGCGCAGACGCGACCCGAACCCCGATACCGAAGAAAACGAATTTCGTGAGGAATATTACGAGCGCATCGCCTACGCCAACGAGCATTACGCGTCGGGAATTCCGGGCTGGAAAACTGACCGCGGGCGCATTTATATCGCTTGGGGCAAGCCGGATTCGGTCGAGTCGCACCCATCCGGCGGGACATATGATCGTCCGAGTTATGAAGGCGGCGGTTCAACGACGACTTATCCGTTTGAAACCTGGTTTTATCGGCATCTGGATAATGTCGGCGACGGCATTGAAATTGAATTTGTTGATCCGACCGGCACCGGCGAATATCGCATCGCTCAAAACGCGTATGAAAAAGATGCGCTGGCAAATGTTCCGGGCGGTGGTTTGACAACTGCCGAACAACTCGGAATCAGTACTAAAGCCGACCGCCAGTTAGGAGCCGGACAAACTTATTACGGACGCGAACAGGACAATCCGTTTCGCAAACTTGAAACAATCTCCAATTTATCGCGTCCGCCGCAGGTGAAATTCAGCGATTTGCAAGCGTCCTTGGGTGATTCCGGCGTGGTTGACAATAATCCGCTCGATTTTGATATGGGCGTGGAATTTTTCCGCCAGTCCGACGACCGCGTGATTGCGACGTTCACCGTTCAAGCCAACAATAAAGAGCTTGTTTTTGATAATGTCGGCGGATTTCCAACCGCGAAAATCAATATTTTCGGACGCGTCACGGCGGTCTCCGGCAAGCGTTCGGGCATTTTTGAAGATTCGGCGACGACGACCGCGACGACCGAGGAACTTGCCGAAGCCAAAGATCGAAAATCAATTTATCAGAAAGCGATTGCGCTGACACCCGGAACTTATAAGGTTGATGTCGTCGTCCGCGACGTGGTTTCGGGAAATCGCGGCATTCGCAGTCTCGGCTTTACCGTTCCGAAGTATGACGACGCGAAACTTTCAACTTCCAGTCTGATTTTGGCTTCGACGCTTCGCAGCACGACCGAACGCGACATCGGCGGCAGTTTTGTGATCGGCACGGCGAAAGTCATTCCGAATCTCGCCGCCGTTTATAAAAAAGGTCAGGAAGTGGGCGTTTACCTGCAAGTTTACAACGCGGGAATTGACCAGACGACTCTGCGTCCGGCGGTTGACGTGCAGTATGTTTTAATGAAAGGCGGCAAGGAAGTGTTAAGTCAAAACGAAAATTGGGATGGTCTCAGCGATGCGGGACAACGCTTGACGCTCGCCAGAATGCTGCCGACAGACAATATGCAGCCCGGCGATTATGAACTTAAAATCAAGATTCGTGACCGTGTTCCGGGCAGCGACGGTAAAACTCAAACGCTTGAACCGACCGCCAAATTTACGATTACGCAGTAATATAATCTGCTCAAATTATTTTCTCCGCCGCCTTTTTTGAACGAAAACGGCGGTTTTTTTCATTTGCCCCTGTATAAAATTTGCTCCAAATTTCGCCGAAAAATAACTGAAAAAAAAGGACTTGCAATTTTCCGCCGCGATGTTTATAATTATTAATTACAGGGGGTGATAATTTTATGATTATAGATATACAATCAAAATTTCACACTGGAAACGGTGACAACACCTAACTTTTGGTGAAATGTAACATAAGGAAAAGAGACACAATTTGTGTCTCTTTTCCTTTTTACAGACTTTATTTTATTGATAACAAGAAAACTTCCAATTGAGCCTGTTGATAAAATAGGTTTTTTGACTGAACTTAACTAAAGAAATTACCCGAATTTGAAAAGCCCAGTCATTACAGATACACAAAAAAACGGTAGTTTTATCATACGGCTGTTCCTATGCAATTTCACTCAAAAAACTCAGACCATCGCCCAATTCCAAATCAAAATTTTCCGCAGTCGTCTGTCCAATATCCGACAAACTTTGGCGAATTCCCAAATTTACTCCCGCTTTGGCTTTTTTGCCGTAAACGAGTAGCGGAGTATATTCGCGCGTATGATCGGTGCCGGGAAAAGTCGGGTCGTTGCCGTGATCGGCAGTGATTATCAATAAATCATCGCCGCGCAGCGCGTCCGATATTTCGGGCAGCCGGTGATCGAAATGTTCAAGAGCTTGGGCGTAGCCTTCCGCGTCGCGGCGATGCCCATAAAGCATATCGAAATCAACCAAATTGCTGAAAATCAAACCGCGCGATTCGGCGTTCAGCGCACTGATCGTCTGGTCAATTGATTGATCGTTGTTTTTGGCGGGCAAATCTTCGGTGACCCCGCAGGAGTCATAAATTGAAGCGATTTTGCCGACGCAAACAACGTCTAACCCTTTGTTTTTCAATAACGGCAAAAGATTGTTCGGCGGCGGCGCGACGGCGTAATCGTGACGATTTTCGGTGCGTCGAAAGTTTTCGGCGTTTTTACCGACGAACGGACGCGCGATGACGCGACCGACCTGGTCTTCGTGATCGAGAATTTTACGCGCGATTTCGCAAATTTCATAAAGTCTTTCAATCGGGATTACTTCTTCGTGCGCGGCGATTTGAAAAACTGAATCGGCGGACGTATAAACAATCGGTTTGCCGGTTTTAACGTGTTCTTCGCCGAATTTTTTGATGATTTCCGTTCCCGAAGCCGGAATATTCGCCAGCACGCCGGGAAGTTTTGTTTCGTCAACAAATTTGTCAATCACGCGCGGCGGAAATCCGTCTGGAAATGTCGGAAACGCTTTTTCCAGAACAATTCCGGCGATTTCCCAATGTCCGGTGGTCGTGTCTTTACCGTTTGATTTCAGCGCGCATTTGCCGTAATTAGCAAGCGGATTTTCAGCGGCGGGCAAATTCGACAGTGATTTGATATTGCCCAAACCGAGTTTTTGCAAATTCGGCAAATTCACCCGGCGCGTTTTCAAAATATTGCCCAAAGTGTCCGCGCCCCGGTCGCCCCAGCTTTCCGCGTCCGGCATTTCGCCGATTCCCGCGCTGTCTAAAATTATCAATACAATACGATTAAATTTTTTATTTGTCATAACCAGTTTGTGTATAAGACACAGAGATTCGGTCAAAAATCGCCCTGATTTCCGTCGGGTTTTCTCCATTCGGGAATCCTTTCCGTCATCTTGCGAACGTAAAGCGAAGAACCTTCGACACGCACGACCTCGACTTTTTCACCTTCAACTAACAGTTCCGCGTCGTCCGCCGGAAAAGCCGTCCACGTTGAACCGAAAACTTTCACCGCGCCTTCATTTAACGCGCCCCGACTTTCGGCAGTGACTGTTCCAAATTGTCCGGGCAGCGTGGCGATTCCCGTTTTAATCGAATTTTCGTCGCCGTGTTCGTAAAAATTAGCGAAAATTTTGCGTGACATCGCCGTCAGTGCAATTGAAACGACGGCGAAAATCAGAAATTGCCAGCCAAATCCGAATCCCAGCCAACTTACCAAGACGGCGGCAAACGCGCCGATTCCGAACCAGAACAAAACAAATCCGAGCGTAAATATTTCAGCGACGATTAACGCCACACCTAAAATAATCCACAAAATCCACACCATTTGTTCCATTACGATTGACTTTCCCAAATAAATTTTCGTTTTCAGTATGACAATTATACAGCGATTTGTCATTATTGCCGTTTGCCGCCGAACGGATTATTTTATGTTTCACAATTTTGAAGTTAAAACCGACTCGTGTTAATCTTTTTCAAGTGCTTGGGTGGCGGAATAGGTAGACGCACAGGACTTAAAATCCTGTGTCCCTTGTGGACGTGCGGGTTCGATTCCCGCCCCAAGCACCATTTAGAATCAACAAGTTAAGGGCATCTTTCAAAATGCCCTTTTTGTTTTATTTCGGCTTTAGTGTGCCGTTAGTGTGCCAAATCTCAATTTATGCTTTTTTTTGATAAAGCATTGTTTCGAGATGCGCGGCGGCTTCGGCTTACATACTTGGTAAAACGTGTGAATAAACATCTAATGTCAAAGCAATTGTAGAATGTCCGAGTCGTTCACTAGACCTCTTGCGAAATAAAAGAGATATTTGAAAACTTTTGATAAAGATGGCACAAATATTTCAAAGGAGCAAATCTGATGAGATACGAGAAAACCAAAGATTTAAAAGACAAAGATTTCAAGCGATTCTTTGGGGTCAAGAAAGGAACATTTGAAACAATGTGTGAAGTTGTCAAAGAAGTTATGAGTCAGGAAACCAGAGGCAGAAATTCCGATTTATCAATAGAAGATCAAGTATTACTTGCACTTAACTATTGGCGGGAATATCGGACGATGTTTCATTTGGGACAAGATTACGGGATTCACGAATCGAATGTATCGCGGACAATTCAGAAGATTGAAGATATTTTAATCAAGAGCGGAAAGTTTTCATTGCCGAGCAAAAGACGATTATTAGAAGACGATGAGTTGCATTACACGATAGTTGATGTGACGGAAATGCTAATTGAGAGACCGAAAAAAAACAACGAAGATATTATTCGGGAAAAAAGAAGCGGCACAGCTTAAAATGTCAGTTGATAATCTGTCAAGAAAGCGAACAAGTGATTGCCACATATTTCGGGAAAGGCAAAACACACGACAAGAAAATGTATGAAAAGAGCGGCGTAAAATTGCTGAAAAGTATCGAACTGAAAGCGGACAGCGGTTATCAAGGGTTACAGAAAGAACAATATAAAGTATTGATACCAAAGAAGAACAGTAAATTGCACAAATTGACAAAAGAAGACAAACGAGCGAATCGAGAGTTAGCTCGAAAACGAGTCAAAGTTGAAAATGTCATCAGAAGATTGAAGATATTTCGCATCTTGGGAGAGCGTTATAGAAATCGGAGAAGACGACTCGGACTGCGATTCAATCTAATTTCAGGCATTTGAGGGTGTCAGGAATTTTGTGTAAGTTGGTGTAATTCTGCCAAGTTGATTCTGTCCTCAAACATAATGGCAAATTGATTCATCGCTAATCCCCAGTTCGGAATGGGCATTGTCCACTTTTTCGCGGCGTTTTTCAACCCCAGATATAACAATTTGAGACACGCTTCTTCGGATGGAAAACTGCCTCTGGTTTTGGTGATTTTCCGCAAGCTCATATTTAACGATTCAATGGCATTGGTGGTATAAATCGCTTTACGAATCTCATTCGTAAACTGGAACATCGGCTCAATTCGAGTCCAATTCTCGCGCCACGATTTGGCAATCAACGGATAGCGGGAATCCCATTTTTCGGCAAATAAATCTAATGCTAAGAGTGCTTCTTCGGTGGTGGCTGCCGTGTAAATCGCCTTCAAATCAGAAGCTATTTCTTTTCTCTCTTGATAACCGACAAAGGCAAGCGAATTTCTAATTTGATGAACGATGCAGGTTTGCGTAATCGTCTGTGGATAAACAGCTTCAATCGCTTCCGGGAAGCCTTTCAAACCATCTACACAACAAATAAAAATATCTTCCAAACCCCGGGTTTTGAGTTCGGTTAAGACCGTCAACCAAAACGCGCGCTCCTTCATTTTCGCTCACCCACAAGCCCAAACATTCTTTGCGACCTAGTAAATTAACCCCAATTGCCACATACACGGCTCGTTTTTGCACTATTTTGTCTTTCCGAATATTGATGCGTAGCGCGTCCAAGAAAACTATCGGATAAATCTTACTCAACGGACGATTCTGCCATTGCACGACTTCCGCTTGAATTTCTTCGGTAACAGTTGAAATTAGTTGCGGTGAAATTTCCACACCATAGATTTCTTGCAGATGTGCTTGAATATCGCGGGTTGATAATCCGCGTGAATACAACGAAATGATGTTTTCGTCAAACCCGTCAAATCGCCGTTGATGCTTTTCAATAATGATTGGCTCAAATTCTCCGGCACCGCCAGCGTGGAACTTCTAGCTCCAGTTCGCCGGCTGAACTTTTGACCTTTTTGCTAGTCGTTCCATTGCGGCGATTAGATTGCTCCTGTGGAGCAATCTCGTGTTTTGAGTAACCAAGTTGATGCGTCAACTCAGCGTTCATCGCCCGCTCCAGTAATTGTTTGGTTAATTGTTTAAGTAAGCCGTTTTCACCTAATAAATCTTCAGGATTTTGGTAATCTTTAATTAGTTCGTCAAGAAGTTCTTTTCTAATAGTCATCGTGTAAATCTCCTTTAATTTATAAATTCCGATTTACACAAAATTCCTGATACCCTCGAACCCGCGCACATTTCAGTTTAACCGAAGAAGATTTTAGAGAGAGGCTGTTTCGCCCTCACGTCCATTGATTTGTTCGGCATTCCGTCGCAATCATTCAAGCCTGTTTTTGAACTTGGCGATGAGCAACTTTCATCAGCATTCGCAATGCTTCATTGACGGCTTCTGCATCGGGAAATGCTGCTTGCACGTCAGATTCGAGCAACACTAAGTTTGTTCCTGTCCGATAACGCTCAACGTATTTGCCGCGAACTCTGCCTTTCAACTGTGAAAGGTCGTATTCGGGACGCATCTCGTCTTCCGTTGTTTTAGTATTCTCTTCGTTCATATTTCTCACGTTCTCCGCGTGTCGGTTCTCTTGCGCTAATGATGCGGACGGTTTCGCCGCCGTCGGTGTGCGAAACAAATAAAAGTTTGCCTTTTTCAGAATGCCCGATAATCAAAAACCGAAGTTCTTCAGCGGAATGATCCGGGTCGTCAAAAGTGTCTGAAAGCGGGTCGCCGAAAACAGTGGCGGCTTCTTCAAAAGAAACTTTGTGTTTGGCAAGATTGCTCGCCGCTTTGTTTTTGTCCCAGTCAAACCGCACAACTAAAATATAACGGTTTTCCGCTCATTTTCCTAGCCGTTTCGAGTCAAGCACAGATGCCGAACGATTGAGATGACGTGGGGCGAAACCAGCCACAGACAACTTTGAGCAACGGAAAAAGATTCAAAAGAGAAGCTGTTTCGCCCTCACGTCCATTGATTTGTTATGTTGCCCGTTACTTTCACGCGCCTTTTCTTACAGCTTGCCGGTTGCAACTTGTTGCCATTCATTTTCAGTTTTCCGGTAAGCAAGAAACGACTTTGCTTTTTCCTTCGGTTGCGCGGGCGTTCCCGGAGACCAAAAAACTTGAACAACTGCTTGATTATGTTGCACCGTTCGCGTTGGCAACGCAACTCGACAAAGAAGCTGACGTTTGCCAAAGAACTTGTTCGATTCTAACCACGCACCGTTTGTTTTATCTCGCTGAAGCAATATAGACCAGTCAAACTCAGCCAAACCGTCGCGGCTGAAACCGCCGCCTAAATAACCAGCCGGAAGTGCAAAGCCGCCCGCCACAGTTAAACGAGTCTGATGTGGACGAAGCCAATGAGAACAAGCACCAATCTGTAAAAAGATGTCGTAGCCTTTGCACTCGTCAACGCCAAGTAACGAAAACTCTTGCGCCAACTCAGCGAGAACTTTTTGCCAGAAATGAGCATCGTCATTTTCGGACAAGCGCGGCAAAATTGTAGTCTCTAAATTAACCACAGACGTTGAATTGTTTTTTGGTTCAGCAAAAAGCATCTGATTTTACCAAGAGCGACATAACGGCTGAGATGACGTGGGCGGAAACCGCCAACACGCAAGTTTGAGTTCACCAAAGACGCTGATAAGAAAGTCGCTGTTTCGCCCTCACGTCCATTGATTTGTTGGGCATTGTGTTATCTTTAGGAATTGCCTCAGCCAACAGGCTCCTTTTCAAATTCTCGAAGCATTTTTTCTGGTGCTTCTAAAGAATATGGTTCAATTTCTTTTAGCTCTTGCGGTATGCTAACGCAACCGTTAGGCTGAAAGTCGCTGTCCGGCTCGAACACTATAATACTTTTGACGAGCCGTTGACCTTTCCGACGATTATAATAAAACTCGAATGCAATGCCTGATTCACTGTTAACCCAATACACAAGTTCACGTCCGCCAACTACGTTCGCACCGCTGCCGAGCAGAACAAAAGCCTTTTTCAGGTTCGGATAACGCTGTCTAACTTCTTTTGGTGTGCTGTCCGGTTTGATTTTTTCGGCTGTTGGAAAAAAGTCACTTTCAGTCATAATTTGAAAGACGCGCCCTTCTCTCAAATAAATAAATAAGCCGTTATTTTCAAACTTCGGCGGAAGCCAATGAATTTCCGAAAAGGTAAAACTGCATCCGCAACAATTTTTATCGTAAGTGTATTCTTCATCTCCCGATTTCTTCGGAAATAGCTCAAGCACTTGTTCGCGTGTATCACCAAGTTTCAGTAAGCCGACGTTTTTTCCGGCAACTGCCAAATTTGGATTGTTTGGAGATGGCGGTGGAATCGGCGAAGGTTTTGCAACTTCGGTTTGGGTTGTATTTGTTACATTTTGCTTTTGCGCTGCACAATTTGAAGAACACGCCACAATCAAAAACGTGAAAAATATAAAACAAAAATGTTGAATTATGAACCTCATTCTATTTCACAGGAAGATGCCCAACGGCTGAGATGACGTGGGGCGAAACCGAATATACGCAACTCCGAGTTTCACACGCAAGCCAAATAACAAAGTTGCTGTTTTGCCCTCACGTCCATTGAATTGTTGGGCGGCGGTTTGTTATTTCTAACTTGGTTCTACTGCCGCGCTCGCTTTGTCGTTTGAATGCCTGTTTAACGTGCGGCACTCGTCAGAAATACATCCCACGCCCAGCGTCCAACTCGCGCATCTCGCGCATCTCGCGCATCTCGCGCATCTCGCACCTTTACTCGGTATTTGAACCGATTGTCGAACTCGTCCACTCGAGGTGATTCTCGGTAATCGAGAAAGATGGCAACCACGTCCAGAGCCGGAAGTCGAGATAGTTCTTCGGCTTCCGAGATGCCGTTGTGATTGCGGTCTTGCCACAATCGCAATTTTCTGAATATCGCATCACGACGAGTTATTTTCCCATCGCCGTTTCCGCCGTTTGCCGCTTTATCATATTCGGCAAGCGCGAGAAAGCCTTGTCGTTCTTCTCCAACAGGCGGCGCAGGCTGCGGCGTGGCGTTGCCAAACAATTCCTGACCGTTGTCAATGCGGTTGTTCTGATTGCGGTTAAGCACCAGCCAAGCATCATCAGAATCAAAAGTTGTCCACGCTAACTTGCCGCCGATGATGCCGTCGCCGTTAAAATCAAAAGGAACGCCGTTTGCCGCGCTGGTCATTGCAAAACCGTTGCCCGCTACGTCAATCAAAATAGGTGTTATAGCGCAGTTACACTGTGGCGAGAGTATTTTCGTCGGCGAATAATTGGTTTTGATAAATGCGGCGGGCGATGATTTATTACAAGACGGACGCAAACTGCCGACACCGCCGCCCTGTCCGTGGCAGGGACATCTGAAGTCGGCTTCAAAACATTCCGGCACACAGAAACCTGTCATATCACCGCCGGCAGTTGTGTTGACAATCTGAAAACTTGTCGTTACTGGTGTGGCAGGTGGTGGTACTACCAATACTCCCGGCACAGAAGGTGCATCACGCGCCAAATCTAAAGTAATTGTTCCGGCTGCGGATGTAGTCGCAATTGAAAACGGAAAAGTTACAATTACGGACGGATCCGGCTGTGCTTGAGTTGCTGTTGGAAGTGTAACAATAAAGTTTCTATCACCTGTATTAGGAATAACTTGTATTCCTCCACCCGCTCCCGTTGATACTGAAGTCGTTGCCCCTCTAGTGAAAGTAATCCCCGATTGTGGTGATACCGTTAGCCCTACTTCTAATGTTGTGTTAGGCGGAAGAACTGTAGAAGAAAATGTAACAGTTACGTTGTTGCTTCCGCCTTTAAATACTGTCGGAGAATTAGGAACGAAATTCCTAATATAAATAGTTGGTGGAACAACTATACTAGAGTTAGAATTTCCTGCTAAAACCGGACTGCCTGATTCGGTGAAATTTCCATACTCATCATAGCTCCCATTTTGGCTCTCAAAGCTGGACTGAATATTGTATGTGCCAGCTTCCGCATCAATTGAGAGTCCGTCTGTATGCGTGATGGGCGCAAGACTCCAATCACTTTGCGTCGTGTTCGAGCGTCCCGACGGTGAAGTTACCGTTACCGTTACGCGATAGCTTAAACCGCTTGGCGAATTTTCTGAAAGTGTGACTGTGCAATAAACATTCAAATCATCTTGCGAAGCCGTGCTGGAAAATTGCACACTGTCGCTGTGTGTCGCGCCGCCGACATTTACTTTTTCGGATGAGTACGCATTTACGAAAAAGCCGCTGGTCAGTGCCACGCAAGATACTAAAATTGTCATTAAAAGAATCGAATTTTGATTTTTCATTTTTTTTCTTGAGTTTGAAAGCGATGCTGTCAATAAGCGTTGATTTTGCCTTTCGTCGCACCATATTATCACGAAAGCAACCCAACGATTGAGATGACGTGGGGCGAAACCAGCCACGCGCAAGGTTCAGTTTAACGGACAACACCAAAACAAAGTCGCTGTTTCGCCCTCACGTCCATTGATTTGTTATGCATTCGGTTGCTTCTTCACGTCTTTGCGCCGCCAAACTTGTTGGGCAAAACGCAAAGCGTGAATTTTTATCAACCGAATGTATAACGGCTGAGATGATGTGGGGCGAAACCAGCTACAGAAAACTCCGAGTAACGGAAGCAAGTTCCAAAAGAGAAGCTGTTTCCGCCTCGCGTCCAGTGATCTGTTAAGTGTTTGTTTACTTCTTAATTCGGTCGCCGCGCGGTTTCGCCCGCGAATGAAAAGCGCGGCGCGGATTTCACACTAAACAAACATTTAACGGCTGAGATGACGTGGGGCGAAACCAATTACACGCAACTCAAAGTTTAACAGACAACGCCCAAACAAAGTCGCTGTTTCGCCCTCACGTCCATTGAATTGTTAGCTGTCGCCTATTTTACCACGCGCATTTTCAGACTAATCGAACTCGCCGCCACTTTCTACGCTTGCACTCCGACTGCACTTCCGTCATATTGAGACTCGTAAGAAATTGTAACGGTAACGAATCTAGGTTTTAGATTGTCCGACACGGTCGCCTCTGTTTCAAAGCGTTTCGTTTCATTTGATTGGAGCGTAAAGAAATCATCTTTGTCATACGGCAAGTTTGGTAAAGTCGTCGTGACACATTCAAACTTTCCGGTTTCCGAGTCATATCTCGTTGCGATTGAAACACTGGCAATTGTGCTTCCGCAACCCGAACCTGTGCCGCCGCCTGTTCCGTCTTTGTTTGACCAAGATAAACCTGCCGAAGCCGCGCACCGTGAACTTAGCGTCAAAGGCGTACTAGAAACATTTTGCACCTCGAAAGCAAAAGTGTGTGTTTGACCGACGTGCAAAACCGCCGGTTTTTCAACCAACTTAATTACGAAAGGCTTCTTGGCGAAAGCCTCCGTCTTTGCCGCGATAAGAATAACGACTAGAAATAAAAAAGATTGCAAAATTGATTTCACGCTTTTCATATTACTACTTTTGGATAACCACGAGACAGCGAACGGCTGAGATGACGTGGGGCGAAACCAACCCCAGACAACGTGGAATTAACCGCGCAAGTTCCAAAAGAGAAGCTGTTTCGCCCTCACGTCCATTGATTTGTTGGGCGGTGCGTTATTTTTGAACACTTTCGCTTTCACCCAAGTTCTTCGCTACACAACTTATATAAGAATCTAAAAACCTTTCTCGAAGTTTTGACCATTCTTCAAATGTTTTGTAGTTTTTTCCGTCCGAATTCTTCGGCGCATTGATAAAATAAATCGTCGTTATCATTTTATTGGTATCGTCAAATATCAAGGATATTCCCAACTGATTGCCGATTAATTCCGAACGATAGCTCGAAGCTGTCAAAAAACCGTTGTAAGTTTTTTCGACCGGCTTTGGGGAACTCATAGAGCTTCCCAGATTGTTGACATATTGAAGATTTTCAAGCGCAACTTTCTTGTCCGTTTCATACTGATTCAGGTCTGACCTGTCGGGACGCACATCGGCGAAACGCATTTTATCTCTGAAAGTAATTAAAACGTCATAACTGTCGGTGCGCGAAACTCCTTTCACGCCGTCAGCCGTGTCTCGCGCCAAAGTTCGATTAGTATTTTTATCTACTCGATGAACGCCAAGAATCACGAACTCAGTTTCGTTTGTTGGGCAAATCGTGTAGGTTCTCAGCATTTTCTCAATCTGCTCGCGTTCCTTTTTCTTGGTTTCCTTCTGCACACGCTTTTCATCTTTGGAGAGATTTTCCTTTTGCGCGTAAATCGGTAATGAGAAAGTAAGAACACAAATTAATAAAAGATACTTCATAATTTATTCACTCAATAAAATCGTTCGTGGAACAAGACAAACCGCCTAACGATTGAGATGACGTGAGGCGAAACCGCCGCCGCGCAACTCGAAGTTAAAGAAAAGCCGTTGATAAGAAAGTCGCTGTTTCGCCATCACGTCCATTGATTTGTTAGCCGCGTTTCTATTTTTGCTCACGGCTTTCTTCACTCTTGTGAAGCGATTGCAAAATTCCTGCTCGTTTACTACCATCGAACAGATTTACCAAATCGGTCGAGATATTGAAGCCCACCTTTGCCTTCCTGCGCTACAATCGTATCAACGATTTGGGGAATCGCTTCTTCGACGGAAAACTTTGCTTCCGCTCCGCCCATATCGGTTTTGATCCAGCCCGGCGCGATGAGCAGCAGAGTACGGTCTTTGGCGCGACGGGCGGCAAAACTTCGCATCAGTGTATTGAGTGCCGCCTTGCTCGCCCGGTAAACTTCAAATTCGCCTTTTTCATTATCAGCCACGCTACCCTGACCGGACGACATCACGCCGATGGTTCCGGCGGCGGCGACATTTTCAGCGAGTCGCTCGACCAACCGCATAACGGAGAGCGCATTCGTGTCCATTACCCGATTGAATTCTTCGGTCGAAACCTCTCCAATCGTTTCGTAACGAGGATTGCTCACACCTGCGTTAACAAAGAGCAAATCGAACACTTTCCCGGTCAAGCGATTTTCCAGCGCGGCTATCTGGTTGACATTCGTAATATCCACCGATTCAATCGCAAGTTTACCCTGAAATTCATCCGCCAACTCGTGCAGTTTCGTTTTCTTTTCAGCGCGAACAGTTCCAACGACCAGCCATTCGCGTTTGAGAAACTCTTGTGCTAATGCAAGCCCCAATCCTCTCGACGCGCCAACTATCAAAGCCTTTTTGTTTTTTGACATTTTAATTTTTCTAATCCGTTGTCAACTTCTAATGCCTCACAACCTAATCTCACCACGAAGCGGCTAACGATTGAGATGACGTGGGGCGAAACCGCCACCAAGCGCGTTTAAATTTAACGAGCGACGTTCCAAACAAAGCCGCTGTTTCGCCCTCACGTCCATTGATTTGTTAGCTTGCGCCTTTGCGAAAAAGCATTCTCTTAAATTATTTGCTCGGCTCATAAAGATATTTGCCGGACTTGTCTATGTAGCCCCATTCACAATTCATCGTCAGAAAAGCTAGATATTGACTCGATAAATGACCATAACGCGGGTCGTTCAAATCGCATAAACCGACAAGAGCATATCCGTCTTTGAAACTGCGCCAACTATCAAATTGTGGCTGAATGATTATCTTTCCGGTTTTATCAATAAATCCAAACTTTCCATTGATACTCACCGCCGCCATTCCTTCTGAGCAATGTTCTGCGTAATCAAACTGCGGCTCGACTACGACTTTTCCGGTTGTGTCTATAAAGCCAAATTTATAATTGAATCCGTCTTTTTCCTTCGCTCCGATTAGTGCAAGACCTTCGTAGAAAGGCTCGGCACTATCGAACACAGGCTGAATTATAATTTTGTCCTGTTTGTCTATGTAGCCCCATTTTTCTTTTAACTTCACAGCAGCAAGCGAATCGCTGAAATAATATGTAGATTCATATTTTGGCTTTATGACCCAATTTCCGTTTTTGTCAATGAAGCCGTCTTTGCCTTTGTATTCAACATTGGCAAGTCCTTCGGAAAAAGGAAGAACAAAATCATATTGAGGTTTGATTACTATTTTTCCGGCGCGGTCTATGAATCCGTATTTGTCGCCTTTGGCTAAGACTACACTAGCCAATCCTTCGGAAAACTCGTATCCGACTCTGAGGTTTGGTTGAATGACCACGCGCCCTGTCGTGTCAATGTAACCGTCATTTGATTCAAAGCCGTTGGCTTCGACGATACTGACACCGGCAAGACCTTCAGAAAAATACCTGTTCCGACGAAACTGAGGAGGCGCATTAAATTTGCCCGATTTGTCCATATAACCCCATTTATGACCTTTTTCGCTATTGACCATAACGGCGGCAAAACCTTCGTGAAATTGAGAAGCATCATCAAACTGAGGTTCAATGACAATCTTTCCCACGCCGTCAATGTAACCGAGTTTATCTCCGCGAAGAATGACAAACCGTAAGTCGGATTTTTCGGATGAATCAGATTCAGAATTTAGATTGGTGCTTCCAGATTTGGAGATGAATTGAGTTGCGATAACAATGCAAGCCAGAATTATTCCGCCTATACAAGCGAAACTAAAAGTACTTCTTAATGCAAAAGAGTTTCGCATAAAATTCCTATGCCTCACGAATACCAAGAGCAAGCTAACGTTTGAGATGACGTGGGGCAAAACCGCCGCCGCGCAACTCCAAGTTCAACAAATAAGATTTCAAAGAGAAGCTGTTTCGCCCTCACGTCCATCGATTTGTTGGGTTGCGCCTCAAATATAATTAACTTCCTTAAAGTTGATTATGGCATAATGATGGTAGTTTCCAAGATAGTAAATTTCTACTTTCTCATATCGCGCAAACGTGCCTAAGACATCAGCCCCGCTGTAAAATCCGCTTTTTATAGATGTGCCGCGTTTGTCCAAAGGTATAATTTCATTTACAACGTCTTTCAAAGTATTGTCTTTTAGTGCAAATTCTTCTTTTGTCGTTGGAAGCTCAACCCCGACAAAGTAAGGAAAAATGTCTACCTGCATGCGACAGACTTCTTTATGCCTTGTGTATGTGACGGTGACTGAAGCCCCTAATTTGGTTGTTTCATTATAAGTGCGTGCCGGATAAACCTCAGTATAAGTTTTAGAAGTTGGCGCACCATATTTCTGACGTAATTCGTCGGAAGATTGGGCGTTTGCGGCAAAGCAAAACAATAAAATAAAAATAAAAACTTTCACAATCTTTTCAAACCTCATAAATTTACCACGAGCAACCCAACGATTGAGATAACGCGGGCGCGACCCGCACAAGTTTAATTTTATGAACGTCGCTGGTCGCGCCTCGCGTTCATTGATTTGTTCGGCGTGTTTTTGCCGACAAAATACTAAAAATATGCTTGAAAACATACACAAATATTGCTATCAATGCGAATGTAAAGATTGTGGTCATAAATGTTGCAGTTGCGAATTAGATACTGACCGCGACGGCGACGTTTATTGCCCTGAATGTCGTTCAGACGATTTGAACGATTTGGATTAAACCAAGAAATGCCGAACGGCTGAGATGACGTGGGGCGAAACCGAATTCACGCAACATCAGGTTTAACGGATGACGTTTTTAAGAAAGTCGCTGTTTCGCCCTCACGTCCATTGATTTGTTAGACAAACTCCTGGTAAGAAAAAGCTGACTTACTGTTCCTTTTGTTTTTTTGATTTTGAAGGAAAACAATAATCTTTAATACCCAACAAGTCTCTTGTATAAGAATCATTTACATCAAAAAAAGCGACTTCGGTAATCATCCATTTTGAATCGAGTTTTACTAAACAGTTAACGTAAGTTTTTTTATACTTGTCTTTGTCTTCGGCTTCGACGACGACTCTGG
Source organism: Pyrinomonadaceae bacterium (assembly GCA_965217575.1). Classification (GTDB taxonomy): domain Bacteria; phylum Acidobacteriota; class Blastocatellia; order Pyrinomonadales; family Pyrinomonadaceae. Next base: position 1,009,945 of record OZ244558.1, on the reverse strand, counting down.
TATTTGAGTCTTTAGTTTTTTCCTCAATGACCTTTGTGATTTTTAATTGCTGCTCGGCAATCTCTTTCAAATAACAACAGTCTTTAGCTGTTCCGTCACTGTTTATAGTATTTCCGGCGGCACTTGTGCTAACAGAATTGCTTCCAAAATTTGTGTCCTGAGAAATTGGAGTTTGAAAACCGGAATCTGATTTTAGGTTTTTTGCTTCGTCAAACTTTCTACTTAAACAAAACTGCCAATATTTTTGGACAATTTCCGTTGGGCTGTTTGATGAACTCGCCAAAAGTGTCCAGCCCGTTAGTGCCAATAAACCTACTAAGCTGACGGCAACTATAATCCATATTTTTTTCATATGTTTTGACACCTCATTTAAGTTTATCAAACGGCTCCATTTGTTTTTCTAAATCTTTAAAGTGTTTGTCAATTTTGTCAACAATTTCTTTATTTATTTTGGTTATAAAATTAGTTGCAACTTCATCGCCGACTTTTGTTAGTGTTCCCAAAACATCCGGCTTTGCAGTATACATATATTCCACGTCGGCAATTACATCGTGATATTTCTCAATCAATTATCTGGATTCTTGTTCTAACTCATAAACATTTGCCGGATTGATATAAAAAGAAAACGCTTTTTGCCATTGCTTCTCATACTCAATATTAACCTCTCCGGCAGATTCTTTTTTTAAGTGCTTTCAAAATATCGAGGCTGTAACCCCCACCAACCTTATCGCTTTCCGAAGCGGATGATTTGTAACCCGAACGCGCACTATCGAAACGCATCGCTTTGAGCGTGTAAATAACAGGAAGTTGTTCTTTAATATAGTCATTCGATATTTTGTCAACGGAAGGAACGGCAATAGAAAATTTTTGGTGACTAACAATATCCGGCAACCTAAATCGCGCCGGCTCATAATCTCTCGGTATCGGAGTTCGATGTTCGATGTCGAAATCCATCCGGGAATCAAAGCGCGTAAACCATAACTTAGCCGGAACGGGCATTTTAGGAAATACAGTGGTCTGCGGCGGTAGATAAAACTTTAAGACATTTACCGTTCGGGTATTTAATTTTATGCCGGTATCGTTTTTGAAGTCACTAAATTTAAGAGAGTCCAAATAATTCATTAGACCTCTTGCGAAATAAAAGAGATATTTGAAAACTTTTGATAAAGATGGCACAAATATTTCAAAGGAGCAAATCTGATGAGATACGAGAAAACCAAAGATTTAAAAGACAAAGATTTCAAGCGATTCTTTGGGGTCAAGAAAGGAACATTTGAAACAATGTGTGAAGTTGTCAAAGAAGTTATGAGTCAGGAAACCAGAGGCAGAAATTCCGATTTATCAATAGAAGATCAAGTATTACTTGCACTTAACTATTGGCGGGAATATCGGACGATGTTTCATTTGGGACAAGATTACGGGATTCACGAATCGAATGTATCGCGGACAATTCAGAAGATTGAAGATATTTTAATCAAGAGCGGAAAGTTTTCATTGCCGAGCAAAAGACGATTATTAGAAGACGATGAGTTGCATTACACGATAGTTGATGTGACGGAAATGCTAATTGAGAGACCGAAAAAAAACAACGAAGATATTATTCGGGAAAAAAGAAGCGGCACAGCTTAAAATGTCAGTTGATAATCTGTCAAGAAAGCGAACAAGTGATTGCCACATATTTCGGGAAAGGCAAAACACACGACAAGAAAATGTATGAAAAGAGCGGCGTAAAATTGCTGAAAAGTATCGAACTGAAAGCGGACAGCGGTTATCAAGGGTTACAGAAAGAACAATATAAAGTATTGATACCAAAGAAGAACAGTAAATTGCACAAATTGACAAAAGAAGACAAACGAGCGAATCGAGAGTTAGCTCGAAAACGAGTCAAAGTTGAAAATGTCATCAGAAGATTGAAGATATTTCGCATCTTGGGAGAGCGTTATAGAAATCGGAGAAGACGACTCGGACTGCGATTCAATCTAATTTCAGGCATTTACAACTTTGAAAGAAAAACCATCAGAATTTAATTTCGCAAGAGGTCTATTTCTATTCCTCCAATAATTTCGCGCAACCAGTTTGTCTAACGTTTGAGATGACGTGGGGCGAAACCGTCACGCGCTACTTTGAGTTCACCAAAAACCGTTCATAAGAAAGCCGCTGTTTCGCCCTCACGTCCATTGAATTGTTGGGCGTAATGGTAGATACATTCGAGGGTATCAGGAATTTTGTGTAAATCGGAATTTATAAATTAAAGGAGATTTACACGATGACTATTAGAAAAGAACTTCTTGACGAACTAATTAAAGATTACCAAAATCCTGAAGATTTATTAGGTGAAAACGGCTTACTTAAACAATTAACCAAACAATTACTGGAGCGGGCGATGAACGCTGAGTTGACGCATCAACTTGGTTACTCAAAACACGAGATTGCTCCACAGGAGCAATCTAATCGCCGCAATGGAACGACTAGCAAAAAGGTCAAAAGTTCAGCCGGCGAACTGGAGCTAGAAGTTCCACGCTGGCGGTGCCGGAGAATTTGAGCCAATCATTATTGAAAAGCATCAACGGCGATTTGACGGGTTTGACGAAAACATCATTTCGTTGTATTCACGCGGATTATCAACCCGCGATATTCAAGCACATCTGCAAGAAATCTATGGTGTGGAAATTTCACCGCAACTAATTTCAACTGTTACCGAAGAAATTCAAGCGGAAGTCGTGCAATGGCAGAATCGTCCGTTGAGTAAGATTTATCCGATAGTTTTCTTGGACGCGCTACGCATCAATATTCGGAAAGACAAAATAGTGCAAAAACGAGCCGTGTATGTGGCAATTGGGGTTAATTTACTAGGTCGCAAAGAATGTTTGGGCTTGTGGGTGAGCGAAAATGAAGGAGCGCGCGTTTTGGTTGACGGTCTTAACCGAACTCAAAACCCGGGGTTTGGAAGATATTTTTATTTGTTGTGTAGATGGTTTGAAAGGCTTCCCGGAAGCGATTGAAGCTGTTTATCCACAGACGATTACGCAAACCTGCATCGTTCATCAAATTAGAAATTCGCTTGCCTTTGTCGGTTATCAAGAGAGAAAAGAAATAGCTTCTGATTTGAAGGCGATTTACACGGCAGCCACCACCGAAGAAGCACTCTTAGCATTAGATTTATTTGCCGAAAAATGGGATTCCCGCTATCCGTTGATTGCCAAATCGTGGCGCGAGAATTGGACTCGAATTGAGCCGATGTTCCAGTTTACGAATGAGATTCGTAAAGCGATTTATACCACCAATGCCATTGAATCGTTAAATATGAGCTTGCGGAAAATCACCAAAACCAGAGGCAGTTTTCCATCCGAAGAAGCGTGTCTCAAATTGTTATATCTGGGGTTGAAAAACGCCGCGAAAAAGTGGACAATGCCCATTCCGAACTGGGGATTAGCGATGAATCAATTTGCCATTATGTTTGAGGACAGAATCAACTTGGCAGAATTACACCAACTTACACAAAATTCCTGACACCCTCGGTGAACTCGGAGTTGCGCGTACTTGGTTTCGCCCCACGTCATCTCAATCGTTATATGCCTTCTCCTTTTCCCTTGCGTTCTCTGTATTGTTTTGCGGCTTCGCGGTTCCTCGCTTTTGCATCGCCTTCGTATTTTTTGGGTTTGCCGCCGAGTTTTCCCGATTTTTCTCTGCGGTCGAGTTCGGCTTGCAAAAACTCTTTCACGGCTTCAACGGTTTCCGGCGAATTATTGTCTGCCAGAAAATCTTTAATTTGTTCGGCTGTCAGTTTCGTTTTCCTCATCTTGCTGAGTATATCCCAAGCAGTCCGGGCAACCGATACACGGCATTTCACCTTGCAAAGTGTGTATTACGGTGAAGATGAACGCTGTTTTCGCTTGATGCTGAAACCGCTTTTCGCCTGAAGGTGAACGCTTCTTTTTCCTCTCCGACGATGCCGGTTTTTTTATTTTTCGGCAACCTGACCGTTTAAGTCAAGGTCGCCGCCGTTCTTTCGCAAACTTTCGCCCCGCAGCTCCAGCCGGTGCGCGTTGTTGAGTAGCCGGTCGAGCAGCGCATCCGCCACCGTCGGATCGCCCAGATATTCGTGCCACGTTTTGATCGGCAACTGGCTCGTGACCAGCGTCGAGCGCAGTCCGTGACGGTCTTCGATGATTTCCAGCAGATCGTGCTTTTCCGGGGCGGTCAGTGGTTTGAGTCCGAAGTCGTCCAAAATCAGCAGGTCAATCTTGGCGATCTGTTGGAGCTTTTTGCCGTAGGAGCCATCGCCTTTGGACAGGCGCAGATTCTCCAGCAGACGCGGAACTCGTTCGTAGCGCACGGGCAAACCCTGGCGACAGGCGGCTTGCCCGAGAGCGCAGGCGAGCCACGATTTGCCCGTCCCGGTCGGACCCGTGATATGTAGATTCTGCCGCTGCCGGATAAAGTCGCAGGTCACGAGTGCCGCCATCCGGCTGCGTTCAAGTCCGCGCGGATGCCGGTAATCGATGTCTTCGACACAGGCGTTCGATTGGCGTAAATGCGCCAGCCGCAGCAGCCTGATTTGTTTGCGGTTTTCCCTCATCGTTTCCTCGGCTCCGACCGGCATCGCCAATCGCTCATCGAAGGACAAGTCGTGCGCGGCGGGCTGTTCGAGCTGCTGCGCGTAAGCGTGTGCCATTCCCGCCAGCTTCAGTTGATGCAAAGTTTCCAGGGTTTGATTATTCAACATTCGATTTTCTCCTTGATTGTTATTTTCATTTCCGTTGTTATTCGGTGATTCCTTTCATTGTTATTTAGTGATCTCTGACTTACTGATAATAAGAACTGCCGCGAATATTCTCGTGGATCAGTGCCGGTTGCGCGGCGGTTTCTTCTTCGGGCGGCGGCAAGCGATCCACGCCGAGGGTGAGAATCGAGACGATTGAACGGCGGTGCGGTGTCCCGTTGGCAATCGCGCACCGGCACGCCGCTTCGAGCCGCTTCGCACCGTAACGCTTTTCCAGACCGAGCAGTCCGAGACAACTGCGGTAGCCCATCTCCGGGTGCGGTCGCGTCCACAGCAGATGTTTGACGACCTCGCGGCAGCTCTCCCCGATCTCGTTTGCCCAGTTCAGAAAGCGTCCCGGTGTCCATTCCAGATGAGCGCGATGCGCTTTCGGCATATGTTCGGCTTGTGTCGAGTGACTGCCCTGCAGATGTGAGCGAACGTGAACGGCGACGCGCTTGCCCGCCGCAAAGCATTCGACTGTTTTGGCGGTCAGGCGAACTTCGATTTGGCGTTTGACCAAAGCGGCGGGAACCGAATAGAAGTGGCGGTCAACTTCGACGTGGTAATCAATGCCGACGCGCACTTTGCGCCATTCGGCATATTCGTAAGTGTCGGCGGGCAGCGGCTGCAAAGCCGGTTTGTCCAATGCCTCGAACTGCGAACGGCGCGTTCCGGGCAGGCGTTTGAACAGGCGGTCATTAAGTTCGTCAAGCAGACGGCGGATTGCCAGATTCAGCTCGAACAAAGAGAAGAACTGCTGATGTCGCAGTCTGGCTAATATCCAGCGCGTGACCAATCCGACGGCGGCTTCGACTTTTGCCTTATCACGCGGTTTGTAAGGATGCGCCGGCAGCGCAACCGTGTTGTAATGGCGAAGCATCTCGGCGTAAGTTTGATTCAGCAGCGGCTCATACCGGCACGCTTTGCTGACTGCCGCTTTCAGATTGTCGGGAACGACCATCTGCGGCACGCCGCCGAAGAAGGCGAAGGCTCTGGTGTGGGAACCGATCCAATCTTCCATCTTTTGCGAGGTGGTGGCTTCGGCAAACGTATAATTGGAAGCACCGAGAACGGCGACGAAGACCTGCGCTTCGGAAACTTCGCCGGTAGCGGCGTTGATGATCGACACGGTCTTGCCGCAGTAGTCAACGAACATCTTTTCACCGGCGCGATGAGTTTGCCGCATCGAAAGCCGCAGATGTTTCTGCCACTGATTATAACGAACACAGAACTGCGTATAGCTGTAAGCCCGCGCCCCGTGTTGTTCGCCGTATTCCTCCCACAAAAGCTGGCGCGTCACTCCTTTGATTCGCAGTTGATCGTGAATGTCGGCAAAGTCCGGCAGAGCGAAAGACGGCGGCAAAACGGGAACGGCGGGCGGAAAAAGCAATCTTCCGAGTTCGGTTTCATCCAACTCCGGCGGCAGCGGATATGGCAAGCCGGTGCGCTTCGCTTGCCGCCAGATAATTGGAAACAGTGCCGATGCCGATGTGCAGAGCCGCGGCAATCTGACGATGGCTCAGGGAAGCGGCAAACTTTAATCGTAAAACTTCTTTGACAAGACGCATATTCAAACGATGTGCGGGCATAATATTTTCTCCTCCTAAAAATAAAAGACAGAGAAAATAATGCGCCGCTTCAGAATCATTCGGGAAGCGTCGGAGGGCGGAAAAGAAGTGTTCAGCTTGCGGCGAAATGATGTTCACTTTGCAGCGAAATGCGGGTTCAGATTGGAGCGAAATCGGTGTTCAACTTCGTGCGTAATACACACAAGGCGAACTTACAACTTACCAATGCAGCAGAACTATTGCTTTTAAGCATACAGAGATTGTTGAACAAGAAACAAAAGGACTCGATGAGATCAAGTTACCTGAAATTAGAAACACAAAATCAAAACAGTCGCTTTTACCATAAGGCGAAATCTAGCAAATCAATGGACGTGAGGGCGAAACAGCGACTTTGTTATCAGCGTCTTCGGTGAACTCAAACTTGCTTGGTGGCGGTTTCGCCCCACGTCATCTCAATCGTTCGCTGTTTCTTGGTTTTCTCAAAAAGATGTAAGTTGAAACTACAAATTTTAGAAATTGACGCAAAAACTATATATGTTCAAAAAACAACTGACTCTAATAATCGCTGTTTTGATTATTAACCTGACTCTTGGCAGTTCGGCTTTCGCCAGCACAAAAGAAGAAAAAGATGTGAAGTTTGCCGAACGAGTCAAAACAAGCATTGCTAAACTCGGCACGGGAAAAGATGCGCGAATTGAGGTTAAACTCAAAGACGGCACAAAGTTAAAAGGTTATATCAGCGAAATCACCAACAATCATTTTTCGGTGATGGATTCTACAACCGGAACGACAACGGCTGTTGACTACGGAAATGCTAAACAAGTCAAAGGAAATAACCTTTCAACCAAAGCAAAGATTGCAATCGCTGTCGGAATAACCATTGGCGCGGTAATAATACTCACGATTATTGGAGCTAAGGTTGCTCAATGATGATGGAATATTTAGGAAAAACAATGTGTTTGAAAATGACAACACAGCGAACAAATCAATGGACGTGAGGGCGAAACAGCTTCTCTTTAAAATCTTTTTTGGCAAACTTTGAGTTGCGTGTCGGCGGTTTCGCCCCACGTCATCTCAATCGTTCGATGGCTTCTTTGAAAATCGAGGCTTGTTTTACTCAAAACAGAAGACTAAACTTTACTCTGTGAACTTTGAGTGGGACGAGGAGAAAAACAAAGAGAATATTCGCAGGCACGGCTTAGATTTTGCCGACGCTTGGGAAGTTTTTGAAGCTCCGATGCGGACGGCTCTTGACCTAAGAGAAAATTACGGTGAAGAGCGTTGGAACGGCATCGGGTTTCTTGGAAACCGAATTGTCGTCGTGATTTTTACTTATCGAGGCGAAAATACTACACGAATAATCTCTTTGCGAAAAGCATTAAAACATGAACGTAAAAAATTTGAAGAAGCAATCGGAAACAGATTGGGCGAGAATTGACCAAATGACGGACGAGGAAATTGATACTTCTGATAGTCCGCCGCTTGATGATGATTTTTTTGCCAGAGCCGAATGGCGAATGCCTGAAAAAAAGAGGGCAGTAACTTTGAGCGTAGATTCCGAAGTTCTGAAATGGTTTGAAGGACAAGGCGCAGACTTCCAGCAGCGCGTTAATGCAGCGTTGAAAATCTACGCCGAAGCACATCAGGAATAATCGTCTGTAAGGTAACGCGCCATCGAACAAATCAATGGACGTGAGGGCGAAACAGCGACTTTGTTATCAGCGTCTTTCGGTGAACCCAGAGTTGCGTGTAATCGGTTTCGCCCCACGTCATCTCAAGCGTTCGGCTTCTTTTTGTCGCTGACGAAAACGCGCTTTACAACTGACGATTGATATTGAGATTGGCTTTTGAATGTTTAGCTTTATAAAGAAAATTCGCAATTCTCTTTCTGTTCCTGAGAAACTTCGGGAAGCAACGTCATTGGTTGTTGATTCGCTTACACAGGCTGGTTATCCTGAGCGCGTTCAAGACACTTATGACAACATCGAATACAACGAATGTGGGTTGGCTTTAGAAAATTTGTGCGAAAACCTTTATGAGTTTTCTTGTCCAGTTCCGCAGAAAGCCTTCGATTTGCTCAAAGAGTCTGGAATTATTATGGGCGTTGACAGCAAGTATTGGGAGATGTTGAAGCCTCAAGTTACAGAATAAATATCTTTGTGGCAAGAGGCTCGTGAAATTGAAAATTCGAGTTGGCGGGCAGAGGAAAACTGCTCAGGTTGTGTGGTAAAATCAAACGTCGCACAAATTGAGAAGAATACCTAAAGATAATGGAAAGCCGAACAAATCAATGGACGTGAGGGCGAAACAGCGACTTTCTTTTGGTGTTCTCCGTTAAACCTTAGCAGGCTTGGCGGCGGTTTTGCCCCACGTCATCTCAAACGTTCGCCGCCTTTGGGTTGCAAACGAACATTTCGATAGCGTCCTAGTTTGTGTTGTTGGAATCTCAAAAAGTGTCCCCGAACTAAAAGAGTTAATTGGGAGTGGCATTGAACGATGTTAATTTTTTTTCACGGCGGCGACATTCTCGACACACTTATTGTATTTGCTATTGTTATTTTTGGCTTTATCGTAATTTTTATTTGCCTACCCTTGATATTCATCATTAGAGATTGGCAAAACGCTCTCAAAGAGAGGCGCGATTACAAGAAGGAAAAAGAGAGCAAGGAAACAGAATAATTCATAGCAATGAGGCGCGATTACAAGAAGGAAAAAGAGAGCAAGGAAACAGAATAATTCATAGCAATTAGGACATACTAACATTTCAACTTTACTGATTCGATTTGAAAATCGAATTTGTTTTGTCGGCAAACTTGTCTTTTAAAACGAATGAATTTCGGTGATAAACTTTTCTCGCCATCCGGCGTGAACGCGAACGAGCTTGGGGCAGGTGGCAAACGCGGCGTGGTAAAAATAAACTTGACTGCCAGCGGAGTTCGACACTCCGCGTTTGAGTGATGGCGGCGGCGAACAAATCAATGGACGTGAGGGCAAAACAGCTTCTCTTTAAAATCTTTTTCGGTAAATTTTACGTTGTGCGTAGCCGGTTTTGCCCCACGTCATTTCAATCGTTCGGCATCTTCCCTTGTTCTTTGACAGTTTGTAAAATGAAACGACATATTGTATCTTCTTTGTAGAAACCTGAGGAGGTGCATTATGAAAGTTCAAATTCAAAAGTGGGGCAACAGTTTAGCATTGCGAATCCCGAAGTCTTTTGCCGTCGAGTCAAAAATCGAGCAAGGTTCAACCGTCGAAGTTTCTCTCGAAAGCGGCAAAATTATTGTCTTTCCCGTCGTCGAACCGGAATTTTCTCTTGACGAATTGCTGGCGAAAGTTACGCCGAACAATTTGCACGGTGAAACCGACACGGGCGCGAGCGTTGGCAAGGAGGCTTGGTAATGGTTTATGTTCCTGAACGCGGCGATGCAATCTGGATTAACTTCAATCCGCAAGCCGGACACGAGCAATCAGGCAGACGACCTGCAATAATTTTGTCGCCGCAAAGTTACAATGGAAAAGTTGGTTTATGCTTACTTTGTCCAATTACAAATAAAGCAAAAGGTTATCCGTTTGAAGTTTCGATTCCAGCAGATTTGGGCGTAACAGGAGTTGTGTTGTCAGACCAAGCGAAAAGTTTAGATTGGCAAGTGAGAAATGCAGAGTTTATTGCCGAGCTGCCTGAAACCGTAACGAGCGAGGTGCTGAAAAAATTAAAGTCGTTATTATGAACGCAATGCCGAACAAATCAATGGACGTGAGGGCGAAACAGCGGCTTTGTTATGGACGGTTCTCGTTCAACTCAAACGGGCTTGGTGGCGGTTTCGCCCCACGTCATCTCAGCCGTTATACATTTGTTTGATAGAAGTTCACGCTTCGCGTTTTGCCCGACGATTCGGTCGGCGCGAAGACGTTCAGAGGCAAACAAATGCATAACAAATCAATGGACGTGAGGCAAAAACAGCGACTTTGTTAAACTCGTTGTCGGTTCAACTGAAACTTGCGCGTAATGGTTTTTGCCCACGTCAGTTCAGCCGTTCGGCTCTATCGTTCTCGGTCACGGCGATAATAGCTATAAAATGATGATCTTTTAGAAGGAGAAATTAAGATGAAAAAACAAAATCTGTTACGCTTTATGTTTACTATTTTCTGTGTTCTCGCTTTAGTTTTAGGCATCTCAAGTTGGCTTACCGTTAGTCACGGTAAAAATAATCCGCAAACTGTTAGAGCAGTCAGACTTGGTGCAGCGACTCTTTCTCCAAATCAAATTTCTGCAAGTGGAGTTGCTTTTGGGTCAAACCCAGCCTCCGCAACTATTACAGTATCGGTAGCAACTTCGGTTGATGTTGTTAGCGGAACTGTTGCTCGTGTTGAGCTAACGGACGATAATAATGTAAATGGCGTTGGCTACGTTGTATCAGGTGGCAACGTAGCCAACAGTGATGGTAAAGCGTGGGATGTAGTACTTCGGGGAAAAGGTAATAGCGAAACTATAATTTATACAGTAACTGGCAGTTCAACTAATGTAGGCGGATCAGTCCAATTCAGAGTCAATTTGAGATCAGCAAAAAATCCAGACGGCACACCGCAACCTGCCGCGACAATAGAAATGCCAACCACACTTACAATGGGATTGATGCTGACATTCCAAGCATCAACTAATGCTGGCAATGAATGCTATAACTATTGTAATGATGAAGGAAACCCCAGCGAAGACCCTCAAGATCCCCGTTACGGAGATTGTTGCCAGACAAGTCCGATTGTCATTGACATTCTCGGCAACGGTTTTTCTTTAACTTCTGTTGCAAACGGAGTTGAGTTCGACTTTAACAGCGACGACTACCCTCATCAAACGGCGTGGATAGCGGCTGGTTCGGACGATGCTTTTCTTGTGCTTGACCGCAACGGCGACGGCAAAATCACACTTGGAGCGGAGTTGTTCGGTAATTTCACGCCACAGCCGGCATCAGACAATCGCAACGGATTTGCCGCGCTTGCCGAGTTTGACAAACCGGAGAACGGCGGTAACGGCGACGGCGTGATAAATAACAAAGACGAGATTTTCAGTCAGTTGAGATTATGGCAGGATACAAACCACAACGGCATCTCAGAACCAAGCGAACTGCATACATTGCCGGAATTAGACGTAGCAGAAATTGATTTGAAATATAAGTTGTCAAAGAAGACGGATCAATACGGCAATAAGTTTCAGTATCGGGCAAAAGTGACGGATGCCAACAAAGCGAAAGTCGGACGTTGGGCGTGGGACGTATTTTTCCAACACCACTAATTTCAAATACCAAACGGCTCGCTTTAACTATTGAAGCGAGCCGAACAAATCATTGGACGCGAGGCAAAAACAGCTTCTCTTTAAAATCTATTTTGGTAAACTCGGAGTTGCGCGGATTCGGTTTTTGCCCGCGTCAATTCAATCGTTCGGCTTTTCGTGGTTTTACGAACGTGCAAGATTGAGTAGTTGAAGAAATTTACAAAATTGCTTAAATGAATATTTATTAACTTAAATGAATATTCATTAATAGGAGTAAATAATGTCAGCAGAACAATTAGAGGTTGAAAACAATAAGTGTAGCATTTGTATGGCAACCGGAGAACTATCGCACACTGATCTTGAAGGTTCAAAAATTGAAGGCGAACTTCACTTCTTTTTTTCAGTGGATATGAGAAAATTTCTCACTTATTCCGTTAATTCTGGCAGTAATGACAACAGACAAGAACCCAAAGCAATTTCATCACCAGATTTTGAAAACTGGCAGGGTCATCATGATTTTAGAGATTCACTTAAAGAATTAGGAAAGTTCGATGAGTTTGAAAAAGAAGATATAGAATCTATAACAGAAAAGATATATCTGGAAAACGACATAGATTCATTTAATAAATTAGGTTTTAATAATGGTGCCTTTGGCGCAGTCCTTTCCGACGATTGGCTTAGTTTTCCAACATCGCGCATTAAAGAAGGAAAAAACTTATGGCTTATTCGTTGCTCTTGGATGGGTATATTTGAAGTTCATTTAATCCAACCAATAGAAGGAGAAAACTTCGTGGACGTTTTGGACATAATTTTGCAGAGTCGTTCCACTACCAGCGATAATGACAAAGATTCCATTTGGAACAAGGTTTTCGACAAGATTAAACAATTCTGTGCAGAAAAGAGTCAAGAGCTTGGGAAAACTGGCTTAAGATTCCATTATCCTAAAAATTTTCTTGTCAGCCTGCCAGAAGAATCTATAAGTTTTGCAGAACGGCAGAGATACGTTGTCGTTCTCGCTAGAAAAATCACTTGTAATTGTAAAGAACCAAAAAGATTATCTGGTGAATTAATTATTAAGAATAACTTGCTACCCGCGATGCTTTCTTCTTCATTGGTTTATGACGGAGGAGACAAAAAGATTCCCGATTTGAATAAAACAGAGAGAGTAAAAAACTTTTCAACTTGGGAAGATGAAATATGTGCTTTTGGTTCAGAACGTGGGTTTATTTATTACCAGTTTAGAGGGAAAGTTGCCGAAAAGAACGAACATAATTATGACCAATACTGGCAATATATTATTCGAGGTGTGCAACATACTGTTACAGTAAGAGCCACATTGCACATGCTTCAATCACAAATAAAAAACCTCACCGATGATTTACCTGAATTAATTGCTAATGTAGATAATAATAGTGATGTTTCCGAATTGCACATGCTTCAATCACAAATAAAAAACCTCACCGATGATTTACCTGAATTAATTGCTAATGTAGATAATAATAGTGATGTTTCCGACAAGTTAGCAAAATCCTTATCAAATATTCTGCAAACGATGCCAAAGGTCAACAACATCTGTATTACAACCGTTGCTTTCAAAGCCAACTATGTAGTGGATAAATTTAAGCATTTAAATAACAATTGTTTTAACTTTCCTGAAGTATTGAGAATTCTGCGGCACGACGTCGCAGATGTTTCTGCGTTTCTTCAGTTTGCGAAATCGCATCAGTTAAGGCTTGCAGTGGAGAATAGGCGTAAAGAGGAGGGCTTGAAAGACGGAAAGAGACATATCATTACGACAATTGCGGCGTTTGGCGCAATTGTGTTTGTCGCTCCGACTGCCATTAACGACTTATCTATTTTCTTTTCCAGAAATTTTCACAATAGTGACGATCACGCTTATAGATTTATATGGCTTTCATCAGTTGTCTATTTAATTATTGTCGGATTTGCTTTTCTTGCATATCGAATATGGAAATTCTGGCAAGGAAAAAGTATTGCTGACCAACAAAGTATCAGAGATTAACTCAGTCCGAATCAGAACAGTATCCTAAAGGTAAAGGCAAGCCGAACAAATCAATGGACGTGAGGGCGAAATAGCGACTTTGTTATCGCGTTGCGTGGTAAATTTTAGCGGGCTTGGTGGCGGTTTCGCCCCACGTCATCTCAGCCGTTATGTTGCTTCGTGAAAAATCAAACGTATGTATTTTGTGAGAAATAAAATGAAGATTCGATTGTTAATTTTTTCAACCATCTTTCTTTTGTCAACATTTTCTGCTTTTGCTCAGAACGGTTCCACGAGTTTTTCATTCTTCTACAACGGAAACCAATACAGTAGCGGTTTTCAGCACAGCGAATTGAAAACCACTCCGTCTTGGAATCTCGAAAAAGGCGAGGCTATTCCGCTGTCCGTTCAAAGTGCGATTGAAATTGCGCAGGAAAATCTAAAGCGGTTTATCGTTATAACTGATGATGGGTGGAACGTGAGCAATATTTATTTGAATCAAGTATACAGAGACAAATGGGTTTATTCGATTCAATTTTACTGTTCGCCGCAAAAATGCGTTTCCGAATCTAATCACTTTTCGATTCATCTGAAAATGGATGGTTCAATAATTGAGCCAACGATAAAAGCGGTTGAGTGGAAAATGTCGCCTATTGACTTTAGTAAAGGATTAGATACGAGTTTTAATTTTGGCGACAGTGAATATAAATTCAAAGTTACTGCCGATGATTTGAAAGACGCTTCATCTTGGAGTCCTGAAAAAGACAATACTGTTCCCTTATCCTTTCAAAAAGCGGTAGAAATTGGACGCGAAAAACTAAACAACTTCAAGCCAACGGCAAATAAAAATTGGAGCTTGAATGAAATTTCATTTAGAAATATCGAAAAGGATAAGTGGCTTTATAATATTAGCTTTAGATGTATTTTTCAAGAATATAGGTCTTGCGGCTTTTTTTCTGTTTATGTCAAAACTGACGGTTCGGTGGTTGAGCCGACGGTAACACCCAAGACAGAAAAGAAAAATCAAACCCAAACAATTCCAAAGCAGAGGGCAACATAACAAATCAATGGACGTGAGGCGAAACAGCTATTTTCTTAAAAACGTTCATTCTTTTATTCAGAGTTGCGTGTTGCCGGTTTCGCCCACGTCATCTCAATCGTTATATCTTTCGTGTGATGCCAGACGTGAAATGAAGCTATCGTCATCTACGACATTTTTTTGGAAATTTATTTTCACCGGTTTGTGGCTTGGCTTTCCACTTTTCGGTGTCGGACAGGCTTTTTGGCGTTGGCTTGTGTTGTCGCAACCATTTTCTTTTAATGCGAATCCACTCGGAATCGTTCTTCTCGTTGCAGGCATCGGTTTCGTTTGGTGGATGCTCGCATCTCTCAAAAGCGTTTCGTTGGAAGGAAATTTTTTGCTTGTTTCAAATTATTTTCGGAAAGCGGAAATTCCCCTGTCTGAAATAAATCATCTTGACGCTCCAGAGAATTCTTCGCACCGACGAATATTTATCAGTTTTCGCTCGCCAACCGAATTTGGAGATGTCATAGTTTTTATGCCGCAACTATTTCAGGCGAAAGAAACTTTTGAAAATTTAAAACGGCGAGTTGAAAATATACAATAAAACAGGCTTTCTGTGAGAGAACGATATAACAAATCAATGGACGTGAGGGCGAAACAGCGTTCTTGTTATCAATGTTTTTTGGTTTATTCATAGTTTTTAGGTGGCGGTTTCGCCCCACGTCATCTCAATCGTTGGGCGGAAAAATTTGGCGCGTTTGGTGTCTAAACAATTATGAGAAGATTCACAATAAAATTAACTTTTTTGTTTTTGACGTTTTTCGTTGGCGTGGCGGCGTATTATTTTTGTTATCTTCCATTCTCCTCTCCTGAAAAAACAAATCTCAATGCAGAATCTTCCAATGTGGTTTCTGTGCAGGTTTCAGAGAAGCAGGATGAGCCAAAGGCATCAGAGTTTTATTCGGTTTCTCCTTGCAAAGATGCAAATCCATTTGAATATCGTCGGGAGTGGAAAGCTAAAGGAACTATATCGGTTGGCGTTCTTAATTCAAGAGTTTCGTGCGGAGTTTTACCTGAACTTTCTCAAACCGCAGAAGAAAATGTTTCCGGCATTGTCACGGCTGACGTTGTAATTGATGTAACGGGAAAAGTTCTGGAAGTTCAAGTTAAAAAACAACTTCCCTTATTGCAAAAGGCAATAGTTCGCGCCGCCCGACAAACTAGATTCGAGCCTTATATGCTGAGAGGCGACGCTCACGAAGTGCGTGGAGTTATTATGTATGAGCTTGACGGCAAAGGCGGAGTTCAACTTTATAAATTTAAGAGGTCTGCTGGTTAAGTTCCGCCCAACAAATCAATGGACGTGAGGGCGAAACAGGGACTTCTTTAAAATCTTTCTTCCGTTGCTTGGAGTTGCGTGTAATCGGTTTCGTCCCACGTCATCTCAATCGTTCGGCGTTTGCGCTAACAATTAAGTAAATTACACCTATGGCAAAACAAATTTATTTTCTCTTCGCGTTTCTGTTTTCAGCACATATCGCTTACGGATGTTCGATTCAACAACTACCAATTGAAGACAATCCTTCAAAACAGGCTTTTTTATTAGGAAAGCCGCTTTATTCATCGGAAATATCTAAGCCAAACTATTACGTTTTTATTGGCGAAGTTGTAGGGATTGTCAAAGCTACCAAAAACGAAGTTGGTGAGAATCGAATGGATGCCGAAGGATTAAAAGTTAAAGTTACCGAGAACATTTATGCGCCGCAATCAGCAGCTTATTTTGAAATTTTTCCGTTGCGGATGGATTCTGATTGCAGTTCGCAAGGTCAAACAGGCTTAGAAAGAGTTTTTCCCATTGGTTCGCAGGTGAGAGTCATAGCGTCTGATGCCACAATCTACAAAAACAATCCGTTGAAGATTCTGTATCTCGCTTGGAAACTACATATTACAATCACGGCAGCGTTGTTAGAAACGATTCAAAGGAAGACTTCCACGCCTCAGCAGATTCAGTTTTTGACTACTCAGTCTTTATTGTCGAAAAACCGACAATTACTGAAAATATAATTAAATATGAGTCTAAAGTAAGTCTTTTGAAGTTTGAATTGCAAAAAGATTTAGCTCGTCTGACACAGACAACGCAAAAAAAAGAGAGATTAGATATGCTAAAACGGTTGGTTTATTATCCCTTTCCCTACGAATTACCTTTTAGAATTTTGGCGTATACTTATCTTAAACCCGGAAAAGAGTTGCAATCATTGGAAACGGAGTGGGAACAACACAAAAAGGAAGTAATTTCTCGCTACAAGTAACGCCGAACAAATCAATGGACGTGAGGGCGAAACAGCGACTTTGTTGTCAGCTTGTCCGTTAAACTTTAGCTTTTGTGTTGGCGGTTTCGCCCCACGTCATCTCAACCGTTATGCCCCTGTTCTTTGAAATTGGGATTGACTTTTGGTGTGACTAATAGTATTACTTTGGTTATGAGTGTTGCAAAAGTTACAATTTCCATCGAAGCAAATCTTTTGAAGAAAGTTGACCGTCTTGTCAAAGAGCGCGTTTTCTCGAATCGCAGCCAAGCCGTTCAGTCCGCCGTTGAAGAAAAAGTTTCGCGCCTCGACAATAATCGGCTGGCGCGGGAATGCGCCAAACTAAACAAAACCGAAGAGCAATCTTTAGCCGATTTGGGATTGGCGAGTGAGGCGGAAGAATGGCTCGAATACTAAGAGGCGACATTGTTTGGGCTAATCTTGACCCAACGCTCGGACACGAACAAGCTGGTTCGCGTCCAGTTCTTGTTTTGAGTGAAGACATCTTCAATGACCGTTCGGGAACAGTTATCGCCGTTGTTCTGACGAGTCAACAACCAAACGCAAGTTTTCCGTTGACGTTTGAACTTTCAGATTCAAGTTTGCCGAAAAAGTCTTGGGTGAAAATCAGTCAGATTCGGACGCTTTCGACACAGCGACTTGGAAAGAAAATCGGCACAGCCTCCGATGAAGAGCTAGAAACAATCATCGAAGGCTTGAATGAAATCATCGGCGGGGCATAACAAATCAATGGACGTGAGGGCGAAACAGCGACTTTCTTATCAAACTTGTCTGTTAAAATCGGAGTTGCGTATCGGCGGTTTCGCCCCACGTCATCTCAACCTTTATGCGTCCGCGCTGTGAAATAAACGTGCTAAGATGTGAAACGAGATGAAAAGACTTCCATTAAGATTAACACTCGCAATTCTTACGTTATTCATCGGCGTAAGCGTAGTTGGTTTTTGGTATCTTTCACGTCTTAAAGCAGAAAGTCAGAAATCTTTGTCGGATGCCATTTCCTCAATTCCGTCCGTGAAAATGACGTTTGAAAATCCGTGTGATTATCCGCAACCGAAAGATAGAAAACTTGAAGCGGAAGAAGCCGTTCATTTAGCCGAGTGTTTTATTATTCAGAACGGTTATACCGACCTTCCGCCGATTGCTGATAAGTCCAAGTTGACACCTGAAAATTTGTTTGCGGGAACTAGCGAAGAAGGTTTGAAAATGCGCCACGATTCTTTGGAACGAAGAGCGTATAGTTACGAACGCAATAATGAGTTTTATGGCGGCAGTTGGGTAATAATGTTTCGCTACAAACCGCATCCCGACGCTGTGTAGTTCTACGGCGACAGACTAAAGCATATCGGGCGCGCCGTAGTAATGGATTTTTACGGAAAGCGTTTGATAGTTCAACACGAGGATCATCCTTTGACAACGCCAGATGCGAAAGTTATAAATCCGTGAGTCAAAGGGACGCACAACAAATCAATGGACGTGAGGCAAAAACAGCCTCTCTGTAAAATCTTGCTCCGTTTACTCGGAGTTGTGCGTGGCTGGTTTTTGCCCACGTCATCTCAATCGTTCGATTGCTCGTGGTAATTACGAAAAATGTCCGAATACGAAACGGTTCATACAATTACTGACTGGTATGACGGCGCAAGAAATGGTGTCGCCGACCTAAACGGCAAACCACATTACTACGAAAACCACTGGAACGAGGGCGATTCTTTTTGGAGCGACATTTATCTTTTGAAACCGCTTGACGCTGAAATTTTCGAGTTAGCAATAGAAAGTTGGAATATCTATTTACGCTGGGAAACTGCGCGTCAAGAAGACAAAGCGTCGGTTGAAACTTGTCCTACTTTGCCTGAAGAACGAGAGCGTTACGACGAAATTGAGAAAGTTTTAGCAGAAAGATTAGTCGTTTCTCCCGAAACAAGCGTGCAGGCAACAGCAGAATTTGTTTATGGAGAACTGACAAAAGTTAAGTGGCGCATAGTTGAGGATTCAGTTAAACTTGGAAAGGCTTTTGATTGGAAAACGTCCTAAAGATGAAAACGCAATCGAACAAATCAATGGACGTGAGGGCGAAACAGCGACTTTGTTATCAAACTTGCATGGTTACTTTTGGCGGGCTTGATGGCGGTTTCGCCCCACGTCATCTCAAGCGTTCGACGTTACTTGGTAAATCCAAAATTTGTGAAATTGTGGCAGGAAAATACCACTCTCCGAAAGAATATCAAGACGCGGCAAAATCGCTGGAAACTCCTGCGTCAGAATTGGCGTTTCTTGCAAAGTCTGAATACAATTTTGTACGGCTTGCCGTTGTTCAAAACCCAAACGTAACGCCGGAAATTTTGGCTTCGCTTGTCCCCGAAAATCTTGATTCTTGGAGCGAACAAGAAATTGCACGAGCCTTGACGCAGAACGAGAAAACTTCGCCGGAAACTTTATCTTTGTTGGCGCAAAAATTAGCTTCTGTTCTTAATAGTGGCAGGGACAACGATTTAGGACTTGAAGCGGGCATTTATCTTTGCAATAATCCGAATACGCCGTTTGATGCTATCGAAAAAATTATGGCTTCGGAAAAAGCCTCAACTTTGTATCGGCGTAAAGTTGCGAGCAAGTCGCAACGGCAAGATGTTTTAGAGTTTCTTCTAACCGACAGAAGCGAAGCCGTTAGAAAACGCGCCGCAAACAATCTTGAGTCTTTGCGGCAAAGCGCAATTTCGTAATCACGGCACGTCGAACAAATCAATGGACGTGAGGGCGAAACAGCTTCTCTTTATAGTATTCTTTAATAAATTTTGAGTTGTCTGTGGCTGGTTTCGCCCCACGTCATCTCAACCGTTGGGCGTAATTGCTTGCGTGAACTAAACGGGTAGATTTGCTATCATCAACAAAATGCACCGGGAGAATCAATATGACTCTAGGACAAACCCTTTTCGTATTAAACTTTAATTCTAATTTCTCCAACTTTCGCTCGAAGGAAATTAAAATTCTTGTGCGGATGAAAGGCGAATCACCCGAAGCACACGCCGACGCGATTCTTGTCTATTTCGGCTTCAGCAAATTGAACGAAGACACTTTCAAAGTTAAATATGGTTACAATTTGCGGCAAAGTTTTATTGATACTTACAAAAATGGCGACAAACGCTCGGCACATAAAGCCGTTGGCAACGGCTATTTTGAAGTAATAATTCCGTTATCTCAGACTTTAGTCGAGTAGATTAAGTCAATCAAAAATCCGATTTCCTCAAACTTATCGAACGGCAATCTAAATTCTGCTGTTAGTCCGGCTGAATTAACCCGTCCAACGCCTGTTCCAAAAAACGCAACACCTGCCGAACGAGAGTTTTATCGCGCCCTCGACTTGCTCAAAACCGAAGGAATAAATTTCGGCTCTCGTTTGGTTCAAGATGCCGAATTTCGCAGTGACTATTTGAAAACTATTAAACTTGCATCGAGCGAGTTTATTGAATTAGCGCAAAGTGGTCAGATTTCGTATGAAGAAGCGGCAAGACGCGCTAACTTACTGTGAAATTATATTATGGAAGTCAGTCGCGGTAAAAATAGCGACTTAGGACGCGCCATTGCCGAGTTTCTCAAAAAAGAAGGATTAACGCTCGAAAAATCAATCGCCTATCGCCTTAGCCAAAGATTTCCCGGACGGTTGTTCGCCGCCTTAACGCAAGAGGAGAAAAACTTAGTTTTCTTCGACGTTATTGTAGGCGCAGGAAAAGACCGCAAAGCCGTTTCAGGAATTGCCCCGTATCTCGGTAAGTTCGGAAAAGTATGTTTAGTGGCAAGTATCGCTATTTCTGTTTATAACGTCGCTACTGCCGAAGATAAAATAAATGCGGCGGGACGGGAAGGTTCGAGTATTCTCGGCGGAATTGCCAGAGGCGCGGCAGGCGGCGCAGCGGCTGGTTTGCTTTGCGGACCCGGTGCGCCAGTCTGTTCGGCAATCGGGATATTTGTCGGCGGCGCAGTCGGGGCATTCGTGGCTTCGGGCGGTTACGATTGGCTAACTTCAAAATAATGCTAACAAACGAGGAAATAGAAAAACGAAAACTTTTATGGTTAGTTTTGTCGGGTTTGTGGCTGGACAGTGAGCCGACGGAATTAACTTACCAAGCAATAGTTAGAGAAATCTCAAACTCAGGTTACTCATTTGAAACAGCCGAGAAAATTATGGCAGAGGAAGTTGCGCCGGTTGTTTATTCTAATCTGTTTAATATATTTCCCGGCGGAATTTGGGACGGCTTTGATGCTCAATGGCTTAATAAAGCAATTCTCCATAACTTAGAAAAACAAGAAAACAATGCAATATATCATGCTTGGGTAAGAAGCAGCGTGGGAAAATTTGTAATGACCAAAATGGTTCGGGATGATTGGGAGAAAATTACTAAATTATACCAATCAACAAGCACAAAACTATAACATCGCTTGTTTCAAAATTGCTTGAATGTATGAGGGTGTCAGGAATTTTGTGTAAGTTGGTGTAATTCTGCCAAGTTGATTCTGTCCTCAAACATAATGGCAAATTGATTCATCGCTAATCCCCAGTTCGGAATGGGCATTGTCCACTTTTTCGCGGCGTTTTTCAACCCCAGATATAACAATTTGAGACACGCTTCTTCGGATGGAAAACTGCCTCTGGTTTTGGTGATTTTCCGCAAGCTCATATTTAACGATTCAATGGCATTGGTGGTATAAATCGCTTTACGAATCTCATTCGTAAACTGGAACATCGGCTCAATTCGAGTCCAATTCTCGCGCCACGATTTGGCAATCAACGGATAGCGGGAATCCCATTTTTCGGCAAATAAATCTAATGCTAAGAGTGCTTCTTCGGTGGTGGCTGCCGTGTAAATCGCCTTCAAATCAGAAGCTATTTCTTTTCTCTCTTGATAACCGACAAAGGCAAGCGAATTTCTAATTTGATGAACGATGCAGGTTTGCGTAATCGTCTGTGGATAAACAGCTTCAATCGCTTCCGGGAAGCCTTTCAAACCATCTACACAACAAATAAAAATATCTTCCAAACCCCGGGTTTTGAGTTCGGTTAAGACCGTCAACCAAAACGCGCGCTCCTTCATTTTCGCTCACCCACAAGCCCAAACATTCTTTGCGACCTAGTAAATTAACCCCAATTGCCACATACACGGCTCGTTTTTGCACTATTTTGTCTTTCCGAATATTGATGCGTAGCGCGTCCAAGAAAACTATCGGATAAATCTTACTCAACGGACGATTCTGCCATTGCACGACTTCCGCTTGAATTTCTTCGGTAACAGTTGAAATTAGTTGCGGTGAAATTTCCACACCATAGATTTCTTGCAGATGTGCTTGAATATCGCGGGTTGATAATCCGCGTGAATACAACGAAATGATGTTTTCGTCAAACCCGTCAAATCGCCGTTGATGCTTTTCAATAATGATTGGCTCAAATTCTCCGGCACCGCCAGCGTGGAACTTCTAGCTCCAGTTCGCCGGCTGAACTTTTGACCTTTTTGCTAGTCGTTCCATTGCGGCGATTAGATTGCTCCTGTGGAGCAATCTCGTGTTTTGAGTAACCAAGTTGATGCGTCAACTCAGCGTTCATCGCCCGCTCCAGTAATTGTTTGGTTAATTGTTTAAGCCGTTTTCACCTAATAAATCTTCAGGATTTTGGTAATCTTTAATTAGTTCGTCAAGAAGTTCTTTTCTAATAGTCATCGTGTAAATCTCCTTTAATTTATAAATTCCGATTTACACAAAATTCCTGATACCCTCAGTTCACTGAAAAACGTGATAACAAAACCGCTGTTTCGCCCTCACGTCCATTGATTTGTTGGGTTGTCGTTTATTTCCATCACTCAACTTGGCGAAGAAACCTTCGTTGTTCTACGAGCCTGTTCCTCGACGATGCACTTCTCGCACCAAGTATCTTCTAAAGTTCCGTAGTCGTCAAATGCCATCAAAACCGTTTCCGAATCGGCGTGTTTGCACCAATACGCTTCATTATAAAGACGCAACAAAAGCAACCCGTTCATCGGAAGTTTGCTCTCGAAAGAATCTTTAGCTTGAGCCAAGCAAACATCGCATAAAAAGATGCCTTCGCGGTCTGGAAACTCGCGCTTCTGGCAAATCGAACAGCGAAAAGAACGTCTCACGCCGTCAAGGTCTCTGACATAAGGAACAATTTCGGGAAAAGCAAGGCACTCTTGCAAAAGCGTTTCCATTTGCCAAGAAGTTTCTTCCGAAAGATGCCTGATTCGTGGGCGAACGTCAGCTTTACGTTGTTCAAGCAATGCGTAAATTTCCTGAACATTCTTGACTTTGGAAACAGCATTTTCGTCGTTCGGCAAGCTCCAAGTCCAAACACCAACGTCGCGCAACGCCAAACACAAATCTTCAACTAGCTCATCAGTTGAGCATTGTTTCATTGGTAATTGTGGCGGTGTGCTTTGCATCGTTGATTAAAAGAAGCAACCCAACGATTGAGATGACGTGGGGCGAAACCGCCAGCACACAAGCTAAAGTTTAACAGAGAACATTGATAAGAAAGTCGCTGTTTCGCCCTCACGTCCATTGATTTGTTCGGTGCGGCGTTATATTTCAAAAGCGTTTTCTAGCTTTGTTCGTAGGCTTTCAAAAACTCGTCGCGTGGAATGCCTGACTGCGTGCAAATCCCGCGCAACGTCGAACTTTTTAGCTTTGTGTGATTCGGTATCGTCAAAGGCGTTTGCGTTCCGTCCGGGTTGTCTCTCGCCAGAGCAATGTGTTCGCGCTCACGGACAATTTGAAAACCAAGTTTTGCTAACGCACGCAACACTCTTGCCTTTGGCGCATCAACCGGAAACTTCGCCATTATGCTGCGACTCCTGTTTCCGCGACGAACGCTTCAAGAGCCTGTTCGTCAGTGTCTAAAACTTCCGCGCCGAAAGTTTCAATATGAAAACGAATTGCTGATTTTACGTCCGCAAGAGCTTCTTCATAAGTGTCGCCCGCGCCGATAACCGCGCCTTTCAAGCCGAGCGGATAAGCAACGTAACCGTCGTTGTGCTTTTCGATAATAATTTTTACGTCTCGCGTCATTTTTGCACCTCAAGGAAAATACTAACACGAAAATTTGCTGTCATCACGGACGAAACTCAAAGAATTAAGTTGTCTCAAAGAGCAAACTGTTGTTTTTACCCGAAAGCACCGAACGATTGAGATGACGTGGGGCGAAACCGCCACCAAGCCCGTTTGAGTTTACCAAAAACCTCGATAAGAAAGTCGCTGTTTCGCCCTCACGTCCATTGATTTGTTATGCGCGTTTTATTCTTCAATATACCTGATTTTGATTTCTTTGTCCCAATCTCCAGGTGTCTTATACACGGTAATACCGAAATCTTTGTTCAAATTTTTATATCTAACAAGCAGATTTTCATTTGTCTCCCACCGCACCACAACTTCACTGCCGCAACTTACGTGGAAAACAACATACTTTCCCTCATTCTTCTCTCGCTCAATACTGAACGGTTCGGTAGCCGGATTGACCGTAACGCGAAGGTTGCACCAGCCTGCTGCTCCGCCGCCCATAGAGCTATAAACGGTTGCTACATGTTTTTCATCGGGAGAAGTTGATGTGCTGATAATGTCATAATCACTACCGCCAACGGCGGAATATAAAATGCCCCAAAGCGCAAGAGGAACAGCAATCGCGCTCAATACGCCAGCGAAATAATAGAAGATAGGTTTTTTCATACATCTATGTTACCAAGTAGCGCACAACGATTGAGATGACGTGGGGCGAAACCGCCACCGCGCAAGCTAAAGTTTGACGGACAACGTGATAAAAAAGTCGCTGTTTCGCCCTCACGTCCATTGATTTGTTGGACGGCGCGTTATTTTCACGCGCCTTAACTTTCCGAAGAATCTTGTTCTTCGTTATCGTCAGAACACAAACAATATAAATCAAAGTCAACGTCAAAGGAAAACGCTGCTAAACGAGAAAGCAACTTTGCCGACAAACCGAAGCCCGGATGTGCGCTGTAATACATACCAACGCAATTTATGCCGATGTCGCAATCTTGCGCTTGAAGTTCTAAAATCTGCGCTCGTTTTGGTTCGATTATATCAAGCACGGCTTCGATGTGCGTGTCTAAGAAAATCTCTGAACGGTCAAGCGGACTGTAAATTTTCCAGCAACTTTCAGGTCGTAGTCTTGGCAGACGAAACCAAACGTCGCCTTTTTGCCAAGTTTCAGTCGGCTCAAGTTTCAATTTGCGCGTGATTTCAGACGCTTCGCCTTCAAATTTGGAAACGTAAAAATAAGCGTAAGTGTCGTAGCGCGAATTGTCTTCAATTTCTATTTCTGACATCGTTCGAGTTTCAAAGAAGCCGTCCAACGATTGAGATGACGTGGGGCGAAACCGATTACACGCAACTCAGAGTTTACCGAAAAAGATTTTAAAGAGAAGCTGTTTTGCCCTCACGTCCATTGATTTGTTGTGCGTCGCGTTTATTTTCACTCAACGTTTGCTCCGCCTTTGTGTTTGCCAGTATTCACGTCCAAAGAAAACGGAATCCAAATGTCTTCAAAACTCCAAGCCTCGCCCGTCAGCGTGTCGCCTACTAACTTTAGATTACGAATTCCGTCCAAAGAAATGCGGCGACTTTGCCAGATGCGTCCTGAAGTACCAACAGCCTCGAAGTCAATACAACTTCCGAGAATAAGAATGTTCTTTTCGGGAACGGGAATCACAAGGCTAAAATCACCGCCGAAATTGTCTTTCAACTTTTGGTTTTCAATGTCAAAAATGTAACACTCGCCGCCTGCGACAACAACGACGGAAGAACCGTCTGGATGCACAAGAACTTTGTCAAACGAAGTCAAGCCGCGCTGAAAGTTGCCAACCCAAGCAGAATTTTCAGTCGGAAAAAACCGCACGACAAAACCTTCGCTATATGTTCCGGTTGTGCCAAATTGTTCCGGCAAATCGCCATAAGCAGGAAGTCCGGCTAAAATTTTGAATTTTTCCACAGCAACAAAAAGACGCACAACGATTGAGATGACGTGGGGCGAAACCGCTGCCAAGCCCGCCGAAAGTAGCCAAAAAACGCTGATAACAAAGTCGCTGTTTCGCCCTCACGTCCATTGATTTGTTAAGTGTTTGTTTACTTCTTAATCTGATCGCCGCGATTTTTCGCCCGCGAATGAAAAGCGCGGCGCGGATTTTTCACTAAACAAACATTTAACGATTGAGATGACGTGGGCAAAAACCAGCCGCGCACAACTCCGAGTAAACGAAGCAAGTTTTTACAGAGAAGCTGTTTTTGCCTCACGTCCATTGATTTGTTATGCGTTTGGTTGACTCCGAACGCCGCCGCTATTTTGAACTTCTGAGAAAAACGCGGCGCGTTTTTTCTATTCAACCGAATGTATAACGACCGAGTTGACGCGGGCAAAAACCGAATCCGCACACGTTTCAGTTTAACCGAGAAAGATTTTATAGAGAAGCTGTTTTTGCCTCGCGTCGAATGAATTGTTAAGTGTTTGTTTACTTCTTGATCTGATCGCCGCGATTTTTCGCCCGCGAATGAAAAGCGCGGCGCGGATTTTTCACTAAACAAACATTTAACGATTGAGATGACGTGGGGCGAAACCGCCACGCGCAAGTTTCAGTTTAACGAAATAAGATTATACAGAGAAGCTGTTTCGCCCTCACGTCCATTGATTTGTTATGCAATCGGTTGTTCTGACCCGTCTTCGCGCCACGAAAACTTGTTTGGGGAAGCGCGAAGCGCGGCGTTCACTCAACCGATTGTATAACGGTTGAGATGACGTGGGGCGAAACCGCCAACACACAAGCTAAAGTTTAACAGACAGCGTGATAAGAAAGTCGCTGTTTCGCCCTCACGTCCATTGATTTGTTGGGTTGCGTGTTTATTTCTTTGTCTCTTGTTTGCCAAGCCATTTGTAAAGTTTAGGTTCGGTAAAAGCCTTGAGGAAAACGTCATTATGATTGGTCTTGGAGTATTCCGTGTAATTGACGTTTTTGCTGCCGTTTTTCTTGAGAGCGGCGACGATATTTCTTGATTCCGTAACGGGAACGGATTCATCTTCCGCACCGTGAAAAGCCCAGACGGGTGTGTTGCCGATTTTTCCGGCAAGCGCATCATACGGATTCGGAGCCTCTAAGATGTCAATTAGCTGCTTCGGAAAAAGCAGTTTGGCTATTCCCGATAATTCAAACGGCGGCACGATTCCGCCCGCAATCGGAACGAGCGCGGCGAATTTATTCGGATATAAAACGGCGGTTGTCCAAGTTCCGTAACCGCCCATCGAATGTCCCGCCAGATACAATCTTTGCGAATCGCCGTTAAATTCGGCAACCGTCTGGTCGAGTGCTTTGACGGCTTGTTCGGTTTGCCTGCCATTCCAAAAGCTGTTCGGACGAGCTTGCGGGAAAACGATTATAAAGTTAAAGATTTTGGGTTTTGAACGCACAACCTCATTAAAACCTTCGATTTGCTTTTCGTTATCTGTGCCGTTCACGCCATTTCCGTGCAGGAAAAGCATCACGGGAAGTTTCTTTTTCGAGTCGCGGTTTTTCGGCACATAAACTCGGTAGCCATAAGTTTCATCACCGATTTTTACTTCGCGCTTGAGAAACAGCGAATCGTTCTGCGCTCGGACAAAGCCGCCGCACAAAAGCAGAATAGCGAACATAAATAAAGCGTAAATTCTCTTGTTTGGTTTCATACAGCTTATAACATTTTGGGAGACTAATTTCTTATCACGTCGAATATCACGAAGCAACCCAACGATTGAGATGACGTGGGCAAAAACCGCCACGCAGAACTCCGAGTAAACGAAGCAAGTTTTTACAGAGAGGCTGTTTTTGCCTCACGTCCATTGATTTGTTATGCATTTGTTTGCCTCCGAACGTCTTTGCGCCGCCCAACCCGTTGAGCAAAACGCGAAGCGTGAATTTCACTCAAACAAATGTATAACGACCGAGTTGACGCGGGCGGAAACCGAATTCGCGCAACTCCAATTTAACCAAAGAAGGTTTTAAAGAGAAGCTGTTTCCGCCTCGCGTCCAATGAATTGTTAAGTGTTTGTTTACTTCTTAATCTGATCGCCGCGATTTTTCGCCCGCGAATGAAAAGCGCGGCGCGGATTTTTCACTAAACAAACATTTAACGATTGAACTGACGCGGGCGAAACCGAACCCGCGCAACTTCAAAGATAACACGCGCCGCGATAAGAAAGTCGCTGTTTCGCCTCGCGTCCAGTGATTTGTTATGCGTTTGTTTGCTTCTTCGCGTCTTCGCGCCGCCGAAACTTGTTTTGGTATTGCGCGAAGCGTGAATTTCACTCAAACAAATGTATAACGATTGAGATGACGTGGGGCGAAACCAGCCACAGACAACGTAAATTTAACCGAGAAAGGTTTTAAAGAGAAGCTGTTTCGCCCTCACGTCCATTGATTTGTTATGCAATCGGTTGTTCTGCCCGTCTTCGCGCCACGAAAACTTGTTTGGGGAAGCGCGAAGCGCGGCGTTCACTCAACCGATTGTATAACGGCTGAGATGACGTGGGGCGAAACCGATTACACGCAACTCTGGGTTCACCGAAAGACGTTGATAACAAAGTCGCTGTTTCGCCCTCACGTCCATTGATTTGTTCGGCTTCCTCTTCACCGATCAACTTTCGCTAAACGCCTTCTGACTAAAATACCATATAGCCCACCAAGCAACATAGCAGGTAAAATTCCAAAAAATAGAATCCAGAATAAGGGCGCAACTATAAACACGAGAAAATCCGATTTGTGTTCAGGAGTGATATTGCTGAGTTCTTGAACAAGAAAGCTAAACGGTGCGCCCGCTACGATAGCTATCACAACACAAGAAAGAGCTAAACAAAATCCGACAAACGCCGCGCCAGCGATGCCGCGTAGCTTGTAGCAGATTATTCTTCCTGCAATTTTGCCCAGAAATGTCGCGGACAAGAACAGAGCAACGATACCGGCGATAACTCCAAGCTGAATCTGTAAGCCTTCGTTAATAAGAATGTCATATGTTCCGTTGACTCCAAAAATTAACAACATAAGAGTAAAGGCGGTTACAACTCCTAATGCTGCAAATACCAAACTCATTTTCATTCCGACGCTGGCGCAAATATGGTCTTTAATTTCTATCATATAAGCATTCACGTCTAGGAAGCCGAACGATTGAACTGACGCGGGCGAAACCGCTACGCGAAAGTTCAAAGGTAACAAATTACGCGATAAGAAAGTCGCTGTTTCGCCTCGCGTCCAGTGATTTGTTATGCAATCGGTTGCTCTGCCTGTCTTCGCGCCCGCAAAACTTGTTTTGGAAAGCGCGAAGCGTGGCGTTCACTCAACCGATTGTATAACGACCGAGTTGACGCGGGCAAAAACCGAATCCGCACACGTTTCAGTTTAACCGAGAAAGATTTTATAGAGAAGCTGTTTTTGCCTCGCGTCGAATGAATTGTTAAGTGTTTGTTTACTTCTTGATCTGATCGCCGCGTCTTTTCGCCGACGTGTGAAAAACGCGGCGCGGATTTTTCACTAAACAAACATTTAACGATTGAGATGACGTGGGCAAAAACCAGCCGCGCGCAACTCCGAGTAAACGAAGCAAGTTTTTACAGAGAAGCTGTTTTTGCCTCACGTCCATTGATTTGTTATGCGTTTGGTTGACTCCGAACGCCGCCGCTATTTTGAACTTCTGAGAAAAACGCGGCGCGTTTTTTCTATTCAACCAAACGTATAACGGTTGAGATGACGTGGGGCGAAACCGCCTACACACAACTCCGAGTTAAAAAGACAACGTGATAAGAAAGCCGCTGTTTCGCCCTCACGTCCATTGATTTGTTGGGCTTTCGCTTATTCTTTAGTATGTTTTTGTTTTTTCTTTTTCTCCTCAATAAAAGTCTTTTCAGCTTCACCTAAAAATTTTACATCTTCGCTCGCGTATTGTAACCGCCTCGTTCGAGTGCAAATGTCAGTGCCTAAACCTTTTTCTCCATAAGCATACACCAAATATTCCTTTCCAACCTTGAACGGAAAACCACAAATACAACAAATGTGAGCCGTGTGAACAATCGCTTCTTCGGTTGTTATGCCTTTCCAAGATTTGATGACCTTAAAATGAACTTCTGCCGAAAAAGGTTCTTTGCCTTTTGGCGCATCGGAAAGAATTATTTTTGTAACCTTGCCGGAAAAGACAGCTTGAGCATTTTCGCGGTTCTCTTTGACAATTTGTTGCTCCGATTTTCCAGAATCGTTGAAGTTCGGACTACACGAACAAGCAAAACTTTCGCTGGCAAAGAACAGCAATAAACATAAAGCTGAAAAACATAAAGAAAGTTTCATAATTGAACGTCGTTAATCAACAGAAAGAAGCCCAACGATTGAGATGACGTGGGCAAAAACCGGCAACAGACCAGCTAAAGGTTAAGAAAAACCGTTTTAAGAAAGTCGCTGTTTTTGCCTCACGTCCATTGATTTGTTGTGCCGTCCGTTATCTTCAGATGACTTTCAGATTTTTTAAGGAAACGGTTCGATGTCTGCGGGAAACCGACTCCACGCATTCATTTGCTCTGAATCAGCAGATTCTAAATCTACTCCGCTTGTATTTCGCATATTCCAAGCGTAATTTAAATGACCGTAAAGATGCGCCATTCTTACTTTGAAATCAGACTCATCAACTTCAACGTCTGGGCGAAACATCTCGCTGATGTGACTCAACTCTTCTAACGCATCTTCTAAATTGTAGGAAATTGCTGCCATTACAGTATAATCTAAATTCATAAAATTTAACTTTGCATTCGACGCGCCTTAGCAACAGAAAGCGGCACAACGATTGAGCTGACGCGGGCGAAACCGCTACGCGCAAGTTTGAGTTCACCAAATTACGCGATAAGAAAGTCGCTGTTTCGCCTCGCGTCCAGTGATTTGTTATGGATTTGTTTGCTTCTTCGCGTCTTCGCGCCCGCAAAACTCGTTTTGGTATTGCGCGAAGCGTGAATTTCACTCAAACAAATGTATAACGATTGAGATGACGTGGGGCGAAACCGCCTACACGCAACTTTGAGTTCACCAAAAATGTTGATAACAAAGTCGCTGTTTCGCCCTCACGTCCATTGATTTGTTCGGCACGGCGTGATTAAAAAGCGACTGTTTTTTACTGTTCATTAACTTCAAGCAACTGTTCACGAAAAACGTCAAACTCAACTTCGCCTGTGGTTGACTCCACGCCCCAAGGTTCTTCTGTATTTACTCTAAAAACTTCTCGATTGTCAACGCGCTTCGTTTCGACAATGCTGCAAGCAACAACGCCCGATTGCGGGTAGAAGCTGTTTTCGTCAAGGTATTCCAAAGTTACAACCGGAACTTTCTCGACAAACAGATGCTCGTGTCCCGAAGCGTCAATAAGTTTGCACTCGACAAAGCCGGGTTGAGAAGCATCAACGAAACGGGTGATTTCAACTTCGATTTTAGGAAACATCGCAACTAAAAGTTTCTTCAGTGTCGCAGAATAAAACTTATCTTTGAAAATGCGCCGCAAGAATTTTCATTTTGCCGTAATTGGACATTTTCCGATAATAAGAAGAAAGTGCCGAACGATTGAGATGACGTGGGGCGAAACCGAATTCGCGCAACTTCAAGGAAACCAAAGACCGTTTTAAGAAAGTCGCTGTTTCGCCCTCACGTCCATTGATTTGTTATGTTGCGCCGTTATTTATATGAATTATCATTTATTGAACGTCTGGAATTGCTTCAACAACTAACTGTTGACCTGCTTTGTCAAAATAGGCGACATTCATTTTAACTGTGTCGGTCGTCCACTTTTCAACTCCCGCTTCGGCGGCTTGACGGCAAAAAGTCGGATAATCAGTCTGTCCCTGCTGATGAATTTCGAGGGCGTGTTTTAGTGCGACGGCAGACGACTGATTGGCAATTTCCATCGCCGGATAGTTCGCTTCGCTATTGACGGAATAGCCGTCTTGCCCAAAGTAAACAGCAGTTCCGTCCTTAACGTAAATATCATAAAAAGCCACGCCGATTTCCTTCATTTCCTGCACGTAACGAGGAAAATCAGCACCGCTTTTGACTTTTGAATGTATTTGGTGAATTTGGTTTAAGCTAAACATACAAACTAAAAGATTATTTCCTGCTTCTCAAAATAAATCAATTTCAATTTTACCACGAGCAACATAACGATTGAGATGACGTGGGCAAAAACCAACCACGCGCAACTCCGAGTTTAACAAAACAAGATTTTAAAGAGTCGCTGTTTTTGCCTCACGTCCATTGATTTGTTGGCTGTCGCCCTGATTTTAACGGCGGCTGCCGGAGAAACTTTATGAACGAACAACTTGAAAAGAACCAAGCCCAAGTTGGCGAACGAGCCAATCGAAAGGAAACGCCGGATGGCGGCGAGCCGTTTCGTATCGGACATTGTGGAGTTTGCGAACACCCGTTGCGCTGTGAAAAATCCGAGCATTTTGATTTCTGTCCGGTTTGTTATGAATGGCGATTTGTCATTACCAACCACTAGACAGCCAACGATTGAGATGACGTGGGGCGAAACCGCCACCGAGCAACTCTGAGTCAAAGAGAGACCGTTTTAACAAAGTCGCTGTTTCGCCCTCACGTCCATTGATTTGTTGTGTTTTGCCTTCATCTTCAGCGCGCCGTCGCTCTTCGCGCCACTTTCAGTTTAACCGCACGAGTTGAAACCAAAACTCTTCGCCTTCGCGCCGTCGGTTTCCGCACAACTTTGTTTCAAACGAGTTTTCGCTCTCGTTCCGTAAAACTAAGCCGAAACCGCAAGCCGTGTCAAGAATATTCTTCGCCGACGAGTAGTTTCAGCAGAAACGAACTTCCTTTTCTGCTCCCGACATGCCACTTCGGGAAAAACGAGTTCCGAGAACCGTTGCCGGAAAAGCGACCGTCGAAGCGACGCGCAACTTTCTTCGGTTCTCCAACGCGACTTCGACTAATTTCGTTCGTCGAAAAGCGAAAAAGCAGAAACTCTTCAAATGTTCCGCCATCCGAAATTTCAATTTCGGCATTCGAGAAAAACACAACGATTGAGATGACGTGGGCGAAACCACCAACACGCAACTCTGGGTTTAACAAAGGACGTTTTTAAGAAGATAGCTGTTTCGCCTCACGTCCATTGATTTGTTCGACCGTCCGTTGCTAGAAAACAACTTCTTAATAAGCGTAAGCATTTGTTCGCTCAAACTCTAATGCTAATTCTAAATTCGGCGCGTCAATGTAAGAAACAGACTTGCCTCCGCCATACCAAAGAACGCTGACAGATTCCTTACCATTTTTATCTAGTGGATTCACTATCACAATTCTTTCTCCCAATTTGCCCCAGCGATTTTTGTAGTTCGGAACACGCTCGATAATTTGTGTAGCTTTGGTCATCCATTCGTTCAGTTTGGCGCGAGTTTTTTTAGCTGTTTCATAAATCTCCACGCCTTCATTCAAAGATTGTCCGTCTGTTGTTCTGTAAGCCTGGTCATAGCCGTTGCCGCAACCGCGTCCAGTCGGTATAAATTTAGGTGGTTTGAAACTTTCAGATTTTGGCATATCAGAAACAACTACCGACATTACGTCAAAATCTTCTCTTACTTCCAACAAATTTTGAGGAATTACACTAATGGTTGATAAAAAACTCGCAAGCAAAACGCCACTTACGCCGATGGAATGCGTAAGAAATGAAATAAACAAATAAAATGAAAAACGTTTCATATAAATATCTACAATTTATGAGATAACGTCAGACAGCAAAACGTTGTAAGTTGTGCCGTTTATCTTAACAAAAAGCGGTTGAACGATTGAGATGACGTGGGCAAAAACCATTACGCGCACGTTGCAGCTTAACCGAAAAAGATTTAAAAGAGAGGCTGTTTTTGCCTCACGTCCATTGATTTGTTAAGTGTTTGTTTACTTCTTAATCTGATCGCCGCGTTTTTCTCGCCCGCGAATGTAAAGCGCGGCGCGGATTTTTATCTAAACAAACATTTAACGCTTGAGATGACGTGGGGCGAAACCGCCACCGCGCAAGCTAAGGGAAACGAGATAACGCGATAAGAAAGTCGCTGTTTCGCCCTCACGTCCATTGATTTGTTGGACGGCGCGTTTATTACGAAGTCTCCAGATGTTTGTTAAATATCCACCAATAGTTTTTGCCGTCAATCTGTAACCAGATGTCATTTGTGCCGCTTGATTTTACGGCATCTATAATTCGCACAACGTCGCCGTATTTTGTTATGTGCGGCGCGGCAACAATAACTTTCTTGACTGTCTGTTCGTCGTCTGTCAAATCTTTACGATGCAAAAGCTGTTCGTCAAAAACCCCAAGTTCTCGACGTTGATCGAATATCTCGCGCAACTTGGCGGAAAGTTGTTCGGGTTCACTCAAACTTCCGACTTTCAACAAATTCAAGTTCAAAGAATTGTCTGATTCAAGTCGAACTGTCAAAAAGCTGTCGTCATTTGGAAAACGAGCAATTTGTTCGGAAGTCGGCGTAATTGGCAATGGCGGCAAACGAACAATTAAACAGGTTGTTGTTTCAGGGTGTGATTGCCAATTCCAAACCAAGGTAACGCCGACGGCAAAAGTTAGAAGAGCGACAAGACGAAGAACGCCGCGCCGCAAAACAATTCTTTTCCATCGTAAGTCGCTCATCATAAGCACAATTCTAATCTATCAGTTTTTTTCTGTTCAAGCCGTTAGATTTCAAAGAAGCCGTCCAACGATTGAGATGACGTGGGGAAAAACCAGCCGCGCACAACTCCGAGTAAACGAAGCAAGTTTTTACAGAGAAGCTGTTTTTGCCTCACGTCCATTGATTTGTTATGCGTTTGGTTGACTCCGAACGCCGCCGCTATTTTTATCTTCGAGAAAAACGCGGCGCGTTTTTTCTATTCAACCAAACGTATAACGATTGAGATGACGTGGGGCGAAACCAGCCACGCGCACGTTTCAGTTTAACGAAATAAGATTTTAAAGAGAAGCTGTTTCGCCCTCACGTCCATTGATTTGTTAAGTGTTTGTTTACTTCTTAATCCGGTCGCCGCGCTGTTTCGCCCGCGAATGAAAAGCGCGGCGCGGATTTTTCACTAAACAAACATTTAACGGCTGAGATGACGTGGGGCGAAACCGCCACCAAGCTCGCTAAAAGTAACCAAAGGACGTTGATAAGAAAGCCGCTGTTTCGCCCTCACGTCCATTGATTTGTTCGGTTGCGCCGTCATCAGAAGGCTACAATCGTTGTATTTCGTCGCCTTCAACATTTTTGAATACTAATACAAATGTTCCGCCTTCTTCGTCACTCTTCTTAGGTTTTGCCTGTTCAAGAGCCACAATGTCGGGAATATCTGTGATTATGTTGTTATGTCTAACGATGCGCCACGCGATATGCCACGTTCCGTCCTTTTTAGGTTCAACAAAGATGTGAGACGAGCTAACAGCGTCAACGCTATCAAAGGTAATTCTGATGTAGCCTCGTTGTTTATTCTGCCAATGCTGCCAAATGAAATCTCTTATTTTTGAGAAGTCGCAATTTACATCTTTAGAATTCTCTCTTCCAATCCAATCACGACAGTTAAAATGCCCGCCTGCCTCATAAAGAGAAAGATTGCGTTTTTCAGCAATGTTAGAAGTAGTTAATTCATAACCTTGCGAAATAACTTCAGCTTTAGTTTCTTTGCCGCCTAAACGGTAGAACTTCTCGTTAGGAGTTTCCTGCTTTTGTTCTTTCGGCTTCTTTTGAGTTTGAGCAAGAGTTGTATTTGACGCACATAAAATAACTGCCATCAAAAGTAAAAGAATTTGCGATGCAAAAGTTTTTAATTTCATCTATTACAGGTTAAGACTAAATTTCACCACGAGCAACCGAACGATTGAGATGACGTGGGGCGAAACCGATTACACGCAACTCTGAGTTTAACGGACAACGTGATAACAAAGTCGCTGTTTCGCCCTCACGTCCATTGATTTGTTCGGTTTGCTTTCTTTTCACCGCGCCCTTTATCTTCACACAACTTTCAGGAAAATGAAAACCGTTCATTTCACGTCCTTTGTTTTCGTTTAAGTTTCCCAATAACGAAAACTGTTCAATTCGCGCCGTTTCTCTTCGTCCAACTCGTTTGCACCGGACTTTATTTCACTTGCAAAACCGTTTAAGTCAACGGCGAACCTCTGCCGGAAAGCGCGTCGTCGGCACACAACTTTCAGGAAACCAAATCTTTGTTCGCAACGAAAAACTTGAGCGCGGGCGGGATTTCTTTTCTGTGTTTATTTTCGGTCAAGTTTGTTTTCAAAAAGCAGCCAAAAATCTGAGAAAAGTTCTTCAGTTCAGATTGTTTCCCTTGAACAAACGAGAAAAACCGAACGATTGAGATGACGTGGGGCGAAACCGCCACGCGCAAGTTTCAGTTTAACCAAAATAGATTTTAAAGAGAAGCTGTTTCGCCCTCACGTCCATTGATTTGTTATGCATTTGGTTGACTCCGAACGCCGCCGCTATTTTTATCTTCGAGAAAAACGCGGCGCGTTTTTTCTATTCAACCAAACGTATAACGATTGAGATGACGTGGGGCGAAACCGCCACCGCGCAATTTTCAGTTTAACCAAAATAGATTTTAAAGAGAAGCTGTTTCGCCCTCACGTCCAATGAATTGTTAAGTGTTTCTTTACTTCTTAATCCGTTCGCTGCGCTTTCTTTGAACTTTAGTTTGAGCGCAGCGCGGATTTTTTACTAAAGAAACATTTAACGATTGAGATGACGTGGGGCGAAACCGCTGCCAAGCCCGCCGAAAGTAGCCAAAAAACGCTGATAACAAAGTCGCTGTTTCGCCCTCACGTCCAATGAATTGTTAAGTGTTTGTTTACTTCTTAATCTGATCGCCGCGATTTTTCGCCCGCGAATGAAAAGCGCGGCGCGGATTTTTCACTAAACAAACATTTAACGGCTGAGATGACGTGGGCAAAAACCAACCACACGCAACTCCGAGTTTAACCGAGAAAGATTTTAAAGAGTAGCTGTTTTTGCCTCACGTCCATTGATTTGTTATGTTTTGCCTTCATCTTTAGCTCGCCGTTTGCCTTCGCGCAACCTTCGATTTGACCACGCAAGTTCAAACCGAGATTCTTTGCTTTCGCGCCGCTCGCTTCGTGCAAGTTTATTTTCAATGTGCCTTCGTTCTCGTTCTTTAACGCTCAACCGAAAGCGCAAACCGTGTAAGAAAATTCGTTGACCTTCGCGTAAGTTGCGAAGAAACGAGTTTTCTCTTGAAGTTGCCGTCAAGCAACTTTGAGAAAAGCAAGTTCTTGAAACCTTTGCGTTAGAAGAACCATCGAAAAAAGGCGAATCCTGCTTTTTCTTCCGGCGCGATATTGAAGCGCATCGCAGATCAAAAGCGACGAAGAAGTTTCCAAAATTTCCGCCATCCGAATTTTCATCTCCGCGACCAAGAGAAACATAACGGTTGAGTTGACGCGGGCAAAAACCGAACCTGCACAAGTTCCAGTTTAACCAAAAAAGACTTTGAAGAGAAGCTGTTTTTGCCTCGCGTCCAATGATTTGTTCGGTTTGTTTCCGTTTTTACCGCGCCGTTTGTTTTCCAAATAACTTTCAAGAAACCGAGTTTCATCCATTTCAAGCCGTTTCTTTTCGTTTACGCTACAGGAAAACGAAAACTGTTCATATTTGTGCCGATTGCTTTCAAACAACTCGTTTGTAACAGACTTTGTTTCACTTTCTAAACCGTTTGAATCAACGGCGAATCTCCACCTGAAAGCGCGTCGCTTTCGTGCAACTTTCAAGAAACCAAACAGTTGTCCGCAGTGGAAAATCTGCGCGCGGATGAAATTTCTTTCCGGCGTTCATTTTCGGTCAAGTTTGTTTTCAACGAGCAACTAAAAACCGAAAAAAGTTCTTATTTCAAATTGTCCCGCGTTTACAAACGAGCAAAAACCGAACGATTGAGATAACGTGGGGCGAAACCGCCGCCAAGCCCGATAAAAGTAAAAAGACCTGTTCGATAACAAAGTCGCTGTTTCGCCCTCACGTCCATTGATTTGTTCGATGCCGCCGTTATTTCTCATAAGCGTTCTTAAAATCTTCGTAGATGCGGAACAAAGTTTGGCTTTCGGAAAGATGCTTCAGCATCAACGGTTTTACTTCCGCTTCCCAATCGAGTTTGCCAAGACCCGCGCCAATCTTCGGAACTGAAACGGTTGCGACGGTGTTCTTCGAGCAGAAAGCAGCCAAGTTTCTCAAGCCTTTGTTCAGAAAAGGCAAAACCGCGTGATACATATCCGGTTGTGTCGCAATGTAAATGATGCCCAAACGGTTTTCTTCGGGTGGCGCAACAAACAAATCTCCGCCTTCAAACTTGTTGTTGAAAGTGAACTTCTTAAACTGTTTCTGCGCGTCAGTCCACTTCGTCGAAATTTTCAAAGCCAAGCCTGTTCCCAAGCCTTCCTGCGAACCGACGGCAACGCCTTGCGCCAGATATTGCGTTTCGGTTTGAAGAATGTCGCCGGAAACAAATTCAATCATAATCCAAACATTCAATCATATTCAGTCCGTTGCGGGAAACCACGAGGCATCGAACGACCGAGTTGACGCGGGCGGAAACCGAATTCGCGCAACTCCAATTTAACCAAAGAAGGTTTTAAAGAGAAGCTGTTTCCGCCTCGCGTCCAATGAATTGTTAAGTGTTTGTTTACTTCTTAATCTGATCGCCGCGATTTTTCGCCCGCGAATGAAAAGCGCGGCGCGGATTTTTCACTAAACAAACATTTAACGATTGAGATGACGTGGGCAAAAACCGATTTCGCGCAACTCCGAATAAACGAGGCAAGTTCATAAAGAGAAGCTGTTTTTGCCTCACGTCCATTGATTTGTTCGGTGCGTTTTCGCTGTCATTTCCCGTGTATGACGCGCAAAATGCGTCCGTCATCTTTAGCAATGTCGGCTTCTGCCACGCCGCCGTCAAAGCCTTCGGGTAAAGAACCTGTCACCGTCCAAATTCCATTCTTCAACTGCGCTTTGAAAGGTTTTTCACCCTCAATTTTATCTTTCCCGTAAATTGGTTTCCACACAGCAACGGCAATAGCGATTGCTGTTTGTTCGTCGGGAACATAACCGTCCTTCGGTTTATAGTTTGCTCGATTTAAACTGTGCCGGTTGTCTTGAGCCGCTTCGTTAGAAGAAACTTTATTGACCACCACAGGCGCGCTAGAATTGGTTTGGATTTCATCTTGTTTTGTTTCGCTCAAACTGCTTTGCGTCAAACCACACGCACAGATGCAAAATAGTGCGATACAAGTTAAAAGCAAGATTATGTTTTTCTTAACCATAAAATACAGAAAATTTATTTTTACCACGAAGCACCGAACGATTGAGATGACGTGGGGCGAAACCGCCACGCGCAAGTTTCAGTTTAACGAAATAAGATTATACAGAGAAGCTGTTTCGCCCTCACGTCCATTGATTTGTTATGCGTTCGGTTATTCTGCCTGTCTTCGCGCCGGTAAAACTCGTTTTAAATAGCGCGAAGCGTGGCATTCACTCAACCGAATGTATAACGATTGAACTGACGCGGGCGAAACCGTTACGCGCAAGTTCAAAGGTAACAAATTACTCGATAAGAAAGTCGCTGTTTCGCCTCGCGTCCAGTGATTTGTTATGCAAGCGGTTGCTCTGCCCGTCTTTGCGCCGCCCGACTCGTCGGGCAAAACGCAAAGCGCGGCGTTTACTCAACCGATTGTATAACGGTTGAGATGACGTGGGGCGAAACCGCCACCATTCAACTCTGAGTTTAACGGACAACGTGATAAGAAAGTCGCTGTTTCGCCCTCACGTCCATTGATTTGTTATGCAATCGGTTGTTCTGCCCGTCTTCGCGCCGGTAAAACTCGTTTTAAATAGCGCGAAGCGCGGCGTTCACTCAACCGATTGTATAACGATTGAGATGACGTGGACGCGCCCGAAGGTGAAACGTCCAAAGTAGCGTGAGCGTTTGAAACAAGTAAGCTGGCGCGGCTCACGTCCATTGATTTGTTGGCTGTGTTTTGACCAACGAACAAACTAAAATTATGAGCAAACTACGAGAAAACCTAAATACTTTTAACTGGCATTTTGATTCCGCCTACAAAATGGGTGAATCTCTGCGCGAACAATTTCTTGCGCTCGAAAAAGCTAAAAACGCCGCCGAAAAAAGAGCCGACGCTTTGGAAAGCCTACTTTCGATTTTTCCGCGAGAAACTCAAACCGAACTGCTGAAATACGTTGACACCATCAGCAGAGGTTTGCCGGTTTTCAGCACGTTGAACGTAATGGCGACATTCGCGCAAGGCGTTAAAACGTCAAAAGAATACGCCGAATTTGTCGAATGGACAAAACAACAAACTGAATCTAATGCGTCTAATAAAGAGGAACCGTCGGAATAGCCAAAAAACAGCCAACGATTAAAATGACGTGGGGCGAAACCAGCCACAGACAACTCCGAGTTTAACGAAACAAGATTATAAAGAGAAGCTGTTTCGCCCTCACGTCCATTGATTTGTTCGGCGTATTTTCGCGCAACGAATTTAATCTTTTTTGGCAAAACCATAAACTATAACTCCGTTCGCATCGCCAACTTGCCGCTTTCTAAATTTGTATTTATCGTCTTCAATCTTTTCCGTTATAACGTAGTCTGTGTGGCACTTCAAACACGACTGATTGACTGCTCGCACTGGTTTGGCAACATAAAACCATTTGCCAATAGTAAACTCATAATTATTTTCGTTCGGACTGTTCGGCGTTTGAAACTCCAGAAATGCCGCTTTTACTTGTTTGAGTAACTTCCCGGCTTTTGGCAATCGTTCGCCTTTGAGGTTTCTGGTTATTGGCAACGGCTTGTTCAGACGATAATTAATGCTGAATTCTTCTTGCTCTTTTCCGTCAACTATCTTCGGGTTGGCGCGTCGTCCAAACAAATACAAACCAACTTTCCACCCGTCTTTCTCAAAATCGGCAACGCTCGTTTTTTCTTCATCGTTGATTGGGCTGAACTGCTCAAGATGCGGATTCGGTGGATAAACAGGTTGAATGCGTCGGATACCAAAATTCGGTTCAGTCAAAAAGCGTTGCTGAACAGCTTTATCAAAGCGGTCAACGAGCGAATTTTCCGGCTCAATCTTTGTTTGTTTGATTTGACCGCTTGCTGTTGAAAAATCTTGAAATGAAAATAATGCAACGATGGCAAACACCCAGACCAAGCAAACTATAACTTTTATTTTTAACATTGCCATTTTTTTATCTTACCAAGTTTGAAGTTACAGATTATACGCTGAACGGCTGAGATGACGTGGGGCAAACAGCGTAATAACGAGCAAGCTGAATTTTAAGAACGTAGCTGTTTGACCTCACGTCCATTGATTTGTTGTGCTTTCCGTTAATTTTTAGCACGCATTTTAGCTTCGTATTCTCGAATTGTCATTTTCAACTCTTCGTAAAGAGCCTTTTCAATTAGATCAACTTCTGACCATAAAGAATTTAACTCTTCGACGGAAGGTTCGCTCAACATCTTTTCAAATGTTACGATTAAAGAGCGTTTAAGTTCACGCTCTCGTTCGCGGTCCGCACCACCGATGCGTTGGTCTTTTTCGGGCGGATACATAACAAGATATTGCTCAAAGTTTAGTTGTGCTTCCGTCAGGGAATAATCCTGATTCGGTCCTCCTAAAACTTCATCGGCGTTAGAAGTATCTTGTCCGTCATCTTCCCAATTACATAACTCGCAAATTTCATAGTAACCGCGATTGCCAAGCGTTGGATAGCCGCAACACGGACAACTAAAACGAATGCCGCGAGGTGGTAGATTTGCTTTCTGTTCATTGAGACGTTCACCGTAAGAATCGAAAAACTTTCGGCGTGTCCATAAAGGCACGTTCATAACTTAGAGAAAGAAGCACAACGATTGAGATGACGTGGGGCGAAACCAGCCACAGATAACGTAAATTTAACCGAGAAAGATTTTAAAGAGAAGCTGTTTCGCCCTCACGTCCATTGATTTGTTATGCATTCGGTTGCTTCTTCACGTCTTTGCGCCGCCAAACTTGTTGGGTAAAACGCAAAGCGTGAATTTTTATCAACCGAATGTATAACGATTGAGATGACGTGGGGCGAAACCGAACTCGCGCAACTCCGAGTTTGACGGACAACGCGATAACAAAGTCGCTGTTTCGCCCTCACGTCCATTGATTTGTTCGACAGCCCGTTATTTTCGCCACGCAACTTTGCCGACATTTCCTACAACTTTCAATTTATACTTTGCGTTGTTCTAATACGCCTGCCCACGAAGGATAGCATTCCCACTCACGATTTGTATTAGGAATCTGCGAACCAAAATCTTCGCAACCTTCAAAGGTAACTCTTAAAATTTCCTTTGCGGTTTCTAGGTCAACATTAGTTTCGTGCCAAAATCCGTCGCCGTCAATTTGCACACAAAGCATATTGTCGAAAAGGTAAAAATCAACAACGGCTTGAGGCGCATAAACGATAACGCTGCTTCGGTTAGTTTTCAAATGTTCGATAAGATAAAAAGCGTCCTCAAACTCTAAATCAAAGTCGTGCCAAAGATAATCAACGCCGCGCTCGTAACGGTCTTTGTCAGGAATGTTCGGGCTAAAATCTTGGAAACCGACATTCATCTTATTTCTGAAAGTGAAACCTCAAATTGCACCGTCGTTACATTTCACGAAGCTGTCGAACGGTTGAGATGACGTGGGGCGAAACCGGTTACACGCAACGTCAGGGAAACCAAAGAACGCCAAATGAAAGTCGCTGTTTCGCCCTCACGTCCATTGATTTGTTGTGCGTCGTCTTCGCATCACGGGTTTATTACTTTCGCTTCTGGCATTTTTAACGGATAATCCGAATGCTGAACTCTTAAACGCTTACCAAAAAAATCCATTACCACGGCACGTCCAATGTGGTTCAGTGCTTCACCGTAAAATTCCACTGTTTTAGGGCGGGGTGTATAGCGAAACATCACCACCCAACTGCCGCCGTAAAGTTCATTGTCGCGTTCATAGCTGTATGCTTTGCGTTGCAGTGAATCGTGGCGCATTTTCAAGCCTTCTTCGTCAGTTCCCGAAAATAAATTTTCGGGAGTCAACTTTGATTTGTCAGCGATTGGCGGAAGATCGGTGTAACCGTTCTGAATGACAAAACACTCCGCCAAATAAACGGCTTCTTCCGGCTCAAGTTCTCTATCTTTCGGTTGCGGATAATCACAAGGATTTTCAACCGTCATTTTCACGGGCGTTACCGACGAAATAGTGTCCGACAAAGATTGCCGACTTTCTGCCTCAATACGTGAAAGATACCAAAACCCGACTGCGCTTACACCAATGAAAAACGTAAGAATTGCAAGCGTCAATTTTAAGGAAATTCTTTTCATTTCGTTTCAAATCATAGCACGTTTATTTCACACGCAGACGCACAACGATTGAGATGACGTGGGCAAAAACCAGCCACGCACAACTCCGAGTTTAACGGAAAAAGATTTTAAAGAGAAGCTGTTTTTGCCTCACGTCCATTGATTTGTTATGCGTTTGGTTGACTCCGAACGCCGCCGCTATTTTGAACTTCTGAGAAAAACGCGGCGCGTTTTTTCTATTCAACCAAACATATAACGATTG
Organism: Pyrinomonadaceae bacterium; assembly: GCA_965217575.1. Taxonomy (GTDB): domain Bacteria; phylum Acidobacteriota; class Blastocatellia; order Pyrinomonadales; family Pyrinomonadaceae. The sequence goes on along the minus strand of OZ244558.1, from coordinate 966,281 downwards.
AGATGACGTGGGGCGAAACCGCCACGCGCAACTCAAAGTTTATCGAGAAAGATTATACAGAGAAGCTGTTTCGCCCTCACGTCCATTGATTTGTTATGCAATCGGTTGTTCTGCCCGTCTTCGCGCCGGTAAAACTCGTTTTAAATAGCGCGAAGCGCGGCGTTCACTCAACCGATTGTATAACGATTGAGATGACGTGGTTCGGGACACAAAGCACGTCAAAACCTAAAAACGTGGCTGTCCCGAACTCACGTCCATTGATTTGTTCAATGCGTCGTTATTTACACGCAACTAAAAAAACTATGAGCTACAAAAAACAAAAAATGACCGAAGTTTTCGACGACATAACCATTAAGTCCGAATTAAACGAAGCGTTTACGCAAGTTTGTGCCAAATGTAACACCCGTCTGGAACTAAACGCAACCGATCAAAGCGTGATTCGAGGAACGATTTGCGGCGCGTCCGGCTGTCAAAATGAAGCCGATTTCTTCTTTGAACTGCCAAGCGGTCTTGGCGATTATCTCGGACGCGAAGCGGACAAGTTTTGTTTTCGCTGTCAATCACGACTGTTCAACGAGTTTGCGCCGCTCAACGAACACTATCCGTTTGTCTGTCTCGAATGCGACGAAAATATGTATAATTCCGAGGCTGTTGCGGCGTAACCCGAAAGCATTGAACGATTGAGATGACGTGGGGCGAAACCGCCACGCGCAAGTTTCAGTTTAACGAAATAAGATTATACAGAGAAGCTGTTTCGCCCTCACGTCCATTGATTTGTTATGCATTCGGTTGCTTCTTCACGTCTTTGCGCCGCCAAACTTGTTTGGTAAAACGCAAAGCGTGAATTTTTCTCAACCGAATGTATAACGGTTGAGATGACGTGGGGCGAAACCGAATACGCGCAACTCCGAGCAACGGAAGAAAGATTTTAAAGAGAAGCTGTTTCGCCCTCACGTCCATTGATTTGTTGGGCTTTCCGTTGTTTTTCAGCGACAATCATAAAATTAGTAACTTGGTGTTGTCAAGATTTCAGTGTTACTACGAACTTCTATTTTATACGGCGGATAAAATACCGTTAAAGCGTCAATGCTTTTCGCTTTCGGTATGTGTCGAAACGTAAATGTAAGTCGTGCGTGCCGTCTTTTTTCGGCGTTCTCGTCAGGCGCGAACTGCCAACGCTCGGCGGTTAGCTCGATAAGTTTCCGCATAACTTTGTGTGTTTCTTCGACAGCCTTTGACGAGACGACTTTTCCGTCGCGGTCAATTTCTACGTCAACAAGAAAGTCGCCTTGCAAATTGAGAGCAAGAGCTACCGCCGGATAAATGGGTGCGACTGCCGAAATGACGGCGAGGGAAGATTGCGTTTTGTCTTGAGCCGCCGCAAATTGACTAAGCAGAGAAATTGCGATAACTGCGAGACAAGCCGAAAAATAATTAAATCGTTGCATAAAAGTTTTTGACCGTTTGCGACAAGAAGAAGCCCAACGATTGAACTGACGCGGGCGAAAACGTTACGCGAAAGTTCAAAGGTAACAAATTACGCGATAAGAAAGTCGCTGTTTCGCCTCGCGTCCAGTGATTTGTTATGGATTTGTTTGCTTCTTCACGTCTTCGCGCCGCCGAAACTCGTTTTGGTATTGCGCGAAGCGTGAATTTCACTCAAACAAATGTATAACGGCTGAGATGACGTGGGGCGAAACCGCCAGAAAGCTCGTTTGAGTTAAACGAGAGCCGTCGAAAACAAAGTCGCTGTTTCGCCCTCACGTCCATTGATTTGTTGGGCGTGTCGTCATCTTTAGGCGACTTTTCTTTCATAAGGCGTAACCGATTCGATAGAAATAGCTTCGCAGTAAAACTCTGCGGTTACGCCAAAAATGCCTTCAAACAAAACCTTTAACTTTGTTTCTTCGCCTTCGGCTTCGGAAGCCTCCGTTATCTCAAGCGATTCTAAAACATTCTGGTAATTAAAACCAACAAGATTCAAATTGCTTACTTTTGAAAAGCGAAACTCTACGAGAACGTGATTCTTCAGAACATAGCGGTTTTTCTCGTCAATCTGCGAAGTCATCTCGAAAACGTGAATTACTGCTACAAGCGTCGGACTAAAAGCACGAGTTTCGCCACGAACAAGATTGATGTGATGCACTTCCGAATCGTGAAAAGACGGAAACTTTCCAAATACGTCAGTCAACAAATGGCTGTTTTGAATTTTGCTCAAGTCAATCATCGCAAACTGTCAGCAATCAAGAAACGCCCAACGATTGAACTGACGCGGGCGAAACCGCTACGCGAAAGTTCAAAGGTAACAAATTACGAGTTTAACAAAGACGCTGTTTCGCCTCGCGTCCAGTGATTTGTTATGCAATCGGTTGTTCTGCCCGTCTTTGCGCCCGCAAAACTTGTTTTGGAAAGCGCGAAGCGTGGCGTTTACTCAACCGATTGTATAACGATTGAGATGACGTGGGGCGAAACCGATTACACGCAACTCTGAGTTTACCAAAACAGATTTTAAAGAGAAGCTGTTTCGCCCTCACGTCCATTGATTTGTTATGCGTTTGGTTGACTCCGAACGCCGCCGCTATTTTTATCTTCGAGAAAAACGCGGCGCGTTTTTTTTATTCAACCAAACGTATAACGATTGAGATGACGTGGGGCGAAACCAGCTACACGCAACTCCGAGTTTAACAAAACAAGATTATAAAGAGAAGCTGTTTCGCCCTCACGTCCATTGATTTGTTATGCATTCGGTTGCTTCTTCACGTCTTTGCGCCGCCAAACTTGTTTGGCAAAACGCAAAGCGTGAATTTTTATCAACCGAATGTATAACGATTGAGATGACGTGGGGCGAAACCAGCTACACGCAACGTCAGGGAAACCGAAGAACGCCAAAAGAGAGTCGCTGTTTCGCCCTCACGTCCATTGATTTGTTATGTGCCATCATTTGCAGATTGGATTTTCTTTTACATAAGCGAATAAGTCTTTCTCAAGATTAGGTGTCGAAAGCAAATATTCCTTTGTGCCAACGTAAAACTGTTCATACTTAATTTCACAGTTGAATTTCGATTTCGTTGTGCCGTCGCTTTTAGAGGTAGTCGTTCCTGAAATACCTCCGGTTCGCGGAAAGAAAATGCCCAGTGTTTTGTCTGCGCGATTCTCCGGTGTGTCGTGAATACTGGAATCCCAATATCCAGCTATCTTTTCTCGTTTGCCATCAGGTGTTACATAGAAATATTGAGCAGAGTAATATCCTGAAACCTCTGGACTTTGCGACCGCAGAATTCCGTCTTTAGGTATTTCATAAATTCGTGCGCGACCTTCGCGTTTTAGGGGAACGCCGTTCGGGACATTGTGGAAGATATAAACATTACCCATATATTTAGCGGGAACAAGATAAATTACTGGTTCAGCAACTATCTGTCCGAATGAACAACTCGTCAAACTAAAGCTAACGAATAAAAGTGACAATATCACAAAAAATGTTTTCATTTTATTTCTGTCTCGCACGGAAACCCAAAAGCACATAACGGTTGAGATGACGTGGGGCGAAACCACCAACACGCAACTCCGAGCAACGGAAGAAAGATTTTAAAGAGAAGCTGTTTCGCCCTCACGTCCATTGATTGGTTCGGTTTGTCTTCCTTTGCACCGAGCCGCTTGTTTTTAGACAGTTTTCGGAAAACGGCGAAATATTCATTTCACGCCGTTTCTATTCGTCAGAGATTCAAGAAAACGAAAACTGTTCAATTCGTGCCGATTGCTTTCAAACAACTTTGTTTGAATCAGACTTTGTTTCGCCTTCAAAACCGTTTGAATCAACGGCGAATCTCCACCGGAAAGCGCGTCGCTTCGTGCAACTTTCAAGAAACTAAGTCTTTGTTCGCGGCGAAAAACCTGAGCGCGGGCGAAACTTCTTTTCTGTGTTCATTTTCGGTCAAGTTTATTTTCAATAAACCACTAAAAACCTGAAAAATTTCTTCAGTTCAGATTTGTCCGCGTAAACAAGCGAGCAAAAACCGAACGATTGAGATGACGTGGGGCGAAACCGCCTACGCGCAACTCCGAGTTAAAAAGACCTGTTTGATAACAAAGTCGCTGTTTCGCCCTCACGTCCATTGAATTGTTCGGCACGGCGTAAAATGTAAAACCTCTGCTTTAATAAGATTTCAGGGCTTTTCATTTGCTCCTGTGCAATCTCCCACATGTGCAGGACTTTCTACTAATTTTGGATTCATCCACACTTTGCTTCCATCCAAGCTAACTCTTACTTCACGCGCCGATGTTGAATATTCCGGTCTAGACTCGTTGAAAAAAAATTGGATTGACCAGAAAGTTTCCCCGTCTTGTTCTTTGACGGCAGCAAATACAGCATTCGACTCAATAGAACCTAAACGTGCGGCTAAAATATTTTTCAAGTCGGAAGCATTTTCATCTTCTTCCAAATACAAGTTCTCAGTTCTGTTTACAGATGTTTCCGTATATCCGTTTGCTACCACAAACTTTTCGGCAATTTCGACGGCTTGTTTTGGTTCGAGAGGAGTTTTGGTTTGAGCGTGAATAGTAAGACAATTTGCCTCAAACGAAAAACTAACCGTAAAAGCGAGAACTGCGACAAATAAAAATTGCTTAAATAATTTACTCATACATTTCAAAAAGAAAGTGCCGAACGATTGAGATGACGTGGGGCGAAACCGAATACGCGCAACTCCGAGTTCACCAAAAGACGCTGATAACAAAGTCGCTGTTTCGCCCTCACGTCCATTGATTTGTTAGATTTCGTCGTTGGCATCAATCAGATTCTTTTGCATCTATAACCCAAGTTGCCTTCGTTTGAAATTCGAGTTGCACAACTTCTTTGCCTGTAAAAGATTCAGGTAACAGTTGAGCGTCCGACGTAAAACCGTATTTGAAGCAATCGGCTGTTTCTTCAAAGTCATAAGTGCCGATTTCATTAACAACTTGCATAACGTCTTTCCCGCTTTCAATAGAACCGATGAAATGGAAGAATCCGCTGTAATGATGCAAACCCGATTCATCACGATACATACGCCAAGTTTCTGCTTCTTTAGAACAATCAATTCCAAGTTGCTCGAAGATTTCCAATGCTTTTGGCGGATACGCTTGAGAACGAGCTGCCGCTAGATTCAAACAGTCTTCGCACCCGCAAGATTCAGGCGAACCAAAAGGCACACGCAAATAAGCCGCGCGAGTTTCTTCACGGTCGCATTTGAGATTCCATCTGCCGATATTCACGACTTCCGACATTTACAAAAAGAAATCTAACGATTGAGATGACGTGGGGCGAAACCGAATTCGCGCAACTTAAAGTTTACCAAAAAAGATTATAAAGAGAAGCTGTTTCGCCCTCACGTCCATTGATTTGTTCGGCGCGGTCTTTAGCAACCGCACTCGCCAACCGCCTTGAATGCCTTTCTGTTATTTCCTTTTGTGATTAAAATAGTCGCAGTGTATTTTGTAATTTGGTCTTTTCTAGGAATTGTGACAACGTAAGTAACCCGAGCGGTTATGTTACCGGAGCGATATGTTTCTACAAAACTGTTGCCTTTCTTCAATGGTTTGTTTCCTAAAGTTGAACGGATAAGGTTTAATGGCATAACTCGTCCGTTGATTTTAATTAACGCTCGCCGATCTTTAGTGCCGTCTATGTCATCCGCTAAAAGCAAGAAGTTGTGTGACTCAGAATTTCCATCTGCGGAGAAATAGCAGCCACAGTCGAGGTATTCGGCATCATTGTCAATTATTCCAATCTTCAATTCAGTGTTTCGAGCGCGGCGCGTCTGCGCGGAAATACTCGTTATGCCGAATAAAACTATTAAACAAACAAGTAAGGTTTTCATTTTTATCTCCTGTTTCTGAGGTTGTCGGATTTCACCACGACGCGCCGAACGATTGAGATGACGTGGGGCGAAACCAGCCACAGACAACGTAAATTTAACCGAGAAAGGTTTTAAAGAGAAGCTGTTTCGCCCTCACGTCCATTGATTTGTTATGCGTTTGGTTGACTCCGAACGCCGCCGCTATTTTGAACTTCTGAGAAAAACGCGGCGCGTTTTTTCTATTCAACCAAACGTATAACGATTGAGATGACGTGGTTCGGGACACAAAGCACGTCAAAACCTAAAAACGTGGCTGTCCCGAACTCACGTCCATTGACCTGTTGGCTGTGTTTTGACCAACGAAAAACTAAAATTATGATTCAGACACGAAAACCGATTACAACTTTGCGCCGCTGGTGTCCTATTGCACAAACGCATCAGGACGCAGATGACCGCGCTTGCGATTGGAATAATTGCACAAATGCAAAAACTCATAATCTTCGTTTGAGACGAATGGTTTGCTGTTCAGATTGTCAGCAAGCGTATTTTAGTCAGTCAGATTTTGATAGCCACGAATGCGGTGATGCGTGCTGAAATTGAGAAACAGCCAACGATTGAGATGACGTGGGGCGAAACCGCCACGCGTAACTCGAAATAAAACTATGAACGATTTTAACAAAGTCGCTGTTTCGCCCTCACGTCCATTGATTTGTTATGCAATCGGTTGCTCTGCCCGTCTTTGCGCCGCCCGACTCGTCGGGCAAAACGCAAAGCGCGGCGTTTACTCAACCGATTGTATAACGATTGAGATGACGTGGGCAAAAACCAGCCGCGCACAACTCCGAGTAAATGAAGGAAGTTTTTACAGAGAAGCTGTTTTTGCCTCACGTCCATTGATTTGTTATGCATTTGTTTGCCGCTGAACGTCTTCGCGCCGCCGAAGTTCTTTCGGCAAAACGCGAAGCGTGAATTGCCTCAAACAAATGTATAACGATTGAGTTCAGTTGGGCGAAACCGATACGCGCAATTTCGGGTAAAAGAATGGACGTTTTTATGAGGCGAGCTGTTTCGCCTCAACTGCAATGATTTGTTATGCGTCGCGTTAATAAATATGAACAAATTGCCGAACGCCTTAAAAAACATTGGGGTTTTTTAATGTGGCGAAATAGCGAAAACGCTTTTGGCTGGAAAACAGGGTATACCGTTCAAGATGAATTGCGAGATACGCAATTCATTCATTTTCGTTCTCTCGCGGCAATCGAACGCAGATATTTACGAGAAGACGCATAACGATTGAGATAACGCAGACAGAAACGCCACAATTAAACTATGAATGATAATAACAAAGAAGAAGCTGTTTCGACTTCACGCTCATTGAATTGTCATCTTGCGCCGCCTCTGCCAATGATGATTGAGGTGTTTTACTGTCAAAGATGTGAACACAATAGCATTGTTCGTCCGCTCAGAGAAAGACATTTTGCGGACGGTAAATTGTGTTCCGGTAAACTTGTTCGAGTGAAATACAACCGAGAAGCGATATAACGATTGAACTGACGCGGGCGAAACCGCTACGCGCACGTTCGATTGTAACGGACAACAAGTTTAACAACGCCGCTGTTTCGCCTCGCGTCCAGTGATTTGTTATGCGTTTGTTTGCTTCTTCGCGTCTTTGCGCCAGCCGAAATTTTTCGGCAAAGTGCAAAGCGTGAATTTCACTCAAACAAATGTATAACGATTGAGATGACGTGGGCAAAAACCAGCCGCGCGCAACTCCAAGTTTAACGGAAAAAGATTTTACAGAGAAGCTGTTTTTGCCTCACGTCCATTGATTTGTTATGGATTTGTTTGCTTCTTCGCGTCTTCGCGCCGCCGAAACTCGTTTTGGCACTGCGCGAAGCGTGAATTACCTCAAACAAATGTATAACGATTGAGATGACGTGGGCAAAAACCAGCCGCGCACAACTCCGAGTAAACGAAGCAAGTTTTTACAGAGAAGCTGTTTTTGCCTCACGTCCATTGATTTGTTATGCAATCGGTTGTTCTGCCCGTCTTCGCGCCACGAAAACTTGTTTGGGGAAGCGCGAAGCGCGGCATTCACTCAACCGATTGTATAACGACCGAGTTGACGCGGGCAAAAACCGAACCCGCACACGTTTCAGTTTAACCGAAGTTGATTCTAGAGAGAAGCTGTTTTTGCCTCGCGTCGAATGAATTGTTATACATCCGGTTGACCTCAAACGTCGCCGCCATTTTTATCTTCGAGAAAAACGCGGCGCGTTTTCTTTTTCTCAACCGGATGTATAACGATTGAACTGACGCGGGCGAAACCGTCACGCGCAACTTCGATTGTAACGGACCACAAGTTTAACAAAGTCGCTGTTTCGCCTCGCGTCCAGTGATTTGTTATGGATTTGTTTGCTTCTTCGCGTCTTTGCGCTAGCCGAAATTTTTCGGCAAAGTGCAAAGCGCGAATTGCCTCAAACAAATGTATAACGATTGAGATGACGTGGGGCGAAACCGCCACGTGCAAGTTTCAGTTTAACCAAAATAGATTTTAAAGAGAAGCTGTTTCGCCCTCACGTCCATTGATTTGTTAAGTGTTTGTTTACTTCTTAATCTGTTCGCCGCGCTGTTTCGCCCGCGAATGAAAAGCGCGGCGCGGATTTTTCACTAAACAAACATTTAACGATTGAGATGACGTGGGGCGAAACCGCCGCCAAGCCTGCTAAGGTTTAACGGAGAACACCAAAAGAAAGTCGCTGTTTCGCCCTCACGTCCATTGATTTGTTCGACGTTGCCTTCATCTTTAGCGCGGTTCCTTGATTTCATTCGCTAAAGTAGAAGCGTCAATCACCTCAAGCGAACCTGTCGGCTTTATTTCTATCGCCGTAATCACATAACGCGAAGTAAAACAATACTGCTCTCTTTCGGAAAGTGTCCCGATGAGTTCAACTTCAACTCTGGCGAATTTGTTTTCGTCCTCTGCACCGCGCACTTCGCTGATGTAGGTTTTATCGTTGAGTTCGCGTATCAATTCTTGGCTTTCCGAGTTAGGTTTGGTTTCGTCTGCAAGCACGACTTCCGCCGCGCTGCCTTCGCAAGCATTTAACTTTGTATCGCCGAAACCTAAATCTTTGCCGCCGTAAAGATAGCCTTTCAAATTAACATAGTTGTCGCCTTTGAGCGGTTGATAATGCAAGCGATATTCGGTTGCGGTGCAAAGCGACAAAGGTTGACGCTTCCAAACAGAAACGCCAAATGCAAAGGCAAGCGTGAAAGTTGTTCCGGCAACAAGAATTTTAGTTTTTAGATTTCGCATTCTTAACATGCTTATTTTACCACAAAGAAAACGTCGAACGATTGAGATGACGTGGGCAAAAACCGAACCCGCACAACTCCGCGTCAACCGAAAAAGATTTAAAAGAGAAGCTGTTTTTGCCTCACGTCCATTGATTTGTTAAGTGTTTGTTTACTTCTTAATCCGGTCGCCGCGTTTTTTCCGCTGGCGAGTAAAAAACGCGGCGCGGATTTTTTACTAAACAAACATTTAACGATTGAGATGACGTGGGGCGAAACCGCCACGCGCAACTTCGAGTTAAATAATGACCGTGATAACAAAGTCGCTGTTTCGCCCTCACGTCCATTGATTTGTTATGCCTTCGGTTGCTTCTTCACGTCTTTGCGCCGCCAAACTTGTTGGGCAAAACGCAAAGCGTGAATTTTTCTCAACCGAATGTATAACGGTTGAGATGACGTGGGGCGAAACCGCCACCGCGCAACTCTGAGTTTAACGGACAAGCCAGATAAGAAAGTCGCTGTTTCGCCCTCACGTCCATTGATTTGTTCGACGGCGCGTTAATAGAAACAAGCTATTGGGACGAAGGCAAATCTTTCAGAACATCATCACACGCCTCACTCATTTGATTCAATCCGCTTTTGTCCTCAAGTTGCGGCAACGAACGCCAAAAATCACGAAATTCGGTAACAACTTCTTTCGAGCCGGCAAACTTTAACTTTTTCAAGGCATAAAGGGCTTCTAGAACTTTTGAATAATGGTTTCTCAAAGTTTCGGTTTCCGATTCATTAATTTTGTTCCACCAACCTTTTTTTAAACGTGGCGCAACTGTTTTCCAGAAAAGCGTTTCCTCTCTCACAATATCAGTCAACTCTGCGCCAACTTTTTTCCCGCCGATTATGGTCAGCGATTCGATAGCTTTGGCGTGCAGATTTAATTTTGAATCGTCATTTAGAATTCTGTGTAAAACAGGCAAAGCCGCATCTCCGCACTTTTCCAATTCTTCAAAAGCCAATTGCCTCGCTAAATATAACTCCGAAGATGTGAACGGCGCGAGACTTTCGGCTCTGCCAGATTTCTCTGGGATTGATATTATTTGGTTTAGTGATGACTGCGTTTGTATTACTTCCGAAATTCTTTCCTTAATTTGTTGCTCGGACTTGCCGTATTCAACAAGAATACTGTCGCCCGGATTGACTACCTGAATAAATGCAAAAGATTTCTCTCCCTCAAGCCAAACAACCGATACGTTTATTTCTTTCTCATAGCTTGCGGCTTCCCAAACCGTTGGTAATTTTGCATTGCTTTCTTTTGCGCTCACATTTGAAAGTTGAGTTTTTCTTTTCAGAAAAAGAATCATTCTCTGACCGCTCACATATTCGGGCGACTCTTTGCTGTTTTCACCAAAACCAATTTTAACCAAGCGAGATGATTCAGGTTTGAATTGTGCCAAATCAGGAACAGAAACAGTTTCGTCAGGTAGAAGGCTGCCTTTCAAAGATTCGAGAATGGTAAAGTTTCCATCAATTACATCTCCTTCAGTGGCAACAACGATGTCGGTTGCTTCCCAAGAACAATAATCAAGACTAAATGACGGACGTATTCCCGCGTAAATGTTCGTTGCACACAAAAGCAAAATCGCAAGAAAAATAAGATTACGAAATTTCATAAAGACACCTTAGATTAGCACGGAAGCCGTCGAACGATTGAACTGACGCGGGCGAAACCGCCGCCGCGCAAGTTCGATTGTAGCACGCGCCGCCATCACAAAGTCGCTGTTTCGCCTCGCGTCCAGTGATTTGTTATGCGTTTGTTTGCTTCTTCGCGTCTTTGCGCCAGCCGAAATTTTTCGGCAAAGTGCAAAGCGCGAATTGCCTCAAACAAATGTATAACGATTGAGATGACGTGGGCAAAAACCAACCACACGCAACTCCGAGTAAACGAAGCAAGTTTTTACAGAGAAGCTGTTTTTGCCTCACGTCCATTGATTTGTTATGCGTTTGGTTGACTCCGAACGCCGCCGCTATTTTTATCTTCGAGAAAAACGCGGCGCGTTTTTTCTATTCAACCAAACGTATAACGATTGAACTGACGCGGGCGAAACCGCCACCGCACAACACTAAAGATAACACGCGCCGTGATAACAGAGTCGCTGTTTCGCCTCGCGTCCAGTGATTTGTTATGGATTTGTTTGCTTCTTCGCGTCTTCGCGCCGCCGAAACTCGTTTTGGTATTGCGCGAAGCGTGAATTTCACTCAAACAAATGTATAACGATTGAGATGACGTGGGCAAAAACCAGCCGCGCACAACTCCGAGTAAACGAAGCAAGTTTTTACAGAGAAGCTGTTTTTGCCTCACGTCCATTGATTTGTTATGCGTTTGGTTGACTCCGAACGCCGCCGCTATTTTTATCTTCGAGAAAAACGCGGCGCGTTTTTTCTATTCAACCAAACGTATAACGATTGAGATGACGTGGGGCGAAACCGCCACCGCGCAACTTTGAGTTCAAAAGACAACGCCAAAAGAAAGTCGCTGTTTCGCCCTCACGTCCATTGATTTGTTCGGTGCGGCGTTATTATAAAAAGTTTTGTTTCTACTTCCGCATAGCTTCGGGAAACTCATTTGCGTCAAACCAATGTTTTCCGTCCTTACCCATAGCCCAAGGACTGCTGTATTCCCGAAGATGCGGCAATAGTTCACACTCGAAGTTTGTATTTAGAATTTGCTTGCAAGCGTGGCGATACCGACGATTGTAAATTCTTTTGTCCTGCTTTTCACTTTCGGCAGTTGTCCATCCAATAATAGAAGTTTTTCTTTTTGATTTGCTCATTTTCATTAATCCTCCATAGGTTAATGAAATGGCTTCTCAAAAGAACCTCCATAAGTTTTAGATTTGTTTATCATAAAAACGCTCTTCCTTAACTTTTGCTGACTTTAGATTATATTCGGTTTCGATAAAACAAGAAAGCACCGAACGGTTGAGATGACGTGGGGCGAAACCGCCGCCAAGCCCGCTGAAGTTTAATGGACAATGTGATAAAGTCGCTGTTTCGCCCTCACGTCCATTGATTTGTTCGGTGTGTCGTGATTAACGACCACGCCTTTTGTTTTCTCTTTCACAACTTAATGTAAAAGTGTAAATTCGATTTCCAACTCTAATATCATCGCTGACTGAAAGCAACTTCCAATGTTTATCATAGATTGTTTCTGCTTGAGAACCGTCAATAAGTTCAAAAGTGTCGTCCGATTTTCCCGTAAAAGAAAGCGCAGCCTTAATGCCTTTTGATTTGTTTGGGTATGCGCTTGAAATCTGAACGCCAACGGAAACATTTACGTCTGATTCTTCGTGGTGAAGAAATTTTGTTGTTTCGTCGGTAGTATCTTCGTCATTGTCCGGTTGAAGTAGAAAGTTTCCAACAAGAAAATTGCCAGAAGAATTTCCAGACTCAATTTCTCGAAAGTAAGTTGTTACTTTGCAACTTGCAATTTGTCCATAAGCGAAATTATTTGCAGCCAATAAGAACGCAAGAAACAAAATAAATTTTGTAATTTTCAGAGTGTTCATTTGAAACCAAGAAACACCGAACGGTTGGTATTGACGCGGGCAAAAACCGAATATGAAAAATAAACAAGAAACCGAAGAAACACCGAACGATGAAGCTGTTTTTGCCTCGTCGTCCAATGATTTGTTAGATGCGCCGTCCGTTCTTGAGCCTCTTTCACAACCGCCGAATGCCGGGGACATCGTTTACCACGAAAATCGCGGTTTAGTGATGTATCGAGTTAGAAAGGACTATTCCGGCAGACATAAAGCTGAATATCCTGAATTGGTTTTGCTTGAGGTTGTTCACGATTTCGGTAACGGATATTTCAAGTCCGGACATCTCAGTTTGCGCGACCTTTCGGTTTTGCAAAAAAGCATCTAACGGTTGAGATGACGTGGGGCGAAACCGCCAGAAAACCCGTTTGAGTTAAAAAGACAACATCCAAAACAAAGTCGCTGTTTCGCCCTCACGTCCATTGATTTGTTGGGCGGTGCGTCGCAACCACGAAACTTTATTTTGTGTCGTCATAGTCAACCAGAATTATCCAATCGTTAGAAGCGTCCTGATGTAACAATCCAAGTAATCTCAAATGGTGCGAAACAAGCCGCACAGCGCGAAAGCCGTCTGCTGTTGTATTGAGAAGCCGCGCAATCTCCGTAACTCCATCGTCAGCTTTGTCGAGAAATTTGTCAAAGATTTTCCGCATCATCTCGTTGTGCGGCGTAAAATTGCGGTCAAGCAAGAAGATGCCGTCCGAACCGCCTAAACTTCTGGCGTGTGATTCGTCAAAGCCATATTCGGCGTTTTTGAGCGCGGTCAAAAACGCGCTTGATTTCCAGACGCGCCCGCGTTTTGCGATGCGCCGCAGTCTGTCGGTTACGCCAAGATGAAGTTTTCTTCCGTTGCGCTCAAAAGTGTGAGCGATTACAAAAGGATCGTCTTGCAGTTTCGGTTCAACTGTTTCAAGCATCGTTTTAGCTTCACTCAGGTTCATTCTTTGACGTTATCATTTTTAGTTTTCGAGAAACAGAGAAACCGCCCAACGATTGAGATGACGTGGGCAAAAACCAGCCGCGCACAACTCCGAGTAAACGAAGCAAGTTTTTACAGAGAAGCTGTTTTTGCCTCACGTCCATTGATTTGTTATGCGTTTGGTTGACTCCGAACGCCGCCGCTATTTTGAACTTCTGAGAAAAACGCGGCGCGTTTTTTCTATTCAACCGAATGTATAACGATTGAGATGACGTGGTTCGGGACACGAAAACGTCTATATTTGAAAACGTGGCTGTCCCGAACTCACGTCCATTGATTTGTTAGCCGCGTTTTTACAAAAGGAGAATATTATGCAAAAACACTTCGTAACTTTTTACAGTCCCGGAACGTTTGTTCACGAACAAACAACAAAACCAATCGAAACTTGGAATGTCGAGCAAGCAGTTGAAATGTCCAAACAAATCACGGAACGCTACAACGCCAAACCGTTCGGCTTTCGGTTTTCGACACGCGCCCGCAAGGATAACGAACTCGACAGCAAAACGGTCAAAGAAAGTCCGATGTATTATCTCGGCGGCGATGTTCTAACGCTCGAAGATGTCAAAAAACGAAATGACCCAAAAGATGAAATTCTAATCTCAAATATGGAATGCAATGACTGGAATCGCATCATCGAAAACCGAAACTCTTGGAAAATCACGCAACCGCTTTGCGCTGATGATGTCGTTCTCGATTTCACCACATAGCGGCTAACGATTGAGATGACGTGGGGCGAAACCGAATACGCGCAACTCCGAGTTCACCAAAAGACGCTGATAACAAAGTCGCTGTTTCGCCCTCACGTCCATTGATTTGTTAGATTTCGTCGTTGGCATCAATCAGATTCTTTTGCATCTATAACCCAAGTTGCCTTCGTTTGAAATTCGAGTTGCACAACTTCTTTGCCTGTAAAAGATTCAGGTAACAGTTGAGCGTCCGACGTAAAACCGTATTTGAAGCAATCGGCTGTTTCTTCAAAGTCATAAGTGCCGATTTCATTAACAACTTGCATAACGTCTTTCCCGCTTTCAATAGAACCGATGAAATGGAAGAATCCGCTGTAATGATGCAAACCCGATTCATCACGATACATACGCCAAGTTTCTGCTTCTTTAGAACAATCAATTCCAAGTTGCTCGAAGATTTCCAATGCTTTTGGCGGATACGCTTGAGAACGAGCTGCCGCTAGATTCAAACAGTCTTCGCACCCGCAAGATTCAGGCGAACCAAAAGGCACACGCAAATAAGCCGCGCGAGTTTCTTCACGGTCGCATTTGAGATTCCATCTGCCGATATTCACGACTTCCGACATTTACAAAAAGAAATCTAACGTCAGAGTTGAGCGGATCGTTTTTCAGATTCCGCTCCAACGACATGTTTGGCAGAGAGACGATGCCACGAGCGGAAGGCGGAGATGATAACCACGAAAACTATGTTACGCTCGTGGGCGTTCCTCTCCAACGACTGTTGAGCGGACGCCCACGAGCGTAACATACTATGTCAAGTGTTGTCGAACCGTCGTCTGCTCACAAGTTGCATCGGCTGTCTGACCAAACGGCTGAGATGACGTGGGGCGAAACCGCCACCAAGCCCGTTTGAGTTTAACGGACAACGCCAAAAGAAAGTCGCTGTTTCGTCCTCACGTCCATTGATTTGTTCGACAGCCCGTTACCTTCAGGCGATCTTCTTTATTTTTTCGCTTTTGGCGACAACTCAATCAACGCACTTTCGCCTGACCAATAACCGCCGCTTACTTTCAACTTGTAATTGCGTCCTTGCGGCACGTCAAAGATAACATACGCCCGCTTTGAAACGCTCGGATTCAATTTGTCGAGCAAACCGATGCTGCCTTCCGCCATAAAACCCTTGCTGCTCGTTTCATACTCGGCGTTGTTCTCGTCAATGAGTTTAAACGGCGGAATTGTGTAGGCTTCCTTCGCCGTGTTGACAATGCCCAAGTCAACAAACAAATACTTTGCGTCA
Source organism: Pyrinomonadaceae bacterium (assembly GCA_965217575.1). Taxonomy (GTDB): domain Bacteria; phylum Acidobacteriota; class Blastocatellia; order Pyrinomonadales; family Pyrinomonadaceae. The sequence continues at coordinate 950,592 of OZ244558.1, read as the reverse complement.
GGCGGCTGGTCAATAAACTGATTGCCGCTTAACTTGCTCGTATACCAAGAATCATAAACTTGATAGCCAAGCGAGCCGATGCCAACGCTTTCTCCGGTTTTGTAAACCTCCAAGCCATTTACTTTTGTTCTGGCGGGCGCAGCGTTTGTTTGGGTGGATTTAGTTGTGCCGGAAGAAGTTGTGTTTGAAGTTGCAACACTCGGCTGGTCTTTGGCGGTTGAGCCGATTAGCGCGATACAAGCAACACAACCGCCCATTAAAACAGTCGGCACACCGATAACTAAACCTAAAATTATCCAAAGCCATTTGTTACTTTTGGGTTTCGGCGGCGGTTGCTGAAAATTGTTCTGCGGATACGGCTGATACGGTTGTTGCGGGTTATTCATTAAGTTTCTCCTGAAAATTAGTTGGTTAAGATTGCGTCATTCGTAAATTAAAGAAAGCTGTCGAACGTCAGAGTTGAGCGGATCGTTTTTCAGATTCCGCTCCAACGACATGTTTGGCAGAGAGACGATGCCACGAGCGGAAGGCGGAGATGATAACCACGAAAACTATGTTACGCTCGTGGGCGTTCCTCTCCAACGACTGTTGAGCGGACGCCCACGAGCGTAACATACTATGTCAAGTGTTGTCGAACCGTCGTCTGCTCACAAGTTGCATCGGCTGTCTGACCAAACTTTGAATTATACGGAAACTATTTCCGCTTTTATCTATCAAGTTGTACACCAAATTTCCGCTTTCCGCAAGAAAAATTTGCTTTTTCCCAGTTTTTGTCATAGTTTAGGTGTCCGTTAAATTAATTATACCGACATCCGTTAAATTAATTATGCCGACTTCCGTTAAATTAATTATACGGACAAAATGAAATTTATGTCTCAACTTCTCAATCAAATCCGCAGCGTGATGCGTGTTCGCCGTTATAGTCTGCAAACGGAAAAAACTTATATTTACTGGATCAAAAAATATATTCACTTTCACCACTTGCGGCATCCGAAGGAAATGGGCGCGGACGAGGTGGTCGGGTTTTTGACTCATCTTGCCGTGGATGCGAATGTGGCGGCAGCGACGCAGAATCAGGCGATGTTCGCGCTGCTTTTCCTGTATGGCGAAGTATTTGGCGTAGAACTCGAACATCTGGGCGGCAAATTTACATCGGCGAAACAAACCTCGCGCGTGCCGGTTGTGCTGACCCGCGAAGAGGTGGCGGCGGTTTTATCGCACATCAGCGGGGTTAATTGGCTGATGGCGAATCTGCTTTACGGCGCGGGTTTGCGGCTCAAGGAATGTCTGCGGCTGCGCGTTAAAGATTTGGATTTCGGCTACAAACAAGTCGTCGTCCGCGACGGCAAAGGCGGCAGAGACCGTTTTACTATTTTGCCCGATAAACTTGTCGAACCGCTGCACAAACATCTGGCGGCGGTGAAAAATCTGCACGATAACGATTTGCGAACCGGACTCGGCGCGGTTTTGATGCCGTTCGCTTACAACGGCAAACACTCGCACGCGGCGCGTGAATGGAAATGGCAGTATGTTTTTCCGTCCGCCAAAATCAGCCGCGATCCGCGCACGGGTAACACCGGCAGACACCATCTGTCGGAATCCGGTTTGCAGAAAGCCGTTAAAATGGGTTTGCGAAAAGCGTCGGTCGAAAAACACGCGAGCTGCCACACGCTGCGCCATTCGTTTGCGACGCACCTTTTGCAAAACGGTTCGGACATTCGCACGATTCAGGATTTGTTGGGACACAAAGAACTAACGACAACGATGATTTATACGCACGTTTTGCAGAATAATCGGCTCGGCGTGAAAAGTCCGGCGGATTTTTGATCGTTTTTCGTTACGCTCAAACGGTTTCGCCGTGCCGCGCTTTTTCGTTGCGGTTGATTTTGTTCAGAAAATTATGCGCCGCTTCGGATTGGAAAAGTTCGCGCGTTTCGATTTCATTTTCGCTCACGGGTTCCAACGCCAAATCCATATATTCCAGCTTTTTCGGGTCATTGCGAACTTTGCGGTAAATCAGCCGCAGCCGCGAATAGAGCGTGATCCATTTGATTTGTTTCCAGACGATTTCGGCGGCGGTTTTCGGGTAAAAAACGAGCGGATTTTCGAGCGGCAGACCCGAACGGCGCGTGGTGCGGTGTTTGCGGCGCAGAAAACCGCCTTCGAGCGGGTGAATTTTTTCGATGTCAATGCAGCCGTTGAACCAGGTGATGAAAAACATCGTTTTGCCCGGACTCGTTCCGGTGGCGATGGCGCGGCGCAGAATCGTTTCGATGTGCGCGTCGGTGTAGTAAGTTTTCCACGCTTTCCGGTAGGTTTCCTCCCAATTTTCCCGCGACATCTGCGGGTGCGCGGTGACGGCGTGGTTGAGATCGTATTTGTTCAAATCCGCATCCATCGCCACGTTGCTTTCGTGCAGTTTTTTGTGGTCAGCCGAACCCGGCAGCGGTGTCAGATAGAAAAATTCGAGCAGATCAACGGGCAGTTCGCGCTTGATAATTTCGATGTCGCGCAGAATTGATTCCTGCGTGTCGCCCGGAAATCCTAAAATATAACCGCAGTAAGTGACGATTCCGGCGCGTTTCCAAGCCAGCAGCATTTCGCGGTAATCGGTGATTTTGTTCTGCCGTTTGCTCGCGCCTAAAAGACTGTCGGGGTTGATGTTTTCCAGTCCGATGAAGACGCGTTTGACTCCGGCGCGTCTCGATTTTTCGATGAAATTTTCGAGCTTGTGGCAAAGCGTATCAACCTGAATGATAAAGCTGATTTTCAGTTTTTCGACTTCGCGCAGTTCGATCAGTTTGTCTAAAATAATTTCCCAGTCTTTGTTGCGGGCGAAATTATCGTCGGTGATAAAAAACGAATGCAAGCCCTGGGCGACGTTGGCGCGAATCAGTTTTTCGATGTCTTCGGGCGAACGGCGGCGCGATTTTTTGCCCTGCACGTTGATAATCGTGCAGAACGAACACGAAAACGGACAGCCGCGCCCCGCGTCGAAACTCGTCGTCGCGCCCGCCGTCAGATGGACGCGTTCCGCCGGCAGCAGCGGCGTGGCGACGTTTTCGATGTTCGGCAGATCGTCCATAAAATTGTAAATTTCCGGCAATTTATTGGAATACGCGTCAATCAAAACCTGCCCGAAACGACCTTCGGCTTCGCCCGCGAACAGCGTGATGCCCATTTCCAGAGCTTTTTCGACGTGCGCGTCGCGGTCTTTGAGCATCGCCATCGTGCCGGAAACGTGAAAACCGCCGATGGCGACCTTGATATTTTTGTCGCGCAGCGGTTTCGCAATGTCCAGCGCACGCGGAAACTGATTCGACTGCACGCCGACGAGCATCACCATTCCGTCGTCCGCGCTTTCGATCAAAGCGGCGATTTTTTTCAGATTAATGTGCGAATTCGTCTCGTCAAACGCGTGAATTTCCAGTTCGACCGCCGCGCCCAAAACCTTATTTTCGCGGCATTCCAACGCCAGACCGTAGAGACACGCCAAAGAATTTGCCGGAATCGCCGACCGAAACCACTGAATCACGTACCCGTCATCGTCGTAATGCGAAGGTTTAATCAGGACGAGGCTGAAGCGTTTTTTATTTGAATTTTTCATTGCGAACTAAAATTTAATTGATTCTATCCGATTAAACAGCCGGTTACAAGAAAAGTTTGGTTTGACTCTCGATTAATTAAAGCAATCCGCGTTCTTTGACGCGCAGATATGTTTCCAAAAGTTTCGGCGCGAGCGTCGAGGTGGTCACATCCAACGCCAGACCGCCGATTGATTCGACGATTCGCAAAGCGGTTTCGCGCTGGTGAATGATTTCTTCGGCGGCGGATTGGATGAATACCTGTTTGATTTCCGAGGGAACTTCGCTGACCGTTTGATTTAAATCGCGGTCGCCGATGGTGACGACCAGCGGCAGATGGCGCGGACGAAGTAATTTCAGCGAATTGATCAACTCTTTGGAACTTTCTTTGTCAACTAAATCCGTCAAAATGACGACGAACGAACGCTTTTTCGAGTTTGCCGCGATAAATTGAAAAGCGCGTGAGTATGACGGTTCGATAATTTCGGGTTCGACATCGTGAAGAGCCTCCAAAACCGCGTCAAGATGTCTGATGCCTTTTTTCGGCGGCAGATATTTGGTGATTTTGCGCCCGAAAACGAGCAGACCGCAATTGTCGCCGCCGCGCGCCGCCGCCGACATCAACGCCAGACTCGCGTGAATCGCCGTGTCGAATTTTGTTTCGTCGCCGATTCTGCCGGTCATCAAACGTCCGGTATCTAAGGCGATGATAATCGTTTGATCGCGTTCGATTTGATACTGACGCGTGATGAGTTTGCCGCGCCGCGCCGTCGCCGTCCACGAAATATGGCGCAGTTCGTCGCCGCGCGTGTAATCGCGCATTGATTCAAATTCGCTCCCGTCGCCGCGCAACACCGCTTTTCGCTGAACCGCCAGAACGGAATTCGCGCCGAGAGCTTTGAGTTCCATTTCTCTGGCGCGGCGCATACTCGGATAAACTTTAACCATTTCGGCTTCGCCTAAATCCGTTTGACACCAAACCAACCCGTATTTTGAAAGAAACCTGACGGCGGTTTTGCCGAATTCGTATTTTCCCCGGCGCGGCGGCGTTAATCCGTAGAAAAATTCCGCCGCCTGTCCCGATTCAAGTCTAAATTCCGCCGCGCGCGATTCGGAAAGTTTCATTTCCGGCGGGAATTCATCTTTTATTCGCAGTTGAAAAATACGCGCCGCGCGATTTTCGAAGTGGAGCCGAACTTTCGTTTCGTCGCCGATGGCGAATCGTTTGGAAAATTCACGTTTGACGGTTAATTCAGCGAAAATTCGGCGGCTGATAAAATAATCCGCCAGTGCGGTCGCCAGCAGCAGCGCGTCGTAAGTCGCCGTCAAATAACGCAGCGCGGGCAAATTCCAGGACAGCGACAGCGGAATAAGTCCAACTGCCAGAAGAATAAAAAACAGCCGTGAGAAAACAAAACGCATTAAATAATCCAAGTTTTATAAGCGGAAAGAAGCGCGAGAAAATCATCTTTCCCGCGCTTCTTAAGCAGTTCAATCAAAATTCAATTTTCTGTCAAACCGAATTAGAAAGTTCCCAACGTGGCGAGCGGAATGTCGGATGCCGCGTCGCCCCATTTTTGTCCGGTAGCGGTTCCGGTTGAACTGTTAATAAAGTAAAAAGTCTGGTTGCTTGGTCGCCAAACTGCAATGTCCTGTCTGCCGTCGCCGTCGTAATCGCCGCGAATCGGATAATCGTAATTGGCAAAATTCGGATCGCCAATTCCGAACGCGGTCGCCGTTGATTGTCCCGTAGCTGTATTTCTGACATACCAGACTGCGGGTGACGATGATTCACGCACCGCTGCCAAATCCGCTTTTCCATCGCCGGTATAGTCTGCCGGAGTCATTGAGAAATCTGTTGAATAATCGCCCCAGTTTGTAATTAAAACGACTGCTCCGGTGACGGCATCGCCGACGTAATATGTGATCGGACGACTGCTGGCTGACGTGGTGAATTGGGCAAAAACTATTTCATCCCGTCCGTCGCCATTGAAATCCGCACCTCTAAACACTCGCGTACTGATTCCTGATTTTAACAAGCCGAAGGGAACTGCCCGCGTAGTGTTAGTCGCGCTCAGTAACATATAGTAAGTCAGACTATTATCGGAATTAACGCGAATAACCGTATAATCGGCTTTCCCGTCGCCATCGTAATCACCTTCAGCTCCTGAAACGTCGGATGTGCTGCCCCACGGCACTGCCGCATCCAGAACTACGCCGCCGGTTCCGGTCGGAAATTGCGCGACATAATAAACTCCGTTGGTTTCACGCCGCACGGCGACATCAACTTTGCCGTCTCCGCGATAATCATTTGGCACGATGTCATCGCCGTCAAAATTATCATCGGTGCCGATACCGTAATCAAAGACGCGAATAAAGGCTTGGTTCGCGCCGGGAAGCGCGGGATTGCCGGCGACTTTCCAGCGAATCGGCTGACCGCCGACGATACTGTTAAAAACCGTAAAATCGGTTTTGCCGTTGCCGGTAAAATCAAACAGCGTCGCCTTTGTCGTTTGTGCCGAGGAAGCATCGGCAAAGATAATAAACAATAATAGTAAACTGCCCATAAAAGATAAATATTTCATTTTTTTTTCTCCTCAAAAAGTTAAAACATCAAAATAAATTGTCAAAGTCATAAAGGATTAAAACAACATAAAAAATTGATTTAAAGCCTGAAATACGAAGATGGTTGTAGTCGGGAGTAGAACTTTATAAAAATAACTTTTTTCTTTATGATGTGTCAATAGATTTTGAATCTCACCGCACATTTTACTGCGGCATTAAATTCTGTAGGCGTTTCGGTTCGTCGCCGAGCCATTCCGGGTTGTTCGCCGTGCCGTCGAAAATCGAACTCGTTTTGAACGGTTCAAATTCGCCTTTCGCGGCGGCATCTTTGGTCTTGGCGACTAATTCCTGTTCGACTTTTTTGGTCATCGGCTGGAATGTGGCGACCGCTTCAAACGCCTGATCGAGAATTTTCATACTGTCAATTCCGGCGATGACGACGGAAGTCGGCAAATTCAGCGCGTAATGCAGACATTCAATCGGCGTGACGGTATTTGATTTCAGCAGAATGCCGTTCGCCATCGTTTTCATCGCCAGTACACCGATTTTTTGTTTGACGAGTTCCGGGACGACGAGTTTTGAAAAACTGCGAAAATGCGCGTCCATTAAATTCAGCGGCATCTGCACGGTGTCGAACTTAAAATCGTGTTCTTTGGCAACTTCAAGCATATACAGATGAACGCGCGGGTCTTTGTGTCCGGTGAAACCGATGTAGCGAATTTTTCCGGCTTTCTGCGCTTCGACGAGCGCGAGATTCGCGCCGTCTTTTTCGTCGAAAATGCGGTTCGGGTCTTCAAACCGCAAAATTTCGTGATGTTGCACGAGGTCAATGCAGTCAACTTTCAATCTTTTGAGCGATTCATCCAACTGCTTGGCGGCGGCTTTTTTGGTGCGCCCGTCAATTTTCGTCATCAGGAAAACCTTTTCCCGATAACCGTCTTGTAAGGCTTTGCCCATTCGCCGCTCGCTTTCGCCATCGGCGTAATCCCAACTGTTGTCCATAAACGTAATGCCGCGATCAATCGCTTTGCGGTTAATTTGAATCGCCAATTTTTCGCTGACGTGTTTCAAACTGAGATGCCAGCCGCCGAGTCCGATTGCCGAAACCTTTTCGCCCGTATTTCCCAGATCACGATAAATCATTGTCGAATCTGATTTTTTTGTCATAAATTCCCCTGTAATTTTTAATTAATTTGAATCACGAGTTTAGCATTTTGTAAATGATATGTGCCACAATGAATTTTAATTGCAATTATTTACTGCTGTATTAGTTGAAAAAACAATGCTTTTTTAAATTTGGAATTTGGAATCTGGAATATAATGAATCTACCTTTAGTCGCCATCATCGGTCGTCCGAATGTCGGAAAATCTACACTTTTCAATCGTTTAACGGGTTCGCGCAAATCAATCGTCGGCGACGAGCCGGGAATTACGCGCGACCGCATTTACAGCGAAGTCGAATGGGTCGGCAAAACTTTCGCGTTAGTTGACACGGGCGGCATCGTGCCGGACGACGAGGCGATTATCGCGGCGAATATTTTTAAACAAGCCGGACACGCGATTGAGCAGGCGCAGGCGATCATCTGGGTGGTTGACTCGCGCGCCGGCGTGACTCCGCTCGACGAAGAGATTTCGTTTTATCTGCGAAATATCGGCAAGCCGGTTTTTATCGCGGCAAACAAAGCCGAATCGAAAACAATCGAAGAAGAAGCGGCGGAGTTTCACCTGTTCGGTTTTGATTTAGAGCCGGTTTCCGCCGAAAACGGCAACGGTGTCGGCAATCTGCTCGATCAGGTTTTGGAAGTTTTAAATTTCGATGATGTCGTCGAAGTCGAAAAACAGGACGAAATCAAACTCGCCATCATCGGTCGCCCGAACGTCGGAAAATCTTCGCTGCTCAATAAAATTCTCGGCGAGGAAAGAGTTATCGTCTCGCCGATTGCCGGAACGACGCGCGACGCGATTGACACGGAACTGACGGTTGACGGGCAGAAGTTTATTTTGATTGACACGGCGGGCATCCGGCGCAAAGGCAAAACCGTCGAGATGACGGAAAAACTTTCGGTCATTATGGCGCGAAAAGCGTTGGAACGCGCGGACGTGGCGATTATGCTGATTGATGCGGTCGAAGGCGTGACGCATCTGGACGCAAACATCGCCGGTTACGCCGTTGATTCGGGCTGTTCGGTGATTCTCGCCGTCAATAAATGGGACGCGATTGAAGAAAAAGAAACCAACACGATTTACGAATTCGAGCGCGAACTGCGCCGCAATATGAAATTTCTCGACTGGTCGCCGATTCTGATGATTTCAGCGTTGACCGGACAGCGCGTGACGAAAATTCTGCCGCTCGTCGTCAAAGCCAACGAAGCCCGCAATCTGCGAATTCCAACCTCAAAACTCAATAAATTCTTCGAGGAGAACGTCACTCAGCCGAAAGGCGGCGGCACGCCCGCGCCGGTCAAAGGCGGCATTTCGCGGCTCAAAGTGCAGTATATGACGCAAGCCGGTCTGCGTCCGCCGATGTTCGTCGTCTTCACTTCCGGCGGCGGCAAAGGCGGACTGCATTTTTCGTATCTGCGCTATATCGAAAATCGTCTGCGTGAGGAATTTGAATTTTTCGCCACGCCGATTCGTTTGAAGGAACGGCACAAAACCAGAAAGAAAATTTAGCTTTGCCGTTGACCAAACAGCGCGTCTGCTAAAATATAAAATTATGAAACGCTTAATTTTATTTAACGCTAGCATTTTAACCGATTACGGCACATTCCGTTTTGAACTTTTGAGCAACAGTCAGGCGAAAGCTTTGGTTCGGAAATATCGAAATGATAACAAGGAAATAATTTCGGCAATCGGTCATCAAGCGACGGCGGAAATAATGACGGAAATTCTCGATTTTCCGGTCGCCAAAAATCGGCTCAACTTTATCCAGAATACCGACGAAGCGGCTCTCATTTTCAAACTGAAGAAACGCGCCGAAGAAGGGGAAATTCTCAGCCGCGCCGAAATCGAAGAGGTCGGTTTTGAATTCGGACTTTTGACAAAAATAGAATAATAAAAAAACATTTTAGTTTATGGAAGTCGTTTTATTGTTAATCAGACTGTTTCTCGCGGCGATTTTCGCGCTCGCCGGAATCGGAAAACTGCTCGATCTCGAAGGTTCGGAAAAAGCGTTGCAGGATTTCGGCGCGCCGGACGAGGTAGCGAAACCTCTCGCCGTCGGGCTGCCGGTTGCGGAAATTGTCGTCGCGGTTTTGCTTTTGCCGGTTTCAACCGCCTGGTTCGGCGCGCTCGGCGGATTTTTGCTGCTGTTGATTTTTATCGCCGGAATGCTCTGGCAAATGGCGCAGGGAAACGCGCCGGATTGTCATTGTTTCGGGCGTATTCACAGCGAACCGGTTTCGGTCAAGAGTTTGCTTCGCAACGCGATTTTTGCGATACTCTCTTTTTTTCTGATTGTGCAGGGAACTCAAGATCAAGGTTTAAGCCTTTTAGATTCGTCAAATAATTCTTCGGAAGGAAATGTAATGTCGCTAATTTTAGGTTTCGCCGTCGTCGGACTGCTTGCCGCCGCCGTCTATTTCTTAAAAACAATATCGGAACAGCAAACGCAGATTATGCGGCGCATTGAAGTTTTGGAACTGACGACGACCGCCGGCGACAACACGGTCAAACGCGAAGATGTCGCGCTGCCCAAAAGCGGCTTGCTGATCGGAACGCCCGCCCCGCCATTTGAATTGCCGGACATCAACGGCAGGCAGACATCTCTGGAAAAACTTTTAGCTTTTCGTAAACCGCAGTTATTTTTTTTCGTCAGTCCGAACTGCGCTCCGTGCGCCGCTCTGCTCCCGGAAATCGAAAACTGGCAGAACGATTTGAAAAGTAAAGTGGATTTTATCTTTATCAGCAGCGGCAAAGTAAAGGATAATCTAGACAAATTTGCCGGAGCGTCGCTCAAACAAATTCTTCTTCAAAAAGATAAGGAAGTGATCGAACTTTTCGGTGGACAATGGACACCGACAGTTTTGCTGGTTAATGCGGAAGGGAAAATCGCCAGCCGTCTCGCCGTCGGCGACAAGGCAATTCGAGAATTAGTCGAAAATGTCAAAAATGAAATTGATAATTCAAAAACTTTGCTGATCGCGCCGTTAAACGGCAGTGCGGAAAAGTTGAAACCCGGAGACGCGCTGCCCGCATTTTCGCTGCCGGACGTGGCGAATAAAACGATTTCCTCAAACGATTTACACGGCAGCAAAACGCTGATTACTTTTTGGAGTACGACGTGCGGTTTCTGCAATCAAATGCTGGAAGATTTGCGCGCTTGGAACAGCTCGAAAAATTTGGACGAGCCGAATTTGCTGCTGCTTTCCGAAGGGGACGCGGAAAATCATCAAAATTTGAATTTGCCGTCAATGATTCTGCTGGATCAGGAACGCGACGTTTCCAATAAATTAGGAATGGAAGGAACGCCGTCGGCATTTTTAGTCAATGAGGAAGGCAGAATTATCTCGGAAATGGCAATCGGCGCGGATCAGATTTGGACGCTGCTCGGCAGGAAAAAATAAATATCGGGAGTTGAAAATTCCGATTCATCAGTCGTTTAATCAAAAAGCGGACGGCATCTCGTAAAATCATCAAGATTATGAATCCAATTGAATGGCAAGTTATCGCGCAGGAGGGCGAAGCGCGCGCCGGAATTTTGCGAACCCGCCGTTCAATCATCGAAACGCCGGTTTTTATGCCGGTCGGAACGCAGGCGACGGTCAAAGGCGTGCGTTATGAATGGCTGGAAAACGAACTCGACGCGCGGATAATTCTCGCCAATACTTATCATTTATGGCTGCGTCCGGGCGCGGAAATTATTCAACAGCTCGGCGGACTGCACAAATTTTCCACCTGGAATCGCTCGTTTTTGACGGATTCGGGTGGATTTCAGGTTTTTTCGCTGTCCGATTTGAGAAAACTGACTGAAGAAGGCGTGGAATTTCGTTCGCACGTTGACGGAACGAAAATGTTTCTCTCGCCCGAAGTTTCGATGGAAATTCAGGCGGCGTTAGGTTCGGAAATTGTGATGGTTTTCGACGAATGCGCTCCCGGCGACGCGGGAATTGACGTAACCCGAAAAAGTTTGGAAATGACGGCGCGCTGGGCTTTACGCTCGAAAAATCGTTTCAATGAACTGCAAAATGAAAAAGCGGACACCGGATTTTTAGAAGCGGAAAATCTGAACGGACAGCAAGCCTTGTTTGGAATCATCCAAGGCGCGGGACACCTTGATTTAAGACGCGAAAGTCTCGAAAAGACCGTTGAAATCGGTTTTGACGGTTACGCCGTCGGCGGTTTGAGCGTCGGTGAAGAAAAATCGGTGATGTACGAAGTTCTGGAATTTCTCGCGCCGCAGATGCCGGAAAACGCCCCGCGCTATTTGATGGGCGTGGGAACTCCCGAAGATTTGGTCGAAGCGGTTTATCGCGGTATTGATATGTTCGACTGCGTGATTCCGACGCGCAACGGGCGCACGGGAAGCGCGTTCACCGCCGACGGGAAATTGAACATCCGCAACGCCAAATTTGCTGCCGATTCCGCACCGCTCGATGCCGACTGTCCGTGTTCGGTCTGCCGACGGTATTCGCGGGCATATCTGCGGCATCTTTACCAAACGGGCGAAATGCTCGCGGCGATGCTGATTTCGCATCATAATTTGGCGTTCTTTCTCAACACGATGAAAAATGTCAGAAATGCTGTCAAACTCGGCAAATTCGGGGAATTTCGGCGTGATTTTTTGGATCGGATAAGCAATAATTGAAAATATAAGGCGGAAAATTACCTGGATTTCGTTGGGCGTTTGAGTAAATAAGCCGACGTGCTTTGATAATTTGACTTTACTTTGTCATAATTGGTGTTTTTCGGTCTGCGATAAAAACAATGAATATATTTTTCTTACTTTTTCAAGAGGGCGGAAGTCTGATCTGGACGCTTTTGCCGTTCGTCTTTATTTTCGGGATTTTTTATTTTCTGGTTATAATGCCGCAGCGAAAGCAGCAGCAGGAAGTAAAAAATATGATCGCCGAACTAAAAATTAACGATGAAGTTGTGACTAACGGTGGTGTGATCGGCAGAATCAAAGAAGTCAGAGATACAAGTTTTATCATTCAAAGCGCGGAAAAATCGTTTATCGAAATTGCGAAAACGGCAGTTGTCGGACGAAAACCCGAATAGTCAACAGTTATCAGGACGGAAAATTGATAACCGAATTTTATGAAAAACAGTAGTTTGTTGATAAGAACGGCAATTATTGTCGTCATTACATTAATTGGAATTTATCTCGTTTTCGGACCGCGCGGTTCAGTTGCGGCGAGTGATTTCACCTGGTCGGGCATCAAGAATAATCTCGCCAAAAATATCAATCTCGGATTGGACTTAAAAGGCGGTTCGCATCTGGTGATGCGCGTCAAAACGGAAGATTATTTGAAAAAACTGACTGAAGACAATAGAGATGCCGCGCTGAAAGTCGCGCAGGACGCGCAATTGCCGGTCAGCGGCGCGTCCGCCATCGCCGATAACAATAATTATCAGGTTACTCTGAACGTTACCGATCCGTCGAAAACTCAGGAAATTATTGACGAGGTGAACAAAAAAGTCGGCTTTAATTCGACTCTGTGGACGGAAAGCAACAACGGGGACAACATCACCTGGACTCTGCCGCTCCAGGCGCAGTCGAAATTGAAAGAGCAGGCGACCGATCAGGCGTTGAAAATTATTGAAAGCCGCATCAACGCTTTTGGGGTCAAAGAACCGACTCTGCAAAAACAGGGCAAAGCCGATTCGGGACAGATTCTGCTGCAAATGCCGGGAGTCGAAAACCCGGAGCGCGTCAAAGTATTGGTTGGTGAAACTTCACGGCTTGAGCTGATGAAACTTGTCACGCCGCCGAATCCCGCGCCCGTCCAAACTTATCCGACGGAAGCGGCGGCGCAGCAGGCGATTGCCGGCGCGCAGAATCGAAAAGTTTATCCTTTCGTCGAGCGCGACGAAACGCCTGTCAATCAGCAAAATCCGCAGGAAAAACCCAAAAAATTTGTGATTGTCGAAACTCCGGCGGTCGTTGACGGCAGCGAACTGCGCGACGCTTCGGCGGTGCAGGGAAGAGCGGGCGGTAACGAATATTCGATTTCATTTAACTTTAAACCGAGCGGCGCGCAAAAATTCGGCGACTGGACCGGTAAGAACATCAACAATTATATGGCGGTTGTTTTGAATAACGAAGTGAAATCAGCCGCTTTCATCAAATCACAAATTTTTGATTCCGGCGAAATTTCCGGTCGTTTCAGCAAACAAACCGCTGATGATCTGGCTTTGACTCTGAAATCCGGCGCGCTGCCGGCGGAAATCGAATATCAGGAAGAACGCACGGTCGGTCCGAGTTTAGGCGCAGATTCGATTAGAGCCGGAGTCGAAGCCTCGCTCGGCGGATTGGCTTTAGTGATCGTGTTTATGCTGTTCTATTATCGCGGCTCCGGCATCAATGCGGTGATCGCGCTGATTTTGAATATGCTTTTGACGATGGCGGCACTGGTTGTTTTCGGGTCAACTTTGACGCTTCCCGGAATCGCCGGGTTGATTTTGGGAATCGGAATGGCGGTTGACTCGAACGTCCTGATTTTCGAGCGCATTCGTGAAGAATTGCGTTTGGGATTTTCAGTTCCCGAATCAATCAGCATCGGCTTTGACCGCGCTTTTGTCACAATTATTGACACGCATATTACCACTATTATTTCATCGGTCATTCTTTATTTATACGGTTCAGGTCCGATCAAAGGATTTGCCGTAACCTTGATTTTAGGCTTGCTGATCAACCTGTTTACAGCGGTTTTTGTATCGCGCACTATTTTCAAATGGCTTTTGAATCGAAGTCCGAATATGCAGAAACTCAGTATCTGATTCAGTGATGAGTGATAAGCTGTGAACGGCGAGCTTAAAAACTTCCGAAACTCACCGCTTATCATTCATCACTTACACTTATTATAAAAATGTTTAACTTATTTCAGAATATTCATATAGATTGGCTTGGAAAACGACGAATTTTTATCGCTCTTTCCATTTTTGTAATGCTGTCCGGTTTAGTTTCGGCACTCGGTCGTCAGTTCACACCCGGCGGCACCGATGCCTTTAATCTCGGTGTGGATTTTAAGGGCGGAACAGTCGTTACCGCCAAATTTAAGGGACGAACACCGACCGATGATGAGATACGCGGCGCGCTGAATAAAGTCGGTATCGGTGATCCGGTGATTCAAAGTTCAATTGACAAGCCCGATGAAGTTCTGATTAAAATTCCGCTGATTGAAAATACGAATGCCGCGCCCGCGCCGGTTGATACGGCGAATAACGAACAGGATAAAACTCTGACCGCGCAGGTGCAAGCCGGACGCGCGACGGTCAAATCCGCTCTCGACAGTTTCGGCAAGGAAGCGGAAAATGATCAAAATTTGGCAGACGCGCCGGATGCCGCTTACAAAATTGTCGGCACGGATTCGGTCGGCGCGGTTGCCGGTTCACAATTGAGAAATCAGGCGGTTGCCGCGACGCTTTTAGGCTTGGTCGGCATCCTGCTTTTTATCGCTTTTCGGTATGATTGGACGTATGCCGCCGGTGCGGTCATCGCCGTTTTTCACGATGTTCTGATGGTTTTGGCATTCTTCTCAGTATTTCAGTGGGAAGTAAATTTAACCGTGATCGCGGCGATTTTGACGATTGTCGGGTTTTCGGTCAATGATTCGATTGTTATTTTTGACCGGGTTCGAGAAAATCTTCCGCTGCATCGTAACGATTCGCTGTTTAAGATTACCAATGATTCGATCAATCAGACGCTTTCCCGGACGGTGATTACCGCCGGATTGGTTCTTTTATCTGTTTTAGCTTTAGTTTTGTTTGGCGGAGAAGTGTTACACAGCTTTTCGCTGGCATTGCTGGTGGGTATTACGCTTGGAACTTATTCGACGATTGCCATCGCCAGCCCGATTGCGATCTGGTGGCAGGATAAACTCGGTTCGGCAAAAATGAAAAAAATTGAGGTTCAAAAAACCGACCGAATGGCTTCGGCTTCGCGCCGCTCGGTGACGCGCCGACCGATTGCCAGGTAAAACACTAAGTTTTTAATGCACAATCAATTAAGAGTTCGATCAACGATCAATTCAAAATAAAAAGTCAAAAAAATTATCAATTTTATGATAACTTTTCTTGACTTTTTATTGATTACGCTTTAGACTTCAAAACGTTGCTGGTCAATTAAATATTTTGTATCTGCTTTTTTCGTTTCGCAAAATTGTAACGGGAAATCTGAGGTACTTTTGTGTGTTAAGCCGGCAAAAGTCTGACAGCCCCGCATTGTATAAAAAGAAGTAAATGAAAGAAGCTGATTGATTTTTCGGGTAAAATCGTCTAATTGGTTTATAACGATTCTGACTTGAGATTTAAATTATAATATCATTCGCAATAATTAAGGTTTGTAACCCTTGACCTATTTTGGCATCGGAAAACAGGGAGGAAAATAAAATGCTAGATCAATTAGTTGAATCGAAAAGTAGTGCTAAAGAAAACACCCGGCGAAGCGGGTTTATATTAACTACTTTCATCATTCTGACGACAATTCTTTTTAGCGGCTGGGTCTATAGCCTGTTCGCTTTAGATTATGGTCTGGGAGCCGGTGATTTGGAACTTTCGACATTAGTCGCACCAGTTCAGATCGCTGAGGAGGCGCCGCCGCCGCCGGAACCTGAAAAGCCGCAGCCGGAAAAAGTAAAAACCAACGCGCCGGATGTGGATATTCGTCAGGAAGTTTACCAGAGAGCGGATGAAACGCCGGTCGCGCCGCCGGATAAAACCAGTTCGGAGAAACAAACAATTCCGCCGCGCGACCCGAACAGATTTACCATCAAAGGCGACAAAAATTTTACTGCGGAAAACGCGCCGCCCTCGTCATATCGCGGTCCGATTGACACGAGCGGAAAAGGACTCGGCGGTAACGGAACCGACACTTCTGGCAACAGCGGCGGCGGCACCGAAGCTCCGCCTCCGCCTCCGCCTCCGCCGGCACCGAAACCGACACCGAAACCGGTTCCCAAAACTATTTCGGGCGGCGTGGTCAACGGTAAGGCGAGAAATTTAGTAACTCCGACCTATCCGGCAGCCGCCAAAGCAGTTCGCGCCAGTGGTGCCGTTAATGTACAGGTGACGATTGACGAAAATGGAAATGTAATTTCGGCAAACGCGGTTAGCGGACATCCGCTGTTGAGAGCGGCGGCAGAAAGCGCGGCGCGTGCGTCTAAATTCTCTCCGACTCAGCTTTCAGGGCAGCCTGTTAAGGTGACGGGAGTAATTATTTATAATTTTACACAGTAATTTAGCTTGACTATTTAGGAGAAATGGGGAATCATTTCTCCTAAATTCAAATCCGCAATAATATAATTTTGATTTCTTTGGAGGAAAAATCATGACTTTTTTAGGTAGTTTTTTGGTAGTTAAGGTTCTAGGAACTTTTTTAATGTTCGCAAACGAAGCAGCACCTTCATTTGGTATTTATGAAATTGCTCAAAGTTTGACGATTCCCGGCTGGTTCGTTATCGGAACTCTTTTGCTGATGTCCGTTTATATGATCGCGGTCGGAATCGAACGTTATTTAACTTACAGCAAAGCTAAACAACAATCCCGTCAATACGCTCCGAAAGTAGCGCAGGCACTGAAAAACAGTAATATTGACGAAGCGATCAACATTGGCGATAAACACAAAGATTCGCATCTGGCGATGGTTGTCTCATCAGGATTGAAGGAATTTGCGGCGCATCAAGGCAACTCCGATATTTCCGGTGAGGAGATGGAAGCATCAAAACGCGCTTTGCAGCGCGCGATTGCGGTTAAAACGGCTGAACTTAAACGCGGTCTTTCAGGTTTGGCGACAGTTGGTTCAACCGCTCCGTTCGTCGGATTGTTTGGAACGGTGGTCGGAATTATCGGGGCGTTCAACGCATTGAGAACTAATGAAACAGCCGGAATCGGCGCGGTCGGCGGTTCGATTGCGGAAGCCTTGGTCGCTACGGCATTCGGAATTTTAGTAGCGGTTCCGGCGGTTTGGTTGTTTAACTATTTTACAAATAAAGTGACAAGTTTTGGTGTCGAAATGGAAAATTCCGCGTCGGAATTGGTTGATTATTTTATCAAACAGCGCACCAAGCAGTTAAACGGTTAATAAATTAGATAAAGGGAGTAAATTTAATATGGCAATGCAAGTTGGCGGGTCTGATGAGTATAACTCGGAGATAAACGTAACCCCGATGGTTGACGTGATGCTGGTTTTGTTAATTATCTTTATGATTGTTACGCCGCTGCTTCAACAGGGAGTATCCGTTAATCTTCCAAAAAATATGATTAGCCCTGAGGAAGACCCTGATATTGCGAAGGACACATCGGTAATTGTTGCCATTCCAGACAACAGCAGCTTTTATATCGGAAAAGATCAATATCCGTTGACTGAATTGGGAGATAAAATTAAGCGATTGATGGAAAATAAACCGCCTGACAAGCGAATTGTTTATATCAAAAGCAGCATTGATGTTGACTACGGTAAAGTAGTCGAAGCGATTGATACTATTCGCAAACAGGATATTGATAAAATTGGTTTGGTCGCCGATAAAAAGAAAGCAGGGGCGGCAAAACAGTAATTTACCCGACATTAGGGACAGTTAATTTCAGGATAGGAGTATAAACAATATGGCGATGTCATCAGCCGGCTCTTCAGGAGCCACACCAAGTATTAATGTAACGCCGCTAATTGACGTTTTGCTGGTGCTTTTGATTATTTTTATGGTCATTTCACCTTTGAAACCCAGTCGTTTTGAGGCGAAAGTTCCGGCGGAACCAAAACCTGATCAGCAGCAAAATGCCAAGCCCAATCCTTTGACGCTAGTCGTTTCAGTAAATAAAAGTGACCGCAAAGTTACTTTGAATAAAGAACCTGCCGGAGATTTGTCCGATATGAGTTCTTTGACGACACAACTCGCGCAAATTTTTAAGGAACGAGAGAACAACGGGGTTTTTCGGGAAGGAACAAACGAAGTTGAAAAAACCGTCTTTATTAAATCACCGCGATCCGTTAAGTACGGCGAGGTCGTCAGTGTCATAGATGCGGTTAAACAAGCTGGGGCGCAGCCGATTGGTCTGCAAATTGATGATTTAGAACAATAATCTAATGCTTTGTAAAAAAAGGAAACGAGAATTAACATTTAAGTTTCCGTTTTTTATGAGCAATATATGGAGTCAAAAAATGAGATTCTCTCGTTTAGGGATATTAATCTTAGTTTTATTTACAGTTTTAATTGGAACTAATTGCTCTTACTATAATCGAATTATAGCAAGAAAAAACCTGGTTGACGGCGGTAAAGCCTACAAAGATCGGAAATTTCAGAAAGCAGAAGATCTTTTTCGTGACGCAATTGCTCGCGCTCCTGAAGGAAGCAGTGTCGAAGGCAGGACGGCACAGTTATTTTTAGCCAGAACGCTGCATTCTGAATACATCGGCAATCGTTCGGATACAGCGAAAGCGGAATCCGCGATTAATGAATACAAAAAGGTCTTGACCGAAGACCCCAAAGATCAAAGTTCATTTAAGGCAGTCGCTAATCTGCTGGAAAATCTTGGCAGAAACGACGAGGCTTTAGCTTGGGTGACGCAGCGGGCAAATGACGAAAATGTCCCGAAAGAACAGCGTGCGGAAGCCTACACTTCATTAGCCGCTAAAAAATATAGCTGTGCTAATGAAATCAGCGATGTTGAGCCGGTCAAAAAAACCGTTACCAAAGACGGGAAATCGTCTTACGAGTTTATTAAGCCGACCGATCCGGAAGTTTTTGCTAATTTGCAGAAATGCACGCAGGAAGGTACTGACTTAATTGATAAAGCGGTCGCGCTTGACCCGAACAGTGATTCGGCGTGGTCTTACAAAGCTAATTTCTTAGTTCAGCAAATGCGTATTGCTGAAATGGAAGGAAATACTGATCTGAGAGATAACCTGAAAGCGGAAGCAGAGACCGCCAAAGAAAAATTCACCCAGCTTGCTACTGAAAAGAAACGCATTCAGGATGAAGCCGATGCGAAAAAGAAGGCGGCGGAAGAAGCGGCAAATAAAAAGTAGATTTATCAGTTTTAACTTTCTGAAAAGGTGATACTCAATTACATTTTAAGTATTGGGTATCGCCTTTTTCAGTCAACAACTCAAGAATTTTCAGCATCTAAAAGTAACCGATTATAAAAAAGCCAAGTATGATTCGGATTGAAGACGTAATAGAAAAAGTAGAAAACAACCGCCCGGAATCGAATATAGATTTGATTCGGCGGGCGTATCTTTTTTCGGCTTTGCACCATAAAGGACAAAAACGGGCTTCCGGCGAACCATACCTCATTCATCCGTTGGAAGTGGCGGAGATACTAGCGGAAATGCGTCTGGATGAAGTCAGTGTTTCGACCGGCTTGTTGCACGACGTAGTTGAGGATACGCTGGTTGATCTGGATACAATCAGAGAATATTTCGGTGAAGAAATCACGAGATTAGTTGACGGATTAACCAAAATCGCCCATATCAGCAACCTTTCCAAAGAAAAACAGCAGGCGGAAAATGTCCGCAAAATGGTTTTAGCGATGATTACCGACGTGCGTGTCGTCTTAATCAAACTTGCCGACCGGCTGCATAATATGCGAACGATGCAGTTTTTGAAGCCGGAAAAACGCGCCCGCATTTCTCAGGAAACTTTAGATATTTACGCGCCGATTGCTCATCGTCTGGGGATGGGTAAACTGCGCGGTGAACTGGAAGATTTATCGTTTCAAAATCTTTATCCGGCAGAATACAAAAGACTTTCGGAAGAAGTAGAAATTCGTCGTCCCGAACTTGAAGATACTTTAAAGAAAATAAAAGAAACCATCGTCGAGTCACTTAATGAAAACGAGGTTCCTTTTGTTGAAGTAGAAAGTCGAGTCAAACGTCTTTTTTCACTCTGGAAAAAGTTAAAAAAGCGCAAATTAACGATTGATCAGGTTTATGACTTGATTGCGGTGAGAATTATTACGCCGAACGACAAAAAAAATTGTTATCTGGCGTTGAGCGTCATTCACGATATTTGGACACCCGTGCCGGAACGTTTCAAAGATTGGATTGCGATTCCGCGCGACAATCTCTACCAGTCGCTGCATACATCGGTTATCGGAGACAACGGGCAATCGTTTGAGGTGCAGATCAGAACACAGGAAATGCACCAGATCGCTGAAGAAGGGGTCGCTGCTCATTGGAAGTATAAGGAAAGCAAATTAGGCAGACGGGAAGAAGATGAAAGTCTCGACGAACTTCGCAAGACGGTTGAAAAATTGCTGCTTCCGCTCGTTGAAACGACTAATGAAGCGCAGGATTCAGAGGAATTTATTGAATCTCTAAAGCTCGACTTGTATCCGAAAGATGTTTACGCTTTTACGCCGATGGGAAAAGTTATCCAGCTTCCGCGCGGCGCGTCGCCGCTGGATTTCGCCTACGCGATTCATTCCGAAGTCGGCGATACCTGCACCGGCGCGAAGATTAAAGGTCGAATCGTGCCGCTCAAAACCGAATTACAAAACGGCGATGTCGTAGAAATATTAACAACGCCTAATTCAAAACCTTCACGCGACTGGCTGAATTACGTTATCACTTCACGCGCCCGAAATCGCATCAGGCATTGGATTTCCGAGCAGCAAAGAACCGAATCCATTGATATGGGGCGAAAATTATTGGAAAAAGAAGCCGATAGATTCCGCGTCCCGCCGAAAAAATTACTCAATAATGATGAGGCATTGAAAAAAATCGCTAACGAATACGGTTTGAGCAGAGCGGAAGATTTGCTGGCATCGGTCGGTTACGGGAAATCACTGCCGCGCAATGTTCTGGCGAAATTTCTGGGTGCTGAAAAATTTGCCGAACTTGACCCGGAAAAGAAAAAAGAAACGCGTCTGGAAAGCGGAATGAAAGCCGTTAAAAAATTTATCGGCTTAAATGAAGATGCCATTGTGGTTAAGGGCATTGATAATCTTTTGACAAATCTCGCCCGCTGTTGTAATCCGCTGCCCGGCGAAAATATTATCGGCTACATTTCACTCGGCAAAGGCATTGTCGTTCATAACAAAGTCTGCAAAAACGTCAAACAGTTGATGGTCAACCGCGACCGAATTGTCGAGGTTGAGTGGGCACAAAACGACACTAAACATATTCAATCGGTGCGCCTACTGGCGACTACGGAAAACCGAACCGGAATGCTCGCTGGAATTACCAATGCAATTGCTGAAATAAAAACGGGAATTCGGGACGCACGGGCGAACGTATCTAAAGATAATCGCGGTTTAATTGAAGTAACAATTGAGGTTTTCGATAAAAAACAACTTGATAAAGTCATCAGTTCCGTTGAACAGGTGCCGGGTGTGATTGCCGTTGAGAGGATGAATTCTTAAAAAATCGAATCTTTAAAATTAAAGAAATATCGGCGGCTGGAATCAGGCTGTCAAAAGATTGTAAAACCGCAAAATTTAATTTCAAACTGACCATTTAGAATGTGGGTTTGGAAATCCTTCGTTTTTCTGTTAAAATTCGCGTTTTGCTTAAATAATAAATAGACAAAAGGGCGAAATATATTGTGAAAGAAATAATTACGACGCAAAACGCGCCGGGTGCCATCGGACCTTATTCGCAAGCTGTCAGAGTGGATAATATGGTTTTTTGTTCGGGACAAATTCCGATTGACCCTCAAACAGGCGAATTCGTTTCAGATGATGTGGCTGAACAAACTCATCAGGTGCTGAAAAATTTGTCCGCCGTTTTAGAAGCGGCTAAGACAAATTTGAATAATGTTGTCAAAACAACGGTGTTTTTGGCGGATATGAATGATTTTTCGGCGATGAACGAAATTTACGCCGAATATTTCAATCAAAATAAACCGGCGCGCGCAACCGTTCAAGCCGCGAGACTGCCGAAGGATGCACGGGTTGAGATCGAATGTATCGCCGTCATTTAATTTTATCAAAGTGATTTGTCAGTAAGCTGACAAGAATACACAATAAACAAATAATGCCAAACGCCGATAAAACGGGCGTTTGGCAACTGAAATTTTGAGTTTTGACTCAAAGTGTTATGCCGCTTTGATAACTTTGCCGCCCTTAATACAGCGGGTGCAAACCTTCATCCGCACATTTCCGCCCTGTGGACGCTGCGTACGGATTGATTGCAGGTTCGGGTTAAACCGGCGGCGCGTTTTGTTATTCGCGTGTGAAACATTATTTCCAAATTGCGGACCTTTGCCGCAGACTTCGCATCGTTTTGCCATAATTTTAAAAGCCTCCAAATATAATAACGAGGTAGAAAGAGAGAGTTTTGTTATAAACTCAAAAACAAAATTTATAACATATTTAAGGTTAATAAATCAAGTAATGATAAACACAGTTAATTTTGAAGGAGTAAAAGCCACCGTGCAGAAACCTAAAACGAAGATTTTTACAATTGTTTTTTTAGCAATTGCCGCATTAACTTTGACCAATTGTTCAACTTACAATGCAAATAATACAACCGCTGGCGGGGTTGATCCGAATGAAACCGCCGCGACCGTTAACGGCAAGCCGATTAAGTTAGAAGATGTTGAGCGCGTCATTAAACAGCAGGGACAAGGACAAGAGGCGAAACTGTCACCTTTGGAACTGGCGCAGGCGAGATTGCAGGTACTTGAAAGTTTGATTCAGAATGAAGTTTTGTATCAAAAAGCGGAAAAAGAAGGGACGGTTCCGTCTGATGAAGATGTAACGGCGGAGTTTAACCGGCAAAAAACCGCCAGCGGCAAATCCGCCGACCAGATTGCCAAAGATATGCAGGCATCGGGTTTGACGGAAGCGGCGGCGCGGGAAGCGATCAAAAAACAATTGGCGGTGCAAAATCTGATCAATAAAATCACCGGCAAGATTGAACCGCCGAAAGACAGTGAAATCGAAGCGTTTTATAACGGTAACAAAGACGCTTTTGTGAAAAAACGCGGGGTGAAACTTGCCGCTATTGTTGTTGATCCGGCTGATAACGGCGAAGGCGACACGACCAAAACGGAAGCTGATGCGGTGATAAAAGGCAACGAAATTATCAAACAACTTCAACAGGGAGCGGATTTTGCGACTTTGGCGCGGGAAAAAAGCGAAGATCAAAGCCGCGTTCAGGGCGGCGACTTGGGTTATATTTCGGAAGAAGATATGAAACAAAATTTCCCGCCGCAGGTTGCCGCGACGCTGATGGAACCGAAATTCAATATCGGGCAGATTTTGCCGGTTCAAATGCAAGGTAAATTTTACATTCTCAAACTTCAGGATCGAAGTGACAAAGATGAAAATCTGACGCTGGAAAGTCCGGGAGTGCGGCAGCAAATTACCGATTCGCTGATTAATGCCCGCAAACAGCTTTTGAGCGCGTCTTACGCGGCGATTGCGATGAACGAAGCGAAAATTGAAAACTTTCTGGCGAGAAAAGTAGTGGACAATCCGAATGAATTGAGTGGCGCGCGTCCGGCAACCGCCGAAACTCCGGCGGCGAATATCAGTTCAAACACCAACGCCGCCGTTAATTCAAACACCGCAGCTAACGCCAACGTCGTTTCTAACGCGAATGCAACACTTAAACCGGCGGTTAACGCCAATGCGAAAGGAAAATAACAGTTTTTGAAATGATAGTTTGATAACGAGTAACGAAACACGTTGCTCGTTATTTTTTATATAAAAATTTGCAGTATGCTTTTTAGACTTTCCGAAATATACAAATCCTACGGCGGCACCGATATTTTAAACGGCGTTTCGTTTCAGGTTAATCCGAATGAGAAAATCGGACTCGTCGGGCGTAACGGCGCGGGGAAAACTACGGTTTTCCGCGTGATAACCGGCGAAGAAGCGGCGGATGACGGCGAAATTATCAAAATGAATAATCTGAAAATCGGATTATTACAGCAGCACGTTGATTTTACCGAAAATGAAACGGTTCACACCGCCGCGCTTTCGGCGTTCAAAAAACTTCACGACATCGAAGCCAGAATGCGAATTTTGGAACACGAAATGGCGGAAAATGTCACTGATGAAATATTGGACGAATACGCCGAACTGCAAACCGAATTTGAACACGAAGAAGGTTTTACTTACACCGCCAAAGCCGAAGCGATTCTGCTCGGTTTGGGTTTTAACAAGGAACTGTGGCAGCTCGAAACGAAAAATCTTTCCGGCGGACAGAAAAATCGGCTCGGTTTAGCCCGACTTTTATTGTCGAATCCCGATGTTTTGCTGTTGGACGAACCGACCAATCATATGGATGTCGGCGCGGTCGAATGGCTGGAAAATTTTCTGCAAACTTACGAAAAATCTTTCGTTATCATCAGCCACGACCGCTATTTTCTCGACCGAACGTGCCGCCGAATTATCGAAATCGAACGCGGCAAAGCCGTTACATATAAAGGAAATTATTCACAATTTTTAGTCGAACGCGAAGAACGGCGCGAACAGCAGCAGCGCGAATACGAAAATCAGCAGACGTATATCGCCAAAAACGAAGAGTTCATTCGCCGCAATCTCGCTGGACAAAAAACGAAAATGGCGAAATCGCGGCGCACGATGCTGGAAAAACTCGAAAGAGTTGATGCCGTGATCGCCGACCGTTCGAGCGGAAATTTCGGTTTGAAAAAAATTGAACGCGCCGGAACGAATATTTTGACAGTTGAAGATTTGGCAGTCGGCTACGGCGAAAAGGTTTTGGCGGACGACATCAATTTTTCGCTTTTGCGCGGCGAATGTTTGGGCATCATCGGCGGCAACGGCACGGGAAAAACGACATTTCTCAAGACAATTCTCGGACAAATCCGCGAACTTTCCGGCAGTATTATTTGGGGAACGAAAACCGACATCGGCTATTATTCTCAGCAATTGGAAGAATTAGACGAAAGAAACGAAATCATCGGCGAACTGCGCCGCGTCGCGCCGCTGGCGGAAAACGGCGCGCTGCGTTCGTTTTTAGCCAGATTTTTATTTATCGGCGACGATGTTTTCAAGCGCGTCGGAGATTTATCCGGCGGCGAAAAGGGAAGACTCGCGCTGGCAAAACTGATTTATTCGCAGAAAAACGTGCTGATTCTCGACGAACCGACAAATCATTTGGACATACCTTCGCGCGAAGCTCTCGAAGACGCTTTGGACGAATACGAAGGCACAATTATCACCGTCAGCCACGACCGATATTTTCTCGACCAGATTTCGACTCAGATTTTCGCGTTTGAAGACGACGGCGAAAATGAAGTTTTCAACGGCAATTACTCGGAGTTTCACAAATGGCGGGAAACTGCTCAAATTCCAAATTCCAAATTCCAGATTCCAAATTCAGCGGAGAAAGAGCAAAAGCCGATGCAGAACGGCGGACAATCGGACAACTTGAGCAAAAATCAACAACAGAAAATCGAACAGCGGATAAAACAAATAGAAAAAGAAATTCCGGTGTTGGAAGAATCAGCGGCAAAACTCACTTTGCAAATGAGCGAACCGGAAATCGCCGCCAGTCACGAAAAATTGCAGACGGTCAATAAAGATTTTCAGAAAATCGAAATGAAAATTCAATCGCTTTACGCGGAATGGGAAAATCTACTATAGCGGTTTGCAATTTCGAGCGACGATCATTTGCCGAAAGCCCGCACGAAGTAAGGGCGTGTCAGCAATCACGCCCTTACTTCGTGCGGGCTTTCGGCACCAGCATTTCAGCCGCCGCAAAAGGCTTTGATTTGAACGGTTTGCGATTTGTCTCCGGTAGAAACCGTCAAACTTCCTTCGTAACCAACCGCTGAATCATCGGGCTTTCCGCTAATTCCCATATTAAAATGCGCTCTGATATTTTTGTTTTCATAAACCCAATCAACCTTAGTTCGTCCGCTCTTATCTTTTTTTTCGGTTTGGCTTTTCACTTTCAATAAAACATCTTTGCCTTCGATATTTATTACGCCGTCATCGGGAGCTTTGCCGCCGTTATCGGTAATAAAAAAGATATAAGGTCTTTTGTCCCAATCGGTATTCCAATTTTCGGGCAAAACCGCGTAACAGCCATAGCCGTCGCCCGGTATTTGTTTAGTCGTCCCGATTAAGGCGGCTTCTTCCGTATAAATGAGAATGTTTTCTTTAATCTCAAGCGGCAAAGTTCCGTCGCCCTGCGTATTGCTGAAAGATGTTAATTTTTGTGCGTCAACAAAAAAAATATGCGTTTCACGAGTTTTCAAATTGACGGCGACCATTCCGTAATCAACCAATTGCGGGTGCGGCTCGCTAATTCCCAACAACACAAGAAACCCTTTTTTTTCATAGACCAAATCACCTCCGAAACAACTCGAAAAATGTTCGAGAAGATTCTGAAATTCGTCTTTTCCGATGATCACGCTCAAATGAGCCTTAAATTGCGGGTCGTCAAAAATATTTCGATTGTTTTTTGCACCGGTATCGTTGGCGCATTTCCCAATCCATTTTCTTAACTGAGTCAAATCTCTTGCCGGGTTTTCAGTCGGCTTTTTCTCGATAAGCGGGGCGGAATTATTATCCGTTTGAATCGTGTCGGAAGGCGTTGGCGATTTGTTTGAATTTTGTTTTTGAAAACATCCGGCAAAATAAATTGCCGCGATTAATAATAGCGAAAATTGAATCGTAAATTTCATAGATGTTTTCCCTAATAAAATAATTTTCGTCGGCGATAAAGTCCAGATGATTTCTAATATTTCTTCGCCATTGCCGGACTTCACATTTCGTGAAAAACAACTGCTTTTGTTTTTCAACGCAACATCGCTGCATTAGGCACTTTGTGACTTTCAGCTATTTGATTTTATTGATTTTCGGCGGTCGGACGAGCCTATAATCCGGCTGAAAGTAGAATACTGCATAATAGAATTTTTCCTTGTTTTAGCTGACATAAATTAAGCTGTCATAAATCGGTCGAGTTTTCTACATTGCTGAGTGTCAGTTAGAATAAATTGCAATTTTATCTTCAATTTCATCCGGCAAAGTATTTTCCGCGTCGGTATTGCCACATCCGAATAAGCGTTTGTTATCTACAAATCGCACATAGTGTCGCCGTTTTTGAGATTCAACGCTACCAGCGCATAATTTACATTTCCCGCGCTGCTCATTTTGGTTGTGCCGATCATCACCAGGTAGTCGTCTATTTCATCGATCAAATCAACTCCGTAAAAATGATTTTGCAAATTTATCATTCCTTTCTTGCCTAATAAATCAAGCAGTAGATTTTTCACTTGCGGAACATCAAAGAAGTTGCTGAATCTTTTGCTGTCTGGATTTACCGGATATTTACCAACGCAGACTTTTAACTGCTCAATATTTTTGTGCCTTAAGTTGTGGGAAATGCTGGTTCGTTGTTTACCGACGCATTGTGCGAATCCTTTTTGAATTGGCGGAAATAGTAAAAATATACTGATTAATATGAGTAAAACGGTATTTGTTTGTTTGTTTTTCATAGTTTGAAATATTCTTTTTATAATGTTTGTCAGAATTATTTACATAATTTTTTCAATCGAAATCACCCGATCCGAATTATTAATAAGCCGCATAGCTTTTGAATCAATAAAAATTGCTGGTTTTTATGCTGTATCCGAACACGTGAGATGAACCAAAAAATTCAATTGCGCTAAGTTTAAGAGATTCTGAACTTTGAGAACATCGTAGGACAGGTTTTTCCCGTTTTTTCCGACTGATGCAACAATATTGGTCGGTGAACTTCCTGCTCCGGCATTATAAGCGCGGGCTATTTCAAGTTCCGGTTGAATTAGTGTACCGGTTGTATCTGTAAACTTGACTTTCAATATGCTGTAATGTTTGCCAAGTTCCAGTCCGTCTTTCTTAAAATCAACCTAACCGCGTCGGTAACCGTTTTTACCGATTCCATAACGTCCGATGTGTAAGTGCGGACCTTGAGTTGATCCGCCGGGTCTGTGTTGAATGACTTCGTAGGCTTCCGTTTGATCAAAGACTTTATTCATATTTTCTTTGATAAAATTAAAACCTTGCAAATCGGTCATTCCTTTGAAGTGAAAATCCGCCGCTCGACGGGCGATGTGCAGGCTTGTCGGTTTGCTGCCTTTGACAAAATGACCTGCCGGACGGTCGCCGGAATGGACGTGAATATCTTTGTTTGAAAGGTTTGCAATGCGCTGCAGAACGATGTGAATATTTTCGTCTGAAACGCCGTCTCCGTAAGTTACATTTGCCATTTTTAACACCCCGGATAATAAAATTAAAAATGGGGGAAGTATAAGCTTGTTATCAGATTTAGACAAGAAAATTCTTAATCGAAGCAGTTTAGCATTTCGCATCTAACCTAACCTTCGACCCGGTAATTCGGAGCTTCTTTGGTAATAATCACATCGTGAACGTGCGATTCGCGCAAACCTGCTGATGTAATGCGAATAAATCTGGCGTTTTCCTGCATTTCGCCGATGTTTTTGCAGCCCGTGTAACCCATTCCCGAACGCAGTCCGCCAACCAACTGCGTCACCATTTCCGCCAAAGTTCCTTTGTAAGCGACGCGACCTTCGATGCCTTCCGGGACGTATTTTGAATCGGAAACCGTGCCTTCCTGCGAATATCGGTCACTCGAACCCTGTTTCATCGCGCCGATTGAACCCATTCCGCGATAGGTTTTGAACGAACGTCCTTGAAATAAAATAACTTCGCCCGGAGCTTCTTCCGTTCCGGCGAACAGCGAACCGATCATCACCGTGTCCGCGCCCGCGACAATCGCTTTGGCGACATCGCCGGAAAATTTCACGCCGCCGTCAGCGATAATCGGCACGCCCGAACCTTTTGCGGCTCTGACGCACTCGTCAATCGCGGTGATTTGCGGCACGCCCGCGCCGGTGACGACGCGCGTCGTGCAAATGCTTCCGGGACCAATTCCGGTCTTCACCGCGTCAACGCCCGCATCAATCAAGGCTTTTGTCGCGGCGGCGGTGGCGACGTTGCCGGCGATGATTTCGACGCTGGAAAATTTGGCTTTAACTTGTTTGACGGCTTCGATGACTCTCGAACTGTGTCCGTGCGCCGTGTCAATGACGATTGCGTCAGCGCGCGATTCGATTAATGCCGCCGCGCGTTCGAGAAAATCGCCGGTCGCGCCGATTGCCGCCGCCACGCGCAGTCTGCCGAGTTCGTCTTTCGCCGCGTTCGGATAACGAATGGCTTTTTGAATGTCTTTGACGGTTATCAAACCTTTTAAAAGTCCTTCGTCGTCAACAACGAGCAGTTTTTCGATGCGGTGTTTTTGCAGTTTAACCTTTGCTTCGTCCAGTGTCGTGCCAATCGGAACGGTGACGAGCGGCTGTTTGGTCATCACTTCCGAAACGGAAACATCAAAGCGAGTTTCAAAGCGCAGATCACGATTGGTGATAATGCCGACGAGCAGATTATTTTCGTCAACCACCGGAACGCCGCTGATTTTGAAACGCCGCATCAGCGTCAGCGCATCGGAAACGGTCGCGTTGTCACGAATCGTCACCGGATCAACGATCATTCCCGATTCCGAGCGTTTGACTTTATCAACTTCTTCGGCTTGATGTTTGATGGAAAGATTTTTGTGAATCACGCCGATTCCGCCTTGCTGCGCGAGCGCAATCGCCAGCAACGCTTCGGTGACGGTGTCCATCGCCGACGAACAAAGCGGAATATTGAGGCGAATGTTCCGCGAAAATTGGGTCGAAACGTCGGTTTCGGCGGGCAGAATATCCGAGAATGCCGGAACTAACAAAACGTCGTCAAAAGTTAAACCTTCTTTTATATCTTCAACTAACATATTTTTTGTAAATCGTTCTAAGTCGTAAATCGTAAATCGTAAATTGTTGTAAATTTTGCGTTTTAAATTACAAAA
The DNA here is from genome assembly GCA_965217575.1 of Pyrinomonadaceae bacterium. GTDB lineage: Bacteria > Acidobacteriota > Blastocatellia > Pyrinomonadales > Pyrinomonadaceae. The sequence continues at coordinate 920,463 of OZ244558.1, read as the reverse complement.
GCCCGCATTTCGAGCGGGCGTTGTTTATCCTTTATCAATTATCTTTCGATAATTTTTTCAACTTAAATTTGTAAAACAGGTACATAAAAATTTCTATCTCGCCGCCGTATTGGTGTTCGCATTCACGCTGCCGAATGTAATTTCACCGTTTTGCCAAATTTGTTCGATATTACTTTTGTTAATTTCAAATTCGATGACGGTTCGACCGGGTTTATCGGGCGCGGACGGCAATTTTATCTGTTTGTCGTTAATAAATAACTGAGCATTTTCCGCTAAAGATTTGGCAAAACCGAGTCTTAAACTTTCTTTCGGCTCAAATTCAGCCGGTTTTTCAGTAGTCACCAGAGTATTTGCCTTTTTTTCGTCGCTCATCGAAGCCAGCGAAATCGGACTCCCGGAAGTTTTAAAAGCCACCTTTAGATTATCCATTGACGGCGCGTTGGAAGGTGTCGGAGTCGGACTTGGCTCGGCTAAATTGGCGTTGACGTTGGCGGAATTATTCGCGTTGTTTAAATTTGCGGTCGCCGCCTGAAGCGAATTGTTTTGAATATATCTGACCAATGCCAAAATTCCCCAGGTCATCAAACCCAAAATTATAATCGCGCCGATGGCGGTTAATATTATCGGAGAAGAACTGCGGTCATCGGTCAAAACTTCGGGACGATATGTTTTCGGGTCTTCAGCCAGAGAACCCTGCTGTTCAACGACCAGGCGCGAATAATCCTGCAAAGCCTCCTGTTCATCAACCCCGACGTATTTAGCAAATGATTTGACAAATCCTTTATTGAAAATTCCGCCCGGCAACGTTCGATAATCGTCGTTTTCGATTGATTCAATGTAAAGCGGAGAAATACGCGTCTGTTCAGCGACTTCGCTGATGGAAATATCACGCGCTTCCCGTGCCTGCCGCAGTTTTTCGCCGAGAGTTTGTGCCATTATTGGGTTTACTTAATAAAAACAACCGTTAAAGAAAAAAGACTATAAAGTTGAAATATATCGTTGATAAAGTGAATATGTCAATTCTTTATAATCTTTTATCGTTCCGGCGGAGCGGGAAAGTTTTGAGAGGCGGATTAACTCGATTCGGGCGAAAGTTTCGCGCTTGATTATTAGGCAGCGAGCGTGTTACGTTTAGCATTTATTATTTTCTTGTATTAAAATTAATCAGCAAACTTAAAAGTGAGGAATGAAGAATGTCTCTTGAAGCACTCGGAATGATTGAAACAAAGGGTTTTATCGGCGCGGTCGAAGCGGCGGACGCGATGGTCAAAGCCGCCAATGTTCAGCTAATCGGCAAGGAATATATCGGCGCGGGATATGTCACGGTTTTTGTGCGCGGCGATGTCGGCGCGGTCAAAGCGGCGACCGACGCGGGCGCGGCAGCGGCGCGGCGGGTCGGCGAACTTGTTTCGGTTCACGTTATTCCGCGTCCGCACAGTGAAGTTGAGCGGGTTTTACCGCAGGGTGTCGGCTACAGTCCTGATGAAAAGGCGTTGGCGGGCGGTTCGCGCGGACAACTGGGCGCGGGCAGCGCGGAAAGTGAAATTGCAGTCAGTGACCGAAGCAAATCGAAAAATAAATAGCGGCAGACGGCAGATTTGGTGTATTTGAATCTGTAATCTGGAATAAAGAGTGGACGACAAAGATTTAATTTCTCAACAGGAAGCGCGAACCGCCGTGGATTCGGCGCATCTGGCGTTTAAAACGGTTGCGAAATTTGACCAGGCGAAGATAGACCGCATTTGCGAAGCGATGTCGCTCGCCGCGCTCGCGGAATCGGCGCGTCTCGGCGCGATGGCGTGTGAGGAGACGGGTTTTGGAAACGCGGCGGATAAACGCGAAAAAAATCGTTTCGCGGCGGAGGATGTGTGGAATTATTTTCGGGATTTGAAAACGGCAGGCGTGATCCGCGAAACGGAAAATATTGTTGAAATCGCCTCGCCGCGCGGCGTGATCGCGGCGATTATTCCTTCAACCAATCCGACCTCGACGACGATTTTCAAAATTATTATCGCTATTAAATCACGCAATACGATTGTTTTATCGGCGCATCCGTCAGCAATCAAATGTATCGCCGAAACTGCCAGAATAATGCGCGAAGTCGGTGTTAGAGAGGGACTTCCGCCGGATGCGATTTATTGTTTATCAAATTCGACCATCGAAGGCACCGAAACTTTGATGAAGCATAAACGGACGGCGGTGATTTTAGCGACGGGCGGAATCGGTTTGGTGCGCGCCGCGTATTCTTCGGGAAAACCGGCTTTCGGTGTCGGACCCGGAAATGTGCCGGTTTTCATCGAAAGAACCGCCGATGTCAAAAAAGCCGTCAGCGATATTTTGACTTCGACCTGTTTTGACAACGGCACGATTTGCGCCTCCGAGCAGTCGGTAATTGTGGACGCGCCGATTGAATCGGAAGTCCGCGAACAATTCAGAGCGCAGGGCGGACATTTTCTCAGTCAACCGGAAGCCGAAAAAGTCGGAATTATTTTAATCACGCCGCAGCGGACTCTGAATCCGCAAATCGTCGGGAAATCCGCTGATTTTATCGCCAATCTCGCCGGCATTTCCATTCCGCACGGTACGCGCTGTCTGCTCGCCGACGGCGGCGGGGTTGGACGCGATTATCCTTGGTCATTTGAAAAACTTTCGCCGACGCTGGGGTTTTTCGTCGCCGACGGCATTGAAGCGGGCGCGCGGCGGTGTGAAGAAATTTTGCAGTTCGGCGGAATGGGACATACGGCGGGAATGCACACGCAGTCGCGCGAGGCGGCGATTGGCTACGGCGAACAAATGCCCGCGTCGCGGATTATCGTCAACTCGCCGACGACCCACGGCGCAATCGGCTTTTCGACCGATCTGACTCCTTCGATGACGCTCGGCTGCGGTTCGTGGGGCGGAAATGTTACGTCTGATAATGTTTCGCCGATTCATTTGATGGATATAAAACGCGTGGCATTTGAAACGCGTCCGGTAGAAACTTTAAAATCCGAAGTTCAAAGGCAGAATGATTTGCGTATTCCTAACCTAAGCATTGAAATTAACAAAAGACAAAGCGCGAAGGACAATGGACGAGATATAAAACGCGAAAAAATCGCCGCGATTGTTGATAAATTTTTGAGCGAGAAAATCGCGGAAAAACCAGCCGAATTTGAAAGCCGCCCGTTGAGCGTCGAAAGCGAACCGGAAATAGAGCAGAGACTGAAAATTGAAAGTCCGGTCAGAACAATTATTCACGAATTAAAATCGGAAAACAAAACCAACGGCGCGAAACCGGCGACGGTGGATTTCGTCAGCGAAGAAGATGTCAAACGAGCGATTGAAAAGGGCGAAAAAATTTACACGTCGGAAAAAACGATAATTACTCCTTCAGCACGAGATTTGGGCGAAGAAAAAGAAGTTTTTGCAGAAATTTAATCGAGGCAATCTTAAAATAGATCAAATGTGACATTTTGCCTAAAATAAATAACGCGAAAATGAACGGAAAACATCAATGGCGGAAACATCGGTCGAAAATCAAATATGTGACGCGTGCGGCGTGGATATTCGGAGAGGCGCGCTGTTTTGTTACAATTGCGGCGGTGCGGTTGCCTCTCAAACCGGCGCTGAAACAAACGGCAAAATCGCGCCCGAAAATCAGGTTTTGACGAAAGAAAGTTTGACTACCGGCGGGAATCGAGTGTTTCCGCCCGATTTGGAAGTTAAAACGGAAACTAAATCGGCACCGCTCATAGAAGCGGCGGCAATACCGGTCTCAAAATTTCCTGTTAAAACCGAAACAAATCTCAAATCAGCCGCCGCGCTGAGAAAAAAGCCTAAAAATGTTCAAAATAAAAAAGTCGAGGTAATCTGGGAAAGAAGCGATTATCAGCCGAACGTTTGGTTTGTTTTGGCGGCGGTGGTGATCGCGCTGTTCGCCGCCGTAATGTTGTGGCTGGCGTTATATTTGTAATTAAACGGCGAAACTTATAGTTAATTGAAAAAGTAAATTTATGGAAGCACTCGGAATGGTGGAATGTTTTGGATTGGTGGCGATGATCGAAGCGGCGGACACGATGGTTAAAGCGGCAAACGTGAAACTCGTCGGTTACGAAAGAATTGACGCGGGACTCGTAACAGCGATTGTGCGCGGCGAAATCGGCGCGGTAAAAGCGGCGGTGGACGCGGGCGCGGCGGCGGCGCGGCGCATCGGGACGGTGACGGCGGTTCACGTTATTCCGCGTCCGCACGAAGAAGTGGCGGAAGGAATTCCGGTGATCGAAACCGGCGAAACTAATCGCAAAAAGATTTCCGGTTCGGTGTCGGCTCGATAATTCGCGTCGTAACTTCAAAAAAAGTCGGAAATGAGTAAAGTACCAATTCATTTCCGACTTTTTTATTGTTAAATTGTCTATCTTAAAACTAAGGTTTCTTTACTTGATTCGTGTTTTGCAGAACCGGCTTTGCGTTCGGGTCTTTGATGCGATTGATGCCGGAGCGCGTGACGGCAATTCGTTTATCGTTTTTCGGTCCGTCGGCAACGACCACCTTGATATTTCGATAATCTTTAGCTAAAGCCTCATCGGACGGAAGATAGCCGATGGAATACTGCGTTCTGAGTTCGCTGGCGATGTCAGTAGCGATGCCGTTTAGTTCGGATAAATTATTGGGAAAATAAACTTTTCCGCCGGTTTCCGTCGCCAGTCGTTCCAGAAACGCTTTGGCTTTACCCTGCGGACTTTTGCTGATAAATCCGCCTTCTTTACCCAATTCATTGATAAATCCGATGACGTAAATCTGCACATCGGTTTCGCGCAGCAGATCGTAAAGCTGGGCTTCTTTGTAATAACTGTCGCGGTCTTCGCCGTCCGTCACGAGAATTAGCGCGCGGCGCTTGCGGTCGTTCGCATTATTGCTCTTTTCATAATCGGTAACTTTTTCCGCCGCCAAATAAACAGCATCAATAATGGCAGTTTGTCCGCCTTCGATATAGAGATTGTCAAGCGCATCGAAAAGGTCTTCTTTTTTCGGCGTGAAATCTTGTTCAACCTCGATTTTGTCAGAACTGACGAAGCGAATAATACTCGTTTCATCATCGGGACGATTGGTGTTGATGATGGTTTTTCCGGCATCAATAACTTTTTCGAGCTGAAAACGCAGCGAGCCGGAATTATCAATAACCAGCGTGTAATTGGTCGGAACTTCCGATTTCGAGAAGAATTCTATCGGCTGCAAAACACTGTCTTCGTAAACCTTGAAATCGTTTTGATTCAAATTGGTGATCGAATGATTATTTCGGTCAACGACGCGGACGTTCAAATTAACCAAATCGGTCGTAACGGAAATCGTTTCCTCCGGCGGTTCCGGGGTTGGAGAAATCGCCGGAGAAATCGCCGGCGATATGGTCGGTGTCGGTGTCGCTATTTGCCGTGTGCGGGTGGTATTGGGAATTGTCTGCGCGGTTGACACATTAAAATCAACGAATGCGAAAACCAGATTTAAGCCCAGACAAAAAGCGAGCAGCGCGATATTTTGTGTTTTTTTCTTCATTTGTCTCAAAATAAAACCGAATAAATTATAATTTACCAGCCGAAAACGGAAAATTAAACTGCCGCATTCACAAAAAAGCAACGCAAATCAGTAAATTCAGCTTATAAAAATCGGTTATCGGTCTCGATCACGAAAAGTCGTCGCAGGCGTGGCGTAATAACCGTCACGACCTCTGACCGTTAGACGCGGAAGACCGCGCGGAGGTTTGATTTTGATTTTAACTTTGTGCCAATCGCCGTTCGGGGCGAAATTTTTGGGCGTGAAACCGATTGAATACTGGTGGCGAAGTTCGAGTGCTATTCGTTCAAAAATCTCGTCGAGTTCAACATCCGTCTGCGGATAAAATGCCTTCCCGCCGGTGACGGACGTTAGCTCGTCGAGAAAAGCCTGTCCCTGCATTCCTTCCATACTGCCGTTGTCTTTGCCGTCCAAAATGCCGACGGCGTAAACCACCACGTCGGATTCTTTGAGTAAACGGCGCACTTCGCCGAAATTGTAGCGCGAAGCGTTGTCCTGTCCGTCGCTGATGATGAGCAGGGCTTTCTTCTGACGTGTGCCGCTGGTGACGCGCTCAATTCCCAAATAACAGGCATCGTAAAGAGCGGTATTGTTTTTCGGCTGCACCAAGGTTAATTTGCGGAGAACTTCCTCACCGTCGCGGCTGCGATCAAGCAGAAGTTGAGCGCGGCTGTTAAAAGCGATTAAAAAATATTCGTCGGAAGGATGGCTGGTATTGATGAAACGCTCCAGAGCTTTGCGGGCTTTAACGATTTTTTGCCCGCTCATCGAATCGGAAATATCAAATAAAATTCCCACTGAAACCGGCGCGTCAGTGTCGCTGAAAAATGAAATATCCTGCTCGTCGTTATTGTCAAAAATCTTAAAGGCATCCTTTTTCAAACCCGACACATAACGACCGTAAATGTCGGTGACGGTTAAGGTCATCGTGATCAAATCGGTCGGAATTTTAATCGGCGTTTCAACTTCATCCGGCACGGGCGGCGGAGTCGGTTTCGCTTCCTGAGCAAAAGACGCAGAATTAACCAACAAGATAACGAGGACTAATAAACTCCACCGATGCAGGTTGCAAAAGCGGCTGACATATTTAAAACTTTCCACAGCCATATTTCTCCGTTCGATTTAAGTATATTCTAAGTAACTAAATTTATTTCCGCAAGATATTTTTTGATGAAAGTAACATAAAATTCGTTGTTTTTTGATATTCGGTTTCAAATGCGGACAAGTTTGCAACTTTTGATGGTGAAATGCGTGATATAATTGGTTTTTGGGTTCCGGATCGGAGATTTTGGAGTTGTGCGGCGCGTCAAAATTGAAAACAATTGACAGGTTCGGAAAACACCGGCGAACTTCAACAATTTCACCGCCGAAACCAAATAATTTTGGAAAATAAACCGAAATTACAAAAAACCAAAGTCTAGAATTAAATGTATGGCTGAATTTATTTGTCGTTTAGGAACATCTTCGGGTGAAGTAATGACGCGGGTGGTGGAGGCGACCGCCGCCGGTGAAGCGCGCTCACGGCTCGAAAACGAGGGATTTCGGGTTTTTGCCGTGTCGAACGCCGCCAAAGGTTTGTCATCGGTTTTGCCGAGTGGCGCGAGCAAGAAGGCACGGGTTAAACCGGGCGATTTTTTGCTGTTTAATCAGCAACTTTCGGCTCTTTTGCGCGCCGGTATTCCCGTTTTGCAGTCAATCAGTCTCTTAAAAAATCGTTCCGGTTCATCTTCACTGCGGGTTGTCCTAACAGATGTCGAGGAAAAAATCAAAAGCGGCGTGCCGTTGTCCGAAGCGTTTGAATCGCAGGCGATGTTTCCGAAAATTTACACGGCATCGCTGCTCGCGGGAGAATCGAGCGGTTCGCTCGACAATGTGCTGACGCGTTACGTTGATTATCTCAAACGCAGCGTCGGCGTGGCGCGAAAACTGCGCGGCGCGCTCGCTTATCCGGCATTTTTGCTGGCGGCGGCGACTTTTATGGTGGCGTTTCTAACGCTCTATATCGTGCCGCGAATGTCGGATTTGTTCAAAGGATTAAGCACGAATAAAGGTCTGCCGACGGTGACGATTGTCGTTTTGGCATTTTCAAATTTTGTGTCGGGCAATGTTTTCTGGCTGCTTCCGCTAATTGCGGTTTTAGTTTCCGCGCTCGTTGTTTGGTTTAGAACGCCGAACGGAAAACTTATGCTGCACAGTTTTCTGCTCAGACTGCCGATTGTCGGGAATTTGATCAGACAAATGACGACGGCGCAACTGGCACAGTCGCTTTCGACGCTGCTGTCGGGCGGAATTACCGTTCCCGACGCTTGGGACATCGCTTCGGAATCCATCACGAATATGGAACTGCGCCGCCGCAGCCTGGCGGTTTTGTCGATGATTCGTGAAGGTCGCAGTTTCACCGAAGCACTGGAAAAAGCCAACTGGATGCCCGAACTCGCGCTCGATATGATCGGTATCGGCGAAAAATCGGGAAGTTTGCGCGAAATGCTCGATGAGGTCGGAAACTTTTACGATGCCGAAGCCGAAGTGCGGCTCGAACAATTAACCTCGCTGCTCGAACCCGTCATTCTCGTTTTTATGGCGGGCATCGTGATTGTCATTTTGCTGGCGATCTACTTGCCGATTATCCAGACGATTTCGTCGGGACCGTTCAGCGGGAAAAAATAATTTGATTTTTGCTAAGTGAAGGAGATCAAATGCTGACGATTGATGGAACATATAAAGACGGTCAGATTGTTTTGACCGAAATGCCAATTAAAGTTAATGAGTCAAAAGTTTTGGTTATTTTCTCGATACGAGGGAAATTAACTTAACTGATAAACGCCGCCCCGCGCTCGTTGTGCCGGCTGATAATCTTTTAACAGGTCTTTCGCAAACTGTTTTGGCAATGATTTCAAGCAATTTGAGTCGTGCAAATCATCTTTCGCGGGTAACAATTCTGCTTGATTTGACCGACGGCATTTCATTGAGGGCTGAGGTTGGATTCGGTAATTATGACGGATCATTTAATAAAAATTCTCGATTCTGAAAATGATTCCGTGCTTGGTTTTCTGCCAAAGACGGATAAGATTGAAGCGGCATTATGTCACACTTTTGGCATCAAAATACGAGCCAAATAAAACGTAAGGAAATATGGAAAATCAAGCAAACGGAAACACGGCGACGATTGTCAGACCGCGAGTTGAAACGAGTAACTTCATCGAAAACGAGCCGCCGGAAGTGGTCGCGGCGAAACAGTTGGCGCGGCGGTATCGGCTGCCGTATATTGATTTGCTGCCGCCGGATCAGGACTCGCCGATCAGTTATGAAGAACTCGCCGGAATTCCGGTGGATTTGATGCTTCGCAATCAGTTTGTTCCGCTGCGGCGCGAAGGCAGAAATCTGCACGTCGGGATGGCTGACCCGTCGAATCTGGAAGTTTTGGACGAACTCGAAAATGTTTTGAACGTCCGCATCGTGCCATATGTGGCGACGGCGGGCGCGATTGATGTCGTGCTGCGAAAAGGCGACGCGACGCAGCGGGTTTTGCAGGAAGCGGCTTCGACGTTCAAAATTTCGCTCATCAAGGAAACCGAACAGGGCGATGAAGTTTTAGATTTAGACCGTTTAGCGTCCGATTCCGAAATGTCGCCGATCATCAAACTGGTTGACACGATTGTTTACAACGCGATGGAATCACGCGCTTCCGATATTCACATCGAAGCGCACGACCGCGAAATGCTCGTTAAATTTCGCATTGACGGCGCGCTTTATCAAAAAGTTGACCCGATTGACATCGCCTATCATCAAACTTTGATTTCGCGTATCAAAGTTATGTCGGAACTCGACATCGCCGAACGCCGCATTCCGCAGGACGGACGTTTTCGCGTGCGCTACAAAGGCAGAACGGTTGATTTTCGCGTTTCGATTCTGCCCGCCGCGTTCGGCGAAAACTGCGTTATTCGTATTTTGGACAAAGAACAAATATCGGAAGAATTCAAAAATCTGAGTCTCGATATTGTCGGTTTTGACGAAGAAGATTTGCGGCGTTTTCGGCTTTATATCAAAGAGCCTTACGGAATGGTGCTGGTGACGGGTCCGACCGGTTCGGGAAAAACGACGACTTTGTACGGCGCGTTGAATGAGATTCGCAACGTCGAAGACAAAATTATCACGATTGAAGACCCGGTGGAATATCAGCTTCAGGGCATTATGCAGATTCCGGTGAATGAGAAAAAAGGGTTGACGTTCGCCCGCGGTCTGCGTTCGATTCTGCGCCACGACCCGGATAAAGTGATGGTCGGCGAAATCCGCGACGAAGAAACCGCGCAGATCGCCATCAATTCTGCGCTGACCGGACATCTCGTGTTTACGACGGTTCACGCCAACAACGTGATTGACGTGATCGGGCGTTTTTTGAATATGAATGTTGACCTTTACAACTTCGTGTCCGCGCTCAACTGCGTTCTCGCCCAAAGATTGGTGCGGCTTTTGTGTCCGGTCTGCAAACGGCAGTATCAGCCGACTGAAGAGGAACTGTTTGAATCGGGATTAAAGCCGGAAAAGGTCAAAAATCGCGCATTTTTTATGAACGTCGGCTGCGATGCCTGCAATCATACCGGCTATCGCGGCAGAACGGCGATTCACGAACTGCTCGATATGTCGGATACGATTAAGGAAATGATCGTCGAACGCCGTTCGGGTTCGGAAATTCGTCGTCTGGCGGAAAAAGAAGGTCTTTCATCACTGCGCGAATCGGCGGTCAAGAAAGTTTTCAACGGTTCGACCACTTTGCACGAGATTAACCGCGTCACTTTTGTCGAGGAAATTCGTTAAAAGTCACGCAAAAAGTTGCAATTTTCGGGAAAACAATGAAAAATAAATTTTGTTTTTACCGCGATAAACTTTTGAAACTTTACACTTACCGTCGCGTGTAAGAGACCTTGGAAACAAGTTTTTGATCTTAATTCGATAAAAAAACCACAATTCAAACTAAAATTATGAAAAAATCCGCTTACGTCCGTTTCACCGTCACCGCCTTTCTGCTGTTTTCCCTGCTTTCGCCGACCATTATTCTGGCGAGCGATAGTGATAAGGAAGGCAAAAAGCACTTCAAAGCCGGAATGAAAGCCGAAGATTCGGACACGTGGGACAAAGCCGCCGAAGAATTCGCGCTGGCGGTCGTCGAAGACCCGAAAAATCCCGAATATCGGCTGCATTACCAGCGCGCGCTTTTTAACGCTTCGCAGATGTATATGAAACGCGGAACGGCGTTGGCGGCGCAGAAAGATTACGCCGGAGCGTATCTCGCTTTTCGCAAGGCTTACGGTTACGACCCGACCAACGAACTGGCGAAATCCGAGACGGAACGGATGGTGCGTCTGCAAAAAGCGGTTTTGGACGGCGAAAATCCCGATCCGACGGTCGCCGCCGGCGATACCGACCTAAAAATGGTCAAATCAGGTTATAATCAGCAAGTTCCGCAGGATACGACGGTGCCGCAGAAACTCGAAAAACTGCGTGATCTGCCGTTTCCGGGCGGTGTTGATTTGCAGTATATTATCAAGCAGTTAGCGCAGGAACTGGATTTAAATGTGCTGTTTGATTCGGAATCTTTTCGCCAGGATCGCAAAATCAAAATCGAATTGAAAAACGTCACCGCCGCCAAAGCTCTCGATTACATCTTTTTACAGGAAGGTTTATTTTTTCAAAAAGTCGGTCCGCGAACGATTATGGTCGGCACTCAAAATCGCCGCCAATTTTTCCAGCAGCTTGTTCTGCGAACATTTTATTTAGCCAATGCCGACCCGACGGAAGTGGCGAAAATTGTTCAGCAGGCGATTCCCGCGCAGCCCGGCAGAACGCCGACCATTCCGCTGGTTGACAAATCAACCAACAGCATCACCATCCGCGACACATCGGAAAATATCCGCATTATCGGCAATTTAATTCGTTCGCTCGATAAAGATCGCGCCGAAGTCGTGATGGACGTGCAGATATTCGAAGTCAATAAAACGGATTTGCTTCAATTGGGCAATCAAATCGGAACTTCGACTTCACTAGTCAATTTAGGCGGAACCACCGGCGGAACTTACGGTAATAACGAATACGGAATTCTCAGAGCTGCGACGGATACAGTAGCCGCGGCAATTGTCCCGCAGCCTTTCGGCATTGGGCTGGCGATTCCGGCAATCAATCTGATAGCTTTGCAAAACAAACAAAACACCAAACTCATTGCTTCAACACAAATTCACGCTTTTAACAACGAAGATTCGTCGGCGCGAATCGGGCAGCGCGTTCCCGTTCGCTCCGCGCAGCTTTTAGGATACGGCACCACGACCGGAACGGGAACAGGAACTACCGGAATCAATACCGGTTTAGCAAATGCGGCGGCTGTATATAACTATGAGCAGACCGGCTTGACGTTGAAATTCAAACCGATTGTTTTTCCAAACCAGGATGTGCAGGTAGCGATGGAAATTGAATCAAAAGATGTCGTGCCGGGAACGACGACTGACGGAAACCCGATATTTACAGAAAGAACGATTAAAGGTACCGCGAGGGTGCAAAACAACAAAACACTTTTATTAGCAAGTGTCGCACAAAACAATCAATCGAACGGGCGCACCGGCTTGCCGCTATTAGGATTAATTCCGATTATCGGCAGACTTTTTACCGCGCCGACCAAAAATAACACTCAGGTTGACATTGTAATTGCGGTTACGCCGCGAGTTATTCGCGCGCCCGCGATTTTGCCGGAAGATGAAGATGAACGTCCGACGGGAAGTTTGGCAACGCCGACGACCGGATCACTGGAAGCACTGATTGTTGAAGAAGAAAGAAATGAGCAGCTTGCCGCCGCCCGCCGCATTCCGAGTGTCGCCAAAGTTCAATTGCCCGATCAGCCGGTCGAAGTTCCGGCTTACACCAAATCAACTGCGACGCAGAACAACAGTAACGCCGCCGAAACTGCGGCTGTCACCCAATCGGCGGAAACTCAACCGGCGGCGACAGATCAAATTTCAACTGTGGCGGCTCCGACTGCAAATGTGTTGACGGCAAACCTGAAACCGATTGACGCGAGTGTTAAAACTTTGCAGATCGGGCAGACGGCGGACACGTCCGGCAATAAACTCGCGCTTCAGCAAACCACGCTGAAAGTAACGGAGACCGCGCCGATTTTCAATGCGCCGACTGCCGAACTACAGTTTGTGCCGAATTTGCGGGAGATGAAAGCCGGTGAAATAACCAAAATCGCCGTGATGATTAAAAGCGCGACGGCATTTCGCTCGGCTGTTTTAGGATTTAAGTTTGACCCGACGAAATTGGCAGTTCGTTCGGTCAGTTTCGGCAGCGTATTCGGCAATGATTTAGCGCAGACTTATGCAAAACCTTTTCTGAATGAAAAAGGCAAGACGTTCGTTTCGCTTTCGTCGCCGAAAGATACCGCTGAAAACAGTTCGGGAATGCTCGCTTACATCGAAGTCGAAGCGTTAGCCGACGGCAAACAGGAAATTTCTTTCGACACGGATGTTCTCAATTTTCTGACCGCCGATGGCAAGAATTTCGTCGTGAAGTTTTAGAAAACGGAAGGTTAAACAATGATTTTTAAGCAGTTGAAAAATCTTAAATTGAAAATCGCAAATCGCAATGCGGCGAACGGTTTTACGTTACTGGAATTAATTATCACGCTATTCGTGCTGTCAATTCTGGTGATGGGAACGATTCCGCTGATGCAGAACGCGACCAAACGCCAGAAAGAAGAGCGGTTGCGTGAAAGTTTGCGGATGATTCGCAACGCGATTGACGAATTTCACCGCGACACCATCGGCGCGTGTCCGCAAGGTTCGCTGACCACTCAGAATCCGGTTCCGGGTCAACAGAGTGCGGGCGCACGGAGCGGTTTCGGGCAAAACACCGCCGCCGATCCGCGCAGCCGGGTGGTAATTGACGACTGTAAGATTTTCGACGCGGAGAATCTCGACCGATTTCCACCGAGTTTGGAACTTTTGGCGGAAGGTGTGAAAGTTAAACCGCGCGGCTTGAACGTACAGACGACCAACGGCGTGTTCAGCGACAAAAACGCGACCGACTTAAATCAGGACGAAGATCGCGCAAAAATTTATTTACGCGAAATTCCGATTGATCCGATGACGGGCAAAGCGGATTGGAAACTGCGCTCTTCATATCAAAACGGAGAAGCGGATAGCTGGGACAGTGTAAATGTTTTTGATGTCAGTTCGAGTTCGGACGGCGAAGCCTTAAACGGGGAGAAATACAGTGATTGGTAAATTTAACATTCAACATTTATTAGCGAGTGGACGATTCAGCGTGATAAGTCAGTCCAAATTCCATAATCTAAAATCCAAAAGGGAAGGCGGTTTTACGCTTTTGGAATTGATGATAACGATGTTTATCATCATCATTTTGCTGTCGGTGGCTCTGCCGACTTACCAGCGGAGTGTGCAGCAGGCGCGCGAGACGGTTTTGCAGGAAAATCTCTGGCAGATACGCCGCGCGATTGATCAATACGGAACGGACAAGGGAAAACTTCCGCAGTCGGTTGACGATTTGGTAACGGGCGGATATTTGCGCGAAAAGCCGATTGACCCGATTACCGAAAAAGCCGAATGGGACGAAGTGCAGGGCGATGATAAATATTCAACCGACGGCGGACAGGCGATGACGGATGTCAAATCGCTTGCCGAAGGCACTGACAGCGACGGGAAACAATATAAAGATTATTGATACGGCTGGTATTTTTTCGAGCTGCCGTTAATCGTTAATCATCAATCTTTGACTATCAAAAAAATGTTAGAAACCGTAATTCAACCAAATTATCCGCGAGCCGCGCTCGGTTTGGAAGCCGACAGCGCGACCGCGCTCGCGCTTCAAAAAGAGGGAAAAGGCAGATTCGCCATCAAACAAGCCGCGACCAGCGAATTGCCGGAACATCTGCTGACACCGAGTTTCACCGAGAGAAATATCTCAAATGCGGACGAAATGTTGGTTCTGCTTGAAGAAGTCGTGACCACCGCCGGTCTGCGGAAACAAAAACGCTGGTCGGTTTCGCTGCCGAGCAACACGGCGCGCACCGCGATTATTACGCTCGAAAATGAACCGGCTTCCAAGGAAGAATTATCGGAAGTTTTAGATTGGAAATCCGAAACGATGTTCGGCGTACCGTCGGGAGAAATGCGGATTTCGCGCCGCCGGATTACTCCCGACGCGGGCGGCAAAGCGCGTTATTTTGCAACCGCCGTTAAATTAAGCGTGATTGATGAATACGAAACGCTTTTTGAAATGCTCGGCTGGAACGCCGGGTTGATTTTGCCGCGCGCCGTCAGCGAAGCCAAATGGCTGGTTGATAAAACCAGCAACGCTGACGCGCTTTTAATAAGTTCGCAAAGCGACGGGTTTGTCGCGCTTTTGCTGCGCGGCGACGAACCGACGGTCGTCCGCAGCGTAACCTGCGCTGATAATGAGCGGGATGACGAAATTTATCGGCTTTTAATGTTCTATCGTGATCGTTTTGAATCGGAAGCGAACGCGACTTTTCTCGAAAAACTGCTCGTTGTCGGAAAAGATTTTACCTCTTCGAGATTAAAGGAAATTGCCGACGAAGCACTCGGAAAAACTCTTAATATTCTGCGCCCGGAAGATGTCGGGCTGAGTTTGCCGCCGCAAAATTTGAGTTTTAACGATCTTGCCGCGCCCGCCGGACTCGCCAGTTTGGGTTGGAAATGATTTGAAAGTGAAAAAGGTTGAAAGTGAAAAGGTTATTTGAATATAAACCAATATTTTGTGATTGGTTTTCTTTTTATCTCTCAATTTAACTAAAACCTTTTCACCTTTTCACCTTCAACCTTTTTCACTTTTTTTAGAAACCTTTTTGTAAACGGATCGTAATATCCGAGTATCTATGATGACACAAGCAATCGCGGCGGAGAAAATTAAAAGTTTAAGCGACGGCGAATTAATTGAAAAAGCGATTCGCGGGCGAGAAGACGGTTTTGAAGAACTGGTTCGCCGTTATCAGCGTCCGATAACGGGATATGTTTATCGAATGCTGAATAATTACGACGCTTCGCTTGATGTCACGCAGGAAGTTTTTATCAAAGTTTACAATTCGCTGGAGCGATACAGTTCCGATTACAAATTTTCCACTTGGCTCTACCGTATCGCGCATAACGCCGCGATTGATTATATGCGGAGAAATTCGACGTATCAGCAGAGTCTCGAAGCGGAAAATGAAGATGGAACTTACCAACTGCAAATCGAAAGTCCGCAGCCGAATCCCGAACAAGATCGTGAAAGAAGCGAATGGCGCGCGGAAATCGAATCGGTCGTCAAATGTCTGCCCGCCGTTTATCGAGAATTGATTTTACTGCGGCACACGCAGGATTTGAGTTACGACGAAATCGCCGAAATTACGGATTTGCCGCTCGGAACGGTCAAAAACCGTCTGTTCAGGGCGCGGGAAATGATGCGCGAAATTTTTGTCGAACGCGGATTTACGGGAGTTTAATTATTCAGAGCGTGAATTGTTTTTTCTTCTCGCGCCCTATCGAAAAATGAGTGTACCAACCGTTATAAGTTCAGTCGCTGCGGCGAAAAGTTGTCCGCAAAATGAAATCGCCGCTTATATTGACGGCGAACTTTCCCCGCGTGAAGAACTTGAGCTGGAAATGCACCTGGCGATTTGCGGCAGATGCGCGACGGAACTCAACGAGCAGAAAAAATTGCTCTGCGCGCTGGATTTCGCTTTGGAACACGAAAGAAAAATCGAACTGCCGGCGAATTTTACCAAAGTTGTCGTGACGACCGCCGCAAACCGGGTCAGTGGTCTGCGGCGGAAACAGGAAAGAGCCAAGGCGATTTTGGTCTGCGCGGCGTTATTTTCTCTGGTTTTGCTGGGACTTGGCGGAGAAACCGGAAGCGTTTTCGGCGCATTCTGGAAATTCGGCGAGCAATTTTTGGCGGTCGGCGGTTTTGTCTGGCGTTTAATTTACGATATTGCCGTCGGAACAACCGTTATTCTGCGCTCGATCAGTCATTGTTTGGTGGCAGACACCGCCGTTCCATTCGTTTTGGCGGTCGGAATATTATTGGTCGCGCTGCTCTCTTTCTCCCATCTGATTGTTCGCTTCAAACGCGCCTGAATAAATACTAACGCAAATAAATATTAACGCAAATAAAGTGATCTACACGCCAACACAAACAGATTTTTTCGCGCCTCTGCAAATTCCGTTTAAGCGAATTACTCTGGGATTGGTTTTTATTTTGGCGGCAGTTGTGACGATTTTTGCGCAGAGCAATGTTTCTTTGTCGCCCGACGGAAAAACTCTCACGGTCGGCGAAGCTAAAGACAATGAAATTTACTCTTTCGGCAAAACCGTCATCGTCAAAAAGGAAGTCAAAGGCATTTTGGTCTTCGGCGGCGATGTCATTATCGAAGGCAATGTGACGGGTGATGTGGCGGCAATCGGCGGCAATATTATTCAGGAAGAAAACGCTTTTATCGGCGGCGACGTGATAGTTTTCGGCGGCACTTATCGCGCGAAAAGCCAGCCGCCGCTTCGTAATCAGGGAAAGGAAACCGTAATGGTGGCGATGTTTGAGGACGAATTACGAAATTTTTCCCAAAACCCGACGCAGATTCTTTCGCCGCGTTTGTCCTGGTCGTTTCTCGCCCAGCGTCTTTTATCGGTTCTCTTCTGGTTTATTGTTTCACTGGCTTTTACCACCATCGCTCCCGGCGCGGTCGGTCGGGCGATCACCCGCTATCAGCTTTCGACATTGAAAGTGGTCGCCGTCGGATTTGCCGGTTTTGTCTTGACGACGCTCGGAATTATCGTCAGTTTGAGTTTTTTGCCGGATTATCTAAGCGCGATTGTCAGTTTGATGGCTTTTGTTTTGCTGATGCTGGGTTACGTTTTCGGGCGCGTCGCCGTTCAGGTGAGTGTCGGTAAACAATTGCAAAAACTGATCTTAGCGGAAGTTGCTCAATCCGAAACGCTGGCGATTTTACTGGGCGCGGCGGTCTGGACGATATTTCTTTCCATTCCTTATCTATGGACTTTCGCCTTATTGGTTTTGATGTCTGTCAGTCTCGGTTTGGTGCTGACCGCCCGTTCCGGGAACGTTTGGAAAAAGGCTTAAATACATCTATCATTTTATCGCGCAACGCTTTTCTTTAAGCTCAACTTACAAAACTTTACAAAAATTCCAAAACCTTTTTGCTATAATTTGCGTCTGTAACAGTTGTTATAAAAAACAGCTTAATACGGCGTTTAGACGGCGACAAAGGAATTATTCATAAATCAAAAAGAGAGAACACCAGCTATGCGAAAAACACTTATATTATCATTTTTTTGTCTGCTGATCGGCGCGGCGAACATCTTCGCGCAATCCGCCGATGTCGGAATTAAGCCGAATTTCGCGGGCGGCGAAGTGTCGGCGATCAATGCCGGCAAAATCGTTTTGCAGACTAAAGACGGCGATATTGACGTAAATTTAACGGATGCGACGCAGTATAAACGAATTCCGCCGGAAAATCCGATTTTGCCGGCTGCCGTCGCTTCCAATTTCAGTGAAATCAGCGTCGGCGATAAACTGCTCGTTACCGGAGCCGTCGCCGCCGACAAAAAATCGGTTTCGGCAAAGGCGGTTTATTTGCTTTCCAAAGCCGATATTGCTCAGAGAAATACCAAAGAGCAGGAAAGATGGCGAACGCGCGGAATATCGGGACAGGTCAAAGCGGTTGATCCGCAAACAAAAACCATTACCGTCGCGCTGCGCGGAGTCGCGGGTTCGACCGATATTGCCGTGACACCGACGGACAGCGCGAAACTGCTTCGCTACGCGCCTGATTCGGTCAATTACAATGAAGCGAAAGTCAGTTCTTTCAACGACATCAAAACCGGCGATATGATTCGCGCCTTGGGCGATAAAACCGCCGACGGCGCAAAACTCAGCGCGGAAGAGATAGTAACCGGAGCTTTTCAGACGAGTGCCGGAACGATCACGGCGATCAATCCCGAAAAAAACGAAATTACGATCAATAATATCCAAACCAAAAAGGATATGACGATTATCATCGGGAAAAACACCGTCGCCAAACAATTTCCGGCGGAAATGGCGCAGCGACTGGCAAGATTCCAAATGATGCAGGCGAGCGGGATGATGCCGGGACAAAACCGCGCGGGCGGACAAAGCGGACAGGGCGCGATGCGACCGCCGCAGGCTAATCAAGCCGCAGGACAACCGGCGGCAGAGAGCGGACAACCGGCGGCGGGACAAGGCAGAATGGGACAGGGCGGCGGAATGCGAAGCGGCAACATTGACGATATGCTCGACCGTTTTCCCAATATTACGCTTGCTGATTTGAAGGTTGGCGATATGGTTGCCGTGTCCAGCACGAAAAGCCCGGACGCGATGCAGGTGACGGCGATAAAATTGTTGTCGGGCGTTGAACCGTTTTTGAAAACTCCTCAATTTTCAGCCGGAGGACGGCGCGGACAGGGCGGACAAAACGGACAGGATTCGGGAGTTTCAATTCCGGGACTCGACGGAATCGGTTTCCCCTAAATTCAAGCAAACTTACAGGGTTTAAAATCAGAACATTCCATTTAAAGAGCAGCGCAGGTTAAATGAAAATCTAATTTGCGTCGCTCTTCATAATAACTGAAATACTCGCACAGTGAATTGAGAGTAAAATTCAATATATATTCAGAAATTCTAATTCGCTGATGATTATTCAAGTTTTATCTTCAAAAATTTAAGATGAGATATATAAAATTATTCATATTTATCGGACTATTAACAATATTTACCAATGCGTCGGTTTTTGCCCAGCAAAGCGGAAGTATAACCGGACAGGTGGTTGACAGTTTTAACGCGGCGGTGGTCGGTGCGACCGTCATTGCCGTAGATTCGACGGGCAAAGAAAAAACTACCACGACTAACAACGCCGGCGAATATACCATTAACGGTCTCGCGCCCGGAAGTTTCACGGTGCGGGCGACCGCGCCGAAATTCGGTCTTTACGAAAATACGCAGGTGGCGGTGCCGGCGAACGAAAAAACGGAATTGGTGATCGTTTTAACCATTGAAGGAATTCAGGAACAGGTGCAGGTCAACACCAATAATACCGTTTCAACCGACCCGGACAATAATTCTAGTTCGACGGTCATTAAAGGCGCGACGCTCGACGCGCTGCCCGACGACCCGGATGATCTCGAAGCGGCTTTGCAAGCTCTGGCGGGACCGTCGGCGGGACCCAACGGCGGACAAATTTATATTGACGGATTTACCGGCGGCACGATTCCGCCGAAAGATTCGATTCGTGAAATTCGCATCAATCAAAATCCATTTTCGGCTGAATATGATCGTTTGGGTTTCGGTCGCGTGGAGATTTTTACAAAACCCGGCACGGATAAATTTCGCGGTCAGGGATTTTTCAATTTTAACGATGAAAGTCTCAATTCGCGCAACCCGTTCGCTCTTAATCGCGCTCCGAGCCAGACTCGCTATTACGGCGGAAATTTCAGCGGTCCGATTCAGAAAAAGAAATCTTCGTTTTTCGTGGACATCAGCAATCGTTCGATTGTCAACGGCGCGGTCGTCAACGCGACAATTTTAGATCCGTCGTATAATGCGGTTTTATTTCAGCAGGAATATTCGATTCCGACACAGCGATTTTCGATCAGCCCGCGTCTCGATTACGCGATCAATGACAAAAATACGCTGGTTGCACGGTATAATTTTACGCGGTCAACGGCTGATAATCAGGGAATCGGCAATTTTTCGCTGGCGACGCGCGCCTATACTTCAACCAATATTGACCACGACATTCAGCTTACCGAAACGGCGGTTATCAATACGAAAACCGTCAACGAAACGCGCTTTCGGTTTGAACACGAAAACCGCGATCAGTTGGGCGACAACAGCATTCCGACAATCAATGTTTCGTCGGCGTTCACCGGCGGCGGGGCGCAGATCGGAACAAATTATAATTATCAAAATAACTGGGAACTGCAAAATTACACGACGACGACGCTCGGCAAAGCCGGACATCATTCGGTCAAATTCGGCGTTCGGGTGCGTGGTGAAAACATCAAAGACCGCTCCGAATCGAATTATGGCGGAACTTACACTTTCGCGGGAATTCCCGCCGTCACCAGAACCGCGACCTGCGATCCGGTCAATGATCCGACCTGTATTATCACACCGGCAGTCACTCCAATCGAGCAGTATCGGCAAAAATTGCTGGGAAATCCCGATCCGCGCTACAATCCGACGCAGTTCAGCATCACGGCGGGAAATCCGGTCGCCGATGTTTCGCAGGTTGATTACGGTGTGTTTTTCACGGACGATTGGCGCGTCAATCAAAAATTAACGCTCAGTATGGGATTGCGCTACGAAAATCAGACGAATATTAAAAGCGATTTTAATTTCGCGCCGCGACTTTCGTTCGCTTATTCTCCGGGGGCAGGCGGAGCGCGTTCGCCGAAAACGGTATTTCGCGGCGGAGTCGGCGTTTTCTATGATCGGTTCAGCGACAATTACACGTTGCAGTCGAATCGTTTTGACGGTTTTCAGCAGTTTAATTACATCGTCACCAACAATCAGGCGATTCTCGGACAATCTGTATTTTCCTTAAACGGTGTAACCAATGTGCCGACCGCCGCCCAGTTGGGAACGATTGCGCCGTTAGCCAACACGATCCGGCTGGTTTCATCGGAAGCGGAAGCTCCTTACACGATTCAGGGACTGTTCACAGTCGAGCGGCAATTGCCGTTTAAGACGACCGTTTCAGCGACCTTTACGCAGTCGAGGACTTTACACGCGCTGCGCTCGCGCAATATCAACGCGCCGATTTGCCCGCCGTTTTCCGCTTGTCCGACGACTAATCCGCAGGCATTGGCACTGTTGCGACCCGATCCGACGCAGGGCAATTTATATCAATTTGAAACGAGCGGGATTTCAAACCAGCGTCAGCTAATCGTCAATTTCAGAACTTTTTTAAGTTCCAAATTCACATTGTTCGGCAATTACCGGCTGGGTTCCGCCAAAAGTAATGCCGACGGCGGTTTTCCGGCTTACAGTTACGACACAAGCAACGAATACGGACCTTCTTCGTTTGATATTAGACACTTTTTTGTCGTCGGCGGCAGATTCGGGCTGCCCTGGAATCTTTCGGCGAGTCCGTTTATCATCGCTTCTTCGGGCAGACCTTTTAACATCATTACCGGACTCGACACCAACGGCGATTCGATTTTTGCGGAACGTCCGACCTATTCGGATTTAAGCGCGAAATGTCAGCAATTAGGATTGACCAATTCATTCTGCAACATAGATGGCATCGCTAACCCGGACACCACTATTATTCCGCGTAACTACGGCAGAGGACCTTCTAATGTGACCGTCAATCTGCGTCTTGATAAAAATTTCGGCTTTGGTAAATCGCCGCAGACGGCAGTCGCGGCAGCCGGTGATGATAATCAGGACGGCGGTCGCGGCGGTCGCGGCGGTCGCGGCGGCGGCGGCGGTCGTGGCGGCGGTGGTCGCGGATTTGGCGGCGGCGGCGGCGGATTTGGCGGTGGAAACGAACGCAAACCGTATAATTTGACTTTAGGCTTAAATTTCTCAAATTTGCTTAACACGACGAATTTGGGAACGCCGATCAGCAATTTGAATTCGAGCCGTTTCGGACAATATACTTCAACGGTCGGCGGTTTCGGCGGTTTCAGAGGCGGCGGCGGCGGCGGAAATGATGCCGGAAATCGCCGCATCGAACTGCAAATGCGCTTTAGTTTCTAAACTAAAAACTAAAATGTCAAAGCAAAGGAGAGTGAAGGAAAAACTTTCGCTCTCCTTTTTGCGTATCTGATATAAGTTCTTATTTCACAAAAAGGAATTGAAAAATATTATGAAAAAATACACAATTGCGCTGTTTCTCGCCGCAGTGACGACGACTGCCAACGCCCAGAGCGACAAAAAATCAAACCCGGACATAAACAAAACCGTCGTGACGGTGACAAAAACCGACAATGCGCCTTATGAACTCGCCAAAGCAGCGGTTTCGGCGCACGGCGGCGACAAGTTCAAACAGATGAAAACGCTGGATGTCAGGGGAACGGTGGATGTCACCGGTTCGACGTTTCCGCAGGCGATTCCGGCAACTTTTGCGACCATTTATTCGGGCGACAAATATCGTCTGGAGATAACGAACCCGTTTCAGCCGCTCAAACAAATCTACGACGGACAGCAAACTTCTTCGTCCATCCCCGGTTTTAATCTTCCGCCGATCAATCGCTTGGGTTTGCCGCTTTTGCAAAGAATTGATGAGAAAGAATTTGTCGTTTCAACACTGCCCGAAAAACTCAAAAAAAAGAAAGGCTTTCGCGTCACTTCGCCGGAAGGTTATTACACGGATTTTTTTATAGACGATAAAACCGGACAGGTTAAAGGTTATGAATCGAGCTATATCTTCAACGACCGCGCAGTGACGACTTCGGTCGAAATTGATAAACTGCGGACGGTCGAAGGCGTAGTTGTTCCCGAACGCTATTCGCAGCGGTTCGATTTGGGACAAATCACCGTTTACGCCGACTTCAAAGCCAAAGATATTTTGGTCAACACGCCGATTGCCGACAATATTTTTGAAATCAAGTGATGATCGGATGCGGAGATTCAAGAATTCCGCATCCGATCATTACTTCATCTTCGCGCCGAGCAGCAAAGCCTGAAGAGAATTTGCCAGATTACTTTTTAATTCTTTCAGTTTATCCAAAGTTTTACGCGCGTCTTTGGCGTAACCGCCGCGCACCTGCGATTCGCCGAGATTAAAATAACCGATGGCAAATTTCGGATCAATTTCGACGGCTTTTTGAAATTGCTTGATCGCATTGTCATAATCATTGGCGTTGCGGTAGGCGCGACCGAGTTCGTTGATGGCGAATACCCAATTGTCCCGCAGCGCGACGGCACTTTTTAACGCTTCGACTGACTGTTGAGTTTCGCCCAAATCGTTTAACGCGACACCCAAATTGAGAAACGCCGGTGCGAATTTGGGATTTAAGACGACGGCTTTGCGTAACGCTTCGACCGCCGTTTGAATTTTAGCTTTGGCTTCCAGCTTCCGACCGGCTTTTACGTCGTCCTGCGCCCAATTATAATAAGCCCAGCCTAAATTGGTGTAGTCAATCGCGTCGGGATTGATCGCGTTAGCTGATTTTAACGCTGCAATCGCGGCTTCCCATTTTTGCTCCGCGCCTAAAACGTAGCCGAATTTGCTGAACAATTCGGGATCATCCTTGATAAAATAAGTTGCCAGCCGATATTCGTTCTCGGCGTTGCCCAATTCGTTCAACAGACGATAAGTGTCGCCCAAATTGGCGTGCGCCTCGCCGTTGGTGTTCTGCAATTTGACGACCTGTGTGTAAGCCGCCGCCGCTTCCGCGTAATTTGCCTGATTATATTGGGCGAGACCGAGCGCGAACCACGCTTCGGAATATTTCGGATTTAAAACGGTCGCTTCCTTGTACTCGCTGATCGCATCGGCGTTCCGCGAGAGTTTTTCATACGTGTCGCCGAGCGAAAAATGCGCTTCGGCGTAATTCGGATCAATTTTGACCGATTGCCTTAATGCCGCCAACGCTTCGTCGTAACGACCTTGCCTCGAGCGAATCAAACCCAGAAAATACTGCGTGTCAGCCGCATCCTGATTGGCTTTTAAGGCTTTGGTCAAAAATTCGTCGGCTTTGGCGATTTCGCCCTGATTGTAATAGAGAATTCCGAGCGGCGTGTAAACTTCCGTCAGATCGCCGTCCAGTTCCAACGCTTTTTGATAACTGGCGATAGCTTGCTCATTCTTGTCCTGAATGTCGTAAATTTCGCCCAAACCAGCGTAAGCGGCAGAGTTTTTGTCATTGAGTTTCAACGCTTCCTGATAATATTGATGCGCTTCATCCGTTTTTTCTTTTTCCAGCAAATCGTCGCCCTTGCTCGCCAGCGCGTCGCTCAAACCCAGTTTCGCGTCAGTATTTTTGTCATCGAGATTGTATGCCGCGCGGTAAGAACTGATTGACTTATCAAAGTCGGTTTTTTCGAGGTAATATTGTCCGGCACCGGTTAAACTGACGGACGCTTGCTGCGGTGTTGCCCGCGCGATATTCAAATTGTCTTCCGCCGCCGGTTTGATGTTTTTTCGCCGCGTGACCACTTTGGCGAGCGTATTATACTGTCGGCGAACCCGCTGCGTCGAAGCCGCGCGCTGCGTTTCGGTGCGTGTCGGTTTGGGAGTTTGACGGGCGACGTATTTTTTCTGCGAAGATTTGCTGGAACCCCGAAAAACAAAAACACTCGAACCGAGAGAAAGTTCTTCGCTCGGCGGAATATCCTGAGCTTTAATCGGCAGACCGCACAGTAAAAAATTTAATATTAATAACTGCGTAATCAATATTTTACGCCATTGATTTTTGTAATTCATCGTCAACCTCGCAGGAATTTTCGCCATTTGATGGAGAAATAATATTTTGCCCGACTTTCCAAAATGATAAAACTAAATTAGTAATGCTCAAACCCAGACAAGACGTTTTCTTCATAAATATTTGCCGTTCAAACGGAAAAGCGGCTTATTCCGAAATGGAATAAGCCGCCCGCTAAATCTTAATTTTTCAGAAATTAGCGAATAAAAGAGTGGGGAACCGGTCGGTCATCCGCCGCCCCGAACTGCACGCCGTAGAATCCCGCCGTCGAACGCCGCACATACCACGCTCCCGTCGCCGGACGATACACCGCTTCATCCGCTTTCCCGTCCCCGTCGTAATCCGCCGCCGCCGGCACGTCCCCCGCCTGCCCGAACTGCACTCCCCCGTAATTCGTCTGCGGATTCGTCGAAGTATACCAGTAGCCGTTCGACGGACGAAAGACCGCGATGTTCGTCACTCCGTCGCCGTCATAATCCGCCGCTGCCGGAATGTCCGTCGCCAACCCGAACGGCTGCTGGATCACCTGATTGTTCGATGACTTCAAAATATACCAGACCGCGTTCGACGGGCGAAACACCGCCGCGTCGAGTTTGCCGTCGCCGTCGAAATCGCCGACCACCGGTTTGTCGCCCGCCGTTCCCCACGCGATGGCGGTGAAATCGGCATTGGCAATCGAACTCGGACGATACAGAAAATAGCTCTGTCCGCCGACGCTCGCCGCGCGGCGATAAACGGCGAGGTCAGCCTTGCCGTCGCCGTCCCAATCGCCGCTGACCGGCAGATCGTTCTGCGTGCCGAACTGCACCGGATGAAACGAGTTATCGGAGCTGGACGTGATGTAGAAATAGGCTTTATCGCCCGCCCCCGGAACGCTGTCACGAAAGACGGCGAGGTCGGTTCTGCCGTCGCCGTCGTAATCGGCGGGAGCGAGTTGATCGCTCGCCTGCCCGAACTGGAAAGCGTTGAAAGCGTTATTCTGACTTCTAAGCTGATACCAGAAGCCGTTGGCGGGACGAAACACAGCGATGTCGGCGCGCCCGTCGCCGTCAAAATCAAACAGCGTTGATTGAGCGCGAATGGGAGCGACAGTCAGCCGCGCGATGCCCAAACGAGTCACGCCGCCAATTGAGGAGAAATCGCCGCCGACAATGATTTTTCCGTCCGCTTGGCTGACGATGGTTCTGATCGCACCGTTCGCACCGGTCGGGAAAAATGTGGTGTCCAAAGCTCCGTTCGGCTGCAATCGCGCGAGGTTTGAACGCGAAACGCTGTTGATTTGCGAAAAACTTCCGCCGACCAAAATGCTGTTATCCGGGAGAACTAAAAATCGGTTAATCGAGTTATCCGACTGCGGCAAAACAGGAGAGCTAAAAGTCGAATCGGTTGTGCCGTCGCTGTTTAGGCGGACGATGGTGTTACCGGTTAAAATTAAATACTTTCCGTTTGTTTGCTCTTCGATCTGAGTAACTCCCGAACTGCTTACCGAATTGCCGGCTGCCGCATTAAATGAACTGTCGAGGGTTCCGTCAGCGTTGAGCCGGGCTAAATTCTGGCGGTTAAACCCGTTTACGCCGCTGAAATTGCCGCCGACCAGAATTTTTCCGTCCGGCTGCGCGAAGACGTTTAAATTTGAATAACTTCCGAAAGCCGGATTAAAACCCGCGTCCAAACTGCCGTCGGTATTAAGCCGCGCGATGCCGGTGCGCGCTTGTCCGTTGATGGCGTTAAAGTTTCCGGTAACGATTATTTTACCGTCGTTTTGCAGGGCGATTGAAACGCTGACATAAGAAATAAAACTAATCGTCGGGTTAAAGCTTCCATCCAGACTGCCGTCCGTATTCAGACGGATTAATCCTGAACGCGAAGTACCGTTGTAAGCGTAAAAACTTCCGGCAAGTAAAATCTTCCCGTCCGCCTGAATAAGTATTTTCGACACCGAACCGCTAACGCCGGTTCCCGGATTGAAGGTCGGGTCAAGACTGCCGTCGGCGTTGACCCGCGCCGGCGACACGCTCGGCACGTCATTGATACGCAGAAAATCTCCTGAAAAAACAATTTTGCCATCCGGCTGGGCGGCAACTGCCGCAATTGAACCGAAGACTCCGAAATTTGGCTCGAAAGAACTCTCGATGCCCCCGTTTTGGCTAAGCCTCGTGAATTCATTGACTGGTACGCCATTTTCGGAGAATAAGGCGTGGAGAACGATTTTTCCAGCCGAATCAAGCATCAGATTGTAGATCGAAGTGATATTTGAGGGCGAAACAAAAGAATTATCAAGGTTGCCGTCGGTATTCAGGCGATATATTCGGCTGCTCGAAGCAAGCAGAATTTTGCCGTCCGATAAAATTTTAACTTTGATAATTTCACCGCTTAGTGAACTATTAAACGACAAATCCACATTTCCGGCGAGCAATATTTTAGCAATATTGGCGCGACTGACACCGTTGACGGTGAGAAATTTGCCAACGATTATAACACTTCCGTCGCTTTGAACTGCAAAATCTTCGATAGTTGCGCTGCCGTTGTAATTGTTCTCAACATCGGCGCGGGGCGATTCAAAAGACGAGTCAGCCGTGCCATCGGCATTATAGCGTTTCAATAAACCACTTCCCGGAGCGCAGCCCGGACAATTGGCGAACGAATTGGTGACGACGAGAATTTTTCCGTTCGGCAGCAAAGATATTTTACCCGGATTTTGACCAAATGTGCCGCCGCTGCCGCTGGCGACTGTGATGGTCGCAAACGAACTGTCAAAAGTTCCGTCATTATTGAGCCGGTAGAGCGAAGACCCGTAAGTATTAGATTGCGAACTAAACAGAAGAATCAAGATTTTTCCGTCAGGCTGCACCGCTTTGACTTCCGCACTGGCACTGTTCGGAAAATTAACCGCTGAAAAGGGCGAAGAAAAACTCTCGTCTCGACTGCCGTCGGCATTGAGGCGATAAATCACCGATGAATAGTAATACTGCACCGAAGTATTTCCGGCAACAATAATTTTCCCGTCCGGCTGTAAAGCGGCACTTTTGACCGAAAAGTCGCAAATCGCGCAGTTAAATGTGTTATCTACGCTGCCATCCGGATTGAAACGGGCGACCCGATTTTTGATCACGCCTCTGACCACCTGAAAATCACCGAAAGCGATGATTTTATCGTCGGGCTGAAGGATAAAATTCGTCGGCGTGGTGACATTTGTATTAGGAACCGCACTGAAAGATAAATCAATGCTGCTCGTTTGAGCGTTAGTTGTTGAAATTAAACAGAATGCGATTAAAAGCACGGACGCGGCAACAGCGGCGCGTTTGGGAAATGTTCGAGATATATTCATTTTTAGGTTCCTTGTCTAAGTTGCTAAGTGACAGTTTGTAATTTTGATTTACTGAAAATTGAAGTCTGGAAACAAAAAAAGTCGTTCGGCATATTGTAAATCAAAAGCGACTTTTTTGTAAATATAAAAATTTTGTTCGGAATCAAAACAAAATTCGCGCGCATCTTGCTATCTTTGGTTGAGTTAGATAAATTAAGTTTCACCGGAAGTTACAAAATTCAAAGTTCAGGATGAAAGATTCGCACTTAAAAGATTGAACTTTGAATCTTTGATCCTGAATTTTAAATACAAGGAGATTTTGCCGAAGATGAAAGCATTTAAAACCGAAAATATACGCAATTTAGCGGTCATTGGACACGGCGACGCGGGTAAAACTCAACTCGTTTCATCGCTTTTGCACATCGCGGGCGCAACGCCGCGCTGGGGGAAAGTTGCGGACGGCACGACCGTCACCGATTACGACGAAGATGCAGTTGAGCGAAAGGTTTCGCTCAATAACAATTTCGCGCATCTCGAATATCAGGACACGAAAATCAATCTGATTGACACGCCGGGTTACGCCGCATTCGTCTCACACGCGCGTCCCGCGCTGCGCGTCGCTGACTGCGCGCTGGTCGTCGTGGACGGTGTGAACGGCATCGAAGTGCAGACCGAAAAAACGTGGAATTACGCCAACGAATTTATTCTCCCGCGTTTGATGGTCATCAACAAACTCGACAAGGAACGCGCCGATTTCGGACACGCGCTCGACACCGCCGCGAGCAGTTTCGCGCGGTCAATCGTTCCGTTTACTTTGCCGATTGGAAGAGAAGAGGATTTTCGCGGCGTGGTTGATGTCGTGCATCAGAAGGCTTACGAATTTGACGAAAACGGGAAAGCCAAAGAGATTCCGCTGCCCGAAACCGGACGCGAATTAGTTGAAAAAACCCGCGAGCGCATCATCGAACTAATCGCCGAATCAGACGACGCGCTGCTCGAAAAATACTTTGAAAACGGCACGCTCGACGAATCCGATATTATCCCGAATCTGGCAAAAGCCATCGCCAGAAGCAAATTGTGTCCGGTTTACGCCGTGTCGTCGGAAACGCTGGTCGGGCTTTCGATTCTGCTCGAACACCTCGTGGAGTTCGCGCCGAATCCGGCGGCGCACGAATCCGAAATCGGCAATGCGGTCGCCGGCAGTCTGCTCGACCGACCGACGCGCAAATACAGCAATGATGAACCGTTTTCGGCGTTTGTTTTTCGCACGATTGCCGATCCGTTCGCGGGTAGAATCAATGTGATGAAAGTAGTTTCCGGCAAAATTTCCGCCGATGCCGCCGTGCTGAATTCGAGCCGTGAATTTGTCGAACGACTCGGCGCACTGCACGTTTTGCAGGGCAAAAATCTGGAAAAAGTCAACGAAGCGCAAACCGGCGACATCATCGCGGTCGTCAAATTAAAAGACACGCAAACCGGCGACACGCTCTGCGAAAAAACGCAGCCGATTGTTTACCCGTCGGTAGAATATCCCGAAGCGGCGATTTCATTCGCCATCGAACCGAAATCACGCGCCGACGAAGATAAAATCTCGATTGCGCTGCACAAAATTTTAGAAGAAGACCCAAGTCTGCATTTCGACCGCGATCCGCAGACGAAAGAGTTTATTCTGAGCGGTTCGGGACAGCTTCATATCGAAACAGTCGTTGACAAATTGAAGAACCGCTACCACGTCGAAGTCGCGCTGCATCCGCCGAAAGTTCCGTATAAAGAAACGATCACGCAATCGGTCGAAGTGCAGGGCAGACACAAAAAACAATCCGGCGGGCGCGGACAGTTCGGCGACTGTAAATGCGTTTTCGAGCCGCTCGAACGCAGCGGCGGTTTTGAATTTGTGGACAAAATTTTCGGCGGCGCGATTCCGGCGAATTTCCGTCCGGCAATCGAAAAAGGCATCGCCGAAGCCGCGCAAAACGGCGCGATTGCCGGTTATCCGCTCGTAGATTTCAAAGTGACGCTGATTGACGGCAGTTATCACAACGTGGATTCCGACGAACACAGTTTCCGCGCGGCGGGCAGAAAAGCGTTTCGCAATGCGATGGAAAAAGCTAAACCGACGCTGCTCGAACCGATTATGGAGGTCGAAGTTTTCTGCCCGCAGGAAGTTTCCGGCGACATTATGGGCGATCTTAATTCGCGTCGCGGGCGCGTTTCGGGAATGGATATGCGCGGCAAACAGCAGATCATCAAAGCGCAGGTGCCGTTATCCGAAATGCTCGATTATCAGGGGCGTTTAAATTCGATGACACAGGCGCGCGGCAGTTACCATATGCAGTTTTCGCACTACGATCCGCTGCCCGGAAACCTGATCGGAAAAGTCATCGAACAGGCGCAAGCCGAAGGCAGAATCCGCACGGCGGACGAAGACGAATAAACTGTTTTCAAACAATTACTCTAACCACTAAATTGGAAAACAGTGAACGTTTAGCGGCGGGCTTTGTCCATCATCTTTTTCGGCACAAACGATAATTAATGCTCGCTCTTACGGGCGAAACTCGCCGCTAAACAAACAGTTACTATTTATTTCAGTGTGAGTGTTTAACAAACCAACCGTCCATCAATGATATTTGTTTTTACCGCAAATGAGCGCGGATAAACGCTGGTTTTCCCGAAATTTATTCGCGTTTTCCGCGTCCATCCGCGGCTGAATGTTTTTCTCATTTTTGAGTTGCTTAATATAAGATTGATTTAAATAGCGTTTTGCCCTACAATTTTAATCCGAAATCCTGACCAAAAAAATAATTCCCATTATGGCAGCAATTGAGAAAGATGTAGTTTTAGACGAAGATTTGACCGAGGTCTTCGACGAAGATGAGGTTATCGAAGAGCCGCAGGAGGAAGAAAAACCGCGTTCGCGTCTTCCCATTTACGTGATCGGCGGAATCATTGCCCTCTGCGCGATTTTGGGTTTAAGCTGGTGGCTTTACTCGCGGCAGTTTGCCAAGACCGACGACGCTTTTATCGAAGGTAATATTACGATTGTCAGTCCGAAAATCTCGGCGCACGTCGCCAAAGTTTACGTGACAGAAAATCAGTTGGTCAAAAAAGGCGATTTGCTCATCGAACTCGACCCGCAGGAAAGCGAAATCAAAATGACTCAGGCGAAAGCCGCGCTGCAAACCGCGATTGCCGCCAGAAATAAAGCCCAAGCCAATGTTTCACTGACGCATTTGATGAGCAGTGCCGATTTAAGTCAGGCAAAATCCAATCTGCAAACGGCGAAAACCGATATTGAACAAACCCGTTACGCTTCGTCTTCAAAACAAAACGCCGTTGAGCAAGCCCGCCTGCAAACCGTCACCGCCGAAGCGAATCTCAAACAGTTTCAGGCGCAAATTCCGGCGGCGAACGCGGCGATTGAACAGGCGAAGGCGCAGGTCAAAGCCGCTCAAAGCAAATCTGATACCGCGCGTCTTGAATACGGACGCGACAAAAAACTTTTTGACAGCGGCGTTGTTTCCAGACAAAATCTCGATCAGTCGAACAAAGAATTAAGCGCGGCGCAGGCTGATCTTATTTCGGCTCAGAAACAGGTCGAAATTTCACAGGCGCAGCTCAATGTACTGAATAGTCAAATAGAAGCCGCTTCCGCCCGTCTCAATGAAGCAAAGGGCGGCATCGCCACTGCCGAAAATGATTACCGCCAATCTTTAGCGCAGACGAGCGTCGCCGCTTCGCAGGCTGACGAATCCGCCGGACGCTTGCAGGGTGCGGGAACGCTGCCGGCGCAGGATGCCGTCGGGCGATCAGACATTGATGTCGCCACGGCGCAGGTGCAGCAGGCGCAGGCACTCGTCAATCAGGCTGAAGTCGAACTCGGCTACACGAAAATTTACGCTCCGCAGGACGGTTATATCTCGCGCAAATCCGTTCAGGAAGGACAGCTTGTGCAGGCGGAACAGGCACTTTTGACGGTGACGCAGGGCGGCATCTGGATCGTCGCCAATTTCAAGGAAACGCAGATTGAAAACATCAAAATCGGTCAGCCCGTAGATATTTTTGTTGACGCATATCCGAGCGCGACTTTTCACGGCAAAGTGGAAGGTTTTCAAGCCGGAACGGGTTCGCGCTTCAGCGTTCTGCCCGGCGAAAACTCGACCGGCAATTTTGTCAAAGTCGTCCAGCGCATTCCGGTTAAAATCGTGTTCGATGAAATTCCCGATTCGCAAAAATATTTGCTCGTTCCCGGAATGTCCGTGATTCCGAAAGTGCATCTGAAATAAGCGTCGAATCTTTGAATGAAATTAAATTCCTCTAATTCCAAAGCCTCAGCCGCGAACAGCGACTCGCCTTATGTTTCCGTTTTTATTTTAACTCTGGCGACTTTTATGGCGGGTTTGGATTCGTCCATAGTTAATGTTTCACTGCCGAAAATGGCAGCCGATCTGTCATCTACGCCGACTGAAATCATCTGGATTATCACTTCCTACATCATCGCCACCGCCGCCATTTTGCCGATCAGCGGCTGGCTCGCCACTTATTTCGGGCGCAAGCGTTATTATATGTTTTCCGTCTTATGCTTCACCCTGGCATCGGTGTTGTGCGGTCTGGCGAATAACCTTGAAACGCTCGTTTTTTTTCGTATTCTCCAGGGACTCAGTGCCGGCGGTATCGCGCCGAGCGAACAAGCCATCATCGCGGATATTACGCCGCGCGAAAAACTCGGACGAACCTTCGCCATTTACGGTTTGGGAATTTCCGTCGCGCCGGTGCTGGGTCCGACGCTCGGCGGTTTTATCACCGACACTTTCAGTTGGCACTGGATTTTCTTTATCAATTTGCCCGTCGGAATTATTTCATTGATTCTCGTCAGCTTATTTGTCAAAGAATCAAAGCAAGCCGAAGAATCTACCAGAGAATTTCGTAAAAGCGGAAATACCGTTGATTTTGTAGGTATTTTTTTATTTGTGACGGGAATTGCCGCGCTCGTTTTTTTGCTCGACGAAGGACCGAAACAGGGCTGGCTGGATTCCAACTTAGTTTTGCTCGTTCTCGCCTACACGGTGTTTTCGCTGCTCGTCGGAATTACCTGGGAGTATTATCAAAAGAAACCGGCGGTTGATATTTCGATGTTTAAGAATTGGGGCTTTACCAGTTCGTGCATTATGATTTTGACCGTCAGTTTTGTCGTTTCGGGAATCGGTTTTATCGTTCCTTTTTTTACGCAGACACTGCTTGGCTACACGGCGATGGATGCCGGAATGATCGGTTTGCCCGGAACGCTGAGTCAGATGGTGGTCATCCAGATTATCGGTTACGCTTCGGATAAAATGGATATTCGAAAAATAATTTTCGTCGGATTATGTCTGATGACCGTATCGGTTTGGAATTTTTCGGGATTTAATCTGAATACCGGATATTACGATTTGGTTTTGGCGCGGCTGTTTTTTGCCGTCAGCCTCTCGTTTTTGGCGGCGACGGTCAATACGGTCGCTTATTACGGCGTTCCGCCGGAAAAAAACAACAGCGCATCGGCTTTGCTGAATCTGGTCAGAAATATGGGCGCGAGTTTCGGCGTTTCATTGACTTCCACGATTATCGCCACTCAATCGCAGGTTCACATCAGCCATCTTTCCGCCAACGCCAGTCTTTTTAATCCCAATTACACCCAAGCCGTCAGCGATCTGGTCAATTATTTTCAAGGTTACGGAATGAAATCAATCAACGCGGCAGGCGCGGCGAAAGGCGTAATCTGGCAGGAAATCGTTCGGCAGGCGACGATGAATTCGATTCTCGACGCGATTAATGTTTATATTATCCTGCATTTATGCGTAATTATGCTGGTCTTTCTGCTCAAGTCCAAAAAAGCCTCCGCTTCCGATTAACATTTACGGCTTGCCTAATATTTTTCCGCGCGAAAAAATTATTTACATCCAGTTTTTCTTTTACAAATGTAATTTCAGGTTTTAACATCGAAATTAAGAATTATTTAATGAAAAACAGAAAATATACACCTGCCTTGCGTTTTGCGATATTGACGCGGTTCTACGATCCGTTAGTTCGTTTTATCACCAGGGAATTTCCATTCAAAAGCGCATTGCTGGCGCAGGCTGATCTGCGGGATCATCAGACGATTCTCGATTTGGCGTGCGGCACGGGAACGCTCGCCATCGTGGTTAAAAAAAGATTTTCAAACAGCCGCGTTTTTGCATATGACGTGGACGAGAAAATTTTGCTGATGGCGCGGAGAAAGTCAGCTAAAGCGCGGGTGGAAATTGATTTCGAGCAGGGATTTTCCGATAATCTGCCGTTCGCCGACCAAAGTTTTGATCGGGTTTTTTCAACGCTCGCTTTTCATCATCTGACGCTTGAGCGAAAAATCGCCACCATTCACGAAATTCGGCGCGTTTTAAAACCTGACGGCGAACTTCATTTGGCGGATTACGGTTTGCCGCGCGGCAAACAACAATTTGTTTTATCGAAATTTGTTCGCGTATTTGACGGATTTGAAACAACTGACGATAATCTGCGTGGTCGCCTTGGAGTTTTGCTCGAACAACACGGATTTGCGCGGGTCGAAAGAACCGGATATTTTAAGACGATCATCGGGACGATCAGGCTCTTCAAAGCGACCAACGCGCGGGAACTAAAATAAACTCACAGTTCATCAAATATAAATAAAAAATATGAATAAAATCGCATTGGCAATTCACGGCGGCGCGGGAACGATTAGCAAATCACTGCTGACCGACGAAATCGAAAAAGAATACCGCGACGGTTTGCGAAACGCGCTCGCCGCCGGTTGGAAAATTCTGCGCGGCGGCGGTAAATCGCTGGATGCGGTGGAAGCGGCGGTGATCGAACTGGAAAATAATCCGCTTTTCAACGCCGGACGCGGCGCGGTTTTTACCAACGACGAGAAAAACGAACTGGACGCTTCGATTATGGACGGCAAAACTCATAATTCGGGCGCGATTGCGTTCGTCAAAAACGTCAAAAATCCAATCGCCCTGGCGCGTTTGGTGATGGAAAAGACTGAACATCACTTGCTCGCCGGAATCGGAGCCGACAAATTTGCCGAAGAAATGAAAGTCGAGTTCGCACCCGACGAATATTTCTTCACCGATTCTCGCTATCAACAGCTTGTGCAGGCGCGAGAACAAGGCGTTGTCCAACTCGATCACGCTGAGGAAATTCCAGATTCCAAATTCCAGATTCCAGGTTCCAAACCAATCGGCACGGTTGGCGCGGTCGCGTCTGATAACGATGGAAATTTGGCGGCGGCGACTTCGACGGGCGGGATGACGAACAAAAAGTTCGGACGCATCGGCGACACGCCGATTATCGGCGCGGGAACTTACGCCGATAACAAATCCTGCGCGGTTTCCTGCACCGGACACGGCGAATTTTTTATGCGGGCGGTTGCCGCGTATGATGTCGCGGCGCGGATGAAATATAAAAAAGTAAGTTTGAACGAAGCGGCAAACGAAACAATTGATTATCTCCGCGAAATCGGCGGCGAAGGCGGGTTAATCGCCGTTGATGCGCTCGGAAACGTCGTTCTGCCGTTCAACAGCGAAGGAATGTATCGCGGTTATATAATTGGCGGCGGAGAATTTACGGTCGAAATTTTTTAGTGAAATGTCTGCGCCGCGAATGCTTCGGCTTTTCAGTTACAACTTCCGACATTTTTCTCACGTCTAAAAATCGGTTATCATAAACTCTCCGGTTTTCTCCCGAAATATTCAGCAGTTATGAAAAAAATAATCTTAATCTTCGCTTTTTTGTCGCTTTTCGCCCTTTCAGCATTTGCCCAAAATTATAATGACGCGACGCTGGCGAAAGTTGTGACGCAGGATAAAGCGAGCCGCGAGACGGACGGCAAACTGCAAACATTGTCCGCGCAGGAACATCTTTACCGCGCCGATGTTTATATGTCGAATCGTCATTTTGCCGAAGCGCGTGAACATTGGCAGAAAATTTTGGACAATTATTCGAGCGAAACGTCGGCGATGCCGCGCACTCTGTTCGGCATCGCGCGTTCTTATATGTGGGAGATGGATTATCAAAAAGCGGTTTTCTGGTTCGATAAACTGACGGCGGATTATCTCAATACCAAAGAAGGGCGCGAAGGTTTGGCGTATAAGGGCGCGTCGTATATTCGCTGGGGCAAAAATGAAGAAGCGGCGCGCACTTACGAGCAGTATATCGTGATGTTTCCGTTCGGCGAAAAAATCGAATCGGCTTATTTGAATTTGATTGATGCCTTGCGCGAACTGAAAAAATACGATGAAGCGAACGCGTGGATTGATAAAGCGCGCGTGAAATTTTCCGGTTTGCCGACTGAAACCAACGCTTTGCAGGCGCGTGTGCGAATGGAAATTCATCGCGGAAACTGGAATCAGGCGACGGCGGCGGCGGATATGATTTTGAGCTTGAACGATTTTGACGGTTCGATGACGAGTTCTGAAGAAATAAAATATTTGAAAGCATTCGCCCTGGAAAAAGCCGGACGCAAAACGGACGCGATTGCGGTTTACACATCAATTTACGATACGCCAACTTCATATTACGGCGGGCTTGCCACTGAAAAATTAAAACAACTCGGCTTAACCGCGCTGGCGAATAATCGCGCCGCTTTGATTCCGAATAATTCTGCGAGCGCGTATCCGGTGGTGTATCGCGCCGAAATTTTACGTTACGCCAAACCGCGCGGTCTCGATCCGCGTTTCGTGCTGGCGATTATGAAACAGGAAAGCAGTTTTCGCACCCGCGCCAAATCGCCGTCCGCCGCCCGCGGACTTTTACAGCTTGTTTACGACACCGCCGTCAAATATAATAACGACGCGGGTTTTCCAAATATGGAAGCCGACGATTTGTATGTTCCGGCGACCAACATCGCCATCGGCAGCGCGTATATGTCCGGTTTGAAAACGCAGTTTGACGGATTATATGAAGCGGTCGCGGCGAGCTACAACGGCGGTGAAATAAATGCGGCGCGGTGGCTTGAAAGAAGCAAACCGAAAGACGCGGCGATTTTCGCTTCCGAAGTCGGTTTCGCCGAAACGAAAAATTACGTTTTCAAGGTGATGAACAATTACCGCGCGTATCGTGAGTTATACACGGAAGACCTTGAAAAAAAATAGTTTAGAGTTTTTGGCAAATTGACGATTTATAATAAAGAACTTTCAACAAATTAAATTCTCACACCTTTGACACTTCTTAATGTTGAAAAATATTTGCGTTTGTAAAACTTTAATAGACAGTGTTATTTAGTTTGTGCTATTTTTAAAGAAGTCTTTGGCAGATTTCAGCCAAAGACGGTTGGAAAATAAGTTGACTGAGACTGATTGAAACGATGAAAATCAGCCCGGTTATTTTGGACAATATGGGAACTGTTTTCTAAAATATCCGAATCCAAAATATACTGCGAAGTCGAACTGAATTTCGTCTATCGAAAATCCTTTTAAAGGATGATTTTCGATGCAAAATTTGTTTTTCCAACAATTTAGCGAATTATCCCCAAAATATTTCATCTTTTTCCCTTATCTTTCACGGACAATTGCGTCTGATTTGTAAAAAATTATGAAAAAAGTGTTTTTATCAGCTTTTGCGCTACTAATTTGTTTTCTGTTCATTAATTTTCAGTCTTCAATAGCCGTCGCCGCTGCGAAAATCGGCGGTAAAAATTCAGCGGCGCGGAAAATAAGCAAAAATAACCGTGAGTTTCCGGCGAGCGAAAAAACAAAGTCCGATGTGAAAAAATTAACTTATATCGGTCGTCAAAATCAAGCGGCGGTTTGGCGGGAAGTTTCGGAAAACAGTTTGACGACGGAGGAAAAACGCTCGGTCGCGCCTGATAAATATCTGCTTTTTCAATTAAACAAAACGGCACTGACGAAAATTCTCGCTGCCGCTCCGTCGGAATTTACCGAAAAAGCGCAGGGCAAACCGGTGATTATTGAACTTCCGCTGCCCGACGGCACTTATACTCGTTTCAAAATTGAAGAATCATCGGTTCTTGAACCTAATCTGGCGGCGCGTTTTCCTGAAATTAAAAGCTATCGCGGGCAGGGAATTGATGATCCGACGCTGACGACCCGTTTCGACTGGACACCGCAGGGTTTTCACGCGCTGATTCTCGACGGCGGACGCGCCATTAACGTCGAGCCGGCGAACACCGGCGACGCGTCGCTTTATATCGCTTATTCCGGCGAAAATTTGCGAGGCAATTATGAATGTCTGGTCAAAGACATCGAAAATCTCCAGCCGTCACCGCCGATAGAACTTCCGCAGATAGACGCTCCGCAAGTCGCGGTCGGCACCGCGCTCCGCAATTACCGGCTTGCCATCGCTACGGATTACGAATATACGCAGGCTTACGGCAACGGCACGGTGGCTCAGACGGTTTCCACCCTCAACACCTGGGTCAACGGCGCGAATGTCGTTTATGAACGCGAACTGGCTATTCATCTGAATCTCGTCAACAATACGGCGATTATTTATTCAGCCGACAACGGTTACACCGCCTCAACCGATCCGTATGATAACACCAGCGTAACAAATATGCTGTTCGCGGGGACGGATGACCTCAACAGCAAAGTCGGCGCGGCAAATTATGATTTGGGTCACGTAATGGGCTATTTGAGCGGCGGAGCTTCCGGCGTTTCTTTTGTCGGAACAGCTTGCGCGGGCGGTTACAAAGGCGGAGCCGCGACGCTGATGGGCGGCAGTCCCGGAAACAGCGGAACGCTGGGCGTTTGGGTTCACGAACTCGGACACGAATTCGGAGCCAGCCATAATTTTAACGGCACACAAAACTACTGCGGCGGCAGCAATCACAACAACGCGACTTCTTATGAATCGGGCAGCGGTTCGACCATTATGGGTTAT
This sequence comes from Pyrinomonadaceae bacterium, assembly GCA_965217575.1. Lineage (GTDB taxonomy): Bacteria > Acidobacteriota > Blastocatellia > Pyrinomonadales > Pyrinomonadaceae. The sequence continues at coordinate 881,244 of OZ244558.1, read as the reverse complement.
CCGCAAATCTGCGGCAGCGACAATATTGCTTATAACCGCGATATGCGTTTTCACGCGATGAGCTACGCCGCTATCAACAATTATCTCGCCGGTACCGGCGGCACCTGTTCCATCAATGCCGCGACCGGCAATTCCGCGCCAATTGTCAGCGGCGGCGGAAATCACAATATTCCCAAAAATACTCCGTTCACGCTGACCGCGACCGGAAGCGATCCGAACGGCGACAGCCTGACCTACGCCTGGGATCAGATTGACGCGGGCGGCGCGAATTACCAGCAAAACGGCACGAGCGCATCTTATAACGATGCAGGCGATCCGGCAGACACGACCCGTCCGATTTTTCGCCCTTTTCCGGCGACCGTTTCACCGTCGCGCATTTTTCCAAGTCTGAATTACGTTCTCAACTACGCCAATGATCCGCCGGATACGGATGCCAACGGTTTGCAGACGGCTGAAGAATTGCCGCGTGTCGGACGGACACTCAATTTTCGTGTCACCGCGCGTGATAATCGAACCGGCGGCGGCGGGGTCAATGAAGATACGGTTACGCTGACGGTGGACGGCAATTCGGGACCGTTTTTGGTTACTTACCCGAATGCCAACACCAATTTGAGCGGCGGAACCGCGCAAACTGTGACGTGGAGCGTGAACAACACCAATGCCGCGCCGGTCAGCGCAGCGAATGTCAAAATTTCACTCTCGACCGACGGCGGAATGACTTTCCCGACTGTCCTCGCGGCAAGCACGCCGAATGACGGAAGTGAACGGATTGTTTTTCCAAATATCACCACCTCTTCCGCGCGAATTAAGGTCGAAGCGGTCGGAAATATCTTTTTCGACATCAACGACAGCAATTTTTCTATTACCGCCGGTTCGGTCGCCCAAACTTACGAAGGCGATGTTTCGCCGCGCTCGGCTCCCGACGGGTTTGTTGATGCGAGCGACGTGCAGCAGATTCGCCGCTTCGTCGTCGGTTCCGACACGCCGAATCAAACCGGCGAATTTCAACGCGCCGACTGCGCTCCGCGTTCAACTTCCGGCGACGGTTTTATTGACGCGTCCGACATTCAGCAGGCGCGGCGTTACGCCGTCGGAACTGACAGCCCGCAGTTAAGCGGCGGTCCGTCGTCCGGTTCGGCTCCGTTTCAAGCGGATTTGTCTGATTGGACAATCGGTTCTTTGGGCGGCAAATCGGTTGTTCGCTCTATCGAACAAGCGTCGGCTTCGGCGGCTCTCCGTATGGATAATCAAAACGTTGCGGCGGGTCAGACTTTGACCGTGCCGATTCGCGTGGATGCCGCCGGCAATGAAGCCGGTTACTCTTTCAGCATCGCTTTTGATTCGAGTGTTTTGAGCGATCCGCAAGTGACCATCGGCAGTGCCGGCGGCGATGTCGTTTTTAATACGAACAATCCCGGTCAGGTCGGTTTCTCGGTGACATCATTCGACGGCGAAACAATCGCGCCGGGAATAAATCAAACATTGGTCAACGTCAGCTTTCGGGTGGCGGCAAACGCGGCGGGAACCACACCGATTTATTTTACTGATAATTTGGCAAGACGAAAAGCATCGGGCGTTGATCCGAACGAGCAGATCACACAGCCGACTTACACTGCCGGGACGATCACCATCGGCAGAGCGGCGGCGGGCGCGAGCATCAGCGGACGAGTGTTGACGCAAAACGGCAGAGGACTTGCCAACGCCCGGGTCGTCATCAGCAGCAGCGCGGGCGCGGCGGTGAAAACAGCGCGCACAAACGGCTTCGGCTATTACAGCGCGGCGGACATTCCTTCGGGCGAAACATATATCGTGCGAGTCGTATCAAAACAATATGTGTTTGCGGCGAGAGTGGTCAGCGTGGCGAACAATCTAGAAGGAATTGATTTCACAGCACAGCCAAAATAACGGAACCAAGTGTGAAAAAAACCGCGCAGACAAAAGCAGAGAGTCGGCAAACTTGTTTTGCCGACTCTCTGCTTTTTAACAGGATATAATTTTATCGAAGCGCGGACATCATTGCCCGCGAACATTAATCAAAAGTAGCCCATTTTAAGGTTTAAAAATTCAAAGGCAGAAGCCCGCGCGTAAGAAAGGGCGCGAAGTGAAAGGCGAAAGGACAAATCCAATTAAAACACGCTCAACTCGTGAAAACTGAAAAAAATGCGAATTGGATAAAACACTGATTTTTTGTAAACCTGCGGAAAATATAAAAAGCCGTTTAATTTTACGAAATTAAACGGCTTTTTATTGTATGGTCGGGGCGAGATGATTTGAACATCCGACCTCTCGGTCCCGAACCGAGCGCTCTACCAGGCTGAGCCACGCCCCGTCAAACTAAGTTACAGATTCTATGTTACTGTCGAAGTTAAGTCAAACCTCCGTAGGCTGTTCTTTTTTCCCGAACCTTGATTTTAGAAATTCAAAGATCGGCGGCAGTATCGAAAGAAAAACGACGACGATTACTACTTTCTCGATATGATCTTCGAGTTTGATGTTAAATGCGCGTTCAATAACGCCGCCCAGAAAATATCCAGCCAGCACCATCGTTAAAATCCAGAGCAAACCGCCGAGAACGCTGAACGTCAAAAATTTTAAATACGGCATTTCCGTCGCGCCGATGACGAGCGGGGCGAAAGTTCGCACAATCGGCACAAAACGCGCCATAATGACCGTTTTCGCGCCGTATTTCTCGAAAAACGCTTTGGCTTTTTCAACTCGGCTCGGCTTAAATATCAAAGATTTTTCGCGGTTGAAAAGAGTTTTGCCCATAATTCTCCCCGTCCAGTAACCGGTGCTGTCGCCGATTACCGAACCGAGAAAAAAAGCGGCTAAAACCAGGGCGATATTGAGTTTTCCCGCCGCCGCGAACAATCCTGAAACGACGAGCAGGGAGTCACCCGGCAGAAAAAAGCCGACGGCTAACCCCGTTTCCGCGAAAATAATAAAAAAAAGCGCGAAATAGACGTATCCGCCGAATGAATTCAGCAAATGGTCAATTAAAAGTTTCGGGTTGAGAAAATCCTTGAAGGCGTTCAGAAAATCCACAATTGATTGCATAAATGATAAATTAGCGGTCAATTACCAGTGATAAACGGTGAGTCATAAAAGATGAAAACTAACACTTTTGAAATGAACCTAAAATTTTATACCGCAATTTTTAACTGATCGTTCATCAACTGCAATTGATAATCCGCTTTAATCTTCAACCGTAAAATCCATCGGGATGCGTGAAGAAAGCAGGTTTTCGCTCAAAATCATTCCGACCCAAATTAACAAAGAGACGGTTGAAACCGCCCATCCGCAATTGGCAATTAAAGAATCTTCCAGAATTAAACCGAAAACGATAGCGGGAAAACCGAGCATTCCCACTTTGAGAGCGGTTTTTTTGACGCGTTCGACGGTTTCTAAAAAGTTTACGCGGCTGACTTCCATTTCCATATAATCATCGTCGTTGTTCAGCCGCGCGAAATAATCGCTCTCATCTTGCGTCCAGCGGCGCAGGGCGCGGGTTTCCGCTATTCGATTGGCGTTGGAAAACTGGTGAATAACGTGGGCGATTTTGCCTTCTCGAAGCGCGATTTCCGCCAGCCCGCGAACCGCTCGAAAATTTGATTTGCCGCTCTCCAAAACCTTTTGAAACACTTTTTGAGCGCGCCGCCAATTACCGTACTGAAAATAACTTTCGCCCAGCCGCGCTAATATTTCATTATCGTTACGCCCGCGAATTTCCGCCAGACGCAGTGCGGCAAAGGCTTTTCTGCCCAATTTTTTGTCATTTTCCGATCCGGCGTAGGAATGCAGGCAGCGGGCGAATTCAAAAATCAGACGCGCGTCCGTCGGATTTAATACGAGTGCGCGGCGAAACGCTTCCAAAGACTGGAGCAGATAACCGGACAGGCGCAGCTCATTGGCAAGCTGCCGCAGATAATCGGCTTTTTCAATTTCTTCATCGCTGATTTTTTCGGAATTTTTCGTTGAATAGAGATGTTTTTTCCCCTTTAACCGATTCAGCGAGTTTTCCAAAACATCAGACGAAGGAATTTTAGCAAATTCAGCTTTCATCAGCGTTTCCTTCGGTTCGCGCAGAAAATCGCGCAGTTCAATCGAGCGATTATCGAGAGCGTTTTCCGGCAGCGCGGCGAAAAGCTGCTGCGTCAGTTGCCGGTATTCTTCGCCGCCGGAGGCGAAGGCGAATTTGAGTTTTTTTCCTTTAACAGAAGTGCGATAGCGATAAAAAACATCGCCGCCCTGTTTCATCGCGCGCAAAGCCTGCGTTTCGACCTGTTCGATGTCGGTGATGTTTAACCGATATTTTGAATTGTTGAGCGTCGCCCACAGACGCGGCAAAAGTCCGGTGCGAATTAATTTTTTTCCGTTGAATAAAATGCGGTCAGACCACGCCAGATATGAAACAAAAACCCAGCTCAGAACGAACAGCAGAATTCCGGTCAAATCACGCTCAAGATAAATAAAAAAGCCGGAAAAAAATGTCGTCAGAAAAAGAGTGACCAAATAACTGTTCGGCGAAACTCGGATGCTGATATTCCTTTCCGAATACTTGGTGGTGTCGGAAACTGCGATTGATGAAATTTCCGAGGTTTTTGCCGTAATTGAATCGCTCACATTCCACTTCCTTTCGAATATTTACATTAGTAAACGTCTAATTCGACGAAGTTGCAGAAAATATTTAACCGCCGAAACTCGCGCCGTTTGGCACTGCCGGCACCGGTTCGACAATTTCTTTGGCTTTTTCAGGATTAAGTTCAGTTAATTTCTGTTTGGCATCGCGCGCTGTCTGCGACATCGGAACCGGTTTATCTTCGGCATCTTTGGCTTCACTGGCGTTTTTGGCGATTGTGTAATAAAGATCGGCGGCTTGATCTTTATTGCCCTGTTTTTCATAAATTTTCGCCAATGCGAAATTCAATGTTTCTTTCGCCAAAATCGGATTGTTCTGGTCAAGAAGTTCTTTGTAAAGCGCGGCGGCTTCATCCAGTTTTCCATCATCGGTCAATGCCTGTGCGAGCGCGAATTTAGACATCGTGCCGACTTCACCGCTCTCCTTCGACAGGTCTTGAAGCTGCTGAACGCCGGTCGGACGGTCAACGACCAATTCATTGACAGCGATAAAATATTTGGCTTTCGCCTGCGTCGGATTGCCGTATTTATCCGCTACTGCCTGAAATTCGCTGATGGCGGCTTGCGCTCGTTCCTGATCGGTTTTGAATGTTTTACCGATGGTTCCGGGAACCGGCGAAGTCGTCACCTGCGCTTCTGAAGTTTCAATCGCTTTGCCGAGCGCGGTTTGCGCGGCGTTGTTGGAACGGCGATTCCAGGCGAGGAAAATTCCGATCAACACAGCCAAAACGGCGACCGCCGCCAGCGCGTAGATCAGATTTTTCCCCTGTCCTTCAAACTGTTTTCCAAATTCCCTGACTTTTCCGCCGACATTTCTCTGAAATTCGTCTCGATAAACCGGTTTTTTATCCTCTACGACGACAACCGGCACTTCCAACGGTTCGGGTAAAGTTCTTTTTTTTCTAGCCATTTTAAAATTTCCGCAATCCTTTTAATAGTTGTTCGTTATATAATTGATAATAAGATTTTTCTTTTTTTACGAAACTGTAAATTTACCGCAAAACGGCGCAGAGAGCAAGTAAGATAAGGGAAAAGTGCGAAAATCAAAAGGAAAACGCTTAAAAATAAAAATAATTATTTTCGGGAACAAAATTAAAAAAGCGGTGTCTAATAATTTAGTTCGCGGGAATTCGGCGAATAAGCAGTATCAAATTTGAAATTTTTGAAAGACCCAAAAGGCGGAAAATGTTCTTCGGAAAGTCGCTGACATTTGATGAAAAAGAATTGACAAGTGTCGCGCTGGCGACCGGGTTGAGTTCTGCCGCCGCAGTCGAAGACGAATTTATCGAAAGATTAAAAACCGGCGACGCGGCGGCTTTTGATACGCTGGTGACGCGTTACACCGACGATATTTACGGATTGCTGTTTCGCGTCACGGAAGATGCCGAAGAAGCCGGAGATTTGACGCAGGAGACGTTTTTAAGCGTTTTCAAAGCGATCAAAAGTTTTCGCGGCGACGCTGATTTGAAAACCTGGCTGTTTCGGATTGCGATCAACAAATCGCGCAACCGCTTTCGTTGGTGGAAACGCCGCCGCCGCGAAAAAACGATTTCGCTCGACGCGACTTTCGGCGAAAGCGAAACTCCGATTCACGAAACGCTTTCCGGGAATTCAGCCAATCCCGAAGAAAAAATTCTTCAGCGCGAACGCGAAACAGTTTTGATAAACGCTCTTCGGGATTTAAACGGCATTTACCGGGAAGCGGTCGTTTTATGCGACATCGAAGGTCTCAGTTATGAAGAAATCGCTTCGGTCTTGGAGATAAATATCGGAACCGTCAAATCGCGCATCGCCCGCGGACGCGAGGAACTGCGAAGGAAATTAGTTGATATTTGATAAAAATTCAAGATGCGATATTTAAAAACAAAACGTTCTAATTTTGAATTTCAATAACTAAGTCTTGAATTAAAGCTGAATAATTGACCCGCCCCGGTTTCACTTTAACAACCAAAAAAAATCGGTGCCAACGAAAGGTCAAAGGTGAACGACGAAGTTTGAAAATAAGCAGTTGTTTTCGGCATATTTTGAAAACGTGACCAGCAACATCCGTTGAAAGATTAATGCCGGAAGACGCTGAAAATTCAAACTAAACCGTTTGTTTTCTAATAAATTTACGAAAACAGCCGGGGTCGGTCAGTTATTCAATCTTTGGTAGTTAAGTTTTGAACGGCGGCGGCGGATGACAGATCCAAAACTGCGAATAAAACGATGAAGTGCGAAAATACACAACTTAACCTGCCGGTTTATCTTGATGATATTTTAACCGGTGAAGAACGCGCGGCGGTTGACGAACATCTGGCGCGGTGTCCTTTGTGCCGGCAAAAGTTAGAAGATTTTCAGACGTTGCGCCGCGATTTGCGGGTTTTGCCGCGTCCTGAAATTTCGGATGATTTAATGATGTCGGTGCGAAACCGCGTTGCGCGGGAAGTCAAATCAAATCAGCCCGCATATTTCACCGAAGATTTTCGCCGCTGGCTGCAAATGCGCGTTATGCCTTACAGCGTCGGCACGGCGGCATCTTTGATAATCGGTTTCGCGCTTTTGTGGATGCTGCTTTCAAGCGCGAACGGGCGGCGGGAATTTGAACTGGCGAAGGTCGAGCCGCATCTGAGAACGACGACGATGCTGACCAATTCGGCGACTCCGGCAAATAATTACGAGCTGAACGCGGCGGATTTCGCCGCCGCGCGGATTTCCGTGTCGGAAGATTCACCGTCGGTCAACCCGCAGGGCGCGCTGATCGCGCTGACCAAATCAATCGCGCGGGGAAAAATGAAGGATGACGAAGTAGTCGTTGTCGCCGACGTTTTCGGCAGCGGTTTAGCGCGTATCGCCGAAGTTGTCGAACCTTCCAGGGACATCAACGCCGTCCGCGAACTCGAAAAGGCGTTAAAAAATAATCCCGATTACGCGCCGCCGTTTGTTCCCGCCAGTCTCGATCAACGCTCGAACACCGTGCGTGTCGTGCTGCGAATTCAAAGCGTGAATGTTGACACGCATCTCAAAAAATAATCTTCATAATTAACTTTTTCCTCACCTCTTTTTCATTATTATTTGTTGATTCCATTGCATTTACGACATTAAAATATCCAAATCTAAATTAAATATTTTTAAGTTGACGAAAAAACTTCGATTTCGGCTTGCCATTTTTTTTCTCTGTGATAGTGTCCGCGACAAGGACAAAGAAAGGAAATCACAAATTGTTTGTCACTCAACTTTGCCCTTCCTGAATTGTAGCGTGGCTGCATAACAAACAATAGTCTTAGAAATCCTTCAACATTCACGTTCTAAAGGAGAAAAATCAAATGGAAGATCATCTATACACTTCAAAAAAAACAAATAAAATTTTGTTACGTCAAAAACTTCTCTTATTTTTTGTTCTGCTTTTTATGATTCCTTTATTCTTTACAGCAAGGACAATCTTTACCAGTTTGGCACAAACCAAACTCAAAAAGGAGAAGGTAATTAAAAAGGTTTCTTTTGAGAATGAGCCGATAGAATTTCTTAAACTTGAGTCTGATGGGAAGGTAGTTAAGCCTAACGAAAAATTTATTCAAGAAGATGATTGGTTAAAGGATTTTACAATCAAATTCAAAAATATTTCCGGGAAACCGATTACATATGTTTCGATAGTGCTTCTCTTTCTAGAAACAGGACCAAATGGATTGCCAATGTCATATCCGCTTCGTTATGGAATTCTCCCGCTTCCTGAGAAATATGGAATTCATCCCAAAGTTGCAAGTAAAGATCAAGCCAAATTATTACTTCCAAATGAAATAACTGAAGTTAAACTTTCCGATGAAAACTTCAAAGCCCTCAAACAATTTTTGCTTTCGAGAAGTTTACTCTCTGATTTAACAGAAGTTAATTTTAGAATTATGTCTGTTGAATTTGAAGATGGAACACACTATGTAGGGGGAACATATTGGACTCCTGATCCTATGAATGCCGATAAGTTTATTCCTGTCGAAAATAAATCTCAGGAGGAAGAAAAATGAGAAAATAAATTTTTCTTTTAATCCGCTTTTTCTCACCTCCTTTTTCATTTTTATTTGTTGAATTTATTGCGCTTACAATATTAAAATATCCAATATAGAATTTAAATATTTCCTGAGTTGTAAAATAATAAATTTTAGCTTGCTATTTTTTTTTTTTTCTGTGATATGAATTTTATTCAAGGACAAAGACAAAAACTGGAAAATCACGGATTATTTATCACTTAACTTTGCCCTTCCTATTTCGCAGCGCGGCTGCATCAGAAATAATCCTCTGTGGATTTTCTTTTACATTCACATTCAAAAGGAGAAAATCAATGAAAAACAGATTGATAAGTATGTACCCTCTGTTTGTTAGAAGGAGTATTTCAGTTACTCGCACGAGAATACTATCTTTATTAATTCTCATAACCTTGATAAATTATTTTTCTTTAGCCCCAATCCAAATTATTAATGCTCAAGAAAAACAGCCGTTGGCTCAAGAAAAAGATCAGGCAAAGGTTGAGCGAAACATCAATAATTTCAAACCGCTCAAAAAACTGCTTCTTGATAAAGGTATATCGTTTGATGTCGAATTATTTCTAAGTTCAAAAGGTAAAGATGTGCTAACATCGCAACTTACTCAAATGACAGAAATGTATGAAATAAAACAAGTTAATAGCAAAATTAAGGGTGTAAAAATGGGAGATATTTTATATTTTCCCGAAAAAGTAGAACTTACTGGAGACACGGTAATCATAGCTAATCAAATAATTTTTGAAGGTTCCAATCCGATCATCAAGGGTAATTATGCGATTTTGTATTATCCTTTGGATCGTGACGGGGCACTCGGAACAACTTTGGAAAGTGCTTTACAAAACCAAAAGGTAAATTTTTCAAACGTGAGCTTTAACAGCTCAAATCGTTTGAAAAATTTCACACCTCAACTAATGAAAAAAAATTGGAGCTTGACAATTGATACCAGCGGGGTAGGGCGAAAAGAATGGTTGGAGAAACAAAAACAAAGAACGGGTAACCAACTTTCAGCTTCATCTACAGAACCAATTATTGTGGATACCAGCGGAACTCCCGGCGGTAGAGGAGAACCTGGTAGATTAGGTAATACAGGTGCGAATGGCGACCCTAATCCCGGAAATCAAGGACCTCATGGGACTTGTTATGGTCATGAAACGGGTTATGATGGTGCGCCAGGTGACCCAGGAAAAGAAGGTGAGGAGCCGCCCCAAGCTGGAACAGGTGTCCAAGGTGGTAATGCAAGACCTCAATTTACTCGAATTACGGCAGGAAGCTATAAATTTCTGGCTGAAGGCGGACAGGGCGGACAAGGTGGAACTGGCGGACAAGGTGGACAAGGCGGCACGGGTGCAGATGGTGGAAAGGGCGGAACAGGTGCTAATTGTAAATGCCCGATAGGAGCGGGTGATGGCGGTACTGGCGGTCCTGCCGGTCCTGGCGGAATGGGTGGAAGAGCTGGAAAGACAGGAGATGGCGGATATGGAGGAAGTGGTAATGATATTACAGTAAGATATTCCAGTAATCGTGAGGCTGATTTGTTTCTTACTTACGGACTAACAGGGGGATATGGAGGACCTCCAGGGGAATATGGGGAGCCGGGGTATGGCGGATTTCCCGGAAGTGGCGGTGAAGGCGGCGAAGGAGCAGTTTTACCTTATGCATGTCCTAGTGGTGCTGTAACGAATAGAGGAGCAACAGGATCAGGTAGCTCTAATTTGGGACGGGGACTTAATTCACTCAAGGGGGAGGATAGATCAAATACTAGAAATCCTAAAGACGGCTTCTGGGATGCCAAGCCTGATCCACCTATTGTCGGCGGCGGCGGCGGCGCTTCTGAATGTTATAACGGAGACAATGGCGGAGATAGATGTCTCGGCAGAGTTCAGTCGGATGCTGAAATGACCTCAGAAGATATTACGCCGGATAATATGATATCGTGCTGTCAAACCAGCCCGGTTCTCATTGATATTCTCGGCAACGGCTTTGCGATGACCGATGCGGCAAATGGTGTGATGTTCGATTTTAACGGCGACGGCATTGCTCATCGCATCTCGTGGACTGCCGCAGGTTCCGATGACGCGTGGCTCGTCCTTGACCGCAACAATAACGGCACGATTGATTCTTCACAGGAAATGTTCGGCAATATGACGACACAACCCGAACCGCCCGACACAGAAGAACCTAACGGCTTTCTCGCTCTCACCGAGTTTGACAAATCAGAAAATGGGGGCAACGGCGATGGTGTAATCAGCAGTGAGGACGCGATTTTCAGCAGTTTGCGATTGTGGCAGGACACCAATCACAACGGCACCTCCGAAGCGGGCGAACTGCACACTTTGCCGTCGCGGAACATCGTCAAAATGGATTTGAAATACAAACAATCAAAAAAGACGGACGAGTTCGGCAACGCGTTTCGGTATCGCGCGAAAGTGCTGGATGCCAAGGGAGCGCAGACAGGACGTTGGGCGTGGGATGTGTTTTTGAACATTACCGAGTCGGGCAATTAGCCGACTCGGTAAAATTTGACTCGATTAAAAATGCCGAAAGTGAAAGTTGCTTTCGGCATTTTTCTCAATCTAACTTGCCACTAACCTCCCAAATTGTTATAGCTTTAGATACGGATTTTTATAAAAAAGGGAATGTTAAATGAGCGAACAAAATACTTTTCAGAATAGTTTTCAAGATATTTTAGAGAAATTAGAAACAAACGCGACCGATTTTCTCGAAGGCGTGGCGGAAGCGTTTGTCGGCAAGGCGGAAACTTTGCGCGACGGGACGGAGTTTGACAAAGTTTCGCTGCCGCGCGATCTTGCCGCGCATCATAACGTGCAGACCGAATGGTGGTATTATACCGGACACTTTGAGACGGTTTCGGGGAAAAAGTTCGGTTTTGAACTGGTGTTTTTCAAAAGGCGCACGGATTTAGATAAATTTTCGCTCGTCCCGCTGCGGCTTTTCGGCAATCCGATTTATTTCGCCCATTTTGCACTGACTGACATCAAAGATAAAAATTTTCGTTACGCGCACCGCAAAAGCGCGAACGGATTTTTTGACGAACCGGCTTCGGCGAGTGAAGAGCATTATCATCTGCGGCTCGGCGACTGGTCAGTCAGAGAAGCCAACGACGCGCACATTCTGCGCGCGACCATCGGCAGCGAGGTCGTTTTTGAAGCGACTCTGAAACCTTCGAAAAAAGCGGTTTTAAACGGCATCGCCAAAGACGGCGTTTCTTTCAAGGACGAAGGTGAAGCCTCGCGCTATTTCACTTATTCGCGGATGGCGATGGAAGGCGACCTCGCCTGGAATGGCGAAACGGAGCATTTTCACGGTTCGGCGTGGATGGATCGGGAATTCGGAACGTGGACACCGACGGAAAATCAGAAGGGCTGGGACTGGTTTTCGATTCAACTGACGAATAACACCGAATTGATGTGTTATCAAATTCGCAACGGCGCGGGCGGCGCGTCGGAATTTTCAAGCGGCACTTTTGTCGCCGAGGACGGCGAATTTACTCCGCTTTCCCACACGGATTTTACGATTGAGCCAACCGGATATTGGAAAAGTCCGCAAACAAAGGCGACTTATCCGAGCGGCTGGAAGGTTAAAGTTCCGAAATTTGATTTGGATTTAATCATCACGCCCGAGATGGAAAATCAGGAACTCGACACGCGCGGAACGACGATGATCGTTTACTGGGAAGGCGCGTGTGAAGTTAAAGGCAAAGCGGGCGGCGAAGATATTCGCGGTCGCGCTTATATCGAACTGGTTGGCTACGACCGTTCGCACGACAGCCCGAATCTGGCTTATTTTCTGATGGGCAATCATTTTGAGTTTCCGTCGAAATCGTTCTTCGGGTGATTCGAGCAAAACCGAAAAAGTTCGTTAATGACAACAATCATTAACGAACTTTTTTCACTTCAAAATCGCGGTAAATTATTTGTTATCCATCGCCTGTTTGAGCTTGCCGGCTAATCTCGCGTCAATTTTAAGCAGCGCGTCGTATTGTTCGCGGGCGGCGGCTTCATTCTGATTGACAAAATATGTGTAGCCGAGATTGTAAATGGCTTTAGCGAATTTCGGACTCAAATCCAAACTTTTTTTATAAGCCTCAATCGCTTTGTTCTTATCGCCGTCAGCAAAATACGCGTTGCCAAGCAAATAAAAACCGTCGGGATCGTCGGAATTGTCGGCAGTGAATTTCTCCAGACCGGCGACCGCTTTTTTGTAAAACGGTGTCGCGGTGTCGCGTTTGTTCGTGTAATCATAGGCGCGGGCGATGTAAAAATTTGTTTCTCCGTCGTCAGGATTAATTTTCAGCGCGGCAGAACAGGATTCGATGGCTTGCGGATACTGCTGCGTATCATTGTAAACACGGCACAGATTGGTATAAGCCGTTGATTCGTTAGGAAGCAGCGCGATGGCTTTCTGCGCCGCCGCGATTGATTCGACGTTGTGACCGTTCAAGCTGTAATACCAGCTCAAACTGGTGTATAAAAGTCCGTTGTCGGGAAATAATTTAATGCCTTTTTTGACCGTCGCAATAGCTTCATCGAGACGACTTTTAGCGCGGTAAATGTCGGAAAGTTTGAGATACGCGTCAATCAGATCGGGTTTGACGTTGATCGCTCTCTGATACGCCTGAATCGCTTCATCGGTCTTTTTTTCCTTCAGCAGAGCGTCGCCGGAAAGATCATAAGATTCACCGATATACTTGGTGTTCTTTTTAATCGCTTCCGCCGCCGCCGCGCCCTGTCCTTCGGTGTCGCCCAGTTTGGAATAATCCTGAGCCATAAAATAATAAGCGTCGGCGTTGTTCGGGTCGAGCAGCATTCCTTTTTTATACGCGTCAATTGATTTTTGATATTCACCCTTCGCATTGTAAATATCGCCTAAACCCAATGCGAAATTGGAATTTGACGCGTCTAATTCCAAACCTTTCTCGGCATCGCTCAAAGCCGCGTCGTAATTTTTCTGGTTAAAATTGATAAACCAGCGCAGTTTGTAAACTTCCAGCGGTTTATAGCCTTCATCGAGTGCTTTGCTTAATTCGCCGATGGCTAAATCCGGTTCTTCAAGATAATAATGCGCGTAACCTTTCCAGAAATGCGCGTAAGAATAATCAGGAGTAACACTTAACGCCTCGGTATATTTGTTGACGGCATTTCGATAATCCTTCTGGCGAAAAAACAGATCGCCCTGTGCCGCAGACTTTTTCGCTTTATCATTTATTTTTTTCGCCTGAGCCTGAATCTCAGTCGAAAATGCGAAAAAAACAACCAATATCATTAAATAACTGACTAACTTATAAGTTTTGTGTTTATTCATTTTTAATCTCCTTAGATTACTGAAGAATACCGGTGCGGTCGTTTTTGACCGGAGTTTTTTTCGGGATCGGAGTTTTTTCGACAACCGGCGGCGTTTTAACCGTCACGATTTGCGGAACCGGTCGCGGATTTGACGCGCGGCTCGGTGTCGGCGGAGTTATCTGCGCGGGTCGGACACGATTGCTTTGTTCGACCGGCTGATTGTTCGCGTTGGTGTCGGCTAATTCCGATTCAGGCAAAGCGTTCGTTTCGGCGTTCGCATTAACATTGCCGTTGGGGTTGGTATCGGTCACGGCTTCGAGCGTCGGTTCCGGGGTCGGCGAAAACTCGAGCGTCGCCTGCGGAGTCGGCAGCGGAGTTTCTTCGGCGGCGGTGTTTCGGGAAACGCCCGCCAGATGCCAGACGACAGCAGCCGCCGCGATGACCAAAATAAGCAGCGCGCCGATGCCGCCGGCAATTGCCGCAGTTTTACCTGATGATTTCTGTTTAACTGGCGGCGCGGCTGATTTATTCGGAATTTCCGCCGAATAATCGCGCGGCGGAATATGAGTTGACGCGGCATCGGAATCATTCGGCGCGGATAAAACGACATCGAAATCGGACGGATTTTCGGGCGGCGTGCTTTCATCATTCTGCCCGTCTAAAGTAAACAAAGGCACGGTCGCGCCGGGCGAAAAATTTTCAATTTCACCGTAACTGTTTTTATCAAACGCGCTGAAATTGCTCGTTTCATTAAAATTGTCGGGTTCGGCGAAATTTTCTTGATCTCTTAAATCTTCGTTTTTGACGGGTAAATCTTTTTTATCAAAAGCGCCGTTTTGCGCCGCCGCAATTTCCGGTGTCGAACCGGCAATCAAAACTTCGGTTTTAATATCTGATTGTCTGGTGTCCGAAGCGTGATTTTCCTTATCATAACGCAGCGTCGCGTCAAAATCTTCATTCGCCTGCTTTTGATCGCCGGTCGGGGGTGCAGGCGAAGCAAAATTTTGCCCGTTTGGAAGCGAATTGATTTTCGCTTCGGAAACCGGCGGCGGCTGGCTCGGAAATGAATTTATCGGCGATGAAATCACTTCGGTAACAATTTGCGAGGGCGGAATTTCCGCGTTCGGCTGACGATTTAAGGAATCGGTATGCGCCGCCGTTTCGGATTTTATTCTCGAATAAGCGTCGCGCAGAGCCTTCTGCATATCGCGGGCGTTACCGTATCTCTTATCCTGGCTGATCGCCATTCCCTTTAAAATTATGTCGGAAATGGATTTCGAGACTTCGGGATTTAGCTCGTTTAATGGTTTGATCGGGTCTTCCAACCCGCTGATAAGCGCGTCGGCACGGGTCAGAGCGTCTGCCGGAACCGTATTCGTCAAAATTTGATAAAGAGTCGCCGAAAGCGAATAAATATCGCTTCGCGCGTCGGTTCCCGTGCCGCGAATCTGTTCCATCGGCGCATAGTGCGGCGTGTATCCGACAATACTGCTGCCGCTGGAAGTGACGCGTGTTTCGATGCCCGAACTTTTTGACAAGCCGAAATCAAGCAGCACGATATTATTTTCGTCGGTTAATTTCAAATTTTGCGGTTTGATGTCGCGGTGAACAATCGGCGGTTCGTGGGTGTGCAGATAAGTCAGCGCGTCAAGCAGATGATCCGCCCAGAATAAAACCCAACTGAGCGGGAACGGTTTTTTATTGGCTTCAAGTCGTTTCGAGATGTCTTCGCCCGAAATATGATCCATTACCAGATACTGTGTTTCTGATTCGGTGAAATGATCGCTGACTTTTGGCAGAACCGGATGTCGAAGCCGCGCCAGGGTGCGTGCTTCACGCTCGAATGCGCTGCCGAGCTGTTCGTCGTCAGAGAAAAAAGTGCGTTTCAGCGCGACCGCGCTGCCGAGCCGCTGATCTACCGCGAGATAAACTTCGCCCATTCCGCCTTTGCCGATTAAATGAACGATCAAATAGCGATTTTGTAATAAAGTGTTGGGTGCAATCGGTTTCATTTTTTTTCTTCCGCTGTTTGTTAATTTGCTGATACTTTAAAAACGGCAATATTAAATAAAAGTTCTATTAGCTGTAAATTGCAATTTTTACGATAAAATAATTCCAAAAGATTCAACGGCTGACGAGTAATTTATCCGGCGGCAGCATTGCCGGTTGTCCGAGATGCTGCCAGCAGCGACCGCCGCCTTTCACTTTGTGTGTGCAGAGCGTTCCTTTTTTCGTCTGCGCTCCGCAGTAGTAAATTTTTACCGCCGGAATATTCGGCGCGGTTACGAATTGATTCGGCTTTTGAATTTTCACCGAAGAATTCGCCGTTATTTGCGTCTCCCCGCTCAAATCGGCGGTCGGTCTCGATTCTGTAATCGGAACGCTTTGCTTTGCCGAAACTTGCGGCGCGGCGTTTTGATTTGCCGCGTTTTTATTGGCGTTGACCGATGCGCTGATTAGTTGTTGAGACTTGTTTTCAAAAGATTTAACCGGTTTTTGCCAATAGGCTGCCAAACCGAAAATACCGAGTAAAATTCCGCCCACGACAGCGACGCGCGGCAGTAAATCGGCGATTCTGAACTGGGTTTCGCAAAGTTCGCAAAATCGGCGGCTGGAAGTCCATTTCCAGTCGGTTCTTTCAATTGTGTCCCCGCATTCACAACAATACTTGGGTTTGTAAGACATCAGTTTTTCCCCTTTATGAGTGTTAAAGAATATAATAAGATACAGAATAAACGATTATTTTATGTTTGAAAATATTATAGAACATAAAACGATTTATGTTAAGAAAAAAAATGCCGCGAACCGTGATGCAACCGTGTTTCGCAATTCAGCGTCTGATTGATTATTATTTATTATGCGATTTTCAAAAATAATTTTATTATTTTCGTTGGTGATTTTAAGTTTTGTGACGGTTTCGGCGCAGGATGACGACGTGATTAAAGTTGATTCGTCGGTCGTCCGTTTGAATGTCGGTGTGGTGGACGATAAAGGACGACCGATTACGAGATTGAGCCGGGAAAATTTTGCGGTTTTTGAGGACGGCGTAAAACAGCAGATTACGCAGTTTGACCCGACCGCCGCGCCGTTCAGCGTCGTGATGCTGCTTGATATGAGCGGTTCGACGCTTGGTTTTCGTGAAACCATCAAAATGTCGGCGAATCGTTTTATTGACGCGCTCGCGCCGGACGACCGCGTGGCGGTCGTTGAATTTTACGATAAAATTAATCTGCGAAATGATTTTACAACCGACCGCCGGATAATTTCCAATTCCATCAACGTCGCCAACGGGCGCGGCAAAACCCAGCTTTACAAAGCGATTGATTTCGCGCTCGGAAAATTGGAAAGGGAAGGAAATCGGCGTAAAGCAATTATTGTGCTGACCGACGGAATTGATTCTTCCGCGCAGGATGAAGACCGCAATTATCTGGAAAAGGTTAAGGAAAGCGACCTTTCGACCGCCATCAAACCCGCCGGCAACGAGGCTTTGAGCCGCGTTTTAAACATAGCCGATAGGCAGGGAATCACTATTTATCCGCTCGCGCTTCCGACCGGCGACCCTTTGAAACTCGCTGACCCGACACCGATGCAGATTGCGATGTTCACTGCCGCCCGCAGTCGTTTGCAAATTCTGGCGGAGCGCACCGGCGGCACGCTGAACACGATTAACCGGCTCGAAGAAATGGGCAAACTCTACGCGGCGGTCGCCGCCGATTTGCGTTCACTTTATACAGTCGAATATCAGTCAACCAACGACAAACGCGACGGCAAATGGCGCGAAGTAAAAATTGAAGTCAGCAATCCCGAACTGATTTCACGCACTCGGCAGGGCTATTACGCCAGATAAAAATTCTTTGTTCTTGCAATCAACACGCGCGAAGTAATTAACGGTTTTCGGCAACTGTTAATTACTTCGCGCGTGTTTCCGCATTTTTGAAAATGCGTCCCTGATATAAAATTTCAAACTAATCTCAAAATCATTCCTTTATTAAAAATATTAAAAACTTTACTTTCCCGAAAATAAAAACTATTATTCGACTGAAAATATGACAAGCGCGAAAAGTGATAGCAAATTGCCGATCATTGACTTATTTTTAATCCGTTTGATATTCAGACTTCATATTTTACCTCTTTTCTTAAATACATCATTTTAAGAGAACTTCGTTCTACATCACAATTTTAGAGGAGAAATCAAATGTTCACAAAAAATTACAGACTCAATTCGTCTGTCCTGCGGACGGTTTGCGCCGTTTTCGGACTGGTATTTTTCGCGTTCGCGGCGACCGGTACGGCAAACGCTCAAAGCGGAAAAAGCGTGTATTTAGATTTTACCGGCAACGGCAGAACCGATTGGGCGGTCATTAACGGATTGCCGGACGCACCGGGACAGCCCTTCAGATGGAAAATTCTCGGCAATCCGGCGAGTTCCGTCCCGAACGAGGCTTTGATCCGCGTCTTTGATTACGGTAGTCTCAACGATATTATTCTGGCGGGAGATTACACCGGCGACCGTAAAACCGATTTGACGGTGTGGCGGGCGGATTCGCAGAGCCTGTTTTACACGGCGCAGTTTCCGACCGGCACGGGCGGCGTAACGCTTGATCGAGCGGTGTCCTGGGGAACGCAAACTGACGGCTCTTTTGCTCAGGGCGATTATGACGGCGACGGGAAGTTGGACTTTACCGTGACGCGGCGCGGCGATGACGGCACTCTGACGTGGTATCTGCTCGGCAGCAGTTCCAATGTGATGAGAGCGGTGAGTTTCGGATTCAGCGGCGGCAGTCCGGTTGCCGGAGCGGATTTTACCGGCGACGGCAGAGACGAACTGGTGTTTACTGCCGATGTCAACGGCGCGATGACTTATTACATCGGTGACGCGCTGACCGGCAGACTGCTTTTCGCGCGTCAGTGGGGATTTTACAACACCGTGCTGAATAGCAACGCGACTGACCGCAGTCTTCCGCCCGCCGATTACACCGGCGACGGGAAAGCCGATTTGGTGGCGGTTCGTCAAAACGATAATCCGCTGGTCTGGTATATACTCGATCCGGCGACCGATATGGCAACGGTCACACGTTTCGGCTACGGACAGAGAGCCGGCGGCAGCCGCGATCAACCGCTGCGGGGCGATTACGACGGCGACGGCAGACAGGACATCGCCGTTTACCGGACGAGCAATCACACATTTTATGTTTTGAGGAGTTCCGACGGCGGAATTACTACGCAGCAATGGGGCGAGAATGACGATGCGCCCCTGAGGATTCCGTATTTTCTCGTCAATGTAAATTAATTACGAACGGTCATCTGCTGAAAATTCTCGAATTTACAGATGTCTAACTTGACACAATCGCGCAACATTTGTAGTCTAATTATTCGCTTTACGCACCCGTAGCTCAGTTGGATAGAGTACTTGACTACGAATCAAGGAGTCGCATGTTCGAATCATGCCGGGTGCATTTGAGTTTCAAAATAAAAAAGGCTGTGAATTCACAGCCTTTTTTATTTTGAAATTCATTCATCATCACGCAATTTCTCCAATACCGAAAAATCTTCAAGCGTCGTCGTATCACCGGCAATTTGTTTGCCCGCCGCCAATTCCCGCAGTAAACGCCGCATAATTTTTCCCGAACGGGTTTTCGGCAGCGCGTCGGTGAAACGAATATCGTCGGGTTTTGCCAATGAACCGATTTCTTTGGCGACGTGGGCGCGTAAATCATTTTTTAATTCTTCGTTTCCGCTTCGTCCGCCTTCCAACGTGACGAACGCGGCGATTGCCGAACCTTTCAAATCGTCGGGACGACCGACGACCGCCGCTTCCGCGACCGCTTCGTGCGAAACCAACGCCGATTCGATTTCCGCCGTTCCCAAACGATGACCGGAAACATTGATTACGTCGTCAACTCTGCCCATAATCCAGAAATAACCGCGCTCGTCGCGCCGCGCGCCGTCGCCGGCGAAATAGACGTGCGGAATTTCCGACCAGTATGTTTTTTGATAGCGTTCGTCGTCGCCGTAAATCGTCCGCAACATCGAAGGAAACGGATGTTTGATGACGAGATAACCGCCTTCGCCGTCGGGAACCGAAACGCCGTCTTTATCTACGACATCAACGATAATTCCGGGAAACGGAAGCGTCGCCGTTCCCGGCACGGTCGGTGTCGCGCCCGGAAACGGCGAAATCATAATCGAGCCGGTTTCGGTTTGCCACCAGGTGTCCACAATCGGACATTTTTCCTTGCCGATAATTTTGTGATACCACATCCACGCTTCCGGGTTGATCGGTTCGCCGACCGTTCCCAAAAGTCTCAAAGACGATAAATCGTGTTTCAGCGGATATTCTTCGCCCCATTTGATAAAAGCGCGAATCGCGGTCGGCGCGGTGTAAAAAATATTGATTTTATGGCGTTCGATAATGTCCCAAAACCGGTCGAAATCCGGGAAATTCGGCGCGCCTTCATACATAAAAACCGTCGCGCCGTTTGATAAAAGTCCGTAAACTACGTAGGAATGTCCGGTAATCCAGCCGATGTCCGCCGTACACCAGTAAATATCTTCGTCCTTCAAATCAAAAATCCATTTTGAAGTCAAAGTGGTCTGCGTCAGATAACCGCCCGTCGTGTGCAGAATTCCTTTCGGTTTGCCGGTCGTTCCCGATGTGTAAAGGATAAAAAGCGGATGTTCGGAATCTAGTTCGGCGGCTTCGCAATCGTCGCTGACGCTTTCGACGAGTTCGCTCCACCAATGATCGCGTCCTTCTTTCATTGTAACTTCCGAGCCGGTGCGTTTGTAAACGACGACATTTTCAATCGTCGGGCAATTTTCGACGGCTTCGTCAACCGTATCTTTTAAGCGAATTTCGCTTCCGCGCCGAAAGCCGCCGTCCGCCGTGACGATTAATTTGCATTTGCCGTCGTTGATTCGGTCGGCAATCGCGTCCGCCGAAAATCCGCCGAAAATAACCGTGTGAACCGCGCCGATTCTGGCGCAGGCAAGCATCGCCATTGCCAATTCGGGAACGAGCGGCATATAAAGCGCAACGCGGTCGCCGGATTTGATGCCGAGTTTTTTCAAAACATTGGCAAACTTTGAAACTTCCGTGTGAAGCTGCTGATAAGTAATCGTGCGAACTTCGCCCGGTTCGCCTTCCCAGATGATCGCCGCTTTGTTGCGCCGCGATGTTTCGAGATGACGGTCGAGACAATTGTATGAAATATTCAAAGTTCCGCCGACAAACCATTTGGCAAAAGGTTCGTTCCATTCCAAAACCGTCTCCCATTTTTTAAACCAATGCAGCGATTCCGCCGCGCTCGCCCAAAATTCTTCGGGATTTTCGGCGGCTTGTTCGTAAATATTTTCGTATTCGGCAAAACTTTTGACGTGCGCCTGTTCCGCAAATTCCTTCGGCGGCAGAAAAATTCTCTTTTCGGTTAAAGTGGATTCGATGTTGGCTGGCGATATTTCCGTCATTATTTTCTCCAAAATTTGTTTGCGATTAATTGTAATTCAAACTTGAAGTTAAGCAAAATCAAAGCGACTTCAACAAAACGATTGAAGCAAAAAGACCGCAGCAAAAAGACTGGAGCGCAACCCGTCCCGGTTGCAGTGAGCGCGAGAGCGCGAAAAAGTGTTTCAACTGCTTTCAACTTGCATATAAACGAGCATTTTTGCCGTTTTCAACGGCATTGCAATCGGGACGGATTGCGCTCCAGTCAAATCCTGCAAGAATTAAATAGCTTTCCCGTTCATCAATACGGCAGGCTTTTTATTTACAAAAGCTATTTTAAAATACGGTTTAGGCTTAAATCGGAGCGTCAAACAACCTTTTGCCGAGTTGAGTTCTCAAAGGCTTTAAAACGGGAAATTCTTATTTATGAAACAATTAACATCTTTAATATTGATTTTCACAATTTATTCGGGTTTGATCACGCCGATTGGTTTGCAGCTAAATATGCAAATTCACGCGCAGAGAATTAGCGGAAAAGTTTCTCAAACTGATATGAATGAAAAGGAAAAAGGTTTGCAGTTTCGCTTGAGCGAAGGTGTCGAAGCCGCAGAAACGCGCGAAAAATCGCCGGTTGCCGCGACGAATCCGCTTTCGGCGACTGAAACGGGAAGTTTACTAAAGCGTCTGCCCGAAATTAAAACTGAAAATGCCGATCAAACGGATTTTGCCAAACGCGCCGGAAGTTTGCCGCCGCCGAAAACGGGAAAAACGGTTAATGTCAAATTTCCGTCCGATCAACAGCGCGGAACGCCGAAAATCTCGAACGATCAAAATTTAGAAGTCGTGCGTTTTTCGCCCGAAGGCGCGGTTAAACTCGCGCCGGATTTAAACGTTACTTTTTCACAGCCGATGGTCGCCGTCACGTCGCAGGAACAGGCGGCAAACACAGTTCCCGTCGAAGTTTCGCCCGCGCTGCCGCCGGGAAATTGGCGTTGGCTGGGAACGAAAACTTTGACGTTCGACACCAAAACGCGCTTTCCGATGGCGACGAAATTCACCGCGAAAATTTCCGCCGGAACGAAAGCGATCAACGGGCAAGTTTTAAGTAAAGATGTCGTTTGGACTTTCATCACGCCGCCGCCGAAAGTTGAAACGATAATTCCTTCGGGAAGTCAAACTGTGCGGCGCGACGCGCTGATATTTGTTTCGTTTGACCAGCAGATAAATTCGGTTGAAGTTATTAAAACTGTTTCTCTGAGCGTTCCGGGAAGAAAAATTGCGATTCGCCTCGCCACCGAAAACGAAATCGCCGCCGACGAAAGAATTTCCGATCAGGCGAAACAAACGCAGCCGAATCGCTGGCTGGCGTTTCGCGCAATAAATTCCGATGGCTCGACGGAAAATGCTTTGCCGCCGGATTCCAATATCGTTGTTACAATTCAAAAAGGAACACGGTCGGCGGAAGGACCTTTGATGACGAACGAAGCACAAAGTTTTGCGTTTAAGACCTACGGCGCGATGAAGTTTGTCAAAAGTTACTGCGGCTACAACCAAAGCGAAACGACTTGTGCGCCCGATGATAATTGGCGTTTGGAGTTTTCAAATCCGATTGACGCGGAAAATTTTGATAAATCCTGGGTGAAAGTCGAACCGACTATTGAAAACTTGAATATTTATCCGAGCGGCAATTCGATCATCATTGACGGCGCGAAACCGGCGCGGAAAACTTTTACCGTGACGATCAGCGGCGCGTTAAAAGACAATTTCGGGCAAACTCTCGGACAAGACGTAAAAGCGATTTTCAAAACGAGCGCGGCTCCGCAAAATTTGTTTTCGCAAGGCGGAAATTTCGTCGTGCTTGACCCGAATGCAAAGCCTGCGTTTTCGGTTTATTCGACGAATTTCAATAAATTAAAAGTTCAAATTTACAAAGTCGAGCCGCGCGATTGGACTCAGTTTCAAGAGTATGTTCGGCGCATAAATTACGACGACAAAACGACTAAACCGACAATTCCGGGAAAATTGGTTTCCGACAAAGTTGTCGCTGTAAAAAACCAGTCTGACGAAATGGTTGAAACGCGCCTTGATTTAACCGAATTTTTAGACAACTATTTCGGTAATTTAATTTTGGATGTTCAGCCTGTCGAAGATTCGAGCCGAGCGGTTGAAGTTCGCGCTTACAATCGGCGCGTTTTCGCGTGGGCGCAGGCGACAAATATCGGGCTTGACGCTTTTGTTGATAATCAGGAATTGGTCGGTTTTGCGACGGAATTGAAAACCGGAAAACCTTTGAGCGGCGTTGATTTGACGATTTATCCGAACGGCGGAAAAATTCAAAATTCAAAATTCAAAATTCAAAATTCGGAAACTAATGCTGGAAATCAAAGCACTGTTTCGAGTTGGTGGAATTGGGCGATGAGTTTTGTCGCGGCGGAAAATCCGGTTAATTCGGAGAAATTCGCGGAAACCGAAATTGTAGAAGCGGCGCAGGCGAATCAAACCGGCGCGAACGGCGTTTTGCGGCTTTCTTTGCCGGAAAATCAGGCAAAACAGCAGAATATTTTGATCGCGCGGCGCGGAAAAGATGTGGCGTTTTTGCCGGAAAATACCGATTATTATTACCGGCAACAGGGAAATTGGTTTCAAAAACCGCCGACGGATTCGCTGCGCTGGTTTGTTTTCACCGACCGCAATATGTATCGCCCGAAAGAAGAAGTCGCGGTCAAAGGTTATATTCGCGTTTTTGAAGGCGAAAAACTCGGCGGAATAGCCGCGCTCGGCGATAAAGCGAGCGGTTTGACATATAAAGTTTACGATTCACGCGGCAACGAAATCGGCAAAGGCGCGGCGAATTTGAACGCTTTCGGCGCGTTTGATTTCAAATTCAAATTGCCCGACAACGCTAATCTCGGTTATTCGCGCATCGAACTTTCGACCAACAGCAGTTTAGAGGGAAAACAAACGCAGGAAGGTTTTCAAATTCAGGAATTTCGCCGACCCGAATTTGAAGTAACGGCGAAAACGGAAACTGCCGCGCCGTTTTTCGTCAAAGATTCGGCGAATGTCGCCGTCGAAGCGAAATATTACGCGGGCGGCGGTTTGGCAAATGCCGATGTTAATTGGACGGTAACTTCCACACCGACCAATTACACGCCGCCGAATCGCGGAGATTACACGTTCGGAACGTGGATTCCGTGGTGGCGTTCTTACGGCGGAGATTACGACCAAAGGACAAGCGAAACTTTCAAAGGCATCACGGACGCGAGCGGCAAGCACGTTTTGAAAATTGATTTTGAATCGGCAAATCCGCCGCGACCGTATAATGTTGCGGCTTCCGCATCAGTGCAGGACGTTAATCGGCAGACTTTTGCGGGCGCGACGAATCTGCTCGTGCATCCGTCGTCGCTTTATGTCGGCATTAAAACGCCGCGCAATTTTGTCAGAAAAGGCGAAAATATCGCGGTTGAATCAATCGTAACCGACATTGACGGCAATTTGATTGCAAACCGCGACGTGAATATCAAAGCCGAATTGAAAGATTGGCGTTTTGACAAAGGTGAATGGAAAGAGGAAACGATTGACGAGCAAAATTGTCAAATAAAATCGGCAAACGAAGCGCAAAAATGCACGTTTGTCGCCAAACAAGGCGGACGTTACACGATTACGGCGCGAGTTTTGGATGACCGCGAGCGATCGAACGAAAGCGAACTGACCGTTTGGATTCCGGGCGGACAAACCGAACCGAAACGCAACGTCGAACAGGAAGAAGCGCAGATTATTCCCGACAAAAAAGATTACGCGGCGGGCGATGTCGCGGAACTGCTGGTGATTTCGCCGTTTGCGAATGCCGAAGGCGTTCTGACTTTGCGGCGCGACGGCATCGTGAAAACCGAGCGTTTTTCGATGAACGAAACTTCGATGATTTTGCGAATTCCGCTCGATGAAAAATATCTGCCGAACATTTACGCGCAGATTGATCTGGTCGGCGCGGCATCTCGCACAGATGACAAAGGCGAAACTGACGAAAAACTGGCGAAACGTCCGGCGTTTGCGAGCGGGCAAATCAATCTTTCGATTTCCACCGATTCGCGCAAATTAACGGTTTCCGCCGAACCGCTTGAAAAAACTCTCGCGCCCGGCGATGCGACAAAAGTTGCAATCCAAGTCAAAGACAACGCGGGCAAACCCGTCGCCGATTCGGAAGTTGCGGTCGTCATTGTTGACGAATCAATTCTTGCGCTGTCGAATTACGATATTTCAAATCCGCTCGGCACTTTTTACACGCCGCGCGGCGAAGGCGTTACCGATTATCATTCGCGGAAAGATGTCGTTTTAGGAAATCCTGAAGATGTAACAAAACCGGTAAGTTTTGGAAGTGGATTAATGGTTGATGCAACCGAAACAAGAGCGCAAGACAATATTTCTGTAGATAAAGTAACAGGTTTACCAATCAACGGCAGAAATGTAAGTTCAGGATTTTTATTGCAAGTAACAGCGGGAAGAAGAAATAATCGTGAAGCGAAAAGTGAACAAGCTGATGTGCCAATAACTGTCCGCCAAAACTTCGACGCGCTCGCCGTTTTCGCGCCGAATGTCAAAACCGATGCGAACGGCAAAGCGACGGTTGATGTCAAACTGCCCGACAATTTGACGCGCTATCGCGTGACGGCGGTGGCGGTGACGAAGGCGAAAATGTTCGGCAAAGGCGAATCGGCAATTACGGCGAAACAGCCTTTGATGGTGCGTCCGTCCGCGCCGCGCTTTATGAATTTCGGCGACAAAGTTGAACTTCCGGTCGTCGTCCAGAATCAAACCGACAAAGATTTGGCGGTTGATGTCGCAATTCGCGCGACCAACGCCGAATTGACCGGCGAAAACGGCAAGCGCGTCGTCATCAAAGCCAACGACCGCGCCGAAATTCGTTTTCCGGTCGCGGCGGACAAAGCGGGAACGGCGCGTTTCCAATTCGCGGCGACTTCGGGCAATTTTTCGGACGCGGCGGAAATTTCGCTGCCCGTCTGGACTCCGGCGACTTCGGAAGCGTTTGCGACTTACGGCACGACCGACGAAAACGGCGCGATTTTACAGCCGATTCAGCCGCCGAACGACGTTTTTCCGCAATTCGGCGGTTTGGAAATTACGACTTCTTCGACGCAGTTGCAGGAACTGACCGACGCGTTTATTTATCTGCAAACTTATCCGTTTGAATGTACCGAACAGGTCGCCTCAAGAATGATTTCCATCGCCGCGCTGCAAAATGTTCTCAAAGCGTTCAAATCAAAGGATTTACCGAGCGACGAAGCGTTACAAGCGCGTTTTGCGACGGATGTCGAGATTCTGAAATCGCGCCAGAACGAAAACGGTTATTTCGGAATGTGGAAAAAAGAAGGCGAGCGTTACAAATTCCCGTTCGTCACCGTTCACGCCGCGCACGCTCTGGTTTTGGCGAAGTCGAAAGGTTACGCAGTTCCCGACGAAATGCTGACGAAAGTCAAACCGTATCTGAAAAATATCGAATCGCATTACGACGAAAATTACAAATCGTCGGAAGTACGCTGGACGATTTCGGCTTACGCGCTTTACGTCAGAAATTTGATGGGCGACAGAGATGGGGCGAAAGCGAAAAAACTTCTCGCCGAAGCGACGATTGAAAAAATGCCATTTGAAGCGTTAGGCTGGATTTTAGATGTTCTCGCCGACGATAAAAATTCACAAACGGAAGTCGAAGCGATCAAACGCTATTTGACGAATCGCACGACCGAAACCGCCGCAACCGCAAACTTTGTAACAGATTACGGCGATGACGCGTGGCTGATTATGTATTCAAACCGCCGCGCCGACGGAGTTTTATTGGAAGCGTTGTTAAAAGCCGATCCGAACAACGATTTGATTCCGAAATTAGTTCGCGGGCTTTTAGATCACAGAACAAAAGGACATTGGGCGAACACGCAGGAAAATGTGTTCATTTTGTTAGCTTTGGATAAGTATTTTGAAACTTACGAAAAAGTTACGCCCGATTTTGTGACGAAAGTTTGGCTCGGACAAACTTATGCGGGCGAACAAAAATTCGCCGGACGTTCGGTTGATTCAAATCTGCTGAATATTCCGATGAGTTATCTGCTCGAACAAAACGGTACGCCGAATTTGATTTTGGATAAACAGGGCGCGGGAAGATTGTATTACCGCATCGGTTTGAAATATGCTCCGAAAAATCTCAATTTGCAGCCCGCCGATTACGGTTTTACGGTTTTGCGAAAATACGAAGCCGTTGACAACGCCGAAGATGTAACGCAAAACGCCGACGGAACTTGGACGTTCAAATCCGGCGCGCGAATTCGCGTGCGTCTGACGATGGTCGCGTCGGCAAGACGTTATCACGTCGCGCTGGTTGATCCGCTGCCCGCCGGTCTGGAAATCTTAAATCCCGAACTAGCCGTCACCGAAACGATTCCTGACGATGAACAGCCGACGACGGTTGATGTTTATTCGTCAAAAAGCTACGGCGGCGGTTGGTGGTGGCGCAGGAATTGGTTTGAACACCAAAACTTCCGCGACGAACGCGCCGAAGCCTTTACGCCGCTGTTGTGGGAAGGCGTTTACAATTATTCGTATGTAACGCGAGCGACCACGCCCGGACAATTCATCGTGCCGCCCGCGAAAGCCGAGGAAATGTATCATCCCGAAACCTTTGGCAGAACGGGAACGGATTCCGTCAAAATTGAGTAAAATTTTCGGTGATTTATGTTAGAATTTGGCAAAATGAAAGTATTTTCAATCGTATTAGTGACAATTTTCTGCTTCTCAAATTTACCGGCGCAGAATGATTTACAAAAGCTCGTCGAAACGGAAAAATCATTTGACCGAACCGCCGCCGAAAAGGGCGAGAAATCGGCGTTTTTAGATTTCGCCGCCGCTGACGGAGTTGTTTTTCAGCCGGGCGCGGTCAATGCCCGAACTTATTGGAGCGAACGCGGCGAAACGGATGATTTGCTCGTTCGGCAGTTGGCGTTTGCCGATGTTTCGGCAAACGGCGTGTTGGGTTACACGGTCGGAACTTCGAGTGTAAAGCCGAAGAATGATGAAAAAAATCAGACGGCTTTCGGCGATTACGTGACGATTTGGCAGAAACAGCCGGACGGAATGTACAAATTCGCGCTGGACATCGGAATCACGCACGCGCCGCCGTCAAATGCCGCGCCGGACTGGAAATTTTTCGGCGAACGGCAGACTGCGGCGGGAAAAATTCCGCCAGTATCCGCCGCGTCGAATATGTTTTATGATGAGGCGACGGATCACGGTTTAGAAAGCGCGTATCAAATATTCGCCGCCGAAGACGCGCGATTTTACCGGCAGGGAAAACCACCGATAACGGGAAAAACCGCCGCGCTTGCCGCATTTAAGAAAGAAAAATTAAAAGTCAGTTTCAATAAAAAAATGATTCTTCAAAGTGCCGGCGATCTGGCGTTTTCAAACGTCGCTTACGAACTCAATAAAAACGGCAAAACGGTTGAAAAAGGGAATTCCGTGCAGATTTGGAAATTCCTTGACGACAGATGGCAAATCGTCGCGGACGTTTTCAGCCCGCTGCCGAAGGAAAAAAACTGAAAATGAATTTTGAGCTAAACGAAGAACAGCAAATGGCACGGACTTCCATCCGCGAATTTTCCGAAAACGAAATTGCGCCGCTGGCGCGTCAATACGACGAAGAAGAAAAATTTCCGCGCCGACAATTAGAAGGTTTGGCGGAACTCGGAATTTTGGGAATGATAATTCCCGAAGAATACGGCGGCGCGGGTTTTGACGCGGTTTCCTACGCGCTCGCGCTCGAAGAAATCGCCAAAGCCGACGCAGCGGTTGCCGTTATCGTTTCCGTGACGAATTCCGTGTGCTGTTACCCGATTTTGAGTTTCGGAACGGAAGCGCAAAAACAAAAATATCTCGTGCCGCTCGCCAAAGGCGAAATGCTCGGCGCGTTTTGTCTGTCTGAGCCGCAAGCCGGTTCTGATGCGGCGAATTTGAAAACACGCGCCGTCGAAAGCGGCGATTTTTACATTTTGAACGGCACGAAAGCGTGGGTGACGAACGGCGGCGAAGCGGGCGTTTATCTGGTGATGGCGGTAACGGGCGAAAAAGTCGGGCGCAAAGAAATTTCCGCTTTTTTAATTGAAGCCGAAACGGAAGGTTTGGCAGTTTCCTCAGTCGAACACAAAATGGGACAACGCGCTTCCAAAACTACCGAAATCAGTTTGACTGATGTGAAAGTTCCGAAAGAAAATCTGCTCGGCGGCATCGGAAAAGGCTTAAAAGTCGCGTTCAGCAGTTTGGATAACGGCAGAATCGGCATCGCGTCAATGTCGGTCGGCATCGCGCAAGCCGCGCTCGCCGATTCGATTGCCTACGCCAAAGACCGCCGCGCCTTCGGTCAGCCGATTGCCGAATTTCAGGCGATTCAATTTAAACTTTCCGAGATGGCGATGAACACCGAAGCCGCGCGTTTATTGACGCTGCGCGCCGCTGCGATGAAAGACGCAAATCACGCGCAAACCGGCATTTACGCTTCGATGGCGAAACTTTTCGCTTCCGAAAACGCCAACAAAGTGTGCGCCGATGCCGTTCAGATTCACGGCGGAAACGGCTATTCGCGTCATTACAACGTCGAAAAATATTATCGTGATGCGCGAATTACGACCATTTACGAAGGCACGAGCGAAATACAAAGAATCGTCATTTCACGCGGAATTCTAAAAGATTAAGAAAGGCAAATTTTCGGTTGGAAGCTGTTTAAATGTGAAATAAGCAGAAAAGGAATACAAAAATCAGACGCGGATTCTCGCTGATTCGGCGGTATTGCCGCAGATTGTTTAAATTAATCCGCGCTGATCCGCGTTCATCCGCGTCTAATTTTTGAATTTGAACATAACTTAAAAAAATATTTTGTTTCAAAAGAAAAATACGCAAAAATTTAATCACAAACCGTCAACGATTTGAATTCCGATAAGTTGCAATATCAAAATGAAAATCATTTCATCAATAAAGCGACAAAGAAAAATATAAAAAGCTGAATCTGAAATTCAGCACCGGTGAAAATAATTTATGCCAATTTTAGTTGGAATTGATGGAACAGGAAGCGCGGTTAATCCCGGCGCGCGGCGTGATCGGGAATATGACATAGCATTTAAGGATAGTT
The DNA here is from genome assembly GCA_965217575.1 of Pyrinomonadaceae bacterium. GTDB lineage: Bacteria > Acidobacteriota > Blastocatellia > Pyrinomonadales > Pyrinomonadaceae. Next base: position 850,659 of record OZ244558.1, on the reverse strand, counting down.
TTGTGCGAAGGCTGTGTTCAAAAGCCGACCCAAATTTTGAATATTTAAGAGGTCCGGTGCTGCTCGGCGGCGGTTTGGTCGGCGCGGTTAATCAAGGTTACAACTTCATAATGACCAGAAAAAACGCCGGAATTAACGAGCCGGTTTTACTGACCGGCTACAGTCGCGGCGCGGCGGGCGCGGTGGCGATTGCCAGCAAACTGAAAAAACAAAATGTGGCGGTTGAAGCGATGCTTTTATTTGACTGCGTTGACCGCCATCTTTTCGTGGACGCGGAAGTCGTTCCAAACAATGTCAAATATTATCAGCATTTAATGCGCGATCCTTTGTCCGCCTCGCGGGAAAGTTTCAGCAACGACGGAATGCTCTATCAACCGCCGACCATCGCTTCGGCTTATACGTTTATGTGTACGCACGGCGGAATGGGCGGAACGCCGTGGACACCAGCCAAAGGACAGTCGCCAAACGATCTGATTGACGAAGGCGGAATTGACGGAATGACTACCATTTCATTCAAACAGGATGCGTATGTTTCCGCACAGATTTGGAGTTTCTGCCAAAAATTCGGTCGGGCGCACGGGTTTGTATAATTTGATAAACGGAGAAGAACGACGGCGCAATTAATAAGCCCGCGCGAAAACTACGCGCTGTTTTGACGGCGCGCCCGAATAAACATCTTTTCCTTCTTCTGTTTCCGCGTCGAAAGGAATACAGCGAATCGTCGCTTTAGTTTCTTCCTTGATTTTTTCTTCCGTTTTCGAAGTTCCATCCCAATGCGCCAAAATGAAACCGCCCTTTTCGATTTGTTCTTTGAATTCTTCCCACGAATCAACTTTAAATGTGTTTTCTTCGCGGAATTTCAAGGCTTTTTGGTAAATATTGGTCTGAATTTCGTCGAGCAAATCTACGATATAATCGGCGATTCCGTCAATCGGGCGCGATTCTTTTGATAAAGTATCGCGGCGGGCGACTTCAATCGTGCCGTTTTCGAGGTCGCGCATTCCGATTCCCAATCGGACGGGAACGCCGCGCAATTCGTATTCGGCGAATTTGTAGCCGGGTTTGTATTTGTCGTCGTCGTCGAATTTTACCGAAATTCCTTTCGATTTTAGTTCGGCGATAATCGGCGCGACTTTTTCGGCAATTGTCGCTAAATCTTCTTCAGCGCGGTAAATCGGGACGATGACGACCTGAATCGGCGCGAGCTTCGGCGGCAAAACCAATCCGTTATCGTCGGAATGCGCCATAATCAACGCGCCCATCAAACGCGTCGAAACGCCCCAACTTGTCGCCCACGGATATTCGAGTTGGTTTTCCTTATTGACGAACTGCACGTCGAATGATTTAGCGAAATTCTGTCCGAGAAAATGCGAAGTTCCGCATTGCAAAGCCTTTCCGTCCTGCATTAAGCCTTCGATACACAATGTATCTTCCGCGCCGGCGAATCTTTCGTTGGCGGTTTTCGCGCCCTGAATAACCGGCAAACCCATCCAGTTTTCGACAAAATCAGCGTACACGCCGAGCATTTTATTAGTTTCTTCGACGGCTTCGTCTTTCGTCGCGTGCGCCGTGTGTCCTTCCTGCCAGAGAAATTCGGCGGTTCGCAGGAAAATTCGCGTCCGCATTTCCCAGCGTACGACGTTTGCCCACTGATTAATTAAAAGCGGCAAATCGCGCCACGATTGAATCCAGCCTTTGTATGTGTTCCAAATCACGGCTTCCGAAGTCGGTCGAATAATCAATTCTTCTTCGAGTTTCGCGTTCGGATCAACGATCAGACCTTTGCCGTCGGGATTATTTTTCAGACGATAATGCGTCACGACGGCGCATTCTTTAGCGAAACCTTCGGCGTGTTCTTCTTCCTTTTCCAGAAAACTTTTCGGCACGAACAGCGGGAAATAAGCGTTTTGATGTCCGGTTTCCTTAAACATATCGTCTAACGCGCGTTGCATTTTTTCCCAAATCGCAAAACCGTAAGGTTTAATCACCATACAGCCGCGCACGGCGGAATTTTCCGCGAGTTCGGCGCGTTTGACGATTTCGTTGTACCATTCCGAATAATTTTCCGATCTTTTCGGTAATCCTTTGCTCATATAATTTCCTTCAATAAAATTAAAAATAATAAAGGAAAAAGGCTAAAGAAACAATCCGCGTTTATTTTTCGGCGAATTGAGATACAATTATCTTAATGGGACTCGCCAAATTAAAAGAAGAAAAAACGCGCGAATATACGGTTGAAGAATATCTCGAAATGGAACGCGCCGCCGATGAACGCAGCGAATATATCAACGGCGAAATATTTGCGATGGCTGGCGAAAGTGATAATCACGCTGACGTTTCAGTAAATCTGATACGGGAAATCAGCGAGCAATTGAGAAAAACAGAATGTAAAATCAGAGCGAAAGACACCAAAGTCAGAAGCGGCGATTTTGAAGAAAAAGTTCCGCATTCAATGAAAGGAATGTTTTCGTATCCTGATTTGGTGATAATCTGCGGCGAACCCGAATATCACGACGAACATAAAGATATTATTCTCAATCCGAAAGTGATTATCGAAGTTCTTTCCGAATCCACCGAACTTTTCGACCGCAACACGAAATTTATCCGTTACAGCAAATTTAATCCGACCTTGAGCGATTACATTTTGGTTTCGCAGGACAAACCGATGGTCGAACATTTCATCAGACAAGACGACGAAAGCTGGAAAATCTACACTTATTTCGGCACGAAAGCAGCTTTTACAATCGAATCCGTCAAATGCAAACTGAAATTGTCCGATATTTTTGACCGCGTAAAATTTTCAAAAGAAGCGATGAAATTTCTAAAGGAAATTATGAATGCCCGATGAATGAAATAAAATTAAACTTTCAAGACACCAAAACCGCGTTTGCCGACAAATCGGACGCGGAACTCGAAAAAAAATACTGGCTTTTCAAATTGATGAATTCGCCGTTTCTGACAAATCTCGGCACTAAGTCAACTGCGCTGGCGTTGAAAATCGGTTTGCCGATTAAAGGTCTGGTGAAGAAAACGATTTTCAAACAATTCTGCGGCGGCGAAACGATTGAAGAATGTCAACCGACGATTGAAAAACTCGGCAGTTCGCACATCGGCACGATTTTAGATTATTCGGTCGAAGGAAAATCGGCGGACGAAGATTTTGAACGCACGAAAGACGAAACGATTTTGAATCTCGAACGCGCCAAAAACGACGATAAAATTCCGTTTGCGGTTTTTAAAGTAACCGGAATCGCGCCGCTCGGAACGCTGGAAAAAGTCAGTAATCACAAAAAACTCGACGCGAAAGGAAATGCCAAATGGCATCGCACAAATAAGCGCGTCAATGAGATTTGCGAATTCGCGCATTCCATCGAACAGCCGATTTTTATTGATGCGGAAGAATCTTGGATTCAGGACGCGATTGATTTACTGGCGACGGAAATGATGGAAAAGTACAATCGTGAACAGCCGATTGTGTTTAATACGATTCAGCTTTACCGCCGAGATCGTCTGGAATTCTTAAAGTCATCGCACCGAAAAGCGGTAGAAAACGGCTACATTCTCGCCGTTAAACTCGTGCGCGGCGCATATATGGAAAAAGAGCGCGAGCGAGCCGCCGAGATGAATTATGAATCGCCGATTCAGCCGAATAAGGAAGCGACCGACCGCGACTATAATCTGGCAATCGAATATTGTCTGGAAAATATTGATGAAATAGCGTTTGTCGCCGGAACGCACAATGAAATAAGTGTTCAAAGACTGGCTCAAAAATTAGACGAAAAAGGGATTCCGCACGATCATCCGCACGTTTTCTTTTCGCAGCTTTACGGAATGAGCGACAATCTTTCGTATATTTTAGCCGATAAAAATTACAATGTTTCAAAATACGTGCCTTACGGTCCGGTCGCCGATACGTTGCCGTATTTGATCAGAAGAGCGAAGGAAAATACATCCGTGATGGGACAAATGAGCCGCGAACTCGATTTGATTGACAAGGAATTGAAACGCAGAAACGAAGAACAATAGCACAGATTTCGACGATTATATTTTTATGTTTTGCCCGAAATGCGGAAAACCAGACCAAAAAGAGAACGCTTATTGCCGACGTGCGGCGAGTTTTTGTCTAATTTCAACAAAAGTAATTTAACGGGTTTCGGTTTCAACAAAAGTACTTTAACGAGTTTCGGCAGCGTTACGCCGCAGCAAAATGCAAACACGATAGGTGTTATCAATGTTTTTGCGTCTATTTTTTCATTGCTTGCGGGTCTTTGGATGTTTGCGACTAATTTTAATGTGCCGATTGTGTTATATCTGGGCGCGGCTTTATTGATTTGCAACGCTATTTGGCACACTTCAAACTTTTATATGATTAATAAATTATCTAAACGGTTAAATCCGACGAAAGATGATTTTTCAAAACAGTTGGAAGACCAAAAAACATCACAAAAGTATTTGCAGGAAGCTGATTTTAGCAACAACGTGCCGAACAGCGTAACGGAGAATACCACGCGGCATCTATCGGAAGAAAAGTTAAAAAATAAATCAACGCAGTCCGAGCATTAATCTCACCGAACGGTCGGAAATTTCGCGCTGCGGATCGTTTTGCCATTTTTCCAAAGGTTCTAATTCCTTTTCGCTCAGCGTTACGTTTTTCATTCGCGCCACTTGGGTTGCTTCAAAAGCGCGGGTTGTCAGCGCGATGTGCGGATAATTGATCGTTAAATTCGCCGGATTTTCCAGTGCCGCGTCCGCCGTTTCAACGTCGAGAAACATTTCATTATAAGCCGATAAATGCCAGATTTTATCTTCCGGCGTTTCTTCAATCGCCAAAAGTCTCAAAAGTCCGTAACCGCTTTCGATTTGAAAAATTAAAAAATCGCCCGCCTGAAAATTTTGTGACACAATAAAAATCTCCTGAAAATTCAAGATTAGCACAAAATTTGGGTTAGCGATAAAATGCGAAAAATATGAATAAGGAACTCGACTATCAAGCGATGCTGCAAGTGGCGATTGAAGAAGCGAAAAAAGGTCTGGAAGAAGGCGGAATTCCCATCGGCGCGGCGTTATTTAACAACATCGGCGAACTTTTAGGCAAAGGACACAATCGCCGCGTGCAGGAAAATGACGCGTCGGTTCACGGCGAAACCGACGCTTTCCGCAAAGCCGGACGACAGAAATCTTACCGCGATAAAATTATGGTGACGACGCTCGCGCCGTGCTGGTATTGTTCGGGTTTGGTGCGGCAATTCAAAATCGGCACGGTCGTCGTCGGCGAAAATGTCAATTTTGAAGGCGGAATTGAATGGCTCAAAGATAACGGCGTAGAAGTAATTGTTCTTAATTCAGGCGAATGTATTGAAATGTTGAGTGATTATATTGCGGAAAATCCCGAAATTTGGAACGAAGACATCGGTGAAGAATAATTCCAATTTAGCCGGAATTATGGCTTTTTCGTTTCGGCAAAATCTCTGTTATCATTAGCTATTAAAATAATTTATATCAGGATAAAGAGGAATTTAAATGACAGACATTAAAGAAGCAGTAATTATCAGTGCCGCGCGAACGGCGACGGGGAAATTTTTAGGAAGTTTGAAAGGTTTTTCGGCGACGGATTTGGGCAGTATTGCGATTAAAGAAGCGGTTAAACGCGCCAATATCAAGCCGGAGCAGGTTGACGAAGTGATAATGGGCTGCGTCGTTCAAGCCGGATTGGGGCAGGCACCGGCGCGGCAGGCGGCGATCAAGGCGGAATTGCCGCCGGAAGTTTCGGCACTGACGGTCAATATGGTGTGCGGTTCGGGACTGCGCGCCGTTTCATTAGCCGCGCAAGCCGTCAAATTGGGCGACGCGGATTTCGTCGTCGCGGGCGGAATGGAATCAATGTCGAATATTCCATACGCGCTGCCGAACGCGCGGGAAGGTTATCGAATGGGCAATCAAACCGATATTGATTTGCTGATTCACGACGGTTTGTGGTGTCCGTTTGAGAATTGGCATATGGGAAATACGGGCGAAGTCGTGTCGGAAAAATATCAAATTTCTCGTGAAACACAGGATGAATACGCATTCAATTCGCACCGCAAAGCGATGGAAGCGCGTGATTCGGGCAGATTCGACGAGGAAATCGTGCCGGTTGAAATTCCGCAGCGCAAAGGTGATCCGGTGAATTTTGACCACGACGAAACGATCCGCGACGACACTTCGATTGATTCGCTCGGCAAATTAAAACCGGCGTTTAAAAAAGACGGCGGAACCGTCACGGCGGGAAATGCGCCCGGAGTTAATGACGGCGCATCGGCGATTGTCGTCACTTCAGCGGAAAAAGCGAAAGAATTAGGTGTCGAACCGCTGGCGCGTATCGTCGCGTATGCGACGAGCGGCATTGAACCGAAATTAATTATGATGGCTCCGGTCGAAGGCGTGAAAAACGTGCTGAAAAAAGCCGGTTGGGAAATGGCAGACGTTGATCTTTTTGAACTGAACGAAGCGTTTTCCGTGCAGGCTTTAGGCGTGATGCAGGAACTCGGACTCGATATGGAAAAAGTCAACGTCAACGGCGGTGCGGTCGCGCTCGGTCACGCCATCGGCAATTCCGGCGGGCGAATTTTAACGACGCTGCTTTACGAAATGAACCGCCGCAATGTCAAAAAAGGCGTTGCCGCGCTCTGTCTGGGCGGCGGAAATTCGGTGGCGATGGCGGTCGAAAGAGACTAAGGGAAAAAGATGAAAACGTGGCAGAAGCCCGCGCGTGAGCAAGGGCGCAGAATCAACATCGCGCCCTTGCTCACGCGCGGGCTTTTGCCTTATTTAAAAGGAAAATTAAAATGAATGAAATTATCGGTGTAATCGGCGCAGGAACGATGGGCAACGGCATCGCGCAGACGGCGGCGAGTAATGGTTATGATGTCGTGATGTACGACATTAAACCCGAATTTATCGAGCGCGGCGTACAGAATATCACCAAAAGTCTGGATCGTTTCGTCAAAAAAGAAACAATTACGGAAGACGACAAAAATGAGACTTTGAAAAAAATCAGAGCGACCGGCAATTTTGAGGCTTTTAAGGATTGTTCTTTAATTGTCGAAGCGGCGGTTGAAAATTTTGAAGTTAAAAAAGGAATTTTTCAAGAATTAGACAAATTAACCGCGCCGGATGCGATTTTGGCGACGAATACTTCTTCGATTTCCATCACAAAAATTGCTGCAACAACTTCTCGTCCAGACAAAGTTGTCGGAATGCACTTTTTCAATCCGGTTCCGCTGATGAAACTCGTCGAAATCATTCGCGGCATTGCAACGAGCGATGAAACATACGCCAAAGTTAAAGATTTGTCTGAGAAACTCGGCAAAGTTCCCGTCGAATGTAATGATTTTCCCGGTTTTGTTTCAAATCGTGTGTTGATGCCGATGATTAACGAGGCAATTTTTTGTTTGTATGAAAACGTCGCCACCGCCGAAGCGATTGACGAGATTATGAAACTCGGAATGAATCATCCGATGGGACCTTTAACTCTGGCTGATTTTATCGGTTTGGATGTTTGTCTGGCGATTTTGAATGTTTTGCACGAAGGACTCGGCGATCCGAAATATCGTCCGTGTCCGCTGCTGAAAAAATATGTTGACGCGGGGTGGTTAGGGCGCAAGTCGGGCAAAGGTTTTTACGATTACGGTCAGGCGTAATTTTCGGCGCGTTTTTAACGGTCGAAATTGCCGATTTAATTGAATCGCAAAGTTCGCAAAGAAAGCTGTCGGGAGAAATCTTTAACATCTAAAATTTCAAAACCGAACATCTAAAAGTCGTTGACGTTTGAAAACGTATTACATAAAAATCTACAAAAAAGGAAAATTTATATGCGGAAAATGTCGTTAAGTTTACTAATATGTGTCCTCGCATTCGCGTCTTTGCAGACGATTTTCGCGCAGACGAAAATCGCGCCGCTCGATATAAAGCAGAGGACTTTGAAAAACGGTTTGAAAGTCGTTTCGGTGCGTGATAATTCGAGTCCGACCGTCACCGTGCAGATGTGGTTTAACGTCGGCTCGAAAAACGATCCGGCGGGGCGCAACGGTTTCGCGCATCTTTTTGAACATTTGATGTTCAAATCTACGAAAAATCTGAAAAGCGAGCAGTTCGACCGTTTGACCGAAGATGTCGGCGGCAACAATAACGCTTTCACGAGCGACGACGTGACAGCGTATCACGAAGTCGTGCCGTCGAATTATCTCGAAACGCTGCTTTGGGCGGAAGCCGAACGGCTGGCGAATTTGAATGTTGACGAGCCGAATTTCAAATCCGAACGCGCCGTCGTCGAAGAGGAATACCGGCAGAGCGTGCTGGCGCAGCCGTATGGTCGCCTTCAGGAAGCGGTTCAGAAACTGTCCTACGACAAACATCCGTATCACCGGACGACCATCGGCACGATTGAAGATTTGGACACGGCTTCATTGCAGGATGTCATCAATTTTCACAACACTTACTATCGCCCGGACAACGCGACTCTGATCGTCGTCGGCGATTTCGAGCAGCCGCAGCTTAACGCCTGGGTTGACAAATACTTCGATAAAATTCCTAAACCGACGGGCGCGATTCCGCGCGTGACCGCCGTCGAACCGCCGCGCACGCTGGAAAAACGCGAAGTCGTCAAAGCTCCGAACGTGCCGCTGCCGGCGGTGGCGATCACTTATCTCGCGCCCGATTCAAAAAGCAGAGACATCGCGCCGCTGAAAATCGCCCAGGCGATTTTGTCCGGCGGCGAATCGTCCAGACTTTATCAGGAACTCGTTTACAAACAGCAAATCGCGCAGGAAGCGTCGTTCAGAGTGGACGAGCGCGTGGATAAAGGTCTGCTGAATTTTACGGCGATTATGGCGAGCGGCAAAACGCCGGAAATGGGCGAAAAATCGCTGCTGGCGGAACTGAAAAAAATACAGGACGCGCCAGTTTCCGCCCAGGAACTCGAAAAAGCGAAAAACACCAGCGTCGCCGACACGCTGCGCCAGCTCGAAACCAATCGCGGCAAAGCGTTCGCCATCGGCAGCGGCGTGATTTACGACAACGATCCGACTTTTGTCAATTCGGAAATCAAGGATTTGCAAGCCGTCACCGCCGCCGATGTGCAGCGAGTGATGAAAGAATATTTTAATGATAAAAACCGCGTGGTGATTTATTACGTCAACGACGACGCGAAGGAGAAAGAAAATAATGGAAAATAGAAAACGGAAAACGAAAAACGACTGTCAATTTTTGTTATTTTTAACTTTTGCCTTTTTACTGTCGCCGTTCGCCTTGAGCGCGAACGCTCAGGAACTGCCGCCCGCGCCTTCCGCGCCGCGCGCCGTGAAAATTCCGGCGATCAAAAACAGCGAATTGGCGAACGGTCTGAAAGTCGCCGTGGTGACGCGCCGCAATCTGCCGCTGGTGACGGTTTCGCTGCTGCTGAAAAATGCCGGAGCCGCTGCGGAAGCGAAAAACGGTTTGGCAAATGCGACCGCCTCGCTGCTGACGAAAGGAACGAAAACGCGCAGCGCGACGCAAATCGCCGAACAAATCGAATTTCTCGGCGGCGATTTGAACGCCAACGCGAATTGGAATTCGACCGTCATCACGCTCAACATCACGTCCGACAAACTCGAACAGGCGTTGGCGATTATGAGCGATGTCGTATTAAATCCGACGTTCGCGCCGAGCGAAATTGATCTTTTCAAATCGCAGACGAACGACGAATTAAACGTCGCCCTGAAACAGCCGGGAAGTCTGGCGAGTTTCGTCGCCAGCCGCTATTCTTTCGGCGAACACAACGCCATCGGCACGCCGCAAAGTTTGGAAAGCATCACCGATACGGATATTGCAAAATTTTATCGTCAGTCTTACGCGCCCGCTAATGCGGTGCTGGTTTTCGCGGGCGATATTGCCGACAGTCAAGCCGACGCGCTGGCGAAAAAATACTTTGGAAGTTGGAAGACAACGGAAGTCGGAGCATCAACCGTTGATCGTCCGACAGTCGGCGGCAATTCGCCGAAAAACGACTTAATCAACCGATTTCTCGTCATTGATTTGCCGAATTCGGGACAGGCGGCGGTGGTTTACGCGAAAAAACTCGGCAGCGGGCGCGTCAGTTGTCCGAACGGCAAATGCGCGACCGATGCGACTTATTATCCGGCGACGGTCGCCAACACGATTCTCGGCGGCGGTTATTCGGCGCGGCTGAACGAGGAAATTCGCATCAAACGCGGCTTGAGCTACGGCGCGGGCAGCAGTCTCGCCTCACGATTTAACAACACTAATTTACTGGCGCGGGTGCAGACGAAAAACGTCTCAGCCGCTGAAGTTGCGGAACTCGTCGCCGCCGAAATCGCCCGGCTCGGCAGCGGTCTGACCGGACCCGCCGAATTACTGCCGCGCCAGTTGACGCTCAACGGCGCGTTCGGCGGCAGTCTGGAAACGACCAACGGTTTGGCGGGCAAACTCGTTGATCTTTACACCTACGGATTGAGCGCGGACGAACTGAATTCGTATATGAAAAACGTCCGCGATGTTTCGGCGGAACAGGTCAAAAACTTCGCGGCGGCGAATCTGGACGGCGGCGATATGATTATCGTCGGCGATTACAAAATTTTCGCCGACGATTTGAAAAAGCGCTTCCCGAATCAGAAAATCGAAGTCATTCCGGCGAGCGATCTCGATTTGAACAGCGCGAATCTGATGAAAAAAAAGAATTAAACAAACGCCGATTTCGCCGACCAACGCCGATAAACGCCGATAAAATCCAAATACGAATTTGAAGTATTTGTAAATCTGCGTTTATCGGCAAAATCGGCGGTAAGTTTTTCAATTCTTTAATAGCGAATTTGCCAATCGAAAAACGCTCTGTTCCAATTGTTTTATGCACAAAGATCTGCGCTCTTTCATCAGCGCGTTAAAGCGGGAAAACGAAATCGTCGAAATCGAAGCGCAAGTTGATCCGTATCTCGAAATCGCCGAAATTCATCGCCGCGTGATTGACGAAGGCGGCAAAGCTCTGTTGTTCAAAAACGTCAAAAACTCGATTTTTCCCGTCGTAACGAATTTGTTCGGGACGAAAAAGCGCATCGAACTGGCGTTCGGCGGCAAGCCTCTGCAATTTGTGAAAAACGCGGTGGAAATGATTGACATTCTGCTGCCGCCGAAGCCGAAAGAATTATGGAATTATCGTTCGATGGCGTTCGACGCGCTGAAACTCGGCACGAAATCGGTGAAAAGCGCGCCGATTTTGGAAAGATTCAGCCGCGAACCGAAATTAACCGAAATTCCTCTCTTACAATTGTGGCACGAAGACGGCGGGCATTTCGTGACGCTGCCGCTGGTTTACACGGAAAGCCCGACGAACGGCAAGCATAACTTGGGAATGTATCGCATTCAAAGATACGACGACCGGACGACGGGCATTCACTGGCAAATCGGCAAAGGCGGCGGTTTTCATCATCACGAAGCCGAAAAACTGAATCAGCGTTTGCCCGTCAACATCAATATCGGCGGCGCGCCCGCGATGATTCTGGCGGCAATCGCGCCGTTGCCCGAAGACGTTCCCGAACTGATGCTCGCGTCGCTTCTGGCGGGCGGAAAAATCGAAACCGTCAAAAATCCGCTGAAAAACGGCTTGCGTCTCATCGCCGAAGCCGAATTCGTTTTTTCGGGCTTTGTTCCGCCGAAAATCAGAAAACCCGAAGGTCCGTTTGGCGATCATTACGGTTATTATTCATTGACGCACGATTACCCGATTTTCCAATGTGAAGCGATTTTTCACCGTAAAGACGCGATTTATCCGGCGACGGTCGTCGGCAAACCGCGCCAGGAAGATTTCTTCATCGGCGATTATTTGCAGGAACTTTTATCGCCGCTGTTTCCGCTCGTGATGCCCGCCGTCATTGACCTTTGGAGTTACGGCGAAACCGGCTTTCATTCGCTGTCCGCCGCCGTCGTCAAAGAACGCTACGCCCGCGAAGCCCTTTCTGCCGGTTTTCGCATCCTCGGCGAAGGGCAGCTTTCGCTCACCAAATTTTTGATGCTGACCGACAAACCGCAAAACCTGCGCGATTTCAAAACTTTATTTGAATACATTCTGACGCGAGTCAATTGGGCGAGCGATTTTTTCATCTTCGACCGCACCAGTTTCGACACGCTGGATTACGCTTCGGGAAAAATAAATCACGGCTCGAAAGCGATGCTTGTCGGTGTCGGCGCGGAACAAAGAAAACTCAAACGCGAGATCACCGATGAATTGCCGAACTATCTCAAACGCGCCGAAATTTACTGCGGCGGCTGTTTGGTCGTGGAGGGAAATGATTATGCGTCTGATAACGAACTGGGTGTGAAAGTGGCGCAATCGGGAGCTTTTGATGATTGGCAAATCGTCGTTCTGCACGACGATGCGAATTGCGCCAAAACAACCGACAAATTCTTATGGGCGACGTGGACGCGATTCAATCCTTCGACCGACATTCACGCGAAAGAGATCAAAGTCGTCAATAATCACATTTCCTATCAAAATCCGATTGTCATTGACGCGCGAATGAAACCCTGGTATCCGAAGGAAGTCGAAGCGCGGGAAGATATTGTGAAATTGGTTGATCGAAGATGGCGTGAATATTTTCCGAAAGGCGTTTGAACGCTGAAATTACAGTCAATTTAGCAACGCGATTCAGCTTTAGAAATACAATAAACAGATGCGATACAGCCAAAACCGCCTTACAATAATCGCCTTCGCCGTCATCATCGCCGGTTTATTCTGTCTGGCTTATTCATATTTCATCGAGCCGCGTCGCCTCGTCGTTACCAATGAAGAAGTGACGGTTAAAAACTGGAATCCGGCGTTTGAAAATTTGAAGATTGCGATGATCGGCGATATTCACGGCGGCTCGAATCACGTCACCGAAGAACAGATTCGCCGCGTCGTCAGCACAACCAACGAGCAAAACCCCGACATCATCGCGCTGCTGGGCGATTACATTTCGGAAACGGCGGATGATTCCGCCCAATTAAAGATGCCGCTCGAAACGGTGGTCGAAAATCTTAAAGGATTAAAAGCGCGTTACGGCGTTTTCGTCGTTCTCGGCAATCACGACGGCGTTTACGGCGACGCGAAAGTCGCCGCGGCGTTTCAAAACATCGGTTACACGGTTTTGCAGAACGAAGTCGCCGACATCAGCGCGAACGGGCAAAATCTGCGTGTTCTCGGCATCAAAGATCAGTTGAAAGTGCAAAGCTGGCAGGGCTTTTCCGATGAACTGAAAAGCGTGCTGGCGAAAGACGGTCAAAGGGGAAACGTCATCGCGCTCGAACACAGCCCGGACGTGATCCAGTACATCACGGGCGGCTTTTCGATTTCGCCGGATTTGAAAATTTTACTGGCGGCGCACACGCACGGCGGACAAGTTTGGCTGCCTGTTCTCGGTAGACCGATGGTGCCTTCAAGTTACGGACAGCAATACGCTTATGGTCACACGCGCGAAAACGACGTTGATTTGTTTGTGACGGCGGGAATCGGGACGAGTATGCTGCCATTCCGGTTTTTCGTGCCGCCGGAGATAATGATCGTCACGGTTCACGATGAATAATGTTTGCAATCGGCGGCAAAAATCATCTTTATTTGAAATAAATCAACGGTTATCGTTATGAACGAACATTTAGAAAATCTGCTTGCCAACATCGAACCGCTGAAAAACCGCATCGTCGAACATCCGCTTTACGGCGAAATCCGCGAATTGACCGACGTGCGCGAATTTATGCGTTTTCATATCTTCGCCGTCTGGGATTTTATGTCGCTGCTCAAAGCTCTGCAAATCAATTTAACCTGCGTTTCTCTGCCATGGTTTCCGGTCGGCGATGCGGAAACGCGCTTTTTGATTAACGAAATCGTCGCGGGCGAAGAATCAGACGTTGACGCGAGCGGAACACGCATCAGCCATTTCGAGTTATATCTCGAAGCGATGAAACAGACCGGCGCGGACACCGCCGAAATCGAAAACTTTCTCGCGTCGGCGCGGAAAAATAACGATGTTCGCCGCATAATTACCGCGTCGAATATTCCGACAGCGGCGCGGAAATTTATGGATTTTACCTTTGAAATCATCGGCGAAAACAGAGCGCACGTTCTCGCCGCCGTTTTCACTTTCGGGCGCGAAGATTTGATTCCCGATATGTTTTTATCGCTCGTCGCCGATCTCGAACGACGTTTTCCCGATAAAATATCCATCCTGAAATACTATCTGCACCGTCACATCGAAGTTGACGGCGACGAACATTCGCACCTCGCACTGGCGATGACGGAAAAACTCTGCCAAGACGACGCGGCAAAATGGCGCGAAGCCGAAATTGCCGTCAAACGCGCTTTGCAATTGAGAATCGAACTGTGGGACGGCGTGTTTGAAAGCCTCGGTCAAACATCGCGCCGCGCCGCCGCCTGATAAATTTCAGGTTGGCGCGCGCCGGATTTCTCATTCTCGTGATCGCGCTCGAAAATCAATTTTTCGGCATTTGATTGACGATTTCCATCGTTTTGACGCTGACATTTGTCACGCGCAACAGCAAATCAATGACCGATTCTTTGTAATCTGAAAATTTGTAAGTGTTAAAACGCTCGCGGATCGTTGCGTCCTTCGGCGTTTTTTCTTTGTATTGATCTAAAATCCACTCAATCGCGCTGCGGTTGCCGAGTTTATATTCCCACGCGAGCGGCGGAACGCCCGTTAATGTCGTGTGTGAATCTATCTCGATTGTTCCTGCGCTTTTGTCGGCGCGAAGTTTGGTTTTCGGTTTGGCGATAAAGTTTTCGTCTTCCGTTTCCGACTTGCCGCCGAATAAACTTTCCTGTTTGGTTTTCTTCTTCGCGGTTAAATCCAAATCTTTTCTTCCGAGCGCGAACAATTTCTGCGTTTCGTAATTGATATGCAAATCCATCAACGCCGCGCCCCATTTTGCCCATTGAAAGAAATCGTCATAAAACGGCAGACGCGGAAACTCACGCTTTAAGTTCTGCTCATACTTTTTGCGATAAACGGGCGAATGAAGCACCGCGTAAACGTAATAAAAAATATCCTGTTTCGTAATCGTCGCGCCGTCAATCAGGTCAGAACCGTCTGCGTTAGCGGGCGGCTCGATCTCCGCCATCATATTGTTTGCTGGAGTTTGTGCAGACGACGTTTTATGCTTTCCTTTCGACTTTTGAGCCGTTGGCGTTGAACCGCCCGCTAACGCAGACGGTACTGACTTGTTCGCATAATGACTTTGAAACTGACTCAACGCCCAATCGGTGATGTTTTCGTGTTTTTGATTTTCGGAGTCATAACTATAAAGTGGAAGACACTGTGTTTGAGCCGCAGCACCTACAAAGTGATAATCGACAATTGCTTCAGATGCTAAAGTTAAGAATGGTTTCTGTGAACCTAGCGAAGTAAAAGCGATAATTTTATTTTCATTAAATAAGTTCTTCGTCAAAGGAAATATCTGTTTAAATTGAAATACTTCTGCATTAATTAGCGGATCATAGTAAACTTTGGTCTTGTTAAAAGGTCTATAATTGCAGGTTAATATTTGTTTCTCATTGAATATAATTTCTTTCTGAGATTTAACTCTTCTGTCCAAATTCCTATGCCATTTGATTTGAAAGCGATTTTTATAATTATTGTCCTTGAGAGTTTTTGAATAAATATCAATAGACCTCTTGCGAAATTAAATTCTGATGGTTTTTCTTTCAAAGTTGTAAATGCCTGAAATTAGATTGAATCGCAGTCCGAGTCGTCTTCTCCGATTTCTATAACGCTCTCCCAAGATGCGAAATATCTTCAATCTTCTGATGACATTTTCAACTTTGACTCGTTTTCGAGCTAACTCTCGATTCGCTCGTTTGTCTTCTTTTGTCAATTTGTGCAATTTACTGTTCTTCTTTGGTATCAATACTTTATATTGTTCTTTCTGTAACCCTTGATAACCGCTGTCCGCTTTCAGTTCGATACTTTTCAGCAATTTTACGCCGCTCTTTTCATACATTTTCTTGTCGTGTGTTTTGCCTTTCCCGAAATATGTGGCAATCACTTGTTCGCTTTCTTGACAGATTATCAACTGACATTTTAAGCTGTGCCGCTTCTTTTTTCCCGAATAATATCTTCGTTGTTTTTTTTCGGTCTCTCAATTAGCATTTCCGTCACATCAACTATCGTGTAATGCAACTCATCGTCTTCTAATAATCGTCTTTTGCTCGGCAATGAAAACTTTCCGCTCTTGATTAAAATATCTTCAATCTTCTGAATTGTCCGCGATACATTCGATTCGTGAATCCCGTAATCTTGTCCCAAATGAAACATCGTCCGATATTCCCGCCAATAGTTAAGTGCAAGTAATACTTGATCTTCTATTGATAAATCGGAATTTCTGCCTCTGGTTTCCTGACTCATAACTTCTTTGACAACTTCACACATTGTTTCAAATGTTCCTTTCTTGACCCCAAAGAATCGCTTGAAATCTTTGTCTTTTAAATCTTTGGTTTTCTCGTATCTCATCAGATTTGCTCCTTTGAAATATTTGTGCCATCTTTATCAAAAGTTTTCAAATATCTCTTTTATTTCGCAAGAGGTCTAATAAAGAAACGAATCTTTTTATCTAGATTATTCTCATCAATATCGTAAGCCCATTCGTCACATTGTGTGCTTATTCCGGGGGAAAATACTTTAAAAATAGCTTTTTCCGATTTGCCCGCTTTTACATCTTTATCAACCAACGGCAATAAACTATCCCAATCATTGTTGGTTTGGTTAATCCAGTTGTTTTTCGCGTCGGGTTCGATGCGATCAAATTCGATTTGTGAAATTGGATTTTCGCTTATCCATTCGAGTTTCTTTTCCTTACGCCAAAAATCATCGAGTTCGACATAGTAAATTTTGCATTGTCGTTTATCTTTTGCTTTTTCTATGTTTTTAACGAGAAAAGCAATCGCCACACCCGTTTGAATGCCGAAAACATTGTGCGTCGTTCCCGCAATTTTCGGGTTCGCTCTGACATCGCTTCGTAAGTCCACAATATAAATCGAATCGAATTCGTTTTGAACGCTTTTCCTGAAACCATCAAAGGCGCGACTGTCAATAAAAGTTCGATTGGTGATGAAAGCAATCACGCCGTTATCGTTCAATCTGTCCATAGACCAGCGATAAAATCTGGTGAACATATCGTAAACAACAATTTGATTCTGCGCCGTTCCGTGTTTGATGTAAGTATCTTTGATTCTCTTATCAATTTCCTTATAAGCGCGGTTGGAGTTTTGAAAATTGTAATTCGCTTGTTTCGCGTTATACGGCGGATTGCCGATGATGACGCTGATCTTTTTGGCGTTCTGGTCTTTGATACGTTTGGCGTTTTCGGAACTGATGCCGAATAACATATCCTGCTTGCCCGAATAATCGAGAGCCGAAGTATTGTCGAGCGTGTCAACGAAACAGATGTTTTTGAATTCTTTGTATTTACCTCTACGCTGCTGATAAGTGTATTCGATGTTGAGATTGGCGATGTAATACGGCAGAATGGCGACTTCGTTAGCGTGCAGTTCGTTGGAATATTTGTATTCGAGGTCGTGAATGTTGATTCTGTCAATCAATTCCGCGATGAATGTTCCTGTTCCCGTCGCCGGATCGAGAATGTCCACGCCTTTGTCGCTGAGAGTTTTGTTGAAATGTTTGTCGAGCAGCCAGTCGGTGCTGTCAATCATAAGTCTGACGATTTCATTCGGCGTGTAAACGACTCCGAGCTTATCCGCGCCTTTCGGATTGTAAACTTTATAGAAGTTTTCATAGACGGTTTTGAGAAATTTCTGCTTTCCGTGGTTGTCCGTAATGCCCGAAGCCGCGTCACGAATCGTTTTGTAATAGTTTTCAATCGAAGACAGATAATTTTTCCGAACTTCGCGGCTCATAAACGTCTCGATCACAGTTTCGAGTTCTTTGGCGATGTTATTAAACTTGTGAAAATCCGCATCGCCGAAAACATTGGTGAAAATATCTTCGGTCAGAATGTGCTGAATTATCATTTCGCGCACGTCTTCCGCCGTAATTTCGGGATTAATCTCACCTTTGGCGATTTCCAGAAATTTATCGCGGCTGTGGCGAAAAGATTCGTTCTTTTCCGCTTCGGTTTCCATCAATTCGCGCAAACCTTCGACGATTGACGGCACATCTTCTTTGAAATGTTCGAGAGCTTTGTTGAATTCTTTGACTTCGCCCGGTTCATAGCCGATAAATTTGTCCAAAAGATCATCGAGTTCGTTCCATTCGTGCATCGAAACGCGCATCACCTGCACGCCTTCCTGAAACAAAACGGCGGTCTGCGTGTCTTCAAAGATAATATTCTTCGTCGGATAACCATCGGTGTTGAGCTTTTTATCAATTTCGTAGTCGAGTTTGTCGTTACCGTCCTTTGCCTCCCAATATCCAAGATCAATGCCGCCGAAATATTTGATCGTGCCGTCGGGACGAATCGTTTTGCCTGTCCGCCCGGTCATACTTTTCTGTTCGACAAGGAGCAGATTTTTCTTTTCCGCGTAAGAACGCAGCAAATTGGCAAAGGCGAACGTGATCGCGCCTTCGTTGCGCGAACCGCCGGAACTTAAAATTTCGTGAAGCTGGTTATGATATTTGGTGATTAAGAGTTTCGACATAAATTTAACTGACCGGGAAATAATATGAGAAGTGAAATTTAATCTTCGTCGGGGAAAATTTCTTCGGGCGACAGCAGAACAACTTTTCCGCCGCGCCAAACAGCGACCGGATTATTTAGCTTTTTGTGTTTCAGCAGCGCGGCTTTGACCGCAGCTTGATAAGCCTTTTCAACAGCTTTTGAATTTACAGTCAGAAGATTTGGCGCGTCTAAATCTATCTTTTTATTTTTTGCCATAAGATTGGTTTGTAAATTTTTATACCGTCAACTTTATCACCGACAGCTATTTTTTGTGGAATTGACGATGAAGCGTCATAAACCTGCCACGAATCCGCTAAAGGTTGATACAAATATATTAAAATTGAGCCTTCCGCGTTCATAACGGCGAAGAATGGTCGGTTCGGGAATGTGATGACCGCCGGAAATAACCCTCGTCCGCACCCGTTCGACCGCCAGATGCGGAGATTTCAGCCACAAATATATTAAATGAAAATGGTAATTCGTCGTTTGTAATTTAACAATCCTCTGAGCATACGAACGGCTCGCCAAAGTCGTTTCAAAAGCAAAGTTTTTGCTCTCAGCGGCAAGTTCATTGATCTGTCTGAGCATCGTTTTCCCCGCTTCAATCGCCGCGTTTTCGGGCGCGAACGCCGATAAACCTTCGGCAATCGTGTCGGCATTGACATATTCGGCGATGCCGAACGTATCGCGCAGCAAAAACGGCGCGAGCGTTGATTTGCCCGCGCCGTTCGCCCCTGCAATAACGATGACATTCGGCATATTCGATTACGGATTCAACCGATTCAGCAGACGCGGAAAGGGGATCGTTTCGCGGACGTGTTCGATGCCGCACATCCACGCCGTCGCGCGTTCCACGCCCATTCCGAAACCGGCGTGCGGAACCGCGCCGAATCTTCGTAAATCCAAATACCATTCAAAAGATTCTTTCGGCAGGTTATGTTCTTCGATCTGCTGTTCGAGAAATTCGAGATCAAAAGCGCGTTCGCCGCCGCCGATGATTTCGCCGTAGCCTTCGGGCGCGAGCAAATCCGCGCCGAGAGCTAATTCCGGTCGTTCCGCATCGCGTTCAAAGTAAAACGCCTTGATGACGGCGGGAAAATGATGCACGAAAACGGGCGCGTCGAACTGTTTCGAGATATATGTTTCGTCCGGCGCGCCGAAATCGCCGCCCCATTCAAAATCGTTTTCGAGTTCGCCTTTGGCAAAGCCTTCTTTTAATAATTTGACCGCTTCGTCGTAATGAATGCGCGGGAAATTGTCGGTTAACAACGCTTCCAATCTGGAAACATCGCGTTCGAGCGTCTCCAATTCTTCGCGCCGGTCGGCTAAAACGCGTTTGACGATAAATTTAATCAAACCTTCGCCGAGATTCATCACGTCGGCGAGGTGCGCGTAAGCCATTTCGGGTTCGACCATCCAGAATTCGGTCAAATGGCGGCGCGTTTTCGATTTTTCGGCGCGGAAAACCGGACCGAAAGCGTAACTTCTGCCCAAACTCGCGGCGGTCGCTTCGTTGTATAACTGCCCTGATTGCGTCAGATACGCTTTATCGTCGTCGAAATAATCAACCTCGAACAGCGTCGTCGTGCCTTCGCAGGCGGCGGGCGTGAAAATCGGCGTGTCAGCCAAAATAAAGCCGCTTTCATCGAAAAAATCGCGCGTCGCTTTGATGACCGTGTGGCGAACTTTCAGCACGGCGTGCTGTTTTTTCGAGCGAATCCACAGATGGCGGTTATCCATCAAAAATTCCGTCCCGTGTTCCTTCGGCGTGATCGGATAATCGGAAGCGTTTTGAATAATTTCAAGTCCGGTTACGTCGAGTTCGACACCGATGCTTGAGCGCGTATCTTCTTTAACTTTGCCTTTTATAATGATCGAAGATTCTTGTCCGAGCGATTTCGCCTGTTCGTAAAGTGCTTCGTCATTCGGTTTGAAAACGACGCATTGCACGATTCCCGTGCCGTCTCTAAGCTGCAAAAACACGAGTTTGCCGCTCGAACGCGAGTTATAAAGCCAGCCTTTCAGTGTGACTTCTTCGCCGATATGATTTTTTAATTCGTTGATATATGTTTGATTCATAAAAATTTTTCTAAACTATTGACACGAAGTATTATATTTTAATGTCTGAATTTTATCGCCGATGATGAAACTCAAAAAAGCCGTGTTCGGCGTATTCATTTCTTTCGGCAGGTCGGTCAATTTTGCCGATTTTGCCGTCAAATCCAAATCGCTTTTCGCGTAAAACTGGAAACCGCCGTTGTCGAAAATGACGAGTGCCAGTTCATTTAACTCTTTGTCGGGAAGTTCGAGATAAAGTAATTTAAGATCATCGGAAATTCCGAGGGGCGCGGTGCGAAAAGGTGTAAACCATTTACGAACAATGTTTAGCGGATTTTTATTGTCAATCAAATCAACTTCATTGAAAATAAAATTTGAAGGCGTAAAAAATTTGATGTTCGTTTCCTGAATCGAAGTGATAAAATCTTTGCCCGAAAATTCAAAAACCGGCATTTGAATAAAACATCTGCCGCATTCGTTCTTTTCAAATGAAATATCGGGCAGCGAAACGGCGGCATTTTCCGCATCAACCGATTTCAGCGTCGCATTTAATTTGACGGGTTGAGTTTTATCTTTTTGTTTTTGCCGCGCATCTAAAACTTTTTGACAAACACTCTGGTCAAAGGCGAAATCGAAATTGATTCCTTTCGTCTGTAAAAGCGCGTTCGCCTGTTCCGCTAAATCTATGACGGAAATCTTCGGATTTACTGATTTTATTTTTAGAATGTCTTCGAGTAGTGTCGAAGATTTTATCTGAAACGAATCAATTTTCACTTGTCCGTGGCTGATGACTGTTGAAAATATAAAAATGAAAACGAGCATTTTGAGTGAAATGTATTTCATAATTTTATGTTTATTTTTCTGTTTGAGAAATTAACTAAGGTAATTTTCTGTTTTATGTTTTATAGGAATGACGAATCGAACTCTCGAAAATAAATTCTTCACGAATACTGTAAATTTTAAAATTGAATATTTAAAAAGGGGAAAACGGCTTTTGACTGCTACACAAAATAATCGAACCGACCGGAAAAGTTTTCGGCAAAGTCAAAAGGCAATAAATCAATGCCAGCCCAACTTGTCATACACATAAGTTATGATTATATAGCGAAACAAGCCGAGAAGTATAAAAAGAGTGGTCAGAAAAAAGATGCTGACTTCCCAGTAGTGCATATTCAGAAAATTTATTTTTCTTCTAAAAAACGGTTTTTTAATCTCCCTTTTGTTCTGATTGGTTCTTCGTCTTCTTACTTGAGGATTTTTCGTTTCCATAATAAGTTTCCGCCTTTTTGATAAATTTTAAGAATATAATCTTATATTTTTTCAAAAAATGTCAATTCTTTATTCGCCGCCCGACATTTATCCCAAAGTATTTCAAAAATCGCATCTGCCGTAAATTTAAAATTGCCGAATGTCTTTGATGTTATTTAAGCAGTTCTTTCTTGATAATGTCGCGCAGATTCGGGAATCTTTTCAACTGCTCGGCGGCTTCCAATACGATATTTAACATCGGATTGATAAACTGTACGAAATAAGTTTTGCCGCGATTTACTGACTGAAACGAAAATGTGCCGATGGCTTTTAAACATCTTTGGATAGTCATCAAATCAAATTCGTAGTCAAAATCTTTTGTTTCAATCGCCTCCAAACCCATTTTTTTTCTTTCATCTAGAAAAAGTTTCTTCTTTTCGTCAAGCCAGTCTTTTTCAGGCGTTTCCAAAACTCTGTCTAAAAGAAGCGAGACTAAATCGTAACTCGCTGCGCCGATGCGCGCGTCCTGGTGGTCAATGATTCGCAGTTTTCCGGCGTAGTCAATCATCAAATTCGCCGCGTGAAAATCGCGGTGACATAAAACCTTTGCGTGTCGTTCGAGTTCGCGGGCGAGTTCGGTAAACTCTGTATTCAATGCGTTTTCATCTTCATCGGACAATTTCGATTGGCGAAATGTTTCAAAATAATGGGTTTTGAAGAAATTTAATTCCCACAAAAGTTTTTCCTCGTCAAATTTTAAGCGCGAAGCGATTGAATTTATTTCAAAAGCCTTATCCGTCGCATTTTGAATTTGGGCAATCAGCGAAATCGCTTCATTTAACAATTTTTCGCGGGTTTTCAAATCAGAATTTGCCAAAACATCGCGCAGAATCGTGTCGCCGAAGTCTTCCTGAACGATGACACCGAGAGATTCGCTGAAATCGTAAATTTTCGCCACCGGCAGACTGCCGAGCAGGAAAAGATTGGTCACATCCAGATAAGTTTGCTCGTTTTCGACGAAGGCTTCGGGATAAACGCAGGCAATTGCGGTCGCGCCGTTCCAGTTGACGCGAAAATATTCTCTGATAGAAGCATCCGGCGTTAAAATTTCAATTTCAGAATTCTCGTCGTTTAATTTTAAGAAATTTCGCAGTCTTTCGACGGCGGATTCGGAAAATGTGGCATTCATATTTAGGAAAAGATTTTATCATTGATTGAGCGGAACGACATAATTTTCGCCGTTGACAAAGCCTTTTAACGCCTTTTCGGGGATTTCCCGGCAGTGGTCGAGCATTGCGGCACGCACAATCGCCGCGTTTTCATAATGTTCGCCGGGGTTTATTTTCACGCCATCGGCGATAATCGCGTTGGAAATTTGCGCGTTGTCGCCGATTGAAACGTCGTCCCAGATGACGGAATTTCGCACCGCCGCGCTTTCTGAAATCGCACAGTTTTCACCCGCAAAAACTTTCGCGCCGTTCATCATCGCCAGACTGATTTCGAGATAGCGCGGAATCGTCGAAAGTTCAAACCATTTGCCGCCGGTGATGTGCGCGGCAATTTTCTCGCCGGCGGCAATCGCCGGATTGTAAAAAGTCGGCACAATATCCGAATAAACGCCGCGCGGAATATAATCGAAAACGCGCGGTTCGAGAATATGAATTCCCGTGAACATCAGGGGATTACGGATTTCGGATTTTGGATTTTGGATTGGAACGGGAAAATCGCCAAAGCCGACAACCAGATTATTTTCGGTGTAAACTTCGGTAAATCTTTCTCTTTGCGGGTTTTCTTTTAAAACCATCGTGGCGATTGCGCCGCTTTTTTTATGAGTTTCGAGCGCGGCGGAAATATCAATATCGGCGATGATTTTGCCGTTGACGATCAGAAATGTTTCATCTTCCAGCAGATGACGCGCGTTGTCCAAAGCCCCCGCAGTGCCGAGAATCTGCGGTTCTTCCAGCGTGTAATGAATTTTTACGCCGAAATCTATCCCGTCGCCGAGCGCGTTTTTGACCGATTCCGGTTGATGATGAAGATTGACGACGACCTCTTTAAATCCAAATTTAGCGACGTATTCGGCGACGTAACCGACCAGCGGTTTGCCGAGAAACGGAATCGCCGGTTTGGTGCGGTCAATCGTTAAGGGAAAAAGCCGCGTGCCGAAACCGGCGGCTAAAATCATTGCTTTCATATTTAGAAAATGTTTTTGTGAACGGCTGAACTGCGGAAAACCGCGCAGAAATCGAATATTGATAAAACTTACTTTTTTTAAGTTTTAATTGCAAACTTGCCAAAACGGGTTTTGCCGTTAAAATCTGTTGATAGATGTCAAATACCGCCGACGCTAAAACTTACGCGCTTTTTCAAACGCCGCTCAATAAAAAAATTATCGCTGAGATGACGCGCGATTCGGCAAAATTATTTCTTTTTCCGGCGTTGGAAACCGAACGTGTAAAATTGAACGTCGAGGAAACTGTTCTAATACAAAACATCATTGGTTTTGACTGGCTGATTTTTACCGACGTTTTAGCAGTTGATTATTTTTTGGAATTACTGACCGAAAACGAAATTGATTTTTACGAACTGGATGCCGTGCGCGTCTGCGCTTTCGGCGAAATTGTCGCCGACAGACTGCGATTCGCGCAGATTCACGCCGATGTCGTTCCGACTGAAATAAACGCCGCCAAAATATTCGCCGCAATCAAAGTTTACGCGGGCGAAAACGAACTAGGAAATCTGAAAATGCTGCTTGTCAAAGAAGATTCGGCGGATTTTGAAATTAAAAATTTACTGGTCGCGGCAAAAGTTGAATTAACTGAACTGCCGGTTTACACGGCGAAAATTTCCGCCGAAGGCGACACCGCCAAATTAAAAACGCTTCTCAAAGGCGGCGCGATTGATGAATTTATTTTTTCCGCGCCGGACGATTTAATCGCGCTGCGCCATTATTTTCCGAATGAAAACGAGTTAAATTCAATTTTAGAAGAAGTAAAAGCGACGGCGATTGACGCGAATATTTTTCAAAATTTGAAAGAAAACTGCATTAAAGCGCGTTATTTTGCCATTCTGTGAAGAAAATCGGCGGCGAAACTGCTAATCTTTTATTTTATGAATGATTCGAGCGTGATACTTTTTTTTATTGACGGTTTAGGCATCGGGCGGCGCGATGCGAGCAATCCTCTCGCTCAAATAAAACATATCGAACCGCTGGCAAATTTTCAAGACGAAAACAACGAGACTATTTTCGACGGTGTTTTAGTGACGACCGATCCGCGTTTGGGCGTGGAAGGTCGCCCGCAGAGCGCGTCCGGGCAGACGACAATTTTGACCGGAATCAACGCCCCGCAGCATTTGGGCGTTCACAAACAAGGTTTTCCGAATCAGATTTTGCGCGATGTCATCGCCGAATATTCGATATTTTTGCAGTTGAAAAATTTACATATCGAGCCGAATGTTTTCGCCAACGCCTACACGCCGAAATTTTTTTCGGAAACGCCGCGCTGGAAATCGGCGACCACGTGCGCGGTCGAAGCGGCAAACGGAAATTTTAGAAAACTGCCCGATTTATTCGGACGCAAAGCTCTGTTTCACGATTTTACTAATCGGCATTTGAATGAACTCGGTTTTGACGCTCCCGTTTTTTCGCCGACGGATGCCGCTGAAATATTGTCGGAACTCGTCGAAAGTCATCGTTTCACGCTTTACGAATATTTCATCACCGACAAAATCGGACACGCGCAGGATTACGCCAAAGCTGCCGAATACCTGCCGCCGCTCGCCGAATTTATCAGAATCGTTTTGGGTAAAATTAACCTCGAAAAGACGACTTTTATCTTGACAAGCGACCACGGAAACATAGAAGATTTGTCCGTTCGCAATCACACTTTAAACGATGTGCCGACAATAATTTGGGGCAGAAAAAGCCGCGAAGCCGCCGCGCGAATAAAAGATTTATCGGACATTACGCCGACGATAATAAATTTATTGAGTTGAATGCCGAAGCCGTCCGCGCTCCGACGAAAACATTATGAAATCAGAAAACTTAAAAAACGACCGCCGCGAAATATTCGGCTGGATCGCCTACGATTGGGCGAATTCCGTATTTTTTACGACGGTCGTCGGCGTTTTGATCGGGCAGTATATCACGACGCTCGCGCAGACGGCGGTCGGTGAAAACGGGGTCGTCTTCAGTTTGGGCGGCTACAATCTGGTTACTGCAAAATCTTTGTTTCCGTATTCGGTCGGACTTTCCGTTTTTCTGCAAATTTTCTTTTTGCCCGTGATGGGCGCGATTGCCGATTATACGCATTTGAAAAAGACGTTTATGGCGTTTTTCTGCTATCTCGGCGCGTTTGCCTGCTGTCTGCTGTTTTTTATCCAGGGGAATTTGTATGTTTTGGGGACGGTGTTTTTTATCGTTTCCAATTTAAGCGCGGGAGCTTCGGTGGTTTTTTACAATTCTTTTCTGCCCGACATCACCACCGAAGACCGGCGCGACAAAGTTTCAAGCTGGGGATTTGCCGCCGGTTACGTCAGCGGCGCGCTGGTTTTGTTTCTCAATCTTATTTTTTTGAAATATGCCGAATCTTTCGGAGTTTCGGTCGGAATGGCGGTTAGAATTTGTTTGTTGACGGCGGGAATCTGGTGGGCGGCGTTTGCTCTGATAACTTTCAAATTGTTAAAAACCCGTAAACCTGAGCGCGTCGCGCCCGAAGGAAAAAATTTCGTCGCGGCGGGTTTTGGTGAATTGATCGAAACTTTCCGCGAATTGTTCAAACTTAAAAATACTTTGCGGTTTCTGATCGCGTATCTGCTTTATAATGACGGAATTCAAACGGTTATCACCAGTTCGTCAATCTTTATTTCGCAGGAACTTTTCATCGCCAGAGGTTTGGAAGTTGATAATTCCGTTTTAATCATCGCCTTTCTGATCGCGCAGATCGTGGCGTTTATCGGCGCGCTGATATTTGAAAGAATCGCCCACTACACGAACGCCAAAAACGCGATTATCGTTTCGCTCGTGATTTGGTCGGCGATTGTCATCTACGCTTACGGATTTTTATATACGCTGACCGAAGCGTATGTGATGAGCGGAATGATCGGCTTCGTTTTGGGCGGTTCGCAGGCTCTTTCGCGGTCGCTGTTTTCTAAAATGATTCCGGCGGGACGCGAATCGGCTTTTTTCGGTATTTACGAAATTTCCGAGCGCGGCACGAGCTGGATCGGTCCCGTAGTCTTTGGTTTCGTCGCGCAAATAACCGATTCCTATCGTCCGGCGATTCTCGCGCTAATCGTCTTTTTCGTCGTCGGCAGCCTGATTTTACTGTTCACCAACACGGACAAAGCGATTCACGAAGCGGGAAATCTGACACCGGCGGAAGAGGCGGCGTAAGAATTAATTTCACATTGCAGATTTCATATTGCATTTTGCAGATTAAAGAATCAGCGGCAATTGAAATTTGTTATAAATTTAGAGTCGGCTATAATATGTTTGGCAAATCTGAAATCTCGAATCTGGAATCTGCGATAAAATTGTGATTGAAACAAATGACAAAATTGTTACCATCTTCGGCGGTTCGCGCTGCGGTGAAAACACGCCGGAATACCGGCAGGCAAAAGAACTCGGCGGACGGCTCGCCGAAGCCGGATTTACGATCTGCACCGGCGGTTATCTCGGCGTGATGGAAGCGGCTTCGCGCGGCGCGCGGGAAAAGGGCGGACGCGTTTTCGGCATCGTGATGAACCAGTTTAAGGGCGAACCGAACCGTTATTTGACGGATAAAGTCGCCACCAATCATTTTTACGGGCGGCTGCAAAATTTGATCGAACGCTCGGTCGGATTCGTCGCGGTGCGCGGCGGAATGGGAACGGTGACGGAAATTTCACTCGTCTGGAACAAACTTCAGACCGGCGTAATCAATAAACGTCCGCTCGTTCTGCTAGGCGAATGCTGGAAACCGGTTGTTGAGGCGTGGCAGCAAAATTTAGTCGTCAGCGATAATGACGTGTCATTTCTCGACTTTGCGGAAAATGCCGAAGAAGCGGCGCGCATTATCATCGAAAAATCGAAAGGAGTTGTTATATGAATTGTCCGCGCTGTCACGCTCCGCTTTTGCCGAACGCTCAATTCTGCGGCAACTGCGGCTTGCCGATGCCGTCACAATCAACTTCGCAGTATCAGTCGCCGCCGCCGAATTACGATGTTCCGCCGGTTGCCGGACGCGAAGCCTTTAATTTCGATGACGACAATCGCGGACGGGGACGCGGCTACACCTGGGAAATACAGCATCCCGGTTCGTTTGCGCTGGCGATTGTTAATTTGCAGCCCGAACAGTCTATTTCGGCGGAAGCCGGCGCGATGGTTTCGATGTCAGCCAATATAGATTTGTTCGCGGAAATGAAAGGCGGCGTTTTCGGAGCTTTGAAACGCGCGGTCGGCGGCGAATCGGCTTTTGTGTCAACCTTTACGGCAAAGGGCGGCGCGGGCGAAGTGACGCTCGCGCCCGGCGCGCCCGGCGATGTCGTCGGCATCGAGATGCGAAATCAAACCTTTATGGTGCAGTCGAGTTCGTATCTTGCTGGGGACACGAGTTTGATTGTTGACACGAAATTCGGCGGGGCGAAATCGTGGCTCGGCGGCGAAGGTTTATTTCTCTTGCAGATTTCGGGAACTGGTTTGCTGCTCGTTTCCTCTTTCGGCGCGATTCACCGCAAAACTCTGCGCCCTGGCGAGCAGTATGTCGTTGACACCGGACACCTGGTGGCGTGGGAAAGCCAGATGCCTTACCAGACCCGGAAAGCTGCGAAAAGCGGATTTTTCAGAAGTTTTCTGAGCGGTGAAGGTTTGGTGGCAGAATTTTCCGGTCCCGGCGAAATTTTAATTCAAACCCGCAACCTGCGGGCTTTTGCCGGACTCATCAAACCTTTTTTCCCGTCCCAAAATAACGGCGGGGGCGGCTTTAACATAGATTTTGGAAGCTAGGCGAATTCACCAATCGTAATTCTCCTGATTACTAATCAAGCAGGGTGCCAATGATTGTTTTTAATGAAAAGATTAAAACCTCACGTTCAAAAAACCAAAATGAAATAACGTTCACCGGGCGGGCGGTTTCGAGAGGCGTTGCCGTCGGCAAAGTGGTCTGTCTGCACGGTCGAAAGCGGCAATTTTACCGTCTGAAATTAAACGCATCGCAAATTGACCGCGAAATCCGGCGATTTCGCGCCGCCGTCCGGCTGTCCAAAAAACAGTTGCGGCAGATCAGCGTCAACCAATTTGAAACGAAATCAAATTTTGCCGAAACAAGCTCAAATATTTTTGAAACACACCGGCTGATTTTTGAAGACAAATCTTTTCTCTCCAAAATTGAGGAACAAATCAGAACCGAAAGCATCAATGCGGAATGGGCGATTAAAGTCGTGACCGACGGTTACATTGCCAACTACAAAGCCATTTCCGACGAGCATCTGCGCGAGCGGTATATTGATTTAGAAGATGTTGCCGAACGGCTGCAAACCGCGCTCGGGGGCGGCGAGAAAATAAATATCCGGCTGGAAAAAAGGTCAATTATCGTGGCAAAAGAAGTTAAGCCGTCAACGCTGATCGAACTTTTTGAAAGTCAGCCGCTGGCGATTGTCACGGAAAACGGCGGCTGGACCTCGCATACTTTCATTTTGGCGCGAGAATCAAATCTGCCTTCGATCACCGGCGTAAAAGGAATTTTGCGCCGCGCGCAAACCGGCGACGAAGTGATTGTGGATGCTTTCAGCGGGCAGATAATTCTAAATCCGAATAAAGATTCGTTTGAAAAATATGAAGCCGCCGCCAGCGAATTTGAAAAAAACGGTTTTGAAAAAATCGAATTAATCAAAGGAAAAGCGAAAACACTTGACGGCAGACAAATAAAATTACGCGCGAATCTCGACTTGCCGAAAGGTTACGCAGAAGCGAAAAAACTCGGCGTTGACGGCATCGGGCTTTATCGTTCGGAATTTTTATTTAATCAATACAAAGGCTTTCCGACGGAAGACGAACAATTTGAAGCCTACCGGAAAATATCCAAAATGGTCGGCGCGGAAGGCGTGAGAATTCGCACCTTTGATCTGAATGTCGAACAGCTTGCCGACGAAACCGAGGAAAAGGAGAAAAATCCGGCTCTCGGCTTGCGGGCGATTCGTCTGAGTTTGACGCATTTAAAGGAGTTTCGCACCCAGCTTCGCGCACTTTTGCGGGCTTCCGTCGAAAATAACATCAGCGTTGTGTTGCCGATGATTTCGGATGTCGCCGAAATTATGCGAACCAAACGAATTTTGGAGAGCGAACGGCAAAAATTGCGAAAAAAAGGTGTCTCCTTCGGGGAATTAAAATTCGGCGCGATGATCGAAGTGCCGGCGGCGATTTTGACAATTGATGAAATCGCCGCCGAAAGTGATTTTTTATGTCTCGGAACGAATGATTTGGTACAGTATCTGCTGGCGGTTGACCGCGATAACGAAGCGGTTGCCGACTGGTTTCGGACGCTGCACCCGGCGGTTTTGCGCTCGCTGAAAATGGTTTTGACGGCGGCGGAAAACGCCGATATTCCGGTGATCGTCTGCGGCGAGATGGCTGGTTCGACGCTCTATGTGCCGATTCTCATCGGACTCGGCGTAACCGAACTGAGTATGAACATCAATTCCGTACCGCGCGTTAAAAAAGTGATTTCCGACATCGCCTTTGAAGAAGCGCGCGAGATTGTCGCCAAACTCGAACGCTGCCGCACGCCGGACGAGACGGAAAGCGCGGTAAATAATTATTTTTCCGAGAAATGGTCGCATTTAGCTCCGTTTTTTATACTGCCCCCAAAAAATAAACAGGGTAAAATAAAAAAAAACTAGAATAAACATTCTTTTACCTCTATTATAAAACAGAAGCCGAACGGTGCTTTGAATGAAAATTTGCCCGCAAATATATTTGTAAATTATTACAGTTTCAAATATACCGAATTTATAAAGAGCAAATTAGTAATTTGAAATTAATTTTTGTTTGGTTTCGGTAAGTTATGATAAAGAATTCGCTAAAAAATACGCTGGCAATCATCCTTTTCGTCGGGTTAGCGGCAATCGGCAACAGTTTCGCGCAAATGCGTTCGGATACCGTCAAACAGGTTAATTTTCGTTATTCTCAAAATCCGAAAATCAAAAGCAAAGTCGAGAATCAAGAAGCAGTTTCTGATTCTCCAAAGATCAACACCGCGCCGGAAGAATCAATAAATACAGCGGCGGCAGAGAAGAATGACGATTTTAAGAGCATTTCACTGGCATCAAAAACTTACGAGATCGCCAAGCGAGCGACCGTCGCCGCCGCGTCGCCGACTGAAATTTACAAAATTGACAGCGGTGATGTTTTGTTAATCAGTCTGCCGAACGTGCCGGGCGGCGCGACCGATTATTTTACGGTTTTAGCCGACGGCACGATTGATTTTCCGTTGGCAGGCGAAATGGTTTTGGTGCAGGGTTTAACTTCCGATGAAGTCGAAGATTTGCTGCGGGGAAAAATCAAACTTTACGAAAATTCGACGGTGGCGGTCAAGGTTCGTGAATTTGCCAGTCATAAATATACGGTTCTCGGATCGGTGGAAAAAGCCGGTGAGAAATTTTTGCAGCGCGAAGCCGTGCCGCTTTATGTCGTTCGCGCGGAAGCGGTTACGCAAAAAAACGTCTCACTTGCCGTTATTAAACGCGCTAATTCCAGCACCGAACAAATCAATCTGAACGAGCCGAAATCCGACGACATCCTAATTTTTCCGGGCGACATCATCGAATTTAAATCCGCCGATGTGGAAAAAGTCAATCAGCCGACTGCGCCGATTCCGCAGTTTTATTTTATGGGCGGCGATGTCAACGCGGTCGGTCAGAGGGATTTTTACTCCGGACTGACTTTAACGCAGGCGATTCTGGCGGCGGGCGGTTTGAAAAAACCAAGCATCAGGAAAGCCTTGATCCGGCGAAAAAATCAGGAAGGTTTGCTCGCCTCTTTTGAATTTGACCTGAAGGCGATTAAAAATGGCGAACAGCCTGATCCGTTGCTGCAAATCGGCGATACGATTGAAATCGGAAAATAATTGTTTCTTTTTCGTTAAACGAAACAAAAATTAAGATAAAAATGAATTAAAAAAACCGCGCAAATAAGTTCAAAACCGAATTGTAAATGTTGAACAATTTTTGCTAAAATATTTAAGCCTTGCAAATAAAACAAGTTGGGCAGTCGCTTTTAAGTTATTAAAAGAGGAAAGTCCGAACACCAGAGGGCAGCGAGCCGGATAACGACCGGGCGTTCGATCAACGTCGGACGACGACAAGTGCAACAGAAAACAGACCAGCCGCATTAATTTCGGATTTTCGATTTCGGGTTTTAGAATCTAGAATTTGAAAAGGAAATTCAAAGTTGACGGTGATGGGTGAAATGGTGCGGTAAGAGCGCACCGGCGCGTCTGGTAACAGGCGCGGCTGGGTAAACTCCTCGCGGTGCAAGACCAAATAGGGAAACGTTTTTAATTGGGCGGCTCGTCCAAAAGCGCGGAGCGATTCGCGCGGCGTTTCCGGGTAGGTCGCTTGAGCTGTTTGGCGACGAACAGCCTAGATGAATGATTGCCGTCTGTTTTGACAGAGACAAAATTCGGCTTACAGACTTGTTTTAATTGCTCGGTATTTAACAATTTACAAATCCAAAAGGAGTTTTCAAAATTTTATTATGGCAAACCGCAAAGGGGTATTTATTGGGGCGTATGTTCCGAACGAGTTGAAAGAATCGCTGCGACGGAGAGCGGCGGCGGAACATCGGACGCTTTCACAGGAAATCACCCGAATTTTAGTCGAAGCCGTTCACGGCAAAGGATTGCCGGCGGGAAGCGTTGATCGGCGAACTGCCAACGCCATTCCGCGCCGCCGCGCGACCGATCCGCCGACTCGCCGCCGGGCGGAAGATTTACCGTTTATCGCGCATCAGGAAGACGAACAGTAATTTCGTTTCCGCCAAAAATAGCGAAAAGCGTCGCCTTTCATCGGAAAGCGACGCTTTTGGCTTTTTATCGCCGGTTTTGTTAGAATTTTGATGAATGAATAAGAAGATATTCTGGCTCTCGATAGCGGCGGTGATTATTAGTTTTGTCGGTGGTTTTATTCTGGCAAATGCTTTGAATCGCCGCGAAATGGTTGCTCTGCAAGCCGAAAACAGTCGGTTGAAAAATGTTCAGGATACGGCAGATCAAAAGGATGCGGAATTGTCTCTGTCGGATGAAGAAATCAAACAGAAGATCGCCGAAGCCGATCAAAATCCGACGAATTTCGCTTTTCAAAAAAACTTGGGAGTCGCGCTTTATAATTACGCTTCGATGAAACAGGACACGGATTTGCTGAACGATATTGCGAGAATCCTGACCAGAGTTTACGAAAATAATCCGAAGGATACAGATGTCGTCGTGACGCTCGGAAATGTGTATTTTGATATCGGATATTTGAAAAAAAACAACGAAAGTTTTCGCCAAGCGCGGGAATTTTATCAAAAGGCTTTGGAACAAAAATCTAATGATGCCAATATCAGAACCGATTTAGGTTTAACTTACTATCTGGAAAATCCGCCGGAAACCGATAAGGCGATTGCCGAATTTCAAAAATCGCTGACTATTGATGCCAAACACGAAAAAACTTTACAGGTGATTTCGCAAGCTCTTCTGAGTCAGAACAAAAATCAGGAAGCCGAAAAATATCTGGCGCGGCTTAAAGAAGTAAATCCCGACAACCAAATTTTAACCGGCTCAGAAACCAAAATTGACCGGAACGCGGAGAATACACAAAAATGATCAAGTTTTTGTTTATCATCATCCTGCTGTTTTTGGCTTGCGCTTTGATTGCCGTGCGCTACCGAAAGCAGGTTCGGGCGGCGATTTACGCTTGGCGAGTGTTGACTAAAGCACGGCAAACCGCCAAAATTCCTGAAAAGCAAATCGCCAAAACGGAAAACACGAACGACACACAACTTGTCAGATGCGTGAAATGCGGAACTTGGACTCCGCGAAAAAACGCTCTGAATTTGCGTTCAAAAGCGTTTTATTGTTCGGTAAACTGTCTGGAAAGCGCAATTTTAGTTTAATTTCAGCGCGGCAAAAATGTCTGTATATACCACGAAATCATCTGTTCACCGAATAAAAGGGCGCAAATTGAACCAATTCCCAAAAAAATTCCGAATGGTATCTGCGCCTGAAAATCCTTTTCCTTCTGCCGCGCGATCACAATCATTCCAATCACCGCGCCCGTGAAAGCTCCGATGAAAATCGTCAAAAGAGTCAAACGCCAGCCGAGCAGCGCGCCGACGGCGAACATCATTTTGACATCACCCAAACCCATCGCGTCCACGCCGCGGAGCCGCTTCCAGATTTCTCCGACCAGCCAAAGCGAACCGCCGCCGACCAGCGCGCCCAAAAACGCGCCGACCAGCGACACCAGCCAAGCGGGAGAGTTATTCATTTGATCGAGCGGATAAATGCGAAGATCGGAAAAATATGATGCGGAAACGAAAAGCGGGAACAGCAGCCGAACGAGCAGCGCGAAAATCAGCAGCGGATAAGTAATCACATTCGGCAGAATCATATTTTCCGCGTCAATAAAAATCAGCGCGATCATCGAAGCGACAAAAATTAATCCGACCGGCAGCAGCGCGTTAAGCCCGATGCGCCAAAAAACGAGCGTGAACAAAACGGCGTTCAACAGTTCGACGGCGAAATAGCGGGGCGCAATCGGATTTTTGCAGTGACGACATTTGCCGCGCAGCAGCAGCCAGCTTAAAAGCGGAATATTATCATACGGTTTGATTGACTGCCGGCAATTCGGACAGGCTGAATTCGGAAATACAACTGATTCTTCTTTCGGAACGCGATGAATGACGACGTTTAAAAAACTGCCGACCGCCGCGCCGCATAAAAAAACAAAAAAGTAGCTGATTATTTCCGGCAAACCCGTCAGTTCTGTCAGGGAAACTAAGAAAAAATACATTAAGACCTCGATAAACGGTAGAAAATTTTCAGAGAGAAATGGGAAGGGGAAACGAGACGACTATTCGTCACGCTTCCATCATAACTTTTTAGAGCGGAAAATTAAAGATAAATTATTTTGAAATTAGCGAATCGGGCTGACGGTGGAATTATTGTTATCACTGCCGCCCGATAAAGCTAACGCGGCGATTAAAGCCACCGCGCCCGCCGCGCCGAGAGCGATAAAGATCAAATTGTTATTTGCGCCCGAACCACTGGAAACAGTTTTGTCCGGCGCGTTCGAAGCAAGCGGCTCATTCGGATAAGATTGACCGGCGACGAGCAGAATTCCATTAAATAAAACTTCGCCGGATAAAACTTTGAGCTGAGTTTTTTTGTTGACCAGATTGACGACGAACACATTTTCGCTGTTGATATTGGAAGCGGTAATCGCGCCGTCGGCGGTTAAAATATTAAATTTTGTGAAGGGCAGAGAGTCAACCGTAATGCTTCCCAGTAAGAAATCACCTGAAATACTCCAATTTTCAAAATACAGATTCATTTTCGAATCAGGCGCGATTTTGATAATTCCGGTTCTCGCCAGCGAAATTTTGGCGGAAGTCTGCGCGGGCGTTTCAATTTTAGCGGGCGAAGTTATCGAACGCCCGCTGAGAACGCGTTCGCCGTTGAGATTGACAAACTGCCCGCTGTTTCCAGGAATGGCGTTTTCAATAGTCAGCTCGCCCATCTGCTTTTCCTGTGCGCCGATAAACTTCGGGCATAAAAAAAACATTAAAGTCAGACAGAGAACTAGAATTAACTGTAAAAAAGGAGATTTCATAACGATTTGGAATTACGGGCAAACAAAAGCCAGCCAAAATATTTTGGAAAATTGTAACGCGTAAAAAAATGTAAAATTGTGCAGTCAGGATTATACAAACAATTTGCAAAAATCTCAATGAAACTTAATCCATAAGTTCTAATGCCGGTTTAAAAGACAGGTAATAAAAATTCGAGAGAGTTTATAATGTTATATTTTGTGAGTGGAATATTTGGAGGCGGCGATCAGAATCGAACTGATGAATAAAGCTTTTGCAGAGCTCTGCCTTACCACTTGGCTACGCCGCCTTTTATTAAAAGATAAAGGCTAAGAGGATAAAGGCGAAAAATTTTATCCTTTATCCCTTAGCCTTTATAAAGATTTGGAGCGGGAGACGAGATTTGAACTCGCGACTTCGACCTTGGCAAGGTCGCGCTCTACCACTGAGCTACTCCCGCTTGCAAATGATAATTCTACAAACTGAGAAAATTTTGTCAAGTCTGTTTATGACAATTATTAATTCGCCGCCGTAATATTTTTGAGAAAACTCCAGTCTCCGCTGGCATCAACCTTAATATTTTCGATGCGTTTGTTGGCGACGACCATATTTGCCGGATACCAGAGCGGAATCAGCGGAACATCATTGCTGACAATTTCCTGCGCTTTTAAATAATATTGTTTGGCTTGTTCGCGGTCGGTTGCATTGATTGCCCCGGCGATTACTTCATCAAACGCAGGATTGCTGTAACGGCTTCGGTTGCAGCATTTAACTTTTTCTCCCGGAATCGCGCCGGTGGAAAACAAATCTTTCAAAAAAATCGGGTCCTGATTTCCGCCGATCCATCTGCCGGTGTTCATCTGAAACTGACCGAGAGCGAGCTGTTGACGCAGGACATTGCTTTCCATTGTTTCAATTTCGACATTGAGTCCAATCGCTTTGAGCGAATTTTGAATCACCAGCGCGTATTGATTAACTGCTGAAATTCCCGCGCCGAACTTAAATTTTATCAATTCGCTTTTGTAACCGGCTTCCTGTAAAAGCTGTTTGGCGCGGTTCGGATCGTAATTGTATTTCGTTCCGGCATTATACGCCCAGGATTCTTCCGGCAGAATCGAGTAAGCGATGACCGCCTGCCCGAACAGAAGATCGTTGATGATTTTTTCGCGGTCAATTCCGTAGGCTATCGCCTGTCTGATCTTAACGTTATCGAGCGGCGATGCCTGCGTGTTTAAGCCGATATAATCAATATTTGAACCTTTGAACTGTTCCACTTTCAGGTTTGGATTTTGACCGAGAGATTTCAGCGTATCCGGCGAAAGATTGGTCGGGAGCGGCGCGATATCCACGCCGCCGCTCTGCAATTCGGCTTGCAGGGAATTAGCATCGGTAACGGTTTTGATGCGAAGTTTGCCGACTTTCGGCGCGCCTTCCCAGTAATCCGGGTTGGCGGCGAGTTCGACGATGTTTTGCGATTGATCGAAACTGACAAACTTGAACGGACCCGAACCGACCGGCTGCGAAGCCTGCTGCGAAACCGTTCCTTCGGGAATAATCGGAATGGCGACGAA
The DNA here is from genome assembly GCA_965217575.1 of Pyrinomonadaceae bacterium. Taxonomy (GTDB): domain Bacteria; phylum Acidobacteriota; class Blastocatellia; order Pyrinomonadales; family Pyrinomonadaceae. Next base: position 813,261 of record OZ244558.1, on the reverse strand, counting down.
ATTCGATAAAAGCTGATTTTGCAGCGAAGCGCGGCTTAATGTGACGACGACGGTTTTCGGATCGGGCGTTTCAAGCGAAACGATGTGCGGCGTTTTCTGTCCATCAACAGTGTCGTAAAACGCGCCTGATTTGTAGCTGCTGCTCTTAAAAAGTTCGTCGAAAGTGTATTTTACGTCAGCGGAAGTAAAGTTTTTGCCGTTGTGAAATTTCACGCCGTCGCGCAGAATAAAAGTTATCACCTTGCCGTCTTCAGAAGGCTTGATTTCCTGAGCCAATTCCCCGACGTATTCAAACTTTTCGTTTTTTTTGACTAACGAATTAAACATCAGATTGCGAACGCGTTCCGCTGCCGCGTCCGATGCAGTGGTGGTTAAAGTATCTAAAGTGGAAAATTTTTCGGAAAGCGCGACCGTCACAAATTCGGTGCTTCTGGTTCGACAGGAAAATGAAAAAATAAGACAAAAAAGAAAAATTAAACTTAAACAAAAATAGCGCAAAATATTATCCTCCGTAACTGTAATTTAACTGTTTATTTAACTGCGCGATATGGGCGGAAAGAACTTCCAGGCGTTCGGTTTGGAAAAGCGGCGGCGGGGTCATCAAATTTTTGATCCGCGCGATTCTCTCCAGCGAAAGGTTAATTCTCTCCTCCGCAATCTCGCCGCTTTTGACCGATCCCAAAATCGCCCGAAAACCTTCGCGGATCGCCTCGGCACCGGCGCAGATTGCCAGCATATCCTGACCGGCGTTAACCGCCAAACGACAGGCTGCGGCGATGCCGTAGTTTTTAATGATCGCGCCCATTTCCAAATCATCGGTAACGGCTAATCCTTCAAAGCCGAGTTGTTCGCGCAGTAATTCGGTGACGACCTGATAACTCAAAGAAGCGGGCAAAAAATTTCCACCAGAGTCTTTTTCCTGCCATTCCAAACGGGGATAAGCGGCGTGGGCGACCATCACCGCGCGCACTTCGCCGCTCTTAAAAAGCTCCCGGTAGGGAAATAAATCAGTTTCCGAAAATTCTTCGCGCGTTAAATTAACCGATGGCAATTCTTCGTGCGAATCAACTTCGCTCGCTCCTAGACCGGGAAAATGTTTGAGACAGCCTAAACATTCACCGTTCTGCAATGCCGTTAGATAAGCTCCGGCTAACCGGATGACATCCTCTTTGGAATTGCCGAACGCCCGCGAATACAAACCGTTGGAAAATTTTTTCCGCAAATCGTCGGAAACGTCCACCACGGGCGCGAAATTCATATTAAAACCCAAAATTCTGATGATTTCGGCGGTTGATTGACCGAGAATTTGCGCCTGCGCGCTGGTTTTCAGCGAACCTGCGGCAGGCAGCGGAGTTAAAATGCGGCGCAGACGATCAACCGTTCCGCCTTCTTCATCCAAACTGAGAAGCGGTTCGATTGCCAAATCGGCGCGTAAATCGGCGAGCATTTGCCGCACCTGTCCGGCGGTTCTGATGTTTCTGGCAAACAGACAAATGCCGCCGGGCGCGACTTCTTCAAGCAGTTCAAGCGTCGAGTCGTTGATTTCCGTTCCCGAAATTCCGATAAAAAATAACTGCCCGATTTTTTTTTCTAAAGAAAGCGAAAGAATTTTTTCCAGCATAAATAGTTCTGACGGATTGTAACAAGGTTAAGGTGATTTATAAAGCGTTGGTTTGCCGACCGTTAAAGTGAAACTTTAGCTAATTCCAATAAACTATATTAAACAATGCGGTTTTGTAGGTCTTTTAGTAATGATTTTGAATCTTCGGCACTCATTTGGTCGAGCTTAACATCACGCAGTTCATCAATGACATCTTCGTTGGAAACGGCGAAAAGCGAAAACTGAGAGAGCGGTCGGTTTGTTTTTCCCTGAACGGTTTCGGTTTCCGGCACGCCCGAATTTTGTTTTGTCTCGGCGAAAACCGCCAGTTCATATTGTTCGAGTTTTTCCAAAACCGTCTGGGCGCGCAAAATGGTTTTTTGCGGTAAACCTGCCAGTTTAGCGACAGCGATGCCGTATGATTTGGAAGCCTTGCCTTTGACGAGTTTGTGGAGAAAAACAATTTCCCCGTCTTTTTCAGTCGCCGTTACCTGATAATTTTTCGCGCCCGGCAGCTTTTCGGCGAGTTCGGTCAATTCGTGATAATGGGTGGCGAACAGTGTTTTCGCCGAATGTTCCGGCGAATTATGCAGATATTCAGCGACCGCCCAGGCGATTGAAAGCCCGTCAAAAGTTGAAGTTCCGCGCCCGATTTCATCCAGTAAAATCAAACTGCGCGGCGTAGCGTTGTGCAGAATCGCCGCCGTTTCAGTCATTTCAACCATAAAGGTCGAACGCCCGCTGGCGAGATCGTCGGACGCGCCGACGCGCGTCCAGATACGGTCTAAAATGGGGAGTTTAGCGGCAGTCGCCGGAACGAAAGAACCGATTTGAGCGAGCAGTTGAATGAGCGCGACCTGCCGCATAATCGTTGATTTTCCCGCCATATTCGCGCCAGTGATAATCAACATTCGGTCGGTCGAATTGTTCATCTTCAAATCATTCGGGATAAAATTCGCCGAACTAAACGCTTCGACCATCGGATGTCTGCCCGCCTCTATTTCCAGTTCGTCACCGTCGTGCAGAACCGGCGCGGTGTAATTATGCCGGACGGCGGTTTCCGCCAAACCCGCCAGCGCGTCCAAAGTTGCCAGCGCGCGCGCGGTAGATTGGAGATTCGGCGTTTGCGCGGCGGCGGCGGCGCGAATCTCTTGAAAAATCCCCGCTTCCAGTTCTTTGATCGTTTCCTCCGCGCCCAAAACTTTTTGTTCCCATTCTTTGAGCTGCGGCGTTGAATATCTTTCGGCATTAGTCAACGTCTGGCGGCGTTCGTAATCCGGCGGAACGCGCCCGACGTTGCCTTTGGAGATTTCGATAAAATAGCCGAACACATTATTGAATTTGACTTTTAGGTTGGAAATTCCGGTGCGTTGTTTTTCTTTCGTTTCAAAACTCGCAATGGTTTGCTTAACCGAGCGCGAAACGCGGCGCAGTTCGTCGAGTTCGGCGTGGTAGCCTTCCCGAATAACGTCGCCGTCATTGATATTAACCGGCGGCTCGTCGGAAATCGCGCTTTCAATTAGACTTCGCAGTTCGGGCAATTCAGAAATGTTTTCGCTTAAAACTTGCAGCAACAAACTCTGTGCGTCTGATAACGTCGCATTGATAAGTGGTGTTTGGGACAGCGACCCGTTGAGGGCGACTAAATCGCGGGGCGTTGCCGTGCCGAGATTCAAACGCCCGACCAATCTTTCCAGATCAGTTATTTCTTTGAGTAGAAACCGAATCTTATCGCGCAGCATAGAATCGGTTAATTCGCCGACCGCCGAAAGTCTGGTTTGAATTTCACTGCGTTTGATGGAAGGACGCAGGAGCCACGAACGCAAAAGCCGCGCGCCCATTCCGGTCGCGGTTTGATCTATCACACTGAGCAGGGTTCTTTTGGACTTTTCACCACGGGATTCGACGACTTCGAGATTTTTCAGCGTCACCGAATCCAAGACCATAAAATCGGCGGCTTCAAAATAGTTTATTTCGGAGATATGCTCGGCGGCAGCCCGCTGCGTTTCGTGCGCGTATCGCAGACACGCGCCGGCGGCACGAATCGCAGCCGTTTTACCGTCAAACCCGAAACCCGACAATCCTTTAACTTTCAATTGACGCTTCAAAAGATTTTCGCCGTCTTCCCGATCAAACAGCCAGTCGTCGAGGGGGGTCAGAGCGGCGGAAATTTTGTTTGAATTCGGCGGTGAAATCGAAACAATATTCTGTGAACCGTTGTTTTTTCTGCCTAAAGTGTTGCCGAAAGTATTCTCCGCCAAACTTTGCAGTGATTCGGGATAAAGAATTTCACGCGGAGCGTAATTTTCGACATCGGCGCAGATGTTCGCCCAAGCATTAGTGCCGGAATTTTGGGTCGCGGAAAATTCTCCGGTAGACAGCTCCAGAAACGCCGCGCCGAAAGTTTCGCCCGCGCCGCAGACCGCCGCTAGATAAACCGTCTCTTTGGATTCGACGAGCTGCGGATCAATCGCCGTGCCGGGCGTGATGACGCGGACGACCTCGCGGCTGACAAGTTTGCCGCCCGATTGTCCGGCTTCTTCGGTCTGTTCGCAAACGGCAATGCGATAACCTTTTTTGACGAGCCGTGAAATATAATTTGCCGCGGCGTGATGTGGCACGCCGCACATCGGGACCGGATTTGCCGAATCTTTGTGCCGCGCAGTCAAAGTGATTTCCATTTCGCGCGCGCCGATCACTGCGTCATCGTGAAATAATTCGTAAAAATCCCCTAAACGGAAGAAAAGCAGCGTGCCGGGATATTGTTTTTTGATTTCCAGATACTGCCGCAGCATCGGTGTCGCGTTTTGCATAACTTTTTGATATAAAAAATAAGTAACAAAGTTTATCTCAAAAAGGCGAAATTATTGAAATCACGGTTTTGAAAACTTTTAACTGTTACTTTTTGAAACTATTTGATAATATGTTTCCTTTCAAATGTTTGCTACAATTTAATAATTTTAATAAATACGAAATTAGCGACAAACTTTTCTCTATACGGACGAATCAACTGTTAACAACAAATGACAAAATGGCAATTTGCCGGTCATCCGAGCGTCGAGTAAATCTGGAGAATCAACTATGAAAGCAGTAAAAATCATTTTCGCCGTTGCCGTTTTAGTCAACGGTTTTGCCGGAAGCGGCGTTTTCGGTCAAAGCACGGAAACTTTAGGGCGGTCGGAAAAGTCTGGCGGTCAAACGGCAGCAAGTCAGATCAACCCGGCGACTCAGAATATAAAGTCGGGCGAAACGATCAGTGAAGCCGTCTTAAATTCAGACGATGCGAACGGCAAATCCAGCGAAAAATACCGGATCGGTTATCAAGATACGATAGAAGTGACAGTTTTTCGTCACCCGGAACTTTCGCAGACGATCAGCGTGAGTTCCGACGGCACGATCAATATGCCGCGCATTGAGCAGCCGATTGTCGCCGTTTGTAAAACCGAAGGCGAATTGAAGCAAACCATCGAAAATCTCTACAAAACATATTTGCGAAGTCCTTTTGTCAATGTCCGCTCGGTTGATCAGAAATCCCAGCCTTTCGCCGTTATCGGCGCGGTCGAAAAACCCGGCAGCTTTTATTTGAATCGAAAAATTCGGCTGCTCGAACTGATTGCTTTCGCGGGCGGACCGGATGTGGAAAAATCAGGCTCCAAAGTCAGAATCGCCCGCGTCGGAAATTTATCTACCTGTGGTGAAAATGCTGATTCGGCTGATGATGACGCTAAAGTCCAGTTTATGACTTATAACCTGAAAGACGTGCAGGACGGGACGCAAAATCCGTGGATGCAGCCGGGCGATGTCGTTTCGGTTCTCGAAGCCGATGAAGCCTACGTCGTCGGAAATGTTTTCAAACCGGCGAAAGTTTCCTTAAAAGAGCCGAAAACTTTAACGCAGGCGATTGCCATCGCCGGCGGGCTTGATTCGACCGCCAACACCGAAAAAGTCGTTATTCACAGACAGGAGAAGGACAATTTAAACAAAACGGAATTATCATACAATCTGAAAGATATTCGAGATAAAAAAATTCCCGATCCGGCAATTCAGGCAAACGATATTGTCGAAGTTTCAAACGATAAGGTGAAATCGGTTCGCAACGGACTGCTCAAAGCGTTGACCGGCGGAATCGGCAATATTTTTCTGAGAGTGCCGACCCCTTAAAACATCCTGACCGCCGACAGAACCAGTTGAAATTCTTACAGATATGAGAGATAGTCGAGAAATAGTTCAAAAACAGGTTGAAACCGCCGACATTGAACGTCCTTTTGAAGTGCCGCCGACGGCGATTAACGGCGGCTACGGCGCGTATCGTGACAGCTACGCGCCGGATGGCTTCCAATTAGTTACCTACTGGCGAATTATTCGCAAAAGATTTTGGCTGGTCGTCGGAATCGCGGTTTTACTGACGACTCTGACCGCTATTTATATGGCGCGCAAGCCAAATATCTACCAGGCGACGGCGCGGGTGCAGGTTGATTCGGAGCAGTCGAACCCGGATTTATCGGTCACTAACAATCGTTCGCCGCTCGTCAGTCAGGACGCGTCGTATTTCAACACGCAGTTACAGCTTCTCAATAGCGACAGTCTGCTGCGGCGAGTCGTAAAGGAATACAATCTCGACACCAACAGCGAATTTCAGAAAGCTAAAAATGAAAGTTCGGTTTCGGCATCGCATTCACTGCTCAAAGCAATCGGACTCGCCAGCGATGCGCCGAAAAAGACCGAAAGCGGAGTCGGCGAAGTCGCCGCTGCGCCGAACAGCACGGCGGCTTCCTCCGAAGAAATCGCCGAAGCGGTTCGCTTGGCTCCGTATGTTGATATTATCAAAAAGAATTTGGGAGTCGAGCCGATCAAAGAGGCGCGCGGAGTCAATAAAGATACGCGTTTGATTGAAATTACCTTTAGAAATACCGATCCTGATCTGGCGGCTTTAATCGTCAACGGAGTCAGTGAAGTTTTCGCCAAAACAAATCAGGAAAAACGCACCGGCACGAGCGGCAAAACCAACGAATTTCTGCAAAAACGCATCGCTGATCTGCAAACCGAAATCAAAAACAGTGAAAATAAGTTGGTTCAACTGACCAAAGAATACGGCGTTTTGGAAACCGACGACAATCAAACGATTGTTTTGGCACGGCTGGCGGGATTGAATAAACAACTTCTGGAAGCGGAGAATGACCGTAAAAACGCCCAAGCGGATTACGAGTCGGTCAGCAAATCGCCGGAGCGTCTAAAATCAAAGGCGGAAGAGGAAGTTTTGCGTTACACGACCGAAAGAGAAAACGCCATTCAAGCCTTTGTCAACCGCACACAGGAAAAAATCGCCGATTTGAAGGCGCGGCGGGCGCAGCTTCTGGAAGAATATCTGCCGGCGGCACCGGAAGTTAAAGAAGTTGACACGCAGATCAATTCGCTGCAAAACGACATCAAGAAAGTTGCTTCCGATAATCAGAAAGACCTCGAAAATTTTCGCTCCAGAACTACCCAGGATATTTTAAACAACTTAAAAACCAAATATGTCAAAGCCCAAACGCAGGAAGACAGCATCAAATCCGCCTACAATGAACAGTATAATCAGGCGCAGGGACAAAATCAGTCGGCGGTGACGCTGCGTTTGCTGAAACAGGAAATAGATACCAAACAGGGATTTTTGAAGACTTTGATGGATCAGCAGCGCGGAAATGACATTCAGGCTGCGGGAACTGACAACAATATCAGCGTCGCTGAAATCGCCATTCCGCCGGATGTTCCGGTGGCTCCGCGCCGTTTGACGACCGTCGTCGGAGCGTTGTTTTTGTCCACACTTTTCGGAATGGGACTGGCGATATTTCTGGAATATCTGGATGATACGATTCGTACCACCGAAGAAATCGAAAGTTTTCTGCAACTGCCCGCGCTGGCGGCGATTCCGCGCATTGATTCGATGCCGAAACGCCGACTGCTGCTGGTAGGCGGAAACAATGATGAGGGCGATGCAAACGCGGGAACGGATTTGTTGATTCATAACGACTCGCGCTCATCGCTGGCGGAGGCTTACCGGCAGTTGAGAACGTCAATTCTGCTTTCGACCGCCGGACGCGCCCCGAAATCTCTTTTGATTACATCGAGTTTACCGGCGGAAGGGAAAACGACGACCGCCGTCAATACGGCGATCAGTCTGGCGCAGACGGGCGCGAAAGTTTTGATTATTGATGCCGATATGCGCCGCCCGCGACTTCATTCGATTTTCAACATCAGCAATTCCAGCGGTTTAAGTACGCTGCTTTCGACCGAATTAGCCGATGAAAATCTGATTGACGTTATTTCCTACGACGAAGAATCGAAACTTAATTTACTGCCGTCGGGACCGGTTCCGCCGAATCCGGCGGAACTGCTCGGTTCGGAGCAGATGGCGAATTTGCTGAAAAAATTACAAACGCATTTCACGCACGTCGTGGTTGATTCGCCGCCGATTGCGTCGTTTACCGACGGAGTTTTAATCGCTTCAATGGTGGACGGGGTAATTCTGGTCGTTCATTCGGGCAAGAGTTCGCGGCAGATCGTGCGCCGTTCAAAACAATTGCTGCAAGACATCGGGGTCAAAATCTTCGGCGTGGTTCTCAATAACGTTGATCTTAATTCTCAGGACAATAGTTATTATTATCAGAGTTATTATCACCGGGACAATTATCGTCAGGACGGCGAATAAAACAAATTATCATTGAAAACAATCGAGACTGCTAAAACGGACTTGCCTTAGAGTTAAAAGAGTTAAAGCGAGCGGCGGGAGCTTGAAAATACCGCGAAAAAATCGGTTCGGTCTCTGATGAAAGTGACAGTATGAAATTTTACGACAGCAGGATTTACATTGCCGGCTCCGGCGGAATGGTCGGCAGTTCAATTACCAGGGAATTAAAAAATCAGGGTTATAAAAATTTAATCGTTCCTTCATCCGCCGAATTAAATTTGATTAATCAGGCGGAAGTCAAGCAATTTTTCGCGCGGGAAAAGCCGGAGATTGTGATTTTGGCGGCTGGAAAAGTCGGCGGAATCGTTGCCAACAACACTTACCGCGCGGAATTTATTTACAATAACCTAATGATCGAAGCCAATATCGTTCAGGCATCGCTTGAAAATCAGGTTGATAAGCTGCTGTTTCTGGGCAGTTCCTGTATCTATCCGAAGTTCGCACCCCAGCCGATGCGTGAAGAAGAGTTGCTTTCCGGTTATCTAGAATTTTCAAACGAACCGTACGCGATTGCCAAAATCGCCGGGATCAAACTTTGCGAAAATTATTACCGGCAGTATGGCTGTAACTTCATTTCCCTGATGCCGACCAATCTTTACGGAGCCAACGACAATTTCGATTTGCAGAACTCACACGTTATTCCCGCTTTAATTCGCAAGTTTTACGAAGCCAAAACCGAAAATAATGAAAAAGTCGTGCTGTGGGGAACGGGAGAGCCGAAACGGGAGTTTTTATATGTTGACGATTTGGCGGCGGCGGTGATTTTCATTCTGGAGAATTTGGACGCGGATGATTTATACGCGCAGGGCATTTCCCACATTAATGTTGGAACGGGCGAAGATATTAAAATTAGCGAAGCGGCGGATTTAATCAGCGAGATTATCGGTTTTGAGGGAAAAATCGAATACGACAAGTCAAAACCCGACGGAACGCCGCGCAAATTGCTCGACGTGAAGCGTTTGAATAATCTCGGCTGGAAATACCACACGTCTTTTAAAGAAGGATTAAAAAAAACCTGCGATTGGTATCTGAACAATTTACAGCGGCGGGAGAAAAAACAAAGGGTTTAGGCAAATCGCCCGAAATTGCCGACGAGTGCCGATAAAACTTCGTTGAGCGGCTTCAAAAGCGTTCAAAATAATTTCAATGACCAAGAAAGTGGAAATTGTCACGCCCGTCCATAACCGCCGGGAACTGACTTTACAATGTTTGAAAAGTTTGTCGCGGATTGACCAGACGGGTTTTGAAACTCATATCATTATCGTTGACGACGGTTCGACGGACGGCACGGCGGAAGCGATTCGGGAAAATTTCCCCGATGTCGAAGTCATTGGCGGCGACGGGAATTTATGGTACACCGCCGGAACTAATCTCGCCATTGAAGCGGCATTGAAACACGATCCCGATTATATTTTATGTATCAATGACGATCAGGTATTCGATGAAAAATGCGTCAGGAAAATGGTCGAATGCGCCGAAAAATATCCGCGTTCGGTCGTCGGCGCGCTGCTTCTGTTGTGGGATCAGCCGCACCAGCTTTTTCAGACCTCGCCGAAATGGAATTATCTGCGCGGCGGCTGGCGGCACTGGAATCAGCAGACCGTCTGGACGATTCCGAAAAAACCCTGGGAAGTTGATTTGATCGTCGGAAACTGCGTTTTGTATCCGGCGCGAGTCATCCGGGAAGTCGGTTTGATGAACGCCCGGAAATTAGTGCAGTTCGGTGATGTGGAATACACGCCGCGAATGAAAAAGAGAGGCTGGCGGCTGCTGATCGAACCGCAGGCGCGAGTTTTTTGCAAGCCCAATAATCCGACCCCGCAGGTCAGGCGGATGAAATTTTTCCAAAAGATCAACGCGCTGGTTTTTGACATCGGAAATATTCACAATTTCAGAAGACGTTTATACCTGAGTCTGCACAGCGCGCCGAATAAAAAAGAGGGTTTTCTGGCGTTTTGTATGTTTTACATTCTTTTGCCGTTCGGAAGAAACTCCGAACAAAATTTCATCAGACAGCAAAAAGAACCGCCGTTGAGCGAAGTTTTTTCGCAAATGGTAATCAAAGAATAATCATCAATTCTCCTCTTCGGCGGACAAAAGTGGAAAATAAGAACAAAAATATTCCCGCGAAATTTTATTACGTTTGGGATTATCTGGAATGGGGCGGCGCGCAGGTGCTTTTTTTCGGCATTATGAAGGAAGCGAAAAAACTCGGCGAAGTGACCGTGCTGCTTCCCAGCGGTTCGAGTTCGCAGCTTTTAAGTTTTTTGAACAATCTCCAGGTCAAATATCAATTTTTCGAAGCTCACGCCGATATTGGAATCGCCCCGACGCTTAAAAGAAAACTCGAAAAACACTGGCGAAAAATCAAAAGCGAATACGTTCTGCTGCGATTCGCCAAAAGCATTGATTTTCGGAACAGCCTGATTCACACGGAACTCGCGCCGTGGCAGTCGGCGTTCGCGCTGTGGCGTTTGACCAAAAAAACGCACGTTTTTTTTACGATGCACAATTCACTGCCGGAAGTTTCAAAATGGCGTTTTAAGTTGTGGCAGACGAAATTTCGACTTTTGACGCGCTCGAAAAATTTTCATCTGTTAACGGCAAATCAGCATACGAAAAAAAGTTTGCAGCCCTTGGTCTCGGCAAATTTTCTGGAAACCGTCAAAGTCATTTACGCCAACGTCAACCCCGCAGAAATTGACGCGGCTCTCAATGCTGACATCAATTGGGCGGAAACGCGCCGTCGTTACCGGATACCCGCCGATAAATTTTTGGTTTTCTGCGTCGGGCAGTTTATTGACCGCAAAGGACGCTGGATATTTCTGGAAGCGGCGCGAAAAATAGTTGAAAAAAACGCGGATACGGCATTTGTCTGGATTTCCAACTCCAAACCGGCGGCAGAGGAATTACACAAAGCGGAAAGTTACGGTCTGGGTGAAAATTTTGTGCTGATTACTTCCGATCAGGTCGGCGGCGAACATCTCGATTTGTTCAAATTGATGCGGCTGGCGGATGTTTTCGCGCTGCCGAGTTACGTCGAAGGTTTGCCGATTTCGATAATTGAAGCGATGGCACTGGGAATTCCGACGATTTCCACCAATATCAATGCCATTCCCGAAGCCGTTAAACATCTCGAAACCGGCTGGCTGATCGAACCGGGAAACAGTAACGCGCTGGCTGAAGCGATTCTGATTTTGAAAGAAGACGAACAGTTGAGAAGCCGGCTTTCCGCCGACGGACGGGCGTTTGTTCTGGAAAATTTTAACGAAAAAAAAGTCGCTGAAATCGCTGTCGAAAGTTATCTCGACGCTTTTCGCGCAAAATAATGGAAAAAGTCAAACAGCCGGAAACCAGCAAAAGTATCTTCCGCAACATTATTTACGGCTTTTCAACGTGGGTCATTCCGTTGGTGTTAAGTTTTTTTGCGACGCGCATTATCGTCAAGTCGCTCGGTGTCACCGATTACGGGATTTATTTACTGGTTTTGGGTTTTATCGGCTATTCGTTTAATTTCAGTTTCGGACGCGCGATCACCAAATATATCGCCGAGTATCGGGCGAACGGTGAAAATGAAAAAATCAGCGACGTTATTTCAGCGACCTTTTTCATCAATCTGGCGGTCGGAATTTTCGGCGTGTCGCTGATCGCGTTCGTTGCAAGATGGCTGGTCGTCAGTTTTTATCAGGTCGAAGCGGTTAATCAGGAAAAAACGATCAGCGGCTTATACGTCGCGGCGGCGATTGTTTTTTTTCTGATGGTCAGCCAGATTTTCAACGCCGTATTGCAGGGTATTCACCGTTTTGACGTTTATTCGAATATTTTTAATCTCAATACAGTGGTGATGCTGGCGGGCAATATCTATCTGGCGATCAACGATTACGGCGTTCAGAAACTGCTCGTCTGGAATTTAATCGTCACCGCGATGACCTGTCTGGCGGCGGCGGTTTACGCCAAACGTTTGTTGCCCGAATTCGGGATTAAGCTCAATTTGAAACCGGCGGTCATCAGAATGGTTCTGGTTTACAGCGCGGGAATTATCGGTTATCAGATTCTCGCCAATCTGCTGATGCTTTTTGAAAGAGGCTGGATAATGCGGCAGTTGGGAGCCGAAAACGTCACTTACTACGTCGTGCCGATGCAGCTCTCGTTTTACATACACGCATTTATCAGCAGTATTTTTCTGATGATTTTCCCGCTCGCCAGCGAATTAAAAGATCACCGTGAAAAACTGTTGCGGCTGTACACGAAAGCGACGAAAATCGTTTGTTTTTTCGTGTTTTTTATGGCGGCGACGCTGATCGTGGAAAGCAAAATATTTCTCACGCTGTGGATGGGCGCGGAGTTTGCCGAGAAAACTTATTTGATTTTAATTATTCACACCATTACATTCAGCCTGGTGGCGATTCAGTCGGTGTCCTGGCAAATGACGGAAGGATTGGGTTATCCGGGTTATAACTTGCTGATATTTGTGGTATGTTTATTGATAAACGTGGCGATTATCGTCGGATTGATCCACAGTTACGGAAACATCGGAGTCGCTTTCGGGAGATTAGCCGGTTTCGGGACGATGTTTTTTTCGGTTTACTACGTTGAAAAATGGTTTTTTAACAGTGTGCAGACAGGTTTTTGGTTGAAATTGGTCAGCGTTTTAGGAATTGCCGCCCTGTGTTCGGCATTTATCGAAAGAACGATTCTCGGTCATTATCAAATTTCGTGGCTGACTTTTGTTTCGGCGGCGTTCGGCGGCGGTATCGTTTACTGTTTTGTTTTGTGGGTTTTAGGATTTATCACCGACGAAGAAAAACTTTTGGTGAGGAATGTTTTCAACCGTTAAGATTTAAAATGAGTAGAAAATTTGAACTGGTTCAAAGAGTTGATTTTATCAAAAAGGTGTGCGAAGGTAAAAAAGTTTTGCATCTCGGCTGCACGGATTATCCTTTCACACAGCGGGCGATTGACAACGAGATGTTGCTGCATTTCGCGCTGGAAAAAGTGGCGAAGGAACTTTACGGTTTTGATTTCGATCAGCAGGGAATAGACGTGCTGGAGAAAGCCGGCGGTACGAATCTGTACCGCGCCGATTTGGAAAAACTGGACGAAGTTCCGCTCGACGAAACTTTCGATGTCATTATCGCCGGAGAAATGATCGAACATCTTTCCAATCCGGGACTTTTTCTGCGCGGCATCCAGCGATTTATGAACGCCGAAACCAAGTTGGTGATCACGACTATTAACGCTTATTCGGGAATGAGATTTATGATTTACGGTCTGCGCGGCAGAGGCGGAGCCAATGAACCGGTGCATCCCGATCACGTCGCGTATTATTCTTACAAAACATTAAGTTTGGTATTGGAGAGAGAGAAATTAAAGATTAACGAATTTTTATTTTACGATGTCGGACCCGAACACCGGCAGTTTCTGCGCTGGTTCCACAATTTGGTCAATGATGTCTGCGTAAAATTTTCGCCGCAGTTGAGCGACGGCGTAATCGCGGTTTGTCAGACGAATAATGCCGCCTCAAATTAAAAAAGATAATTTTTAGACGATCAAGATAATTGCGTTCGTCAGGTTTTTTAAGCGATGGACAAATTCAAATCACAAAATTTTCCGACCCGCAGCCGAGATGTCGTTTTGCTGATTCCGATTCTGGTCATCGGAGTTTTGGTTTTAGGCGGCGCGTTTACCCTGCTTTTGCTGACGGACGACACGATCAATCCGTTTAAAGAGATGTATCTGATGCCGTGGGTTTTCCTGCTCGGCGCGGTGATCGCGGCTCCGAATTTTTATTTGATTTACAAAAAACGCTTTCATCTTTTCAATCCGATAGTCTTCGCCGCCTGGTCATATTTCGTGCCGGCGTTTTTTTTCGGCGGACTGATTTTAGCGAGCGGTCTTTCGCAGCCGTTTTTTCTGGTTTATGTCGAAGACGAAAGATATAATCTGCCGCTGACGCTGGTTTACGTCGCGCTCGGTTACGGCGGTCTGGCGTTGGGTTTTCTGTTTCCGTTCGGGAAAAAAGTCGGCGATAAAATCAGCGACAAGCTGCCGGAATGGAATTGGAAGCCGGAAAATATCTTTCTGCCCGGCATTCTGCTGCTCCTCATCGGTCTCGGAAACAGCGTCATCGCTTTTACTTACGGCATTTTAGGTTATCAGAAAGTTGATGTCGTCGGGGCGTATGACGGGTTGATTTTTTTGACGACGCTGTTCTGGCTGGAAGCGAGTTTTCTGCTCTGGCTGAGTATCTTCAAAGTTAAAACATTAAATATCAACCATCTTTTAATCATCGGACTTTTGCTGGCGACTTCATTCACGAAATCATTAATTCAGGGCAATCGCGGAAGTTTGTTTCAGGTTTTTATTCTGGTCGCCTGCGCGTTTATGTTTTCCGGCAGAAAGATTGAAACCAGGCATCGCGTTTTGGGAGCGGTATTATTGATTTTGGCGATTGTCGTCGGGATGATTTACGGGACGACTTTTCGAAGCGTCAAACAAACCGAAGCGCGGGTCAGCATTGATCAATACGCCGAATACATCGGCGACGCGCTCGATAAATTAACCGATCAGGATTTGACCGACAATCTGGCGGAGGGAATTTCGGCGTTGACCGAGCGCATCGAAGGAGTCAGTTCGCTGGCGGTAGTCGTTTCAAATTACGAAAAATTAGAACCCTTTGAAGAAAGTTACGGTTTAAGAAACAATATCATCAACGACAGCCTCTATTTTTTCATCCCGCGACCGCTGTGGCAGAACAAACCGGTCGGTTCGGAGCCGCGCAAATACGCGGATTTGTATTTCAATTACAGTGAAAATTCGTTCACCGTGACACCGATGGGCGATTTACTGCGTAATTTCGGACCGGTCGGTGTGCCGCTCGGAATGATTCTGCTCGGCTTTGTGTTACGCATCGTTTACGCCGCACTGGTCGAAAACGGAGATCATTCCATCTGGCGCGTGACGCTGTTTTATATGCTCTTAACCGGCGTTTCGTATGAAGGATTTTTCGGGACGATTATTCCGTATATGATTAAATACGGATTGATTTCAGTGATCGGACTGCTGTTTGTGTGGTTTTTTCAACTGCGAATCAACCAACCGCGTTTAAAGGCGTAGAAAACTGAGATTTACCGGGTATTTTTTTTGAAAAACAATATTTTAATGGAAAAGGTGGTTTTTACCAACGGATGCTTCGATTTGATTCATCCCGGACACGTCGAATTGCTTCGTCAAGCCCGCGCTTTAGGGACGAAATTAATTGTCGGCATCAACAGCGACGCTTCGGTGCGGAAAATCAAGGGAAATCGAAAGCCGTTTCAGCCGCAAGAAGACCGCGCGGCGATTTTAAGCGGTTTGCGGTCGGTTGATGAAGTGAGAATTTTCGACGAACTGACACCGGAGCGAATAATCAAAGAAATCAAACCCGACGTGCTGGTCAAAGGCGGCGATTGGGAGGTGAAGGAAATTATCGGCGCGGATTACGTCCGCGAAAACGGCGGGCAGGTTTTTTCGATTCCGCTCAAAAGCGGTTATTCTTCGAGCGGCATCGTCGAAAAAATCCGCGCCGGCGACGAAAAAAAGACGAAAGAGCCGATTTCCGAAAATAATCAAAACGATTTGATCGCCAGGACGCTCGAATCGCACATTGAAATTTTTGAAACGATTCGGCGCGACGAACTCGCCGTCATCAGCGAGGGCGCGGAATTAATCTATGAAACATTCCGGCGCGGCGGTAAAATCCTGATTTGTGGAAACGGCGGCAGCGCGGCGGACGCGCAGCATATCGCCGCCGAATTTGTCGGACGCTACGAAACGGAACGCGCCGCACTGCCGGCAATCGCGCTGACGACCGACACTTCGGCACTGACGGCTTTGACCAACGACTATGATTTTGAACGGGTTTTCGCCAGGCAAATCGAAGCTCTCGCGCGTACCGACGATCTTTTGATCGCCATCAGCACGAGCGGCAGTTCGCCGAATATCATCGCCGCCGTGATGTCGGCGCGGCAAAAAGGCTGCCGCATACTCGGAATGACCGGCGCGAATGGCGTAAAATTGGCTTCGCTCAGTGATTTTTGTCTAAAAATTCCCTCCGCGCGTACCGCCCGGATTCAGGAAGCGCACATTACAATTGCTCATATCTGGTGCGAAATTATTGATGCCAAATACAGCGCGGCAGCGGCAATTTGAAAATACCCGGCGATGAATATTTTAGAAAATTTCGCTAAAGTAAAAGTCTTGGTCGTCGGCGATGTGATGCTCGACCGTTTTTGGTGGGGGAGTGTCAGCCGCATCTCGCCGGAAGCTCCGGTGCCGGTCGTCAATTTGAAAAATACGAGTCTGGCTGCCGGCGGCGCAGCGAACGTTGCGGCGAACATCGCCGGTTTGGGAGCGACGGCGTGGCTGGTCGGCGTGATCGGTGATGACGCGGAGGGCAAACTTTTTTCGCCGGTGCTGAATAAATCAAAAGTCAGCGCGGATTATCTGGTGAAAATCGCCGGACGACCGACGACCGTCAAAACACGGGTCATCGCGCACAGTCAGCAGGTCGTTCGGATTGATCAGGAAACGAGCGCGGATTTAACGGCGCGGGAAGAACGCAAAATTTGGCAGACGGTCGAAAAATTAGCCGCCGGTGCCGATATTATTGTCATTTCAGATTACGCCAAAGGAGTTTTAACGGAAAGCCTACTCACGCGTCTGATAACGAAAGCAAGAGAGGAGAACAAAATCACACTGATTGATCCGAAAGGCAAAAATTATTCAAAATATCGAGGGGCGAACATTTTAACACCCAATCAGAAGGAAGCCGCCGAAGCATGTAATCTGGAAGAATCGGTCGAGACGGCGGCGGAAGAGGCGGGAAACATTTTGATGGAAAATTTGGGTTTTGACGGCGTTCTGGTGACACGCGGCGAAAACGGGATGATGCTTTTTGAAAAAAATCAGGAAATTACCCGCTTGAAGTCGTTCGCCCGCAAAGTTTATGATGTCACGGGGGCGGGCGACACGGTAATTGCCGCTTTAGCGGTCGCGCTGGCTTCCGGCGCGGATTTCAAGACGGCGGCGAAAATTGCCAATACGGCGGCGGGTCTGGCGGTCGAACAGGTCGGCACGACGGCGGTTTCAATCGAATTGCTGCGAAAGGAAATTTCCGGCAAAAATTTCGCCAATTAACGCATTGACGCGTCGAATGCCAAACCATCGGGAAAAACGCCGTTAGTTGGGGAATTATTGTAGGAACCCATTGAAAGGAACCGCACCGCGGTGAATGGTCATGAAAAAAAAAGCCTTAATCACCGGCATTACCGGGCAGGACGGCAGTTATCTGGCGGAGCTGCTGCTCGCAGCGGGATATGAAGTTCACGGTTTTGTGCGCCGGGTGGCACTCGAAGACCCGCATCGGCGGTTTACGCGAATCAATCATCTGCTCGATCAGATAACTCTGCATCCGGCGAGTCTGGAAAGTTATCCGAGCATTTTTCACGTTATCAGCCGACATCAATTTGATGAATGTTATCATCTGGCGGCGCAGAGTTTTGTCGCGGAAAGTTTTACCGACGGGTTTTCGACGATGAACACCAATATTAACGGCACGCATTATATGCTGGCGGCTCTTCGTGAACTGAATCCCGAATGCCGTTTTTATTTCGCCGGAACCAGCGAAATGTTCGGCAAGGTCGTAGAAATTCCGCAGCGGGAAACCACCCGGTTTCATCCGCGCAGCCCTTACGGAATCAGCAAAGTCGCCGGTTTTGATCTGACCAGAAATTACCGCGAAGCCTACGCGATGTTTTGCTGCAGCGGACTTTTGTTTAATCACGAAGGACCGCGGCGCGGATTTGAGTTTGTAACGCGAAAAATTACGAGTACCGTCGCCCGCATCAAATTGGGTTTCGCCGACAAACTTCATTTAGGGAATCTCGAAGCCAAACGTGATTGGGGACACGCCGCCGATTATGTGCGGGCGATGTATGCGATGCTGCAGCTTCCCGAACCGGAAGATTTTGTGATCGCCACCGGGGAAACTCATTCGGTGAGGGAATTCTGCCGGCTGGCTTTCGCCGAAGTTGATCTCGATTATCGTGATTACGTGGTGGTTGACAGCCAATATTATCGTCCCGCCGAAGTTGATCTGCTCGTCGGCGACGCGTCGAAAGCCCGCCGGATGCTTAACTGGGAGCCGTCATACACGTTTCCCGAACTGGTTAGGGAAATGGTCAGAAATGATTTGGCATTAGCCGCTTCGCAGTCGTCCGGATCGGCGGCGGAAATTTGAGCCGGAAATAATTTTTGTCGGGGATGAACCAAACCGAAAAAATTGATACCCCGATAATTTCGGGAAAGCCGAGATATTAAACTTTCGCTGTAAACGCCGTTGAGAAAATATCTTCACGCGTGAGAAAATATCTTCACGCGCAGAACAATTGAGACACGCCGCCGCAGTTGGGATTTATGAAATCGAAAATAGTTTTTGTCGAGCGAAAATTTTGGGAGTCAGTTTCTTTGGAAAGAGTTTTCGCCCAAATTGAAAAAAACATCTCGAAGGAAAAGTTTGAAACTTTTTTTGTGCAGTTGCCCTATCTCAGCACTCTGACCGGAGTCGTCAAAAATTTCATCTTTTTTAAAAAACCGGCGGCGGATATTTATCATATCACCGGACACATCCATTTTATCGCCCTGATGCTGCCGTCGAGCAAAACCGTGCTGACGATTCCCGATTTGACTATACTGCGAAATCGGCGGGGTCTCAGACATTTTTTTATCAAGAAATTATTTTTCGATCTGCCGGTCAAAAAGCTGAAGTACATCACCGCCATTTCGGAAGAAACCAAGCGGGAACTCGTCAAACAGACGAAATGCCGGGCGGACAAAATTCGCGTTATTGAAGTTCCGCTCAAAGACGATTTGTTTTTAACGGGCGGAAAAAATTTTAATGCCGCCAATCCGACGATACTTCAAATCGGCACCGCGCCGCATAAAAACATTATAAATTTGGTCAAAGCCCTTGCCGGAATCAAATGCCGGCTTCGAATCATCGGAAAAATTGACGAAAATTTACAACACGAACTGACGACAAACGGTATTGATTACTCCAATGCTTTCGGCTTAAGCGATGCTGAAATTATCAGCGAATACAAAAAAGCGGATCTGGTCGCGTTTTGTTCGACGTATGAAGGCTTCGGTCTGCCGATCATCGAAGCGCAGGCGATGCGGACTCCGGTCATTACGAGTAACCGAAGTCCGATGAAGGAAGTAGCGGGCGCGGCGGCGGTGCTGGCGGAACCGGATGATGCTGCCAGCATCAGGAAGGGAGTTCTGAAAATTATCAATGATCGGAACTTCCGAGAGGGTTTGGTGGAAGAGGGCAGAAAAAATATTAAAAGATACGAACCGGCTTATATCGCCGGATTATACGAAGATTTGTATCGGGAAATCATCGAAAACGAAAATATTAAATAGTTATCAACAGCCATGTCTATCACCAAATCACAAAACAAGCCGAAAATATTAGTGGTCTGTAATTATTATCTGCCCGGCTACAAAGGCGGCGGAAGTTTACGGACGATAGTTAATATGGTTGAACGACTCGGCGACAGATTCGATTTTCGGATCATCACGCGCGATCACGACGGCGACCGGATACCGTTTGAGAATGTCGCAATCAACAATTGGAATAAAGTAGGAAACGCGCAAGTATTTTATTTGTCAGTAGATAACATAAAAATCTCGAAACTGCGTGAACTTATCAAGAAAGTTCAACCGGATGCGATATATATCAACAGCGTGTTTGCGACGCTCTCAATTTTCATACTGCTGTTGAAAAAATTTTCACTGCTGCCCGAAACAAAAATAATCCTCGCGCCGGAAGGAGAAATATCGGAAGGAGCTTTGAAATTAAAGTCCGGGAAGAAAACAGCTTTTCTGAAATTGGCGAAAACCCTCGGACTGCACCGCAATTTGATCTGGAAAACCACATCGGAGTACGAAAAAAGGGAAGCCGAACGCATCAAAGGGCGGGGCGGGCAAATATTCATCGCTCCTAATTTGACGGCGAAAACTTTTTTGGAAAATTACCGGCAGGAATTAAAACCGAAAAAAAAAGTCGGGGAAGTGAGGATGATTTTTCTTTCGAGGTTTATGCGGAAGAAGAATTTCAACTGGCTTTTGAGTTTTTTGGGGGCAATTGAGGGACAACTGAGCATAGATATTTACGGAAATTTGGAGGATGGAAATTATTGG
Source organism: Pyrinomonadaceae bacterium (assembly GCA_965217575.1). Lineage (GTDB taxonomy): Bacteria > Acidobacteriota > Blastocatellia > Pyrinomonadales > Pyrinomonadaceae. The sequence goes on along the minus strand of OZ244558.1, from coordinate 792,691 downwards.
GCGGAAACGCGGGAAATGATAAAGGCTCTGCCTGCCAATATTTCAGTCGTCTATCGCGGCTCGATTCCGCACGAACAGGTTGCTGCGACAATTTTTGACTATCATTTTTTCATTTTGCCGACGCTCGGCGAAAATTTCGGTCACGTCTTCGTCGAGGCGTTGGCGGCGGGTTGTCCGCTGATCATCAGCGACCGGACTCCGTGGCGAAATTTGCGGGAAAAAATGATTGGTTGGGAAATACCGCTCGAAGATGTTCAAGGGTGGATACATATAATCAATGAATGTTTATCTTTAGACGATGAAACTTACAGTAGGCTGTCAAGTAACTCGAGAGACTTCGCGGTTGAATGGCTCGAAAGTTTGGAAACCGAAGAAAATACTTTAAGTGTGTTGAAAGCCAGTTTATAATCAGGTTTAACTATGACGCTATAAAACAACTGACAAATGGAGTTAAGTAATCACAAATGACTTTAACAGTCGGCATTCTGACCGATGAGAATCAACTTTAACCGGCGAAAACAAATGAAAATACTAATTTTGGGTGGCAGCGGAATGCTCGGACATAAATTGGTCGCGCAATGGAGAGAGAAATTTGATGTTTGGACGACGATTAAAGGTGATTTTGAAGAATATCGGAGATTCGATATTCTTGACGAATCCAAAACTTTTGATCGTTTGAACGTCGAAAATTATGAAAAAATCGCCGAAATATTGGAAACTGTGCAGCCGGAAGTCGTCATCAACGCGGTCGGAGTGATCAAACAGCGGCAGATGTCGAAAGATATCGTTCAGACGCTCGGCATCAATTCGATTTTTCCGCACCGGCTCGCCGCGCTGACCCGGAAAGCGCGCGCGCGCTTGATCACCGTCAGCACCGACTGCGTATTTAGCGGGGAGCGGGGAAATTACACGGAAACGGATATTCCCGACGCGCTGGATCTATACGGACAGAGTAAACATTTCGGCGAACTCGACGGGGAACACTGTCTGACTTTGCGAACCTCAATCATCGGGCGCGAACTGCTGACCCGCCGGAGTCTGGTCGAATGGTTTCTGAGCAATGAAGGAAAAAAAATCAAAGGCTTCGTCAACGCGATTTATTCGGGGTTTCCGACGGTTTGCTTCGCCGGGATAATGGCGGATATTATTATCAATCACCCGGAACTGAGCGGTTTGTATCACGTCTCCAGCGATCCGATTGATAAATTTTCGCTCTTGCGCTTATTTAAGGAAGCCTACAAAATTGAGGTGGAGATTGAAAAATTTGAAGATTTCAGGATTGACCGCAGTTTAAATTCGGCAAAATTCCGGCAAATCACCGGATTTCAGCCGACCGATTGGCGGGAAATGGTTTTCAAAATGGCGACTGAAACGACCTGCTGATTAAAAAAATGAACCGCCGGATTATATAAAGTTATGAAAATAATGACGATTTTCGGAACACGACCCGAAATAATCAGACTGAGCCATTTAATGAAAATGCTCGATCAGTACTGCGAACAGATCACCGTTCACACCGGACAAAATTATCACGAAAGTTTAAGCGATGTATTTTTGAAGGATTTGGAGGTGCGCCCGCCGGACGAACACTTCGGAATTAAAGCGAGCGGGCTGGGCGATCAGCTCGGACAGATTTTGACGAAAACCGATGAAGTTCTGGAAAAATATCAGCCGGACAAGGTTTTGATTCTGGGCGACACCAACAGCGCGCTGTCAGCGATCATCGCGGCGCGGCGCGGAATTCCGGTGTTTCATATGGAGGCGGGCAATCGCTGTTTTGATCGCCGCGTGCCGGAAGAAGTCAACCGGCGCATCATTGATCATTCGAGCGCGATTCTGCTGCCGTACACCGAACGCAGTAAGGAAAATCTGGTGGACGAAGGCATCGAGCGGGAAAGAATTTTCGTGACCGGCAATCCGATCAAGGAAGTTTTGGATATTCACCGGGAGAAAATCGAAGCAAGCGAATCGCTGGAACGGTTTGGAGTCGCGCCGTACGATTATTTTCTGGTGACGCTGCACCGCTCGGAAAATGTTGATTTGCCGGAGCGTCTGCGGCAGATCTTCGACGGATTTCGACAGGTCGTCGAGAAATTCGGCAAAAAAATGCTGATCAGCGTTCACCCGCGCACCGCCGAAAAGATGAAACAGTTCAACTTCAAAAACGTTTCCGACAACATCAAACTGCTCGAACCGCTCGGCTTTTTTGATTTCGTCAAACTGGAGAAAAACGCCTTAGCCGTTTTGACCGACAGCGGCACGGTGCAGGAAGAATGCGCGATTTTTAAGATTCCGAACGTCACCGTCCGCGATGTTACCGAACGACCGGAGACTCTCGAAGCGGGCAGCAATATTCTGAGCGGCGCGGCGACCGATTCGATTCTGCGGTCGGTCGAGCTGGCGATTTCGCAGCCCGCCGACTGGCTTGTGCCGCCGGAATACCTGGTTGAAAATGTCGCCCAAACGGTCAGTAAAATCATTTTGGGATATACGAGTTTGAGAAAACACGTCAGTTAAATTTTATCAAAAATCAGGTCACTGAGATCAAATAAGATCAGACAGGCAGTAACAATTAAGCGAAAATGAAAGAGAGCGCAAATCAGGGCAGCGTTCAAAAGCGGCTGTGGGTGGTGACGGAACTCTACTATCCTGAAAACAATCAAACCGGTTATTATATGACCGGCATCGCCGAAGGACTGGCGGAAAAGTATGAGGTCAAGGTCATCTGCGGGCAGCCGAATTACGCGGCGCGCGGCACGCTCGCGCCCAAAAGAGAGATCCATCGGGGAGTGGAGATTTTTCGCGTCTGGAGTACCACGCTGGATAAGAATATCCTGGCTTTTCGGCTGCTGAATATGTTGACGCAGGGCGTTTCAATCTTCGTCAAAGCGTCGTTGAAATTCAAAAAGGGTGAAGAGGTGCTGGTCGTCTCGGCACCGCCGACGCTGCCCTTTGTCGCGGCGTTGGCGGCGAAACTGCGCCGCGCCGAGTATATTCCGGTGATTCAGGATAAATATCCTGAAACATTGATCGCCGTCGGAAAACTCGACGGCGCGGGGATTCTCGCCAAAATTCTGAATCATTTAAACAAGCGGCTTTACAACGGGGCGAAAAAAATAATCGTCGTCGGGCGGGATATGCGCGAACTGGTCGGCTCGCAAATCAACGCCGGTGCCGATGCCACGCCGATTGAAGTCATTCAAAATTGGGCATCGCTCGAAGAGGTCGAACCGCTGCCGCGCGGAGAAAATCAAATTCTGCGGGAATTGGGGCTGGTGTCGAAATTTGTTTTTCTGTATGCCGGCAATATGGGTCATCCGCAGGACATCGAAAGCATCGTCGAGTGCGTCAAAAAATTAAAATTTGACGAAAGATTTCATTTTTTGTTTATCGGTTCCGGTGTCAAGCGCAAATGGCTGGAAAATCAGGTCAGAGAACACCGACTGGAAAACATCACGGTTCTGAACCCGCGACCGCGCGCGGAACAGAAGACGTTTTTAAATGCCTGTGATGTCGGTTTGGTCCCGCTGATTAACAAAATGCGCGGGGTGGCGATGCCGAGCCGGACCTATAATATCCTGGCGGCGGGCAAGCCGGTGTTGGCTCTTACGGAAAATAATTCGGAAGTGGCGCGAGTCATCGAAGATGATCGAGTCGGCTGGTATGTCGCGCCGGGCAAGCCTGCCGAACTGCTTCAAATGATATATAAAATCTATGACGAGCGGGCGGAAATTCCGGCGATGCGAATCAGGGCGCGCCGCGCTGCGCTCGGCAAACATTCGATGGCGGCGGCGGTTGAAAAATATAAAAAGGCAGTCTGAAAAAAAGAAATTTTAGCTGACTTGACGGACAGCGAAAATAAACTAAAATGCGTCTGATAACGTTAGCGATAGTTCGACAGCCGCCGCCGCCGATTGATAGAATAACTTACAATAATTTTTTATGAGAGTAATCGTCACCGGCGCGACGGGTTTTGTCGGGCGGGAAATAGTCAGTAAACTTCTGGAGCATCATTTGACAGTGTTTCAGGTCGCCAGAAAAAAAAATACGGAATTCTCGACTGACAGACCGGCGGCGGGGGAAAATTTTTTGGCGGCGGATATTACCGAACGGGAGCAGCTCGCCGCGATCAAAAAATTAGCAAATATTGACGCGGTGGTTCATTCCGCCGGACTCGCTCACCAATTCGGCGACACGGCGCGAGAGAAATTTGCGGCGGTCAATGTTTTGGGAACCAAAAACATCGTCGAAACGGCGGTTGAATTGAAAGTTAAGCATTTTATTCTGATTAGTTCGACTGCTGTTTACGGAATCAAAAAAAATGTCGGTAAACGAGAGCCGTCGGAAATAGACGAGGAGACGGAATGCCGACCGGAAACATTTTATGCCGAGAGCAAGCTGGAAGCCGAAAAAATCTGTCTTGAAATATGCCGGCAAAACGCGCTCCCGCTGACGATTCTGCGCCTCGCTCCGGTGATCGGAGAAGACGGCGGCGGCAATACGGCGCGGCTGGTGAGCGCGATTGAGCGGGGCAGGTTTATCTGGATCGGTCGGGGAAATAACTTAAAGACTTTAATCTATAAAAAAGATGTCGCGCGGGCGGTCGTCACAGTGCTTTTCAAAAAAAAGGAGCCGGAGGAAATTTTCAATTTGGCGGCGGAACCGGTTAAAATGAATGTTTTGGTCGGAGAGATGGAAAAGAGTCTGCATAAAAGCGCGCCGCGCTTACATATTCCGGCGGGTTGGCTGAGAAAGATTTTTTTCATCAATGAAAATTTTTTCGGCATCAGAAAAATAAGCAAAATTTCCGACACCATCGAAAAATGGCTGTCGGACGACGTTTATGCGGCGCGTAAAATCAAACAGAAGTATGATTTCGCCCCGCGCACACCGCCGGCGGCGGCGATTGAAAAACAAGTTCAGCGGTATCTTGAGCGGACGAATAAAAGTTAGGCGACGTGATGAAGATCATAATTTTCGCAGTAGTTTTTCTCGCCTCTTACGCGGGGGTCGAACGTTTTCGCCGGTGGAGTATCCGGCGGGAGTTTTTCGATATTCCAAACGAGCGAAGTTCACACACCGCGCCGACTCCGCGCGGCGGCGGCGCGGTGATCGCGGTCGTCAGCCTAATTTGTTACGCGGGATATACAAATTTCGTCACGCACAATTTTGCCTGGAGCTATTTTCTCGGCGCGGCTCTGATCGCCGCGATCAGTTGGCTGGACGATGTGTATGATATTTCCTTCGCGTGGCGCATCTTAGTTCACGCGGCGGCGGCGGCACTGGTTATCATTACGCTGGGATTTTGGAGCGGAGCCGAACTGCCCCTCGCGCGCCGCGTCGAGTTTGGCGTGTTCGGAGCGGTCGTCACTTTTTTCTGGATCGTCTGGCTGACCAACGCCTATAATTTTATGGACGGGATTGACGGCATCGCCGGAATGCAGGCGATCACCGCCGGCATCGGATGGCTGTTGATCGGAAACTGGCTGGGTTGCGGCAGTGCCGGATTTTATGGCGGCGCGCTCGCTTTTTCAAGCCTCGGATTTTTGCTTCATAACTGGCAGCCGGCGAAAATTTTTATGGGCGATGTCGGCAGTGCGTTTCTCGGATACAGTTTCGCGGTTTTGCCGCTGTTGGCGAAGAGCGAAAACGATTTAAATGCCCCCGTGCTGCCCGTCGTCGGAGTCGCTCTGGTGATGCCGTTTGTCGCCGATACGCTGGTCACGTTCGCGCGGAGGATTTTCAAGCGCGAGAAAATTTGGCGGGCGCACCGCAGTCATCTCTATCAGCAATTAGTAATCAGCGGATTTTCACACCGGACGGTGGCTTTTTTTTACGGTCTGGTTTCACTGCTCATTACCGGAGTGCTGGTATTTTGGCTGAATACTGCTCGGTAAGGGACCCTGAAACGGATGAATTGGAGCGGCACCGCGCGCGTGGGATATTTTGTTTGCGAATTTATTGAAGATACCTCTTGAATAAATTTAAGTTTCGTGCCATACTTTTGCAAAGTAAACGGATAGAGATCCAACAGTTACCCGTTTTACCTATAAAAACCCTTGATATTTTTCTAAAATTTAAACAATTTGTTTTTAATTATTCGGAGGAGAAAATAATGAACAACCCGCAAGCACCAGTTGCCCGTAAGGAAGGATTAGTTATTCAGGAAATGCCGGACGAAATACTGGTCTATGATATGGAAACCAACCAAGCCCACTGTTTGAACCAAACGGCGGCATCAGTCTGGAGATCGTGCGACGGAGTAAATTCCGTGACGGACATCACCAAAAAGCTGGAAAAAGAATTCAACACGACGATTCCCGAAGATTTTGTCTGGCTGGCGATAGATCAGCTTTCCAAAGATCATCTGTTGGAAAAGGAAGTGGAGACCAAAATCAGCGGGCTGTCGCGCCGCGAGGTCATCAAGCGGATTGGTTTCGCTTCGATGGCGGCACTGCCGGTCGTGGCGATGCTCAGTTTCCCGCAATCGGCATTGGCGGTCGCCTGTCCGAATTCCATTTGCAGCAATACTGCCGGCAGCGGCGGATGTGCCGGTACTCAACACTGTTGCGCCGGAACTTGTCAAGGCGCGGGCGTTCCCTGTAATTGCACCCCCGCCTAAGCTAATCACCAAATTATTTACTAATGAAGACTTGCGAACAAAATCCTGCGGGCTTTTGTTCGCAAGTCTTTTTTATGAAGAGTGAGAAGAGAGTTCAAAAAAAAGTTTGCACGGGAAAGAATTAAAAATCACGGAAACAGACGCGTGGCTGGTTAAGTTTGGGTTCGAGTGTTACGGGGCGAAAATCGGCATCCGCGCCGACGACGCGTCGCTGCTGCCGAAGATCAGAGAAATTTTGCCGTCGGTGAGCCGCGAGTGTCGGTTTGACGAAGCCGAAAATGTTGTTTCGCTGATCGTCAGCGGCGGAGAGCGGGCGAACGGTCTATACTTTAACCGGGAACCGGCACTCGAATTTGACGAATTTGACGACGCGCTGCTGGAATTCATCGAGGATAAGATACTGATGGTGCTGGCGGCGGTGTCGCTTCCCGCCAAATTATATCTGCACGCCGGGGCGGTCGTCTGGAAAGGCGCGGGGATTCTGATTCCGGGCAACACATTCTCCGGTAAGACGACGCTGGTCAGGTCGTTGATTCAAGCCGGAGCGATTTATTATTCGGATGACTGCATCGTTTTGGATGATCGGAACAGGATGCTCCCTTTTCCGAGAGAACTGGCGATTAGAACGCCGGGCGGTAGGATTTTTCGGGATGCAGCGCATTTCGGAGCCGCGAATGGCGTGGAGCCGTGCCGGATAGATTTGATTTTGTTCAGTATTTTTGAAGAAAACGCCGTCTGGCAGCCGTCGCCTCTATCGCCCGGGGAAAGCGTTCTGGAACTGTTGAACAATTTTTATTTTAAGCCTTCGATTGGTGACGCGCCGCGCGAAATATTCAAAATCCTGACGAATCTGGCGGCGCGGGCGGAAGTCTTCAGGGGAAAAAGAGGCGAAACGGAACAGATTATCGAGTGGCTCGCGGAGAAATATGACAATGGAAAAAGAAATATCTAAATTTTCCGCTCCCGGCGCGCCGCTCTCGAATGTCGCAGAGAAGCTGAAATTGCTGCGCTTTAAAGTCTATGAGAAAAAATTGCAGGACCTCTGGCGGGTTGCGGAAGAGTATTCGCTCGAACCCATATTGATCAAAGGATGGGCGGCGGCGATGAATTATCCGCAGCCGTATTCGCGCCGGATCGGAGATTTCGATTTAGCGGTTGCTCCGGCGGATTGGCAGCGCGCGCGAGCCGTGAGCGGGCGTTTGGAATTGGATGAAATTGATTGGCACGCCGGTTTGAGACATCTCGATACGGCGGTGTGGAATGATTTGCTGAATAACGCCGTTTCGATCAAATGCGGTGAAACGGATTTGCGGATTTTGCGACCGGAAGACCACCTGCGCGTGTTGTGTGTGCATTGGCTGAATGACGGCGGGCGCGAAAAAGAAAAGTTGTGGGATATTTATTACGCGGTGAGCAATCGCCCGCCGGATTTCGATTGGGCGCGCTGCTTGGAGACGATCAGCGCGAAGCGCAGAAAATGGATCGCCTGCGCCGTCGGACTTGCCCATCAATATTTAGGTTTGCCAATTGATGATACGCCGTTGGCGAGCGCGGCGCGAAACCTGCCGGATTGGTTGACTAATGCCGTCGAAAGGGAATGGAACAGCCCGGTCGCATACAAATATTTGCAAACTTGCCTGAGTGACCGGAGAGAATTTTACGCGCAGCTAAAGAAAAGACTGCCGCCGAATCCGATTCAGGCGACCATTGAAATGGACGGCGATTTTGATGATAAAACACGGGTTTTTTATCAAATCGGCAATGTTTTTAAACGGTTCGCCCCTTCGGTCAGGCGGATTTCCAGGCTGCTCGACGGTCAATCTTCAAACGCTGATCGTCAATTATGATAAAGGGTAAATATCTACTGGCGATAGAGACTGCCGTGCGGGGCGGCAGTTTGTCTCTTTTAAAAGACGGTCAGGAGATCGGCGGTTGGGTCGGAAATCGGGAAGTTTCAAAAGCGGAGGATGTGCTGGAGCAAATCTCCCGACTGCTTGAAGCGGCGGTGATTCGCGGCGAAGAATTAGATTCGCTGGTCGTTTCGAGAGGACCGGGCAGTTTTACCGGAGCCAGAATCGGCATCTCGACGGCGATGGGACTGCGAGCTGCCTGGAACTGCCGGTTGGCTGGAGTTTCCTCTTTGGCGGCAATGACGAGTCTCAAAAAAAAAAGCGATACTCGAATTTTAACGGCGGTTCCGATTGGCGAAAAACAGGTTGCTTGGCAGATTTTTAACAGCATTGAACCGCAGGTTTGCGGATTGGAAAACCATCCGAGACTCGGCACCGTATCGCTGTTTCTGCAAACCGCCGCCCGTGAGAAGCCGGAGCGATTTATTGTATTCGGTGAATTGAGCCGCATCATTTCGGGTGAACTGCCGCAGGTTCAAAAAGAACAAATGACGGAAACCGGCGATCATTTGGCACGGCTACTCGGACAATTCGGCAGTCGCCAAGTCAGGGCAGAGAAGTCTTTCAACAATGCGTCCGATAACGACAGCGTGAAAGCCATCTATTTGATAAACGAATCAAATTTATCACAGAGTTGATACCGCCTGTCAATAGCTTGCCGAAAAGTATATTCATTAATGATAATGAGCAAACAGCCGACCCTTGCGTCAAATAATATGATATTAATATTTCAGAGATTAATATTAATATCATATTATTTGTGAGGTTGTTCTGGAGTTTCGCAAAGAGGGAAATCGTGTCAATAAAGAAAACCACCGCCCAAGAAAATTGCAAACAAAAAAAACTGAGTGGACGGCTTATTTATAAGCATAAAGTCTGGAAAAACTCTCCCAAACAAAATTCTTTTAGTGCCAAAGTGTCCCGAATGAAAACTTGATTAGGAATAATTTGTGAGATAATATCTTGATTACGGCTGGCGAAACAGAACTAGGATTTGGGGATAAGGCAATGTATCACGATGGTTGCGGTCAGCCAGCCACAAGTACATTAAATTGAAAAAACAAATTGGAATAAGGAGTGAAAAATTATGGACATTTCAACGACAGATACTGTGAAAGAAGAACTCTATAAGGAAAATCAGGATTTTAGAAATCTGGTGCAGCAACATAACAAATATGAAAAGCGGCTGACCGAATTAGCCGAATTGACTTACCCCAATGATGAAGAATTGTTGGAAGAATCGAATTTAAAAAAGAAAAAGCTGCTCGTCAAAGACGAAATTTATACAATGATACAGGATTATTCATCCCAATAATATAAAATCAGAGAATTTAGCTCTCGAAATAAAGCGGAATCATTCTGATTCCGCTTTTTTGTTTTTCATTCGGTGGGGCATTTCTGATCTGAAGTTGTAAAAGCATCTAACCCGCGTAGTGTCGGAAACATAATCAGATGTCTGATTCTGAGCGGACGCTCGGCAAAGTAATCGCCGTCAGACAAGCTAATTTGATTGACTGCTTTACCGTCGGCTAGATCAAGCACGGTCGCCTGAAAATTTGCCACGGTATTGATGACGGCAAAGTTCCCGATGACCAGCGGCGCGGCGGAAATACGTCCTTCCAGCCGTTTTTTCCAAAGTAGTCTGCCGTTTTCGGGAGCGATGAAATAGATGAAATTATCAAAAGAGGCGGCGAGCAGACCGGATTCGGTTTCCGCCAAATTAGAAATCTCCGCCCCGCTCCGAACTTTCCAGATCACCTTTCCGTCTGTTGCGCTGACGGCAATTATTTCTCCCTTTTTAGTCCCTGTGAGAATTGATTTTTCATCACGGGCGAAAATTACGGCGGCACTGAAAGGTATTTTTGTCCGGCGGATAATTTTTCCGTCTTCCATTGAAACAATCGCTAACTCGTTGGTGAGAGTACTGAAAACCAACCGGTCGGACAGGTCGTAAGGTGTTGCCGAGAGTTTCGCAGCGAGCGACCGTTCCCATTTGACGGTTCCGTCCGCATTGCTGACGGAAATCAGACTGCCATTTTGACGGCTGATGATGATCGTCTGCCGGTATTTGAATAGATATATTTTTTGAACGGGATTTTCCGAACCGTGAATGTCATCAGCACCAAGAGTATCATCGAGAGATTTTTGCCAGTTAATCAATCCGGTCGTCCGGCTGATTGACCAGAGTTTCAAATGATGGGGCTGATCAACGGGCTGATTCTGCTCGATTGGGTTCACCGGATTTGCCGAATTTGTTGAAATTGTCATTACATAAACGTTTTTATTTTCGGAATCGGTGATTGGCACTGAAATAATTTCGCCGCCCAGATCAGCTTCCCACACTTTTCCGCCGTCATCTATGTTAACAGCGGATAATTTACCGTCGGGAAAGGAGAGATATAAATTAGATATATTATCAGACGCGAGCTTATCGGCAATGAGGCGGGAATCCTGAATCGCCCAGCATTTCTTAAATGGCAGTGTGACGAACGAGGAATTCGCGGCGGCGGGGAATTCCTTCTGCGCCGCCGCCCGCTCAACCGTAAAATGGCTCAAAAATAAAAACGCCGGAATCAAAAAAGTAAAAACCCTGATTCCGGCGGCACGGCGCGATTTATTCATTAAAAAAACAACACTCAAAAACAAAAAACATTATAAAATAAAAACCGATCAACCTGTCTGAATTTTCGGACGGCACCACGGCACCTATGTTACTATATAAAATAAACTGAACTAAATACAGTTATTCGACGACACTGGAGAGATGCAGATAATATTCGCCAAAGTTGTCTCAAAAGAACCCGTCAAAACAGTAAAATAAATACTAATTGGAGAAAAAATAAGAATGTCTTTTAATAAAATTACAATCATCGGCAATTTAGGGCGCGATCCCGAACTTCGATACACTCCGCAGGGCGATGCCGTCTGCGATTTTTCGGTGGCGGTCAACGACCGAAAACGCGACAAAAACGGCGAGTGGCAAGACCAGACGACTTGGTTTAAGGTGACTTTCTGGCGCAAACAGGCGGAAAACGCTTCCAAATATCTGACCAAAGGACGGCAGGTCTATGTCGAAGGTCGTCTCCAGGCGGAAGAATGGACCGACCGCGACGGGAAAAACCGCTACTCGCTGGTAATTCAGGGTTCAGAATTACAGTTTCTCGGTGAAAAAGGCGACGATAACGGCGGTTCAAGCTACAGTTCGGCAGCCGCTTCCGGCAGTGATTATGAAGATCAAACCAATGATTTCGCCGCGACGGACAACGCGCCGACTCCGACCGACGACGATATTCCATTCTAAAATCATCTTCAGCCCCGCGCCGGCAAACGGCGGCGCGGGGCTGTTCAGCCCCGCGCCTTTTGAATTCCTTCGACGGCTTGTACGATTCAGCGGCTCTCTTTAATTGCCTTCTCTAATCGCTCTCCTTCGACCGGCTAATCGGCAGTTTTCTTAAATTGTCCGGCGGTCTTTTTTCCAGCCGTCACGGGCGAAGAAACCCAGTCGCCCATCCGCCGAAATTTTGAAAATCGCGCCGCCTGCCGTTTTCCAACCTCTAAATCGAGCAGTTCAGTCAGATTGCGCTCCAGAATCCGCTTCAGATCGTCCGCCGTCGTCTGAAAATAATTTTGAAAATCAGCATCTTCCGGCGCGCCGTACCGCCAATCGGCACTTTCCGGCACAATTTCGTCAACCAGACCAAGTTTTTTTAGGTTGTCCGCCGTTAGACGCAGTTCTTCCGCCGCTCGATCAGCTTTCTCCGCGTCCTTCCACAAAATCGCCGCGCAGCCTTCGGGAGAAATGACCGAATAAACCGCGTTTTCCAACATCAGTACTCGATCACCGATGCCAATCGCCAGCGCGCCGCCGGAGCCGCCTTCGGCGAGAACGACGACGATAGTCGGAATTCTCAGGCTCGCCATTTCGCGCAGATTAAAGGCGATGGCTTCGGCTTGCCCGCGCTCTTCGGCATCAATTCCGGGATAAGCCCCCGGCGTATCAATAAAAGTGATCAGCGGACGATTAAATTTTTCCGCCATTTTCATCACCCGCAGAGCTTTTCGATAACCTTCGGGTTTCGGCATCCCGAAATTCCGAATTCTCCGCTGATTAGTATCCCGTCCCTTCTGCTGACCAATCACGGCAACCTCCCGGTTTGCGAGCCGGGCAAAGCCGCCGATCATCGCCGCATCATCGGCGTAGCGTCGGTCGCCGTGGATTTCCACGAAATCCGTAAAGATGGTCTTCAGCAAATCCAAAGTGTAGGGTCTTTCGGGATGCCGCGCCCGCCGCACCCGCTCCAACGCACTCTTATCTTTTTTTTCCTTCATATCTATATTTTATTTTAACGATAAATGGTAAATGGTAAATGGCGGTCTTACAGCGTCCAGCTAATCTGGCAGCCCTTTTCCTTCAAATCATTTTCCAACCGGCTTGAACCTTGAATCCGCAGCGGCGGCGAATGAACTTTCAGCGCCACCGCCCGTTCCAGTCGAAAATTTAGAAAGACCTCGCAGCTCCCTTTATGACGACTCAGAACCGTAAATATTTCCTCCAGATATTTTTCATCCAAACGGCTGGGAAGAGTAATCTGCACATTCTGCGCCTGCCGCGTAATCGCGTCGGCGACTTTTCTGGCTTCCTCCAGAATCAAGGTGATCTCCTGTCCTTCGACCGCCTCGACTTTGCCGCCGACGATCAGCAGTTCGTCATCCTTAAGACAATCGGCATACTTGGCGGAGGCTTCCGACCACGCCAGACATTTTACGCCGAGCGACTGGTCTTCGAGCCGAAAGATGCAAAACCGGTTGCCTTTCTTGCTGTGTTTGATCTGCAAACCGGAAACGATGCCGGCAATCGTAATTTTATCGCCCGGCTTCAAATCTTCATAATCGGCGATATTCAGAATTTTCAATCCGCCATAATCTGCCCGTATTCATCCAGCGGATGCGTGGATAAATAAAAGCCGACCGAATTTTTTTCCTGTTTCGACAGTTCGGACGGCGACCAGGCTCTGACCGATGGCAGTTGAACATTGAAGTCGGATTTCGACGTTTCCTGACTGCCGAAAAGCGCGTTTTGTCCGCGAATTTTGTCCTGCCAGATTTTCTGACCGTGCGCGAGGGAACTGTCAATGGCGGCAAAGTGCCGCGCCCGCCAGAGATTGACCGTCGAATCCGGCGGCATCAGCGAATCGAACGCCCCGGCGGTGACTAAACTCTCCAACCCGCGGCGGTTGACCGCTCCCTGGTCCAGCCGCGCCGTAAAATCGTAGAGCGAGCTGAATCTTTCGGACTGCCGCGCTTCGATGATGGACTGCACGCTGACCGCGCCGATGCCTTTGATGGCGGTCAGCCCGAAGCGCACGGCGTTATCGAGCGGCGTAAAATCGGCATCGCTTTCGTTGATGTCGGGCGGCAGCAACCGGAGTCCCGAAGAGCGCAGTTCGCTCGAGTATTTGTACACTTTGGCGGTATCCTGCGCTTCATTGGATAAAACAGCCGCATAAAAGTAAGCCGCATAATGCGCTTTAAGATAAGCAGTTTGATAGGCGAGATAAGCATAGGCGACGCTGTGGCTGCGGTTAAAGCCGTAGTCGGCGAACTGCGCCATCAGATGAAAAATCTCTTCCGCCTTATCGCGCCGGATGTCGCGCGCGACGGCTCCTTCGACAAATTTCTCTTCGTGCAGAGCCATCTCTTCACGCTTCTTTTTGCCCATCGCCCGCCGCATCATATCGGCTTCGCCGAGCGTGTAGCCGGCGAGCGTCTGGGCGAGCTGCATAATCTGTTCCTGATAGACCAAAATCCCGTAGGTGTTGCCAAGAATGTCTTTCATCTGCGGCACAATATACTGCACTTTCTTCTCCCCGCGGTGACGGGCGATAAAGTCGTCAACCATTCCGCCGTCGAGCGGACCCGGACGGTAGAGCGCGTTTAACGCCGCCAGATCTTCGAGTTCCTTCGGCTTGAGACGGCGGCAGATTTCGCGCATCCCGGACGACTCAAACTGAAAGATCGCCTCGGTTTTGCCGTCGCCGAACAGTGCCATCGTTTTCTCGTCTTCGAGCGGGATGCGGCTCCATTCGATCTCGATATTTTTTTTCTGCTTAATGGATTTTAAGCAATCGCTTATAATCGTTAAGGTGGTTAAAGCAAGAAAATCCATCTTAAGCATTCCGACTTTTTCGAGGTCGTTCATCGTGTACTGGCTGGTTAATTCGCCCTTCGCCGACAGCGAAATCGGCACCAGTTCGTGCAGCGGCTTCGGCGAGATGACGACTCCGGCGGCGTGTACCGACGAGTGGCGGGCGCAGCCTTCGAGCCGCCGCGCCAGATCAATCAAATCGTTCACCCGCGGATCGGCTTCCATCGCCTTCCGTAGATCGGAGACCTGTTCGAGAGCCTGCGAAATGCTGATATTGCGTCCTCTGACGGGCGGCGGAATCAGTTTGGCGATTTTTTCGACATCGCCGTAGGGCATATTCAATGCCCGCCCGACATCCTTAATCGCCGCCTTCGATGCCATCGTCCCGAAAGTGATAATCTGGCAAACCGCCTCGCGCCCGTAAAATTCGGTGACGTGATTGATCACGTCGCCGCGTCCGCGCACACAGAAGTCAATATCAATATCCGGCATCGAAACGCGCTCCGGGTTGAGAAAGCGTTCAAAAAGCAGATCATACTGCAGCGGGTCAACATCGGTGATGTCCAGACAATACGCCACCAGCGACCCGGCTGCCGAACCGCGTCCGGGTCCGACCGGAATACCTTTCTCTCTGGCATAGCGGATAAATTCCCAGACGATCAGAAAATAACCGGGAAACTGCATATTTCTGATCGTCGTGATTTCCTTTTCGATACGCTCCTGATAATCATCGAGCGTATATTTGAGTTTGCCCTCCGCCCGCAGCGGTTCCCACACCGACCGCCGCCGGTTTTCAAATCCTTCCATCACCACGCGCTCAAAGTATTCGTCGGTCGAGCGGCAGCCGGCATCTGCCGGAATCGGAAAATCAGGCAGCGTCAGTTCGCTTTTCTTGGGAAACTCGACTTGACAGAGTTCGGCGATTTTGACCGTGTTCCGCAGCGCGTCGGGCAGCGTTTCGCCGAAAATTTCCCACATTTCCGCCGCCGAACGGAGGTAAAAATTTTCGTTCGCCGCCCGGCTGTTTTCGCCGACCGTTTTTTGTTCGCCGATTGCCAGCAGAATTTCGTGCGCCCGCGCATCATCGCCCGTTAAATAATGCGCGTCATTGGTGACGACGAGCGGAATGTCCGCTTTTTTCGACAGCTCGACGAGCTGCGGTCGAATTTTCGCTTCTTCCGGCAAGCCGTGATCCTGAATTTCGATGTAAAAGTTTCCTTTCCCGAAAATCCCTTCGAAAAGTTTGGCGTTTTCGTAAGCCCGCTCGTAATTATCCCCTTTCAGAAAATGCCAGATCGCCCCGTCAAATCCGGCGGACAAGCCGATCAGACCGCCGCTTTTCTCGGCTAACAGCTCCAGATCAATGCGCGGTTTGTGATATAAGCCGTCGGTATAGGCTTTCGATGCCAGATGCGCCAGATTGTAGTAGCCTTCCAAATCGCGCGCCAGCAGAATCAGATTATAATAAGGTCGTTCGCCGCCTTCGAGACGGGATTCGCGGTCAAACCGGCTGCCGAACGAAACGAACGCTTCACAACCGATAATCGGGTGCAGTCCGTTGGCTTTCATCGTATTATAGAACGAAATCGCGCCGAACATATTTCCGTAATCGGTCATCGCGCACGCCTTCAATTCCAGTTCGTTCAAACGTTTGGCTAACGGCTTGAGTTGGATTGCGCTCTGCAACAAGCTATAATCCGTATGCAGATGCAGATGTACGAAATCCTGCGTTTGGTAATTTGAATTAGTCATTTTATTCGCTTATATTTTCTTACTGGGAACCCTTTTCCGGTGCGCTGCTAAATTATTTATGAAAAAAAAAGTTTACCTGGAAACTTTCGGCTGTCAAATGAATGTCTCCGACACCGAAAGAGTCGCCGAACGGCTCGTCGCCGGCGGTTATGAAATTACAGGCAGCGAAACGGCGGCGGATGTCGTTTTGTTAAATACCTGTTCGGTACGGGAGAAGGCTGAACACAAACTTTATACGAGAGTCGGGCAACTTCGCAACTCCGAGGCGGAGAAAAAACAGGTGATCGGCGTTCTCGGCTGCGTCGCCCAACTGGAAGGCGAAACTCTCTTCGCGGGCAGGAATGAAATTGATTTCGTGCTGGGAACGAGGGCGGTCGGGCGCGTCAACACCGCTCTCGAAAAAGTTTTTGGCGGGGCGCGAAACTACGCCGATCTCGGCGAACGAGAGGAAAATTACGACTGGTCGGTTGCCGCCGAGCAGCGCAGTTCGGCGGCGGTCGCCTTTCTGCCGATTATCGAAGGCTGTAATAAATTCTGTACTTACTGTATAGTTCCTTTTTCGCGCGGCAGGGAAAAAAGTCTGCCTGCCGACGAAATTATTCGACAGGTGCGGCACTTGCGGAGCCAGGGAGTCAGGGAAGTTCACCTGATCGGGCAGAACGTCAACAGTTATCGTCCGCCGTCTGAACGCGGTCTGGAAACATTTCCCGGCGCGACCGCTTTTTCCAGATTGCTGCGGGCGGTTGCGACGACCGGCATCGAACGTATAAAATTTAACACATCGTTTCCCAGAGATTTTCACGCCGACATCGTGGATGCCATCAATGAGAATGAAAATCTCTGCAACTGGGTGCATCTGCCGGCGCAGTCGGGCAGCGACGCGGTTTTGAAAGCGATGCGGCGCGGTCATCTGATCGAGAGCTATCTGAAAAAGATTGAATATCTGAAAGCGTCGCCGCGACGCATCGCCCTGACGACCGATCTGATCGTCGGTTTTCCGGGCGAAACCGACGCCGATTTTCGGGAGACGTTAAAATTGGCGGATTACTGCCGGTTTGATGCCGCCTATATTTTCAAATATTCGCCCCGTCCCGGAACGCCCGCCGCCGCCGCCGCCGATGATGTGCCGGAACAGGTTAAAACGGATCGCTTTCGAGAGCTTGAAAATTTAATAAGGTTTAATCAAATCAATATTTTCAACGGCTATGTTAATAAAACGGTTGAAGTGCTGGCGGAAAGAATTTCCGCTAAAAATGGCGACGCGCTGACCGGTCACACGACGTGTCAAAAAGTCGTTAATTTTGAGGGTTCCGCCGAAATGCTCGGACAACTTGTAGCGGTCACTGTCACGGAAGCCAAAACCAATACTTTATACGGTCAAATCGCGTGTTAATTGTTTTGCCAATTCGCGTGCTAATTGTTTTGAATGAAAAATATCAGTATGTTAATAGAAGTAAAAATCGGCGCATTAATTATGGATCCCAACACGAACACGCCAATTGTCGTTCTCAAAGGGATTGATTCCGATACCATCCTGCCGATCTGGGTCGGCGCATATGAAGCCAACGCCATCGCTCTGGAAATCGAAAAAATCGTCCCGCAGCGACCGATGACCCACGATTTATTGAGAAATTTTATCGTCGAAACCGGCTACAAAGTCAATCAGGTAACGATTGTTGATCTGCGCGACAATACTTTTTACGCCCTCATCGAACTGGCTGACGAGCAGGGCGGCATTACGACCCTCGATGCCCGCCCGTCGGATGCCATCGCGCTCGCGTTGCGGATGGATTCAGCAATTTTCGTCGAGCAGAAGGTGCTGGAAATTTCGGCGGAAAACAAACAACCGGAAACTGATTTTGAAGACGAAAAAATTACTGCTGCCGAAGATTGGCCTGATTTAATCGGATAATTTAAAGTCTCGGAAAGTAAAAAAGTTTAAAAAGTTTAAGAAAATTAGAATGATAATTGTCATTGCCAACCAGAAGGGCGGGGTCGGAAAAACGACGACCGCCATTAATCTGTCCGCCGCCTGCGCGCTTCAGGGTAAAAGAGTTCTGCTGATTGATTTAGATCCGCAGGGCAACAGTTCGCTCTCTTTTATCGAACAGCAGATTATTAACCGCAGCGCGTTTGAATTATTCACCGAACTCGACCAGCCGTGGAGCGAGTTTATCTATGAAACGAAAGTTAAAAATCTCCAGATCGTCCCGTCCAAAATTAATTTAGCCAAACTGGAAGCGAAACTGGTCGGGGATTTTGACGCGATATTTCGGCTGCGCGACCGTTTCGAGGAAATTCGGTCGAATTATGACATCGTGTTTATTGACACGCCGCCGACCCTCGGTTTAATCACGGTCAACGCGCTGGTCGCCGCTTCGCACGTTTTGATTCCGATTCAGTCATCCTATTTCGCGCTGGAGGGAACTGACGATCTGCTGGAAACCATCGAAAAAGTTCGCTCCCGTCCGAATCCCGAATTGGACTTGCTCGGAGTTTTGGTGACGCTTTTCGACAAGCGTACCTCGCTCTCGAAAGATGTCGAGGCGCACATCCGCAAAGTGTTCGGAAAAAAAGCTTTTAAGACGATTATCACGCGCAGCGTCCGGCTCGAAGAGTCACCGGCGCACAAGGAAACGATTTTTTCCTTTTCACCGAACTCATCGGGGGCGGTCGAATACAAAAAGTTAAGCAGGGAGGTATTGAAACGTGTCTAAAAGAGGTCTGCCCACCGGCGTGACGATGCGCCACGACTCGCATTACGTCGAGGAATTCGCGCGCACGCCGAATCGTTCCGTCGGCAAAATTATTCCGATCAGTCGGATCGAGCCGAATCCTAATCAGCCGCGCGTCGAAATCGGCGATTTAACCGAATTAGCCGGTTCCATCAAACAAAAAGGCGTTTTGGAGCCGCTGCTGGTCAAACCGAAAGGCGACGGAACCTGGATGATTATCGCCGGTGAACGCCGCTGGCGCGCCTCAAATCTGGCGGGACTGCGCGAAGTTCCGTGTATCGAACTCGATGTTGATGACAAAACCATCGCCGAAATCGCGCTCATCGAAAATCTTCAGCGCAAAGATTTGAATGTCTGGGAGGAAGCCGACGGTTTAGCCGCTCTGAGCAGTCTCTACAGCTATACGCACGAGGAAATCGCCGCCAAAATCGGCAAAAGCCGCACGACGGTCACGGAATTTTTCGCTATCGCCGGGCTGCCCGCCGCGATCCGCGAAAAATGTCGCGCGGCTGATCTCAACGCCAAATCAACGTTGCTCGAAGTCGCCCGCCAGTTTGACGAACCGGCGATGCACGAATTTCTCGACCGGATCAAACAGCCGGGTTTAAACCGCCGGGAAATCCGTCAGACCGCCCGCCGCCACCGCACCGCTCCGACCGCAGAAACCGCGCCGATTAAAGGCATTTCTCGAGAAAAAGAAGAGGGCGGCGGGATTTTTCAATACACCTCCGCCAAAAACAATTTTAGCTTGGAGATTTGTTTCACCGATCCGTCGAAATACGACAAAAGGGATTTGCTAAAGGCTCTTAAAGAAGCTTTTGATGCTGTCAAACAAAACGAATAACATTGCTTGATTGTCAAAAAGATCATCAGTAGATAACATAATCTTTATTATCGGACGCAAAAGATATGCGCGAAATTTCCCCGACAGCTTCCCTCAGCCGCCGGCACCGCATTAAAAAAGCAGTGGCTTTTGACTCTTGCGCCGCAAAAAGATAGAATTGCCCCTTTGTTATCTTTCCCAAGATATAAAATTTATTGGTATAAAGGAGTTACAACAATTTGAGTGACGCAAAATTTTTATTCACTTCGGAATCCGTGACCGAAGGACACCCGGACAAAATCGCCGACCAAATCTCGGATGCCGTTTTAGACGCGATTCTGACGCAGGACCCGACTGCCAGAGTCGCCTGTGAAACCCTGGTGACGACCGGTTTAGCGGTGGTTGCCGGCGAAATCACGACGACGGCAGAAGTTAATTATCAAAAGATTGTCCGTGACACAATTAATGACATCGGCTACAACGACGCGCTCTACGGCTACGACTGCAACACCTGTTCGGTGCTGAACGCGCTCGGCACGCAATCTCCCGACATTGCCCAGGGCGTGGATACCGGCGGAGCCGGCGATCAGGGTTTGATGTTCGGCTTTGCCTGCAACGAAACGCCGGAACTGATGCCGCTGCCGATTCAGCTCGCCCATAATCTGACCCGCAAACTTTCCGAAGCGCGGCGCAGCGGCGAACTTCCCTACCTGCGTCCTGACGGAAAATCGCAGGTCACAGTCGAATACCGCGACGGCAAACCGTTTCGTGTGGATGCCGTGGTTATCTCCTCGCAGCACGCCGAAGAAGTGACCACTGAACAGCTTCGGGAAGATATTTTGGAAAAGGTGATCAAAGCGACGATTTCCGCCGATCTGCTGGATGACGATACGAAATATCACATCAATCCGACCGGACGTTTTGTCGTCGGCGGTCCGATGGGCGATGCCGGCGTGACCGGGCGCAAAATCATCGTGGACACCTACGGCGGTTACGCCCCGCACGGCGGCGGCGCGTTTTCGGGCAAAGACCCGACGAAAGTTGATCGTTCAGCCGCTTATATGGCGCGTTATATCGCCAAAAACATCGTTGCCGCCGGACTTGCCGACAAATGTACCATTCAGTTGGCATATGCCATCGGCGTTGCCGAACCCGTCTCGGTGCGCGTTGACACGCACGGAACCGGCAGATTCGACGAAGATAAACTCGCCGAAACCGTCCGCCAGAATTTTGAACTGACTCCCAAAGGCATTATCGAAACGCTCGATCTGCGCCGTCCGATTTTTAAGGCGACTGCCAAATTCGGTCATTTTGGGCGCACTAACGACGAATTCACCTGGGAAAAAACCGATAAAGCCGATGCTTTGCTCGGAGCTTTAACCGCCGGTCACGGCAATGGATAATTCAAATTTATCAACGGCAGACGGATTTGCGGATTAAATTTATCTAATCCTGCCGATCCTCTGCCGTTTGCGATATTTAATTCAAATTTAATAAAAGAGAGAGAAAATTATATGGCTAAAGAAGGAATTTCAACAAAGTGTGATGTTAAAGACATCAGCCTTGCACCGCAGGGCAAACAAAGAATTGAATGGGCTGACCGCGAAATGCCCGTTCTGCGTTTAATTCGGGAGCGTTTCGCCGAAGAGAAGCCGCTCGAAGGTATCAAAATTGTCGCCTGCGCCCACATTACGACCGAAACGGCAAACTTGGCGCGCACCTTGCAGGCAGGCGGAGCGGAAGCTATTTTAATCGCTTCAAATCCGCTTTCGACGCAGGATGATGTCGCCGCTTCGCTGGTTGCCGACTGGGATATTCCGGTGTTCGCCATCAAGGGCGAATCAACCGAAACCTATATGCGCCACGTCCGTATGGCACTCGAAACCAATCCGCATATCATCATTGACGACGGTTCGGATGTCGTGGCAACGATGCTCAAGGAAAAACCGGAATTGTCAAAAACGATTATCGGAACGACCGAAGAGACGACGACCGGCATCGTGCGTTTGCAGGCGATGGCGAACAGCGGCGTTCTCAACTTCCCCGCAATGGCGGTCAACGACGCGCAAACCAAACACTTCTTTGACAACCGTTACGGAACCGGTCAGTCAACCTTGGACGGCATCATCCGCGCAACGAATATTCTGCTCGCCGGCAAAAATTTTGTCGTCGTCGGCTACGGCTGGTGCGGCAAAGGCGTGGCGATGCGCGCCCGCGGACTCGGCGCGAATGTGATCGTTACCGAAATTGATCCGGTCAAAGCGATTGAAGCCGTGATGGACGGATTCCGCGTGATGCCGATCAGCGAAGCCGCGAAAATCGGCGATTTCTTCGTCACCGTCACCGGTAATCGGCACGTCATTGACAAAGAACATTTTGAAGTGATGAAAGACGGCGCGATTGTCGCCAACAGCGGACATTTCGATCTGGAATTAAATCTCGAAGCTCTCAAAGAAATGTCTTCGGAAATCGCCGACCGTCGTCCGTTCGTGCAGGAATATCTCGGCACCGACGGCAAAAGCGTGATCGTTCTCGGCGAAGGACGCTTAATCAATCTGGCGGCGGCAGAGGGTCATCCGGCAAGCGTGATGGATATGAGCTTTGCTAACCAGGCTCTTTCGACCGAGTATCTGGTCAAAAACAAAGGTAAGCTGGACGCGGCGGTTCACGTTCTGCCGCTCGAAGTTGACCAGGAAATCGCCAGCCTGAAACTGCGCGCGCTCGGCATTTCAATTGATACTTTAACGCCGGAAATGGTTGAATATATGTCTTCGTGGGAAACCGGAACTTAATGCGGACGACGGCTTCAAATATTCAAACTGCATAATAAAAAACCGATTATTTGACGATAATCGGTTTTTTATTCCAAGTCGCAGATTCTCAGCTTCAGGTTTTCACTTTTGACAATAAAAAAATTCCCAGCACCGCAAATAACGCCAGCGGACTCCAAACGGCAATCGCCGGAGAGATAAAACCGTTCAGCCCGAACTGTTCAAACGTGCCGGTCACGCCCATAAACAGCAGCCACACCGCCACCGCGTAACCGATAGTGATGACTTTTCCTTTGCCGCTCAGTGACAGCGCGAAAGGCGCGGTAAAAAGCGTGATGACGAACGGCAGCAACGGCGTGGTTGATTTTTTTTCCAGCGAAACCTGATAATTTCTCTGCTCGGTGTCGGATTCTGTGTTTTTTATCTGTTCCTTTGTTTGTTTAGTGCTGAGATGGCTCGGTTTTTCGGCTAAATGGTTGAACGGGTTAGAATTTTCCGCCAAATCGAGCCGGTCAAGCTCTGTGATAATTCCCTTGCCGTCCGACCAATCAATTTTTTCGGTTTTCGACAGTTTAATTTTGTCTTTTTCCCAAACCGCCGCCGGAGTTTTGTAAACCGCCGAAAGTTGGGCGTTTGGCTCGGAAAATTCATAAACCGTCAAATTTTTTACCGCCTGAGAGTCATCGCTCCGGTTATTTTCCAGTTCAAAAGAATATATTCTTCGATCATTGGCGACCCAGTTTTTGCCCGTATTGCCCGCCAGAACGCCCCGGCTGCGAATTTGACCGCGAAGTTCATCCTGAATCTGATTGGCGTGCGGCAAAATTAATTCCTGAACTCTCCAATTGAGCGCGCCGATCAAACACATCAGCAACAGACACGGCAGCAACAGCCGATAGACGCTCTGACCGGCGGCAGTCCAGGTGACCACTTCATTCTGTCTCGATTTAATGACGTAGGTCGCCAGCGTCGCAATCATCAGTGCCGATGGCGCGAGCTGAATGTAGATAAACGGGATCAAATAGAATAGATAAGTTGCTAAAAGGACCGTTCCGCCTTCGATTTCACCAGCGAACTTCCACAACTCAAACGCCGTAAAAATCATATAGATCGTCGTGAGAAAGCCGAATGTTAGCAGAAAATACCTGACCAAATTGATAATAATATCCAAATCAAGGATGCCGGTCTGGAAATTGGGATGGTAATTTCTACGAGAATGTCTCTTCAGTCCGGCGAAAACATTGAACTGATAAAGCCCGCTGAATTTTCTGCCGGACTTTTTCAGGCGAAAGCGGCTGGCGGCGAAAAACCAGCCGATGACCAGAAAACTGACCGCCAACGGAATCAGACCGGCAGTCAAAACGCTGATTTGGTCGGTTCGCGCAAGCTGCTCGCCGAGCAGGGTGAGCAGGTAGTAATTCACCAGACTGACCAGAGCTAACACGATGCCGAATCCCCTGCCGCCGCGATTAAAACGCAGCACGAGTGCCGTTCCCAACAGCGCGAAAATCAGCGGAGTAATCGAAAGAATAATTCTGCGCTGCCACAGAAGCCGGGCTTCGGTTTTTTCCCTGCCGTCTTTAACGGCGGCGAGTTGGCTGAGTTCGCTGAGACCCAATTCTTCGAGAGTCGCCCCGCCGCCGCTTAGTTTTTCGATCATCTGGCGGCGTTTCGTTTCAACTGCCAGCCGCACCTGTCCGACATTTTCGGAAACAAATTTGTCCTGCCCGCCAATATTTGAAAACGTATTGATGACGGCATTTTCCAGAACTAATTCCGATTTGTCACCCTGCGTATCAATTCTGCCACTCTTAGACGTTATCAGACGCACCAGATTGTTTGGCTTTTCTTCCGTGTAGATAAAAATATTTTTCCAGGTTCCTTTTTCCAAATCGCCGTCTTTCACATAAACCGTGTAGCCGTTCATCTCCGTGTTAAAAACGCCCGGCTCAATCGGCGATTCGAGTTTGTAGAGTGCCGTCTGTAAGGCGACCTGACGAACGATTTTAGCGGCGAACGGAACGCCTCTGAGATTGATAAAAAAGGCGAAAAACGATAGCGCGACACCGAGCGCGATAATCGGCAGAGTGATTTGAAAATTCCCGACTCCGGCAGCCCTGACGGAAATAATCTCGCTGTCGCCCTGCATTTTTGAAAGCCCGATAATTACTCCGACCAACACCGCCATCGGACAAGTAAAGGCGATGACATTCGGAACTAAGGCGAGAGTCAACTGCCAGATCAGATTTCTGGGAATATTCGCGCCGAAGAAGATGTCCGAGAATCGGGTCGCCTGCTGCACAAAAAGAATCACGCTCAACAACAGCCACGAAAAAATAAAGTAAGGCAGAATAGACTGAACCAGATATTTTGATATTAACCAACTGAAACGCTTCATCAGAGTTTATAAATTTGCCGTTAAAACTTTTTCGCCGACCGTTTCCTTGCCGAGAATACTGGCGATGATCCGTTTGAGAATAGTCGAAACTTCTTTGACATCTTCCGGGCAGGCGGCGGCGAATTCGACAAATTTGACCGGGGGCAGCTTCTGGGCGTTCTTAAAAACGCGTCTTTGTTCGGGTGAAATAACCCACCCGCCGCGATTTTTTTGGCAATTTTCGCAGACCAAATGAAAATTTACCTGTAATTTGGATCTTTCATCAGCGTTTAATTCCCGCCGGCAGTGGTCGCAGTTATTCCAGTTCGGCAGATAACCGCCGAGCCGCAGAATCCACAATTCAAAATAAACGCCGATGACGACGAGGCTCGACGGATTTTCGGCGGCGGTTTCGAGACACACTTTCGTCATCCGGTAGAGTTTTTCGTTCGGATCGTGCGGCGGCGCGAATTCGACGAGCAGATCCGCCAGATAAGAAAATTTTTGCAGAAACTGCGGCTGGCTGGCACTTTCAAAAAATGACCTGACCAGATCAATCTGGCGGATTGAAACGAGTTCCCGCTCTTCTTTTTGAAAATAAGCGATTTGAACGATGGAAAAAGGCTCCAGAACGCCGCCGAATTTACTTTTCAGACGCTTCGCGCCCTTCGCCACCCCGCGCACCAAACCTTCGCCGCGTGTCAGCAAAACAATAATTTTGTCGGCTTCGGCTAAACTGTAGCTTTTCAGAATCAAACCTTCCGTTTCAACTAAACCCATTTTCTTGTCACCACGGCAGAAAATAAAATATCCAGGCGAGAACCAGACTGACGATGATAAATTGCGCGAAAACTTTGGTTCCGTAAATCAGACGCTCTTTGGAACTGCCGGTCGTGACCGCTCCGAAGATCACGGCAGTGAAAAAAGCGAAACCGATTAAATATAAAAAATGAATCATTTTTTTCTCCCCAGATGGATGTCAACCGCATCCATCAACGCCAGATAATTGAGCAGTCCGGCGATTTCCAAAAATCTTCCGCCATATTCAAACGTCGCCCAGGAAGCAACGTTCTTCGGCGGATTCGCCGCCAGAAAAAAACTAATCAAAGCACCCAAACCGTTTCCGCAGCGGGCAAAAATATTCAGCAGATAGAGCAAGGCTCCGTCTTTGAAATCAAAGCCCGGATAGTAAGCCCCGCCGCTGATCAGAGCGATGATAAACATCGTCCAGATGACGGCTCCGATAATAATTCCGCGCGTCATCCGTCTCTGAATCAGATGCCCGACACCGGGAAGAAACCAGGAAATTATTCCGATAACGTAAGTATTGTCCATTTTTCGCCTCTTTTATACCTCAGTAAACACATTAGCAGTCTGCTTCCAGACTCTTTAAGTCGTTTTTAGTATTTGCCGTTAAATTGATATGGAAATGAGAGTTTGTAGTTTTCTCAAAATCACTTTAACTTTAATAGATTAAGTATTTTTCTCGCTTTTTGCGAAATCTTTCGACATCATTCTGCCAGGACTCTTTAATTTCGGAAAGCGGCTTGTTTTGTTCAAAGTCTTCTCTTATTTTAGCGGTTCCGGCGATCACATCAAACGGATTGCGGTCAAAAATATATTCGTAGGGCGGGTTTTTCCATTTGAAATCGTTCGGATATAAATCATAAATTGTTTTTACCATCGCCAGTCCGGTGATCACCGGCTCGAAATTTTCGCGGCTCGCAACGTGCAGAAAAATCCCCCCGCAGCCTTCATTCACAAATTTTTGAAAGGTCGGTAAGAAGTTTATCGCCCGGAAGATAACCCCCGGCAGTTGAAGTGATGCCAGAGCATCCGCATAATCAGATGAATTGATATATGGCGCACCGATGATCTCAAAGGGTCGGGTCGTTCCGCGTCCCTCCGAAACCTGGGTTCCTTCAAAATACACCGTTGCCGGAAAAACCAAAGCCGTTTCCACCGTCGGCATATTCGGCGACGGCATCACCCACGGCGCATCGGTCTCATCGTAATAGTCTGCTCGACTCCAGCCATCCATCGAAACTACTTCAAGTTCGCACCCAAGTTCGGAAGTTTCATTAAAAAATTTGGCAAGTTCGCCAATCGTCATTCCGTGGCGCATCGGAATGGGAAACATCCCGACGAATGATTCGTGACCGGCTTCAAGGAAATTGCCTTCGACCGCCGTGCCGTTGATCGGATTCGGGCGATCCAGCACGATCATCTTTTTCCCGTATCGGGCGCAGGCTTTCAAACAGTTTGCCATCGTATAAATAAAAGTATAGACGCGGCAGCCGACATCCTGTAAATCAAATACCAGCACATCTAAGTCGGACAGCATCTCCGCCGTCGGTTCGCGCGTTTCGCTGTACAGGGAATAAATCGGAATTCCGGTCTTGCCGTCAATCAAATGTCCGGTTTCGATCATATTATCCTGAACATCGCCACGAATTCCGTGCTGCGGACCAAACAAGGTCGTCAGATTTACGGCGGGATGTTCATCAAACAAATCCGCCGCGTGGTCAAATTGATGATTGACCGAAGCCTGGTTACAGACCAAACCGACGCGCCATCCTTTCAAAAGATCAATCTGTTCGTCTAAAACCTTTTCCAATCCTAGTTTAACTGCTTTCTGATGATGCTTTACCATAACTAAATCTATTATTTTTCTCGGCTGTATTTCGCGCAGCGTTCGACAAATGTTTCAAATATTTTTTTTGAAACCTGATCCGTTTTCCAGG
The DNA here is from genome assembly GCA_965217575.1 of Pyrinomonadaceae bacterium. GTDB lineage: Bacteria > Acidobacteriota > Blastocatellia > Pyrinomonadales > Pyrinomonadaceae. The sequence goes on along the minus strand of OZ244558.1, from coordinate 764,812 downwards.
AAATTTCCGGGTGCCACTGAACTCCGACGTTGAATCTGTCCGCTCTGGTATCTTCGATGCCTTCGATAACGTCATCTTTTGCCCGCGCCGTGATCTTCAAATTATTTCCCAACGATTTGATCGCCTGATGGTGTGAAGAATTTACTTTAACTGCGGCATCCGAGCTTTTTTCAAAAGCTGAAGCAAAGAATGAACTTGAGCTTTCCGGCAGGATGCTGTGCGAGGCGCGGTTCGGCGGAATTCCCTGCTCGTGTTTGATGCAATTTGGAATTTGACTCTCTATATCCTGATAAAGCGTTCCGCCGCGAAAAACATTTAGTATCTGCATTCCGAAACAAATCGCTAAAACCGGCAGATTTAATTCTTCGGCTCTCGCCAAAACGAGCAAATCGGTTTCATCCTTTTCGGGAATGACCGTCCCCAATTTTGGATGCGGTTCTTCTCCGTAGAGCAGCGGTTCGACATCGGTATTGCTTCCGGGCAGCAAAATACCATCGCAATTTTCCAGGACGGCGGCGATATATTGTTCATCGGGAATCAAACCGATATGCAGCGGAATCGCGCCGGCGGCGGCTAACGCTTCACAGTAGTCGCGCCCCAGATAAAAACGCCGCGGGGCGTGTTCCAGACGCATTGTCAATCCAATTCTCGGTCGGTTATCCATAATCTTTCTAATGTTCAAACAAATTGTCGGCATCTGTCAATTTGAGCATTTCGGTTTAAAGATTTATCATTAAAAGTTTTATGAAACAAAAATTTGCAAAAATACGCTCAACCACCGTTTTGCTGGTGCGCCGCGATGACCAGATTGCGATGGCTGGCGACGGACAGGTTACTCTCGGTGAAACGATTATCAAAGGCAACGCCCGCAAAGTGCGGCGAATTTACAACGGCAGCGTTCTCGTCGGATTCGCCGGCGCGACCGCCGACGCTTTTTCCCTTTTATCGAAATTTGAATCGAAACTCGAACAGTATCAGGGACAGCTCGAACGCGCGGCGATTGAACTGAGCAAAGAATGGCGCACGGATAAATATCTGCGGCATTTGGAAGCTCTCCTGATCGTTGCCGATAAAACCGACGCTTTTTTAATCTCCGGCAAAGGCGATGTCATCTCCTCCGACGAAGGACTGCTGTCGGTCGGTTCCGGCAGTATGTATGCGCTCGCCGCCGCCCGCGCGCTCGTCAAACATACCGCGCTTACCGCCCGAGAAATCGCCGGAGACGCGCTGAAAATCGCTGGGGAAATCTGCATTTATACAAATTCTGATATAATTATCGAAGAAATTTAACACGAATATTTTAAAATTATTACAACTACGATGCCTATCTACTTGAACGGCGAGATAAAGGAAACTGTGCCAAAAATAAAACTTGATGATTTGACCCCGCGCCAGATTGTCGCGGAGCTGGATAAATACGTGGTCGGACAGGCGAACGCCAAACGCGCGGTCGCCGTCGCGCTTCGCAACCGCATTCGGCGGCAGAAATTACCGCCGGAAATCGCGCGCGACGTGCTGCCGAAAAATATTTTGATGATCGGTTCGACCGGCGTTGGAAAAACCGAGATCGCGCGGCGTTTGGCGCGGCTGGCAAATTCGCCTTTTATAAAAATCGAAGCCTCGAAATTCACCGAAGTCGGTTACGTCGGGCGCGATGTCGAAAGTATGATCCGCGAACTGACCGACGTGGCGATTGATATGACCAAACAGACGGCTTATGAGGAAATCCGCGAAAGAGCCGAGCAAAATGTTGAGGAAAAAATTCTCGATATTCTGCTTCCTTCTTCAAATAATTACAATTTTGAAACGGAGAGCGCGCTCGATTTAGAAGAAAGAGCGCAGCCGAACCGCACCCGTGAAAAACTCCGCGAACAACTGCGGCGCGGCGAATTGGACGACCGTCTGATCGAGATTGAAACTCAGGATCGTTCCAACGCAATGATTGATTTCGTCGGCGGTCAGGGAATGGAGGAAATGGGCGTTAATCTCCGCGATATGATGGGCAATCTTTTCCCGGCGAAAACCGTCAGAAGAAAAATTAAAGTCGCCGAAGCGAAAACCTATCTACTGCGGGATGAACAGGAAAATCTGATTGATATGGAACAGATCACCCGCCAGGCGATTGATATGCTGGAAAATTCCGGCATCATCTTTCTCGATGAAATGGATAAAATCGCCGGTCGTGAATCGGGTTCCGGCAGCCCGGATGTTTCCCGCGAAGGCGTACAGCGCGATTTGCTGCCGATTGTCGAAGGCACCACCGTCAACACCCGCTACGGAATGGTCAATACCGAACATATTTTATTCATCGCGGCGGGTGCTTTTCACGTCTCCAAACCTTCCGACTTAATTCCCGAAATGCAGGGGCGTTTCCCGATTCGGGTGGAGCTGGAATCATTAACTTTAGACGACTTTAAGCGTATCCTTATACAGCCTAAAAACTCGCTTATTAAGCAGTATCAGGCACTGCTTAAAACGGAAGGCATCAATCTCGAATTTACCGAAGACGCGATTGCCACGCTCGCCGAAATGACCGTCAATATTAATAAAAACACTGAGGACATCGGTGCCAGACGGCTTCACACGCTGCTCGAAAAGCTGCTCGAAGAAATCAGCTTTCTCGGAACCGAACTGGAAAACAAAGATCAAATTCTGGATTCCGAATATGTCAAAGAAAAATTGGAAGAGTTGGTTACAGACCAAAATTTGCGGCAGTATGTTTTATAAATTAAACAGTAATTAAACAAAATGCTTAAACATCGCGTTTTAAACAGGAAAGCACCAAAAAAAGCGGCACTGCTGTTTACAATGTTTGCTTTTTTCGGCTGTTTAAATTGCGGCAAGCGCACGCCGCCGCTGCCGCCGGTCGAAAGAGTTTTTCAGAGAGTGGAAATTGCCGGTTTTCAGCGCGGCAGCCAGGTTAATATTTCCTGGACGATGCCGGCTCGCAATGCCCCGCCGGACAGCGTTTTGAACATCGCGCGCGCCGATATTTATCGTTTAGCCGAACCTTTAAATTCGATCCTATCACTCTCCGAAGAAGAATTCGCTTCGCGCAGCACTCTAATCGCTTCATTGCCGGTAACGGCGGCGGATTTCGGCTTAAAGAAATTGAACTATACCGATTCGCTCGAATTTGCCGGACAGCCCGTGCGCCTGCGCTACGCTCTTCGGCTCGTCAATCCAGCGGGACAAAAAGCGGCGTTTTCAAATTTTCTCCTGATTGAACCCGCCGCGAAAGTCGCCGCCGCGCCGACTTCCCTGTCCGCTCAAATCACCGAACCGGCGATTGTTTTAAAGTGGAACGCGCCCGCCGAGAATGTTGACGGAACGACTCCGGTCAACATTCTCGGCTACAATATTTATCGTTCCGCTTCCGAAAGGGAAACGGCGAAATTATTGAACGGAACGCCCGTCACCGACACCAAATTCAGCGATCAGACATTTGAGTTTAATAAAAACTATCTGTATTTCGTGCGCGCGATTTCTCTGGGTAGCAATGGTGAACCGGTTGAAAGTGCCGAATCGAACATTGCCGCCGCCGCTCCAATTGACAATTACCCGCCGCCGCCGCCGAACGCGATCACGATTGCCGCCGCGCCCGGTAATCTGTCAATCTTTTTCGCCGCCAATACTGAAAAAGATATTGCCGGTTATCGCATCTATCGTTCGACCGACCGGAATCTTTCTTTGTCGAAATGGGAAAATCTAACGCCCGAACTTTTAACAACCAACACTTTCCGCGACTCAAAAGTTGAATCCGGCGTAACTTATTATTACTATTTGACGGCGACCGATACGTCGGGAAACGTCAGTCAGCCTTCGGAGGTTGTTTCTGAAACCGCCCCTTGAAAATCAAATGAAATTTTGTCGCTTTATACATCACAACGAACTACTATACGGAGCCGTCAAAGGCGATCTTATTTTTCCGCTGCCGTCAGCGGATGAACCGGATAAATTGCTTGAAACGCATAAACTAACCGCTGCCGTGCACAAATCGGAAGTAAAATTGCTGCCGCCTGATACGCCTTCAAAAATTGTCTGCGTCGGACGCAATTATTCCGCGCACGCCGCCGAACTGGGCAATGCAGTTCCCTCTGAACCACTTCTTTTCTTAAAGGCTCCATCTTCCATTATCACTGAAGGCGAAGCGATCTTAATTCCCCGCCAGTCAAATCAGGTCGAACACGAAGGCGAATTAGCAGTCGTTATCGGACGCGACTGCGCGAATTTAACGGACGATGCCGATCCGTTTGAATATGTTTTCGGTTATACGTGCCTTAATGATGTTACTGCCCGCGATTTGCAGCGTCAGGACGTGCAGTTTACGCGGGCGAAATCCTTCGATACTTTTTGTCCGATTGGCGCGTTTATTGAAACCGATGCGGATATTGCCGATGTTCGCGTCATTACAAAAGTCAACGATGTGATCAAACAAGACGGAAGAACTTCGCAGATGATTTTTTCAGTCCCTTTTTTGCTCAGGTATATTTCAAATCAAATGACTTTGAAAGCCGGCGACATTATCGCCACCGGAACGCCTTCGGGGGTTTCAAAACTAACCGACGGCGACGTGGTGACCGTCGAAATTGAAGGGATCGGCACCCTGAAAAATCCGGTCATTCAGGCAGAACAATGAAAAGTTGTTCTAAATGGCAGTCCCGTGCAGATTAAAAACTCGTCAAGTAACATTTGCCGCGGTCGCCACGCTTATTTGGCGGACAGGCTGTCCGCGCTTCGTCAATAGAAATAATTTTCAAATGTTAAATTACGGATTAGAAAGTATTTTATTTCAAGATAGTTAGCTTGCTAATTAAATTTAAATAGCAAGCTAATAATTAGCTTGCTATTTAAATTTAATTAGCTTACTATTTAATTATGATTGTTTTTGAAAATAGCGTAACTTATTTACTAACACCGGTTTCCAATCTCTACTCTTCAATTTTGGAAAAGGCGATGAATGAAATAGACCTGCATAGCGGACAGGTGTTTGTTCTGCTGTCGCTGTTTAGAAAGGACGGACAAAGCCAGATTGAGCTTGCCGAAAATCTCAATCTGGCTGCGCCGACAATTAACAAAATGGTAAAAAATTTGGTCGAGAACGATTTTGTAACCACTCAGAGAGATGAGAATGATGGTCGAGTGGTGAGAATCTTTTTGACTGAAAAAGCTGTTGATTCCAAAGTTTTAATCGGCGAGCAATGGGTTAAAATCGAAACGCAAATTTTGCAGGATTTTACTGAAACTGAAAAGCTGATTTTATTTCAGCTTTTCGATAAACTTAAAAAGAATTTAGGCGGCGGCTCTCCAGAGGGATGAAGGAATGAAAAATTTGATTATTGAAAAGTCAAAAGGTATTACAGTAGAATTAAAATATTAAAATGCCCTTCCAGATAAATCAAAATATGCAAAATTCAAATGAGCTAATTACGATTAATTCTCGCAAATTCGACGGAAAAATTCATCGCAGTTGGAAAGCCGCCATCATCGAACAGAGCGATTCCCTGATTACTTTCGTCGGAGAATTTGAATCGGATATTAAACATACACATCTGGGCTTTATCAGACGCGGGACTGTCAGTTATGAATATTATTGGTTCAATCGCTGGTTTAATGTCTTTCGTTTCCACGAGCCAGAAGGTGATTTGAGAAATTTTTACTGTAATGTCAATATGCCGCCGATTTATCAAAACGGCGTTTTGGATTATGTGGATTTGGATATTGATGTTTTAGTGTGGAAGGATTATTCATACCAAATTTTGGATTTGGATGAGTTTGAAGAAAATTCATTCCGTTTCGGTTATCCGACTGAGATTTGCGATCAAGCCGCCGCCAGTCTTTCGGTATTAGAGGCGATGATAAAAAAACGAGATTATCCCTTTTCAGAATTTGCGCCGGTCTTGAAATAGAAAAAGGAATTGCTGAATCGGTTTAAAATTCAATTCCCTGCTGCGCGAAAATACCGGCGTGGAACGGATGTTTGATTTCCTTCATTTCGGTTACGAGGTCTGCCGTCTGAATTAATTCCGGCGGCGCGTTTCTTCCGGTGAGAACGATATGCAGATTCGGCTGTTCCGCTCTGACTTCTTTTATTTCGTCCAGCACTTTCGCCAAATCCAGAAACTTATAATCGAGAACGTAAACCAGTTCATCAAAAACTAGCAAATCGTAATCGCCGCTCCGCATTTTTTCGACGCACGTTCGCCAGGTCTCTTCGGAAGTTTTGATGTCCTGTGTTTTATCGTTGGTGTCCCAGGTAAAACCGTCGCCCATCGTGTGAACTTCGATGCCGAGCAAATCCGCCGATTCGTGTTCGCCGTAGCGGTCGTTTTTTGATTTCATAAACTGAATCATACAACAGCGCATTCCGCGCCCTGCCGCCCGCATCATCAATCCGAGAGCGGAGGTCGTTTTCCCCTTGCCGTCGCCGGTGTTGACCATCAACAGTCCTTTGGTGTTTTCCTGATAGCCAGCGCGCCGCCATTTGTATTTTTTTTCTTTTTTTTCAGCCATCTTGATTTCAATTGATGAAGCGTAAATTTCCGCTTCTTGCCGACGCTTCAAAATAAAATTAAATTGAACAAGGCTATCAAACTAAACTTAGTTCCAGTTCTTCTTCGGTCGGTAGAAAATCTTCATCGGCATTTTCTACCGCCGCGATTATCGCCGTGATAATTTCCGATTCCCGATCATCCCAATCACCGACCGCGCGGCACCCGGCAGCGTTTTTATGTCCGCCGCCTCCGAATTGTTCAGCCACCCGCGCCACATTTATATCACCTTTGGAACGCAAACTGACTCGGTAGAAATTCGGTTCGACTTCCCGCATATAAATCGCCGCTTCGACTTCTTTTGAAGAAAGAGGAATGTTGACGAACCCACTGTTGTCGCCGTCCACCGCCCCGGCGGTTTCTTTCATTTCAAGCGTTTGACGCATCCACGCGACTTTTCCACTGGCATCTCTTTTGACGGTCGCCAGCACTCGCCGCATCAATTCTATACGACTCCACGGATAACTGTTGTAAACGGCTTGAGAAATATCGGCGGGTTTGACACCAACTTTAATCAATTCGGAAGCAACTTTCAAAGTTCTTTCGGTCGTGTTTGAGAAATGAAACGAACCGGTATCCGTGACGAGAGCCAAATACAGACATTCCGCGATTTCTTTGGTGATGCGCCCGCCGATGGCTTTGCAGAGATTATAAATCATCTCGCCGACCGCCGAAGCCGTTGCGTCAATCCAATTGATCGTGCCGAAATGTTCGCTCGTTGCGTGATGATCAATATTGACGACAAATTCCTTTTCCAGCCCTTTGATTTGCGGACGCGCAATATCCGAACATTCCATCACGAAAACCGCGTCGTAATGCTGATCAATTTCAGTAATTTTTTTTATTTCATCCGCTCCCGGAAGCTGACGATAAGAGAGAGGTATGCCATCGCTCACGATAACTTCGGCGGATTTACCCAATGAACGCAAAAGCCAGCATAAACCCAAAGATGAACCGATGCCGTCGCCATCCGGTCTGACGTGTGTGGTAATGGCAAAATGCTGCTTATTTTCAACTAACTCAACTACTTGGCTTAACATCTTTTATCAATAACCGGCGTTTTATGAAAACGTTTTTCACAACGTTTTTCACTTGTGCCGATTATTTTTCCTGTTCCTTTTCAATAATTTCTACCTGAGGCGGTATTTTTTTTAGCAATTCGTCAACTCTAATCGCGTTTTCTTCAACCGTATCGCGCACAAAATTTAAAATCGGCGCGTGCCGCAAATCAAGATTTAGGGCGATTTGCTGCCTGACAAAAGTGGCAGCATTTTGCAGAGCTTTCAGTGCCTGTTTCGTTTCATTTTCATCTCCCTGCACGACAACATATATTTTGGCTTCGCGCAGATTATCAGACACGCGCACATCCGTGACGGTGACGGCGATCAAACGCGGATCATCCAGCTCATATCCGACAATTTCCGTAATTTCAGCGCGTAATGTTTCCGCCAGTCTTTCAGGTCTTCTCATTATTGGTGATGAAATTCATATGCTTTTAACGGTTTAGGTTTGAGGATTCTCGTAAATGGACTGCCTTTAATGTCTTTGAGGGATGCAAAAATTAGGAACACCATTTTTTCCTGATACCGTTATCATATTAGTAATTAAAGATGCCGAATCTAAAATGTCTCGATAAAGTTCGGCATCTTAATTGTTACAATTCGGTCGGCGCGATTTTTTCAACGGTAAAGGCTTCAATTTCATCATTTACCTTGATGTCATTGTAATTTACCAAGCCGATTCCGCATTCAAAACCTTGACGAACTTCGTTTACATCGTCCTTAAATCGTTTGAGCGAATCAATATCGCCTTCCCAAACTACTACGTCATCTCGAATCAGCCGCGCTTTCGCCTGTCGTCTGATCAACCCGTCGGTGACGCGGCAACCGGCAATGGTGCCGACTTTGGAAACCTTAAACGCTTCCAAAACAAGGGCTTTGCCGAGAATCGTTTCCTTTTCAACCGCATCCAGCATTCCGATCATCGCCGCCGTTATTTCTTCTTCGACCTTATAAATAATCGAATGGAGACGAATATCTACATCTTCCTGTTTGGCGGTTTCGACGGCTCTTTGTCCCGGACGCACGTTAAAACCGATAATTACCACGGCGGTCGAGGCTTGATCGGCTTGGGTAGCGGAAGCCAGCAGCACATCCGATTCCGTAATTGCTCCCACGCCGGAACGGATGACGCGGACTTTTACTTTATCGGTCGAAAGTTTTTCCAGCGTGGATTTAAGAACTTCAACCGAACCCTGCACATCCGCTTTCAAAAGAACGAGCAGTTCTTTGACTTCGGCGAGTCCGAGCGATTCGATACCGCGTTTGGTGGTCTTGAGCATCGCCACATTGCGGGCGTGAATTTGCCGCTGGCTGGCAATCGTCTGGGCTTTATCAATATCCGAGACGACCTGAAAAGTGTCGCCCGCCTGCGGAACGCCCTGCAAACCGAGAACTTCGACCGGCGTTGCCGGCGGAGCTTCTTCAACGATGCCGCCGCGATCATCAAACATCGCGCGAACTTTACCGTAATACTGTCCGACGATAAACGGGTCGCCGACGCGCAGAGTTCCCTGCTGCACGAGAACCGTCGCCACCGAACCGCGTCCGCGGTCTAGTTTCGCTTCTAAAACCACACCCGAAGCGCGGCGCGTCGGACTGGCTTTCAAATCTAAAATATCAGTCGAAAGTAGGACGGTTTCCAGCAAAGTATCCAGATTTTGGTGCTGTTTGGCGGAAACTTCAATCATTTCCGTTTCGCCGCCCCATTCAATCGGCTGAAGCCCCTGAGTTGCTAATCCCTGCTTCACCCGGTCGGGATTCGCTCCCGGCTTATCAATTTTATTGATCGCCACAATTATCGGCACGCCCGCCGCTTTTGAATGGTCAATCGCTTCAATCGTCTGGGGCATCACGCCGTCGTCAGCCGCGACCACTAAAATCACCACATCGGTTGCTCTGGCACCGCGCGCGCGCATCAGTGTAAACGCCTCGTGTCCGGGAGTATCAAGAAAAACGACCCGGCGTTTTTCGTCCGTTTCATCAGGATTCGGCACGAAAACACTGTATGCTCCGATGTGCTGCGTGATTCCGCCCGCTTCGCCTTCGGCGACGTTATCGGAACGAATCGCGTCAAGCAGCGAAGTTTTACCGTGGTCAACGTGTCCCATTACCGTGACGACCGGCGGGCGCGATATTTCAATATCATCGCTGTCAGCAGCAATCAATTCTTCAAATTCCTGCTCGATGACCATTTCTTCAAACGGCACGAAACTGACATCATACCCGAGCGTTTTGCCCAATTCGATGCCCATCGAATCGCCGATTGGCTGGTTGAGCGTGGCGAAAACGCCGCGTTTGACCAGCAACTGCACAATGTCGCGCGGGGTTACGCCGAGAGCTTCGGAAAATTCACGAATCGTCGCGCCTTCCGTCAAGCGAGCTTGTTTCAGATTGCCGGTTTCAACTTTTCCGACCTGATCGAGAATCCGCTCTTCGATTGAACGCGGACGCGGCGCGGAAAAGTCTTTTTCGGCAAATCTTCCGGTTTTATCCTCGAATCGCTTACCGCCTTTTTTGCCGCTCGAACGACCGAATTTTTTCCGCTGATCGGTCGGCGGAGTATAAACTCGCTGCGGCGTGGACGTTTCGCCTTCGGTTCCGCGCAGTTCCGGTTTGCGCCCGTTGCGCCCGTCACGGCGGGCATCTTTTTTGTTCCGGTCGTTTTTATCGGTTTGCAGTTTTCCGGTTTTGGTCGGAGCTTCGCTGACGACTTTTTCGCCCGGTTTGATGCCGGCTTCACGCGCTTCCTTAGTTAAGGTAAGCTGTTTGATTTGAGTTCCGGTCGGACGCAGAATTTTGGTGACGGTTTTCAGTCCCTGAGGTTTTTCCGGTTCCGGGACTTTTAATCTAAGTTCTTTGAGAACCGTTCCCGTTTCCGGCGCGGCTGGCAAAACTTCAACGATGTCGGCGGTTTCGACAGTTTCAGGAGTCGGCGTTTCCTCGACCGGCGGCAGTATTTCTTCCGGCGCGACGATCTCTTCCGGCAATGTTTCTTCGACTCTTTTCTGAAGTTTTCTCACGCTCCGAACGGAGTTTTCCGGCTCTTTTCTTTCAGCGGCGGGCGCGGCGGAAAGGGTCGGTTCTCTTTTTACCGATACTCTTTCTTCCGGCTCGGACTGCTGTCTGGCGGACGGCGAATGAACGGAAACGACCGACTTTTCCGCCTCGGCGGGCGTGTCGGTTTTTTCAATCGTTTCCTTTTTAATTATCTTGATTGTTCGTTTGGGAGCGGTTTCAACTTTCGGAAAGTATCGGCTGCGAACTTTTTCCGCCAGCTCTTTGCTGACTGAATTGGACGGCACGGACACATCTGCGCCTTCACGCCGCAAATCTTCAATGACGCGCTTGGTGTCCTGTTTGAGGTCTCGTGCTAAATCGTAAATCCGAACTGTTGTTCCTACGGGCATATTTATCTTTGGTTACGAATTTCTTATTTCTAATCGTAAATTCGTTCTGAATTCTGCTTTTAATGTAAAGAATAAATTTCACAATCTATTCTCGACCCTTGTTTGAATTTTCATCAAAACTTTCTGCCGCGCCTTCCGCTGCCGCGTCAGCTTTTCCGTCTTCCGCCTGATCTTCCGAAGAAGCCGCCGTTTCGATAACCGGCTCGGTATCGGCATTTTCGGATATTTCCGATTGAGCTTTACGCGCTTCGACAATATCGTTTGCCGATGCCAAAATCCGTTCGGCTTCATCTAAACTAACATCCAAAATATCAACCAGATCATCAACCGAAGTCGCCGCTAAACCGTCCACGTCAGTGATGCCTTTTTCTTTCAGATCATTTGCCTGACCGGTCGAAACGCCCTGTAAAGCGGTGATCGGAACCGCTTCGCCGGAAGCCATCATTTTGCCCATCTGCAAAGCGATTTCCTTTTTGAGCTTATCTTCGCTCACGATGTCAATGTCCCAACCGACCAGACGGGTCGCCAAACGAACATTTTGACCGCGCTTGCCGATTGCCAGCGAGAGCTGGTCTTCCGTCACGATGACTTCCATCTTGCGGTTGTTAATATCCGTGATTCGCACCTGCGAAACCTTCGCCGGCGACAGCGCGTTGGCGGCGAAAACCGACGGCTCATCCGACCATTCGATAATATCAATTTTCTCGCCGCGCAGTTCCTTAATGATTGACTGCACGCGCGAACCCTTCATTCCGACGCACGCGCCAACCGGATCAACATCCTTCTCATTGGAAGAAACGGCGATTTTCGCCCGGTCGCCCGGCTCGCGGACGGCTGATTTGATGACTACCGTATCGTCGTAAATCTCCGGCACTTCCATTTCAAACAGACGCTTGAGCAGTGCTGCCGAAGCGCGTGAAACTTTGATTTGCTGACCGCGCAAATCTTTGGAAACATCTTCGATCACGACGCGCACCCGCTCCCCCTGATTCCAAGTTTCGTTGCGCGCCTGTTCGTTGCGCGGCAAAATCGCTTCGAGATTATTGCCCATATCAATCACCATATCGCCGCGCTCAAATCTTTTGACCGTGCCGTTGACGAGCGTGCCGATTTTGTCAACATATTCCTCATAAACCTTTTCGCGGATCGCTTCGCGCACTTTTTGGACGAGAATCTGTTTGGCGGTCTGCGCCGCGATGCGTCCGAGTTCTTCGGTCGGCAACGGAATCAGAAGCATATCGCCGATTTCGACATCATCGCCCGCCAGTTCCTGCGCTTCGGTCAGCGAAAGTTCGATTTGCGGATTTTCCACTTCATTGACGACCGTCTTCTGCGCCGAGATTTCGATGATTCCCTCTTCGCTATTCCAGTCAACCTCAATGCTTTCGCCGGTTTTATCGTGCGATTTGAATTGTTTGCGGGCGGCGGCTTTGACCGCTTCCTTCATCGCCTCAATGACTAAATCGCGGTCAATGCCCTGTTCGCTGACCAATGCTTCGATACTTTGTCCGATGGATGTCATAACTTCACAATTAAAAATTAAATACGGCAGATTTATTTCGCTTTTTTTAATTTCGCATTTTTAATCTCTTTTCAGTTCTTCTTCTAAATCAATTTCCAAGTTAGCTTTGGCAACATTATTATAAGTAAACCGCACCGTTCCTTTGGTTTTATCGTCAAATACAATTTCGTCGTCTTCAACGTTGATAATTCGACCGCGAAAATTCTTTTGCCCGTCAATTGCCGTATCGGTTTTGACTTTTGCCAGATGTCCGGCGAATTTATCGAAATCCTTCAAACTGTAAAGTTCTCGCTCCAGTCCGGGCGATGAAACTTCTAGCGTGTAAGACAAAGCGGCAATATCTTCCGCGTCGAGAATCGTTTCCGTCTGACGGCTGACGGCAACGCAATCATCGTGCGTCACGCCGCCCGCCTTATCAATAAAAACGCGGACAATCAAATTTCTAACGGAACCGACAATTTCAGCGTGAACGAATTCCACCCCGTTTTCTGCTGCCGCCCGCGCCGCGATTTCTCTAATTTTCTCTTCAGTTTCCGGCTTCATCTGATCGCTTGTTTTCCAAATAAAAAGTGGGCGCGAAACCCACGTAACACGTTCCCGCGCTTTTACTAGGAAACGAATATCATACACGAAAACTTCAGCCAAAAGCAAGTCACCTGTCAAAAGTTGGATTTCAAGGCGGCGACTGATGATTTTAACGATTCAATTTTTCTCTCCATTTGACTGAAATTTTTAACCGATGTTTCCGCCGCGAACTCTTCGACGGTGGTCAGCAATTCTTTGGTTTGGGCGATTAAATTACTGGATTCTCTCGTCAGATGGAGCGTGTTTGGCGCGGCGAGACTTTGTGATTTTTTCGCTTCCTTCACGCCCCAGTGTGTAATTTTCACGTAATCCGCTTTAGCCGTTTCCATAATCCAGCTTTGAACGCTCAAAAACTGAAAAATATCTTGATAACTGCCGAGAAAACCCTGGTTTTTCACCAAATCCTTTAAATCAACGATTTTCGAATCTTTCCCTTCCGTCACTTCATATAACTTCGCCAAAACTTTATGATACAGGTCAAGTGCCATTTGCGCCTCAATTCTTGTTTGTGAAATCAGAGAAACCGCTTGTTTTCAGAGAAATGATTTCATCTTCAGGATGTTAATCTGCCAATGACAGTTTAACATCAATCTCAAACGCCGACGTGATTATTCTTTATCGTCAATTTTCTCTTCAAAAATCTGTACATTATTTCTGCCGTGTCTTTTGGCACTGTAAAGAGCTTTGTCTGCGGCGGCGATAATTTCCTGGGCGTTGCAAATAATTTGCGAACAACTGGCGATTCCGATGCTGACCGTCACCCGGCGCATCGGAAATACGGCTTTCTCGATATTTTCACGAATTCGTTCGGCAATTATTTTGGTTTCGTCGGAAGTGGTTTGCGGCAGTAAAATCGAAAATTCTTCGCCGCCGTAACGCGCTGCCACGTCCGCTCCGCGCAGGGTATCTTTTAGTAGATGCGCGACTAGTTTTAAGGCTTTGTCGCCCTCCGGGTGGGAAAAATTATCGTTGTAAGACTTAAAATCATCCACGTCAATCATCATAAAACTCATCGGAAAACCGTGCCGGTTCGAGCGTTTGATTTCTTCCGCCAGACGTTCTTCCAGATAACGCCGGTTGAGCAACCCGGTCAGAGCGTCGGTCACGGAAAGCTGTTCAAATTCGCCCGCCTTATGTTTGAGAGCGGCGCGATCAATCAAAACGGCGAAATGCGGCAAAATGGCATTTAGGAGTTCCACATCGAAATCGTTGTAACTTTCCCCGTCGGATTTGTCCGTTAAATTGAGAACGCCGATTTTCCGCGTTCCGATGGCGAGCGGATAGCTGATAAAGGATTTTGATTTGTAATTCCATCCGAGCGGCGCGGTTTTCAAACCGATTTTGTCAATATCCGCCACGACCAGCGATTTTCCGCTGTGTAAAACCTTTTGCGCAACCCGTTCGCCCAAATTTTCCCGTTCATTTTTGATCGCGTCGGCGTTGCTGCCGATTGCCGCCTTGACCGTCAGAGAATCCGATTTTTCGTCGAAAAGCAGCAGCGAACTGCGTTCGGCGCGCATTAGTTCGGCGGGAATTTGTGTTAAACGCGCCCAAAAATCTTCCGCGTCAATATCATTCAGATTTTCATTTAATTTCCGAATCGCGTTTTCCAGCCAGCCGCGCCGCGCGAGTTCTTCCCGCAAACGCAAAATTTCCAGTTCGGAGGCAATATTTTGACAAAAACGTGCGATTTGCCGCTTCATCTTTTGGTCGGCGATTTCATCTCCGGTCGCCATCGCGCTTCTAATTTCACCGCCGATAGTAATCGGGAAAAGCTGCATAACCGGAAGTGAGCGACTGTTTTCCGGCTCGTTTGAGTCGTTTTTCGTTTGTAATTCGACGGAAGTTTCTTTTCGCGCCGCTTCCGCCAGCCGTTCATCATCCGCTGATATGCTGATTTGAATTGGTCGGTGAGCAAAACTTCCGGCGGCGGAAACTTTCACCAGCCGATCTCCTCGGCGTTCCAGCCAGGCTAGAGAATTCAATTCATATTTTTTGGAAATAAATTCCACAATCGAAGCGCAGGCGTGAAGATAACTTAAATTAAGCAGCGAACCGAACATCGAACGCCACGCGGCGGCGATTTCCGCCTCTTTCAAAGCGGATTGATTAATTTTCTCTGAAATAATTGCCGGCGGCGCGGCGGCGTGATGAAATTCCGCTATTAGCTGATCGAGTTCCGTATCTTTTGCCGGTTCGTTATTAATCGTCGCATCTGGCGGCTTATTTAAATGATTTACGGCTGATTCGGCATTTTCGCGCGGCGGTTTGCCGAAAGCGAACTCAAGCAGCGCGCGCTTTTTTTCGTCATCGAAATCTTCGATGCTCCGGGAAATATTTTCCAAATCTCCGGCGGAACTCTTCAGCAAGGTATTTTCAAAAAAGCCTTTCGGCGAAAATTCCGCCCAATCCCCGGACACGACGCGTTCCGTCGCCTGGCGATAATTTGCCGCCTTTGTAAAAGTTCTTCCGACGATGGCGACAAACTGTATATTTTCGTCTCTTTTAATCGGAACGGCGCGGCAAACTAAACCGGCATAACATTTATATTCAACGGTTCCTTCCGCTTCAAATGCCATTGCGAAAGCCTTTCCGCAATATTTCCCGCATTCGAGGGAGAATTTTTCGGATGAATATAAATTTTGACACATCGAGTTGTTATTGGACTTATGAATAACCGTTGAGTTTTCATCTATAACAACCATTGCCACGCCGTGTTTGTCGGCAAGTTGATCCTGGGTTTCGCTCCACATTTTATTTATCACTTGGGTCTGTGTTTTCATTGAGATTTAAGGATTCGGCTTTCACCTTTCGGTCAGGTGCCGATTTGCGTTTTTTTGCGTTTTTTAAAGAATAATTGACTCTGCCGTCAAGCTAGAAAATTTGCACTTATTCCGTACTTTCCAAGACGATTCACCAACCGTCTTTTTGTATTCAAAATCAACTGTTCCAAACGCGCTTTGATTTTCGTCGTTAAGTCCAAAATCAAGCGTAATTGAGGTCAAGCCGAAATTACTTATTACTCTAAATATAACTAATTATAAATAATTTTCAAGAAAATTTTAGGAATTTTTTCCATCACAAAAAAATAAATCTGGCACACAATTTGTTCTACATATTTTAGTTCTATAAAAGGAACGATTTCATACAGTTTATGTATGAAGTTTTAATTACAAGGAAGGTATTTATGGATAAGAAATTAAACGGAAAAAAAGTAGCGATATTGGCGACGGACGGTTTTGAACAAAGTGAATTGTTTGAACCGAAAAAAGCTCTGGAAGATGCCGGAGCCGAAGTGACCATCGTGTCTCTGAAAGCCGGTGAAATAAAGGGTTGGGACGAAACCGACTGGGGCGAAAAAGTCGCCGTTGATCTGACGGTTGACCAGGCAAACGCGGATGATTTTGACGCTTTAGAACTGCCCGGCGGCGCGATGAATCCCGATAAATTAAGAATGAATAAAAAAGCGGTTGATTTTGTCAGATCGTTCTTTGAAGCCGGAAAACCGGTCGCCGCGATTTGCCACGCGTCGTGGACATTAATCGAAGCGGATGTCGTCAAAGGTAAAACTTTGACCTCGTGGGGTTCGCTGCAAACTGATTTGGAAAATGCCGGTGCAAAATGGGTAGATCAGGAAGTGGTAGTTGATAACGGCTTGGTGACCAGCCGCAATCCCGGTGATCTGCCGGCTTTTAATCAGAAAATGATCGAAGAATTTGCCGCTGGAAAAAACACCAAAGGGATGAAGGCGAATCAGTAGATTTAGTCTGGATCAAATTATCGAGCGGATTTGAAATTTTCAAGTCCGCTTTTTTATTGGACGTATTCAATACATCGGCAGTGTCTTGTATCGTTTCATAAATTACCCGGTTTTTTATGTCATATTAAAGAATTACTGCGTATCGCGTGTGGCACGGATTTTGTAGCATATAACTTTTATAATTTTGAGCGTTGTGCAAAGCGCTTATTTTTGTTTTAACTACCAGGAGGAAAATATAATTATGACAAACGACGATGTAATTTCAACATTAAACAATTTAATCGAGACCTGCAAAGATGGACAGGATGGCTTCAAAGCGGCGGCGGAAGGTGTCGAAAGAAGTGATTTGAAAACGGTTTTCTACGATTTGGGACAACAGCGATCCAAATTCGTCGGTGAACTTCAATCGCTGGTGCGCGAACTCGGCGGCGACCCGGAAACTACCGGCAGCGTTTCGGCTTCGCTTCATCGAGGCTGGATCAATATTAAATCGGCGGTGACGGGAAAAGATGACAGCGCGATTCTCAACGAAGCCGAACGCGGCGAAGACGCGGCGAAAAAAGCCTACAAAGACGCGCTTGCCGAATCTTTACCGGCAAATGTTAATTCGGTGGTGCAGAGACAAGCTGACGAAGTGATGAAAGCGCACGATAAAGTCCGCGATTTACGCGATGCGGCAAACGCCGCGACGAATTAGTTTTTAGACTAAATTTCATTTGAATTGAAAGGAAGCCTCGCGCTTCCTTTTTTTATGTATTTTCTTCAATATGCGGTCTTTCGGGTGAGATTCTGATACACGCCGCGTAATGCGCGGGTTTGATTTCGACGAGCGGCGGCTCGATTTTTTTGCATTCTTCAATCGCATACGGACAGCGCGTGTGAAAATTACAGCCGACCGGCGGATTAATCGGCGACGGCACATCGCCCTTTAAAATGATCCGCGTTCGTTTGGCTTCCACCGCCGGATCGGGAACGGGAACGGCGGAGATTAACGCCTTAGTGTAAGGCATCAGCGGTTCGCTGTACATTTTCTTTCCTTCGGCGAGTTCGACGATTTTACCGAGATACATCACGGCAACGCGGTCAGAAAGATGCCGCACGGCGCGTAAATCGTGGGAAATGAACAGATAAGTCAGATTTTTCTCGGCTTGCAGACGCTCCATCAAATTCATAATCTGCGCCTGAATCGAAACATCCAACGCCGAAATCGGCTCGTCCGCGACGATAAATTCCGGTTCCACCGCCAGAGCGCGGGCGATTCCGATGCGCTGCCGCTGACCACCGGAAAATTCGTGCGGATAACGCTTGATAAAACGGCGGCTCATTCCGACCGTTTCCATTAGTTCTTTGACGATTTCTTCAACATTTCTTCCGTTCGCCAAACTGAAAGTGCGAATCGGTTCGCCGATGATATTTCCGACCGTCATACGCGGATTGAGACTCGCATACGGGTCTTGAAAAATCATTTGCAGATTTTTGCGCTCCTCCCGCATCTGGCTTTGCGAGAGATTCGCCAAATCTTTGCCGTTGTAAAAAACCTGTCCGCCGGTCGGTTCGGTTAATCGCAAAATTGCCTTGCCGAGCGTTGATTTGCCGCAGCCCGATTCGCCGACGAGTCCTAAAGTTTCGCCTCTTTTTATGTCTAGCGACACGCCGTCAACGGCTTTGACAACATTGCTTTTAACTCTTGTCTGCACATTTAAATTAGAATTTACTCCGTCACGTCGCCGAAACCCGCGAACCATATCGTTAATTAAACTGCCGACGAAACCACGTCCGGCAGTATTATAATAAACCTGCAAATTTTGCAAAGATAAAAGATTGTTTCCGTTATTTTTCACCATTTTGTTTTTCCAATTCGGCTAATTTTCGCGCCATTTCTTCCATCGTCATCAATAACTCGTTCGTTTCGGGATTGAAGAATCGCAAAGTTTCGCCGGTGTCAACCAATTCTAAACCGAGAGATTCGCTCAAGATTCTTTTATCGGACACTTCAACTTCCGTCAAAATACCGTCTTCTAACCGGTAAGCCATCAGAGAAGCGGGCAAATGCGCGTATTCAACATCGTAAATATAGTATTCTTCAACGCCGAGTTTTTGATAGATCGCCAATTTGCTGCTGACATCATTAAACCAGGTTGTTTCCGAGGCGAACTCGATGACGACTGACGGTATAACTTTTGTTTCCCAGAGTTTATAGACCGAAGTCGGCGATTTTTCCAGCCCGAAACAGATCATCAAATCGGGCGAAATAAATTTCTGCGGCGCGCCCTGCTCGTAATAAAGCCTACAATTACCGAAAACTTTTACCTCTTCTCGATTGGCGAAAAAAGCCAAAAGCGTCGAAGCCAGTCGCACACTCAATAAAAAATGTAAAATTCCTTCGGGCATAACTGACTGGTCGGTTTCGGGATAAAAAATTTCTTTATCCACCAAAATCTGCGGCGGATAATGTTTTTGGTCGGTAATTGTCGAATTTTCAATGCTCATTATGTTTATTTTCCGCCAACGACTCGGCATAAACTTCCTTCGCAAAATGACAGAGCGAATGATGATTTTCGTTGATTTGCACGAACGGCGGAAATACTTCGACGCAGATTTCCCGCGCCCGTTCGCACCGTTCGGCAAACGGACAGCCGGGCGGCAGACGCGCGACATCAGGCGGCAGTCCGGGAATTTGATAAAGTTCCGTGCCGGCTTCGTGCGCCGGATCAGGAACGCTTTTCAATAAGCCTTTCGTATATGGATTTGCCGATGCCGCGAAAAGTTCGGCGGTCGGCGCGGTTTCAAAGACTTTGCCCGCGTACATTACGATAATTTTCTCGGTCATTCCCGCGACCACGCCCAAATCGTGCGTGATTAAAATGACGCTCGCGCCGAATTCCTGTTTCAAATCTTTGATGAGTTCGAGAATCTGCGCCTGAATAGTCACATCCAAAGCGGTCGTCGGCTCATCGGCGATGAGCAGTTCGGGCTGACAGGACAACGCCATCGCAATCATCACGCGCTGACGCATTCCGCCGGAAAATTCGTGCGGATAACTGTTAATGCGGTTTTGCGCGTCGGGAATGCCGACCCTTTTCAACATATTTACCGCGTGGTTAAAAGCCTGCTGTTTCGTGTGACCGAGATGAAGCTGCGTCACTTCCATCAACTGCGTCGAAATTTTCAAAAACGGATTGAGCGAAGTCATCGGGTCTTGAAAAATCATCGCAATTCGTTTGCCGCGAATTTTCCGCACGTCTTCAGTCGAAAGTTTGCGAACGTCAACGCCGTCGAAAATAATATCGCCGTTGACGATTCTCCCCGGCGGTTCGGGAATCAGGCGCATAATTGAAAGATTCGTCACCGATTTGCCGCTCCCCGATTCGCCGACGATGCCGATGGTTTCGCCTTTTTTCAGTTCAAACGAAATGCCGTCCACCGCTTTGACCACGCCGTCTTCGGTTTGAAAATAGGTTTTTAAGTCTTTGACCGATAAAATTGTACCGTTTTGTTCGCTCATTTATTTTTCTGTTCGGGCTGCCGGGAATTTTTAATTTCGTTAAAAATACGCTTACTCCTTCAAAATTTGCGCGTTTGCGGATCAAGCGCGTCACGCAGTCCGTCGCCGAGAAAGTTTAGTGAAAACAAAGTCAATGCCATCGTCACGCCGGGAAAAATCAACTGCCACGGATAAATTGCGATGTTTTTGATTCCGTCGGAAGCCAGACTTCCCCACGAAGCGAACGGAGCCTGCACGCCGATTCCCAAAAACGACAGAAAGGCTTCGGTCAGCATTACCGAAGGAATGGTCAGGGTCGCGTAAACAATCACCGGACCGAGCGCGTTTGGAACGAGATGGCGGAAAATAATGCCGAAAGTCGAAACGCCGGTCGCCCGCGCCGCGACGACGAATTCCTGATTTTTGAGCGAGAGAATCTGCCCGCGCACGACGCGCGCCATCGTCAGCCACGATACCAAACCGAGCGCGAAAAACAACAGAAAAATTTGACTCAAACCCTGTCCGCCGCCGAACGTTTCGGCAAGCGACTGAATCCAGCGCGGAGTGTTCGGTCCGCCGAACACCGACAGCAGCACGATGACGATCAGAATATACGGAATCGCATAAATGATGTCCACCAGACGCATCATAAAATTATCAATTTTCCCGCCGAAATAACCGGCAACCGCGCCGTAACTGACACCGACGAAAATTGAAACTATCGTCGAAATCACGCCGACCATCAGCGAAATACGTCCGCCCTGCAAAACTCTGGCGAGCAAATCGCGTCCGGCTTCGTCGGTTCCCATCGGATGTTGCAGCGACGGCGGAAAAGAATTGACCAATTCTCCGTTGCCGACTTCCGACGGAATATAATACGGCGTAAATCCCGTCGTCCAGTAAATTATCGAAGGTCCGATGATGACGGCGACCACCATTATCCCTAACACGATCATCCCGAAAACTGCCAGTTTATTTTTCAGAAGACGTTTCCAAGCGTCTTTCCACAGCGAAGTTCCTTTAATTTCCGTATTTTCTGCCATAATTTTTTAGAAAGCTAAAATTTCTTCCAAGTTCAGCGTTAAATTTTCAATCGAAACCGATTCCGCAATTTCACCGGCGGCGACGATTTTGACCAGATAATATTTTCCTTTATTCGGCGACGAATAACATTCAATCGTATTTTCCTTTAAGTTGATTATCCAAAATTCCTGAATCCCGGCGGCGGCGTAAAGTATTTTTTTAATCTCGCGGTCGTATTCGAGCGTCGTGTCGGAAACTTCGATCAGCAGCAAAACATCTTCCGGCAACGGATGATCCGCCGCATAAAAGTCCGCTCGCAGCTTGAGCAGTGCAATGTTCGGTTCCGGTTCGTTGTATTCGTCAATGTGGATCGGATTTTGCCCTGAAATAATCACTATATCGCCAAAATTTCTTTCTAAAATTTTTTCCAGTTTTCTAACGACGCTCGCGTGTCGGCTTCCGATGGTCATTCTGTGAATTATCTCCCCGTCAATTAATTCCCAACCGCTCTCTTCGGGCAAAATGCCGATTTCCATCATTTTATAGATTTCTTCGGCGCGAATTTTTTTTCGCGTGAGTGCCGGTGCGTCTATTTTTTCCAATTCGGTGACGGTCGTCATAATTTTACTCGTAGCGAATTCGCGGGTCTAAAAATCCGTAGGAAATATCAACCAGAAGATTGAAAATCATAATTAAGATCGAAAGAAAGGCGACGATGCCCAAAATTAAAGGCTCGTCCCGGTTCAGAACGGCTTGAATAAATATATTGCCGAGTCCGGGAATCGCAAAAACTTTTTCGACGACCACCGTTCCCGCCAAAAGCGAAGCCAGTGCCGGACCTGAAAACGAAACGACCGGAACGATGCCGCCGCGCAGAGCGTGTTTGAGCAGGACTTTCCATTCGGGCAAGCCTTTCGCCCGCGCCGTTCTGATGTAATCCGAACGCATTACTTCGAGCATTCCGGCGCGGGTCAGACGCGCGATGTAAGACGCGTAAATCATCGCCAGCGTGATGACCGGCAAAATCAGATGCGAAATTCCGCCCCAGCGCGCCGGCGGCAGCCAGAAAAGCCACAACGAAAAAATCAGAACTAAAATCGGACCCAGCACGAAATTCGGCACGGATAAGCCGAGCATCGCCAGCGACATCGAGGCGTAATCAAAAACCGAATTCTGCTTGAGCGCGGCGATAATTCCCGCCGTCAAACCGAGAATCAAAGCCAGCAAATAAGCGAGAATTCCCAAGGTCGCCGAATACGGAAAATGCCGCCGGATGATTTCATTGACCGATTGCCCTTGATATTTCAAGGAATCGCCGAAATCCAGCCGCAAAATATTGCCCATCATTATCGCGTATTGCTGATACCAGGGCTTGTCCAAACCGTATTTCTTTCTGATGTTCGCTTCGATGGCGGGGGGCAATTTTTTTTCCGTCGAATAAAAGTTGCCCGGCGCGATGCGGATTAATCCCCACGTCAGCGTCACGACGAGCAGTGCCATCGGAATAATTATCAGTAATCTGCGAAGTATGAAACTTAACATTTTTTTTATCGGTTACTCTGATTTGGTCGAATTGTTATTGTTTTCTTTAACTGCGGATTCTTTTGACTGTTCAAAATTTTCCTGCGTTTGCATCAAGCGGCTGATTTGCGCGTCAACCACCGGATCGCTCTGCTGCATAATATTTTCAACATTGGTGTCCCATTTGTTCGGGTCGCGCTCGATATAAACAAACTTCCAGGCGTGCAGCGTTCCCGGATTCGGATAAAGACCTTTGACATACGGTTTTTTGATCCAGTTCGTCGCCTGCGTTTGCATCGGCACGATGATCGCCTGCTGCGTCACGTAAAACTCGGCGGCGGCGAGTTTCTCAAAACGCGCCTGCGGATCAACCGTATTGTTGGCATCGTCGAGCATTTGATCGTATTTCGGATCCCACCAGCCGGTCGCGCCGTCGTTCTGCGGCGAATAGTAAAGACCTAAAAATGTGTATGGATCCATATAATCGCCGACCCAGCCGCGCCGCCCGAAACCGTCGTAACCGACGCTCGACAGCAGCGGCAGAAACGTTTTGAATTCGAGATTTTTGAGCGGCACGGTAATGCCCAAATTCTGTTTCCACTGCGCCTGCACAAATTCGGCGACGGATTTGTTGCTTTCCGCCGTGTTGTAAGTGATATTTACCTTGTCCACCGGAAACTTCGGACTGCTGAAGGAACTTCCGTTTTGCTGCACCGGATAGCCGGCTTCGGCGAGCAGTTGACGCGCTTTTTCCGGGTCGAAAGTTCGTTTCGCCCACTCTTCCTGAGAAATTCCGTTTTCTTTTAATTTTTCGGCGAAAACCTTTTTCCGCGCGATTTCATATTTCGGAAAAATTCCTTCCGGCGTGTGATCGGTCAGCGGTTTAGTCGTCTTGCGAAATTTTGAAAGTGCCACGCGGTCAATGGCTAAACTAAACGCCTGCCGAACTTTAACGTCGTCCATCGGGGCTTTTTTCGTGTTGATGACGTAAAATTCCGTCGCCACTTCCGGCGCATTCAAATATTCGTCTTTATACTGACTGATAACGTCGTTCCAGGCGGCAGGAACGGTATGATTATAAAGCGCGTCCACGCGACCGGCTTTATAGAGATTCATCATCGTCGTGGCTTCTTCCAGCGGATAAAATTCGATTCCGTCCAGTTTTACATTCGCCGCGTCCCAGTAATTCGGGTCCTTGACCACTACTAATTCATCGTACGGCTTGTAAACTGAAAGTTTGAAAGGTCCGCTGGTAACGATATTTTCGGGTTTTATCCAGTCTTTGCCGTATTTTTCAATCACTTTCTGATTCAAAACGCTAAAAAGCTGGTGCGCTAAAAGTCCCAGGAAAAACGGCGCGGGCTGATATAATTTCACGCGCAGAGTGTAATCGTCAACCGCTTCCACGCCGATGTCTTCGGCTTTCACCGGCACTAATTCTTTGCCTTCCGCCGCCGCTTTTATTTTCGGAGCTTCTTTAAACGCTTTCTGACGTTCTTTCTCATCGCTCGGAATCGTCAAGCGTTCGGGCGCGGTAATAAACTGCTGAAAAGCGGTGTCCGCACCGAAATTGTCAGATAAATTTTGTTTCTTTACCGAATCCGGCGCAATCGGATCATTGGCTTTAACGGTCGGTTTAACTTCGACTTTTTCAGGCGCGCCAGTTGTTTTGGTCGTTTCAACCGGATCGCTTTTTGCCTGCGCCAGTTCGGGTTTGGTTTCGTCTTCACCTTTGACGACGAAATCTTTTTTAAGCAGAAACTGCCCGTTCGCGTCTTTAACAAATGATTTTCCAGAATTGTAGGCTTCGGCGTATTTTATGTAGTAAGCGAGAATTCCGTTGCGCGAGGCGAGTTCCGGCGACAGAGCGCGGCGAAACGAATAAACGAAATCTTTGGCGGTGATCGGGTCGCCGTTGGAAAATTTGGCGTTGTTTCGCAGATGAAAAAGATATTCCGAACCATCTGGAGAAATTTCCCAGCTTTCGGCAACGCCCGGAATCGGCTCCATCGTTTTCGGATGATATTCGACCAGCCGGTCATACATCGCCAGCATAATGCGCGCTTCGGGCTGCCCGGTCACAAACTGCGGATCGAGCGATTCCGGTTCTGCACCGGAAACATACCGCAACACATTATCCGCTGGCGGTGTCGTTCTTCCGAAATAACGACTGCTTGCCGAAGTCATACATCCGGTCAACAAAGAAGATATGACGAGTATGACCGAAAGTAAACGAAATTGGTTAAAATTGCTATGCGCCATCAAATACACTCCTCGTTGAAGACTGCTGATTACGGAAAATTCAAAAGTTTTGGGTGCGGAGAAGACAATCTAACTACTTAACTATTGACGATAACTTAACACGTCTAAGAGGTTTCAGGCAAGAATAAATTTACCGCGCCATTAAAATCGGCGCATCCATTTAGAATTTACGAATCGTTTTTCAATTTTTTCGGCTGCCAATTATGATCTATTCGGACGTTTTTTAATGAGGGCGCGTCTAAATTGTTGATTTCAAACCCTAAAACGTAAGGCTGAACCAGCGAATAAGACGTGGGAAAATACAGCGGAATGGCGGGAATTTCGTATAAAGCGTCGGCTTCGGTCAGTATATTTTTATTATCTTCCGAATTTTCAGGTGTTCCCGATGCTGAATTTTCAATATTACCCGATTCATCCTGAATCGCCAAATCGCCGCCGGTCTGTTCGGACGCGTCATTTTCATTTTTCGCTTTTTCGGTCTTCGGCGGTTCGGTTGTTTTGTTTTTTTGAGCGGCGGCATTGACTTCGGTCGGCTTTGGCTCCGCCGGAAAAATCGCCAGCATATTGGCGGTTTCGTCCGTCGTCGGCAAAACCACGCCGCGCCGGATCAGATCGTAATCACTTGATTTTTTAATCGCGTCAATTTCTCCCGCTTCTTTGACGATGATGTCCGTTTCGATGTTTAAATTTTCTTTCCACATTTTCGCCACCGAACGCGCGATGCGCTGCTGCACGTTGTTGCGGTTAATCAATAATCTGACGGTTGGAAAATTTTCGCCGTTCGGAAAACCGGCTTCGGTCAAAAGATTTCTGGCGCGCGGCGTGTTTTGCGAAAGCTGAAGTTTGGTATCGTCGTCAAAAGGCGAAAAACTCAGCGCGGGAAGGCTCGCGCCGTCCATATCATCTTCCGTCAGACGCTCGCGCTCAATCGCAATCGCCAGTGCTTCACGCACCCGCCGATCCTGAAAAGGCGCGTTCGTCCGGTTGAATTCATAGAAGTTGAGAGCCGAATGCGTCGTCCGTTCAAAATCGTCGTAAGGTGTCAGCAGTTTCAAAGCCAGCGGCTCGAAATCAGCATTGGTTACCGCGTCAACCTCGCCGGCGCGATAGGCTTCCAACGCTTTTTCGGCATTTTCCGTCGGCACGAAACGAACTCTTTCAAGTTCGACCTGACCGCTGTTCCAAAAATGTTCGGCGCGGTCGAGCGTTACGCCGTCCTGACCGACCGAAAAGATGCGAAACGCGCCGTTCGTCACAATATCGGCGTTCAATTTTCCGTTTTCAAATTCCTTTCCTTCACCGTAAATCGGGCGAAAAATCGGATTTGCCGCCAATGCCGGAAAATCTTTGTCGGCTTTTACGAGTGAAACCTTGAGCGTAAAATCATCAACCGCCGCCACCCCGAATTTCGGCTCGGCTTTGATTTTTTCCTTGATATCCGTTTTTTTAACCTCTGTTTTTTTCTCGATTTCCGCTTGTTTCAAAGGCGATTCGGATTTCAAATCCGGCTTTTGCGCCGTATTTGAATTGATGTTCGGCTTTTGGAAAATCGGCGAAAATTCTTTTCTTAAAGGCGGCTTGAGCAATAAATCCAGATTTTCAGAATCTTTCGAGGGCGTTTCCTTATTTTCCGCCGTTTCCATTCCGACGATGTTAGAAAGCAGGTTGGAATGAGAAACTTTATCGCCCATTTCCTTCAAACGTTTCCACGAACGTACAAAATCATTTGCCGTCACCTGTTCGCCGTTTGACCAGAGAGCATCGCGGCGCAGTTTGAAAATCCAGGTTTTTTGGTCATCCGAAGACCAGTCAATTGCCACGGCGGGAATGGTTTCCAGCGTCTTCGGATTGGTGTCCGTCAAACCTTCGTAAACCGCGCGCACCACGTCGGTTTCCGGCGGCGCGGATGCCAGCGCGGGATCGAAAGATTTCGGCATTTTGCCGTTGCTCCAGCGAAATTCTCTTTTCGGCGGCGGCGCGGCGGCGGCGTAGAAAGGCTGAATTTTCGTTTTTTCAAGTTCCGTGCAGGCATTCAGAAAAAGCAGCAGGCAGAAACAACAGCAGACAGTTAAGTTTCGAGCCGACAGAACATCTGCCAACCGCCGACTGCCGCCTTTTACTTGCCGCGTTTTCATAAAATTACAAAGTATTTAATCTTTCGAACACTTCCCGCGTTTGTCGTCGCGCCGCGTCAAAACTGGCGGACGTATCAATCAAAAAATCCGCATATTTCTTTTTTTCCGCCTGCGGCATTTGCGCGTTGATTCGCATTAACGCTTCCGCCGCCGGTAAATCGCTGCGTAACATCAATCTTTCCAATTGTATATCAGATTCGCACCAAACTACAATTAATTGGTCAAACCTTCGATAACCGCCCGATTCAATCATCAGAGCCGCGTCAATAATACAAATCGCGTCAGGATTTTCGTTCTCGACGCGGCTGATCCAATCGTTTTGTTTTTCGATAACCAATGGATGCACAATCGAGTTCAAAATTTGTCGTTTCGCTTCGTCGGCAAAAACAAGTGTGCCCATTTTTATTCGGTCAAGTTCACCGTTCGGATTCAAAACTTCATCCCCAAACGTTTGCGTTATCAGACGCAAACCGGTCGAATCCTTTGCCACCACTTCCCGCGCCGTTTGATCGGCATCCAAAACAAATACGCCGAGTTGGCTGAAAACTTCGCAAACGTAAGATTTTCCGACCGCGATTGAACCTGTTAAACCGACTTTAAGCATTACGTTGGTGTCTTTTCGCCAATTTTTCGACGTTATATTCGGCAATTTCCGTCAACGTCAAATCCAGTTCGTCGGCACAGGCGGAGATATACCACAGCACGTCGCCGAGTTCGTCCTTTAATCTGGCGCGAATCTCGTCAGTGATTTCGCCCCCGAAATCGCGCTGGATTTTCTTGACGATATTGGCGACTTCGCCCGCTTCGCCGGTTAAACCGAGCGTCGGATATTCGAGATTTTTCAAGCGATTGGGATACAAAGCCGTTTGTTTCGCTTCATTTTGATATTCATCAAATTTCATATTTTTTATTTTTAACGCAAAGTCGCCAAGGTGCGGAGGCGCAAAGTAAAATAATTAAAATTCTTTGTGTCTCTGCGTCTTGGCGACTTTGCGTTAAATATTTCTTCGTATTTTCGCCGCCTCAACCGTATTTTTCATCAGCATTGCGATAGTCATCAGCCCGACACCGCCGGGAACGGGCGTAAACGCTCCGGCTTTTTGCATCGCATCTTTCGGATTGACATCGCCGACCAGCGTGAAACCGCGCTTTTCGATGATCTTTAAACGCTTTTCGACTTCAGATTCATCGAAAAATTCTTTTGCCGAATCCGCATCGGAAAAATTATTGATCCCGACATCAACGACCGTCGCGCCTTCTTTGATATGTTCGCCGCGAATATATCCGGCGCGCCCGATGGCGGCGACTAAAATATCGGCTTGTTTGGTAATTTCAGACAAATTTTTCGTGCGCGAATGGCAGATCGTGACGGTCGCGTCATTTTTAAGCAGCAGCATCGCCATCGGTTTGCCGACGATATTGCTGCGCCCGACGATGACGGCGTGTTTGCCGACGATTTCGATGTTGTAATATTTCAGCATTTCGATTACGCCCGCCGGTGTGCAGGGCGTGAGCGCGTTTTGACCGCTCGCCAGCCGTCCGACGTTGACCGGATGAAAGCCGTCCACGTCTTTTTCCGGGCTGACCGCTTCTAAAATCGCTTTCTCGTCAATCTGTTTCGGCAGCGGAAGCTGCACCAAAATTCCGTCAACATCGTCACGCGAATTCAACTCACCGATTAATTCTAAAAGTTCATCCTGCGTAGTTTCCGCCGGAAGATGATGATATTCGGAAAGCAGACCGAGTTCACCGCTGGTTTTGACTTTATTGCCGACGTAAACCGCCGAAGCCGCGTCTTCGCCGACCCGAATCGCCGCCAGACACGGGCGAAAAGGTAAATTTTTCACCTCATCGGCAACCTGTTTTTTGATCGTTTCGGCGACTTCTTTACCGCCCAGTATCTGTGCGCTTTTTTCCATTGTTTCTGCTATCATCATTCCAGTTTTTTTCGTTTTCTTTTAGCTTACACCGAGTTCATTATTTTATGCTACACGCCGATTTACTAAAATTTCTTTTGTTCATTGCCGTCTTTTCATTTTCGGCTTTCGCCCAGACTTCACCCGAAACGCCGCAGAAGATTCGCCGCGCCGTTGAAAATAAAGATTATCAAACGGCGATTGACGAACTGGAAAATCTCGCAAAGTCGGACGCTAAACTATTCACTGTGAACAATTACGATTATTTGACGGCGCGAATGGCGGAAAAACAGGGCGATTTAGCGCGGGCGTTGACGAATTACCAAAAAGTCGCCGACCGTCATTCGGTTTTGAGCGAATACGCGTTGTGGCATCTTTCGCAAATCGCCCGCGCGAGCGGAAATTTACTGCTCGAACGAATTTATTTAGGTAAAATTTCGATAATCGCGCCCGACAGTCTTTTGAGCGACGCGATCAGACAGCGAACGGTGCGAAGTTATTTTGAAAGCAAAGATTTTGCCGCGACGATACAATTATTAAACGGTCAATTACCCATCGCCAGCCTCCAATCGTCAGCGGCAAAAAATAACGGACAAACGCGCGAAAATCTCGTGCTGCTCGGCGAATCGTATCAGCAAACCGATCAAATTCCGCGAGCGCGTGAAATTTACGCAAAATTGCTCAATAATCTTCCGAATCCCGCGCAGCCGGACGATTTCGCTCTGGCGGCGGCGAAAAATCTCGATCTGCTCGACGGCGGCAGCGAAAATTTTGGGAAAGCCGCGCCACAGTTGTCTGATGCTGAACATTATCGCCGCGCATTAATTTACCAATTCAACCGCAATTTCCCGCTCGCGCGGCTGCATTTTCAGGCGATTATCGAAGGTTTTCCGAACAGTAATTATATCGCCAATTCGCTTTATCAAATCGCCCGCGGATTCGCGCAGGAAGGCGATTATAACAAAGCGATTGATTGGTTCGAGCGCGTGCAAACGCAGTTTCCGAACGACGAAATCGCCCGCGACGCGCTGAGTCAGACCGCTTCGGCATATTCGAAAATCAACAAACCCGACGAAGCGATTTCGCGTTATCAAAAATACATTCAAAATTACCCGAACGCCGACAATCTGGAACGCGCTTATTTAAACATCGTGGACATTCTGCGCGATCAGGGCGATGACAACGAAGCGTTAAAATGGACGGCGAAAACGCAAACCGATTTCAAAGGAAAACTGCCCGAAGCGACTGCGCTGTTCGCGCAGGCTCGAATTCACATTTCGCAAAACGATTGGACGAACGCGCTTTCCGATTTGAGCGTTTTGCTGACTTTTCCCGATTTGGGCGGCACGAAAGTTCCCGGCGGCACAAATAAAGCCGAAGTTACTTTTTTGAAAGGTTTAGCATTAGAAAATCTCCGCCGTTTTCCCGAAGCGATTGACGCATATCTTTCAATTCCCGACGGCAGAGGCGAATATTACGGCTGGCGCGCCACGGAAAGACTGCGAGATTTAGACAATGGTGAAAACACAAAACAATTTATTCAAGCAAAAAAAGATCAATTAAATAATTCCAATTTGCCCGCATCGAATCCGGCAAAGGAAGCGACTCAGAATGATTACCGGATGACAAAAAGTGTGAGAATCTTGGAAATTTTAAAAAATAACTACGCGCAATTACTGAATTATAAAATCCCGAATTTCAAGTTACTCGAATTCCGACGCAAGGAAGTTTTGAGGGAAAAGCGCGACGTTTCAAACGATAATCATCATAAAATTCTCGCGGACGAGTTTTTATTTCTCGGTCTTTACGACGAAGGAACGCCGGAACTCGATTTCAGTTTGAACAATCAAACAAGCGCGAACGAAAATTCAAACTCCAAAATCCAAAATCCAAAATCGAACGACTTGGCTTTCACATTGGCGACATTTTACAAACGCGGCGATTGGGCGAACAAAGCGGTTTCATTTATCGAACCGCTGTGGAAAAACATTCCCGCCGATTACGAAATCGAACTGATTCCGCGCGACCAATTGGAACTGCTTTATCCCGCGCCGTATTCGGATTCGCTTTTGAATTTTGCGCCGCCGCGAAATGTTGACGCGCGTTTTATGTTGTCAATTATGCGGCAGGAATCTCGCTACCGTCCCGATGTCAAATCTTACGCCGCCGCGCGAGGTTTGATGCAGTTTATTTCGACGACCGCCGACCAAATCGCCGCCGAACTCGGACGTGCGAATTTCAAACAGGAAGAACTTTGCAATCCGCCGACGGCGATTTTGTTCGGTTCGCAGTATTTATCGAACTTATACAGACAATTTCCCAACCAATCACCGGCAGTCGCGGCGAGTTTTAACGGCGGCGAAGATAATATGAAGCGTTGGCTGGCGCGCGCCAAATCCGACAATCCAGATCGTTACGTCCCGGAAATTATTTACTCGCAATCAAAAGATTACGTCTATAAAGTGATGACAAATTACCGCGTTTACCGGATTTTTTACGATCAGAATTTGAAGGCGAAATAGTCGAGAGTCGAAAGACAAAAAGAAATTTACGTTGATTGCTAAAATTAACGGAAGTTATCAAATTTTTATAATAAATCCCGTTTATCCTGTTATCCCTGCAAATTTCTTCTGTCTTTCCCGATAAACACAGCGTTTAATTGGATTGGTTTTTCGGACGGTAAAAAGCATCGCCGCGCTGACTTAATTCGGCTTTTTGTCCAAGCGTGTCAATGACTGATTCAAGTAAGTCTTTATTATCGAGTTTAAAATTGGCGACACCGTGCGCGTTGACATCCGGGTCGTCGAAATTAATCACTAAATAGCGATTTTTTTTACGCAGCAGCCCTGCCAAACCCGCGCCCGGGAGCGGCACCGCGCTGATCACCGTGCCGGTTGTCGAACGCACCGATTTCGATTGCGGCGAGACAACGAGCATTGATTTATACGGAATTGAGAATTTTTCCTTTTGATCTTTGCCGAGAAAAATCAACCGCTGGTTGGTATCGTCAAACTTCAATGTTCCCGTTTCTTTTTTATTAAAACCGAACATTCCGCCCTCGTATTTCGCTTCAAATGAAGCCGGCGCGGTTTTTTTTGGTGTGGAATTTGTTTCAACTTTGGCATTTCCTTTTTCAATCGGACGCGGCTGCGCCGAAACTGCGGCGACACCGATAAATAATCCGAACATTAGTAAAAATATTGTATTTCTCATAATTTTAAGTTTGTGATCTGGAATTTGAAATTTGGGATTCAAAGTTATAGACGCATTCCGCCGAGAGTTCGTTGCCAGGCGAGCGTCTGTTTTAAAACGCCGAGCCGCTGTTTGTCAGTGTCGGAACAGTTGAGCGCGAGTTGTTCGATAATCGCTTCGAGCAGCGGCACGGCGAAAAGTCCGGCGTGAGCGACGACTTGCGAGTAATAATGAATTTGCAGACACTCCTTTTCGTCGGTGTGAAATTTTCTCACTTCCGCGTTTTCGATTTTATAAACATCCTGTCCGGCGGGAACGACGCGGCGCGGAACGCCGTGCGTGATTTTATCGGCGTGATCTACGACTCCGAGCAGCAAAATTCCGATTAAAAATCCCTGTTCGTTCAAATAATCGGGACTAAACGAGCCGAGTTCCGGTTTCGGCGAAAGACGCGGACCGAAACTGGCGTATTCGGGATTGACGAGCATCGAATTATAAATCACGCCGACGATTTCGGTTTTATCTTCCTGCGGCAAATTGACAAACTGCGCGAACCCGTAATCTTCTGAGTTCGGCGGCGTTCCCGTGTCGAGTTCATCAATTATGCGCCCGACGTAATCAATATGAGAATTCGATTTGATGATTTTGGCAATTTTCATAACAAATATGTTTGCAGAAACCCGCACGAAGTAAGGGTGTAGTTCGCTGACACCCTTACTTCGTGTGGATTTCTGCATTTTATTATTTCTTCTCGTAAATTATCTGACCGTTAAAAATCGTATAAATCGGCTCGGTCGTCATAATTTCTTTCGGCGCAATCGTCAGTAAATCTTTGGAATGAACGACTAAATCGGCGAGCATTCCGGCGGCAATCGTGCCTTTTTCCAGTTCGGCAAATTCCGCGTAAGCCGATTCATAAGTGTAATCACGAATCGCCTGCTCCATCGAAACTCGTTCCTGCGGCTGCCAACCGCCGACCGGATTTCCTTCTAAATCTTGGCGCGAAACGGCGGCGTAAAGCGTTTGATAAGGATTTAACAATTCGACGGGCGAATCAGTTCCGAAGGCGACGTGAACGCCGTAAGATTCAAATGTGTGCCACGCATACGCGCCTAAAACGCGGTATTCACCGAGCCGTTCGCCCGCCCAACGCTTGTCCGAAATCGCATGCGTCGGCTGCATCGAAGCGATCACGCCGAGTTCAGCAAAACGCTTGAAATCCGACGGCGCGACGACTTGCGAATGTTCGATGCGGTGGCGAGGAAGATCAAAATAAACTGTTACACTACTATGTATTATTTTAGGATTAACCTTTGGTGGATTATTCTTAAATGCTTCTGCAAATCCATCCAAAGCAATCCGAACTGACTTATCGCCAATCGCGTGAAGTCCGATTTGAAAACCGGCGGCATCGCGTTCGACGATCATTTTTATCATTTCTTCGGCGGGTTTGCGCGGAATTCCACTGTTTGCCGGATCGTCCGAATACGGCGCGAGCATCGCGGCGGTGCGCGATCCCAACGAACCGTCGAGATAACCTTTCAGCATACTAAATTTCAAACGCGAATGATCTAATTTTAGCGCGTCAAAATCCGCGCGTTCTTTTTTCAAATCCGCGACTGATTTTTCAAAATCCTGCCAAATCGCCACTCGCGCCGTCAATTTATTTTCGGTTAAAAGTTTTTCGTAAAGCGGCATCGCGGCGGCATCTTCGCCGCCCTGAACGCTCGTTACGCCGTATTTTTTCGCTTCAGCCAGCGCAAGTTCAAGACCTTTTGTGACCATTTCAGGCGACGGCGGCGGAATAACTTTATCTATCAAACTCTGCGCCGTTTCTTTGACGACTCCGGCAGGTTCGTCGTTTGCGTCGCGCACGATTTCGCCGCCTTGCGGATTTTGCGTGTCTTTCGTAATCTTCGCCAACTTAAACGCCGCCGAGTTCGCCCACGCGATATGTCCGTCAACGCGCTGGAAAAAAACGGGGTTATCCGGCGCGATGTCGTCTAAATCCGCCCGCGTCGGCAAGCGATTATTCCACAAAGTATGATCCCATCCGCGCCCCAAAATCCATTCGCCTTTCGGAGTCTCTTTGACTTTCGCCGCGATTCTTCGTTTCGCTTCATCAAGCGTATTTGAACCGTTCAAATCAACCTGCAAAAGTGCCAAACCGACTTCGACAAAATGAATATGCGCGTCGTTAAATCCGGGCGTAACGAGTTTGCCGCCCAAATCAATTTCTTTGACGGCTTGATATTTATTTCGCAAATCCTGCGAAGTTCCGACCGCGACGATTTTTTCGCCGTCAACCGCGACGGCTTCGGCAGTTGAATAATTTTCATCAGCCGTAAAAATTTTGCCGTTATACAGTAAAAGACTGATTTTTTGTTTCGTCTGCGCTGCTGTCGAAATCGGCAGCGCGAACAAACTTAGAACGAGCGTGATCGCAAATAATTTTTTTAACATTTAATTTTCCTGTGTTATTTTCGGGCGTTTTTGATTATAAACGCAAAGCGCGAATTTTCATAAATTGACAAAATTCGGCTTTGTCGGCTTTAATCATTAAAACTCCGTTGCGAAAATTTCCCAAAAGGTCAAAAATGAAAAAATTTATCATCGTAAGTCTGTTCGTTCTTGTCAGTTTTGCCGCATCAATTTACGCCCAAATTCCCGTTCAAACGCTCGTCCGAATCGTCAAAGCCGAAGACGAACTGCGTTATGACGAAACGCTCGAAAATTTGCTGAAAAACAAAAACGCCAAAATCCGCGAACGCGCCGCGCTCGCCGCCGGACGCATCGGTGACGAACGGGCGATACCCGCCCTCGTCAATCTTTTGGAAACCGATCAGACAGCCGATGTTCGCGCGACAGCGGCGTTTGCACTGGGTGAAATCGAATCAATCAAAGCGGCGGACGCGATTTTGAAAGTTTTGCGGAACATCAAACCACCCGCAGAAGTTCGCGCCCGTGCGGTTGAAGCGGCGGGAAAAATCGCGGCGGCAAATGTGAAGGACGAAAAAGCTAGTGTTTTGAACGCGGCGATTTTAGAGGCGTTGAATTATGAATCCGAACGCGGCGCGACACAAAATCGTCAACTTATTTTATTAGGAATTACGGCGATTCTGCGCGCGAAACCTGAAAACGGCGCGGCGGTCGCGGCAAAGTTTTTAATCAATCCAGACGCGCGAATCCGCGCCGACGCGCTCAATACTTTAGCCAGATTGCGTTCTAAAACCGTCAACGCACCGTCACGCGAACTTCTCGCCAAAGATTCCGATCCAGTTGTCCGCGCCAACGCCGCCCGAATGCTCGGAGTCGGCGCAGATCAATCGGCATTTGATTTGCTGTTGAATGCCGCCCTCAAAGATGCCGATTCGCGTGTTCGCGTTTCGGCGATTCGCAGTTTGGGAAATTTGAAGGACAAGCAACCCGCGCCAAAATTATTGGAACGCGGCGCGAAATTGTTGGCTGATTTCAAAAAATCGAAGTTGGCGAATCCGTCGGAGAAAAACGAACTGCTTGAAATTGCGGCGGCTTTGGGCAGCATTTTGCCAAACACGAATGATAAAAACGCCGTTGAATTTTTGGATGAACTGCACCGCGCCGACAAATTTACCTCGCCCGAAACCGAAATCGCGCTGGCGCGAATCGCTCCGAAAATTTATGTAGATTCGATTGTTAGAGAAATCGGCGAACTTTTCAAAGGCGATTGGCGGGCGAGTTCCGCCGCTTTTCAGGGTTTGGGCGAAATCGCCAATCTGGAATCGAACGCGGAAAATAATTCGATAAAATCACGAACGCGACTGCTTTTAATTCAGCTCATCGCCCAGTGGATTAACGCTAATTCGCGTCTGGAAGCCGCCGGAAACGAAAGTTTCGCCATTCCCGATTTGCTGCGGGCTTTCGCCGCTTTCAAATCCGAAAATACGACCGGCATTTTTACGCCGATGCTGGAAATTGAACGCGACGTTTTTATTCGCGCCGCGCTCGCCGAAATTTTGGGCGATCAGCCGCCGACCAAAGAACTGGCTGCCGTTCTAAACAAATCATTCGCCACGACTTATCCGGCGGACGCGAAATATAATGACGCGCGGCTGGCAATTCTCGACGCGCTTTTCAAACTCGACAAACAACAAGCCGTTCCGACGCTTTTGACCGCGCTCGACGCGCCGGATTATCTGGTTCGCCGCAAAGCGTTTGAACTGCTCGAAGACAATAATTTGCAAAGTTTGACTGCCGTTAAAACCGCGCTTGAAAACTTCACGGCGCGTCATAAAAATCAGGTTGCGCCTTATAATGCCAAGACGGAAACGAAACTCGGACAGATTTTAAACTACAACGCCGATTACATTCGCGCCGTTTCCCGACATAGCGCGAAAGCGATTATCACCACCGAAAAAGGAAGTTTTACCATCGAATTTTTCCCCGAAGCCGCGCCGCTGACGGTGGATAACTTCATCAAACTCGCCCGCGCGAATTATTTCAATAATCTGACGATTCACCGCGTCGTGCCGAATTTCGTCGTCCAGGACGGCGACCCGCGCGGCGACGGCAACGGCGGACCGGGCTGGGAAATACGCGATGAAATCAACGAAATTCCGTATGAACGCGGCACGGTCGGAATGGCACTGTCGGGCAAAAACACGGGCGGTTCGCAGTGGTTCGTCACCCATTCGCCGCAGCCCCATCTCGACGGCGGTTACACGGTTTTCGGAAAAGTGAACGAAACCGGTATGAAAATCGTAGATAATCTCGCGCGCGGCGATAAAATTATGAGCGTGAAAATTATCGAAAGAAAAACATCGAAAGAATAGGGAGAATTAGCCACGAACAAACACAAAAAGACACGAAAATCTGCATTTTTCATTTTGTGAAAATTCGTGCTTGTTCTTGGCTAATTATCAAATTATGGAAGAAATACAAAAGCGTTCGCGGTTTGAAACGGCGATTAAAGAGCGCAAGCAAATCGAACTCGAAGAAAGTCTCGAAAATTTGGCAAAATATCTCGACGATTGGATCAAAATTCCCGTCGTCGGCTGGCGTTTCGGGCTTGACGCGCTGATCGGTTTGATTCCGAATGTCGGCGATTCGATCACTTCGCTCGCGTCGTTTTATATTTTGATCGCGGGCGTTCGTTACGGCGTACCGAAAATTACTTTGCTGCGGATGGCGTTTAATATCGGTCTCGATTACGTCGTCGGCTCGATTCCGATTATCGGCGACGCTTTCGATTTTGTCTGGAAATCGAATAAACAGAATATGAACTTGATTCGTGAACGCGCGACCGGAAAAGACCAAGGCACAACTTCGGATTATCTTTTTATCGGCGTTATAATTTTGATTTTGATTGCCATTCTGATCGGTTCGATTGCGGCAAGCGTTTATATTTTGTACCTTATTTTGAACGCGTTTCGTTAAATTTCCCGCTTTCAATAACGGATTTTGAGAATTTACGGTTTATAAAAAAAGGAGTTGATTGTTCACAATCAACTCCTTTTTTATTTAATTCGTAAACAAAATTTTGACAATTGCCCGCGTTATTTTCCGATTAACCGGCGGCTTTCGACTTAGTTTCCATGCCTTCGACCATCGGCTGCATTTTCATTTTTTCCATTTTTTCCGTTTCCGTTTTGATGCCGTCGGCGACGCGCTGACCGTATTCTTCGTCGCACTGTTTGAGCAAATCAATCATTCTGCCCTGAATATCTTTGTTGCACTGCGCGAGCGCGTTGGACAAATTCAGCACCAAATCGTCTTTTTCCCACTGTTCGATTGAACGATAGCGTTCGCCCGCCTGTTTGAAATTGTTTTCGCGGTCAATTTTCTGACGCACGAGATTTCCTTCGATATGCGGCGTGTATTCGTCGCCGCCGAGCGGAGTTTCCTGCAAACCGCCAAGGCTCGACGGTTCGTAATTGACGTGCGGATTTTCGCCGCCGCCGTCAACGTAAACCGCCATCGCGCCGTCGCGCTGATTGGTCGCGGTATATTTGCGCGGCGAATTAATCGGCAGTTGCAGATAATTCGCGCCGATGCGGTAACGCTGCGTGTCCGAATAGGAAAGCGTTCTGCCTTGCAGCATTTTGTCGTCGGAAAAATCCAGCCCGTCAACCAAAACGCCCGTTCCGAACGCTGCCTGCTCGACTTCGGCGAAATAATTTTTCGGGTTTCTGTCCAAAACCATTCGTCCAATCGGCATCAGCGGAAATTTGTCTTCGTCCCACGATTTCGTATCATCAAGCGGATCGAAGTCGAGTTCGGGATGATCGTCGTCGGACATTATCTGCACGCAAAATTCCCATTCCGGGTAATCGCCGCCCTCAATCGCGTCGAACAAATCCTGCGTCGCGTGATTGAAATTTTCCGCCTGCACTTTGTTCGCCTGTTCCTGCGTGTAAGATTTGATTCCCTGTTTCGTTTTCCAGTGATATTTGACCAAAACGCCTTCGCCTTTGTCGTTGACCCATTTGTATGTGTTCACGCCGAAACCGTCCTGATGGCGATAATCCTGCGGAATTCCGCGCGGACTGAACAAAAACGAAATCATATGTAACGCTTCGGGCGTTAAGCTGATAAAGTCGAAAATGCGCTGCGCGTCCTGTCGAAATGTGACCGGATCGGGCTTAAAAGCGTGAACGACATCGGGAAATTTCATCGCGTCGCGGATAAAAAACACCGGCAAATTGTTGCCGACCAA
The DNA here is from genome assembly GCA_965217575.1 of Pyrinomonadaceae bacterium. GTDB lineage: Bacteria > Acidobacteriota > Blastocatellia > Pyrinomonadales > Pyrinomonadaceae. Next base: position 725,699 of record OZ244558.1, on the reverse strand, counting down.
ATCCCAATTGCCGTCTTCGGTGTAAAATTTCGTCGCAAATCCGCGCGGATCGCGCAGCGTTTCCGGCGAATGTCCGCCGTGAATCACCGTCGAAAATCGCACGAAAACCGGCGTTTTCTCGCCTTTTTTCTGAAAAAGTTTGGCGCGCGTGTATTTCGCAATCGGTTCGTCGCCCGCTTTTCCATACGCTTCAAAATAACCGTGCGCGCCCGCGCCGCGCGCGTGGACGACTCGTTCGGGAATCCGTTCGCGGTCGAAATGCGTGATTTTTTCGATAAACGGATAATTTTCCAGCGTCATCGGTCCGCGATTTCCCACCGTCCGCGAACTCTGATTGTTGTGAACCGGATGTCCCTGCCGCGTGGTAATTCCCGCTTGATCCGCCTGCGAATCCATCATTTTGCCGTCTTTACTGCCTTCGTATTTTTTGCCGTTGTCCTCTATCATTGCTTTTCCTCCGAATTATTTTTTTATTTTTTTAGAAAAAAAAGTTCGCCGATGTTATAAAAACTCCGGCGAACTCGCTTCAAACATTTATACTTTCAAATTTTCACGTTCAGATTTTCGGTTTTCCGCGCCGCATTCGGGACACAGACCGCGCAGAGTCAGTTCGATTGATTCGAGTTTGAATTTGGAAAATTCCGTCGCCATTTGAACGATTTCCGGCGGCAGTTCGATTTCCATATCAACCAGTTTCCCGCAATCGTTACAAATCGCGTGATCGTGTCGCGCGGTCATCCGGTCGTAACGACTCGCGCCGCCGCCGAAATTTACTTCCGCGATATGTCCCGCGTCCTTCAAAAAACGCAGAGAATTATAAACCGTCGCAAACGAAATGCCCGGCAAAAGCTGTTTGGCACCGTCAAAAACTTCATTCGCCGTCAAATGTTCGGCGGCATCGCGGATCACTTTAAAAACCACTTCGCGCTGTTTCGTCAAACCTAAATCTGCTGTTTTTTCCTTGATATGTTTCATTCCTAAATTAGATTTAGAATAATTCTAACCCTAAAATTTGTCAAGGCTTATTAATCTTTGAGCGATCAGTTTTTTTGCAACATATTTAATTATTTTGATTATTTCAGATTCAGCAAAGTTCCTCGACATATTCACCCAAAACTTTCAAGGCTTTCGCCAAATCAAACTGTTTAATCAAAATATGATCGCGTGAAAAAGCCGGAAGCGCGATGATTGAGATTTCCGCTTCGGCGAGAATTCGTGAAATTTCCGCGATAAACCCGACGACATTGAAATCAAGTTCAACATCAAAAGTCAAAAGCCGAAAGTTCCCTGCCGTTTTCGCGTTTTCGAGCGCGGAGCGAATCGCGCCGAAATCAATTTCATCAAGCAGCAGCGTGACTTCCCGATTATCGAGGAAAATCATAAACGGCGCGGACATTCGCGGCGAAAGTTCGGGATTTTCGAGCAGCTTCAACCAATTTTCGCGGCGCAGGGAAATGAGATTAAACGTGTCCGGCGCGACTTCGACGCGGGTTCGGCGCAGAAGTTCTAAAATTTTGTTGTTAGCCATTCTTCAATTCTGCCAATTCCGCTTTTAATTGCTTGATTTCCGCTTCAGCTTTAACACGCAAATCTTTTTCCAGTTCGGCGCGTTCTTCGGCGAGTGCTAATTCGGCAAGGCTCGGCAGAAATTTTGTCGTTTGCGGATTGAAAAGCCTGAGAGTTTTGCCCGTGTCAACAAATTCTAAACCTAAAACCGCGCTGAAGACTCGATTATTCTCAAGCCGGATTTTTTGGAATTCGCCGTTTTCCAAGCGATAAGCCAGCAAAGACGGCAAAGTTTTTGGATATTCGGGGTTGTAAATAAAATATTCTTGAACGCCGAGCGATTCGTAAAGTTCGCGCTTTCCTTCGCGGTCGTTTTTGTAAGTGCTGTGCGAAGCGATTTCGATAATAGCGGACGGCGCGACTTTTTCTTCCCAAAGTTTGTAAATTCGCCGCTCTTGTTTCGTTACGCCGAAACAAACCATCACGTCGGGCGCGACGCATTCCTGCGGGACACCTTCTAAATAATACAAAAGCAAATCTCCGGTAACATATATTTCCGCGTCTTCGGCGTAAAAAATTTTCAATGATTCGATTAATTCCACCATCAAATCACGGTGTTTATCGGTTTCCGCCATTGGTTCTCCGTCGGTTTCGGGATAAAAAACTTCGTCGTCGGCAAAACCGTAAGTATTCCGCGTAAAGCGAGTGTTCGTTCTTAGATTTCCGTTCATAAATCTAAACCTCAACCAGCGTCGGCACAATGACGGGTTTCGTGCCGGTTTCTTTTTGGATAAACCGTTTCAGATGAATTCGCAGATTTTCCTTCGCCAAATTTTGATCCTTGAAATCTTCGCGCTTCATCGCCGCCACCGCGTCGGCGACCGATTGACGCGCGTTTTTCAGCGTTCCGTTGAGCGGATCAATGCCTGCCACGCCCTGCACCGTGATTTGCGGTTCGCCTTTTAATTTTTTGGTGTCTTTGTCAATCGTTACGACGAGCGAAATCAAGCCGCTGAAACCGAGTTTTTTGCGTTCGCGCACGATGTCGTAATCAATTTCGCCGGAATGGGCTTCGTCAATAAACGATTTGCCGAAATCTTCGTGCGATGTGATGCGCGCGCCGCGTTCGTCCATTTCCAAAGTGTCGCCGTTTTCAATCAAGATGACGTTTTCGTCCGAATAACCTTCAACGTGATTTTTGATAAATTCTTTGTGGCGAAACAGCATTCGATATTCGCCGTGAATCGGCACGACGTATTTCGGACGCGCCGTTTCCGTCAGCAGTTTGATGTCTTCCTGTGAAGCGTGTCCCGAAACGTGAATCAAACGCCGTTTTTCTTCGATGATGTTCGCCCCGCGTTTGTAAAGCTGACCGATCAAATTTGAAATTTCCTTTTCGTTGCCCGGAATAATGCGCGCCGACAGCAAAACCGTGTCGCCTTTTTCGATTTCCATTCCTTTATAAGTTCCGTGCGCCAAATTTGCCAGTGCCGCGCGTGATTCGCCCTGTGAACCCGTTACCAGATAAACGATTTCGTCGTCCGGCAAACTGCGCGATTCGCCGAGCGCGACTAAAGTATTATGCGGAATATCCAATAATCCCTGATCGGTGGCGATTTCCACATTTTTCTGCATCGAACGACCTAAAACGCAGACTTTTTTATCGAAAGCCTTTGCCACATCGAAAACGACCTGCAACCGGTGGAGCGAAGAAGAAAACGTCGCCACGAAAATTCTGCCTTCCGCCTGCGCGAAAATTTCTTCAAACGCCGGAATGACGGCTTGTTCGGAAGGCGTTCTGCCCGCGACAGTCGCATTCGTCGAATCGGAAAGCAACGCCAAAACGCCTTCATCGCCGTATTTGGCTAATGTTTTCAAATCGTACGGTTTGCCGATGACGGGCGTGTCATCAATTTTATAATCGCCGGTGTGAATCAGTGTGCCGACCGGCGTTTTGATCGCCAGCGAAAAACATTCGACCAGCGAATGAGAAGCGTGAATAAATTCGATTTCAAAACTGCCGATTCTGACAACTTCATTGGCTTCGACGCGGTGCATTAAAACCGAATCGAGCAGATTATGTTCGTCGAGCCTTTTCTCCGCCAGTGCCAGCGTAAAACGCGAACTGTAAACCGGCAAGTTGAATCTTTTCAGAAAATAAGGCAGCGCGCCGATATGATCTTCGTGTCCGTGCGTCAAAATCAGCGCGGTCAAATCGTCCCGGTGTTCCTCCAAAAAATCGAAATTCGGAATCGAAATATCAACTCCGAACGGCGTTTCTTCGGGGAAACCCATTCCCGCGTCAACGACAATCATTTCGTCACCATAACGAATTCCCATACAATTCATACCAAATTCGCCGATTCCGCCGAGAGGTATTATTTCTATTTTTCCCACAAATTTTTTCCTTAAACAAGACTCACTGACAATTCAAAATTCTAAACTTGTTAGTATATCACAATCGGCAGCTTTTTAGATTATCTCAATGACGGAATTGTTCGACAATAATCCTGCCAACAAGCAAAATTGCCATCAAAAATCAGTTTTGCGGTAAATTGTTATGTTTGGAAAACTCATTGAAATTTGTTGGCGACCGTAATTCCCTGCCAATCGTCGGAGCGAAACGGCGACGCGGGAAAACCCGCCGCACTGTAAAGATTCGCGTCCGTCGGCGCGTCCGACCACGCATAACGAACCGCGACCGGATTTTTTACACTTTCGTTTGAAACGATAACCTGATCGCCTTCGATTTCAGCTTTCGCATAGTAAAATTTCTTGTTCGCGCCGGCGATTTCAAAGCCTTTTAAATAGCCGAATTTATCTTTCGCGGTTAAGCCGCCGTCAGCGTATTTGAAGGAAACAATCGCTTTATCGTTTTCAAATTTCACCGCTTCAAACAGCGGACTACTAAACGGAATATCCTGCCCGTAAGTTTGTTTGAGCGCGATTGCCGCCAGCCGCGCGCCGACATCCTGCTTGTTCGTCGGGTGAATATCGTCGGCATTTCCGATGTCGGTCGTCACCGCCATTCCGGTTTTCGGCAAACTGAGCGTCATCGTCTGCGCCTCACGCAATTCCGCCCAGCCGCTGCCCGCGTTGCTGTCCTGATTCGCGCCGTAACTCGACAACTGCACGAAATCGAAATAAAAATCATCATTCCATTTTTTGCGCCAATCTTCGATCATCAACGGGAATGTTTTGCGATATTGATACGAACGTCCCGCATTCGTTTCGCCCTGATACCAAAGCACCCCGCGCAGCGCAAACGGCACGAGCGGCGCGATCATCCCGTTGTAAATTAATGTTCCGACGTTGTTGCTCGAATGCGCGTAGGAATGCGTTTCGGCGAACGACGGCATCAATTTCCAATTATTATCGCCGAGCGCGATTTTTTCATCTCCCGCTTTGACATAAACATCGTCCGCCGAACCCTGAAAACCGAGTCCGAACCATTCCGGCTCGATGGCTTTGTTCATCTTCACGACGAGGCGATTTTTGCCCGTTTTCCAAGTGTTTTTTGGAATAATTATTTCGCGTTTGCCTTTCGTCACGCCCGCGAAAATTTGTTTGCCGTTGATGTAAATTTCGTTGTAACTGTTGCTTTCCGCCAAACCCAAAACGGTTTCCCGCGCGGCGAAATTCGCCGGAATTTCGACATCACGCGCCATAAAACCGTTGCCGCGCCACGCCCAAATTCCTTTCCAATCCCACTGCCCGATTGGATTATTCGTCACCCATTTTGAAACATCGAAATCCGCGTTCAAGTATTTTTTCTCGTCCGCCGCCGTCGGATTCGCGTTCGCATCGCCGAGCGTCGCGCGTTTGACGTTTTTCTCCAAAATCGCGTCGGCTTCCGCCCAATTCGTCGGCAGATTTTCCGCGTAAGTTTTCAGTTCGTCGGATGACAACATTCCGTCTTTGGAAATCCAGCCTTCGATTTGCGAGCCGCCCCACGACGAATGAATCAAACCGATGGGAATTTTCAGTTTTTTGTAAATATCACGCGCGAAAAAAAATCCGACCGCCGTAAAATCGCCGACCGTATCCGCCGAACTCGCCTTCCAATCACCGGTTTTTAAATCCGTCTGCGGCGCGATTTCAACATCGTGTTCGACGTAAAACTGACGAATCTGCGGATAATTCGCGTCTTTTTTCTCGTCCGCGAAATTTTTCGCCTGCTTGACGGTAAATTCCATATTCGACTGCCCCGAACACAGCCAAACTTCGCCGATCATAACATCTCGCGCCGCCGCCGTTCCCGATTTCGCCGCCGCTTTCAATTCCAGCGGCTCGCCCGTCGCTTCCATCGGCGCGAATTCGACGGTGAATTTACCGTTCGCGTCGGCAATCGCCGTTTTATTCTGACTGCCGAGCGAAACATTGACCGTTTCCGACGGATTCGCCCAACCCCAAACCGGAATCGGTTTCTGCCGCTGCAAAACAACGTGATCGGAAAAAAGCCGCGCCAGTTTAACCTGCGCGAAAATCACTGAACTGCCCGCAAATAAACAAAAAAAGAGCGCGAAAAATGCACTCTTTAAGATTTGAAATTGGTTTGATTTTTTCATAATTTTTCATCATTCGACATCATCTGACTGCTGTTTGACACCGCCGAATCAATCAAAAAATCTGCGTTTATCTGCGCCAATCAGCGGTTAAATTTTCATTTCACGCGATGCTTTTCCGCATACAGACGCTGTTTTCCACGCCGACATACTGACCGTAATTGGGAATAATTTCGTAACCGCTTTTTCGGTAAAGCGCAATCGCTTCCGGCTGTTTTTTGCCGGTTTCCAGAACGCATTCCGTGAAATTCGACTCTTTCGCCCAATTTTCGAGTTCCGCCAAAATAAGTCCGGCGATGCCGCGCCCGCGCATTTCTTCGCGCACATACATCCGTTTAATTTCCGCCGCGCCTTTTTCAAATTCCTTAAACGCGCCGCCGCCGATTGCCGTTTCGTTTTCGTAGGCGACGACGACTTCACGAATTTTATCAATTTTATTAAACTGCGCGTAAAAAGTGTGTTCCGCGCCGTCACGCCGCGCCAAATCCGCGTCGAGCAGCGCGACGAGTTCGCGGAAATCGGCATTATCCGAATCTGTTCTCAATAGATTTATTTTCATTTCGATTTAACAAAGCAATTTTTAAGACTTTAAATCTTTTCGCCGGTTTTTCCAAATAATTTATAGACAAAATGCGAAATGACGCTTACCTTAAAAGATGACGATGCTTTTTTGACTTCTCTTTTGCGATTATTCTGTTATAAGTTTTTATTTTCACGAAGTAAATTTTCGAGACATTATATGATGAAAAAAAATCATTTTCTCGATTATCTGATTGCGGCGGTTTGGCTCGGCAACGGCTTGTTCTGCAAGGTTTTAAATCTCGTTCCGCGCCATCAGGAAATCGTCGCCCGAATTTTAGGCGAAGATTACGCCCGACCTTTGACGCTGCTGATCGGTTTGGCGGAGATCGGAATGGTCATTTGGATTTTGAGCCGGATTGCCAAACGCGCGAACGCGCTGGCGCAAATCACGACTATCGCGGCGATGAATTTAATCGAAATTGTTCTCGCGCCGGATTTGTTGTTGTTCGGTAGATTTAATATCATCATCGCATTTGTTTTTGTTCTGATTATTTATTTTAATGAGTTCGGTTTCAGCAGCAAAACAGCGTAAAAATTATGTTTACGTTTCTCAAAAATCACCCTTTCGCGGTCAAAGCATTTTTTGAAAGTTCGCTGGTTTTGACCTTCGCCGTGCCGAAAAAACAACTCGAAAACTTCATTCCCGAATGTCTCGAACTCGATCTTTTTCAAGACGAACTGGCTTTTGTCGCAATGGCGATGGTGCAGACAAAACATTTGCGTCCGAAAGGTTTGCCGCGATTTCTCGGCAGCAATTTTTTTCTCATCGGCTATCGCGTTTTCGTCCGTTATACTGACAGAAACGGCAAAAACCGGCGCGGTTTGTATATCTTGAAATCCGAAACCGACAAACAAAAAATGGAATTACTTGGCAGTATTTTCACGCATTATGACTACTCGACGACCGAAATTTCACAGATCGTCACCGAAAATCAAACCGAAATCAGTTCCGCTAAATCGAAGTTCAAAATTGTCATCGAAAACGATTCGGCGGCGGAAAAGTCTCTGCCCGTCGATTCGCCGTTTCCAAATTGGCAAACCGCCCGCAAATATGCCGGACCGCTGCCGTTTACGTTCACCTTCAATCGGGAAAAAAAAGAAGTTTTAATCATCGAAGGTGTGCGCCAAAATTGGATTCCGCAACCGGTCGCAGTCGTCGAATACAAAATTTCATTTCTGGACGATCTGCATCTCAAAAACCCGAAATTGGCAAACGCTTTTATCATCAAAAACATTCCATATCAGTGGAAAAAAGGCAAAATCGAAAAATGGCAGAATTGAGAAAACCGTTTCAGGGTGTCGGCAATATCGTCAGATTTAACCGGCATTTTTATTTGTTTTCCGCGGTCGTCGTCATCGTTTTGCTCACCGCGTCTTTACTTCTCCGCGCGCCGTTTAATTTCCTGCTCATCGGCGGTTGTTTGGCGGCGATTTTGGTTACTGTAATTTCGCTCGTCGTTTCGTTTTACATTTACGATTATTCAAACATTTACGATTTAAATTGGATCGAATCGAAAACTCCGCGCGGCGCAATCGTCAACATCAACGCCGGTTTTGATGAAATCAGTGAGACGCTCAAAAAAAAGTTTCCCGACGCGCAATTGATCGTCTGCGACTTTTACGACGCGGCGCGGCACACGGAGATTTCCATCGAAAGAGCCAGAAAAATTTATCCGCCGTTTCCCGAAACTCGATCAATCAGCACAACTAAAATTCCGTTTGAAAATAATTCCATCGAAACGATTTTTCTGTTTTTCGCCGCGCACGAAATTCGCCTCGAAAGCGAAAAGACGGAATTTTTTCACGAACTAAATCGCTGTCTGATGTCGCGCGGCGAGATTTACGTCGTCGAACATTTGCGCGACGGCGCAAATTTTTTCGCCTACAACATCGGATTTTTACACTTTTTTTCTGAAGCATCGTGGCGGCGCGTTTTTGCCGAAGCGAACTTCAAAATTGCGAAGGAAACCAAGCTGACACCTTTTGTTTCGCTGTTTACACTGTCAAAAAATGGAACTTCATCTTAAAATAATAGGCGTTTCTCTGATCTTTCTGGCATTGGTTCACGTCGTCTTCCCGAAATATTTTGATTGGGTCAACGAATTGAAACCATTGAGTTTAGTCAATCGCCAAGTGATGTATATTCACACATTTTTTATCGGGCTGACGGTTTTTCTAATGGGCGTTTTGTGTCTGACTTCCGCTGATGAATTAGTTGCCACCGCGCTCGGCAAAAAAATCTGTCTCGGTTTGGGAATTTTTTGGCTGATTCGCCTGATAATACAGTTTTTCGGTTACTCGTCAGAATTGTGGAAAGGGAAAACTTTTGAAACTGTTGTCCACATTATTTTCGCCTTGCTGTGGACATATCTGAGCGCGATTTTTTTGTTAGTTTACTGGTCATAACAAATTCAAAAAGTTCAGCGCAGTTTTGATTCGGGATGGTTGCTCCAATAAAAATTATCTAAATGTTTCTCAAAATGTTCGTAATTTTGCTTTACCCAACTCCTGAATTCCGCTGAATCAATAAATTCAAATCTAATTCCCGAAGATTCTTCGACAATCGCAAAATTAAAATCGCCACATCTCGAAATTTGATAAATCGTAAAAAACTGCTTCGCGCCGTACGCGAAAAAATTCGATTTATCATAATAATAATTAGTTCCGTAAAGCGAATCGAAATAAATTTCATTCAGATAAACTTTGTATTGACGATCAGACATTTAGACTCTTTTTTCGTTTTCGCTTTCGCCGATCAATTTTTCCAGCCGCCGTTCGCGCGTCGCTTCTTGTTTCGCCGACATTACCCAGCTCGTCATCTGTTTTTTATACCAATTCGCCTGACTCTCGAAAAACTTCCAAGCCTTTTTATTCGCCTTAAAACGTTTTTCAAACTCAACTGAAAATTGTTTCGCTTCATTTTCATAAACATAAATCGCCGATTTTTTCTCGTCGCGCCTTTCAAACGCGGCGATTCCCTTCGGTTTCATCAAACCTTTTGCGGTCAATTCCGCAATCTTGGCGATATTCACCGCGCTCCAGATTGAATTCACTTTGCGCGGCGTAAAACGAATGCAGTAACTTTCCTCATCAACTTTGCGCCGCACGCCGTCAATCCAGCCGAAACACAACGCTTCATCAACCGATTCGCTCCACGTCATCGAAGGTTTTCCCGAACCGACTTTGTAATAACCGACGATAATTTCAGTTTCACGCTCGTGATATTCCTCAAGCCATCGGCGAAAATCGGATTGTATCGGAAAGAATTTCGGTTTCATTCTGAAAATCGAAAATCAAGCAATATGAAGTAAAACTCTTTCCAAAGTTTGCGGCAAAGCGACGACGTGAAATCTTTCGAGCGCATAGCCGTAATCTTCGCCGCTTTCGTCAATGATGCGAATCAAACCTTCAGCTTCCGCGTCTTTATCAATCACGACCTGATAAATTTTGCCGAATTCGAGCGATGCTTCGTAATCTTTATTATTGATGCAAACTGCAAATTTGTGTTTTTTCATAATTAATCCAAAAACGGCAGTTTGATTTTCATCTCTTTTTTGCCGATGCCGTGCGCTTGCGTAACCAATGAACTTCCGCAAGCCGAATTCTGCCGCTCGGAAGTTCGACATTTGCCGCGCCTTTTAATTTTCGCCAACGACCTTTGCCATAAATTCGATTCAACCGCGCCAGATCACGGATGCTTTTATTGACCGCGATAATTTCAATCTCCGTAATTTCGCTGACGAGTTTAAAATCAATCATTTCATCTTAAAATTCGCGCAAACTTTCATCCGAAACGCCGTTGCCGTAAAGCCGCAAAAGTTTGAGTTGTAAATTACTCATCGTTTTCATTCTATGATTTTCCTCAAGCCATTTATGTAAACTGTTTTGAGTATGAAAGAATTTCAGAGCCACTTTTTAATTAGGATTCGTTTTTATCATTTTCACTTGAATCTTTGATTAAGCCGAATCTCTTTCGTGTTTCCTCTAAGACAAAATCAACAAAATTATTTTGTATTTTGTTTGTAGCTTCCCAAATATTCTTTCTGTCTTTCATTTCTGTTTTTGAAGTCAACCAAGAAACATTTCTTTCAATTTTTCGGGCTTTCCAATTTAATTCTCTGAAATTGGCATAATAGTAGAAAAATCTAACCTCTTTTTTAGACAAGACAAAAACAATTACACACTCAAAAGGCAATAAGTTAAGAAATTTAGGCTCAGCAATAATTTTTATATTATCAAAAGCTATTTTTGCTGTTATTTCCAATCCTGAAAGCACATTTTTAGTTCGAGTCTCGTAATAATAGTTAGGTCGGTGCAATGAAAAAATGTCGTTATCACGGATTCTTTGGGAGTATTCTACTTCTTTGTAAGCTTGTTCGGCGAAATATTCGTGAGTATTTTTGGAAAGCCATTCTCCAATTTGTTTTACATTGGGAAGTGAATCACCATAATCATCATCTTTTAATTTTCCCTTCTCAAAAAGTGTTTGTGCTTCATATAAATCTGTAAATTCCTTATTGTAGTTAAAGCTTGTAATTTTTACCTTTAATTCTTCAAGAATCTCAGACACTTCTTCTTCATTACAAAATTTTGAAGCATCAGAAACAACTATTTCTTTGAGACTTAAAACAGGTGTGTCTGTAACCTCTATTGATTCAATCGGTTCATTTAGTAAATGGGTTGTATTTAAGAATTGTTCAAGGTCTTCATTAATAAAACAGAACTCTTCTGTGCTATTTGCATCCATTACAAAATGAGGTTTCTGACTCCCATCTGAAACAAAATAATCTGAAATATAGTCAATAATATCTCTGTATCTTATTCTTTCTTCCTGATGCTCTTTTATAGACAAGGCAAAAGCTTTTGTAAAAAAGCTCAATTTATCATCTTGATAAGATGATTGATCGTTTTGCGAAGAAAACATAAAATAGCAATTCTTAAATGATTTAGAGTTACTACCTTTTAGTTTAGTAAGAAACTGAATTTCACTATCCTTTACATATTGGATTCCCGATTGGCAGGCATCAATGACTTTTATAGCCAAAGTCGCATTAAGATTTCGTAACCATTCATCTATTTCAGAGTTAGTAATTCCAGTTGTGTTAAATTTGTTTTTGTCGAAGTCTGAGCAACAGAAATAAAATTCCTCATCTTGAAAAACTCCGTGTCCCGTATAGTAAAAAAACACTTCATTTACTTCTTTTCCAATCAGATTTTCAATCCATTCTGATACTTTTCTCTTTACTTTTGAGGAATTAGTATCTTCACCTATACTTAAAATCTCTGAATAATCGCCTGTTTTTCTTAACAACTCTTCCATCAAAACCAAGTCGGTTTTGCAAGCAGGAAGAGAAGTTAGTTTTTCATAATCACTAATACCTATGAGAATTGCTACTTTCATTATTTTGTTTATTGATATTTTAAAAATCCTGATTATTTAAAAAGCCGGTTCTTCATAAATGCCGTAAACATCTCTCAAAGCCGTGCAGATTATAGAAGTGCAAATTCGCTCATTTTTCGCAAAGTTTCCGAACGAAAGCCGAGAACGATTTCATTTTTCGACATCCCGTTATTTAGCAAATCATTAGCGATTCCGTTTGGCGTTTTGTCGAGTTGAATCCAGATTTTTCCGTTGATAATGTCAAGATGGGCGATTGTGTGATGGACGCGGGCGTTGTTTTCCCAACCGACTTCGACGAGAAGATAACGGTCGCGCTTGCGGTCAAAGACGACTTCGGTTTCGATATTTTCTTCGGCAAACGGCGGTTCGGTGTATTTCAATAATGCTTTTTCTGCCGTTTCGCGCATTTTTTCTAATTTATCCATCCGATTATTTTCTCCTTTTCTTCGTTGACACCAAAAACTTTCGCCAGATTGTTTTTGGTCAGCAAATCGTAAAATTCTTTTTCAAAAAGCGTCTTGAAAACTTCGTCGGGAACGGCAAGAAACAATTCACGGTCGGTTCGTTTTCCGCTAAAATGGCGCGGTAAAAGATAAACTGACCGAGTGCGTTTTCCAGATCGTTCATTTCCGACGCGCCGACAAAACTTTTAATTTCGACGGCGATTTTCTGCTCGCCCTTTTCCGCCGCTAAAATTCTTTCTGCTCCCAAATCAACATAAAGTTTGCGCCCTTTGTATTTCAGCCGAAACGGATCGTCCGTGATTTTCCATCCGTCTTTGATAAGTGCATTTTTAACGCAATCGTGAAGCAAGTCTTTTGCAGGCATAATTTTAACTAAAAAGCCGGTTCTTCATAAATGCCGTAAACATCTCTCAAAGCCGTGCAGATTTCTTCAACCGTCGCATACGCTTTGACGGCTTCAACCGTCAAAGGCATCAAATTGACATTATCTTTCGCGCCTTTTTTTAGTTTTTCTAATACATTTGCGACTGCACCTTCGTCACGTTTTTGTTTGACTTTTTCCAGTCTTGCCAATTGTGTTTCGCGGACGGTTTCGTCAATTTGGAGAATATTGGTGATGGAAAGTTCGTCTTCCATAAAATATTTGTTGACACCGACGATGGTTTGTTCGCCGCGTTCGACGGCTTTTTGGTATTGATACGCCGATTCCTGGATGTCGCGCTGCGGGAAACCGGCTTCGATGGCTTCGACCATTCCGCCGAATGCGTCAATTTTGGCGAAATAATCGAAACAGCCGTCAACCATTTTCTGAGTCAGACTTTCGACGTAATAACTGCCGCCGAGCGGGTCAACCGTGTTCGCCGCGCCGGTTTCTTCGGCGATGATTTGCTGGGTTCGCAGAGCGATGAGCGCGGCTTGATCGGTCGGCAGTGCCAACGCTTCGTCGTAAGAATCGGTGTGCAAACTCTGCGTTCCGCCCAAAACTCCGGCGAGTGCCTGAATCGCAACTCTGGCGATATTATTAAGCGGCTGCTGCGAAGTCAGGGAAACTCCGGCGGTCTGCGTGTGAAAACGCATCTGCATCGTGCGCGGATTTTTCGCGCCGAAACGCTCTTTCATCGTCTTTGCCCAGACGACGCGGGCGGCGCGGAATTTGGCGATTTCCTCGAAAAAGTCGTTGTGCGAATTGAAGAAAAACGAGATGCGCGGGACGAATTCGTCAACGTCCATTCCGCGTTCCACGCCGTATTTGACGTATTCCACGCCGTCGCGCAGCGTGAACGCGAGTTCCTGCAACGCCGTCGAACCGGCTTCGCGGATGTGATAGCCCGAAACCGAAATCGGATTGTATTTCGGCAGATGTTCGGCGCAGAATTCAAACGTATCAATGCACAGTTTCATCGCCGGTTTGATCGGATAAATCCACTCTTTCTGCGCGATATATTCCTTCAAAATATCGTTCTGCAAAGTGCCGGAAATCTTCTTGAAATCACACCCCTGTTTTTCGGCGAGCGCGACGTAGAATGCCAAAAAAATCCAGGCGGGCGCGTTAATCGTCTGCGAAACCGTCACGTCTTCGAGGTTGATGCCGTCAAACAAAACCTCAAAATCCGCGAACGAAGAAATCGCCACGCCACATTTGCCGACTTCGCCTTCCGACAGCGGCGAATCCGCATCTAAACCCATCAGCGCAGGCAAATCATACGCCACCGAAAGCCCGGTTTGTCCCTGCGACATCAGATATTTAAAGCGTTCGTTGGTGTTTTCCGGCGAAGAAAATCCGGCAAACTGCCGCATCGTCCACAATTTCCCGCGATAACCCGTCGGATGAATCCCGCGTTTATACGGATATTCGCCGGGAAAACCGATTTCTTCGACATTTTCCGCGTCGGATTTCGTGTAAAGCCGCTCGACGGGTTCGAGCGACACGCCTTCAAAACTCTCTTTGCGCTCCGCTTTTTTGTCTAAAACTTTACTAAGCGTTTCCGCTTCCCAACGCTCTTTTTCCGCCTGTGATTGTGTGATTTCTTCTTTGATTTCGGGTGTCATAAACTTATAGTTCTGTCAATATTTTTACAAAATTCTCAGGTTATTCTAGCATAATTCCGCTTTTTCTAAACAGGAATCGAAAACCGGCAAAAAGCATTTGATCACAGATTAGACAGATAAACGCAGATATTTTTTGATAAAATCATATCGCTTTATCTTCTAAATATCTGCGTTTATCTGCGAAAATCTGCGGCTGAATTTTCCTTCTAACGATTTCTGCCTAATTGTTCGTGCGACGAAACCCATTCGTCGGCGACGACCGCGCTGCCCAAAGATAATTCTCCGGCGAGAACCGTTGCCGCGACGATTTCGGCGAATTTTTTCGCTTTGCCCGCGCCGTAACAATCCATTAGTTCCAGACATTCGCGCTGTGTCGGAAGTCCCGTTCCGCCGCCGTAAGTCGCTACAATTAACGCGGGAATTGTCAGCGAATAATAATAATCGCCGTTCGCGTCAATGTGCGCGTAAGCGAGCGCGGCGGAAGATTCCGCGACGTTTGCCACATCTTGTCCGCAGGCGATGAACATCGCTGTAATGCCGTTTGCCGAATGCGAGCCGTTGTTGTTCGCGCCCGCCAGAAATCCGCCGAGTTGCGATCTGAGACGCGCGGCGAAAATCTGTTCGACCGAAACGTGCATAATCTCTTTCAAAACTTTGGCGGAAATCGTCGCTTCGGCGATGACTTTTTTGCCGCGCGTGTGAATGCGGTTCATCCACGAAGATTTTTTGTCGGTGGCGATGCTGCCTTCGAGCTGATAATGCTCGATTCCCGCGTAATTCCGCATTATCCAATCGCACGCCGCCTTCGTCGCTTTGCCCGACATATTTTGCCCTGCCGCATCGCCCGTCGTGTAATTAAACCGCAGATAAAGAAATTTCGCGGCGGGAAACTGCTGAATGTCGCGCAATTTGCCGACGCTCGTCGTCGTTTCGCTCTGTTCTTTGATCGCGTCGAAATTATCTTTGACCCAAACGCCGAAATTTTTCGCTTCACGCGCCGATTTGAAAACGAAAACCGGCGCGCGCTGCATCGCGTCGTCAACGACGGTGACGGTTACGCCGCCCGATTCTTTTAATAGTTTCATTCCGCGATTGTAACTAGCCACGAGCGTTCCTTCAGTCGTCGCTAAAGGAACGTAAAATTCGCCTTTTGCGTGTTCGCCATTGACCAAAAGCGGTCCGGCAAGTCCAATCGGAATTTGCGCCGCGCCGATAAAATTTTCGATGTTTCCGGGCAAAACCGCCGGATCGAACGAATATTTCCCGACGTGATTTAAATCGGCGTTCGTTTGTTCTTTCGCAAATTCGCGCCTGATTTGCGCGGCTTCGCGGGTGTAATCGTTTTCTTTATTTCTAGGAATTTTTGCTATCATATATTAATTTTTAGTCATTGTTGTAGAGACGCGATGCATCGCGTCTCTACAATGCGCGGATATGTCTTAAACATTTTCAGAATTTTCTCTCATCCAATCGTTAATTTTCTCGACATCCTTTTTTACCGTGCGCGAAGCGGCGTATAAAACGAGGGTTAAAATTGCGCTTAAAATCGGGACGAGATACATCGCCGAGCGCAGACCGGCGGCGCGGAAAGGTTCGAGCGTATTGGGCGAAAAATTCGTTATGCCGGCGGCAATCGCGGCGTTTTGCGTGAAATAATCGCTGATTGCGCCGACGACATACGGACCGAACGATGCACCTAACAGATACATCGCCATAAAATAAATCGCCATCGCAGTGCCGCGTGATGCCGGTTCGGTGACATCGGCAATCGTCGCATAAATGATGGAATAATAAAAATACATCAGCGCGACGCTCACGCCGATCAGCGCGGTAAATTGCCGGATGTTTCCGGCTTCCGTACCGAGCGCAAGCAGGAAAAACGGAATCGAAAGCAGAATCGCCAGTGTAACGACGAGCAGCGCGCCGTCGGGTCGGCGTTTGTTCGCCGCGTCGCCGAGCCAACCGCCGCCCAAAAGTCCGGGCAGACTCAGCGCGCCGTAAATTATCATCGAAACGAAGTTCGCGTTTTGAATGTCCAACCCGTGAAACCGCATCAGATACGGCGTGATGAATGCCGACAGCGCGTAAAGATTGAAATTGTGCAGTGCGCCCGATAAAATCAGCCAGCGCATCGTCGGCACGGCGAGAATGTTTTTAATCGCCGAACCCGCGCGGGTTTTCGCTCCGACATTAATCGTTTCGACCGCGCCGCGCATCGGCTCTCTGATAAAAAACGCGAGCGCGACGCACAACAAACCGGGCAGACCGGCGACGAAAAACGCCGCCCGCCAGCCGTAATTTTTCGCCACCGCGCCGGAAATCGCAAAACTCAAAGCCAAGCCGACGGGCAGACCGAGCATAAAAAAAGCCGTCGCTCTGGCACGTTTCGTCGCCGGAAAATAATCGCCGATCAGCGAATTCGCCGCCGGAGCGCACGACGCTTCGCCGATGCCGACACCGAGCCGCAGCGCGAAAATCTGCCAGAAACTGTTCGCCAAACCCGAAGCGGCGGTGAAAACGCTCCAGATAAAAACGCCGACCGATAAAATTTTCCGCCGCGCGAACTTATCCGCCAATTTACCGAGCGGCAAGCCGATAATCGCATAAATCAAAGTAAATGCGACGTTTAACGCGCCCAGCGATGAATCGCTCAAACCAAATTCGCGCCGAATCGGTTCGCCGACCGCGCCGATGATCTGCCGGTCGAAAAAATTGAGCGCGTTGATGACAAATAAAACGGCGAGCGCGTAGTAGGCGGCTTGTTTTTTGTTCATAGTATTCGCGCAAAATTAAAAACATTCATTCAAGAATTTAGCTACACTTATCGGCAGTTAAAATTTTTTCATTTTATGCTTTCGATTTATTCGCGTCCTGATTGAAAACTGCTTTTCGTTTCTGCATAAAAGCCGTGATGCCTTCGATAAAATCTGCGGAATGAAAACATTCGTCCTGGTTGACGGCTTCAAATTCCAGCGCGGCGGCGAGCGCGGCGTTGGAGGTTTGATTCAAACCGGCTTTGATTTTTTCGAGCGCGACGCGCGGCGATGCGGCTAAACGCGCGGCGAACTTGTCAACCGCCGCGTCGAGTTCGGAAAACGGCACGACTTTGTTGACGAAACCGAGTTTTTCCGCTTCGTTTGCATTGATGATGTCACCGAGCGCAATCAACTCAAACGCTTTTTGATAGCCGACGACATTCGGCAGAAAGAACGTACTGCCGCCGTCAGGAATCAAGCCGATTTTGACGAAAACTTGTCCGAAAAGCGCGTCTTCCGAAGCGATAATCAGATCGGCGGCGAGCGCGAAATTACAGCCGATGCCGACCGCGTGACCGTGAACACTGGCGATAATCGGTACGGGCAATGAACGCATCGTCAAAATCGTCGGATTAACGATGTCGCGCAAATATTTTGTGACATCGTGTGCGGCGATTTCACTTTCGGTGCGCGCCGCCAAATCCGCGCCCGCGCAAAATGAATCTTTCGTGCCGGTTAAAATTATCACGCGCGTTCCGTCATCCGCCGATTCGCGCAGCGCGACAAACAGCTTTTCAATCATTTCGGCATCCACCGAATTGCGCTTTTCGGGCTGATTAAAAGTGATGCGCTTGATGCCGTTTTCCAAAGTGGTAATGAGTTTTTCGTTTTTCATATTTGTAGTTTCCGACTGTTAGAAAATATTTCGCCGCCAATTCCGATAATCACTCGGAAAAATCACAAATTTTTAATTTTTTAGTCTTTGACGAGCAAGTTTTTTCATATTGTTTCTCAATTTGAATTTGTGTCCGCCGCAAACAAAATCTTGATGAGATTGATTTTACCTTACAATCGAGTTTTCAAACAGCCGGTCAGTATTGAATTAAGCTGCCATCGCGTTTGGCGCGGGCGATGGCGCGACCAAAAACCCACAGCGAAAACGGCAGCAGGACGGCGAGAAAAATAAAAAGCGTGATGAGCGGCGATTCCACTTCGCTCAAGCCTTTGCCCTGAATTAACACGGCGCGAATGCCTTCGAGTCCGTGTGTGGACGGATTAATATAGGAAAGAATTTTGCCGCCCGTTTCGCCCAACGCTTCCTGAAGCATTTCCTTCGGAAAAAAAACGCCGGAAAAAAGTGCCGTTCCCGCGCCCAAAAGAATCGCAAACGGATCGCCGCGCTTAAAAGCCATCGTAAAACTCGCCGATAAAATCCCCAGACAGGCTAAAACCGTCGTCGTCAGCACCAAAAACAACAGCGCGAGCAAAAAACTGCCTTTATACTGGACGTTAAAAAACAGCCAGCCGAAAAATAAATATAAAAACGAATTGAAAGTCGCTTCGACATAAGACCACGCGGAACTTGAAGCGATAACGGTCGGGACGTTAATCGGCGTTAAAAGAACGCTTTCCAGAGTTCCCTGCATTTGTTCCTGCCGGATCGCGTTGGCGAGCGCGGAAAAACCGACGAGAAAATAATTGAGCATCGCCATTCCCGTCAGCCACGCGACCAGTGGATTCTGCCACTGTTCATAACGCGCGAGCGGAAAACCCGCGAAAATCCGCGAGATAAAAAAAAACGTTGTCACAATGCCCAAAATCCAGAGAATTTTGATAAAAAATTCCACGCGATATGACAGCGCGAGTTGAAAATCGCGGATGATAAAAGCTCGAATACGGCGCAAAAGTAGCATTTTCTAATCAGTTTTGGTTTTTCAATTATCTTAAATACAAATTTCAAATATTCTAAAATCAATTTCAGGAAACCAAAACAGAGAAAAGAAATTTGCAGGGATGTCAGGATAAATACGGATAAAATTTTGTGATCTGAATATCCCTGTAAATCCCTGTTATCACTGCAAATTTCTTTTGTTTCTCCAATTCAAACTTCTGCGGAATGTTTCTCAAATTCCGCCCGCCAAATCTTCAAAATCTTCAATTGACGGCAATTCCGATAAATCTTTCAGTCCAAACTGCATCAAAAATTCTTTAGAAGTGCCGTAAAGCATCGGTCTGCCGACGGTTTCCTTGCGCCCTTTGGAAATAATCAGTCGTTTGTCGAGCAGAGTTTTGATCGCCGAAGCCGACTGCACGCCGCGAATTTCGAGAATTTCCGGTATCGTCGCCGGTTGTTTGTAAGCGATGACCGCCAGAGTTTCGAGCGAGGCGAGCGAAAGTTTCGCGTTCGGGCGCGTTTTTAAGAATCTGCGAATTTCTTCGTGATATTCGATACGCGTCGAAAGCTGCCAGCCGCCGGCGATTTCGCGCAGATGCAAACCGCCTGCGCGCCGTTCGATTTCGTTTTTTAATTCTTCGATCACGCTTTCAATCGTATAATGGTCTTCGTCCAAAACCTCCGCCAAAGTTTTCACGGAAACCGGCTCGTCTGCGACAAAAATCAACGCTTCGACAATCGCCACCAATTCGGCAAGACCGCGCGGCTGTTTTTCTTCGACTTCTAAAACTGCTTCGGGCATAAAAAAAATCAAACTTTTCTCAAAATAATATCGCCGAACACGTTTTCCTGCAATAATTTAACGCTTTCGGTGCGAACAATTTCCAGGACGGCGATAAACGCCAAAATAAGTTCGGCGCGGCTTCGCATTTCGCCGAAAAACTCATTCAGATAAAATTCCCGCGCTTGAAAAACGCGTCTTTTCAGATTTTTAATCATATCCGCCAAACTCATTTCTTCGCGTTTAATTTCCATCTGCACCTCTTCCTGATGCCGCGCCAAAATTTTCTGAAAAATATTCAACAAATCAAAAACCGTCGCGTTCGTTTCAGTGTTATTTTCGTCGGATTCGATCTGACCGCGCGCAAAAACAGCTTGTTCGACGGTATTTCGTTCATACAGCATCTGCGCCGCGTTCTTAAATTTCTGATGTTCCAAAAGCTGGTCAATCAATTCCCGGCGCGGGTCTTCCGATTCATTCGCCGTTTCAGCGAAAATTTCGCGCGGCAGCAGCATTTTCGATTTAATTTCGATTAAAGTCGCCGCCATCACGAGAAAATCTGCCGCCAGCGTGATGTCGAGCCGTTCAATCAGCCGAATATACTTTAAATAAGCGTCGGTGATGCGCGCAATCGGAATGTCGAAAATATCGGCTTTTTCCTGTTTAATCAGATAAAGCAGCAAATCGAGCGGTCCGGCAAATTCGCCGAGTTCGAGATTGATCGTGTCGCGCGTATTCCTGACAATCTGCGGCTGCACCTTGTCAAAATCGAAACTTAATTGTTCGTTTGGTATTTGTTGCGGTTGTTCTTCCATTAATTATTTTCGCGCAAATAAACGATGTAATCAACTTTCGGCGGCTCAAATTTGTCATCGCGCATCGCCGAATTTACTTGTCCGCGATGATTCATCGAATGCAACAAAACCTGCGTTAAAATTTCGCGGAAAGTATTACGATACGAGATGCCCGCGCTCGTTTTGTATTCGGCGATTTGTCCGAGACCTTCGTCGTCAAATCTTTTCAGCAAATGCTCGTAATTTTCAGCGTTTTCCCGCGCCAACCGTCCGCATTCTTCGAGCGGTAAATTCTGCCAGAAATCAAAATCGGTCGAATCTTTGCCGTATAGCCGCGCGTAATATTCACTTTCCGTAATCAAAAGATGCGCCAGAATTTTTCGCGCTGCGTCGCACGGCGAATTTTTCAGCGCGATAATTACGCGCCGATTCGCCCAATCGTTGTAAGCGTAAAGTTCGCGCAGATGCTCGATGGAATTCATTTATTCGTCCGATTGATGGTTTTTTAAATCTTCGAGCGAAACATATCGGAGCGAGGCTTCGTGACACGCTTCCAAAATCACGCGCGGCGCGACTCCGGCTTCGAGTGCTTCGCGCCAGCGCGTCGCGCAGAGACACCATTTATCGCCGTCTTTGACACCGGGAAAATTGTATTCCGGGCGTGGTGTCATCAAATCGTTGCCGCGCGACTTTGAAAATTCGAGAAATTCGTCCGTCGCTTCGACGCAAACCGTATGACTGCCGACATCATCCGCGCCGGTTTTGCAGTATCCGTCGCGGTAAAATCCGGTCATCGGGTCGGTGCAGCAGCTTTTTAATTCGCCGCCGAGAACATTTTTCGGTTTCGGTTGGTGTCCGTTTCCATTGCCGTTTGCAAAGCTCATATTTATATTTTGATTGTTTCCAGAGAATTTTCAACTTTTTAACAAAATCTGAAGTTTCTCTGTAACATTACAACATTTTTCGTATCTAAAAAATGTCTGAGCAATTGAAAAGCATTTAGCTGATGGAATTTGAAGAAATTTACACAAAATATTCGCCGAAAATTTACCGCGTCTGTTTCGGTTATTTGAACGACCGCGAACGGGCGAAAGATTTGACGCAGGAAACTTTCATCAGCGTCTGGCGCAATTTGAAGTCTTTTCGCCAAGAATCAGACATCGGAACGTGGATTTACCGGATTGCGACGAATAAATGTCTGCGGCAAATCGAAACGGACAAAAAAGTATTTCTGACGGAACTGCCAATCGAGATAAAAGCGGTCGAAAAAGATGAATCGAAAGAAACAAAACATCAATTATTACAAAGATTTATCGGTGAATTAAACGAAGTTGACCGCATTATCATTTCGCTGTCACTGGAAGATTTGCCGCAGGAACAAATCGCTGAAATCGTCGGTTTAAGTCATTCTAACGTCAGAGTCAGGATTCATCGCACAAAGGAGTTTTTAACCAAAAAGTTTAAGGATTATGGACAGCTTTGAAGATTTGAAACAACTTTGGTTATCGGAAAAAACGACGAATTTGCCGGATTTCGCACAGATGCGAAAAATGATTGCCGCCGAAAAAAATCGTCATCGCCGCCGAATTTGGTTTTCCGTCGCCGCCGCTGTCGTTCTGCTGATTTTGATGATTGCGCTGGTCGTATTTTCCGAGGCAAAACTGCTTTCAACTTTTTTCGGCGAAGCGTTAATGTTCGCGGCGATCTTTATTTTATTGACTTCGAGAATCAATTCCCTGCGCCGCGCTTTCAGAATGGAAAACATTTCCAACCGCGAATTTATCGAAAAGTTAAAGTTTGACATCAAGCGGCTGACGAACGATTGGAACGCGGTGCAAAAAGCCGGCTTCATCTGCCTCGGCAGCGGTTATCTGCTTTTTTTATATGAATCGGTTTATCAAAACCGGCAGGCGATGATGATCGGCTATTCGCTGGCGATAATTATGCTGGCGGCGGCGTGGTTTTTTCTCAGACCGTTCGCCAACCGGCGCAAACTTGAGAAAAAAGAGCTTTTGCTCAAACAAATAGAAAATTTATCACAACAAACAAAGGAGTAGTTTTATGAACAAACCAACAAATAACTGGAGCATTCTGTTAGCCATCGGACTGTTCTGCATCTCCGGCGGAATGATTTTGCATCATTTCACAATTATCAGAGATGAAATGACCGGATTTCTCGTCGGACTCGGCATCGGAATTGAACTCGTTGCTCTATTCAATGCGAAAAAGCACCGACAATGCGAATTGCCCCTTAACTAAAAATCTAATTAATAAAAGTTTTATGCCTGTTATTGATTTTGTTTGATTTTTATTTTTTTACTTCTTTCACTGCCGCTTCCAAAACAGTATCTCGCCCGGCGCGAAAATCAGCGACGGTCGGCTTGACGATTTTGTCCGGTAGAATTCCTTTTCCGACAAAATCACGCCCGTCCGGGAATTGGTCGCGCTTAGTGCAAACTCTGGCTGAACCGCCGCCGGGCAGACTGAAAGATAAAGGCTGACCGCTGCTGCCGCCGGTCGCTTCACCGATGATTTTGCCGCGTTTGAGAATGTCGAAGGCAAGCGTGAAATCTTCGGCGGCGGAAAAAGTGCGCGGACTAGTCAGTACGACGACGGGTTTAGTGTAGATTTTTTTACCGTTCGGCTGCCATTTTTGATTATCTCCGAAAACACCCTGCGGACGTTCCCAAGCGCGAAAACTCGGACGATATTGCCGCGTGTACCATTTCGACGTGGCAAAAGGCTGGTCTGTCAAAAAACCGAGAATCGTCCAGCCGACGCTCGAATTGCCGCCGCCGTTTTCGCGCACGTCGAAAATTATTGCGTCGGCTTTCGAGATTTCGTCGTATTTCGCCGCGAACATTTCCGCCGCGCTGTTGTCTTCAAACGAATTGAGCGCAACATAAGCGATATTATTCGGCAGCATTTTAAACTCGAACGTCTGAAAGCTCGGAGCCTTTTTAATTTGTTCCCGAACACTGACGCGCGCGACGATTTTTTTGAAAATGTTCCCTTTTACGTCACGCAAAGTAAGTTCGACCGGATTTTTGATCGCACCCGCCAATAAGTTGTAATCAAACATTCTGGTTTCCAAGTCCTGCGCGGTTGACGCGCTCAAAAAAGGTTTAAAGGTTTCTTCCGCATATTTTTTGACCGCCGTCCCGTTGATTTCCGTAATTTCCAATCCCTTTTCGATGCCGTTTTGTCTTAAAGAATCGTCAAGCACATCGGTAATCAAAACTTTATCTTCAAACAGTCCGGTTCGCAGCAGCGGACGGGCGTAAAGTTCGTCGGAAAGTTCGGCGGGCGCGTGAATATTCGTGTGTCCGTCGTGCAGTTTGGCACAGAATTCCATCAAGACTTTGTAGTATTCGAGCGTCGTTTTCGTCTGTCGGACTTTCGGCAAATAAGACAAATAAAGCGCATCCCAATTAACGTCGGGAACCAGATCGAAATTGACGAAATTATACTTCGCCTCCGACCAGAATTTGGAAAGTCCGGCGATTTTCTCATCTTCGTTCAGGTTTTCCCGATACGTCGTTTTCAGCGCGGAATTATCCCAAAAATCTTTGCGATTATAAAACGCCGATTCGATTTCCGACTTTTTCGCTTCGGTTTTGGCGACAATTAATTTCCAACGCCGGTCGTCGCGCAGCGAAATCAAATCCGCATCTTCCTTGAGATGCGCGGCATTCGTGTAATCGTGTTCAATCGCTTTTTCGAGATACGCGAAAGCCTCGTCGGGTTTTCCGCCAAGCGCGAAATAACACGCCGCATTATAAAAAGTCGCCGTATTGTTGTCGCCCTGATTGATGGATTCGACCAGTTTCGCGGCATTTTGTAGATTTTCTCGCTGAGTATCGGTTTGAGCAAAAACCGCCGTCGCAAATAAAATTGAAAGTATTAAAATACAAAGTCGTTGATAAAATGACACAAAATTTTTCATAACAAAGATTTTTTCTCTTTTTTAAAAAACACCGGACGGCGAACTTTTGTGACAAAAAGAATATTTATTTTTTAATTTCTTTGCTTTTCATCAAACAATCTCGTTGTACTTTCTACGCTTCAGCGCGATTCAGAGCTAAATCATATCGCCAAGCCGCGTTTCGATTAAATTTTGTGATTCGTCAAATGTAAAAACTCTCGATTTCGTTACGAACCGCAAACCCAATGGAATTTCCAGCGAAAACGACGCGCCGCGACCTTCAGTTATATCAATGGTTAATTCCGTATGCTTGAAAAATTCAAATTGATCTTTCGCCATCCAAAAATCACAATTATCAATTTCGCCAAGCCAAATATCGCTTGAGCCGACGAGAAATTCGCCCGCCTCATAACACATCGGCGAAGACCCGTCGCAGCAGCCGCCCGATTGGTGAAACATTAATGCGCCGTGTTTGGCGCGCAGTTCATTGATAATTTTTTTGGCTGCGTCGGTGACTTTTACTCGCGGAATATTTTTCATCATAAAAGCTATTTAATTATTTGCCGACTGTAACTACAAATTTGAGTGCGGGCATTTCTTTGACGCAGTTTGAATCGGGCGAAGTTTGCGGATTGTCGAAAAATGCGACTATCAAACCCTGAGCGCAGACGCTTCCGAAAGCGGGAAGATGCGTCATTGCGGGAAACTGGAAAAAATAGCTTTTCGGCAAAGTTTGCGCGGCTAGTTTTCCCCAGTTCGGCGGCGTATCGGGATCGTATTCGCCTGCCAGAATCAACGTCGGAATGTCGGATCCGACGGATTCGTTTTCGATCTTGTTCGCCGGTTTCACTTTCCAGATGTCGCAGATCGCAGGGAAATTCGGTTGGATGCCGAAACCTTTTAAGTTCGGGTAATTCTTTGAAATTTGATCTTTTATCAGGCGGCGATTTTGAAAAGGCATTTCCTCGCTGCACCAGACCGAATAGCGCATTCCCCACGCGAAACCCGAAATTTCGACTTTTGTTTTCGCTATGGCTTTTAAAGCTCGTTCGTCGTTTTGTTCGGCTTTGCCGATCAAAAAAGGAATGTATGAAAGTTTGCCGCCGTCTTCGAGTGCGCTGTAAACCGCATTGACGACATCGCTTCCGTTGAGCATAACTTTTATCGTCGCTTTGGTTTGCGAATCCGTAACTTCAACGATAATCGGTTTGGCATCGAGCCTTTTGACGAGCGCATAAAATTGTTTTTCCAAGTTGGGAAACGCCGCGCCGCATTCCTTGTCGGCTTTGCACGACGAAAATATCAAGTTCAGCGAACGCATCACGCCGTCAACGCTCGTTTCGTCGTAGTTGACCGAAGGAGGCAAAACAGAATCGAGCAGCACGCTCCGAATGCCGTTCGGAAAATAGCGCATTTCGGTCAGCATCAATCGCGTGCTGTATGAAATGCCGTATAAATTCCATTTCTCGTAACCCGAAAGCCGCCGCAAATCTTCGATGTCCGCCGCGCTCGCCGCGCTGTTATACGCTGAAAGATTAATTCCCTGGCGCATAAGTCGGTCACGACACACACGAACCGCTTTTAATTCAGCTTTTGCCGCGTCTTTGTCAGTCAAATTGTTCTTCGCTGAATCAATCTGCGCGTCGTTGACTTCGGGACATTCCAGGCTCGGCTGCGCGTATTTCCTGCCGCGCTGTTCAAACAAAATGAAATCCCGATTTTTCAGATACGGAATATAATTTCGATTTCCAACCTGCCCGAGCGAACTGCTTCCCGGACCGCCGCCCGTATAAATTATCGGATCAGGCAAAGGCGTTGCGCTCGCGCTTTTCATCACGATAAACGGCAGTCGAATCGTCCTGCCTTTATTCGCCCGACGATCTTCGTAAACGACCAGATAACCGCAGTCGGGTTTTTCATTCGCCGGAATCTTCACCGCACATTCGCCGCGCTCGATGCGGGGAATTTGTTCGTTTTTAGCTTGAACCGAATTCGGAATCTGCGAAAAAACCACATAATTTCCCGCCGATAAAATCAGCAAAAACATTAAACAAAACCCGAAACATCTCGTTGAAATATACATTAAATTTTCCACCATATTTGCTGCCTGACAGAAAAACACATTCTTTGCCGACTTGATAAAACAGTTGAATGCAGATTTATTTGTCTTCATCCGTTTTCGCTTCGTCGTTTGTTTTACTTTTGGAATATTCTTCAATGAATTTTATTCCGTTTGAAATTTTTTTCGAGTTCTCTCGTCGTAACTTCCGTCACGCTCGAAATCGGAATTAATTCGCTGGTGTCAAAATTGTTCGCGCCCAAATTTATGAGCGGATGAAATTCGGCTTCCGGCAGAGTTTTACCGGAAATTTTACCGCCTGACAGTTTGCTTGTTTCCAGATTATGGCGGGACAAATCGGCTTTACCATCCGCGAAACTGTTCGCGCCGAAGAGATACGGCGCACACATTCTAATCACGCCGCCGATACAGAAGACGAGCGCGGAAATCGTGATAAAAGACTTTGGAATATCAAGATGATCGCGCAAAATCGCCAGCATCGTAATCATCACAAAACCGAACAGCATCATCGCCAAACCCTGTCGCAGAGCTTTGTTGTTCGCACTTTTCCGTTTCTTTTTTATCCCGTGAATTTCGGGCGCGAGCAATTCTTTAACATTGCTGATCGCCAAACCACATTTTGTGCAAAAATGAATTTCATCCGAGTTTTGCTGGTAACCGCATCGAGGACAGTGCATAAAATTTTCTCCCTTTCAAAAACTACGAAGAAAGTTCCAACGAAGTTCGCCGATAATATTTTTCGCCTCGTCCGTTACTTTTACTCGCGGAATATCTTGCGTTCCATTTCAATTCAGGCTGATGTTCTTTGGTAAGTTGACTAAAAATCGAAGTGCCTGATTACACGATTCGGAATCGGAAAAGACTTTTGCTGCATCAGTCCACGATGCCCGAATCGTCGCCGCAATGAATATCCACCAAATCACAAAATTGCTCACTTTTAACACGAAAGATTTTAAGCGATTTCAAAATATTACGCTGATTGATCCGAATAATTTATGAGAAAAGGCGCACTGAAACAAATATTGTCCCCGTTTTTTTACTTGCCCGAAAAACTCAATTGACTGAATTTGCCGTTGCTTAAAAACTAAATGCATTTTGTTCAAACCGAACCTATGCTAAAATTTGAATCGAGGTTAAAATAGATGATTTCGACCGAGACGATTACTGCCAAGATATAAATGCTGACGGATTCTTCGCAGAAAGAAGTGCTTGATTTTGTTGACGATTTATTGGAAAGATCGGCAAAATCAAATCAAATGGAAAAAGCGGCGGCGTGGGAAGATTGGGCGAAAAGTCATTCGGAAAACGCCGTTATTATTGACGACAGCCGCGAGGCGATTTACACCGAAAATGAATAAATGGAAGATATTCAAGCCGACACAAATATACTTCTGCGAAGTGTCGAATCTGCTCATCCGACGCATCAACAAGCCGTTAATGCGGTAAAAACTTTCTTTGCCAGCGGCGACAGAATTTGTCTGATTCCGCAAAATCTCATCGAATTCTGGAACGCGGCGACCAGACCAATTTCCAATAACGGTTTCGGTTGAACTTTATGTTCAAAAAATCAATGATAAAATAAATTTACTATGCCCGCGAGAGACAAATTTCACGATGTCGTTAGAAACGCACTCATCAAAGACAGTTGGATAATTACGGATGATCCGCTCACTTTGAAATTTGGCAAAACCGAACTCTACATTGATTTGGGCGCAAAAAAAGTTCTCGCGGCGGAAAAAGAAGGAGAGAAAATTGCGGTCGAGATCAAGAGTTTTATCGGCAAATCAATCATCGCCGAAACTCAGGACGCTATCGGGCAATTTATTATGTATCGTGAAGTTTTAAGCGATTACGAATCCGACCGGATTTTGTTTTTGGCAATTTCGGATGATGTGCTTGAAAATGACTTTAGCGACGAATTGAGAAATTTGGTTTTGGAGCGTTTGAAGATCAAGATTCTGGTTTACAATATCGAAAAAGAGGTAATAATAAAATGGCTGATTTAGAAAAATATCGCGCGTTTATCAAAGAACTCATTCTTGATCGTTCAAAAAACAAATACGCCAACAGCACTTTGGAAAAAAAGCCCGTTTTCGACACTGAAAGAGATCGTTATTTGCTGATGGTCACAGGCTTTGAAGGAATCAAAAGACACGATTACGCCCTGATTGATGTCGAACTCCGCAACGGAAAATTCTGGATTCACTACGACGGTCTCGAAGACGGCGTTGCCGCCTATCTTTTGGAAAAAGACGTGCCGAAACAAGATATTGTCCTTGCTTTTTATTCGCCTGAAAAACGTAAATTGACTGAATTTGCTGTTGCCTAGAACGAAGGTGATTTTGAAAGTTTTTTTGTCAACTAAACTACAAATGACTTGTGTCAAATTTTCTATTCATCAACAAGATTATCTGGGATAACTTGAATATTTGAAATGTTAATGTCCGTTTTTAGCCTTATTCCATTCAATAAATTATTACAAACATTGTGAAATATTTTCAATCCTCTATCCAAGTCATTTTGAGTACATTTTGGATTTTTCACAATGTAACCTTGAGCGCATTTCTCTAACTCTATCTTGATTCTTTGTAAATCATTAACCATAGGTTTTAATTCAAAAGCATAGATGTCAGCTAAAGTTATAATTTTTGGCAGAGGATTCGCCAGTATTAGAAAAATTTCATCCCATTTTTGCCAATATAGTTTATCTTTTGGATTTTTTTGATTGTCTCCAAAATAATCTTGGGTTTTGTTAACAAATGTAAGTCCATTCAACTGAAGTTGTAATATCATTTCGTAAAGTGTTTCAAGTTTTGAAATTGTTAATGTACGATCTTGTTGCTTTAGTTGGAGTTTCAAGTTGCTGCGATTAAAGTA
Organism: Pyrinomonadaceae bacterium; assembly: GCA_965217575.1. Lineage (GTDB taxonomy): Bacteria > Acidobacteriota > Blastocatellia > Pyrinomonadales > Pyrinomonadaceae. The sequence continues at coordinate 696,025 of OZ244558.1, read as the reverse complement.
ACTTGTAATCAAGGAAACAACAAGAGTAATACTACTTCCAACCAAAACTCCAATTATTGCGTTATCCATAAATGAAATCTTCCTTACCTTAACTATTTGCTCAAATAAAACATTTACTCAACAAGACAAAGCGGACGATTCACCCAAAGCGGTCTCCGCAGATTATTCGAGCCTAACTAAGAAGAGGATGAAAGCAAATCATAAAAATCTGCGTTCATCCTCCATCATTCACACTTCATCCTTTAAAAAAATCCCATCGCCTTCTTGTCGTAAGAAATCAGCATATTTTTGTTGTTGCGGTAATGGTCGAGCATCATTTTGTGGGTTTCGCTTTTATTCTCCGGCAATTCTCAACGCTTTTTCGGGTAATGCGCGGCTGATGCGAAATTCGTTTGCGTCGAGCGCGTCTAAAATCGGTTTGATTTCTGTGATGATTCCGCTTTGTTTGGCGCGAATCAAAATGCCGACTGTTCCGATAATATTTACTCCGAGCCGTTTTGCCGCCGTTCGCGCTTGTTTGTCGTCTGAAATCAGCAGACAGTTTTTTTCGCTCGCCGGCGCGATGGCTTCGGCTTCGCCCGCGTCAACGATCATCTGCAAAGCGGCAGCCAATAAATGGCTTTCGAGATTTTCGACTTTCAGCCAATCGAATTTGCCGCCGAATTCGCTCATCACTTCCGGCGGAATCACTACCGAATCAAAAAGCGCGGGCAAAATTTCCAATTTGCCGACGCGCTCCAAACCGATCAAACAAGTGCTGTCCGAAACCACAATTTCGCTTACAAGCCGAGTTCCTCACGCAAATCGTCGGGCGAATAATTAAACACGGGAACATTATGTTTCCCCAAAATTTCCATAAACGCCCGTTTGGAATAACCCGCAATCCGCGCCGCCTGTCCGAGCGAAACTCGTTCGGTTTCATACAATTTCACGGCAAGCAAAATCTGCGCTTCGTCTTTCGTCATATTCGACGGCAATTCCAATGTCAGCTCAACAGTATTTGTCATAGATTTTCACCCGCCATTATTTTAACACCGCCGGAAAAATGGCGATAACTTGTTTCGCTTCGTTCGCACCGAAATAAGATATTGTCCTCGCTTTTTACTCGCTCGAAAACCGGGAATTTACCGAGTTTGCTGCTACTTAATTAAAAAGGTTATGCAACAGCGAATTGATATTGTGGCTCTGCATTCCATTCCTTCCCTAAAAGAATTCTGCCATTAGCTTTTTTACTTCGTTTTTGACCATCTGCTCCCCACGCTCCCCATTGTTTGAAGAAAAATGAAACATCTTGTTGATCGCACTGTTCTTGAATATCAATCGCCCATTCAGGCTTCATCGGTCTTGCGCCGTGTCCACTTTCTCCGCCGACAATTACCCAATGAATATCAGTCAAATCAACCTCACCAAGACTTTCAAGCAACGGTTCAATCGAAAGAAAACGAATTTTTGCATCAATTTTTCGCAAAATATCAATTCGATTTTTCTTGCTTTTGATTTCGACTGTTACGCCTAACCAAACATTGTCAGGAACAATTCTATTTTGAAAATAATTCCCCAAAACTTTCTCTCGCTTGGTTAAAATTTGATAAGTATGCTGCGGCGTTTGGCGAATCGTTTCAAAAACTTGGTCTAAAAACTCGAACGGCATTTTTTCGTGAAACAAATCGCTCATTGAATTTACAAAAAACTTGGTCGGCTTTTTCACCTTGAGCGGTGATTCAAGACGGTCAGGCATAATTTTGAATTTAAACGCATTTTCATAACCGGGAGATTTCATTGCTTGAAGCCTTTTCGCCATTACTTCGGCGTAGCAATGTTTGCATCCGGCGGAGATTTTGTCGCAACCGATTGACGGATTCCAGGTTGCTTCTGTCCATTCGATTTTGCTGTGTTTCATTTTTCTATAATACTATAATCAAGTTTTCTTTTTTCTTTTCCATAAACTTTTTTATAGGTTACTAACGGTGAATGTCCTTCAAAAGTTATTTGATGATTTTTCTTCATATCCAAAAGAACTTTAGCAGCGTGTGTTCCAGTATGTCCTTCATTCAAAGCAAAATTAAATAATTGAAGATTGTTTGTGATTTCTCTGGATAAAATTTTTTCTCTTACCTTTTTCTGGAAAACTTCAATTTTTGTTAAAGGTGGATTTCCAAATAAAAGTCCTTGATTTTTCAATTCATCATCATCAATATCAAAATTTGCATCTCCATTGATAGGACTTCGCTTCCAAGCGATTGATAAAAATTTATCAACTGCTCTCGGATGCGAAGCCCCGAAAATAATGCCGTAGATACTTGCGCCTTTCTTTAGCGAAAATGGATAAAGTTTCAATTCGGTTTGAGGAGGTAATTTCTTTTTTAACTCGCTTATGAAAGATCGGTGAACAAATTTATATGGTTCCTTTTTTACTTCTGCCATATCAATATCCAAATGAGTTTTGAATTCCTTGCCTTCTCCTAAACGCCAAAGATAAGAGGAAGAAGCAAAGTAGAGAAAATCCGTTTGTCTTATTTTTTCCAATTCCAAAAGATACTTTTCGGAAAGAAATCTTATGCCATTTTGGTCGAGATAAACTAAGGACGGAAAATCCTTAATTATCGGTAACAGTTTCGGAAACAAACCCTCAAAATCTTCACTTGAATACTCAATCTCAATTGCCCGTCCAACGTGGTCATTTTCCTCAAGAAAATCTGAACACGCCTGTTTTAGCAGATCAAACTTATTTTTATCCAATTCATTTAAATATAGCTTTACTTTAACCCTTCGTTGGAAAATAGGAATAACCTGTTCTTTGATTTTTTGAAGAATGCGAATTGGACTTCCTGCCACGCCATTTTTGTCGTAACCAGTTCCTGCGAAGAAATCAAAAATACAAATAGTTGAAACTCCCTGCATAACAAACGTCGGAATCCACGCTTGAGCATAATCTTCAAATATCTCAAGTTTCGCAATCGTGCTTTCATCGAAAGGTTTATCGTGTAGGTTTTTTATTGACATAATAATTCATTTTTTTTAGCTGTCTTTCAAACAAAATTTCTCCTAACTCTGACGAATTGGGAGATTCGTCCAAAGCGGTCTTCACAGATTATTCGGTCATAATCAAGAAGAGGATGAACGCAAATCACAAAAATCTGCGTTCATCATTCACACTTCATCCTTTAAAAGAATCCCATCGCTTTCTTGTCGTAAGAAATCAACATATTCTTATTGTTGCGATAATGGTCGAGCATCATTTTGTGGTTTTCGCGTCCGAAGCCTGATTTTTTGTAGCCGCCGAACGGGGCGTGCGCGGGGTAATTGTGATAGCAGTTGACCCAGACGCGACCGGCTTTGATGGCTCGCGGGACTTGGTAGAGTTGGTGCGCGTCGCGTGTCCAAACGCCTGCGCCTAAGCCGTAGAGCGTGTCGTTGGCGATTGAAATCGCGTCGGCTTCGTCTTTGAAAGTTGTGATTGATGCGACCGGACCGAATATTTCTTCCTGAAAGACGCGCATTTTGTTGTGTCCTTTGATCAAAGTCGGTTCGATGTAAAAACCGTCTTCCACGCCTTCGTTTTTCTGCGCTTCGCCGCCGGTCAAAACTTCCGCGCCTTCATCTACGCCGATTTGGATGTAGTTTAAGATTTTCTCGTATTGATCCTGGCTCGCCTGCGCGCCGATCATCGTTTCCGGGTCGAGCGGATGTCCCATTTTAATCGCTTTCGTGCGTTCGACGATGCGTTCAATGAATTTGTCGGCGATTGATTCCTGAACGAGAATTCTCGACGGACAAGTGCAGACTTCGCCCTGATTGAGCGCGAAAAGTGCCGCGCCTTCGAGACATTTATCGAAAAATTCGTCGTCCGCGTCCATCACGCTTTCAAAGAAAATATTCGGCGATTTGCCGCCTAATTCGAGCGTCACGGGAATCAGATTCTGCGACGCATACTGCATAATCAGCCGTCCGGTCGTCGTCTCGCCGGTGAACGCGACTTTCGCGATGCGCTCGCTGGTCGCCAGCGGTTTGCCGGCTTCGGGACCGAAACCGTTGACGATATTCAAAACTCCCGGCGGCAAAATGTCTTTGATTAATTCCATCAAAACCATAATGCTCGCGGGCGTTTGTTCCGCCGGTTTGACGATGGTGCAATTTCCCGCCGCAAGTGCGGGCGCGATTTTCCAAGTCGCCATCAACAGCGGAAAATTCCAAGGGATAATCTGCGCGACCACGCCCAGCGGTTCTTTGATATTCAGCGAAACCGTGTTCGCGTCAAGTTCCGTCGCGCCACCTTCTTCCGCGCGAATTACGCCTGCGAAATAACGAAAATGGTCAACGGCAAGCGGCAAATCCGCCGCCATCGTCTCCCGAATCGGTTTCCCGTTGTCCCAGGTTTCGGCTCGCGCCAGCATCTCTAAATTCGCTTCCATCACGTCGGCGATTTTCCACAAAAGATTACTGCGCGTCGTCGCCGAAGAATTGTTCCATTCGGGCGCAGCGCGGTGCGCCGCGTCAACCGCCATTTCAATATCAGCGGCGGTCGAACGCGCCACTTTGGTAAATGCTTTGCCGTCCACCGGCGAAATCACGTCGAAATACTCGCCGTTTTTCGGCGCGACGAACTCGCCGCCGATGAAGTTGTTGTATTGTTCTTTGAACTTCGGAATGTCATAAGATTTTGCCTGCTGTGCCATAATTTTTTTGCTCCTTTAAAATAAATATCGCACCGAAAACTGTTTTCGGCGGCTGAATTAGAATTTGGTGAAATTTATTTTAACATTTCGGGAGTTGAAATTCTAAAATATAATTTAGAATAGATGATATGCATACAATAAAAGTAAGTTTTGAAACAATAAAAAAAGATAATGCCGAATCGCTGAATGATTCGGTTAATTTGCTTTTGGGGGCGTGGCGAATGAACGGACAAATTCTTGGAAAACAGTTTCTTACTGCACAATCTAATAAAGATTTGGAATTGTATGTTGACGCACCTGATGTAGACTCGCTTTCCGAAAAATACAATAATAAATATGTCAACGAAAATCTTGCAAAAATCAAAGAAAAGAAAATCACTCCGAAAATAATTGTGTTGGGCGAAGAACCTGAATCAGCGATTCTGTGCAGTTGCAATAAAGTAAAAGGTTTTATTTTATTTACGACGTATGTTTCTTTGGAATCGCCGTTGAAGTGCGTCGAATGTTTTGGAGTCGTGCCTTTATACAAAATCCCGAAAACTGCTGACGAGGAATATTACGACATCATAAGTTGGGAAAGCAACTATCAATCCTGCGACACTCTTCAAATGAACTGTGTTGTCGGTGAAAGATTCGCTGTAAATCAACTTTCAAAATATGACAGCCAATTAACAAAACAAGGATTGGAAGTTTGCCGAAATATTGGAAAAGTAACAGGCAAAAAAGTTTTTTACTATTTATACAAAAGCAGCGCAAAAAGTTACAAAAGTGAACTGTTGAGAAAATGTCCGAGTTGTAACGGCAATTGGCATTTGAAAGAACCTCTGCACAATAAATTTGATTTTAGGTGTGAAAAGTGCAATTTGCTTTCAAACATCGCCTGGGATGTGCGTTAAAAATCACAGTCAAAATTTAATTCAACGCGCCAACGATGCCCATTTTCGCGTAAACGTCTTTCAGGGTTTCTCGCGCTGTCGCCTGCGCTTTGTCCGCACCGTTTTTGAGAATTACTTTTAAATCATCGTCCGAATAATTGTTGACGCGTTCCTGAAATGGTTTGAGAAATTCGATGACGGCTTCGGCTAATTCTTTTTTGAAATCGCCGTAACCTTTGCCTTCAAAAACCGCTTCGCATTCGGCGGGCGTTTTGCCGGTCATCAATTGATAAATCGTCAGTAAATTATTGATCGCCGGACGCGATTCGTCGAATGTGATTTCGGTTCCCGAATTGGTCACGGCTTTTTTAAATTTTTTGGAAATTGTGTCCGCGTCATCCAATAAAAAAATCGAACCGTTGACGTTTTCGTCGGACTTCGACATCTTTTTGGTCGGGTCTTGGAGCGACATAATTTTCGCGCCGACGGGCGGAATAAACGGTTCGGGAACGACGAAAGTCTCGCCGAAATCGCGGTTGAATCGCGCCGCTAAATCGCGTGATAATTCGAGATGCTGTTTTTGATCCTGCCCGACGGGAACGAGATCGGTTTGATACAAAAGAATGTCGGAAGCCATCAAAATCGGATAGGTGAAAAGCCCGACGCTGGCGCGTTCGCCGCTGCCCTGCGACTTGTCTTTGAACTGCGTCATTCGTTCGAGTTCGCCCATTCGCGCGATGCAGTTTAAAACCCACGCGAGTTCGGCGTGTTCGCTGACATCGGATTGAATAAAAATCGTCGAAACATTCGGATCAACGCCCGACGCGAGATAAATTCTGGCTAAATCGAAAGTTTTACGCCGCAAAATTTCAGGATTCTGCGGCAATGTGACGGCGTGCAGATTGACGATGCAGAAAAAACTTTCGTATTCGTCCTGCAAAGCAACCCAATTTTTTAATGCGCCGAGATAATTTCCGAGGTGCAGTTCGCCGGTCGGCTGTGCGCCGCTGAAGATGCGTTTTTTCATAGACTGGAATGATTAAATCGAAACTAAAATATATCGCAGAGCGATGTAAAAAGGCGTGATGATAACGTCAAAAACCCCGATGTAGATAAAAAACATCAGAATCAGAAAACCGTATTGCTCGAACAGATTCAAAATCGGCTGAAAGCTGTCGGGCAGAAAGGTCGAAAGAATTTTGCTGCCGTCAAGCGGCGGAAAAGGCAATAGATTAAAGACAAAAAGCGACAGATTGAGCATCATCAGATAGCCCGTGAATACCGCCAGCGGATTTTCGCTCGCGCCGAAAAACGCCCGGTAATCGAAACCCTGCGTCATCAAAATTTTCGCCAACACGATGCCGATAATCAGCAAAATCAAATTCGCCAGCACGCCGGCAATCGAAACCATCACGTTGGCGAGTTTGTAATTGCTCCAATTGCGCGGATTAACCGGCGTTGGTTTGCCCCAGCCGATCAGCGGAATCGCGCCGAGCGCGCCGCCGACCGCGCCGAAGATAAAACCGATAATTGGAATCAAAAGCGTTCCAATCGGGTCGGTGTGCTTGATCGGATTTAAGGTGACACGACCAAGCATATATGCCGTATCGTCACCGAATTTATGCGACATCCAGGCGTGGGCGGCTTCGTGCGCCGAAATCGCCAACAGCAAAACGACCATAAAAATTATCAGATGACTGACCACTTCCGCAATGTTTATTCCTTGCATTTTCTACTCCGTTTAAGTTGTTCAAAAATATGGCAAACAGATTTTTTGCAAATTAAAAATCTTTCCCGACACAAATCCGCCGCCGCTGAATTTTGAACAAATTATCAAATTCGCAGATTATCAAGATATTAGTTTCTTGAATTTGCAAAAATGTTGTTTTTACAGTTAAATTGTGCCATTCTTTTAGCACAAAACAAAACTGCGAATTTCGGATTGCAAATTCCAAATCCCAAATTGGAAGAAAAGTCTGAAATGTAAATCTAAATCTGAAATCATAAAATTTAAGTCTGGAATATGAAAAAACACATTGTCTGCATTGCCAGTGAATTCAAGGGGAACGAGTTTTTTGAAGAATGTCACAACGCGGGTTGGCGCGTCACTTTGGTAACGCGCAAAAATCTGCTCGATTCACCGTGGATTTGGACGAATCTAAACGAAGTCAAAACCGTCGCCAACGATGCGGCGACGGAAGATTATATTCGCGCCGTTGCCAATATCGCCGGTTTGCATCCGATTGACCGCGTGGTCGGGATGGATGAATTTGACGTTTTAACCGCCGCCAAAACGCGCGAACATCTGCAAATAAAGGGAATGAGCAATTCTCACGCGCTGCGCTTCCGCGACAAACTGCGGATGCGGCATCTCGCTTCGGAAATCGGCATTCCGTGTCCCGAATTCGTCGGCGTGTTTAATCCCGATGAAATAAATGAATATTTAGACCGCGTTCCCGCGCCGTGGATTATCAAACCGCGCACCGAAGTCAACGCCTTCGGCATTCGCAAATGCGATACGCGCGAACAGGTGTGGGACGTTTTGACCGGACTCGACGCGCGGAATACGTGGCGCGATCATCCGTCGCAATTTTTGATCGAAAGATTTATCGAAGGCAATGTTTTTCACGTTGATTCGGTCATTAAAGACGGCAAAATCGTCGCCGTCGGAGTCAGTCAATACGGCACGACACCGATGAAAGTTTCTCATTCGGGCGGAGTTTTTACGACTTCCATCGTTGATTATAAGTCTAAAGAACGCAAAGAGTTAGAAAAATTAAACAAAAAATTATTAAAGGGTTTTGAACATCAGCGCGGAGTCGCGCACGCCGAATTTCTGCAAAGCGCGGAAACCGGCGAATTTTATCTGGTTGAAGTCGCGTGTCGTGTCGGCGGCGCGTATATCGCCGACGTTCTGGAACAGGCGTGCGGCTTTAATCTGTGGCGCGAATGGGCGAAATTGACCATCGCCGACGAAGAAAATCCCTATCGCTCGCCCAAAATCCGCAAAGATTTCGCCGGCATTACGCTCGCGCTCGCCAACGAAGAAAATCCCGACACGTCGCATTATCGGGACGCGGAAATCGTCTATCGGGTTTCCAAACCGAAACACGTCGGGTTGATTTTTCAATCACCGAAAAAAGAAAAAATCAATGAACTGCTCGAAATTTACACCGACCGCATAGCAACCGATTTTCTGGCGGTCGCCGCCGTCAAAGAACGACATAATGATTGAATGTAAATGGTTTGCGCCGTTTTGAACACAAAAAAGTTCCGCATCGAAATGCGGAACTTTTTCTCTTTGAAAAGACTGGATGGTCTCGTTTGATTCGTTGAAAAAAATCAAAGGTACGAAGCACACACAAAATCGCACCACTTACGGCATAAATTTTCAGTGTCTTCTTCACCACACCTACGAGGTTAGCTGTCGGGCTGGGAACGAAGAAGTTATCCCTGCGTTTTCTTTAGCAAAACGCTTCGCCCCGTGTTTTACGTAAAGTGCCGTAAAACTTTGGTTCCCCCGCGCTGTTTTACGTTCAAAACAGCTTCGGCGATCAAGTTTTCAACATTCAATAATATAGCACCGGAACTTATTTTTGGCAAGAGAATCGTGATATTCTTTTATTTAGCCGGAAACAGTTGATAAAGCAGGAGATAGACGATTACGCCGGTGGTCGAAACATAGAGCCAAATCGGATAAGCGAAGCGCACGATTTTTTTGTGGCGTTCAAATTGCTTTGTCACGGCGAAATACATCGCCCGCAAAACCATCGGCAAAACGACGAGCGAAAGCCCGATGTGCGTAATTAAAATAAAAAAGTAAATATAGCGTATAAAACCTTCGCCATAGAATTTATTCGCCGGATTCGAGATGTGATAAACGATGTAGCAAACCAAAAACAAACCGCCGAGGACAAAGCCAATCGTCATCATCAGGCGATGAAGATGAACTTTATTTCGCATTATAAAAAACAAGCCGAACAGCAAAACGACGGTCGTCAAAGTATTTATCAAACCGATGACGTGTGAGAGATTTTTCGTCCATTCGCCGAGATCAAGTTTATTGGTAAATGAAAGCAGAACGGCGACGACAATCGGCACGACGACCGAAACGACGTTGATCGCCAACATTGATTTGTTATTTTCCTTCAAATGCTTATTTCCAAAAACCGAGCAAAACAAACAGCACCAGCCACAGTCCGTCCATAAAATGCCAGTATAATCCGACCGCTTTTGAAACGGATTGACGTTTTTCCAGTTCTTCTTCGGAATTAGTCTGATGCCAGGCGCGGAGCAGAACGTAACCGAGCGCGCCGATTCCGCCGATGACGTGGAGAGCGTGGACGGAGGTTAGAATGTAAAAAAATCCGGCATACGGATTACTGGCGACGTAAACGCCCTGCTGCACCAGTTCGAGCCACGCGAGGATTTGCGAAGAAATAAACATCGCGCCCAAAACGGTGGTCGCCAAAAGCCAGTTCTTCGCTTTGATCTGATCTTCCGCCCGCAAAGCGTTGGTCGAAAACTGATAAGTCACGCTGCTTAAAAGAATTAAAACAGTGCTGATCCACACCTGAAGCGGCAAATCAAACGGCTTCCATTCCAATTCGTGATTGGTGGCGATGACGATATACGCGCCGATCAAACCGCCGAAGGTCATCAGAACGACCAGCAACAAAAACCACATTCCGATACGAAATTTATCGTTTGGGACGGATTCCGTTTCATCGTAAAAATCATTATTGCGATTATCGCCGCCGCCGTCATTGCCGCCGCCGCCGCCGCGATTTCGATTTCCGCCATTAGTCCCGGTTCCGCCGCTCAGGGTTGAGCGAATTTTTCGCCTTTTCGCTTTTTCTTCAATTGTTTCAACAGTTCCGATTTTCATAAAGTATTTCTTAAATTCGATTGAAAACCATCAACAAGAAAATTAACGGTAAATAAATTACCGAAATAACCAACAGTTTACGCGCCTTTTCGTCCGTTTTGGCACGCGCTGCGGCGATGCTTCCAGACAAAAACCAAATTCCCAGCAAACTCGCCCCGATCAAATAAATCCAGCCGGCTAAACCGATAAAAAACGGCGCGAGACTGACCGGCAGCAGTAAAACCGTGAAAATAACGATTTGCCGCGCCGTGATTTTCCCTTCCGGTTCGACGACCGGCAGCATCAAAATTCCGGCTTTGGCGTATTGTTTGCGATACATCCAGGCGATTGCCAAAAAATGAGGAAACTGCCATAAAAAAAGGATGGCGAACAAAATCCACGCCCCCATCGTGATTTTATTTGAAGCGGCAGTCCAACCCATCAGCGGCGGCAGCGCGCCCGGAATCGCGCCGATGGCGGTTGAGGCGGAAGTGCGCGTTTTAAGCGGCGTGTAAAGCAGCACGTAGCCGATAATCACGCCCAGACCGAGTATTGCCGTCAAACCGTTGACCAGAAAAGTCAGGTAAACTTCGGCGACCACACATTGCAGAACGCCGAAAATTAACGCTTCGCCGGAAGTAACTTTGCCGACGACCAGCGGGCGTTTCGCCGTCCGCTCCATCAGCGCGTCGGTCGTCTTTTCCCAAACCTGATTAAGCGTCGCCACGCCGAACGCGAGCAGCGTAATTCCGACCATCGCGTTAATAAAAACCACAAAATTAAACCCGTTCTCCGAACCGAGATAAAATCCCGCCGCCGAAGTCAAAACCAGCAAAAACGCGATGCGCGGTTTGGTCAATTCCAGATATGCCGCCAGTTTTTCGCGCCCGCTAAATGTTCTGGCATCACTGATGGTGTTTATTTCCTGTATTTCCGCCGTTGCTATTTCCATTGAAATTTTTGGTAATTGTATCTTCTTTGTTCAAAGAATAGCTTTACTTTTTCGATTTTCCAAATGCAAATATAGCAAACTAAACTTCTTTTTTTTAATAGCCCAACTAATTTTCTCGTAGGATGACAAATAATCGCGGCTAAGTTATGATTTTTCTTAACCTAAACTTGATAAGAAATGTCAGCAGTGGAAGAAACAGTCAAAACAATCTCCGGCAACAAGCCGCGCATCGGAAGCAAGCCGCGCGCAAAATCCGCACCGGTGCTGAATCGGGTGCTGGATTTTCTCAGTTCGGTGCGTTTCGGAGTGGTTCTGCTTTGTTTGATGGTAGTTCTGTCAATGGTCGGAATGCTGATTATTCAACAGAACGTCAACGGATTTGACGCTTATTTCGGGTCGCTGACTCCGGCGGAAAAGCTCGTTTACGGCACGCTCGGACTTTTCGATATTTATCACACCTGGTATTTCAATCTGCTGCTGCTGGTGCTTTCGCTGAATATCGTGCTGGCTTCGATTGACCGTTTTCCTTCGGCGTGGAGTTATATTTCAAGTCCGAAACTAAACGCGACGCGAAGCTGGCTGCTTAAACGGAAACAACACGCCGCGCTGGAAATGCCCGATGCGGACGAAAGATCAGTCGCCGAAAAAGTCAGCCGAATCTTTAAAAGCAATGGTTTTAAACCGCAGATTACCAAAACAAACAGTATTTTTTACCCGACCGACGAAGAAGGTCAGAAAGACTATTCCAGAATTGAGAACAAATCCAACCTGATTGTTTTCGGTGAGAGCGGCAAATGGAATCGGCTGGGGGCGTATATCGTCCACGTTGGACTTCTGACGCTGTTTCTCGGTCATTTCGTCGCGCTGCAATCGGGTTTTGATGCCGACGTGCGGATGATTCCCGGTCAGGTTACCAACCAAATTCAGATGATCGAATTCAATCTGGATAAGCAGGAGCGTTACAATGTCGCGCTTCCCTTTACCATCACCTGTACTGACATCGAGCAGGATTTAATTGATCCGCAAGGTTCGATTAACATTCAAAACACGATTGATTGGCACACGCGAATTAAAATTGATGATCCGCTTTACGGCGTGACCAGTGCCGATGTCAGCTTGAATCGTCCTTTTACCTATCGCGGCTACCGATTTTTCCAAGCCAGCGCGATCACGCTCGGCAGCGCGCGTAATATGACGCTCGAATTAACGCCGCAGACCGGCGGGCAGCCGTTTATCGTTGATCTGGCGCGCAACGGTTCGGTAAATTTGCCCGACGGGACAAAAGTTGATTACGAAGCGTTTTTCCCCGATTTCACATTTAATGAAGAAGGAAAACCCGACACGCGCTCGGCGGAATACAACAATCCGGCGGCGGTCTTAAATGTTACTTCGCCAAACGGCGATAAAAATAAAGTCTTTGCGTTTGCGGCAAATTTGTCGGATAAAATTCCGGTCGGCGCGCCGAAAGCGGGTTATAAGTGGCGTTTGAAAAGTTACGAAAAATCGCCGCTCGCGCACGTTTTATCAATCAAATACGATCCGTATAACGCCGCGTTTGTCGCGTGGTATATCGGCGGTTTCGGGTTAATCGGCGCGCTCTGCTTTATATTTTTCACCTCGCACCGAAGAATTTGGGCGATGATCGAAGAACGCGGCGAAAACAATTACGAAGTTATTCTGGGCGGCGACGCAAACCGCAATCAAACCGGTTTTGGGGATAAATTTAACAAAATAAGAGACTCATTAACGAACGAAAAAACTATCGTTCAAAATTAGTTTTGTAAAATTTGGCAGCGTACTGCCGGAGTTAATTTATGGAAGAAGTAAGACGAATTCAGAACAGATCAACATTTTATGCGTATCTGCCGGCGATTTTGGCAGTCGTCGGCGCATTTTTGATGTTGTTCGCGCGAATTGAAATCGGCGCGAAATTTATTTCCGACGCGGCGCTGATGATGATCGCGCTGGCTTGTTATATTTTCGCCGCGCTTTTTCAACTGACCAACCTTTACGCGCCGTCGGAAATGGCGCGCAAAATCGGTCTGTGGAGCGCGACGCTCGGCGTTTTTTTCAATCTGTCGAGCTGGCTGGTGCGCTGGGTCGGCGCGTTTGACCGCGAAATTGCGATGATGCGTGAAAGCGGCAATATGGCGACACCCTGGTTTTTCCGCTATATTCCGTTCGCCAATTTATACGATTTGAGTCTGGCGTTCGCGTTCGGCGCGGGAATCACCACGCTGCTGCTCGCCAACCGCCGCAGTTTTCAGTTTTTGAGCGCGTTTACGCTGCCGCTCGCCGCTCTGATTTTGACGCTGGCGCGATTCATCGGACCCGAATTTATTGATTTGCCGCCGGTTTTGGATTCTTACTGGCGACCGATTCACGTCGGCGTGGCTTCTTTAAGTTACGGTGTCGCGCTCGTCTGTTTCGCGGTCGCGGTTATTTATCTGCTGAAAGACCGGGTGAAGGTCGAAGCGATGGCGATTTGGGCGAGCGTTTTCACGCTCTCCGTCATCGGAACGGTCAGTAAATTTTCGGTTTTCACTGAATTTGTTTATCGCGCCGGACTTTTCGTGCCTAGTTCACCGAAGCCGTTTTCATCGCCATTTCGCCTCGAAATTCCGTATGTCGGCGCAATTTTGGCTTTTTCCGGCTTACTGCTCTTAGGCGTAATTATTTCTTTTCTGCTCTATATTTATCAAAATAACGAAGGCGCGAAAAAAATCGGGCATATTTTATTGAAGATTTCGCTGGCGACGCAAGTTCTGGCGATAGTTTTTTTGGTTTCGGGCATTAAATCCACCGCTGATATTTATCCGAAATTACAGGCGCAGCTTGCCGCCAACCCCGCTCAATACGTGACGGCGGGTAAGGAACTCGCTTCCAAACAAGGACTTTCCGCGCAGGAATTTGCCGCTTTGTCGCCAACGCAGCTTGACCAGGGAGCCAAGCAATTTTTGAAAACCGAAGGCGATAAATTATTTTTAAGCGTCAACACCAATCCCGTCGAACTCGCTGGTTTGCTGACTGCGCTGGCGGGAACGTTTTTCGTAATATTATTCAGTTTCAAAACCGAAACTCTGCGCGAACGACTGCCCTCGCTCGAACTGCTCGACGGGTTAATGTATAAAACCGCGAGTTTGGCATTTGCGGGTTTGGCGATGCTTTTAATAACGGGCGCGATTTGGGCGAATGAATCCTGGGGCAGACCGTGGGGTTTCGATTCCAAAGAAACCGGCGCGTTAATCGCCTGGCTGACCTACGCCGCGTTTCTGCACACGCGAATCTCGCGCGGCTGGTCGGGCAGAAGTTCGGCTTATTTCGCTGTCATCGGTTTTTTGCTGGTGATTTTCACTTATCTGGGAGTCAGTTACTTGCTTCCCGGTTTACACAGCTACGCGTAAATCGTCAATGGTTAATCGTTAATCGTTTGAGAATGTGAATATTGAGATCGTAATTCATAAGACGATTGACGATTGACGAATAACAGCGGCTCACGATTGACGACTGAAAGATGCAAAAGAATATATCGTTTGGAATTATCGGCTTATTTATTGGATTAGTGATTGGCTTTTTTGTCGCCAATAAGATTAACCGTCAGGAAATTGCGCGTCAGACGACGGTGCCGAACACTGTCAACGCGCCGTTTCTCCAGCAGCAGCAGGCGGCGCAGGAACAAACTGCCGTCAGCGTCAAACCGAATGAACAGGGCGGAATGTTGCCCGAAATCGCGGAAACGCTCGATCAGGCGAAAAACGAACCGTCAAATTTTGAAGCGCAGATGAAAGCGGGCGATATGTACGCCAAGATTCAAAAATTTGACACGGCACTTGAATTTTACGAAAAAGCCAATCAAATAAAACCAGACGATTACGAAGCTCTCGTCAAGATCGGCAACACTTATTTTGATTCGCAGCAATACGAAAAAGCTGAAAAATGGTACGAACAGGCACTCGCCAAAAAACCGGATGATGTCAATGTCAGAACGGATTTGGGAATTACTTTCGTCGAGCGCGCTAATCCTGATTTAGACCGCGCCATTAAAGAATTTCAGACTTCCCTGCAAAAGAATCCGAATCACGAACCATCGCTCTACAATCTCGGAATCGCGTATTACAAACAAGGAAATTTGGAAGAAGCGAAAAAAGTTCTCGCGCAGCTCGAAACGGTCAATCCTAAAAGCCAACTCGCAGCGAAGCTGAATCAGATTGTTTCTTCGCAGTAAATCGCTGGATTTGACGGTGCGCCGCCAAATTTCGAGACGTTTTTATTCGATGATCGTCTTTTCAATGTCGAGGATTGAGTAGCGTTCTGTTTTTCCGTTTTTCGTAATCACGATTAAAATTCCCTTAGTGATATTAAAGCGAAAAACATCGCTCATCGGATGTTCGATTTGTGTTCCGTCTTTCATTAAAATCACCAGCCGAATACTTTCCAGCGGATTTGGCTCAAGCGGTTTTTGAGTAACAATTCTTTTTGTTTTTACTCTCGACGTTCTTCCGGCTTTAACTTCCGGCGACGGATTAATCGCAACCGCCGTTTCCGGTTTTTTAATTTCCGGGTTTTCTATCGGTTCGTTATTTTCCCTTTTTGCAGATGCGTCATCAGGAGCGACCCGGTTTTCACCGACATTGGTATTTGTGTTTGAAGAAATCGGCTCTTCAACAACAGTTTCCGGCTCTTTTGCTATTTTCGTTTGATCAGTTGGCGGCTGCTTATTTTGTATATTTCCCCGGTCGGCAACCGTATTTTTTTCAATTTCAATGGTCGTGGAAGATGTTTGTTCTGTTTTATCAACAGAATTATCAATTCTACTGGCGACATTATCAGACGCATTTGTGTTATTGATTATATCTTCATCCGGCTTGGCGTTGGGCGGCGTACTGATTTTTTCCACTGTCGCATCATTTGCCGCTTCGTTTTTGACGGCAGTTTCAGTCGGCGGAGGCGTTGGTGTGGGTTTCGGTTCGATAATTGTGCCGACGGAATTAACCCGCACTGTCCCCTGTGTATTGATATTCACTTTTGGCAGCGGCGGCGCGTCGGCTTCGGAATCAGCGGGCAACGGCTGAAAACTTCCGGCAAATTTTATATGAAAGTTTGCCGGCTCGTCGGTTAGCGTGCGCCCCTGAATTCTTAAAATTAATTTTTCCGGTTTTCGCAAATAAACGACGCGACCCGTTTCATTTTCCGAAACATCCGCGATAATCGTTATTTTGGTCAGCGATTTCAGATTATCGCCGGTAAAAATATCAATATCTCCGTTAAAATTTAAAGTCCGCACATTGACGAAAATGTCGCCTTGATTTCCGTTAAATGTATAAAAATAATTCGTCAGGCGCGGATCCCCGATTTCCCGCGCCGGCATTAGCACGTTGATTTCGTTGGTCGTGACCGGTGTCGGATAGTTTTGACTGGTTGATTGCGCGTTGACGCTGAGAAGGCAGCAGGCAGAATATAAAATGCCGAACAGCACAGACAATTTTTTGAATTTTGTTTTTAAATTATTCATTTGGCATTTTTTTTGCAAATGAAAAGCGGCGAATTTTCCAAGTCGCCGAATTTTAGATGCGCCCGTCAATCCCAGGTTTTCCAATATTTTGCGTTCATCTCCGGCTCTCGCCGGGACGCACTTTCAAATTTTGCGAAGTCTTCTAAAAAGTGATTTTAGCAAGTCTTTTCAAAAACTGAAAAACTGAAAGCGAAAAACTAAAAATCATTCTCTTTCGCATCGTTTTTTGCAAACCAAGCAGATAAAAACGGAAAAGCCGACGAACAGCTAACATTTCGCCGACTTTTCAAATTCTCGCGCTGATTAATTTTATTCAGCTTTCGCCGCCTGAGTTTTTCCGCGTAAAATCTCTAAGGCTTTTTTCAACTGTAAATCTTCCGGTGATGGTTTGGGCTGCTCAGCTTTCGGGGTCGCCTGCGGGGTCGCCTGCGGAGTCGGCTGATTTTCCTGATTTTCCTTTTCCTGCTGATCAACTAAATTTTCAACTTCAATCGGTTCGGGCGTTTCGGGACGTTTCACTTCGACTGAGGGTTTGACACCCGAATTGGCGCGTTCGGTTGATAAAAAAGTATTGCCGCTTGGCGATGCCCATTTTGCCGTTGTCAGCAGCAACGCGTCACCGGCGCGCAGGGGAAATAATTCCTGCTGTGTTCCGGCACCGAAACTTCTTTCACCGACGACTTCGCCGCGTTTGCGGTCGAGCAGAGCCGCCGCGACCACTTCTCCCGCTCCGGCGGTTCCTAAATCAATCAACGCCGCGACATCGCCGCCGAACAGATATTTATTCGGTTCTGCCGTGAAAGTCTGCGTTACTTTATTATCGCGCCCGATGATTTCCGCCAGATTGCCGTCTTTGATAAATAAATTGGCAACATCCACCGCTTCATTAATATCGCCTGCCGCTACGCCGCGCAGATCGAGAATAATTTTTTGCGCGCCCTGTTTCATCAAATCCTGAACGTGACTGCGAATATCACCGGCTTCGCCTTTTTCGAGGCTGTAAATTTTAATCACGCCGATTTTGCCGTCCTCCATTCTCGATTCCGACGACGGAATTTTATAACTGCCGCGCGGAACGGCGATGGTTTGCGGTTTTGCGCCCGCCCGCAAAACACGAAGATTTGTTTTTGAACCGGTTGCGCCTAACAGCAACTGTCGCGCGTCATACAATGAAATGTCGCGCGTCGCCTTGTTTTCGATATATTCGATGACATCGCCCGCTTTGAGTCCCGCGCTGTCCGCCGGAGAACCTTTAATCACGGAAACAACGTAGAGATAACCGGAAACCTGGGAAAATTCCGCTCCGATTCCGGCTAAGGTGTTTTGCTTTTTCGCCTGGTAATCTTTCACCTGATCCGCCGTCAGATACGACGAATAAGGATCAAGTCCGGCGGCGAGTCCGCGCAATGCGCCGGCGCGCACTTTCTCCAAATTCGGCTCGTCAACATAATCATTTTGAATATGCTGAAGAACACTTTCAAAAATACGAATTTGCGCTCCGGCATCGTTTATCGGCTGTTGGGCGCGAGCTTCCCAAACGCCCAGCGCGCCGCCGATGACCGCATATAAAGCGATTGCCGCCGAAATCAGCCCGATCATAAATTTTCCGCGATATGACATTCTTTATACCTCTTTATTTTTGTTATAATTACCTTTTGCAATTATCCAATAACTGAATTTTTCGTGCAAGAACAAGAAACAACTAATCCCGCTGATTTTACAGATGTTTTTCGCGTCCCGTCAAAAGGCAGGTTGCTGGCTCTTGACTTGGGAACAAAACGCATCGGAGTCGCCGTCAGCGATGAACTCCAATTCACCGTTCGTCCGATTTGCGTGATTGAACGCGCAAGCTGGAAAAAAGTTCTCAAACAAATCATCGCTTATCTGAAAAACTTTGATGCGGTCGGTTTGGTTTTGGGTTTGCCGTATAACACGGACGGTTCGGAAAGCGCAATGTCGGCGGAAGCGCGAAGATTGGCGAGAAATTTCTCCCTTTCGATCAGCATTCCGGTAATTTTGATGGATGAACGCTTAACTTCTTATGAAGCCAAAGGTTATTTGACCAAAATCGGTTTGAGTTTAAAGGAAATCAGAAAAAGAGTGGACAGCGAAGCCGCTGCGATTATTTTGAGCGATTTTATCGAATTAAGAAATCATCTGCTGAACAGCGGTGAACGGTAAACAGTGAGTGATTAGTGAAGAGATAAATTTTTGAATCTTATCGTTGATCTTTTACCGCTATTTAACCGGAGTCAACTGCACGACTTCCTTCGCAGCTTTTTCAACCGCCGATTTTGAGAAAGGGAAAACCGGCGTATTACCCGTTTTCCAGCTTTCCAACTGATCTTTGTAAAAAGGCGATCTCGGATTTCCGCTTTCGCCGAGCGCGATTCCCTGCCGCGTTTTGTCCCATTCGCCCAGCACGGCGATCAGCCGCATCGAAACATTCGCGCCGACGTTCGGCGTTTCGCCGCTGCCGTATTTCGGAAAATCGTCAATCGCAAAAATGCTTCCGATCAGCGGAGCGGCGGCTAACGGATGGTTAAATTTGATTTTATACGCCGCGCCGTAAAGCCATTTGGAATCGTCCGCGCCGTATTTCGCCGCCAGATTTTTACGCGCCTGCGCGTCCGCCGCTTTCAACAAATCTTCATAACTTTTGTATTCTTTCGGCAGCCAGTTTGCCGGTTTTTCAGCCGCCAGCCAATCAATGAAAGAGGCGGTTTCGCCCCACCGATAATTATTCGCCCGTTCCGCGCCAACGTTGGCGGTCAAAATTTTGTTGAGAAAAACGCTTCTAATTTCGGTAATCAGCAGCGCGGCGTTTGAATCGGCGGACATTTTCCCGTCCCAGCCGCGCAAAATATTTAACGTCTCCGGCGAGGCGGCTTCGTTTTTGACGATTTCACGCGCGAAATTCGCGTATGAAATATTAAAAATATCGCGCTGAATATCCATTACGTCGTTGACCGTCATTTTGGAATTCGCCTGTAAAAGCTGGTAAATACGCCGCGCCCGATACGGAGCCGCCCAAAAATGCGTCAAAAAATATCTGTAACTGTCACCGACAATGCGCTGATTCGCCGTCACGATAAATCCTTCGGGCGGGTTAAAACTCTGCGGCAGTTCGTCGTATGGAATATAACCGATCCAATCGCCGCTGCCGGTCGCGCCGTCGTAAGGTGTCGAACCGTCACCGGAACGCCGAATCGGAATTTTGCCGCCGTTATGAAAACCGATATTTCCCTTTACGTCGGCGTACACGAAATTCTGCACCGCGCCGCCGTAAGTTTTCAGTGCGCGGTTGAAATCATCCCAGTCCTTCGCGTGGTTGAGCAGTAAAAACGCTTCAAACGGATTTTCTTTAACATTCCGAATCGTCCATTTCAACGCGTATTTTTTGTTGTCCTGAGCGTTGATAATCACGCCGTCGCGCGTTTCGATCACGTCCAGCGTTTCTGTTTCCGTTTCAGGACTTAAAACGTTTTTGCGAACTTTTATCTCCTCGCGCCTGATTTTCGCGCTTTCCCAGCCGTTCGGCGTTTTGTATTGATCTTTTTCGTTGAAAGTTTCGGCATATAAATCCTGCACGTCGGGACCGAGATTGGTCGCGCCCCAGGCGATGTATTCGTTATGACCGAGAATAACGCCCGGAACGCCGGGCAGCGTAACACCGGAGACGCGCATATTCGGCGCGGAAAGATTTGCCAGATACCAAATCGAAGGCACGGACGGCGGCAAATGCGGATCGTTTGCCAGAATCGGTTTGCCGTCCAGAGTTCTTTTCCCCGAAATCACCCAATTGTTGCTGGCGGCGTTAAATTCCTGATAAAAACCGATTCTTTCAAGCGAAGATTTCCGAATTTTCGCATCTTTCAAAGCTAATTTCAGCAATTCCGCATCCGGTCTGTTCTCTTTTGATCCGGCATCCGGCATCTGTAAGCCGGAATTCTCCGCCGTATCTTTGCCGACAATCAGCACATCGAAAGGGGTTTTATAGAGAAAAAGCTGATTGAATTTCTCCTTCGGTAAATCGGCAAAAGAAGCCCGAATGACATCTTCCTGCCACGTCGTGCTGAGACCGTCGGCTAAAATCGCGCCGATAATCAAAGAATCGGTCGGCTTCCACTGCGCCGGCTGATATTTCAAAATTTGAAATTCGACCGGCGTAGTTTTTTCGTTCAGCGTGGCGATATAAGCGTTGACACCGCGCGCGTAGCTCTCCAAAACCGCTTTTTGTTCGGGCGTGAAGTTTTTGTAGGATTCTTCGACGATGCCCGCAAAACCGAATCTGCGCCAGCGCTTATCTTCTTCCAGCGTCAATTTGCCGAACAGTTCGGCAGTTTCGCCGCGCGCCACCCGCCGGTATAAATCCATCTGCCACAAACGGTCGCTCGCCGTCACAAAACCCTGCGCAAAATATAAATCAGATTCGTTGGCGGCTTCGAGATAAGGAATATGACGGTCGTCGCGCCGCACGATAACTTGTTCCCGCAATCCCGAAATCGGTAAACTTTGCGTCGGAACCTGCGCGAAACAGGCGGTTAGCGTCAGAAAAATAATGGTAATAAACGCCGCAAAGAGGTTTCTGATTATCATATTCTGTAAATTTTTCAAGCCGAATTCGCGTAAAAAGTTCAACTTTATCGGCTCAGTAAACGAAATTGACCGTCGTCCTAATTTTTCAGAACCAGCATCCGGTCGGGCGGCAGTCCGACCATACATTCTTCGCCGACGCTCAAACCGACGAGACGCAAAACCAACGCTTCGAGTTCCAAACCGTCGGCATCAAGTTTAATCAGCGTATATTCTCCCTTGAAAATGATGTTCGTAATTTTGGCTTTCAACAGATTGTCCTCGGGAAACGACGCGCCGAATGAAATGGAAATGTGTTTAGGGCGAATGGAGAGAATGACGTTTTTATCGTTCGCGGTGAGCAAATCAGGTTCAACTTTATCGGTAAACAGCCGATGTTCGCCGCGTCGCGTGATAAATTCGGGATTTTCGGATTCGGTCGAAGTCAAAAGTTCAGCTTCGATCAAATTATTTCTGCCGGTAACTCGCGCCGCGAATGCCGAATACGGATTTTCATAAACCTCACGCGGCGTTCCCGTCTGGACGATTGCGCCGTTATGCAGAATTGCCACGCGGTCGCAGATGGAAAAAACTTCATCGTAATCATTTGTGGCGAAAATCACCGCCAGCTTTTTTTCCTTGACGGTTTTTTTCAGCTTTTCACAACTGTCTTCCCGCGTTTGGATGTCCATATAGCAGAATTGATTGTCAAGCAAAAGAACGCCTTCGGCTTTTTCCAGCGCGAATTCCAGAGCCAAAACCTGACCTTCGCCATCGGCTAACTGGGAAGTTTTATCGGTATTGAAGTTGGATTTCCAAAATGATTCGTTGGTTAGATTCGGAAAATGAAAACCGCGATCCTGGCACGACGACAACGTGACATCCTGCGAATCGAAATGAACGGTGCCGCCGTCCTGTTCGATAATTCCGGCGATGGCGCGCAGCGTCGTGGATTTCCCTTCGCCGACCGCGCCGAACAAGCCGAGAACTTCGCCTTTTTCGACTTTCAGCGAAACATTTCTGAGAATCCAGTTGTCGTCAAACTTTTTAGAAAGATTTTTAATGATAAGTGTCATTGTTTTTATTCAAAAATTGAAACTTTAGACGACAATCAGCGTGCAAAGTAAAAGTATGCTTTTGTCATCGGAATTAGGCAAGTGTAAAATTATTACAAAATTATCAGGAAAGGTAAAATAAATGTCAGATAATAATCCGAGTTTAACGAGAAAATTGGTGCAAGCCGGCGGCTGGAACGTGGCGCGTCGCGTCGCCAAATCAATTCCTTACGTCGGTTCGGCGATGGCAATCGGGATGATCGGTTACGACATCAAACGAAAAGGCGTGGTCAACGGCGTTCTAAATACCGGAATTGACGCGATTCCGTTTGTCGGGACCGGAAAGAACGTCGTCGAATTTTTCACGGGCGATCTGTTTCCCGACAAAAAGCCTGACGGCGATCATTCAGCAAAATAATAACGAGTCGGGCGCATTTAAGAATATGAAATACGAAACTTTGAAATCGAAACTGTCACCGTTCGGCGTGGTGCCGGTAATGTTGTTCTGTCTGTTTATCGGCATTTCCGAAGCCAAAGCGCAGACGACGCGCCGCCGAACAAATGTTCCGCCGGTCGTTTCGCCGACTCCGCCGATTGTTCAGACCGTTCCCGAAATCGTCAGCCGCGCGAGCGATTATCAAGACGACAATCAAATTATCGCCCCTGAAACGCCCGCCGCGAACAACGCCGCGCCGGCGGCAGTGACGGAAGATGAAAAACTCGACAAATTAAACACGCGTGTCAAGGAAATGAATTCGCGTCTCAAATCGCTCGAATCAACGCAGAAAAATGAATACGACGAAAAACAAAAGCGTCTTTTGTTAAATTTAGATATTTTGACCCGCGCCGAACAGCGCGCCGAATCGCTGCGAAAACAGCTTTACGATTTGATTGAAAAGCAAAATTCCGTCACGGCGCGGATCGAACAGGTAGATTATAATCTGCGCCCGGAAATGATCGAACGCTCGTCCACGTTTTCCGGCTCGCTCCGACCGGAGGAAATCCGCGACCAAACCAAAAAAACTCTTGAAACCGAAAAGGAAAAATTAGACGCGCTCCTTACCCAAATTCAAGCCAATCGCGCCAATCTCGAAGACAACGTGCAGAAAGCCGACACGCTGGTCGAAAAAATTCGTTCCAAAACCGAAAAAGCGATTGACGATTCGCTGACCGACGAAAAAACCGACCAAAATTAAAATTTTTCGTAGTTTGTTGGACAGAAAATTTCTCATTCAATCTTGAAAAAGTTATTCCCGACGGAGCGCAGGCAGCCTCTGTCTGAATCGAGCGTGAAAGCGCGAGAAACTTCGTCGTCAAATTATATAAAAACAACGTATGCGACGCTCATTTCGCGGCATCGGCAGGCAGAGGCTGCCTGCGCTCCGGTTTGCTCCGATAATTAAAAAAATTATTTTATTACTCAAATTATTCTGCAAGAAGATTCAATCGTTATCGTTCCCTAATTCGTTAAATCCAGCGTAAAAAATAAAACCCCGCGCTGAATCAGCTTTAAAAAAGGAGAAAAATGATAAATTTTAAGATTGCCGCCAGTCTGTTTTGTTTAGTGTTTTTGAGTTTATTCGGAGGAATTTCCGTTCGAGCGCAGGGCGTAATCGTGCCGATTATCTGCAACGTGCGCCCGTGTCGTCCGCTTCCGCGCCCGCGTCCCGTGCCAATTCCGAACGCTTTACCCGTCAAATCAATCGAATTAAACACGCGCATCGAAGGACAAGTGGCGACGACGCATCTCGAACAGATTTTTCGCAACGATACGCCTTACACTTTAGAGGGAACTTACTTTTTCCCGATTCCCGAAACCGCTTCGATTGTCGAATTTGCGATCTGGGAAAACGGCAAAAAACTCGTCGGCGAAGTGCGAAGCCGCGAAGAGGCGCGACGGATTTATGATGAAGTCGTGCGGCGGCAGCGCGATCCGGGACTGCTTGAATACGCCGGAAAAGATTTGTTTCAGGCTTCGATTTATCCGATTTCGCCGAATTCCGACAAAAAACTTGAACTGACTTATTCGCAGATTTTGAAAGCCGAATCCGGCACGGTCGCCTATCGTTACCCTTTGGGAACGGGCAGAAATTTGCGGCAAAATGTTAATCTGCCGGTTGAAAATGCTACGCTCAGAAATGGGGAAAACAGTCAACAATTCGGCACAGTTTCGGGCAAAATCGAAATCGTCGGCAAAGAAGCGTTGCGAAATATTTATTCGCCTTCGCATCAAATCGAAGTCGTCAATAAAGGCGAAAAAGCCGCGTCGGTTTCTTTTGAAACTTCCAATAATGACAACGATTTCCAGCTTTTTTACGGTTTATCGAACAACGATTTCGGAATGTCGCTGCTGACTTACCGGGAAGCCGGAAAGGACGGATATTTTCTGCTGCAACTGTCGCCGAAAGAGAATCTGACGGAAAAAGATTGGGTCAACAAAGACATCGTTTTCGTGCTTGATACGAGCGGTTCGATGGCGGATGAAGGCAAAATGGAAAAGGCGCGTTCCGCGCTGCTGTTCGGCATCCGAAATTTGCGCGACGACGACAGATTTAACGTCGTCGGTTTCGCGGGCGAAGAACATTTGATGGAAACAAATTTGATTCGCGCCGACGCTGCGGGCATAAAACGCGGCGAAGAATTTGTCAAAAATCTCACGCCGACCGGCGGCACGAATATCAACGACGCGCTCAAAGCGTCACTGCGGCAATTTGAATCAAACGACCGACCGAAACTGCTCGTTTTTATGACCGACGGTTTGCCGACGGTCGGCGAACAGAACGTCGAGAAAATCATCAATAACGCCAAAGAAATAAAAGTTAACGGATTGCGCCTATTCACTTTCGGAGTCGGTTACGATGTCAACACGCGGCTTTTAGACAAATTAGCGGCGGAAAATTCCGGCGCGGCGGATTACGTCGAACCGAAGGAAGATTTGGAAGTCAAAGTTTCCAACTTTTTCACCAAAGTAAATTCGCCGGTTTTGACCGATTTAGAACTCGATTTCGGCGGCGTAAATACCGATTTACTTTATCCGCGCGAGTTGACCGATATTTTCAAAGGAACTCAGTTGACTTTGATCGGACGCTACAAAAACGCGAGCGATATTGAGAATGTCGCCTTGCGATTAAAAGGAAAAGCGGGCAAAGAAACGCGCACATTTGAATATAAAAATCTCGATTTCCCGTTTCGCGCCGAACAAAACAATTTTCTGCCGCGCCTTTGGGCAACACGCCGCGTCGGTTGGCTGGTCGAACAGATTCGTTCCAACGGCGAAAATAAAGAACTGCGCGACGAAATTGTTGATCTCGGAACGCGCTACGGAATCGTTACGCCTTACACTTCTTATTTGGCGACGGACATAGCCACAAGACAAATTGCGGATTTACCGATCAACGGCAGACAATTTACAATTGACGGAGCCAGAGGAGTTAATACAGAATCAAATGAGTCGAGAAACTCCGCGCCGACAGTTTCTGTAACAGGAAAAGATGCCGTTGAAAAAAGTAAAAAGGCGCAAGCACTCCAAAAAACTGTTCAGATCACTTCTGATGATGACGAAGCGATTAGAATCGCGGGAAATTTGAAAAAAGTTGGCGCGAAAACTTTCTATCTCGAAAACGGTGTTTGGATTGATTCCGAATTTAAGGAAAAAGCTGCGCTGGCGGAAATCAAACTGTCGTTTGCGAGCGACGCATATTTCGATTTGGTCGCTAAAGAAAAGGATTTGGCGCAGTATTTCGCGCTCGGCGAGCAAGTCGTCGTGGTGTGGCAGGGAAAAGTTTACCGGATCGTTAAATAAAAAAATTTCATATTATTGATCGGAGATTTTTCAATAAGGGCGATTTATGGCAAAATGAAAATTTGTTTCGCCGTTGATCGCCTTTTCAATTCATTCTTTTCATTTAACAGGAGAATCCCGATGTCTTTTATTCAAAAAACGATTGTGCTTTTTTTCGGTATCGTCTTATTCGCTCAGGTTTCCGCCGCGCAATCCGGTTGGAGCTTTAACAAAAGTGGCGGTTCCGGCGATTTGGTAACTGTTTTTTTCACCACCTCGGAGCGCGGTTTCGTCGCGGGCGATGACGGTTATCTGGCGTTTACGTCAAACGGCGGTAAAACCTGGTCGAAACAATCGGTGGATACGAAAGAAACGATCAACGAAATATATTTTCGCAATAAAGACAACGGCTATGTGGTCGCCGGAAAAAAAATGTTTTTGACCGATGACGGCGGCAGCACCTGGCGCGAAATAAAAATTTACGATCCGCGTGATTTTAAGAACACCACGCCCGAATTTTTGAGCATTCGTTTTGCCGACAAAAAACGCGGGCTGATTGTCGGTTCGCTGCTCAACAAAGATGATAATGTCGTGGATTCGCTCGTAATGCGAACCGATGACGGCGGCGAAACGTGGCAAAGAATCGCCGTTCCGTCCAAGCGCGAATTGTTCCATCTCGATTTTATCAACAGTTCGCGCGGCTGGATTGTCGGCGACAAAGGAATGATTATGGTCACTTATGACGGCGGAATAAATTGGCAGATTCAAAATACCGGAACCGACAAAGCACTTTATAATGTTGATTTTCGGGATGAAAACGAAGGTTTCGCAGTCGGCGGCAAAGGTATTATTCTGCGAACTGAAAACGGCGGCGAAACGTGGGAAACGATAAAAACCTCATTTCCCAACACTTTTTTGCGCGTTGATTTCGCCGACGACAAAAACGGCTGGATCGTCGGTTATGGCGGAACCATTCTGCGCTCGGCGGACAAAGGTAAAACCTGGATTCAACAGGAAGTCAACACGAAAGAAAATCTTTACGGATTATTTATGACCAAAAAATTCGGCTGGGCAGTCGGCGCGGAAGGTTTGATTGTGCAATATGAAAGATAAAACGGCTCTTTTATAAAGTTTAATCACCTTTCCAAAATCTCGCTCAAATTAAAAGTCGGTTCAGCAAAAAATCTGTTCAACCAGCCCAAATAACGACACGTGCGCCGATTTTCCCCACTTATTTCCATTCATTCGTCCGTTGATCGGGCGGTCAATTTTGCCCACCAAACAATTCTCGCCGGAAATCACAATAAAATGTAAAATTTAATTTTCACTTCCAACCGACTTGTGCTAATTTACATAATCATTTCTTTAGTCAGTTTTTCTTTTCACAAGGTTTCATTATCTAAATTTACAATTTGGCAGGGAGGAAATATGCGTTTTAAACCAATTTCGACTTTTTTCGTATTGTTCGTTCTTTGTTTCACATTCAATTTAAAAGTTTCGGCACAGGGAACGACCTCGCGTGTGACCGGAACCGTTACTGATGGTTCCGGCGCGACGGTGGCGGGCGCGACCGTCACATTAACCAACGAAGGAACCAACACTTCTCTAACGACGGAAACCAGTGACGGCGGCGCATACACTTTCGACTTGATTCAAGTCGGAAATTATACCGTGGCAGTTGAAAAACCGGGATTTAAGAAATTTATTTCGACGGGAAATCCGGTCAGCGTCAACAAACCGACCACTGTGAACATTCCATTGGAAGTCGGCGGCGTGGCGGAAACCGTCACCGTTGAAGGAACGGCGGAAGTGGTTCAGACCAGTTCGTCCGGCAATCTCGGCAGCACGGTTACCCAAAAAGAGGTTGAAAGTCTGCCGATTGTCGGCAATCGCGGACGCAATCCGCTCGATTTGCTCAATTTCCAACCGGGTGTCATCAATACTTTCGGCGTAACGGGCGGCGGCGGCGTTCACGTCAACGGTTCGCGCGACCGCGCTTTCAATTTTACGCTCGACGGCATTGACATCAACGAATCGAGCGCGGGCGGTTCAAATTTTACGCCGCTGCGACCGAATCCCGATTCGATTCAGGAATTTCAGGTTGTGACCAGCAATTTCACGGCGGAACTCGGACGCAGCAGCGGCGCGCAGGTCACTTTCGTCACCCGTTCCGGCACCAATCATTTGACTGGCAGCGCGTTTGAATACTACCGCACACCGGAATTCAACGCTAACGAATACGGCAACAATCTGAACGGCATTCGCCGACCGCAATTTATACAGCATATTTTCGGCGGCAGCGTCGGCGGTCCGATTATCAGAAATAAATTTTTCTTTTTCACCAATCTTCAGATTCTGCGGTCAAACGACACGGCTCCGATCACCCGCATCGTTTACACGCAAGCCGTCCGCAACGGCGTTTATCGCTATGTGCGTGGCGGGCAGAACGCGCCGACCGGCACGAGCGGCGCGGCGGTGGATGCCGCCGGAAATTCGCTTTTGCCGCTGTGCGCCACGACGACGGCGACCGGCTGTCTGGCAACTTACAACATCAATGCCAACTCCGCCGCCGGTGCCGGAAATTCGACCGCCGTCGGCTTAGACCCAGCGATTTTGGCGGTCATTAACGCCACGCCGCTGCCCAATAATTTTTCCGCCGGTGACGGGTTGAACACCGCCGGATTTACGTTCAACACGCCCGGCATCGAAAAGCAATACGATTTTGTAACCAAGTTCGATTACAAATTCGCTGACGATAAAACGCTTTACGTTCGTTACGCGCAGGGCGCGCAGAATACTTTCGGCGACGGCGGCGCAAACAGCGGGCGACCGATTTTTCCCGGCACACCCGACATCGTTGACACGTTTCGCACACCGAAAAATCTGGCGATAAACTATCGCTGGTCGCCGAGTGCCAGTGTTACTAACGAAGCTCTGTTCGGAATTAGTACGTTTTCCTTCAGCTTCAACACGCCGCAGCCCGATCCGGCGATTCCGTATTCGTTTAATAATATCGTCGCGCCGAACATCAATTTCAGTTACAACGCGCGCAGCGTGAAAACTTATCAGGTCGTTGACAATCTGACGTGGGTGAAAGGCAATCACATCCTCAAAAGCGGTATCAATTTTCGTTACGGCATCGCCAAAGATGATCGTTCGGGAGTTGCCGGCGGACAAATCGAACCGCTCGTCGCTTTAACTGCCGGATCAAATACTTTCAGCGCGTTCAGTTTGCCGTCCACCGGAATTAATTCCAATGATTTAACGCGGTTGCGCGGAACAATTAACGATTTGCTCGGTCGAATCGGCAGCTATACACAAGCCTTTGTCTCTGATCCGAACGATCCCTCGCAATTTGCGACCGCCGGAACGCGCTGGCTTTTTAAGGCGAGTTACCCGGAATACGATTTTTACGGGCAGGACACCTGGAAATTTCGACCGAATTTAACTTTTGATCTGGGATTGCGCTGGGAATTCAAATTGTCGCCGAAATCCGACGGCAGACCAATTCTCGCGCCCGACAAATCGGTGGTCATCGGCGCGGCTCCGGCAAACGACATCAGATTTGTCGAAAGAAAATTGTTTGACAATGATTTAAACAATCTTTCGCCGTCCATCGGTTTCGCCTGGGACCCGCTCAAAGACGGCAAAACTTCTATTCGCGCCAATTACCGGTTGGCTTACGACCGCTTTCCGACGTTTTTGTTTTCTTCAAGCATTTATCAAAACGCGCCGGGAAACACGTATTTGGGAAGTAACTCGGCGTTTAACCAGGGCGGAAATTTGCTGAGAAACGGTTTACCGTCGCTCGCGCCGACGGCTTCGCCGGACACGCTGCGGCAGGTGGCGGCACTCGGCACGGGCAGTGTGACGGTGATTGATCCCGATCTGAAATTCCCCGAAATTCACGAATACGCGCTGAGTTTTCAGCGTGAAGTGTTCAAAAATACGGTCATCGAAATAAATTACATCGGCAAACACGGCACCAATCTGTTCGGCGGCTACGACACCAATCAGGTTAATATCAACGCCGCTGACGCGCGGTGCGGCGGCGAAACTTTTTTGATGGCGTTTAAAAATGTGCAAAACGGCGCGACCAGCGATTGTCTGGCGGGTTATTTGATCGGCGGAGCCAACACCGTCGCTAACACGACCACCTTCCGATCACAATTTTCGACGCAGCTCGCCCAAAATTCGGTCGCCGCCGCCGCCGCGACGCTTTCATCAAGAGCCGGAGCCGCCGGAACTAGTTCCGCTTCGCTTACTTCCAACGGCTTCAGCCCGTTCTTCTTTCAAAGATTTCCGCAGTTCACCGGCGCGTTAAATGTATTGGACAGCAACGATTTGTCCCGCTACAACGGACTTGAATTGATTTTCAAACGCCGGTTTGCCGCCAACTTGGGATTTCAAGTCGGCTACACTCTGAGCAAATCGCAGGATACACGCTCGTTCGATCCGACTTTCACGACCGTTTCGCGCGGAGCGGCGCAATCCGCTGGAGGAACGCCGTTCGACATCAATAACCGCCGTTTGAATTACGCCCCGTCGGATTTCGACAACCGGCACGTTTTGCAGGCGACTTATATATACGGACTGCCAGTCGGCAGAGGCAGAATGTTCGGCGCGGGTCTTCCGAAAGCTCTTGATTATGTGATCGGCGGCTGGCAGATTGCGGGCAATGTTCTCTGGACATCCGGCAGACCGTTCACGGTTTATTCGGGCGCGAATACGTTCAGCAATGTCGTGCAGTCAACGGCAAACTGCACGGGATGTACGCGATATATGGGGCATTTGGTGCAGGAAAATGGTACAAATTACTGGTTCGATTCGACCCAGCGGGCGATGTTTTCAATTCCTGCTCCCGGTGAAACGGGCAATACGGGACGCAACTTTTTCGTTACGCCGCGCTATTTTGCAACCGACGCTTCGATTTCCAAAAAATTTAAAGTATCAGAAAGATTCAGTTTCGATTTGCGGCTTGATGCTAAGAATTTGACTAATAATCCATCTTTCGACAATCCGACGGCGACTTACACTTCAACGATTTTCGGACGAATTCGTGATAGTGTGACCAGCAGTTCGAGAAAATTACAGGTTTCGGTAAAATTATACTTTTAACCGAACTATTTTCTGAAGCGGCAAAAAATCTCTTCGATTTAATAATCGAAGAGATTTTTATTTTTCCGGTGCAACTTTTCCGAAGGTGATTCGCATCTTTAAATTAGACCGTAAGTCTTGTCTTTTTTTGTGGTAGAAAAAATATAAACGACTTACAGTTTTTTCTGATTCCTCCTGTTTCGATGCTCGTTAAGCGTGGTACTTAACGAGCATTTTTTATTTCCGGGAGAGAC
This sequence comes from Pyrinomonadaceae bacterium, assembly GCA_965217575.1. Taxonomy (GTDB): domain Bacteria; phylum Acidobacteriota; class Blastocatellia; order Pyrinomonadales; family Pyrinomonadaceae. The sequence continues at coordinate 664,381 of OZ244558.1, read as the reverse complement.
TTTTTCGGGCGGAAAGCGCGAGTTGTCCGGCGCGCGGAAGCGTCTGCACCGCTTTGGCAACCTGCGAATCATCTTCGATTAAAACCTGATTTGCCGCCACATTGCCGTCCGCCGCCGTCGCCAGATTGTAGCGCAGATGTAATTTTGTAAAGGCTTTTTCGTCTTGAACATCATCGGCGGAAATTTTCGCGTCGTTTTTCGCAAACCGCTCGAAAGCCGCCAGCAGTTCGTCGGTAATCGGAAAGTCAGCGGGTCGAACGCGCTGTCCGAATTTGATTTGTCCGCTGAACTTATAATTTTCAAATCCTTTGATTCTGCCGTTCAAAAGCTCACTTGAGAAAAAGAAAAGCGGGTCGAGAAGCGCGATTTCCGTCGCCGTGAAGTTTTGAGATTTAACGTTTTCATCCGGCATAATGCCGTCGCCGCCGTACACTTTTCTGCCCGTCACGGTTTTGCTCGCCAAGTTCAGCCGGTCTTTATCGGATAAATTTATTTTGTGATTGTAATAATCATACAAACTGCCGTTTGAATAATCGCGCTGAATCGAACGTCCCGACGGCGTGTAATATTTCGCCGTCGTCAGCGTTAGACCGGAATCGTAAGGCAGATTGATGACGCTTTGCACCAAGCCTTTACCGAAAGTTTTTTCGCCGATAATTAAGGCGCGGTCGTAATCCTGCATCGCGCCGGAGACGATTTCCGATGCCGACGCGCTGCCGCCGTTGACCAAAACCACCAGCGGCAGAGTTTCCGGTCGGCTGTTTTTTGAAGTCCACACGCGATTGTCTATTTTGTAGCGTCCGCGCTGCGTGACGATGGTGCTTCCGGTCGGCAGAAATTTCTCGGCGACTTTGACCGCCTGGTCGAGAATGCCGCCCGGATTATCGCGCAAATCGAGAATCAGCGAAGTCATTCCCTGTTCGTGCAAATCCGCCAGTGCCGCGTTTAATTCGTCACCGGTCGTGTAGTTAAAGCCCTGCGACATATCAATGTAGCCGACTCCCTGCCGAATCATATACGCGTCGGGAATCGAAGGCTGCGGAACGCGGTTGCGGCGAATTTCCAGCGTTTCGTTCTGATGCGTGGCGGCGCGTTCGACGGTCAGCCGGACGATGGTTCCCTTGCGTCCGCGCACTAAATCGCGCACCTCGGACGAACTTTTGCCCGAAACACTTACGCCGCCGACCGCGACAAATTTGTCGCCGAAACGCAAACCGGCGCGAAAAGCCGGCGAATCAGGAAAAACCGAGGTGATATAGGTTTCGTAAACACCGTTTTTTTCGTAATTGGCGATGCTGGAACCGATGCCGTAATATTCGCTTTGCTGATCGGTCAGCAAATCCTGATATTCGGCGGAATCAAAATAATTTGAATGCGGGTCGAGAACGCGCAGCATCGCCGTAATCGAAGATTTGGTCAATTCGTTGTAATCAATCTGTTTGCCGCCGACATAATTGTTCCGAACGATTTCCAGCGCGTCGGTAAAATCACGCGAAATCGCGCCGCTGCCGGTGATTTCGGAGTCGAGCTTGATATTTTGACTTTTCGAGCGTTCGGTGGAAGCCGCGAACGAACTGCCGCGATTGATTCTGAACGGCTCGACCGCCGACAGCGGCGAAACCGTATTTTGTTTCGCTTGGGCGAAAACCGGCAAAATATTGATCGAAAAGACTATTATCGTAAAAAATTTAAAAAACAGATTTTTTTTCATAACCGAAATCCTCAAAATTGGCGAAAGGCGATTGAAACTTACGAATAAAATTCAAAACACCGCCTCGCCAAAACTTTCGCTTTTTAGCGAATCTTACAAAACACACCGCGACCGCGCAACCCGCAAGCGCGTCAAAGCCTGGAAAGTTCAATTTTCTTTGTGTCATCTTGAAATATCCAATAGCGGAAAAATTCCATAACTTTTTATTTTTTCGGCTGCTGCTTGCTTAAAACCGCAAAATTAGGCGAAAATCTCTTTATGTCCGAACAAAACTTAGCTGAACAGGAAAAAAAATTTCGGTCAATTATTGAAACGATAGATATTGCCCACACCTTAACTGAACCGGTAACTTCTTCAATCGCCAATCTTTTGCGAATTTCCGCCGATGAAATGAATTCTGAAGAAGCCTCGGTGATCGTCCGCGACGGCGACGACGGCGAGATGAAATTTCTGGCGGCAACCGGAAAGGTGGCGGAACAGGTGATTAATTTGAAAATTCCGGCGGGCAAAGGCATCGCCGGTTTCGTATTTTCGTCGGGACAGCCGATGGCGGTCACGGAAGTCAGCGGCGAAGACAGCTTCTACGCCGAAGTTGACCGGCAGACCGGTTTTTCGACGCAGGCGATTTTAGCCACGCCGCTCCGTCATAACGGCGAAATCATCGGCGTTCTCGAATACATCAACCGCAAGGGCGAGCCGCCTTTTGAAGCGTTTACGCCGGAAGAAATGGATCGAGCCGCGCTTTTCGCCGAAGTTATCGCTTCGCTGGTCAATGCCTATGAAGCGGCGGGACTTTTAAAAAATTTGAGTGGCGAAATTTTGTCAAACAGCGAAAATGCCGATTTCAGACAGATGCGCGAATGGCTGAAAAACGTCCGCGACAATGCCGAACATAAAGAAATGATCGAACTGGCGTTGATTATCAGAGAAATTGCCGGACGCGGCGAGGCTGAACGCCGGATGTGCATCCAGATTCTGGATGCGGTTCTACAATATTCCGACGATGCGGCGGAAACGAGTTATCTAAACTATTAACGGAATTTATGACAACGGTTACGGGCTACAAGGAAAACGAAAAAAGTGCGACCTTTCTTTATTTTCAACTGGATGACAGTTGGAGATCGCGCACGGGAAAAGGGGTCAGCGTAGCGATTATTGACAGCGGCATTGACAGTCACCATCCCGATTTGCTGGGCAAAGTGAAGCACAGCGTCGAAGCCCGCAAGGACAACACGCGAATCATTTTCGAGCCGTCCGATTCCGGCGATTCGGCGGGACACGGAACCGCCTGCGCGGGAATCATTTCCGGCATCGCGCCCGACAGCGAACTCTACAGCATCAAAGTTTTGGGCGCGAGCGGTCTCGGCGACGGGCAGGCGTTTCTCGCCGGTCTCGAATACGCGATTAACAACCGTTACCGCATCGTCAATTTAAGTCTCGGCACGACTAAACCACAGTTTTTCGCGCCGCTTCACGATCTTCTCGACCGCGCTTACCAAGCCGGCTGTATCGTCGTCGCCGCCGCCAATAATCTGCCGCAGCCGAGTTTTCCGTCGGTTTTCTCATCATCGGTGATTTCCGTCAGCAAAAGCGAAGAAAAAAATCCGCTTAATTTCGGTTTCAAATACGGCGAAGTGATCGAACTGACCGCGCCGGGCGTGAATATCCGCACCGCCTGGATGGGCGGCAGTTACCGCAATTTGACGGGCAACAGTTTCGCCTGTCCGCATATCGTCGGCATCATCGCGCGGCTGCTGGAAGAGCGTCCGAAACTGACTCCGTTTCAGGTCAAATCCGCGCTTTACGCCATCGCCGAAGAGAATCTCGAAAAGGAAGCCGAAAATCAAACTTGAAAAGTCGCCCGCTTTGAAACATCTTTGCTTTTTAGGTCGTAAAATGATTACATATTTACAACTCTGGACGGATATTCAGGAACTAAAATGAACAAAAGAATATTTAATTCGGCAGCCAGCGTCCTGATTTTGTCACTGTTGACAATCGGCGGGTTTGCCCAAAAATCTAAAATAAATAATTCGGGAGAAAAAATGTCAGATACATTCAAACTGCCGCCGTTAAAAATTGAACAATTTACGCTTGATAACGGCTTACGCGTTGTTTTAAATCAGAATGATTCCGCGCCGGTCGTGTCGGTCGCGGTTTATTACGATGTCGGTTCGCGCAATGAACGCGAAGGACGCACGGGTTTCGCTCATTTATTTGAACATATGATGTTTCAAGGATCGGAAAACGTCAAAAAAGCCGAACATTTTCAATATGTTTTCAACGCCGGCGGAATTATGAACGGCACGACCAATTCCGAGCGCACCAATTATTTTGAAACGCTGCCCGCCAACCAGCTTCCGCTCGGTTTATGGCTCGAATCAGACCGGATGAGGTCGCTCGCCGTGACGAAGGAAAATCTCGACAACCAGCGCAACGCCGTGCAGGAAGAAAAGCGTTTGAACTATGATAATCGTCCTTACGGCGAAGTTTTCAATCTGCTGAACACGATGATTTACAAGAATTTTTCAAATTCTCATTCGACCATCGGTTCAATGGCGGATTTAGATGACGCTTCGGTCAAAGACGTGCAGGATTTCTTCCGCATTTATTACGCGCCGAACAACGCCGTGCTGGTCATTTCCGGCGCGATTGAACCGCAGCAGACGATGGAACTCGTCAAAAAATACTTCGCCACGATTCCGAAACAGCCCGCGCCGCCCCCGATTGACGTAAAAGAACCGAAGGAAGTCGCCGACACCTACCAAAAATACGAAGACAAACTCGCCCCGCTGCCGGCTTTTTTAATGGGCTGGAAAATTCCCGCGCGCGGCACGGAAGATTACAAAGCACTCGATTTAGCCGGGAAACTGCTTTATGACGGTGAAAGTTCACGGCTTTATCAGAAACTCGTCAAAGGCGACGAATCAATCGTCCAGCTTTTCGGTTTCACCGACGAACGACGCGGACCTTCGAGCATTTTCATCGGCGCGATTCCGAAACCGGACAAGGATTTAAGCCAGATTCGCAACGTGATAATGAACGAAATAAAAGATATTGCCGCGAACGGCGTAACCGCCGCCGAAATGCAGAAGCTGCACAATCAGCTTATCAACAGCGAAGTGCGCTCGCGCCAGTCTTCGCTTTCCCGCGCCCAGTCAATCGCCGAATACGCGCTGTATGACGGCGATCCGACGCTGATTAATTCCGAACTGGGCGATTTGTTGAAAATCACGCCCGCTCAGATCAAAGAAGCGGTCAACAAATATCTGAACACCGACAACCGCGCCCTGCTCGATGTCGTCCCCGCCGGACAAAAAGGCGCGAATCAGATGAAATCCGGTGGAAATTAACTCAAACGCCAGAGAGTTGGGAGAGTTCTGAATTTTTAAGAGTTTTTGTAAGTTGGAAGATGAAAATTGAAAGAATTATGAGTGTAAAATTCTCGGAAATTCTTCGATATTTTTCTTTTCCGACTCTCAAAACTCTTTAGGCTCTCCCAACCCAAAGAGGAGAACGATGAAAAAAACATTTAACGCAATAATATTTTTCTTGGCAGTATCGGCGTTTGTTCTTAACACATTTGCTCAAAAAACTATGAATGAAGATTTTCGCAAAACCGCGCCCGCGCCGCTCGCGCCGAAACAATTTGATATACCGCAGCCTTTTGAAACCGTTCTGCCGAACGGTTTGAAAGTTGTCATTTTTGAAGATAACCGTCTGCCGATTGTCAGCTATCGGTTGGCTTTTAAAAGCGGAGACATAAATGATCCACCGGGCTTAAACGGTTTGACTTCGGCGATGACGGCGATGCTCAACGAAGGAACGACGACGCTTTCCAGCAAACAGCTTGCTGAAGAAATTGAACGGCTCGGCGCGAGTATTTCGGCGAGTGCCAATGCCGACAATACGGTAATCGCCGCCTCCGCGCTGTCGCTTTACAGTTCGGATATTCTGCGCCTGATGACGCAGATGGTTTTAAAACCGACGTTTCCCGAAAACGAGCTGTCACTATACAAAAAAAATGCGATTGAAGGCTTGAAAGTGCAGCGCGCCGACGCGAGTTTTCTGGCAAACGAACAAACGGCGCGTATTTTATACGGTTCGCATCCGTACAGCATCGTTTCGCCGACCGCCGCCGATGTCGAAAAAATCACACGCGAAAAATTAATTGCGTTCCGCGATAAAATTTTCGTACCGAATAACGCGACTTTAATCGTCGTCGGCGATGTTAATCGGGAAGGAGTTCTCAAGGAAATCGCGGATAATCTCGGCGATTGGAAGAAAGGCGCGTTTGAACCGGGAAAATTCACCGCCCCGCCCGTTCGCGGCGAACTGACGATGACGCTCGTTGATCGTCCCGGTTCGGCGCAGTCGAATATCGTTCTGGCAAATCTGGCGTTTGACCGCGCCAATCCCGACTATTTTCCGACTTTGGTGCTGAATCAAATCTTGGGGGCGAGCGGTTCTTCGCGGTTATTTATGAATTTGCGCGAAGCCAAAGGCTACACATACGGCGCGTATTCACGATTTGACCCGAAACGCCAAGCCGGAGATTTTGAGGCGACGGCGGAAGTTAGAACTGCCGTGACAGGCGATTCGCTCAAGGAATTTTTCTACGAACTCAACCGCATCCGCGACGAAAAAGTTTCCGATAAGGAACTCAAAGACGCGAAAAACTTTTTGACCGGCGTTTTCCCGATTCGCGCGGAAACACAAGAAGGTTTGACGAACTTAATTGTTTCGCAGCAGCTTTACAATCTGCCCGCCGATTATCTGCAAACTTACCGCGCGAAAGTCAATGCCGTCACGCTCGACGATGTTGAAGGCGCGGCAAAGAAATACATTTCGCCCGACAAATTAGCCATCGTCATCGTCGGCGATGCCGGTGAAGTTTTGCCGCAGGTTAAATCGTATGCCAAAAAAATCGAAGTTTTCGATACCGAAGGCAAGCCGATTGAACTTGCTTCTTACGAAAAAGCGGCGCGCGGCGCGGCGGTCAACGCCGCCGGCAAGTGGAATTTGTCACTGGAAGCGCAGGGGCAAAAAATTCCCGTTACGCTGATCCTCAAACAAGACGGAAACGCCGTCACCGGTTCGCTCGAATCAATGCTCGGCAAAGGCGAAATCAGCAGCGGAAAAGTCAGCGGTAATAAATTTGTCGGCACGGCGAAAACGGAAATTCAAGGTCAATCGGTCGAATTAAATATCAACGGCACGATTGACGGCGACACGATGAAAGGCATCATTAACACCGGAATTCCGGGTTTTCCGCCGCTTCCATTTGAAGGAAAACGCGAAGGCGGCGGCACCGGTCAGCCGATGACGAAAACCGATGAAAAAACGTCGTCAGCCAGCGCGGGAATCGCCGGAAAATGGAAAATCGAAACTAACGCCAACGGTCAGCCCGTAACCGTCAATATTGATTTCAAACAGGACGGCGATAAATTAAGCGGCACGGTTTCTTCCGATGTCGGCGACGGAACCGTCAAAGACGGAAGTTTCAGCAACCAAAAGATCAAAGCGACTCTTTCGATAGACTTTCAAGGTCAGCCGCTCGACGTACTGCTCGTCGGTGATTTGGACGGCGACGGCAAACTAAAAGGAACTTTAACGCCGCAAATTGCCGGAATCGGCGAGCTGCCGTTCACTGGAACTAAAGTTAATTAAAACCCGTCCGACTAAAACAAACACAGGCGTGTAAATTGATAATTTACACGCCTGTGTCCTTTTTTACGAGAAATTGAGTTTTATCTCGTCAATTATTTATTTTGTAAATCTCGCCGAATATATTTCACCAAATCTTTAATTTGCTCATCGCTCAAACGGTCTTTGAAGGCGGGCATTCCTTCGTCGGGAATTCCCTCTTTGATATTTTCGATGATTTCAGCGTCGTCGTCTTTTTTTGAACGCGCGGAAATCAAACTCGCCGCTTTTAATGTTTTGCCGTCAATTACGACTTTGCCGCCCGCGCCGTTGTCCTGATGACATTTGGCGCAACTGTCGGTATAAATTTTCTTTGCCGATGCCAATTCATCATTCGCCGCCGGCTGAACATTGACCGGCGAGTTCGCCGGAATATTGGCGACAACATTTGTTTCGGTAATCGTATTATTTTCCGCGCAGGCAAAAATAAACAGCGCGACTGCTGATAAAAACACGGCGATTTTTATGATTTTCATACTTTTTTCCCTCAAAGAAATTTGCTTTGTAAAAGTCGAAAGTTTAACTTATGAAATAAGATAAAGCAAAAAACATCGGGTAAATTATGGAAACCAAAAAATTATTCATCGGCGGCGAATGGCGCGAAACGGAAGAAACTTTTGAAGTTAAATCGCCGTTCACGCAGAAAATCATCGCCGAAGTTTCAGCGGCAGACCGCGGCGAAATGGAAGAAGCCATCGCGGTTGCCGAAAATGCCGCAAAAGAAATGCGAAAACTGGCGCGTTTTGAAATCGCCGAAGGTTTGCGAAAAATCGCCGACGGCATCGAAAACCGTAAAAAAGAATTTGCCGAAACGATTGCCGGAGAAGCTGCCAAACCGATCAATCTTGCGCGCGGCGAAGTCGAACGCGGCGTTGCGACGTTTAATTGGGCGGCGGGCGAAGCCGAAAGATTTGTCGGCGAAATCGTCCCCGTTGACACGCAGGCGGGCGGAAAAGGCAAAACGGCGGCAACCCGGCGAATTCCGCGCGGCGTGATTTACGGCATCACGCCGTTTAATTTCCCGCTCAATCTGGTCGGTCACAAAGTCGCGCCCGCGCTCGCTTCGGGTAATGCGATCATCATCAAACCGAGTCAAAAAACGCCGCTCACCGCGCTACTGCTCGGCGAAGTTTACGAAAAGAGCGGCTTGCCGAAAGGCGCGCTGCAAATCGTGCCGATGGATGTGAAAAATATGGATTTGATTCTCAAAGACGAGCGAATTCAAATGATTTCATTTACGGGAAGCGCGGCGGTCGGCTGGAAACTGAAAAATCAATGCGGCAGAAAAGCGATTTCGCTCGAACTCGGCGGCAACGCGCCCGTCATTGTGGACGAAAACGCCAACCTTGAAAAATCGCTCGAACGAACGACGATGGGCGCGTTCGCCTACGCCGGACAAGTCTGTATTTCCGTTCAGAGAATTTATATTCACGAAAAAATTTACGACGAATGGACTGAAAAATTTGTCGAAAACGCGAAAAGTTTGAAAATCGGAAATCCGCTCGACGAATCAACTCGGCTTTCGACGATGATTGAAGAAAGCGCGGCGCAAAAAGCGGAAAGTTGGATTAATGAAGCGGTCAAAGCCGACGCGCAGATTTTATGCGGCGGTAAGCGCGACGGCGCGATGCTCGACGCGACGGTTTTGACGAACACAAATCCTGAAATGCGCATCGTGTGCGATGAAATTTTCGCGCCGGTCGCCGTCGTCGAAAAGTTTTCTGATTTCGCCGAAGCCGTTGATCTGTCAAACAATTCAAAATACGGTTTGCAGGCGGGAGTTTTCACGCAAAATCTAACTAATGCGGATTACGCGGCGGAAAATCTCGAATACGGCGGCGTAATAATCAACGACGTGCCGACGTTTCGCGTGGACAATATGCCCTACGGCGGTGTCAAAAATTCAGGTTTCGGGCGTGAGGGCGTGCGTTACGCGATGGAAGAAATGTCGGAAATTCGATTAATTGTGTTAAATTCTTAGATTCGTCCGCCGTTTAATTTTTCAAAAAGGATTTTTATCAAAGATATGTCTATAACCAGCGTCACCTTAACAGATTTGCGAAACTTGAATTATCTGGATTTCATCAAGCGTCTTTACACGAAGGCATTCGATGAAGAAGAGATTTTGGGCGTTTCGGCTCAGATTGCTTTTTATTTCGCCTTCGCGCTTTTTCCGCTGCTGCTTTTTTTGATCAGCATCTTTGGAATCGTGCTGAATTCGGCTGACGCTCTGAGAGAGGAAATGTTTTCTTATCTTCAACAGGTGATGCCCGGTTCAGCTTACGAACTGGTGCAGAACACGGTGATTCAGGTGACGCAAAGCAGTTCGAGCGGTAAATTAACGCTCGGCTTATTTGCCGCTTTATGGTCGGCTTCGGCGGGCGTGGACAGTCTCAGAAACGCGCTCAACGGCATTTACAATCTGACGGAAACCCGCGCCTGGTGGAAATCCAAACTCGTTTCTCTGGCAACCACGCTCGGTTTGACGGGTTTAGTGACCGTCGCGCTCGGAGTTATTTTTTACGGCGGAAAATTTATCTCGCTGGTTTTAGGCTCGGTCAAACTTCCCGTTTCTTCGCCCTTTATTCTCGGCGTTTTGCAGGTCGTCACGATGTTGATCGTTTTGGTTTTGATGTTTCTGCTGATTTACAGTTTTCTGCCGAATCATAAAAGCGAAAAATGGGTCTGGATTACGCCCGGCTCGGTTATCGGCATTCTTTTGTGGCTTTTATTTTCCTACGGTTTTCGTCTCTATCTGGATTATTTTAATTCTTACGATAAAACTTACGGCTCGCTCGGCGCGGTCATAATTCTACTGTTGTGGCTTTATCTGACAGCCTTGGTAATTACCATCGGCGGCGTGATAAATGCTGTCCTGCAAGAATTTACCGACCCGGAAACCGCCGATGCCGCCGCCAACAAAGCCGCCGCTAAAGAAGTTGTCAAAAATCCCGACCAGGATTCGGCGGAGGAAAAGAAAGGCGAAACGCTGTCCACGCTCAATCAAAACCCCGACGACCGCGCGGTTCGCCGGGAAGCGACTGAAACTAAAACAGACGACGAAAAAATTGCCCTTGAAGCTGAAACTAAAACAGACGATGAAAAAGTTACCGTTGAAAAAGACGCGCCGACGGAAAAATCAGCACTTAAATTAATCGCCGGTTTAGTCATCGGTCTCGTTCAAAATATCAGGAAACGCTGATGCGAAGCGCGTTCCGCAACCTTAAATCAGCGGCGTTAAAATAATCTGCACACGGCGATTTTTCGCGCGGTTGGTGTTTGTCGAATTCGGCGCGACGGGCAGAGCCGCGCCGTAACCTTTGGCTTCGATGCGGTCGGCGGACGCGCCGAGCGACATAATTTTATCGGCGATGGTCTGCGCCCGCGTCTGCGTTAAATTCTGCAATTCATCAGGCGTTCCGTTATTATCGGTGTGCGCTTCAATCATCACTTTATAATCGGTGCTGTTGGCTAAAACTTCGCTCAAAGAATTGATATTTGTTTCACCGCTCGGCGCAAACGTGCTGACGCGCGTTCCCGTCCAGTAGTTTTCCGGCAGAACCAAAACAATTCCGCGTTCATTCTGCGAAACCGTGCCGAATCTTTTTAGAGATTCCATCAAAATCGGCACATTTGATTGCAGACGATTGAGTTTTTGATCTTTTTCGCGCTGTTCCTGCATCACCTGATTTTGCGCTTCGATGGAAGCAAGTTTGATTTTCACGCTTTCCGAGTCCGATTGTGATTTGTTTAATTGGTCGCGCAAATCTTTAACTTGATTCGAATAATTGAGCGCGTCGCGTTCGGCAAGTTCGCGGTTGCGGATTTCTCTGGCGAGTTCCGATTTCAGATTGGCGATTTCGCTTTGCGCGTCCGAAAACTTTTCTTCCTGTTCGCGCAAATCCGCGTCCTGCCGCGATTTGACGTTGCGCTGTTCCCGGGCTTCCTTATGAACGGCGGCGGTGGTTTCGGCTTTGACTGCCGCGCTGATCGCTTTGCGCGCCGTAATGTCCACGTCGTCTTCGGCGCGACCGGCTTTCCAGGCATCGTCCGCGCTTTGATAAAGGGCTTCGGACTGCTTTAAATCATCGGTCGCGTCGCGCTCGGCTCCGGCAAATCTCGCCAGCGCGATTGCCTGCTTCGCCTGCAAAATCGTCGAAGGCGTTTTTGAATAATCAATTTCGGCGATTTCCGGCGTGCGCGCGTCGCTGAAATAATCGCTCGAATTGCCGAAATATTGAATCGCGGTCGTCGTCGCCAGTGTTCTGCCGCTTTTCGCGTATGGATTCAAGTTTTCCAGCATCACCGCGCGGCTCGGACGGCGCACGAGAAAATGCGGTTCAGCCGTGATAATCAGCGCGAAAGTTTGCAGCGGGGTCGTTACCGAAATTTTTGAATCGAAATCAAAAAAACCGCGCCTTTTGATTTCGCCGAGATTATCAACCTGTCCGTCAGGCGAAATCGCCCACAAAACATAGGTCGCGTAACCTGCGCCGAGTTCAAACGGGCGCGGCATTTTTGACACCGAGAGTTCGACTTCCGTGCCGTTTTTTTTCGTGCGTTCAATTTTCGCTTCGCCCTTCATTCGCGGAAAGCGGGTCGTTCCGCGAAATTGCAGATAGACGGTTTCATCAATCGGATACGTCACGGCGGTTGTTTTACGCGGAACGTCAACCTGGGCGAAAATTGATGCGGTCAACATAAATAGAACGGATAATAGCGGAATTATTTTAGATAAAGTTAAATTTTTCATTTTTTCTCCGAAAAAGGACTTTTCACTTAAAAAGATGCCACAATCCTTTTTGGCGTTGCAAATCACAAATGCCAGATTTCAGATTGTCGGATTTACAATTTGCGATTTACAATTTGCGATTTACAATTTACGATTGACGATTTGTAATGAAAGATTTTCAAAGACTCTTAAAATATCTTCGCCCGCATCTTTCGACGTTCGTTTGGGCGACCGTTGCGATGGTTTTCGCTGCGCTGTTTGAAACCGCCGTCGGTGGATTGATTGTACCGCTTTTCAGTATTTTCGATAAATCAGCTCCGCAAAATACGCGAACTTTATTTTATTTACAAAAGTTGATACCCGACACCAATGATTGGTTTGCGGTCTGGACGGTGATTTCTGTTCTGCTCGTGGCGTTCACCATTTTTGGCGGCATCGCCGAATATATTTCTTCATATTTAATGGCAAAGATCGGACAATCCGCCGTTTTACAGCTTCGCCGCGAACTTTACGAACATCTTTTGGGGCAATCGGCGAACTTTTTTCAAAAACATCGCACCAATTTTTTGGTCTCCAGGCTCGTCACTAACGCGGCGGCAATTGAATTAGCGGTTTCTTCCAATTTGCGCGACGTTTTTCGTGAGAGCGTGATGCTGATTTTTTGTCTCGGGGCGGCTTTTTATTTTAATTGGCGATTGACGCTCGGGGCATTGATAATCGCGCCGATCATCGGCGGCTTGACTTCAAAATTCAGTAAATCATTGCGAAAACTGTCCGAAGAATCTTTTGAAGGCAACAAACTTTTGAATGACACGGCGCAGGAAACGCTCGCTAATTATCCGATTGTGCAGGCGTATCGGGCGGAAAACCGTGAGAAATTTCGCTTTGCGAATGTCGCTGAAGTTATCGCCCGCGCCAATCTGCGTTCCGGCAAAATCGCCGCGCTTTCTCCGCCGATCATCACGACCATCGGCGTTTTAGCCGTCGTAATTTTTCTTTTTTTCGGTTTCCGCGAAATCAATACCGGCAGAATGGAAGCCGCGCAATTTTTTGCGTTTTTATTTTTTCTGTTTCGCAGTTACGATCCGATGCGAAAAATCTCGCGTCAGCATAACGAGATCACCAAAGCCTTTGCCGCCGCACGCGGCGTTTGGGAAGTTTTGGACGAAACTGATGCGCTGCCGGAAAAAACGAACGCCGTCGAACTTCAAACTTTGCGAGATAAAATTTCACTCAAAAATGTTTCGTTCAATTACGCGGATGAAGATAAAAACGTCATCAAAAACTTTAATCTGGAAATTTCAAAAGGCGAAATGATCGCGCTCGTCGGCGAGAGCGGCGGCGGAAAATCGAGTTTGATAAAACTCGTGCAAAGACTTTACGACCCGAATGAAGGCGCGATTTTGTGGGACAACACCGATTTGCGCGACGCGAAAGTTACCGGTTTGAAAAAACAAATCGCGCTCGTCACGCAGGAAACCGTGCTGTTTAACGACACGATTCGCTATAATATCTCTTACGGCAAACCCGACGCGACCGATGCGGAAATCACGGAAGCCGCAAAAATCGCCTTTGCCGACGAATTTATCCGAGAATTGCCGAACGGTTACGACACATTCGTCGGCGAACGCGGAATTTTTCTCTCCGGCGGACAACGCCAGCGCATTGCGATTGCCCGCGCCGTTATAATTAACGCGCCGGTTTTGATTTTAGACGAAGCGACTTCCGCGCTCGATGCTGAATCGGAACAACTCGTGCAGAAAGCCTTGGCGAATTTGATGCGAAACAAAACTTCCATCGTCATCGCGCACCGACTTTCAACCGTTCGCAAAGCCGACAAAATCGTCGTGATGGAACGCGGAAAAATCATCGAAACAGGAACACACAATGAACTTTTGGAACACAACGGAATTTATCGGCGGCTTTATGAGTTACAGTTTGCCGAAGAAGAAATTGTTTCGATCAGCTAAACTATGTTAAAATCGGCGCAAAAGGAGTTTGTAAAATTATGACACCACAAGAAATTTTGAATGAGATTTTTAGATTGCCGTCTTTTGAACAAAAAGAAATTTTAGATTCACTTTTTGAAAATGTGAGCCAAGCTGATGCAAGAGATTTACAACTTCAACAAGCTTTATTCGATGCCGGACTGGTGCGCAAAATCAAACCGCCTCGACACCGCAAGATGGGAGATTTCAAAGCGGTAAAAATTAAGGGTAAACCAATTTCCGAAACCATTATCAAGGAACGCAGGTGATGGATTTTTACTATTTCGACAGTAGTGCAGCCGTCAAAAACTATGTTCAAGAAGTCGGTTCAAGTTGGGTAAAATCAATTTTCAACTCGGTTACGACAAAAGTTATTTATGCTGTTGCAATCTCCGAAGTCGAAGTTATTTCCGCTCTTAGCCGCAGAAAAAAAGGTAAAACTTTGAGTGCCAATGATGCAAAAGCCGCCTCTCAACAATTCAGATACGATTTCGCCAACGATTTCCGTGTCATTAAAGTCGAAACAATTTTAATAAATAATGCTGTAAATTTGGCTGAAACGTATTGTTTGCGGGGTTATGACGCAGTTCAACTTTCCGCCGCAATAAAAATATCGAAACAAATATCTTCATTAAAGCTTGGTTCGCTTGTTTTTGTTTCCGCTGACAACGAATTAAACACAGCCGCCAATGCCAAAGGTTTGACGGTTGAAAATCCGAACAATTACCCTTAAAAAATTATGAAATCAATGACCGGATTCGGACGCGGCGCAGTTTCGGGAGAAAACTTTGCCGTTTCCGTCGAAATAAAAACAGTTAATAATCGTTATTTGGATTTGAATTTGCGGCTCGCCAATGAATTGCAGTCGCTTGAAGCGAATCTCAAACGCATCATTCAAAACCGCCTTTCGCGCGGTCGGATTGATGTTTTTATCAATTACGAACGCACCAGCGATGTCGTCTATGAATTGAATCGTCCGCTGATCGCCGGATATTTGACCGCCTTGAAACAGATGCAGGAAGAATTTTCTTTGACGGGCGAACCCGATATGAATTACATCGCGCGTCTGCCGAACGCTTTGCAGACGAAAGCCGACGATTTGAGCGCGGATTTCACAAACGGAATTGAAAATGCCTGTTCGATGGCGTTGGATGAACTCGAAAAAATGCGCGAAGTCGAAGGACAGGCGACGGCGGACGAATTGGATTTTCGGCTCGCGTCCATCGAAAATCATCTGCCGAAAATCGAAGCGGAAAGCGAAAATGTCACCGAAGAATATCGTCAACGTTTGGGAAAACGAATCGAAAAACTGTTGTCGAAAAGTGAATCGGAAATCGAGTTGGATCAGGCGCGACTCGCGCAGGAAGTCGCTTATTTGTCAGACAAAAGCGATATTTCCGAAGAAATTACGCGCCTCAAAGCGCACATCGAACAATTTCGCGCGATTATGAAGGAAGACAAAGAAGTCGGCAAAAGGCTCGATTTTTTGACTCAGGAATTAAACCGTGAAGCAAACACAATCGCGTCGAAAACAAATAACTTAACGGTGAAAGAAGCGGCGTTGGAGATCAAAAGCGAAATCGAAAAAATCCGTGAGCAAGTCCAAAACATCGAATAATTTTTGAGTTGCCAGGATTTATTTAATCTCAGCATTCATCATAAAATCAAGCAGGCGAATAATTGTGTCGCGCAGTTCCCTTCTGTCAATGACCATATCAACCATTCCGTGTTCGAGGAGGAATTCCGAACGCTGAAAACCTTTCGGCAGTTTTTGGCGAATTGTCTGCTCGATCACGCGCGGTCCGGCAAAACCGATTAACGCTTTCGGCTCGGCGATAATCACATCGCCGAGCATCGCAAAACTCGCGGTTACGCCGCCGGTTGTCGGGTCGGTCAAAACGGAAATAAACGGCAGGCGCGCGTCGTGCAGTTGGGCGAGCGCGGCGGAAATTTTTGCCATCTGCATCAAACTTAATGTTCCTTCCTGCATTCGCGCGCCGCCGGAAGCCGCGAAAATTATCACTGCGCCGCGATTTTCCATCGCTCTTTCGATCAGCCGCGTGATCTTTTCGCCGACCGCCGAACCCATCGAACCGCCGATGAAATCCATCGCCATCGCGCCCGCGTAAACCAAGTGTCCGCCGACTTTTCCCGTGCCGGAAACAATCGCTTCGGGCAAACCGGAAGACTTTTTCGCCGCTTCGATGCGTTCGATATAAGGTTTCGTGTCAACAAATCCGAGCGGATCGCCGCTGGTTATTTCTTCATCCAATTTTTCATATTCGCCGTCATCAAATAAAGTATCTAAACGACTTCGCGCGTCCAGTCGGAAATGATAACCGCAGTGTGTGCAAACTTGCAGCGATTCTTTCAACTCGCGTTTGTAAAGCGGATTTTCGCATTCGAGACATTTGACGAAAATGCCCTCCGTCTTTACTTTTCGTTCTTCATCCGCCGTTTGCTCTTCTATTTTGGGTTTATTCCGACTGAACCAGGTCATAATTATTTTTGATTGGAAGTTACAAAATTCGTAATTCCTAAGATTATCACAAGGCAGGTAAAAACCTAAGCGCAAGGTTATTTACTGAAAAACCTTAAATTTTTAGTGTTCCAGTATGATATAGTTATTAAAACTCTTCATTCTAATTGTTAATTCTGAGGTTAGAATTTAAATTTATGAAAAACTCTATTGTATTTTTTGCGATACTTCTATTTCTCAGCGCGTCAAACGCTTACTCAATCGTCAAAACGTGGAACGGCGGCGGTGCTGATTCTAACTGGACGACGGCGGCAAACTGGGCAGGCGATGTCGCCCCAACTGCCAATGACGATTTGGTTTTCCCCGCAAATGCGTCGAAATTCGCCGCCAACAATGACTTTTCTTTCCAAACTGCTTTTCGTTCGCTAACGATAACCGGCGGAACTTACAGTATTGGCGGAAGTCCTTTTGTTCTGACCAATGGTTTTACTGTTAATGACGGTACGCAAACCATTAATACGGCAATCAGTTTGTCACAGGCGCAAACTTTCACCGCCGACCAAAGTGCTTTTGTTCATATTTCGGCGATCAGGTTCGGAACTTCGACGCTGACCATCGGCGGCGGCGGATTTATCGGAATCGGAGTCATTTCAGATAGCGGAAATCTTATCAAAGTTGGGTTTGGAAGAGTTTATCTTTTTAGCAACGGAGATTTTACCGGCGCGATTACTGTTGAGAACGGAATTTTAATCGCTGATGCCAATCTTCCGAATAGTTCCGTGACGGTTAACGCCGCCGGCGACTTAAGCAGATTCGGCGTTATTTCCGGCACCGGCACAGTCGGCACGATGACGATTAATTCCGGCGCGATAATTTCGGGAAATTCGACATCTCCCACAGGTATTTTAACGATTCAGGGAAATTTAACACTCGGCACCAATGGTTCGCTTAATGTTTTCGACGTAGCAATCGAAGACGTATATCCGGGAATCGGCGGTTATACCCAGCTTAATGTCAATGGCACGGTAAATCTCAACCGCACATCGCTTGAGCTGTATCCTTACGGAGATTTTCGCCCCGCCGTCGGGAGTTCATTCAAAATCATTAATAATGACGGAAATGACGCAGTGGTCGGAACTTTTTACAATCTGCCGGAAGGAGCGATTTTTCGTGATATTTCCAACTTATCTAATCAAATTACTTATCGCGGCGGCGACGGCAACGATGTGGTCGTGACGCGTATCAATCTCGCCAATTTTGATTTTGACGGCGACGGCAAAAGCGACATCGCCGTTTATCGTCCGTCAAACGGCACCTGGTATGAAAATTTGAGCGGCAGCGGCAGTTTCACCGGGCGGCAGTTCGGCGCAAATGAAGATAAAATTGTTCCCGCCGACTACGACGGCGACGGCAAAAGCGATCTTGCCGTTTTTCGCCCGTCAAACGGAACCTGGTATATCACGCTTAGTTCCGACAATTCTTTTTATGCCGTTCAGTTTGGCGCAGGCGATGACATTCCCGTTCCAAATGATTATGACGGCGACGGTCGCGCCGAGGTTGCGGTCTTTCGTCCGTCAAACGGAACTTGGTATGAATTACAGAGCACGGTGAAAAGGGTTTTCAGTTATCAGTTCGGTCAGAGCGGCGACAAACCGCTCGCCGGTGATTTCGACGGCGACCACATCGCTGACTTGGCTGTTTTTCGCGGCGGAAATTGGTATGTGGCAGAAAGTTCTCACGGTTTCGCGGCGTTCCAGTTTGGCTTGACAACCGATATTCCGACTCCGGCGGATTACGACGGCGACGGTGTAACCGACATTGCCGTTTTCCGACCGTCAAACGGAACCTGGTACCGCTTAAACAGCGGCAGTAGTAATTCGTTCACGGGAATTCAGTTCGGCGTGGCTGAAGACAAACCGGTCGCGGCAGATTACGATGGCGACGGCAAAGCCGATATTGCCGTGTTTCGACCGAGCGTCGGCACCTGGTATCTTATGCGCTCAACGTCAGGATTTCTCGGTTTAAGTTTCGGTCAAAGCACTGATAAACCCGTGCCAAACGCGTTTGTACGGTAAGAATTCCAGATGACAGATTCCAAATTCCAGATTTAGTGTTGTTTATCGCGTTGCTGTTTTCCGGTATTTGGAATCTGGATTTGCTCATCAGCCTAAAATACTAAGCATTTCCGCGTGAATTAAATTATTGCTGGAGCAGATCGGCGGCGCGTAAACGCTGAATTTTGAATCGTCATAATATGAAACTTTCCCGCCCGCTTCTTCGATTAACAAAACTCCGGCGGCAACATCCCACGCGTTTAAGCCTTCTTCCCAAAAACCGTCGAAACGACCGCAGGCGACATACGCCAGATCAATCGCCGCCGAACCGTCGCGCCGCACGCCGCGCGAATATAAAAGAAATTTATTCAAATGTCCGGCGAAATCTTCTTTTTCCTTAAAATTGTATGGAAATCCGGTAACAATTAAAGATTCGCTGAGTTTTTCAGTTTCGGAAACGCGAATTTCTCTGCCGTTCAGCGTCGCGCCTTTGCCTCTTTCGGCAGCGAAAAGTTCATCGCGCGTCGGGTCGAAAGTTACGCCGACGACGATTTCGCCGTCGTGTTCGAGCGCGAGCGTCACGCACCAGCACGGATAACCGTGCGCGTAATTGGTCGTGCCGTCGAGCGGGTCAATAATCCATTTCCAGACGACTTCGCCGTCAACCAACGCTTCGCCGGATTCTTCCGCCAGAATCGAATGTTTCGGATAATATGAACGGATTTTTTCGGTGATTAATTTCTCCGATGCCAAATCCGCTTCGGTGACGAGATCAATGTCGCCTTTTTTGAAAATATCTATTTTCCGCCCGAATTTTTCGAGCAGAATTTGTCCGGCTTCACGCGCGGTTTCGATGGCAAAATTTAACATATAGAAAGGTGAAAAAGTTTAAAAGCGAAAGGTGAAAAGCCTTGAAAGTTATCTGAATCAGATAGATTCAGTTTTCACTTTTAAACTTTTTTCACCTTTCCACTTTCGTTTATTTGATAAATCTTTCGCTGACTTGCAAAAATTCCAAAATTTCCGCGTTCCAAAATTTCCAGTCGTGAATTCCGGGCAATTCGCGGAATTCGTGCGGGATTTTCTTTTCCAAAAGCAATGCCGCAAATTCGTGATTGGTCGTAATCAAACCGTCTTCCGTGCCGCAGTCGAGATAAATAAACGGCAGATTTTTCGCTTTTTCGGCGGGCATTTCGCGGACGATTTTGAAAATATCGTTGTCTTTGCGCGTCTGCGAATCGTCCGCGCCGTAAACGCCCGTGATCGAATCGGTCAACGCTTTCCAGCCATTTCCGAGCATTTTTTCCGTCAAAGAAGCCGCTTGCAGCGCGCCGCTGAACGAGCCGACGAGCGCGAATTTTTCGGGATATTTCAAACCGAATTTGATCGAACCGTAACCGCCCATCGAAAGTCCGGCAATCGCGCGATGATCGCGGTCGGAAATCGTGCGGTAATCTTTATCAATTTTGGGAATCAATTCCTGCACGATATAACTTTCATATTTATCGTTCGGCACGCTCACGCTGTCCGTGTACCAACCGTTATCGCCTTCAGGCGTTACGATTATGTAATTGTAATTTTTGGCGTATTCGGTCAATTTCGTTTTATCCGCCCAATTATCGAAATGTCCGGTCAAACCGTGAAGCAAATAAACCGTCGAATATTTTTTGCCGGTGTCGGTTTTATAATCCGCCGGTAAAATAACGCGATACGGCATTTCACGCGCCATTAATTTACTGTCCAGCTTGAAATCTTCGTAAGCTGTTTTTGAAGTCTCAATCTGCGGTTTGGCAGTTTGCGCTCTAGCCGCGAAGTTTGCGCCGAAAATCGTTAAAAACAGTAATATGAAGGCTATTTTATTTTTATAAATGTTCATTTTAATAGTTTTCCAAATTAACCGAAAACTCTGCTTAACCAGCCGCTGTTTTCGTTTTTGTCAACGACCTGCGCCAGTTCGCCCGCGTCGAGCCAAACGCCCGAACAAGTGTCGCAAACATCAATTTTGATATTTTCGTAATCGCTTTCCAACAGTTTGCCGTCGCATTTCGGGCAGTTCAGATTCAAATCTTTAGTCGTTTGTGAAGACATTTTCGACTTCATTTTTTCGATCAGCTCTTTTTCCTTGCGGTGAAAATATTCGTTCTCCAACGCTTTTCCGCGCTCGTCCAATTCGATTGCCATTTGTGTTTAACTCCTGTTTTATAAATTTCTTGTTATGAAAAATAACAGAATCCGCCGATTGTTTCAAAAGCGGCAAATTTGAATTAATCTCATAACCGGATTTCGCAAATGATGTCGGATGTCAGATTTCAGTTCTCAGTTTTTGAAATTTGGAATTTGGAATCTGGAATTTTTATCATTTTCTCCGCTTGACACCGGCGTTTTAGAAAACTATATTTTCTGTTTGCTCTTTGGTGAGGTTAAAATTCATTTGATGATAAATTCAGACGAATTTTGGATGCGGAAAGCGATTGAAGCCGCCGAAAACGCTCGCAGTTACGATGAAATTCCCATCGGCGCGTGTTTAATTGACAGAGATTATATACTTTTAGCCGTTGCAGGAAACCGCACGATTACGCACTGCGACCCGACGGCGCACGCGGAAATTCTGGTTCTGCGGGAAGCGGCAACAAAAATCGGCAATTATCGGTTGACTGAAACGACCGTTTATACGACGATAGAACCTTGCGCGATGTGCGCCGGCGCGCTCGTCAATGCGCGAGTCAAAAGATTGGTTTTCGGCGCGCGCGATGAACGATTCGGCGCGGTTGAAAGTGTTTTCCGGCTTTGCGACACAAGTTCTTTGAATCATCAAATCGAAATTACATCCGGCGTTTTGGCGGAAGAATGCAGAATGTTGATGCAAAACTTCTTTCGCGCTAAACGTCTTAAAACAGTTTAATTTATCTGCGGAGAGGTGCGAGAGTGGTTGAATCGGGCAGTCTCGAAAATTGTTGTACCTTTGCGGGTACCGTGGGTTCGAATCCCACCCTCTCCGCCACATTCGATTTTGGATTTTAGATTGCCGATTTTGAATTTGATAATTAATTTTAGGAAAGGTGCAAGAGCGGTTGAATTGGCTACATTGGAAATGTAGTGAACCTCAAAAGGGTTCCGTGGGTTCGAATCCCACCCTTTCCGCCACATTAGAGTTTGAAGGATAAAGGCGAAAGGTTAAAGTTAAAATGTTATCCTTTACTCTTTCGCCTTTATCCTTTAATACATCTGGCTTCAGGCTCCGCACAAGGTTTGAGTTGTGAACTCCGCTAGACTGGGAACAGAGCAACGGCAGCAATTTCAGCCTGTGTTGCGGTTAAGTCTGAAGCCTCCAAATTTTCATTAAAAAACTCGCCGCTGAAATGAATTCATTATTTCAGCGGCGAGTTTTTTCGTCTAAATTTTAACTTTCGTTATTTGGCAACGGCTTGTTTGAACTGCGATTCCAGATACGTCGCAAAACTCAAAAATCGCGCTTGGTCTTTATATTTCGCTTTTAATAAATCGAAGGCTTCCTGCCCGCGCGGGTCGCCGAGCTTAATAATAGACTGCGCGCCGGAAAAAATGCCCTGCAAATTATCTTCGTCTAAAGCCTGTTTGAAAGCGTTGAAAATCAGCGGATACGCTCGAGCGTCGCCTTTGCCGGCAGTGGCGATGACGCTCAGAGCCGCCGTGCGCGCATTGATCGGCTGTGTTTTGTCGGCGACTGTTTTCAACGACAAATCCAACGCTCTTTTGTCTTCGAGCGCGCCGAGTCCGCGAAAACCAGCGGTGGCGAGACGACCTTTCCACGACGGCGTGTTCGCCAATTTGACGAGCGCGTTGTAAGCTCCGGCGTTTTTCGTTTCCGCCAGCGCAACCGCCGCGTTATCAATCACCGTATAACTTCTGTCATTTAAAGCCGACGAATAAACATCAGCGTATTTCGGGTCCTGCGTCATACCCAAAAGCTCGACGGCATCGGCGCGCACCAGTGAATTTTCATCTTTGGTCGCTTTCAGCAATGCCTGAACGGTCGCGTCATCAAGTTTGACTGCCGCTGCCGGAGCCAGCGGATTGGTCGGCGGCGGCGTAACCGTCTGGTGAATTTCCGCAATTGCCGCGCGGCGAATCAGATACGAAGAATCGCTCGTCGCTTTCTGACTGAAAGCCGCTAAAATTTTACTTTTATCGCCAGCCGCTGCTTGGTTATTTTTGGCGGCTTTTGACAATTCATTCATCGCCCAGCGTCTGCCGATAATATCTTTATCGTTGTTCATTTGATAAATCAGTTCGTCAACCGGTTTGTCAAACTTCAATTCTTTGAGTAAAGTTCCCTCGTAATCGAAATTAACAATTTTCGGTTCGGTCGCCGACGCAAAGGTGTAAACATTTTCGGCTTGCGGTTTGATCCAAACTCTCTGAACGCTGCCGTCAATTTCCACATCTAAGTAAGTCTGGAAAAATTCCGTTTGCGGGTAGGCGTTGTTCGGGTCAACTTTCTGCGTTTGTTTGACGTTCAAAGTCAATTGTTTATTCGCGTTATCATAGCTTTTCGTCACCTCAAATACGGGATGTCCCATTTTATAAAGCCATTCGTCGAAAAACCAGTCCATTGATTGTCCGGTCGTCTGTTCGATAGCGATGCGAAGCTGTTCAGTCTGCACCGGACTGTGCGCGTTGGTCGTTAAATAATGATTGAGCGATTTGAAAAACAATTCATCGCCGAGATGTTTGCGTAACATATGCAGAACCGAACCGCCGCCCGGATACGCGTAGCTGTCAAACATCGCGTCCTTATTCGCGTAATACTGCGTTACAATCGGGCGACGATTGCCCTGCGCCCACGTTGCCAAAACCTGCTGTTGATTACTGCGAACGTCGCTCATCAAAAAGTAATCTTTGCCTTTTGATTCTTCATCCCACAGTGCCTGAAAATACGTCGCAAACGATTCGTTAAGCCAAATATGGCTCCAATCGCGGGTGGTCACATAATCGCCGAACCACTGATGCGCGAGTTCGTGCGATTGCAGCGAATCGGAGTCGCCGTCGAGCAATTCGCGCTCGTCGTGAATCATTTCTTCGATCTGCGTCGTCGCCGAAATATTTTCCATTCCGCCGCCGAAATTTTCGACCATCGTCTGCGAATATTTCGGATAAGCGTATTTTACACCGGTTTTTTCCGAGAAAAACTTAATCATCGCGGGAACCCGCTTGGTTGTTTCGGCAACTTCTTTGGCTTCCGACGGATAACCGTAAGCGTAAACCGGAACATCTTGGTATTCGCCGTTTTTAATTTCCGTAAAATCGCCGACGACAATCGAAGAAAGATAATTGGCATACGGCGTGTCCATTTTCCAGTGATATGTGCGCGTGTTGTCGCCGTTGTCTTTGACTTCGAGCAGTTTGCCGTTGGAAATCACCATATACGGTTTTTCGACCGTCGCGCGAAGTTCCGATGTGCGAAAATCATTCGGTGAATCGTAACCCGGAAACCAGTAGCGATTAAAATCCGTTTCGCCCTGCGACCAGATTTGGCGCGGTTTATTCGGTTCATTTTCCGTCGGTTTGATAAATCTTAACCCGCGCCCGAAACTTCCGATTGCCGTATCAGCATCGGCTTTATTAACATAATTTGTTCGATAATCAACTTTGACGCTTAATTCTTCGCCGCGTTTATATTGGCGATCAAGCATAATTTCCAGACTATCGTTCTCTTTTTTGCCGTCATAATTAAATTTCAACGGCGTTCCGTTCGCCAGCGTGACGGAATTAATCGTCATCGAAGCCGCGTCCAAACTGAATTTCTGCAAATCCATAAAAGGCGCGACCGTGACGACCGTCGAACCGTAGGCTTGCTCTTTGTCCCAATCGAAACGCAAATCAATCGAAACATTTTTCACGTCCACATCGTGACTGCGAAAATAATTGACCGGCGGAAGTTTTTTAACTTTTCCGTCGTCCTGCTGTTGCCGCTTCATCTCCGTTGTTATCGGACGCGCCGCCGCGATTTGAACGAAGGTCAGTAAAAATAACAGAAAATAAGCCGAAATTTTCGACTTGAATAATTTTGAATTCATAAATTTTTCTCTCAAACTTTAAATTATAGGAAGATTTTTCAGATTTTAATACGGCTATTCTAGAATTTTTGTTTCAAACGGGTTGGCTTTGAAAAAGTGGGAGCAAATTTGAGATTGGTATAAAAACAATCTTAAAACATTGTATGACGCGTCTTCTCCACGCCCTTGCTCACGCTCGGGCTTCTGCCGCTGTTGGGAGTTACCATATTTTGCAGTATTAAATCCTCTTTATGCTTCAAAACTATTTGATACTAAATTATTCATCACCGCCGCGCCAAATAATTAACGGGCAGTTTAATCTCGGATGTTTAACAATATCTACTCCAACATCGAAAGTTTCCATTATAATTTCGGGCGAAAATACTTTTTCGGGAACGCCGATGGCTTTGATTTTGGCTGCTTTGAGCAGAAGAATTTTGTCGGAATACTGGGCTGCGAGATTTAAATCGTGAAGAATTATCAAAACGGCAACACCTTCGAGAGCAAAGCGGCGGGCGATTTTTAATGTGCTGTGTTGATGCGCGATGTCGAGATTTGAAGTCGGCTCGTCTAACAGCAAATATCGCGGATTTTCCGATTTTTCCCAGATTTGCGCTAAAACGCGGGCGAGTTGGACGCGCTGGCGTTCGCCGCCGGAAAGCGTCGGGTAAAGTCTTTCGGCGAGATTTGATTCTTCGACGGCGGCGAGCGCGTGGCGGGCGATTTCGTAATCTTTTGCAGTTTCCGCGCCGCCGACGTGCGGCGCGCGTCCCATCAAAACGACTTCTAAAACCGTAAACGGAAAATTCAGCGAAGAATCCTGCGGCAAAACGGCGCGGGATTTGGCGCGTGCGGGCAAACTCCATTCGGCGAGCGGTTTTTCATTCATCGAAACTTCGCCGCCGGTCGGAATCAAATCGCCGCACAAAACTTTTCGCAGAGTAGATTTGCCCGCGCCGTTCGGTCCCAAAACAGCCAAAATCTCGCCGCCGCGCATTTCCATCGAAACGTCGTCGAGCAGTTTTTTTGAGTTTATTTCAACTGTAATATTTTTTGCTTTTATCAAAAAAATTTCGTGAATCGTGAATCGTGAATCGTAAATCGTAAATAGAAAGAAAATTTGTCTGCAAACTTTGTGTAATACGATTCACGATTCACGATTATTTAATTAACTAATGAATAACTCTCCATTTTCTATCGCGCAGCAAAAGCCACAGAAAAAACGGCGCGCCGACGATTGCGGTTAAAACGCCAATCGGCATTTCCGCCGGAGAAACCAGAGTCCGCGCCGCGAAATCCGCCGCGAGCAGCAGACACGCGCCCAAAAGTGCCGAACCGGGAAGCAAATATCGGTGATCCGCGCCGATAATCAAGCGCAGAAGATGCGGCACGACCAAGCCGACAAAGGTAATTAAGCCGGTAAAAGCGACGCTCGCGCCGACTGACAACGCGACTAAAACGACGACGATTTTTTTCAGTTTTTCGATGTCGAAACCGAGATGTCCGGCTTCGGATTCGCCTAAAAGAAGCGCGTTGAGCGGACGCGCGAGCCGCGAGAAAAGCAGAATCGGAATAATAATAAACGGCGCAATTGCCAGCACATTCGTCCAGTTTCCGCCGCCCAAACTGCCTAATTTCCAAAAAGTCAGCGAACGAATCTGCGTGTCGGTCGCGTAAAAAGTCAGAAACCCGGAAAAAGCCTGCGCGAGCGCGTTGATGGCGATTCCGGCGAGCAAAAGCGTGGCGACGGCGGTTTGTCCGGCAATGGTTGAAAGCCGGTAAATTATGATGGTCGTTACAATCGCGCCGCCGAAAGCAGCCAGCGGAAAAGCGAAAAGCTGAACGAACGGCGGCACCGCAAACGAAACCAGATCGCCGATTATAACGACAAAAGTTGCCGCGAGTGCCGCGCCGCTCGAAATCCCGATCAGACTCGGATCGGCGAGCGGATTGCGAAAAAGTCCCTGCATCGCCGCGCCGGAAATTCCCAGAGCCGCGCCGACCAACGCGCCTAAAACGATGCGCGGCAGGCGAATGTCAATCAAAGTTGATTCCTGCTGAATGTTGAAATCGGTCGCCAGATGGATGCCGATTTTTTTGAAAATAATGGCGAAAATTTCCGATTGCGAAATTTCAACCGCGCCTTTGTCGGCGGAGAGCAGAACGAGAAAAACCAGCAGCAAAATCAGCACCCAAAGCACGACGCGCCCGCGTTCGTTTCTGAACTTTTCCTGTAAACCGGGAAAAAGTCGGGCGGTTACATTCTCTTTTATTTCGTTCATCCAATCCGTTTGATAATTTTATTTGTCCACAGATTAACACAGATGGATACAGATAAATCAAAAAAATAATCCGCGTCTATCTGTGAACAATTATTTCTTTTCAGCCAATTCGGGATGAAATTTAACGGCGAGTTCGCGCACGGCTTTGCCGACACCGGGACCGAAACCTTGAAAATACATATCCGAAACCGGCACGACGCGCTTGTTTTTTCCGGCGGGCGTTAAGGCGACACCGGGAAACTTCACCACGCCGTCAGTTTCGCCGCTGCGCTCGAAACTTTTTTGCGTGATTAAAATAATATCCGGCTGCGCGGCGACGACGGCTTCATCGGTCATTTCACGAAAACCCGTGAAATCGGTAAACGGATTTGTGCCGCCCGCAAGTTTTATCATTTCGTCAATCGTCGTTCCCGCTCCGCTCATCGTCGCGTTCGGCATATTCGGACCGCGCCCGACAAACATCACTTTCGGCTTTTCTTTGACGCTTGCCAACATTTTATTAACTTCCGCCATTTCGCCGTCAATCTGATTATTGATTTCCGCCGCTTTCGCTTCCGCGCTGACGGCTTTGGCGATGGTCGAAACTTTCGCTTTGACGGTTTCAATCGTGTAATTCGGTGTTAAAGTCAAAACGGCGATTCCGGCGTTTCGCAGTTGATCGAAAATCTGCGGCGGCGCGCAATCCGCGTTCAAAATTACGAGCGTCGGTTTCAAAGACAAAATTCCTTCAGCGTTCAAAGCGTTGCGCGCGCCGACTTTCGGCAGATTCGCCGATTCGGGAACATATTCCGCGCTCGAATTATCTACGCCGACCACTTTGCCGCCCGCGCCGAGCGCGTAAACGGTTTCGGTGTTCGCCGTGCCGATGACGACGATGCGCGAAGCGTCGCTGACCGCGACGGTTTTTCCATCGGCATCGGTCACGCTGACGGCGGTTGTGTTTGTATTATTGGTAACGGTCGGCTGACAACTGCTGAACATCAACATCAAGCCGAGCAAAATAGCGGTGATAAAAGAGTTTTTCATCTGATTTTTGAAATTAAAAGCGGGCGGAAACTATATTCCGCCCGAAAGTTTTCGTTAATTCGGCGATGAACTAATAACGAAATCTCACCTGAAATTGAATTTCGCGGCTCGGATCAACGCTGGCGATGCCGCCGGTTGCCGCGCCGAGCGTTGCCGACGGCGTTCCGAGCAGCGCGTTTCCGTAATTTCCGTTGCGCCCGTAAATGTTGCGGTTGTTAAAAATATTAAAGACTTCTGCGCGAAATTCGACGCTCATTCTTTCATTCAGCAAAAATGACTTCTGCGCGAATAGATCGGTCGAATAAGTCGGCGTGCCGCGTCCCGAATTACGTTCCAGATAGGTTCCACTGGCTAAATCAAACGGACGATCAGCCGTCGAACCGTCGCCGTTGACATCGCTTCCCGAAGTAATCGCATACGGTCTGCCGGAGGCGAGCGTCGTGACACCGCCGATGGTAAATCTCAGCGGCAATTGATAATAACCACTCAAAACAAACCGGTGGCGTTGATCCAAAAGGCTCAACCCGCGCTCGAATTCGCCGAGTTGATTGACATCGAGCGGATCGCCGTTGCCCGCATCCGGTTCGACCGTGTTCGTCGTTTTGGAAAGCGTGTAACTCGCCAAAAATGACAATCGGTTGCTGAATCGCTTTTCCAGATTGATCTGTAAACCGTTGTAATCGCTGACACCTTCGTTGCTGACGACTTGAATGCGGCGATAACCGTTGACGACCGGAATTATCGGTCGGGTAAGATTTGCCGCCGCTACCGTGCGTGTCGGCGTTGCCGCTGTCGGTATAAATGTTGACGGCGCGTTCAAGTCGAGCAGACGATCAATATCTTGCGTATGGGCGCGAACGTAATCAACTTTCAGGAAAAAATCGTTCCCGAAATCGTGTTCGACTCCGATAGTTCCTTGCTGCGTATATGGATTCAAAAGTTTGTCGGGATAGCCGCGCAATTTAGAAACGTCAAAAAATTGATTGTAAAAATCGGCGCGTCCCGGACGAATGACAATATCACGCGCCGGAAGTGCCGCGCCCGCCGGAAATGACGGAAGCGCAGTTAAAGATGTCGGAAAACCTAATTGACCGGGCGAAGCGGTAAAAGTGAAAACTCCGGTCGGACCGCCGAGATTAAACTGCGCTCCGAGATTGGCGCGAAGCTGTGAATA
Source organism: Pyrinomonadaceae bacterium (assembly GCA_965217575.1). GTDB lineage: Bacteria > Acidobacteriota > Blastocatellia > Pyrinomonadales > Pyrinomonadaceae. The sequence goes on along the minus strand of OZ244558.1, from coordinate 635,194 downwards.
ATAAATTCCGTAACTGCCGCGCACGACCGTTTTATTGTCGCCCAAAAAATTGTAAGCGAAACCGAGACGCGGCGCGAAATTATTTGTGTCGTCGGTAAACGTCTGCCGGTCGTAGCGCAAACCCAAATTCAAAGTCAAATCCTGCCGTACGCGATAATCGTCCTGCACGAAAAGCGACCAGAGATATTCGCGGACATTATAATTGGCGTTTCCGAAACTCTGCGTAAAAGTCGCCGCGTCAGCGATGGTCAAAGCTGAAGTCGGAATCAGCGGATTTCTCGAACGGGCGTTGGTAAAAGTAAAACGTCCGAGAGAATAACCGCTGCCGAATTCCTGACCGTTGCCGCCGGATGACGAAAATTCGACATCGCCGCCGACTTTGATTGACTGGCTGCCGAAAAGAAGTGAAAGCGTATCGGCAAATTGATATTGATGATTTTGCAGAAACGCGGCGCGTGATTCGCCTTCGGTTGAAATCGGACGCGCAAACTGTGTGCTTGGACTCAGAGGCGTAAACTGCGTGATCGGCGAACCGAGCAGAAAGACAAAACGCGCTTCGTTGACGATTTTTTCGCTCAGAACGGCTGATTCGGAAAGCTGCGCCGAATAAGTATCGCGCTCGAAAATTCGTCCGGCACTCGGCAAACTCAAACCGCCGACGGCATCATTGGCGTTGCTGTCGGTAAATTTTTCAAAATTAAACCGTCCGGTCAAAGTGTTATTTTCGTTAATCTGATGGTCTATGCGGGCGAATAATAATCCTTGTTTATATTTCCCGTCGAAACCCGTTCCCTGAGCGAGCGGCGAACTGATGACGGTCGAACGTCTCTGCCGATTGCCTTCGCCGCTGAGTAAAAAATGCGTTTTGTCCCTGATAATCGGACCGGACACGACGCTGCTGAATTGAAAAAGCTCGTCGCGTGTTCGCACATCGGCGAGCGGCTGACCGGCTTGCAGACCGCTCGGTCGAACCATTCCGAGCGCGTCAACGTGAAATGCGTTCGTGCCGGATTTCGTGACGATATTAACGACGTTTCCGGCGGTGCGTCCGAATTCCGCCGAAATCGGATTGGTGATAACGGTAAATTCCTGGATCGTCGCCAGCGGAATATTCGTAAAAATAGACTGTCTCCCCCAATCGTCGTTGCCGGTGCTGCCGTCCAAACTGAAATTTGTCTGGCGGCGACCGTTGCCGTTGACGACAAACAGAAAATTATTCAAAAACAAATCGCCCGTGCCGCGCGCCGGACGAACCGCCGAATTAAGCTGTACGAGATTCGTCAGTTTACGCCCGATGATCGGCGTATCGTCAATTTTCTGCAAATCGAGCCGCGTCGCCAATTCCGACGAATCGGTCTGCACGGTGTCGGTCGTTCCCGTGACGTTGACTTCATTGCGGCTGCCCTGCGGAAACAAAACGACATCAATCGAAGCGGCTTCATTGGCGCGCAGTTGAATGTTTGATTTTTCCTCGTTGGAAAATCCGTTGCCGGCGACGGTAATTTTATAGTTGCCAGTCAGCGGCAAATTGGCGATGGTGTAAATTCCATTGTCGTCAGTGACGGCGTTGCGGATCAAACCCGTTGATTCGTTGGTGACAACGATGTTCGCGCCGACGATCACCGCGCGATTCTGATCTGTAACTTTTCCGCGAATGGATGCCGTTGCAATCGTCTGGGCAAAAGAAGCCATCGTTAAGGAAAACAAAATAATTGACAACGAACAAAAACGAAAAAGTTTATTATCAAAGTCCAATCTTGACTTTTCACAAGCGACAACTGAAATCAAAAGCTGATATTTCTTCATAATTAATACGTTAAACGGTGATTTAATAATTTTTCAGATGGAGGTTAATTTATAGAATTTACAGCTTATCCGCAGATTAGAATTACTACCAGTCGTCGTTTTAATTATCGCGTATTTTAAAATTTGCGGCTTGCGCCTGAGCTTTCCAAGCCGGATATTAATCGCCAATTTGCCGCTAGATGTCGGGAATCCAAAAAATTCGACCGCCGTTTTCCTCTTTTTTTAAGCCTGCGGCGGAAAGCTGATTTTCAGCCATTCCCAGAAACGTAAAATGCGGCAAATCGGAAATCACGGTTTGAAACCAACCGTGATTTGCCAGAATTTCACGCGCTTTCGGATCATCGTGTTCATTAATGTCAAGCGCGAGCATCGCAATATGCTGCGAAGTTCCCGGCGGCGCGACCGAGTAAATAATTGATTTCGATAAATCTTTCGCAAAATACAATCCGTTTGATTCGAGCGCGAAAATTTTAAAAACCTGCTCGAACGGCGGCAGCGTGCGGATTCTCGCCGCTTCCGATTCGGTTAGTTTTTCTTGATTAACCCAATGCGCCAAACCTGGAATAACACGGCTCGCCCATAATTCGACGGTTCCGGCGTAATTTCTTTTAGCGGAATCGGTTCCGCGCGGCGTTATCCGCAAATCTTCCCGCGCGGCTTCAACAATCGCTTTTTTCAATGAATTCATCGCCGGATTTTGCAGTGTGATCTCAATATCGGCGATGTTTTCGGTGGCTTGCGGCGTTTTGGATTGCCAGTTTGAAACGGATTCTTCGTTCTCAAAAACGACCACCGGCGGCGGCAGCGCGCCGCCGCCGGCGACGAACATCGCGCCGTATTCTTGTAATAATTTGCGTCCGACGGAATCAAACGGCAAAACAAATTCCTTTGACAAATTCGTTAAAAAGAATGAAATATTGTTCTTTTCGGTGATGATTTTATCTTTTTTTATATTCATCAAAATTAACCGGATGAAAATCTTCTTGTAGTTATAATCTTTGTAATCTAAAATGCGTGTATGAAAAAAGCGGCGCGAATAATCAAAAAAACATTCTGGATTTTTTATTTAGCTGTTATCCACATTATCGCTGCGATGTTTATCTACCGCGAATTTGCTACGCCGTATTTTACCTTTCAGGAAGTTAAAATTGAAGCGGTGCGGGATAAAGCCGCAGAAAAATCGGAGGAAGTTCCAACTCCGCTGCCGATTCCTTCATTTACCGCAACTCCTGATTTGCCCGAATTAAGCGATAATTTCGATCAATATAATTCTGCCGTTTCCGTTTCCAATACGACTTTGATGATTCCCGTCGCCGGTGTTAAACGCGACCAGCTTCAAGACACTTATACACAGGCGCGTTCGGAAAATCGCGTGCATAACGCGATTGACATTATCGCGCCGGTCGGAACGCCGGTGGTTGCCGCCTCTGACGGTCAGATCGCCAGATTTTTTGACAGCGAACGCGGCGGAACGACGATTTATCAGTTCAGCCCGGACAAGCATTTCGTTTATTATTACGCCCATCTGCAAAAACGCGCGGACAATTTACAGGAACACGCTTTCGTCAAACAAGGAACTGTTATCGGTTACGTCGGCGACACCGGAAACGCCGGAGCGGGTAATTATCACCTGCACTTTGAAATTATGATCCCGGAAGATTTGGATAACTATTGGAAAGGCGCGGACATTAACCCGTATCCGCTACTCAAAAACGGAATTGAAGCTCACTAAATTCATTTTTCGGTCAAACTTCATATTTAAGGCACAAAATTTGCTTTACCGGATTGTGAAATGTCAATCTCCTGAAAAAGGTACAAATTATAAAAGGAAAAATTAACTATGAAATTTAATTTGGAGCAAAATTTTATCAGAAAGTCATTTTTTTGGACTGTTTTAGCCGCATTATCACTGTTTAATTTCGGATGCGTTCCGCCGCAGACAACTACTACCGATGTTAATGCGAATGTTGTTCCGGTCAATACAAATACCAATATCAATACAGCTCCATCGCCCGTCGCGGCGGTCGAGAACAAGGAATTGGAAATGAAAATGCCGGTGACGCTGCCGGTGCTTGATGCGATGTTCGCGGACGCGGATTTTGCCAAAGATTTAAAGTCAAATATTCAATTAACGGATGAAGAAATTGACAAAATTAAAAAAGCCGCGCACGACGCGATAGTCAATTTACGCGACGATGAACCGGAAGATTCAGGTTCAACTCGCGCCGCGATGAAACGCGCCGACACTCAAATTCGTCAGATTATCGGCGATGAAAAAACTGAAAAGCTTTTCGACGCGGTGCGTCAGCATTGGTCAAATGCCGGTGATGCGGCGGGCAATTCAGGCAGCCAGCCTTCTTCTGAAATCAATAATATTCCGAGTGACACGAGAATCGTCGTCAACGCGCCCGCTTACCGAATGGATTTATTTCAGGAAGGTAAATTGGTGAAAACTTACAAAATCGGCATCGGCTACCCCGAATTTCCGCTGCCGAGCGGAATGCGGCAGGCTAAAACGATCATTTTCAATCCGACCTGGACACCGCCCGACGAGGCTTGGGTGAAAGGCAAAATCCAAGCGGGAAAAACCATCGAAGCGGGCAGCAAGGACAATCCTTTGGGACCGATTAAAATTCCAATCGGTTCGCCTTCTTTGATTCACGGCGGCAAATCGGCGGCAAAGCTCGGCGGATTCGCCTCGCACGGCTGCGTCGGTCTGACCAATTCTCAGGTTCAGGATTTTACGTTGAATTTGGCAAAATTATCGGGCATTGATTTGACGCAGCAGCAGATTTTAGATTACGCCAAACAAAAAACCGAAACCAAAAACGTCAAACTCGATCAGCCGATTCCCGTCGAACTGCGTTATGAAACGATAGTGGTCGAAAACGGAAAACTGAATATTTTTCGTGATGTTTACGAACGCGGCACCAACACCGAAGAAAACCTGCGCCGTGTTCTGGACAATTACGGCGTGTCTTTCGATAATCTCAGTCAGCCGGAACGCGATAAAATATTGAAGGGTTTGGAACAGATGGCTTACAACGCCAAAGGCGACGCGAAGGCTGAAAACAGCGATAATTCAAATGCTGCCAACGCCAATGCCAATTCTAAAGCTGACGATAAAAAATCTTCAAACAAGAATTCCAACACCGAAAATGTCGTCATTACGCGCAATATCAAAGGCAAAAAACAATTTTCTTTTGATCTCGCCGACCTCAAAGGCAAAGGTTATCCGGCACCGGTTGATCTGAGCCAGCAATAGAATCACACGCGTTAATCGCCGTCCGCCGAATATTTTTATAAGTTTTTATAAAAATATTCGGCGGACTTTTCAATTAAAAATCAACATCGGTCAGCCAAAATTTGTGACCGTCAATCAAAAAAGGCTTTAATCCGAAAGCGGGCAAATCGGCTTCCCTAATGCCCAAATAAGTAAAATGCGGAAAATCGCTTTTCACTGTTTGATACCATCCGTGTTCGGCAAGAATATTTCTGACCCGCAAATCGTCAAACTCCCGCACGTCCAGCGCGATCATAAAAATATGCTGTGACGCGCCGGGCGCGGCGACCGAATAAAGAATTGATTTGGAAAAATCCGTGCTGAAATATATGCCGTCTTTTTCCCACTCCAAAACCTGTTTGACCTGTTGATGAATCGGCAGATTTCTGACTTCAAAAAATTCCTGCCGGGAAATTCTCCCTTTTGCCAGCCAGTAACTCAAGGCGGGATAAAAACGCGAATTCCAGAGCCGCGCCGTGTCCTGATATGAACGCCTGCCGGCAATCGAACCGCCGCGCGGCGTAATTTGCAGATTAAAACGCGCCGCTTCGATTTGCGCCGCCAACAGCGCGTCCATCGCCGATTTCTGCAAAGTTATCGGCGCACCGTCCATCAGGACGGTTTTCGCATCAGTGTTATTTTGATAAACCTGAACTTCGTTTTCGTTGTCAAAAATACATTTCGTCGGATAATGAACATCTTTGGCGGCGACAAATACCGCTCCGTATTCGATAAAAACACGTCTGGCAACCGCATCTGAATCAATTGGACAAACTTTTTCAAGCAATGCGTCGTCAGCAGTTTTGATTAATTTATTTGGGGATTTCAGTTCATCAGCCGCCGTTTTCCGGGATTCAGCCAGTTTTTTTTCGACGATTTTCCGAAAATTTCCCGACTTAAATTCCTGGCTCTGCGCTGCTGCTGAATTATTTTGAAAAAACATTCCGAAAGTAAAAACCGCGCATAGTATTAATTTAAATTTTGGGAAACTTTTCATCACCTGTGTTGGAAGCACGGACAGTAAAATTATTTGCCTGAAACAAATTAAAAAGCACCAAAGAATTAAGTTGTTTCTTTCGTGCTTTTTAATTTTAAATTCGATTTTGCCGCTAGACGCTCATTATCTCCTGTTCTTTATTTTTGGCGAGTTCATCAATCTTTTCGGTATAAGTATTGGTTAATTTTTGAACTTCGTCCATTCCGCGGCGTTCGTCGTCTTCGGAAATTTCCTTGTCTTTCGCCATTGTTTTCAAAAGATCATTTGAACTGTGGCGCACCCCGCGAATGGCGATTTTGTGTTCTTCGGCTATTTCGTTGACCTGCTTGGCAAACTGGCGGCGGCGTTCTTCATTCATCGAGGGAACTGTCAGACGAATGATTTTTCCATCGTTCGACGGATTCAGTCCGAGATTTGCCACATTGATCGCTTTCTCAATCGCGCCGATCTGCGTCGCGTCCCACGGCTGAATGGTCAGCATCTGCGGTTCGGGAACGGCAATCGAAGCCATTTGATTGAGCGGCGTTGAAACTCCGTAATAATCAACCGTTACCGCGTCGAGAATCCCGACGTTCGCGCGTCCCGTGCGGACATTGGCGAGTTTGCGCTGTAAGTCGTCAATGATCGCTTCCATATCCGGTTTTGTTTCTTTCAAGACAATATCTACACTCATAAATTTTATTTTTTTTCCAAAAGTTCTCTCAATCTTTCAACTTCAGCTTTCAAAAAGTCGTTTTCAGTTGAAAGTTCGCCGACTGTTTCGGCAAGTTCTTCAGCGGTTTTCAAAAATTGCCCGGTCGCCGGATTGTAAAGCCGCAAATTTTTATCTTCAACCACTAATTCTAAACCCAAAACTTCACTTTTCACACGATTGCTTTCGATTTTCACAGTTGTAAACCCGCCGTTTTCCAGTTCATAAGCGGTGAAGGCGGGCGCGGTTTTCGGCTCAAGCGGATTGAAAATATAATATTCTTTCACGCCAAGCATTTCATACAAAGCCTTTTTTTCAACGCGGTCTTTGCGCCACGTTCCGCGGGAGGAAAGTTCGATCACGACCGACGGCGCGACCTCGTTTTCTTCCCAGGTTTTATAACTCGTCCGGTCGCCTTTCGGAATGTCGAAACAAACCATCACATCCGGCGAAATAACCTGCGTCGGATCGCCTTCGACATAGTAAAACATTATGTTTCCCGAAACATAAACGTCTTCGCGTTCAGCAAAATAAATATCCAGAGCCTTCCTCAGATAAATCAATAAATTAGCGTGAAGATCAGTTTCAGCCATCGGTTCTCCATCAGAATCTGGATAAAAAACATCATTTCCACGAGTTTTTTGCGGCGGAATTGTCAGCGTATTTACTTTATATTGAACATCCATACGATGATTTTAATGAATTTTTATCAAAAACCGCAAACCTCAAAAAATTATCCGGCTTTTTGTATTTTACTGCCGACCGAAACGAGCGTTCCGATTGATAAATCGCCTTTGACCGCTTTGGTAATATTGCCGTTTTCGCGCATATTGAAAACCATAATCGGCAAATTGTTGTCCATACAAAGCGAGATTGAAGAAGCGTCCATCACTTTCAATTGTTTTTCGAGAACTTCCTGATAAGAAATTTTTTCAAACCGCGTCGCTTCCGGGTTCGTCATCGGATCAGCCGTGTAAATTCCGTCAACTTTAGTTCCCTTTAATATAATATCGGCTTTGATTTCAAGCGCGCGCAGCGCGGCGGCGGAATCAGTGGTGAAAAACGGGTTTCCCGTTCCGGCAGCGAAAATAACGACGCGTTTTTTCTCCAGATGACGAATCGCGCGGCGGCGAATAAACGGTTCGGCGAGTTGCGGAATATCAATCGCCGACATCGCCCGCGTGTAAACATTCAGCTTTTCAAGCGCGTCCTGCAAAACAACCGCATTCATCACGGTCGCCAGCATTCCGATATAATCCGCGCTCGACCGGTCCATATTTCCCGCGCTTTTGGAAACGCCGCGAAAAATGTTGCCGCCGCCGACGACCACCGCGACTTCTACGCCGAGTTCGTGAACGTCCTTGATTTCCTGCGCGACTGATTCGGCGACTTTCGTGTCAATTCCGTAATTTTGATCGCCCATCAACGCTTCGCCGGAAATTTTGAGCAGAATTCGTTTGTAAGCGGTCGGCTCTTTCGCTTTGCTTGTTTTCATACTTCTGAATCTAACTTATAAAACCGGATGTTGAAAGCCGGAAAAACAAAAAAGCCCAAACAATGTTTGGGCTTTCAGGTTTCAAATTAATTTCCGACCATCGAAGCCACTTCAGCGGCGAAATCATCAACCTTTTTTTCGATACCTTCGCCCATTTTGTAACGGGTGTAGCGGCGAACCGTGATATTTTCCTTGATCGAAGCGATTTTCTCGGCGACCAGTTCACCGACCGTTTTCGACGGGTCTTTGACAAACGCCTGGTCAAGCAAAACATTATCTTCATAATACTTGTTTACGCGACCTTCGATAATTTTGTCCACGACATCGGCAGGTTTATTGGCATTTTTCGGATCGTTTTTGAGCTGGTCACGCAAAATTTCGCGTTCCTTTTCAAGTTCTTCCGCCGGCACGTCTTCGCGCCGCAAATATTTCGGATCGGTCGCGGCGATGTGCATCGCTACGTCTTTGACAAGCTGCTGAAATTCTTCGCCGCGCGCGACGAAATCGCTTTCGCAGTTGACTTCAACCATCACGCCGACTTTTCCGCCCATATGAATATACGAGCCGACCGCGCCTTCCGCCGTCACGCGTCCGGCTTTTTTGTCAGCCGTCGCCATTCCTTTTTTGCGAAGGATTTCAACGGCTTGTTCGACATCGCCATCCGCTTCGACCAAAGCGTTTTTACAATCTACCATTCCCGCGCCCGTTTTTTCGCGCAGGTCTTTTACTGAACTTGCTGTGATTTCTGCCATAATTTACTCCAAAAAAATTTTAATATCTGGTTTTATAAAAAAGCGCAGCCTGTTTTCATACTCGATGAAAAACAGCCGCGCATTTAAGATGAAAATAATCGTTTAACTAGCTGTCGCTTCGTTTGTTTCTTCCTGTTTTATCTTTTCGACCTGTTCATCGGTTAATTCTTTCTGCGTCGTCGCCGTCACCAAAGGGTCTTTGGTGACGATTGCCGCGATGTCTTCCGAAGCTGATGTTTCAATTTGCGATTTAACATCGGAAGACTTTCCTTCTTCACCGAATGCTCCGGCAACTTCGGGAACGCTTTTACCTTCTGTCGTCGCGGTTCTGTTTATCGGATGAGTGTCAGCGGCGGTTTCCCAGGTTTTATCGGCGACGTGAATATGCGGTTCAAGATCGTCATCTCCTTCAATTTTCGGCATTTCGACAGGCTTGTTTTTCGTATTCTTCGTTTCTGCCGCCGCTTCATCGCTCAGTTCGGGCTTATCGTCAAGTCCTTTTTCAGTCGAAGGAGACTGCGCTAAAAATTCATCATCACCTTCATCGGTTTCGTTCGCGGTCTGAACGCCGACTCCTTCCGTCGCAATATTTTTGCCTTCCAAAATCGCGTCGGCAATGCGCGAAGTAAACAGCCGAATGGCGCGCAATGCGTCGTCGTTGCCCGGAATAACCTGATCAATTCCTTCCGGCGAACAATTCGTGTCAACGACCGCGACGACCGGAATATCCAGCCGATTGGCTTCGGCGACCGCAATATCTTCTTTGCGAACGTCAATGATAAACAGCATATCCGGCAACCCGTTCATATCACGGATGCCGGCGAGATTCTTCATCAAACCTTCGTGCTGGCGGTCAAGCTGCAACCGCTCTTTTTTCGTCAGCATTTCAAAGCGACCGTCTTCTTTCATCGCTTCGATGTCCTTCATTTTCTTGACCGATTTCTGGACGGTCTGCAAATTCGTCATCAAACCGCCGAGCCAGCGATTGTTGACGTAATACTGTCCGCAACGTTCGGCTTCTTCTTTAATCGCGTCCTGCGCCTGACGTTTGGTGCCGACGAATAAGATTTTCAGATTCGGTTTATCCGTAACGGCTTCCTGTACATAATTAAGCGCGTCGCGGAAAAGTTTCTGCGTTTTTTGCAGATCAATAATATAAATACCGTTGCGCTCACCGAAAATATATTCTTTCATTTTCGGATTCCAACGTCTAACCTGATGACCAAAGTGAACGCCCGCTTCGAGCAGTTCCTTCATTGTTACTGTAGCCAAAATTAAAAATCTCCTTAACTTATTGGTTTTTGTACTCACCGAAGTTTAGATTTGCAAACCAAAAAACTTCGACAATGGATTTTTCAGTTATCGGTCAACAGTTACCAGTCAACAAGGTTGATAATTGATAACTGTTGACCGATAACTGAAAAGATTATCGTTTCGAGAATTGGAATCGCGCGCGCGCGCCTTTCTGTCCGTATTTTTTACGTTCTTTCTGACGCGGATCGCGTGTGACCAATCCGGCTTTTTTCAACGCCGGACGCAAATCCGCGTTGTATTCCATCAAAGCGCGGGTGATTCCGTGACGCACCGCACCGGCTTGCCCGGCGGTTCCGCCGCCTTTGACATTAACCAAAATATCGAATTTATTGGAAGTATCCGTCAGGCGAAGCGGCTGATGAATAATCATACGCAACGCTTCATTCGGAAAATATTCCTCAAAATTGCGCCGATTAATAATAAGTGCGCCGCTTCCGGGACGCAGGTAAACGCGCGCCGTTGATGTTTTTCTGCGACCTGTGCCGTAATACTGAATGTCTGCCATATTTTTTAGATGTCAGATGTCAGATGTCAGATGTTGGGTTTTCTTGAGGAAATCTCACATTTGACATCTGATATCTTATATTTACTTTGTTTCAATCTCGATTACCTGCGGATTCTGCGCCGCGTGACGATGTTCGCCGGCGGCGTAAACTTTCAATTTCTTGACCATCGCTTTGCCGAGTTTGGTTTTCGGCAGCATTCCTTTGACCGCCAGTTCGATAATTTTTTCAGGATTTTTCGCAAACATATCCTTGACCGTTACTTCACGAAGTCCGCCGGGATACAGCGTGTGGCGGCGATACATTTTTTGATCGTTTTTTGATCCTTTAAAGATAGCGTGCCGTGCGTTAATCACGACGACGTGATCGCCCATATCCAAAAACGGTGTCCACGCCGGATTGTTTTTGCCCGACAGCATTCGCGCGACTTCCGTCGCCAGTCGTCCGACAGTTTTATCTCTCGCATCAACCACAAACCAGTTACGGTTTTCCGCCAAACCCTTTCCGCTGGGAAAATAAGTACTCATAATTGCCTGCTTTGTCTAAAATTTCCGCAAAAACGCGAACAGCTAGAATATCGAAAAAAGATTTCAGCGTCAAGTATTGATTAACTTTTAAATATTACGCCGAATTTCGCCCCTGCCAACATCAAACCGATCATCGTTTTCGCATCTTCAATCCCGCCGTTTTTGATTTTCTCGAATGCCTGTTCAAAAGTGATTTTTTCGATTTCGATCAATTCATCTTCCTCAAGATTCTGCCGAGTTTCCGTCAAATCCGTCGCCAGAAAAACGTGCATTTTCTCGGTTAGAAATCCGGGCGAAACGTAAAATTCGGTCAATTTTTCGATATTTCCGGCAGTCACACCGATTTCTTCTTCGAGTTCACGCCGCGCTCCGGTTTCGGGATTTTCGTCACCGTCGAGCGAACCGGCGGGAATTTCCAATAGATATTTTCCGGCGGCGTGACGATACTGTTTGACCAAAGCGACGGTTTTATCTTTGAAAACGGGAACAATCACCGCGCTTCCCTTATGCGAGACGATTTCGCGCTTATATTCGGTTTCGCCTTCGCGGATTTCGGCGAGGCTGACATCGAAAATTTTGCCGTGGTAAATTTTTTCGTTTGAAATAACTTCTGGTTTCATAAACTATTCAGAAAATCGCGCACTTTTTTCATATCTTCCCAAACTTCACGCTTTTTCGACGGGTCGCGTAGCAGATACGCCGGATTAAACGTCGGCATCAATTTTATCCCATTGTAATCGTAAAATTCGCCGCGCATCTGCGAGATGGCTTTTTTCGTATTTAATAACGCTTTTGTCGGCGTATTTCCGAGCGAAATTATCACTTTCGGATTGATCGCCAAAATTTCGCGGTGCAGAAACGGCGTAAAAAATTTCAAAATATCGGGCGTTAATTCGTCGCCCTGCGAAATGTATTTGACGACGTTGGTCAGATAAACTTCTTCGCGCCGGATGCCGATTGCCGCCAAAATCTTTTCCAGTAATTGCCCGACCGGACCCATAAAAGGTTTTTCCGAATCCGCATCCGGCGCGCCCGGCGATTCGCCGACGACGACGACCTCAGCTTTAATATTGCCCGTTCCGAAAATGAAAAATTCACCGGCAAACGTCGGCAGAGCTTTGGCTTTCGCGAGCAGTTCCTGATTTACTTCGTCAACCGTTTCGTTTGAAACGATTTCATTTTCAAACGCGTCAAAAAGCGTCGGATTATTCATCGTTTTTCTCAGCCGCAATCAGCCATTCGGCAAATTTTTCTTCAACCCTTTCACGGGACAAATTGCTTGACGCAATTTCCAGGAAAAGTTCAATGATTTCGTCTTGTGACGCGTCAAGCCACGCGCCGTTTATTTCGAGAAACACACCGGTAACCGCCGCTGCGATTCGTTTATTTCCATCAAGAAAAGCGTGTGCCTGAGACAGATGGAAAGCGTAGGTTGCCAGCGCGGAAAGTTCTTCGGTTTCATAATTGTAACGGTTTTCCGCCGCATTTATCGCCGATTCTAACGTCCCTTCGTCTCGTATGCCGTGAATTCCGCCGTATCTTTCGATGAGTTCTTTTTGAATAATGAGGACAGATGTTTTATCAACAAACTTCATTCATCATCCGTTCATTTGGCAAGTTCGACAAAAACTTTGTCCCAACGGCTGAAAACTTTGTCCGTCGCCTCTTTTATTTCCCTACTTTTGCGCGCCTCCGCCTTTGAACGCAGAATCAGCGCGTTTTCCGTTTCCGTTACGTCTATTTCATCGCCGCCGGAAATGCCGAGATTTTGCAGAGTTTCGGCGGGAAACGTAATCGTAATCATATTTTCCGCAGTCGCTTCACTTTTTACATTCAACATAGAACACCTCTCATCAACATCTTACTTCATTCCGTTGAGTTCATCACGCACTTTTTTCATATCTTCCCAAACTTCGCGTTTTTTTCGCGGATCGCGCAAAAGATACGCCGGATGAAACGTCGGCATCACCTTGACACCGTAATAATCCTGAAATTCGCCGCGCAGTTTGGTGATTCCCTCTTTGGTGTCGAGCAGATTTTTCATCGCCGTATTGCCCAGCACGACAATTATTTTGGGTTTGACGACGGCGATTTCGCGCGTTAAAAACGGGCGGCAAGTGTGCGCTTCGGCGAGCGTCGGGGCGCGATTTCCGGGCGGACGGCAGCGGTTGATGTTGCCGATGAAAACATCTTCGCGCTTCATTCCGATGCTTTCGATAATCTTAGTCAAAAGCTGTCCCGAACGCCCGACGAACGGTTCGCCCTGCGCGTCCTCATCCGCGCCCGGAGCTTCGCCGACGAACATTAAGTCAGCTTGCCGGTTGCCGGTGCTGTGAACGATTTTCGTGCGCCCTTCCCACAACGGACAGCGCGTGCAGTTGCCAATATCCTGACGAATATCTTCAATCGTTTCAGTCGTTTCAGGAAGTTTTTGCGCCACATCGCCAAACAGCGACGGCATTTCTTCGGGTGTAGTTTTTGGCATTTCTTCTTTTTCCCTGGTTCGTTCAATCGGTTGATTGTTGTAAAGTGAATGTCGTTTCGGCAGCGACGGCAGGCGTGAAAGTTTGGTTGATTCCAGCAAATCGCGGCGCGTTTGGTTGGCGGCAATATTGGAATGCTTCGGCGCGGCTTCGATTACTTTTTTCAGCAAATCGTCGGTCGGAACAAACCTTTCCAGTTTTTCGCGTGAAACTTCTGTTTTGGAATCCTGCACCTGAAATCCTGCATTTTGAACCACCAAACTCGAACTTTCAACTTCCGGCAGATTAACCGAAAAATTTTCCACACCGAGTTCCTGCAAATACAGAATCTGCTCTTTGAGTTCGGCAATCAATGTGGAAAATTCATCCGGCATAGTTAAGGTAGTAATTTCATTTACTTTCTTTCAAATACTTTTCAATCGCCTGCGTCACCGCCGCGCTTTCCGGCGTGTCTTTTGATGAGAAACGCGCGACGACTTCGCCTTTTTGATTAACTAAAAATTTATTGAAATTCCACGAAATATCGCCGCTGAATTTCGGATCAGTCTTTTCGCTCGTCAAAAAATTGTACAGCGGATCCTGGTCGTCACCTTTGACGGAAATTTTGGCGAACATCGGAAACGTAACTTTGTATTTTGATTGGCAAAACTCTTTGATTTCCTTTTCGCTGCCCGGTTCCTGACCGCCGAAATTGTTCGCCGGAAAGCCGAGAATGTAAAACCCCTGATCTTTGTATTTTTCGTAAATCGTTTCTAATCCTTCATATTGCGGCGTGTAGCCGCACTTGCTCGCCGTGTTGACGATCAGCAAAACTTTCCCTTTATATTTGTTAAGTTTGACATCCTTGCCGTCAATGTCGGTCATTGTAAAATCCAGCACGGATTTTGCCTTATCTGTGGTCGGCATTGAACTTGCGGAAGCCAAAACGCCGCCGATCAGAACCAAAATTGTTAAAACGAGTAAACTTTTTTTCATATTTATTCTCCGAATCTGTCTTTTCAGAATTTTGCCCTCTGCAAATTTGATTTCGCGCAAATATTTATTGCCCGCTAAGTTCACGCGGTGTGCGGCGCGGCGGATTTTGATTTTTTTCATTTCTCTCAATTTTCTCGCCCGTTTCGCTGAGAACTTCTTTAATCGCGCCGATGCTCGACAGCATTGACGACGTTTCCATCGGCATAAAAATAACTTTAGAATTGTTCGTCCGCGTCATATCGCGCAGCGATTCGATGTAGCGCGAAGTAATTAAATACTGCGTCGTCTGTTCCGCGTTGCCGACTGACTGCGCGATTTGCGCGATTGCCTGCGCGTCCGCCGATGCCGATTTCAAACGCGCCTGCGCCGCGCCATCCGCCTGTAGTATCGCCGATTCGCGTTCACCCTCCGAACGGGTGATCGCCGCCTGTTTTTCGCCTTCGGCGCGGGTGATCGCCGCCTGTTTTTCGCCTTCCGCCTGTAAAATCAACGCGCGGCGGTTGCGTTCTGCCGTCATTTGTTTCTCCATCGTAATTCGCACGTCTTCCGGCGGATTGATATTTTTGACATCCACGCGCGTCACTTTCACGCCCCATTTGTCGGTCGCTTCATCTAAAATCAGGCGAAGTTTGTTATTTATCTGATCGCGCGACGAAAGCGTGTGATCCAAATCCATCTCGCCCATTACGGAACGCATTCCGGTAATCGTCAACTGGACGATGCCGCCGACCAAATCGTTGACTTCATAGACGGATTTTATCGGATCGGTAATCATCCAGTAAACGACCGAATCAACATTGATCGTCACGTTATCGCGGGTGATGACGGGCTGCGGCGGCAGATCAATAAATTGTTCGCGCAAATCAATCGAACTCGTTCCCGGACGCACATTTGTCCAATAAAACGCTCGCGGAGCCTCAAAAAACGGAACGATAATATTCAGTCCGCTTGCCGCGACGCGGTGAAAACGTCCGAGTCGTTCAATCAGCAAAACGCTAGACTGCGGCACGATTTTTACTGTTTTCGCCGCCACAATCAGCAATGCCAGACCGATAAAAGCGAGAAAAATTAATCCAAACATCTTATTTTGACCTCCCAAACTATATTTATAAAGTCAAATATAACGTATTTTAAGTTTATTTACGAAGCAAAAAATTCTTTAATTGCCTGATGATACTTTTTTCGTTCTCTTTTTCGCGTGTGTTTATTGGGTGTTTATTAGTGCGATGATTTCCTGAATACTTTCTTTGCAAACTACAATAAATAAAATTTTCAAACTATAATGCGTAAAGTTATGACCGTAAAACTTTCCGAAATTCAGGACGCGCAGCAGCTCCTGCAAGGTATTATTACTCCGACACCGATTCTCGCCGACGCAACCCTTTCGCGCGAAATCGGTGCCGACGCGCATTTAAAAGCCGAATGTCTGCAAAAAAGCGGTTCTTTTAAGATTCGCGGCGCATACAATAAAATCAGTCGTCTGACCGAAGAAGAGAAAAAGCGCGGCGTGATCGCGGCATCGGCGGGCAACCACGCGCAGGGCGTAGCTCTCGCCGCCCAAATGCACAACATTAAGGCGACTATAGTTCTGCCTGAGTTCGCGCCGCTGACTAAAATTACGGCGACGAAATCGTACGGCGCGGACATCGTAATGTATGGAAAAACATTTGACGAAGCTCTTGCGTATTCCCAAAAATTACAGGCAGAACACGGTTTCGTTTACGTTCACGCCTTCGACGACGAAAAAATTATCGCCGGACAAGGCACCATCGGACTTGAAATCGTGCGTGATTTGCCGCAGGTTTCGGTCATTGTCGTGCCAATCGGCGGCGGCGGTCTGATTTCGGGAATTTCGATTGCCGCGAAAAGTTTGCTGCCGCACGTCCGCATCGTCGGCGTTCAGGCGGCAAATTTCACGACGATGAGAAAAAATCTGGAAATCTATGAACGCATCGAAGTCGAAGCGTTGGAAACTATCGCCGACGGAATCGCGGTCAAACATCCCGGCAAAATTACGCTGCCGCTCATCAGCGAATACGTTGATGAAATCGTTCAGGTGACGGAAGATGAAATCGCCCGCGCGATTTTATTCGGCGTTCAAAATAATCGGCTGGTCGTCGAGGGAGCGGGCGCGGCGGGACTCGCGGCGGTGCTTGCCAAAAAAATCAAACTCAATGCGGACGACACCGTTTGCACCGTTTTGTGCGGCGGCAATATTGACCCAAATCTGTTGACCAGAGTTTTGGAACAAGTTCTCGTGCGGCAGGGACGTTATTTGATGCTGCGGCTGCTCGTTCCCGACCGTCCGGGAATGCTGGCGCGTCTGCTCGACAATGTTGCCGATGCGGGCGCGAACGTCATCGAAATTTTTCACAAACGCGCGATGTGGCTCGCGCCGCTCGGCAAAACGGGCATCGAAATGCTGCTCGAAGTGCGAGACGAACAGCACGGGTGCGAAGTTACCGCTCATCTTGAAATTTCCGGCTATCACGTCAAGCGAGAAGATCAGGAAAACTGGGAATAATAACCGTCAAGCATCAATTAATAACTAAAAAGACTACGCGCGCCAAATTTACGGCAAACATAAAAAAGCTCCTGACAAATTTAATTGTCAGGAGCTTTTTTACTGACGAGATATTCTCCTCGTCCGGGATTAATTATCGCCCCTCTGCCCTAAAATCTATCCCGTCTATGTCCTGGACAATCGTGATCACTCGCGCCGCGAACTGATATTGCTTCGATGCCACTCGCACTATGTAACTTTCGCCCGCTGCAATCTCCGCCACAGTGTAATAGCCGAAGCCGTTCGTCCGCCCCGTCGCTACCACTGCTCCCGCCCTGTCGGTGACGATCACCTGCGCTCCGGCAACGCCTCTGCCGCCGCTCGTCAGAATGCGTCCGCTGATCGTCGCTCCCGCCGCCGTCGCTCCGCTGATCGTGATCGTTCCGCCCGTGTAGGTCGGCTGCGTGATCGGCGTGTTCGGATCCACTCCCGATGCCTTTCTCCGCGCCGGCGTGTCCGTAAACGTGATCGGGGTCGTTCCCGCCGCCGCTCCCGCCGCCACTGTGAAGGTGACATTCACCAAAGCAATGTTGTTGCCTTCGGCAATCGTCCCGCCGCTAAATGACGTGACCGAGAAACCGATCTGTCCGGGATTGTTGGTGTTGAAGACGACATCGCCGCCGCCGTTGCCGATTGCCACTTGCGGATTGGTCAGAATGGTCGAATCAAAAGCGATGCTGAAGGTGTAGCCCGCCTCGTTGCCGACGGTATCCACGCGAATCGGCACCACCAAAGTCGAACCGGGACTGGTGTTCTGATTATCCACGCGGAAAGCTGCCGGAGCCGCCAGCACGCCGTCTTTCGTGCGAACGCTCGCACTTCCTTTGATCGCCCCAATTGACGCTTTCGATGAAACCGGCGGCGCAATTGATACGGGAGTAGTCGGTCCGGCGGCATTTTGTTTGGCATCCAAGCCGACCGAATATCGCCGCACCTGCTGAACGTCGCCATCGTCTATGTCGCCGTCGCCGGACGTGCTGCGCGGCGAACAGTCCGCTCGCTGAAATTC
This sequence comes from Pyrinomonadaceae bacterium, assembly GCA_965217575.1. Classification (GTDB taxonomy): domain Bacteria; phylum Acidobacteriota; class Blastocatellia; order Pyrinomonadales; family Pyrinomonadaceae. The sequence goes on along the minus strand of OZ244558.1, from coordinate 616,796 downwards.
GCTGCCCTGATACGGCGTATCCATTCCGACGCTGAAGCGGCGAACCTGCTGAATGTCGCTGTCGTCAATAAATCCGTCACCGTCCGGGCGCGACTGCACATCCGCTTCGTACGACGGCACAAAAGTTTGACAAGTGCGGGCAACCGGTCCGCTGAGACTCAATGTGTAATTTTGTCCGACAGCGGCTCCGGCAGTTACTTCGTGGACGACTACTGTAAATTGTTGTCCGGCGGTAACATTGAATGAATAAACCATACTTGTACCGGAAGTTCCCGGATCAGCCAGAAAATTTGTCTGAATCGCGGTTGGAACGTAATTCCCGTTATAAGCAACAGTATAAAGTAACGAATTAGCTGTAGTAACGGTAACAGTTATACATCCAGCTTCAGATGCCGTGAAAGTATAAGCGTCATAACGCCTTCCAGTAGCAGAATCCTGCAATGCAGGCGTTGATTTGGGTGCCGAACAATTGCTGGTTACGCCGGTTCGAGCCAAACGTCCCGTCTGTGTTCCCGTCGTCGCGGTGTAATCAACACTGCTCGGCGGTGCCGTCGCATCGAGTGCCGTTGAAATACTAATCGGCGGAATCGTGGCGATTGTGAAATTAAAGGTCTGCGGGGTGGATGTGTCGTTGTAATTGACGGTTAGCGTAAAGTCAATCGAACTGCCGCAGACGAAATTGCCGTCCAATTGAAATTTAAAGGGCATCGCACTATTCCCCGTTCCCCCATCACCCGGTATATCGGAATACAGCATCGTTTGCGGCGGAAGAATAGTTACGCCCGGCGTGGTCGTCCTTAAAGTTGCTGAAACATTGGTAGCAGCCAGTCCGCCGGTATCTCTCAAAGGAATATTCAAAGTGGCGGTTTCACCCGGATCAAGGCGACCGTTTCCATTTTCGTCAACAAGTGTCGGGGCAGGCGGTGAAACCAGTTCAATGATAGTAAAAGCACCGCTCAGACAAATATTGGCGGTCGTAGTATTGCCGTCGGTCACATTGACGGTTGCCGTAGTGGAACCCGTATAACCGTTTTTAAATCCGCTGACAGTATAGGTGCCGGGAGCAGCGATGATGTTCGTAATCAGATTTCCGCTCGCGTTCGTCGTTCGCAAAAATCCGCCTGCCTGCGCTATCGCCGCCGCGCCGTTGATCGGCTTACCCGTATCACAATTTGTTACGTTTACGGCAATTTGACCTTTCGGGGCTGCCGTGCAGCTTGGGAATTTGAAGTTGCCGATGCGCGTACTCCATTTGAACTGATTGTTATTAGCCGTTCCGTTATATGCCGAATCGCGCCATTCCTGCGTGTACCAGAACGTACAGTCGTCGGTCGGGTCAACGGTCATCGAACTGTAATCACCCCAGCGATTGCCGGAACTTTGATAGCCGGTGCTGGCGTGCATTGTCGCTTCGCCCTCATTCAAAGTTCCTGCGGGGGTTTGTCCGCCGGTGCGCCCCGCCCACACGATGTCCGGGAAATCAGACGCGCCGCTGCCCGAACGTGAAAATCCGAGTCCGATGTTGCCGAGATAATCCTGCGCGATACTGCCCATCCAGCGGTTGCGTCCCGTGCCGCTCACCGGGTCGGGAGCGTGTGTTCCCTCGTCGAACACGCTCATGGCACCCGCGCCGTCGCGCCGCAGTTCTTCCCAGCGAATCCCCGCCTGATGAGTGGCGGCAGTGGTCGGATTAACTCCGCTGACATTGACCGTTATGTTTGTCACATACGAATTGACCGGCGCGGTTGAGGTGCCGAGATTGCGATAAGCCACGCGGAACAAAGTCCGACCTGAAATTGCGTCTAAATAACCGGTCGTAGCGACGACCGGCTGTTCGATGTCGGCTCTTCCATTCGGATCTCTGGGATCGAAAGCGGCAACCGGAACAGGGGTTTTAAGCGTGAAGGTCGAATTTGCCGGTGTTTTGAAATCCGGCACTAATTCGTGGACTATAATTTGGTCTGCTCCGCCGTATATAGCTGAATCGAACTCAAAAAACAACTCTGATGTTCCCGCCGGCGGCGGCAAATATCCGTCCACATCGGCAGCCAAATGTCCGAATGAGTTGGCATCCGTGTAGTAAATGTAATTGGCGGTCGGGTCGCCGACGAGCATTTTATTGCGATTAAAGGCGTAGAATCCGCCTGTTACATACGCTGTTCCAGCCGCGTTAAATTCGTGAGTTGTCAGGTAATAACCGTCCGTCCAGACCGCCCAGTGCGGATAATCGGGAAAATTTCCCGCCGGAGACGGAAAATTATAGGCATACCACGCGCCGGTCGGATCGCCCGTCTGCGAAACGGCAATACATTGACCGAACCCGGGTCTGTTCACATAAAACTGGCTGATGAGCCAGCGGTCAGCCAGCGGATCATAATTGACGACCGGATCGCCGTTATCAGCAGTGCGGCACTGATCACTTGCCGGCAGACCGGCAAAAATTGAACTGATTTTAGCAATGGCGGTCAGCGGTGTTCCGCTTTTATCGAAGACGCGGAAATTGCCGAAGTTCGTCGCCTGCACATAATTATTCGGTCCGACATCGCCGACCGTATCGGGCGGCATGGAAGTGGTGCCGTAAGTTGTAAGCAGATCATTACTCAAAATTCCGTTAAATGACAGTGTCGGTCCCGGCATCGCCTGCGGACTCAAGAGCGAAGTTGATTTACGGCTTAAAAATGCTAAGGGATCGGTGATCGACTTATTAACCAAAGCCGGATCAACGGTGCGAATAACTTCAACTTCATTATTTTCTTCGTCCCGAATCGTCGGCTCGCCGTCGGAATTATTTTCAGGATTGATGACTGCGGGCATATTACGAATCGCGGGCGTAATGCCAAACGATGCCGCTGTTTTAGAAATCGGAGTTCCCGCTTTGAACGCTCCCGCTACGCGCGGTGAGAGTCTCACTACTCTCGGCTGTTCATTCTCTTCATCCTGCTCTTCTTTATTTTTACTTTTATTTTTAATTTTGCCGGTTTTGCCTGCACGTTTAGAAACGGCGGCTTTGCTGCGCGCTCCCACGCTGACCGCTTTATTCTGCGCGTTCACCGAATGTGTGACAAACGGCGAAATTATCAGAGCGATTAAAAATATACCGACAAATACAACGAACCGACTGACTGTCTTTGAATTTGTTGTTTTCATAGTTACTCCTTTATTTTTATTATTTGATTTATTTCTCTGACTGATTGTATAAATTAATAATAGAATCTCTTTGAATTAAGGGATTTAGGGGGCTTCAAATTAATTATATTTATTTCTATATCGCCTTATGCGATTTTCTTTTTACCTTGTTTAGTTATTTTCAGATGCAACTGAATGTCGAAATTTGAAAGTGTTATTTTTCGCTTAATAATGCCTTCGCCAAAATTAGATTTGAAAACCTAACTTTTTGCAGTTGATCTTATTTGTTCTGTAAACACAAGCGAAAATGATGTTTGTAATCAAAACGGGTTCGGCATTTTCCGGTGTCCCTTTTAATTGTCTGCAAATTTTCGGCTGGTTTTCAAGACATTTATCTGCAACACTTCTGTTTTTTGCCTTTGCCAAAAATTGGCGAAGGTGTTGATGAAAATGGCGTATTGATTTTGTGTAAATTGGTTTTCACACCTTGAATTCAAGTTAATTTAGTTAATCTATTTTATTAGAGAAAAAATTGCAAGCGCATTTTACGAAACACGATAGTATTTTGAATATAAGAATATTTCGGTTTACAAAAATAGATTCAAACTACCCGTTAATTTCAACCTTGAAAATCGGACAGCTCAGTTTATTTTCAGCAGTTCTGTCCGCAGCGTGCTTTATGAAACGGAACCTTGTAAAAAAGAGAAGGAGCCGACCACCGCGGTGGTCGGCTCCTTCTCTTTTTTTGTTGACGGGTTTTTCTCCCGCCCGGTCTAGTTTCTCATCGCCCCTGCGCCGTGAAATCTATTCCGTCCAAATCTCGCGCCACGTTCACCACTCGCGCCGCGAACTTATACTGCTTCGATGCCACTCGCACTATGTAGCTCTCGCCTGAGGCGATGTCCGCCACAGTGTAATAGCCGAATCCGTTTGTTAAGACTCTTCGCACCACCTCGCCTGCGCTATTGGTGACGATCACCTGCGCTCCGGCAATGCCTCTGCCGCCGCTCGTCAGAATGCGTCCGCTGATCGTCGCTCCCGCCGCCGTCGCTCCGCTGATCGTGATCGTTCCGCCCGTGTAGGTCGGCTGCGTGATCGGCGTGTTCGGATCCACTCCCGATGCCTTTCTCCGCGCCGGCGTGTCCGTAAACGTGATCGGGGTCGTTCCCGCTGGCGCTCCCGCCGCCACCGTGAAGGTGACATTCACCAAAGCGATGTTATTGCCTTCGGCAATCGTCCCGCCGCTGAATGACGTGACCGAGAAACCGATCTGTCCGGGATTGTTGGTGTTGAAGACGACATCGCCGCCGCCGTTGCCGATTGCCACTTGCGGATTGGTCAGAATGGTCGAATCAAAAGCGATGCTGAAGGTGTAGCCCGCCTCGTTGCCGACGGTATCCACACGAATCGGAACGAGGAGCGTTGAACCGGGACTGGTGTTCCGATTATCAACTCTAAAAGCCGCCGGAGCCGCCAGCACGCCGTCTTTCGTGCGAATGAATGATTTGCCTCTGGCTTGCAAAAGTCCGCTTCTGAGAGTGTTATTTGCCGCTCCTTCTGAAGCTGGCGGCGCAATTGTTCCCGGCATCGTCGGTCCGCTCGCTCCTTGATTCGGATCAGTTCCGACTGAATACCGCCGCGCCTGCTGCACGTCGTCCGCGTCAACAAAACCGTCCCCCGCTGATGAGCGCGGCGAATCGTCCGCCCGTTGAAACTCATTCGACTGATACGGCATATCCTTTCCGACTGAAAACTGTCTGATTTCCTGAATATCGCTGGCATCAATGAAACCGTCGCCGTCCGGTCGCGGCGACACGTCGCCTTCGATTCCGGGCGCGGCGTTCGTCGTCGCCGTCACTGTCGTCGCCGCCGAAATCTCCGAGGTGTCACCGACTGCCTGTGGCGCGCCGCCGACCGAAGTCGCCGTCGCTGTCACAAATTGTCCGGCAGTCAGCGCGGCGGTTGTTCCGAAGTTGAACGTCGTATCGCCGCCGGCATTAGTCGTTACATTGAGACTGCCGATAAATGTGCGGGCTTCGCTCGCCACCGTCGTGTCGGTCGAATCGTTGCGATAAAAATCAATAACAAAAGTAGTGGATGGCGTGCTGTTCAAGGTTCCGACGATGACCCCGTTGATCAAAGCGGAGGTAATAACGGGAAAGTTTTGTAAATCGTTCGCGCCGGTGTCCGGGTCGCCCGCATCATTGGCGGTCGAACCGACTGCTCCTAAATCAATGCCGATTCCGGCGTTATTATAAATTGAATCTTGACGAACGGCATTTCCCGTCCCGGCGGTCAAATCAACGTAAACGCCCGCTTTCGCGCTGGTCGAATTGACCGTATCGCCGTTGTTGGCGATTTGATTACAAGTATTGTTGCAGAAGCCGACTGTGGTATTCGTTCCGCCTATCGTGTTACTCGAAGCCAAGTTTGAAATGCGAACGCCGTCGTCGCGGTTGCCGATGCTGGTTGTATTATCCGCGCCGACTCCGATGTTGTTGCCAGTAACTTTATTTCCGGCACCGAAATTTGAACTTATCGAAACGCCGTTCGCCCGATTGCCCGAAATCACATTACAGCCACTAGAGCAGGTACTTGCCGCCGAAGTCGTGCGGCTGCCGCCGACCGTGTTGCCGCCCGCGTTAATCAAAACGCCGCTGCCGCTGTTGCCGACCGGTGAAGTTTGGAAAGAACCGTTCAACGCGGTGGCATTTCCCGTAATGTCAACGCCGATATAATTGGCGGAAATGATATTGCCCGTAGCAGTTGTCGCGCTGCTTCCCTGAACGATAGTGACTCCGCTGCCGCCGTTACCGGAGATCACATTGCGCGAAGTGGCGTTTGCTCCTCCAATCGTGCTGCCTGATGAATCCGCAATGCGAATGCCGTCCTGGGTATTGGCTAAAACGGCGGTTCCGGTTTTGTCCGTCCCGATTAGGTTTCTTCTAATCGTCGCCGAACCGCCGCCGGTGATGGAAATTCCGGTTCCGTAATTGCCGGAAATGACGTTCGTTCCCGCCGCAGTTGCCGCGCCGATGAAATTTCCCGTCGAGCCGACGATCAAAATGCCGCGATTAAAATTGCCAAACGATGCTGTTCCGGCAGTGTTCGGACCGATAAAACTGCCGGTAACGCTGTTGGCAGTTCCGGTATCAATCCGAATCCCGGAGTCCTCAAAACTGTTAATAACCAAACCCGTGATTACGCAGTTGCTCGCTGAAATATGCAGACCGATTCCCGAACCGCCAGCGTTTGCGCCGCTGATTTCAACGACCAGCGTTCCGACAAATCCGGCTGAACCCGAATTAGCCACCGCTCCGGGCGCGCTGTAACCGTTAATTGTGACGGGATTAGTAATTGTCGGAAGCGAGGTCGCGGGCGAAATTGTTCCCGCGATGCTGAAACTTATCGTATCCGCCGCAGTCGTCACATTCGCGTCAATAATTGCCTGCCGCAAACTGCCCGCTCCCGTATCATTAAGATTGGAAACAGTGAATGTCGCGGCGTTGGCGACGGAAGCCGCACTGACCGCCAAAATAAAAATCGCGCACCAGACTATGGCGTAATGCAAATATTTATTCAGATTTTTGTGTGTTTTCGGAATTTCGATTTCATTGTTTGTTCTCATCATAATCAATATCTTTCCCCTCAAGTTTCAAACTTTTTATATTTCGGCTCTTTCCTCAAAATGGCACAACAACTGGCAAATTCTACTTGTTTGATGTAAAGCCCTGACCGCTGCTTCAGATTCTGAGCCGCGTTTACTTAGAAAACTGTCGGACGAAACGGGCAATTTCATCCGACAATTTTCTGTTCGACACCAAATTTACTCAAAAGCTGTTCAGAGTTACTCGCCTTTGATTAGTTACTCGCCTTTGATTAATGACGGCGATTTTTCGGCGTAAAATTTGCCTGTTCGCGGACTTTCACCGTAAACATTGACGGCGGTTACTTGATAGTAAACCGATTTTTTGTTCGCCGTGCTGCGATCACGAAAAGCTAATTTGCCGGCACCGACTTCACCAATCAAATAAGGTTCTCCGGCACCGACACCGCGATAAATTCTATAACCTGTCAGCGGTGAACCGTTATCATCCGGCACTTGCCATTTAAGATAATTGCCTTTCAAACTGGTTTCAACGTCAACCGGCGGCGGCAACGTCGGAGCCGCCGGACCGTTTGGGTCAAAGTCCGAAAATAATCGTGACCCGCCCGTCTGCCGAAGAATTGTGGCGATTTGCTCTTTATCATTGACGGCTTTCGTGCCGTTGGTCGCGGCGAGACACGGACCGTTGATACAGCCGTCGGCGTAACCGGCGAGAACCCGTCCGGCGCGGTCAACCGTGATGTCCATAAAATCGAGCAGATTGCGCGTTCCGCTCGGACAGGTCGTGCCGCTGGTGCAGATCACGCCCTGCTGAACCGGATCGTCGGCTCTGACCACCGACCAGCTTTGCCCGCCGTTGCAGGTCGTGGCGATATACGGATACCACGTTCCGGCAAAAACTCCTCCCGTATCGTCGCCGGTCGGATCGCCGCCCATCGTCGAATCAGTTCCGTGAAAGAAAACGGAAGCGCGGTTGTTATCGCCCGCGACGGCTGCCGGAAACACGCTGGCTTGGACGTTAAAACCGACACCGATGTCCTGGTCATATTTCCAAGTCAAACCTTTATCGTCTGAAACCGCGACGCGCATATGTTTGTTGCTGGCGGTGTAAGCAAGATAAACTCTGCCGCCCGCGCCGATGCCGACTGACGGGTCGTTGTCGCCGTTGCCGCTGCCCGGTAAAACTCTGACGTGCCAAGTCAAACCGTTATCTTCCGACATCGCAAAACCCTGCCCGGCTCCGTTTTCTCCGCCCGGACAATTTTTGTTCGGCACGTAAACCGTGCCGTCCGGCGCGACTTTGACGTGACCGTGCAGTCCGCTGCATTGCTCAAGGTTATACATAATCTGAGCTGGCAGAAAAGAAAATCCGCCATCTGTGCTGAGTGCCGCCGAAGCGAACGCAATTCCCTGCGAAGCGTAGTAAACCGCGTTCGGATACGAAGTTGTCGCTTCTCGACCGATGATTCCCGGCTTGAAGGGACCGGCACCTAATGTTTGATGGTCAGGACCGCCGGTAATCGGCGCGGTCACGGTGTTACTGAAAGTTTCACCGTCATTATCGGTAATCGCCGTCAAACTCGAACCGCCGCCGGCAAGCAATTGGTTGGCGAAAGTGCGTCCGGTTGACGAATCGGTATATCCAATCGGGTCGAGAGATTCCTGCTGATTAGGTCCTCTGCGGCTCACCCAGTTGACACCCGCCGGAGATGTCATATCGTTAAAGGTTGCCCGCAGCGTGTAAAGATATGACTGGAATAAAACGTTTCCGGTGTTCCAGTTGACACCGATGGAAGGTTCGCCTGCTTCGTCGAAACCGACGACGCTGGAAGCCGGTTTGGTGGATTGGTAAGTCGGAATAACGCAGGTGCTTAGCGGCGGTGTTCCCGACGGCGGCGGTCCGGCAACTGCGCTGGCAGTTCCGTGGTACTGATTCGGATCAGTCGCTCCGCCAGGTGTCGGAGCGGTAAAATATACGACGTGAACGTAAAACGGTCCGAGCGAATTGAGCGCAACCGGATCGAGTTCTACTTGTTCGAATGTCGTCGGACCACCAGCCGAATCACCGACAATTGGTCCAGTTACCGAACCGGTGTGAACATACAAATCGTAATCGGATGCCGGAGTCGCCCAACTGATATTTATGCGGGCGCGTTTTCCGCTCCAATCAGCCAGCGTACCGCCGAGTGTTAAAACAAAAGTATCGCAAGTAGTTCCTTCGTTGCCGGTACAGTCCGATTCACCGTTTGCCGCCGGCGGTATGCCGGTTCCCGTTCCCGTCCAAGTAACATTCACTGTTCCATCAGGACTCAGCGTTCCAGATGTCGGCAGCGATGCCTGCGAATTCGGCGTAAAAAATAATAAACCGCTCATTAAAACGGCGAACACGGCGAAACCCGACACCAGCATTTTTTTACTGCTGCCGAAGTTTCCGCGCATCTGATTTTTTTTTCTCATTGTCACTCTCCCTTAATCTATTTTTATTTATTTGATCCCGCAATCGGACGTTAAAATATCTTTTTGCGTCTTTGATTGATTAAAATTCATCTATTTTCAAACAAAAAGTTTGATTTTACCATTATTTTCTCTCTCTTTCTTCTTCTTCCGGGTCTTCAGTCCCGGTTTTTTTAAGCGTTAAGATCATCGAATATTCGGGATTATTTCCGTGTGAAATAACTTGATATGCCGGTAAATCGCGGTTTTCCGGGACTTCCCAAATATATTCGTAGTTTCCCTGAGAAACATTTTGTTGTGATCTACTCAAATCCCCCACATCGGCGTAACGTAATTTTCGGCTGCCTTTTTCATTTGTAATGGCGGCGACGTAGCGAACTTTATTTTCCCCATCGTAACCCAGAGTTAAAAGAACAAAACGCGAATTGTCCTTCAACCGCCAGACCTGCTGTCCTTTGTCTTCGCTGCGTTCAAACACGGCAATTTCCGGCAGAAGTTTCTGAGCGTTGTCCTTATTCATCCCGACGCTGATGCCCGCAATATCTTTCGGCAATTCAGGCGCGGGCGTATTGGAGCATTGGATGGTCGTCAGTAATGCGGCATTAAATATGACGAATATAAATGTCTTACCCAAATATTTACTTATCATAAATTGATCGGCGAATATAAAAATAAACGCAAAACAACGCACTTAATTTTGGGGGAAAATTAGGCAGGGTTTAGGTTGGTACGAAATTAATTACAGATTCAGTTAAATTGGAACGAAAAGTAACACAAATTAATACGAACGTCAATAGTATTTTTCCGTCAGCCGATTTATCCGCCAAAATCTATCGTCTTATAAAGCGCGATAACAATATTCTGTTTTTATAAATTTAAATTTCGATATTTCGCGTAATGTGAGAGTATTCGTTCAACTTACAATTTCGGATTCAAATAAAATTTATTTCTAAAAACTGATGTTCCTTCGATGAACACAAGGGTTATTCGGTTTGAAAAGTCGCCACGCTGGTCGGGGTTTCGTAACAGCGCACTTTATAAACTTTTACGCGCTCGTCATCAACTCTCGACGCGATATATTCCAAAATAAACCGCGCCAGATTCTCGGCGGAAGGATTTAATTCTTCATCAAACGGCGGAAGTTCGTTGATATTGCGGTGATCGAGATATTTCGTTATCTCGTCGGCGGCTTTTTTCAAATCAACAAAATCAATTAAAAGTCCGATATTATTGAGTTCTGCGCCTTTGGCGAAAATCTCGATTTTATAATTGTGTCCGTGCAAATTCTCGCATTTTCCCTTATAACCGCGCAGTTGATGCGCGCTGGAAAAATTGCGTTCGATCATTACTTCGTAAAACGAGGGCATAAATCAATCCTCCTTTGTATTTATGTCGATAGTTTCTAACAACAAGTACCCAATGTTGAAATGCTGCGTCTAACCCTGAATTTGCCTGTTTTTCTGTCAATTTCTGGCACTCTCTCCTGTGAAGATAAATCGTAATGTTCGTTCAATAATTCGAGTCTTACTAAATTTTCTTCATAACTTTTTTTGATGGCAAGTTTAAACTCTTCAGATTTTGAACAGTCTTGGTATAAAGATCGGACATTCAAAACTTTTTCATGTTTGTCTAAAAATTCCTGTGAACCATTAGGTGTATAATACTGAAGCCAAATAATTTCTGCGTCATTAAGTTCTCCGAGAAGCGAAAGTATTTTTTTCATTTCAAGGTGTTCTAATTCTTCATCAGTCAAACTATTTTTCAATAATGAAGCAATGTACTCAAGGCGTTCCTTTGATAATGCTCTTGATGCTTGTCCTAAAGCATCTTCAAGTAAATCCGTAAATTCCTTTGTTTTTAATTCTTGTTCATCAATTTTGCTTTCTGCATTTTTGATTTTGTAATTAAGGATTTGAACAAAATCAGTTAATCTTTCAAGCTTTTGCCGAGGAATTACGTTAGTTATAATTTCAGCAATTGGAGAACCAAAAGGGACAATTCCAAATAAAGTTTTTACAAACAAAGACATCATATCTTCTTTGTTTGTATCAAGACTTATTTCTTGTTCGGTGTCAATAATGCTGACTTGGTTTTCCATAGATTTTAATTATTATTGTTAAATATGTTGGCTACATCATTCAAATCGCTCGTCACACGAGTTTTCGGCAAACTGTTCAAAAAATCTTTGCCGTAACCTTTCGTTTTGAGGCGTGGATCGAGCAGCGCAATCACGCCTCTGTCGGTTTTGCTGCGGATTAATCGCCCGATTCCCTGTTTTAAGGTGATGACGGCGTTTGGAACGCTGTATTCAAAAAACGATTTGCCGCCGCTCGCGTCAATAAATTTCGTCCGCGCCGCGACAATCGGATCGCTCGGCACGGCGAACGGCAATTTATCAATAATGACGCAGGAAAGTTGGTCGCCGCGCACGTCAACGCCTTGCCAGAAACTCGAAGTCGCAAACAAAACCGCGCTCGGCGTTTTGCGGAATCGGTCGAGCAGTCCGGCTTTCGACATCGAACCCTGCACGAGACACGGGAAATTGACGCGCATCGAAACCAGTTCGTAGAGCGCATTCATCGAATAATTGCTGGTGCAAAGCACGAAGGCGTGACCGTTCGTGATGTTTAAAAGTTTGATGATTTCGCCCGCCGCCATTTGCGAAAATTCCGGCGAACTCGGTTCCGGCATCGCTTTCGGCAGATAAATTATCGCCTGTTTTTGGTAATCGAACGACGACGGCGCGAGTAAAGTGTCGGTTTTTCCGTTGTCCAAACCAAGCCGGTCTTTGATGAAATCGAATTTCCCGTTGGTCGAAAGAGTCGCCGAAGTCATCACGACGGTTTCCACTTTATCAAAGAGTTTTTCCTGCAAAAGCGTCGAAACATCAATCGGCGAAGCGCGCAGAAACATTCCGCGCCCGCGCCGTTCGAGCCAGTAAACGTAATTTTTCTCGGCTTGCGAACAGATAAAATCCAAATCGAAACGAGTCTGCCGCACGCGCCGCATCAAACTTTCCGCTTCCGTCATTTTTTCCGCGTAAACATCGAGTCCGGTTTCCAATCTTTCGAGCGCGGAATCGAGCGCGAAATACGCTTCGCCGAGAATTGTCGGTTCGATGTCGCCGTCTCTGGATTTTTGCGCGAACGCATTCGGCAGCAGCGGAAAACGCCCGTCCTGACTGCGCCCCTGCACAAAGCGCGTCCAAAATTGGTCGGCGAGACCGACGATTTTCACCGAAAGTTTCGACATATCGCGCGTTACAATCGCGTCCGTAATTGGCAGCGTGTCGGCATCGCGGACGAGTTCTTCGATTTGAAAACTCGAAATTTGAAACCCGAAATAATCGGCGGCGATGTCTTCGACGAGGTGCGCTTCGTCAAAAATGACGGCGGAATAATCCGGCAGAACGCGCCCGTATTCGTTGCCGCGCAGATTCAAATCGGCGAAAAAAAGGTGATGATTGACGATGACAATATCGGCTTCTTCGGCGCGGGCGCGCATTCGCGTGATGAAACACGGCTCGAAATCCACGCATTTTTGACCGAGACACGTTTCGCTTTTGGCGTTAATTCTCGACCAGAAAGAAAGATTTTCCGGCAGACCGATCAGTTCGGCGCGGTCGCCGGTTTCGGTTTCGCGCACCCAGCGGCGCACTTCCTCAAAGTAGTCAATTTCATTCAAACCGTCCAAAATCGGCTGATTTTCCGCTTTGCCGACGCGAAACAGACAGGCGTAATTCGAGCGACCTTTCATCGCCGCCGCGCTGAACTTTTTCGGCATCACCTTTTGCAGAAACGGAATATCTTTTTCCATCAGTTGTTCCTGCAAATTTTTCGTTCCGGTCGAAATAATAATCCGTTTTTTCTGTCCGAGCGCGGCGGCGATTGCCGGCACGAGATACGCCAGCGTTTTGCCCGTTCCCGTTCCCGCTTCGACGATCAGATGCTTTTTTTCCTCAAACGCCCGCAAAACCGCTTCCGCCATTTTCACCTGTCCGGCGCGGTATTCGTATTCTTTGTGATGCTTGGCGATGAGTCCGTTTTTTCCGAAAATTTCTTCCATTTAATTTCTTAACTGCTTTTAAAGCAAACTATTTACTTTCCGATTGACACTAATCGGGTTTCCTGTAATTATTTTTACCCCGACATTTTTGCAGTGTATTTGGTAAAATATCCCGTTGGTTGATATTAACAAATTATACTTTTAATTTCTTTGGCTATCATTAAGTATTGTCCGCGACCGATTATTTTTATGATTTTTAATTTAATTCGAGAAAACTTAACGGCGAAACTTCGCGGAAGTATTTTAACTGCGGCGATTATTTTTAGCTTTTTCGGGGCATTTTATCTCATTCCTTCACAATTTCATTCATCGGCGGGCAATGATTTCGATAACAAAAAATCACCATCGAAAGCTGACCAAAGAAGCGGCGCAATCGAAAATTACGATGTTCGCAATGATAAAACTCAAGCTGAAACGCTTTTAGCTTTTCGTCAGGAGGCGAAAAAGAATGCGGTCGAAATCGCCGATTTGCACGATAAATTTGTCGCCGCCGAAACTGCGCTGCGGCGTAAAGTGCCAACCTTAAAAGTCGAATACAACGATGATTTGCGAATTCCCGAAGTTATCGCGCCCGATGTCAAAAAAGGTCGCGCGTTTTTGTCGTCGCCTTCAAAAACAAAACATTCGGACGTTCTGCTCAATTTTATACAGCAGAATAACGATTTGCTCGGTTTATCGGAAAAACAGACTTACCAGTTAAAACTCGCCGCCGATTATACGAATCCCGACGGAAATCTTTCGTTCGCGCAATTCAATCAGACGATCAACGATATTCCGGTTTTTCGCGGCGAAGTCAAAGCCGGATTCAGCAAGGACGGCGAGATGATTCGCGTGATTAACAATCTCGCGCCCGATCTGAGTTACGGTGATCTGTCCGATGATTTCGGCGATCCGCTGGCGGCGGTCAAAATCGCGGCGGCGGCGATTAATTATTCGTCGAAATTGCCGGATTTATCAAGAAATGAAGCGGCTTCAAATGATTTGAAAGCGGTTTACGGCAGTGGCGACTGGGCGACGACCGCCGAAAAAATGTATTTCCCGATTGAGCCGGGTGTGGCGCGCACGGCGTGGCGTGTTTTAATTTGGGAGCCGGTCAACGCTTATTATGTGATTATTGACGCGGAAAGCGGAAAAATGCTGTGGCGCAAAAATATCACCAATGACCAGACGCAAGCCGCGACTTTCAGTGTTTACGCCAATCCGAACGCGATGGTCAACGTCGCGGAGAGTCCGTTTCCGATGGCTCCGGGTGCGACTGACCCGACACTCGGTCAGCAGGGCGCGGCGATCTCGCGTTCGACAATCACATTAATCGGTAACGAATCGCCTTACACATTTAACAATAACGGCTGGATTACCGACGGCAACAACACGACGGACGGCAACGCGGTCGAAGCCGGCATTGACCGCGACGGCACGAACGGCGTTGACGCGCAAGGCTCGGCAATCGGCAGTCCGAACCGCAGTTTTATTTTCGATTACGCGCCCGGAAATCCGAACACGAACACGGGCGACGCGCCGAATCCGACACCGCAAACTTATCCGATTTCCGCCTTTCAAAACGGGGCGGTAACGCAGCTTTTTTATATCTGCAACCGTTATCACGACGAAATGTACCGGCTCGGATTTACCGAACAGGCGGGAAATTTTCAGCAGGATAATTTCGAACGCGGCGGAGTCGGCGGCGACCGCGTTTCGGCGGAAGCGCAGGATTCGAGCGGCACCAATAACGCTAACTTTTCATCGCCCGCCGACGGAAATCGCGGCAGAATGCAAATGTATCTGTGGAGCGGCGCGAGTCCGAATTTTGACGGCGATCTCGATGCCGGGGTGATTATTCACGAACACACGCACGGACTTTCCAACCGTCTGCACGGCAACGGCAGCGGTTTAAGCAGTAATATGGCGGGCGGAATGGGCGAAGGCTGGTCGGATTTTTACGCCCACGCGCTGCTTTCCACGCCGCAGGAACCGATCAACAGTATATTTAATATCGGCGGTTATATCACTTATTTGCGCTACGATAATTTTCGCGCCAATTATTATTACGGCATCCGGCGTTTTCCGAAAGCGGTGATGGCGTTTACCGGAGTCAACGGAAAACCGCATAACCCTTTATCCTTTCGGCATTTAAACGCTGACTGCAACGCGGAAATCGGAACTTCAACCGCCATCGGGACGATTAGCGCGTTTCCGCGCGGACCGTCCGGTTCGGCGATTTGCGATCAGGTTCACGCCGCCGGTGAAATTTGGAGCAGCGGGTTGTGGGAAGTGCGCGCGAAATTCGTCGCGCGGCTCGGCTGGGAAATCGGCAATCGAAAAGTGCTGCAAATCGTCACCGACGCGATGAAAATCGCGCCGCTCAATCCGACATTTTTGCAGGAACGCGACGCGATTTTGGCGGCGGCGCAGGCGAACGGCACGGCGGACGAAGCGGCGGCGAATGTCGCGGATGTGTGGAGCGGTTTCAGTATTCGCGGAATGGGTTTCAGCGCGAAAGTCAACGCGATTTCGCCCGCTTACGTGACCGAAGCGTTTGATCTCCCGAATTTGGCGCAAACGCCGGATTTTACGGTCAATGACGCAAGCGGCAACCACAACGGATTTGCCGACGCGGGCGAAAAAATCACCTTAAATATTCCGCTGACCAATACCGCCGGAAATACGGCAATCGGAGCTACGCTGCAAATCGGCGGCGGCGGAACTGCCGCTTACGGCGACATCGCCAACAACCAAACCGTCACGCGAGCCGTCAGTTTCACCGTTCCCGCCGGTCAATCCTGCGGCAGCGCGGTCAAATTAACATTAATTATCAACAGCAGTTTGGGCGCGAAAACGGAAACGCGCCTTCTGGTAATCGGCAAACCGCTCGATAATCCCGGATATTCGCAGAATTTTGACGGCGTGAGCGTTCCCGCCCTTCCGAACGGCTGGACGGCTTCCGCGCCGAATCCGAACACGGGAAGTTCAACGCCCTGGCAAACCGTCGCGGACGGTTCAAACAGTTCGCCGAACGCCGTTTTCGCGCCGGATGTGGATAATGTTTATCTGGCGCAGCTCGAATCACCGGCGATTCCGATTGCCGCTTCCGCCGCCAAATTGAAATTCAAAATTAATTACAACACCGAAAGCGGCTGGGACGGGACGACGCTCGACTTCAAAATCGGCGCGGGCGCGTATCAGGACATCACAGCCGCCGGTGGGATTTTCATCAAAGGCGGTTATTCCAATTTAATCAGCGGCGGCAATTTTCCGAACGCCGAACGAATGGCGTGGTCGGGAAATTCCAACGGTTATCTTGACGTGGAAATTCTCCTGCCCGCTGCCGCCGCCGGTCAAAATGTCCAATTTCGCTGGAACGCCAGCTCCGACACGTCGGTTTCCTACGTCGGAACTTATTTGGACGACGTTCAAATCATCAGCGATTACGCCTGTTCAACGGTTAATTTTACCAACAAAACGCGCGCTGATTTCGACGGCGACGGCAAATCGGATATTTCGGTTTACCGTCCGTCGGACGGCAACTGGTACATTAATCAAAGCTCCGCCGGATTTAACGCGGTGAGCTGGGGCGCGTCCGCCGACAAACTCGTGCCGGGCGATTACGACGGCGACGGCAAAGCGGACACGGCGGTTTTTCGTCCGAATTTCGCCGATAACACGGCTAATTTTTACATTCTCAACAGCGGCGGGACAAATTTCACGTCAATCCCATTTGGATTTGCTGATGATATTCCCGTTTCCGCCGATTATGACGGCGACGGGAAAGCCGACATCGCCGTTTTTCGCCCGTCCAACGGAACGTGGTATATCCTGAAAAGTTCCGGCGGATTTTCAGCTTTCCAATTCGGGCAAAACGGCGATATTCCGGTTCCCGCCGATTTCGACGGCGACGGCAAAACCGACATCGCCGTTTTTCGCGCCGGAAATTGGTTTATCAACCGTTCGAGTCAGGGTTTCCAAGCCGTTTCATTCGGTTTGGCGAGCGACAAACTCGTCCCCACCGATTACGACGGCGACGGGAAAGCCGACATCGCCGTTTTTCGCCCGTCCGACGGAACTTGGTATATCCTGAACAGTCAACTCGGATTTTCGGCTTTCCAATTCGGCATTTCAACCGACATTCCGGTTCCCGCCGATTACGACGGTGACGGCAAAACCGACATTGCCGTTTTTCGCGGCGGCGCGTGGTATATCAATCGTTCGACCGACGGATTTTTCAGTTTCAATTTCGGTGCGGCTTCGGACGCGCCGATTCCCAAACAATATATTCCATAAAAATTAGCGCGAAAACCAATTCATCAAGAAAAGGATTAAATTCAACCAAGACGCTCGGCATTAATTGAATTTAATCCTTTTTTATTCGATTGCCGATTTACGACTGGCGATTGACGATGTTAGTATCTATTTTCTTTGCTGTTAGTATCTATTTTCTTTGCTGATGGAACAATCTTCACCAAACGACAATATTCCGCCGCATATCGCGCTCGTCATCGTTCAGATATTTTTTGGAGCCGCGCCTGTTTTGGGCAAAGCCGCGCTGCTAACTTTTTCCAGCTACTCAATCGTCGGTTTCCGCGTCGGCGGGGCGGCAGCGGCTTTTTATTTACTGCAAAAATTTCGCGGCGATTTGAAGCTCGATAAAAAAATTCATTATTTATATTTCGCGCTGTTCAGTTTTTTTGGCGTGATGCTCAACCAACTGCTTTTTTTCAAAGGACTTTCTTTGACCAGCGCGACCAACACCTCGCTCCTCGCCGTGATGATTCCGATTTTCGCCTTTGTCGTCAGTGTTTTAATCGGCAACGACACTCTCACCTGGCGCAAAGTCGCGGGCATTGTCATTGCGGCGGGCGGCGTTATTTATTTGATAAATCCGGTCAATGCGAGTTTTTCTTCGACGACGACGCAGGGCGATATTTTAATTATTCTCAACAGTATGTCTTACGCGGCTTACGTCGCCGCCTCCAAAAAACTGGTGTCGCATTACGGCGCGCTTAAATCAATCGCGTGGGTTTTTATCTTTGCCTTTTTCGTTAATGTGCCGATTGGTTTGTATTTTCTGCAACCGGTTAATCTTTCCGAAGTTACGCCGGCGGCGTGGCTGGCGGTCGGCGCAATCGTCCTTTTTCCGACGATTATGGCGTATTACCTGAACGCCTGGGCATTGGCGCAGGTCGAACCTTCAATCGTCGCGGTTTACATTTATCTCCAGCCGCTGATCGGCACTTTTTTGGCGATTTTTATCCTCGGCGAAGAATGGAAACCGCGCATCTTTTTGGCGATGGCGATGATTTTTACGGGAGTTTATCTGGTCACGCGAAAAAGAAAATTAAACATCGCTGAAATTGATTTTTCCGCCAATTAGCTTTTATTGTGAAATAAATACGCGCCGCACGTTTCATTATTTCGGCTCGCTGTTGCTCATTTTCATTATTCCGTTTATTTTAATCTATTAAGACCGAATAAATTGCTCGAAAACAGGAATTGATAATTTATTTGTTCGTCAAAATTTATGGAAATTTTTGTTCATCGCCAAAACGCCGATTCAGTCGAAGAAGGTTTTCCCGTCGCAGATTTGCCCGCGCTCTTGGCTGATAAATCCAATGTCGTCTGGGTTGATTTCGACGCGCGCACCGACGCGCAGTTGAGAGAAGCCGAGAAAATTTTGCTGGAAGTGTTCAAATTTCACTATTTGACGGTCGAAGATTGTCTGGAAACCCGCAACCAGCCGAAGGTCGAACCCTTTCAGCATTATCTTTTCTTTATCGTTCACGGCGTGAAAAACGAGACAAATTCGGTCAATTTCGTGACCCGCGAACTCGACGGTTACTTGGGAGAAAATTTCGTCGTCACCTTCCGCACCGAAGAATTTCGCAGTATCGAAGCGGTCAAACGCCAGCTTCGTTCAACGCCTTTCGCCTGCGAACGCGGCGCGTCTTATTTACTGCACCAGATTTTAGACCAGCTCATTGATTTGTATATGCCGGTGATGGACGATATTGATAATACGATAAACGATCTGGAAGAGCGCGTATTTCAAATGAAAAAGTCGGGCAACGCGATTTTGGAAGAAATAATGGATTTGCGCCGCAGCGTGGCGCGCTTGAAACGCATCACGGCGCGGCAGTTAAATGTTTTATATCGTCTGTCGCACGGCGAATTTCCGCAGATTCCCGAAAATATACTTCCCTTTTACCGCGACGTTCACGACCATCTGCTGCGGATTTCCGATTTGTCGGAAGGCTACCGCGATCTAGTCAACGGACTTTTCGACATCCACTTTTCGGTGACGGCGACCAAAACCAATGACGTGATGAAACTTCTCGCGGTTTTTTCGTCAATTATGCTGCCGCTGTCAGTGATTGCCGGTATTTACGGAATGAACACGCCGCTTCCCGATTCGCAGAACCCCAACAGTTTCTGGCACGTCGTCGCCGTAATGATTTTATTCGCGGTTATCCTTTTAATTTACTTTTGGCGCAAAGGCTGGATTTTTGAAAGCAGCGACGATGTTAAAAACTGATTTTATCGGAGATCAAAAACTCTGTAATTTGATCTCCGATTTACAAAATCTCCTTCTTCGAAATTTTAGCAGGTTTATTTTAAGAAGGAAGACTAAATCAAAATACGATGATATATCAATTCAGAAGCCCGCCCGAAGTAAAACACAACGAAATAAGAGAGCAAAGAAGAACGTCCTTACCGTTGTTTTCTCAAATAAATGAGACAAATTATCAATTCGGACAAAGAATCCCCGACTAAAACGTGAATTATTCTCATAAACTCAATTTTACGGCATACAAAATTGCCAAACACGCGCCGCCATAAACTCCGGCTAAAATATCGTCAGCGCAAATTCCCAAACCCTGCGGCAGCATTTCGAGCGTTCTGACCGGATACGGCTTCCAAATATCGAACAACCTAAATAATAAAAATCCGGCGGCGATGTCATACCAATATGCGTCGAAAGGAATGAACATCAACACCAGAAGCTGTCCCATCACTTCGTCAACGACCACCTTTTGCGGGTCTTTTTTTTGAAAAATGCGTGCCGCTTCGCCCGATGCCCAAATGCCGATTAGACAGAAGGCGATAAATATTATTGAATTTGCCGCGTGAATCCAAGCCGTGGTCTGTTCCGAATTCCAGTTGCGGTGCAGAAAAAAAACGCCTAGATTCGTTTCAAGTGAACGGAATAAAAGATAAACCGCCACGCCGACGAGCGAACCCCAAGTTCCGGGCGCGTAAGGCAAATAGCCGACACCACAAGTCGTCAGCGCGAGCGAAAAATAATCGGTTATTTTTTTTTGATTCGGCATTAAATAGGACTTTTTGATTTTGACGCGTCAAACGTGTTTTCACTGAAACGAATTAGAGTTTCAAATTATTTTGGTGTTAAAATGTTCAATTTTGACACCAAATTTGCTTTAGATTAAAAACTATTTCATTTTGTTCTCCGACAAATTTTATAACATATTTCCTTTTCTGACAGCCGTCCGGTTCGGATTATTCAATTATTAAGTATGAAAATCGCCAAAATTCTGTTCGTCATTCTGCTCCTTTTGATTATCGGCATTGCCGGCGCGTCATTTTGGATCTACAGTTCCCTCAACAAACCGCACCAACACGACAAAACCAACAAATATATTGTGATTCCGAAAGGTTCAACGCCCAATGAAATCATCGGCAAACTAAACGCCCAGGGAATTCTTTCAAGCGAACTTCCGACGTTGATTTATCTGCGGACTTTCGGCGATTCGGGCAAATTACAGGCGGGCGAATATCAGTTTAATTCACCGATTACGCCGATGCAGGTTTTAAAGGAACTGGAAACCGGCGAAGAGCGGACGACGAAAATCACGATTCCCGAAGGTTTTACGCGCTTTGACATCGCCAAACGCATCGCCGAAAAATTTCCGCAGAATCCGCCGGTTGACGACAAAGCGATTCTCAATTTGATGAACGACACGAGTTTGGTAAAGGATTTTGACCCGAACGCGAAAAATCTCGAAGGTTATTTATATCCAAGCACTTACAGTTTTCCGCGCGATGCCAAACCACAGGAAATTATCAAAAAAATGGTCGAACAGTTTTTTAAGGAATGGAAACCCGAATATTCCGAACGCGCCAAACAGCTCGGACGCACGCCGCGCGAAATCGTGACGATTGCCTCGCTGATCGAAACCGAATCCGGCGTGGAAGAAGAACGCCCGATTGTCGCGTCGGTGATTTACAACCGCATCAACAAAAACATCCCGCTCGGCATTGACCAAACCGCCGTTTACATCGCCAAAATGCAAAACCGCTGGGACGGTGTAATCAACAAAAGCGATCTGGAAGTTGATTCGCCATACAACACGCGGCGTTTCGGCGGCATTCCGCCCGGACCGATCTCGTCGGTCAGCGAAAGCGCGATCAATGCCGCGCTCAATCCCGCCAAAACCGATTATATTTTCTACGTCCGCAACGTTCAGAAAAATGACGGTTCGCACAATTTCTACGCCTCCGCCGCCGACTTTGAGCGCGGCAAAGCCGAATATCAAAAATGGCTCGGTCAGCAGCGGCAGGAGCAAAAAGCGGAACGGGGAAATAATTGACGTAACTACAAATTGTAACTACAATGGAATTTGAATGGGACGAAAAGAAACGCCGGAGAAATATAAACAGACACGGTTTTGACTTTCAAGATGTTACCGACATTTTTGATGATCCCGATGCTTTGACCATTTTGGATGACAGATTCGATTACGGTGAAACTCGTTTCTTAACATTTGGATTTTTAAATGATGTCTTGGTTTCCATTGTCCATACGGAAAATGATGAAATTATTAGAATAATTTCAGTGAGAAAAGGGGAAAAAGATGAAGAAATCGAATATTACAGACAGATCGGAAACTGATTGGAAAAGAATAGAAACGATGACGGATGAAGAAATTGATTTTTCCGACAATCCAAAGGTTTCGCCGGAAATGTTTGCTCGCGGTATATTACGCAAAAACCTCAAGCCGGTTTCGCGCAAATCGCAATTGACGTTGCGGATTGACCAGGACGTTATCGAATTTTTCAAATCGCAGGGTCGCGGCTATCAAACAAAAATTAACCAACTTCTGCGGGCTTATATGGAAGCGCACGAAAATAAATAGTTTCGCGGAACTTTTTTCTTTTGTCGGTGTCTAAAAAGTAGATGAAAGCGAACAATTACATTTCAAAGAAAGAACACAAATTGCTTGTGGTTATGATTTTCTTTGCCTTTGTCTTATCTTTTGGAAGTTTTGTAAATTCAATTATTAAAAGTTACAACGATTTTGTTTTTGAGAGACAAAATGAATTATTGAGAGATACCAACAAAAAAGTTGGTGAGGTTAGTTTTGGAATTTACGAAATATCGCGTGTTGATATGCGTCCTTTATTTCGTTTATCACAAATTTTCTTATTGGGACTAACTTTTCTCAATTCACGAAAAACTAAAACTTATTTAATTTCTACTTTTTTGACCTTTTTATCTTTCACAATTTTTACTTGTTGGTTTGTTGATTACAATCACGCAATCTCAATAAATGAAACAAAACCTGAAAACTTAACAGAACACCTTTTGCTGATTGGCAGTTATTTGGACTTTTTGATTTTCACTGTTGTTTCAATTTTTCTGTTTTGGCAAATCTCAATTCTTTTCCGTGTTTTCAATAAATCTCAGCAACATAAAAATGTTTTGCCGTAAGTAAATTTGCAAACGACAACTTTACCTCATTGCCTTTGCCGCAAATTCAAGTTAAAACAATAAACGATGCTCGTTTTACTTCATTTGTTCGCGCTTTTTTTGCTGGTTTTGCTTGGATTTTACGTTTTCGTGGCGAATCCGCGCAATCGGGCGCATCAGACTTTTGCCGCGTTTATCGCTTTTCTCGCGTTGTGGACGGTGAAAGATTTGATTTTCTGGAATTTTCACGAGGCGAACGCGAGTTCCGGCTGGTGGGCGGCGGCGAGTTTTATCATCGCATTGTTAATGCAGTGTTCTCTGGCGGTTTTCGCGTGGGTTTTCCCGGAAAATTCGCGCACGCCGCGCAGGAAAGCGGCGGTTTTGTTCGCGCCGGGTTTGGTTTTGATTCCCGCCGCGCTGCTTGGTCTCCTGTGGCGCAAAGTCGGATTTCAGGACGGCAGATTTTTTATTGATCTCGCGCCGCTGGCTTATGTTTTTGTCGTTTACGTTTATTTCGTGTTCGGTTTCGGCGCGTATATTTTGTTTCGTAAATATCAAAAATATCGCGGCACGCAGAAAGGTCAGCAGGTCGGCGCGGTTCTCTGGGCGGTAATTATTACCGGAATTTTCAAGACGCTGGCAAACATCGCGCTGCCGTTTTTCGGCAATTACGAACTGCTTCCTTACAGCGCGATTTTCGTGCTTCCCGGCGTTTTGATTTACGCGTATGCGATTTCAAATTTTAAACTTTTCTCGCTGCAAACCGCGCTCGACCAGTTTCGGCTGTTCCCGATTGCTTATAAAATCGCTCTAAGTATCGCATCCGTTGCGATTGTCAGCTTTATCGTTTTTCAAATTCCGATTGTCTGGTGGGCGTTTGCCGACGGCAATAATTTTGAAGCGTGGCGGAAATATCTGGTGTTCAGCATAATTTCCGCGCTCGTGCCGAATCTGCTGCTCGTTTTGCTGATTGTGCGAACGATTTCGCGCCCGCTCGGACGCATTACGGTCGCCGCGGTGCAGGTAACCGAAGGTGAATACGGAACGGAAGTTGATTTGCGAAAAAGCAACGACGAAATCGGATTGCTCGCGGAATCATTCAATGAAATGAGCCGCAAAATGGCTTCGGACATCGAGCAGTTGCGGCAATTAAACGAACAATTGATTCGCACCGAAAAACTCGCCGCGATGGGAACGCTCGCCGCCGGAGTCGCGCACGAAGTCAATAATCCGCTGGCTTCAATCTCGTCTTTGATTCAAATGATGCAGGCGAAAAGTGATCTGAATAATGAAACAAACGAAAAGTTAAAGCTAATTTCGACGCAAATCACGCGCATCACGCAGGTAACAAAAGATATGATGGATTTCGCGCGAATTCGTCCGGCGGCGAAAAGTCTCGTTGATGTTAATGAAATAATTGATTCGAGTTTGAGATTGGCAAGTTTCGATAAATCGTTTCAATCATTGAACTTGAACAAAAGTTTGACGAAAAATCTACCGCTCGTTTTCGCCGATGCCGATCAATTGCAACAGGTTTTTCTCAATCTTTTCTTAAACGCCCGCGACGCAATGCCGAACGGCGGCGAACTTTTCATCGAAACTTCACTCAAATCTAATAAAATCCAAATAAAAATTGCCGATAACGGTTTCGGAATCACCGAAAATAATCTGAAAAGGATTTTCGATCCGTTTTTTACGACCAAACAAACCGGCAAAGGCACGGGTTTGGGTTTGGCGGTTTGTTACGGAATAATCACGGCGCATAACGGAAAAATCGAAGTTTCTCCAAACAACGGAAAAGGTACGCTTTTTACAATTTATCTGCCTGAAAGCCGGAGCGCGGACGGCTCGTCCGCTTCGAACGCTGAAGCGCGAGACAAAAGCTCGCATTAAAGTTTTGGTCTAGTAAAATGAAGCGTACAGCGATTCGGTCTGCTCTCTCTGGCGGACGAGCCGTCCGCGCTCCGATATTTCCTCTTGACAGTGGCGGCGATTCATTGCACTTTATAGACACTTCTTTTTTATTCTGTGAGAGGAAATCAAATGAAAAAAAATTTATTTATTTTGTTTGTCATAACTCTTTCTATTTGTTCAGTTTACGGACAAGAGAAACCGACGGCGTTTATTAACGCGAAGATAATTCCGATTGTCGGACAACCAATTGAACAAGAAATTTTGCTCGTTCAAAACGACAAGGTAACGGTGGTCGGCGACGCGCGAACCGTGCGTTTTAGATGCCAAAATCGGCTCGCTCGAAACAGGCAAACAAGCTGATTTATGGATGTATGGCGGCGACCGTTGGAATATGCGACGCACTGCACGGGAACGATTATCGGCGGCAAAATAGTCAGCAAAATTGTCAGATAGTTTTCACAATCAGATTGCTTTTGGTTGAAATTATTAATTTTTGATTTTTCAAAAATGATATGTTCAGCTTAAAATTACTTTGATTTTAATGAGAATTCAAGTATGAATGAAAAAACACCAAGACGCGATCCTTACCGTTTGATTGGTGAGATTTTCAACGGGCGTTATACGATTGACGAATTTATCGTGCTGGGAAGTTTCGGCGCGGTTTACCGAGCGACCGATGGCAAACTCGGCAGAACGGTCGCCGTCAAAATACTCAAACCGGATTTACAAGAAGATGTCGCCGAAGAAGCCCGCGAACTTTTTCGGCGCGAAGCGCAGGCGGCAGGCGCATTAAATCATCCGCATATTGTCGCCGTGACTGATGTCGGCGAAGATTTCGGCATCGCTTATCTCGTAATGGAATGGCTCGAAGGTCGCACGCTCGAACACGAGCTACGGCAATTTCAACGTATTGCGTTATCAGACGCGATTGTCATTCTTGAGCAAATCACCGGCGCGCTGAGTTTGGCGCACGGGCAAAACATCGTTCACCGCGATATAAAACCTTCAAATATTCATCTCGGCAAATCGGACGAAATTTTCGTCAAAGTTTTAGATTTCGGCATCGCCAAAGTAACGACTTCAGCAGCAAATGCCGTCGCCAGCCGCATCGCCGGAACTTTCGCCTATATGCCGCCCGAACAGATCGAAGGCAAAATTATTGATGCGCGCACCGATGTTTACGCGCTCGGCATTTTGCTTTTTCAGATGCTCACCGGCAGGCTTCCCTTCGAGAAAAAATCGGAAGATTATTTGATTCATCAGCAATTACTGGCGAAACCGCCGCGCCTGACGGACTTTTCACCCGAATTCAGTCCGGCGATTGCCGATGTTATTGAGCGCGCGCTGGCAAAAAATCCTGATGAACGCCAGCAATCGGTCGCGGAACTTTGTGAATCTTTTGTCGCCGCGGTTGAAAGTGAAAACCCGCCCGAAGTTTCGTCCGAAGAAGTTTTTTTACACGGCAGAAAACCTGATCTGCCGGAAAACAGCCACGAGATTTATTTTCAAAACAGTCCATTTGAAATCACTGAAAATGTTAATGAAATCGCTGAAAATGTCGAAGTCGAACCGCAACTAACCCCGCGCCCGGAAATCGCGCCCGAATCAAATTTTGTTGATTCGACGGTTGATCTCGCCCTTGAATCCGCCGCGAATAAAACCGGCGACTTTTCGCCGCCGCAAGAAATTCCGGTGAAAGAAATTCCGATGGCGGAAACCGAAAATGTAATTCATCTCACGCCGCCGTCCGCAGCATTTTGGAAAATCGTCAACAATCACAAAGTTCCGATATTCGGCGGCTTGTCAATTCTTCTGATTTTAGCCGGGTGGTTTGCCGTCTCTTCTTACGCGCATTACAAGAACGATAAACTCGCCGGGTATTTGCGTCAGGGCGCGAATTATCTCGAACAAAAGCAATACGATGAAGCTCTCGGCGAATATGACAAAGCGGTCACAACCGATTCCAATTCGGCGCAAGCCTTTGCAGGTCGCGCCGACGCTTACCATTTTACGGGCGAACGCGAAAAGGCGATTGACGACTACACCGCCGCGATAAGTTTGGGATTAAACAGCGCGGAAATTTATCGGCGGCGCGGTTTCGATCAAAAATCCGTCCTGAATTTTGACAAAGCACTTGCCGATTATACCGAAGCGATAAAATCGGACCCGAACGACGGCGCGTCTTACGCCGGTCGCTGTCAAACGTATCTGGATAATCGTCAATTCGAGCTGGCGTTAAACGACTGTCGCCGGGCAATCGAACTAAATCCAGAAGACGCAGCAGCTTACGTCAGCCGGGGCAATGCTTATCTTGCCAAAAATCAAAACGATCTCGCGCTCGCGGATTTTAACAAATCGTTGAATTTACAGCCGGAAAACGCGGCGGCTTTTCTCGGTCGCGGCAACGCTTACTACAACAAGGAAAATTACGATAAGGCTCTCGACGACTTTTCCCAAACGGTTCGGCTCGATTCGCAAAATCCCGCCGTTTACGGTTTGCGCGGCTTAATTTACCAAAAAACCGACCGCGACGAAAAAGCGATTACGGATTTCACCGAAGCGATTCGTCTCAATCCCGAATTCGCCTTATTATACGGCAGTCGCGGGAAATCTTTTCTAAGCCGGAAAAAATATAACGAAGCGATTAATGATTACACAAATGCAATTAAATTCAACAGCGGCGGCAGCGCGGCGGATTTCTATTTTGAACGCGGCACCGCTTTACTTCAAAAAAACGAATTAGAAAAAGCCGTCAGCGATTTTACGAAAACAATTGATCTCGACCCGAAAAGTTACGACGCGTTTGAAAATCGCGGCGCGGCGTATTTGAAACAGGGCAAAAAAGATTTAGCCGCAGCCGATTTCCAAAAGGAACGCGAACTCAAACGCGAAAAATGATATTTGCCCGCCAGTTTTTGCCTTACTTCTTGAATGAATTACAACTTTCCGCATCTAATTTTCCGAGAAATCGCAGCAGAAAATTGTAACCGACAAACACACTCGAAACATTTATATTTTCAACTTTATCGTTATTACTGTGCAGATAATGTTGCCATTTATCGGACAGACCGTGAAAGGTTACGGCAGGAATATCTTTTTCGTTGAAAGATGTCGAATCAGCGTCGGCTGTTCCTGCCAGCGAAGCGTGTGAAAAAGGTATCTCCAATTCTTTAGCCAAATTTGCCGCGAAAATTGTCATCTTCGCATTCGAAGTGTTACCCAAAATCTGCGGATAACCGAATCCGAAACTGTCCAGATTGACCATCGAACAGGTATCGGTTTTTTGTTCTTTTGTGATTGTTTTTGCCAACGCATTTGAACCAATCAAACCACTTTCCTCTTTGTCAAAGGCAACAAACGTATAGGTTTTATCGGTCGCAACATTTTTCAGAGTTTTATAAAGATTAGCGATGATAACTACGCCCGTCCAATTGTCAATCGCCCCGCAGCCGTCGGAAACTTTGTCATAATGCGCGCCGACGATGACAGTTTCATTCGTTTTTCCTTTTTTAGTGATAACAACATTTCGGACACCTTTTAAATCTTCAACTGTAATGTCAGAATCGCTCGCGCCCATTTGCCGAAACAGAGCTTTAACGCCTTCGAGCCGATCCTTATTTTTACAGGGAACGAGCGCGATTTCGTTTTTAAAATCATCTTGAGTTGATGTTTTTAAGGTTTCCTGTTGAGCGAAAATATTCGCAAACAAGCAAAATATTAGCGGGAAAATTGCCGCCGCATATTTTATATTCCCGCAATTTTTTGTCCAAGCAAATTTTGAATGAATCAAATTCTTCATTTTTACTGATTCCGTGAATTGTGTATGATGTTAGAAAGTTTTGTTGAAAAGAAAAGCGTCAGTGATTTCTTCAGATACGATTCTAAAACGGATTTATAAAAACGTCAAAATTTTTAATGTCAAATTCGCCGACAGAAACTGAAGCCGCCTACAAATATTGCCAAAACGTCACCAAAAATCACGCCAAAAGTTTTTATTTCGCCGCCAAATTCCTGCCCGAACACAAACAAAAACCAATTTACGCGCTCTATGCGCTGTGCCGACACATTGACGACGAAGTTGACGAAGCCGAAGTTTCGAGCGAGCAAGAAGCGATTGCCGCTGTTGAAAACTGGAAACAAAAATTAAATTTGGTTTTTCAAACCGGCGAAATTAATATTCAAAATTCAAAGAAAAAAGATCAAAATCTCGTTTTGCTCGCCTGGGTTAATTTATTGAAAACTTACCAAATCAAACAGGAATTTGCTCTCGATTTGATGAAAGGCGTTCTTTCCGACACGCATATCAACCGTTATGAAACCTTTGACGAGCTTTATGTTTACTGCTACCGCGTCGCTTCGACCGTCGGTTTGATGTCGTCGGAAATTTTCGGTTACACGGATGAAAACACTTTGAAATATGCCGAGTCGTTGGGAATTGCGATGCAGTTGACCAATATTCTGCGCGATGTCAAAGAAGATGCCGCGATGAACCGAATTTATCTGCCGCAGGAAGATGTGCGGAAATTCGGCGTGACCGAGGAACAAATTTTCGCCGGTAAATACGATGCAAATTTTGTTGAACTGATGGTGTTTGAAATCGAAAGAGCGCGATTTTATTATGCCGAAGCCGAAAAAGGAATTCCGCTGCTCGAAAAAGATACGAGATTTACGGTTTTACTCGCGGCGCGGCTTTATGCGAAAATCTTAGACGAAATCGAAAAACAAAAATATAATGTTTTCAACAAACGCGCGCATACATCCAGGCGGCAGAAAATTTTGGCGATTCCGAGAGTTTGGATGGAAGCCAAAAAACTTCAATTAATTGAGCGTTTGGAATAAATCGCCCGCCGTTGCGTCTTTTCATTGTGTAATAAAATTTCAAATTTGATCGGAGAATTTATGAACAAAAAATTATTCGCGCTTTCGTTTTTGATAATCGCGTTGACGTTTAACGCATTTTCGCAGGACGCAACGCCGAAAGACAAACCAACTGCGGCAAAAGAGAAAAAAACGGCGATGTCAAAAGATGTTTCGCCGCAGGAAGCGTCAAAAAACGCTCTGAATGTCGGCGCGCAAATGCCTTCGTTCGCGCTTTCCGACGCTCACGGTAAGACCGTCACCAGTTCCGATTTGCTCAAACAGGGCAATTTGGTGGTCGTGTTTTATCGCGGCGCGTGGTGTCCTTACTGCAATCTTTACCTGAAAAAATTGCAGGAACATCTGCCGCAGATCAAAGCCCAAAACGCGAATTTAGTGGCGATTTCAGTCGAGAATCCCGACACCTCGGCGGCGGTTGCCAATAAAAACAAAGTGCAGTTTACCGTGTTGAGCGATCCGTTGCTCAACACGGCGCGAAAATTCGGCATCGTTTATCAGCTTGATTCCGGGACGAACGAAAAATACAAAAATTTCGGCGTTGATCTGGTCAAACAGAACGGAACGGCGAAACCCGAACTGCCGCTTTCGGCAACTTACATCGTCAATCAAAAAGGTGAAATTGTTTACGCCTTTCTTGAACCGGATTACAAAATTCGCGCCGAACCGGCGGTTCTTATCGAAACTTTATCGAAAATGAAAGATCAAAAAACTGAAATGAATAAGTAATTTTTAAATCTTAAAATTAATCAGGCGATAAAACGAAGTATAAAAGAACGGCGTTTTATCGCTTTTTTACGTTTTATGTTAATCTGTTTCAAAATTTTCGTTCTTTCCCGAAACAAACAAAATGAAAAAATTATCTTCGATTCTTTTAGTATTCGTCTTCTTAGTTTCGCCGCTGCTGACTTTCGCGCAAAAAGTAAGTCATCCGTCAATCAAGCAGTTGCAGTCGCCGCAGAATCCGCGACTCGGTTTTGTCATTCACGGCGGCGCGGGAGTGATTCGGCGCGGTGATTTGTCGGCTGAACAGGAGAAAGCGTACCGCGACAAACTCGAAGAAGCAGTTTTAACCGGTTACAAAGCACTGCAAAACGGCAAATCTTCGCTCGACGCGGTGCAGATCGCCATTAATTTACTGGAAGATTCGCCGCTTTTTAATGCCGGCAAAGGCGCGGTTTTTACGCACGACGGCAAAAATGAACTCGACGCTTCGATAATGGATGGCAAAACACTCGGAGCGGGCGCGGCTGCCGGTCTCCACCACGTCAAAAATCCGATTACGCTGGCGCGGGCAGTGATGGAAAAATCGCCGCACGTAATGCTGGCGGGCGACGGCGC
Source organism: Pyrinomonadaceae bacterium (assembly GCA_965217575.1). GTDB lineage: Bacteria > Acidobacteriota > Blastocatellia > Pyrinomonadales > Pyrinomonadaceae. The sequence goes on along the minus strand of OZ244558.1, from coordinate 585,714 downwards.
GGAACAATTTGCCAAAGAGCAGAACATCGTACTCGTTCCCGAAAAATATTTTTTCGTCCAGAGCCGCTGGGACGCGCTGCAAAAAATTCTTCAAGAAGAAAAATCCAAAGAAACCGTCGCTCCGAACGCCAAAGTTCAAAGTTTGAATTACGAAAACCATTTCCTTGATTTAATGACCGCTACGCAGAAACTTCCCGAAAATAAATTCGGCACGGTCGGCGCGGTCGCCCTCGATAAAGACGGAGATTTGGCGGCGGGAACTTCCACCGGCGGAATGACCAATAAAAAATTCGGACGCATCGGCGACGCTCCCGTCATCGGCGCGGGAACCTATGCCGACGATAAAACCTGCGCGATCAGCGCGACCGGCTGGGGCGAATATTTTATTCGTCTGGGCGTGGCGCGCGACATTTCCGCGCTGATGGAATACCGCGCGCTACCCATTCAGGATGCGGTTGATCTGGAAATGAACAAGGTCAAAACCCTCGGCGGCGACGGCGGCGTGATCGCCATTGACCGCTTCGGCAACATCGGAATTTCTTTCAATTCCGACGGAATGTACCGAGCGTATATTGACGTGAACGGCAAACCGATTGTCGAAATTTATAAATAAAATGTTTCTGTAAAATTAAACAATGCTGCAGATTTTGACCATTTGGCAGCTTTGCTATTTCAACGGGCAATAATTTTTTGAATTTCGATTGAATATTTGGTGAAAAGTTTGAGGTTTCAAAGACCAATCTCAAACTTTGACCTATCACTTAACGAATAAAAGCGTTCGGTGCCGGTTTGTCTGTTGCCGCACCAAACTGAACTCCTGTAAAACCTGCTGTTGTTTGTTGTAAATACCACGTCCCGTCACGAAAGACAGAAATGTCCGCTTTGCCGTCGCCGTCGTAATCAGCCGGAACAAGTTTGTCGAATGATACGCCGAATTGAGTGCCGGTAAAACCTGAAGTTGAATTGAGCAGATACCAAACGCCGTTTGACGGGCGGAAAACGGAAATATCAGCTTTGCCGTCGCCGTCGAAATCGAAAGCAGTCCGATTTGCACCGGCTTCTCCGCTTAAAAGACGAACCAAAGTGAAATTATAATTTGCGCCGCTGTCGCTGTGACCGCCGGCGATGATTTTGCCGTCCGGCTGAAGCGCGACCGCTACAAACTCATCGTTCCCGAAACCGAAATTTGTGATAACTTTGTCCCCGACACCGAAAGAATTGTCAAGCGAACCATCTTTTGTATATCGAAAAACGGCTCCCTCCAAATCCGAATCCAAACTATTATTAATAATGGAACCGACAGCAATTAATTTCCCATTGGGCTGAACGGCTAATCCCAGATTTGATTACCGTCAAAATAGCTTCCGACATTTATAATAACTTTGCAGTCGCCGTCGAAAGTCGTGTCGAGCGAACCGTTAGAATTATATCGCGCCACGACGACATCATCGGTCGTCTCCATCTCCGGGTCTTGCCTGGAACTGCCGCCAGGTAAAAAAGCCGATTAATAATAATGCCGATAATGTCGTGAATAATTTTGAGAAATTTGAATAAAGCATAATTTTAGAAATGAAATTTTTGTTGGATTTCTTTAATCTTGGAAGAATTGGTTTGGGAATTTAAATTGCTGCGTTCAATGGAAAACGGCAACGGTTATGTTTGAAGATTAACACAATCGAATGCCGTTTTGAAAGTATATTTTATTGCGCTAAATTGATTCGGCAATCGCCTCGTCAAATATATCCAGTACTTCATTGACGTTTTTTTCGTCAAAATCAGCGGCTTTCATTTTTTTGCTGATTTGTTTTCTCCGATAATTTTTTCTTGGCTAAAGCTATTTTCTCTCCTAAATTCCGTCTTAAATTTTCATCGTTTTTTAACGCCGCTTCATAATCCGAGAGTGCCTTTTCATATTGCTTATTCAAGAAATATAAATCGCCTCGACCTAATAAACAGGTTGCTCTGCATTTAGTGGTTTGAAGAATTTTCGTTAAATCATTGATTGCTGCATCATATTTTCCCAATTCCTTATAAATATCAGCACGAGTTCCCAAACTATAATCCAAAGCAAATTTATCGAAAAAGGCTTTCGTTTCGGCTGCCGTGTGTTTTTCCTCGTAAACTTTTGCATATCCTGTGTGCATAGCGACCCAGACACTATGCCAGTGATAACCGCTGCCCGTTGTCGAAGGTCCTTCTTTACGTTCTTCCAAAAGATTAAAAATTCTATCGTAATATTCAAATATACATGGATCGTCCTTTAATTTATCTAATGTTATTGAAAGCAACCCTTGAGTATGTTTAAGTGAATTATCAGAATCCAAGTATAATCTTTTTCCTTCATCAAAAGCACCAAATATATCTTTGCTTTCGATGACATCTTCGATTGTTCCGGCATAATCTTTTAATTGGAATCTATTCAAATAACGAATTTTATTTCCTATTGAACTTCGCCAATTATTCATTGAAATCAAATAGTCGCCGATTTTTATGCTTTCTTCATATTGACCGCTCAAATACAACTGTCGCGCTCCTTCATAAAGTAAATCCATATCATCCGGTTTGAGTAAAAATGCGGTATTGACATCCTTGAGAACGGCTTCTTTATTGTTCAGTTGCACAAAAATTGCGGCTCGCTTTATATACAGAGCGGCATTGCTCGGATCAATATCAATTGAATTGCTCAGTTCATCAATCGCTTCATTGAGTTTTCTCTGATCTTCAAGTTTCCTTTGAATTTTCTGTTTAACATCCCCAATTACAAATAATGTATTGTCTGTTTGGGCAAAGACAGGAATGGAGAGAATCAAGAACAGAAGCAAGATGAAGCAATTTCTTTTCATAATTTGTTAGATTACATAAATTCAAATAAAATATCCACAAAATCTTGAAAAATGAGACTTCGATGATTTTGTGGATATTGAAAAGTGATTTAAATTTTAACCGAAGCGGCAATCGCCGCTTCAAAAATCTCCAGCGCGACATCCACATTTTCCTTCGTCAAAATCAGCGGCGGCGACCAGCGAATCGTTGAATTTCCGCAGCCGAGAATAATCAAACCGCGATTAAAGCACGCCATTTCGATTTTGTCGCGCAGTTCGGGCGCGGCTTTCATCGTTTTTTTATCTTCGACGAATTCCACGCCGATCATTAATCCTAAACCCCGCACGTCGCCGATGCAGTCGTATTTGTTCATCAGTTTTTTCAAGCCGTTTTGCAGATATTCGCCGACGTTCGCCGCGTTTTCGATCATTCCGCCTTCTAATAACTCAATTGTTTTCAGCGCGGACGCGATGCAGACCGGATTTCCGCCGAAGGTCGAAGCGTGCGCGCCTTTGTGCCAGTCCATAATTTCCGATTTTGCGACACACGCGCCGATTGGCAAGCCCGAACCCAACGCTTTGGCGATGCACATTATGTCCGGCGCGACATCGTAATGATCGGTGGCGAACATTTTTCCGGTTCTGCCCATTCCCGACTGCACTTCATCCACGATCATCATAATTCCGTGTTCGTCGCAAAGTCGGCGGATTTCCGTCATAAAAAGTTTCGGCGCGGGAACGTAGCCGCCTTCGCCCTGCACGGCTTCAATGACGATTCCGGCAACTTCTTCGGGCGGCGTGGTCGTTTTGAAAAGCGTGTTTTCAATCCAGTTAATCGTCGCTTTCGCCGCGCTTTCTTCATCGGTGACATCTTTAAACGGCGAGCGAATGTGATTCGGATACGGTGCGTGAACGACATCCAACGCCTGCCGCATAAATCCCATTCGCTGCGCTCTTTTTGACGACGTTAAACTTAATGCTCCCAAAGTTCGTCCGTGAAACGAGCCGAAAAACGAGATGAATTTTTGCCGGCGCGTGTGATACATCGCCAATTTCAAAGCGGTTTCGACGGCTTCCGCGCCGGAATTCGCAAAATGCGTTTTCGTGTCGCCTTTAATCGGCACGATTTCATTTAATTTTTTGCCGAGATCGGGCATTTGCCGGTAATAAAAATCAGTGCCGCACATATGAATCAGCGTTGCGGCTTGTTTGGAAATCGTTTCGACGATTTCCGGGTGGCAATGTCCGGTCGAACAGACGGCGACTCCCGCATTGCAGTCTAAAAAAACGTTGCCGTCCGCGTCTTCGAGCCACACGCCATAACCTTTTTCGGCGACAAGTTTGTAGTCGGGACGCGGATAACTCGGCGTGACGTATTTTTCATCTGCGGCGATAATTTCGCGTCCTTTCGGTCCGGGAAGTTCGGTTACAATAATAGGTTTTCGGATTTCCGTTGATGGTGTCATTATATTTTCCTCTTTTAAAATGGTTAATGTTGATGGTTAAATTAAACGCTTTTTAAACAGAGAAAAATTTAGTCGCCGCCGAAAAGATGCGGGCGGGAAATATCAGGTCGGAGTTTGGCAATCGAACGCGGTGTCACAATGGGTGAATTAAAAATTAAAAGTTAAAAGTGCAAAATTGAAAACCATTTATTTACTCAATCTCACGAACAAATTGGTAGAATTCAACTGCAATATATCAAAATTTCATTCATTCGACAAACGGCAAAGTTTTCACCTGCGCCGCTGAATCATTGACTGTTAGCTGCGTTCCCTCTTTCAAATAATCGTAACGAACGTAAGCGAGCGCGATTTTTTTGTCGAGTTTAGGCGAAAATGTAACCGATGTGATTCGTCCGGCGTTTTTGCCTTCGGGCGATTTTAATTCATCGTTCGGCTGAACGGCGGCGTTTTTATCGTCGAAAATTAAACCCGTCAATTGTTTGGCGACGTGTCCGCGAAAGTGGATTCTGGCGATAATTTCCTGTCCGATATAACAGCCTTTTTGGTAACTGATAACTTCCGGCAAACCAATTTCGGGAACAATCGTCGCGTCGTCCATATCAACGCCGTATTTCGGAACTCCGTTTTCAATTCGCAAAACTTCGTGAAGTTCGTCCGAAATTTCGACGGCGTTTTTTTCTTTCAGTTGACTGAGAAATTCTTCCGCCGCATCGTTGGGAACAAAAACATCAATTCCATGTTTATTTTGAAACTCAATGAATTTGGAATTTGGAATTTGGAATCTGGAATCTGAAATTTCAAAATATCGGTAATTACTCGATAAATCTTCGACGAAAAAATCGCCCGCGTAAGTGAAACGAAACAGATTGCTAAAAATGGTTTCGTGCGTGATTTCTTCGGTTTCAAAAAGAAATTTATCGTTTTTTTTAATGACGCGAACGACGGCGATCAAACGTCCCTGCGCGTTCGGAAACGCCGCCGACATTTGCGCGTCAGCGGCGAGTTTGGCGACATCGTTTGAAATCAAACCGTTCAAAAACTGCGTCGCTTCTTTACCCGAAACTTCGATTAAGCCGCGTTTTTGCTCATAAAAAAAGCTGTCTGCGCGCCGCGTCATTTCATATTCATTTTCATTTATCATCTTTTCAAATTTTACACCGCCGGTGCGAAAAAAGAAATCTGTGTATGTATTTGATACTAAATTAAAAGGAAAAATATGTATCGGTAATTTTTGAAAAATCTTCCATACTGTGCGAAAACTCTGATAATTACTAATCGGGAGATATTTTTTTACACAACTTTAACTAAAACCTGATGTTGCGACTAATTCGGAACGCGAATTGCAATGTATAAAATTAACCAAAAGATTCTTGTGTAAAAAATTTGGAAAATCTTAGCAGGATTATAAAAATGTCTAATTATCAAACAGAAAGTTCAGATGAAACAACGCGCCAGCAGCAATATGAAAGTATCGTCGTGCCGGTTATTGAAGAAAAAGTTGTCGTTGGCAAAAGAATTATCGAAACCGGAAAAGTTTTAATTTCCAAACAGGTGGCGGAGAATGTGCAGGTCGTTGATGAACCGCTTCTGCATGAAGAAGTTTCGGTCGAGCGCGTGGCGATCAATCAATTTGTTGAAACGACTCCCGAAATTCGTCAGGAAGGCGACATCACGATCATTCCGGTTGTTCAAGAACAGCTCGTGATACAAAAAAAACTGTTTTTGGTTGAAGAATTACGAGTCAAAAAACAAGTTTTTGAAACGCATCAGCCGCAAAACATCACTTTACGCAAGGAAGAAGTAACCGTAGAACGAATTGCCGACGATAAAGTTTAGGCGATTTACAATTTAATTAATCGTCTTTTGAGACGATTTTCAAAAAAGGAGAAAAATGACACACACAGTAGTTGGTATATTTGAAAGCAAACAGAAAGCATTGGCAGCGATGAATGATTTGGTCGCTAAAGGTTTTATCAAAGAAAATATTGACGTTTCCAATCGCAAAAGCGTGAGCAACACTGCTGCCGGAACCGTCGCTAACACGGCTGAAGGAGTTGGCGACAGCATTAGCAATTTTTTTAATAATCTTTTCACCGATGATACGACGACCGCCAACAATTACACGAATGTCGCCCGCGACACCGAAGGCATCGTGACGGTTCAGACGGATACCAAAGCGCAAGCTGATCAGGCAGTTCAAATTCTTGATGCCAACGGCGCGGTTGATGTTGATGAACGCGCCGCGCAGTATCAGCAAAAATATGCGAAAACAGCCGATACGACCAATGCGAAAGATCAAATGAAGATTCCGGTCGTCGAAGAAAATTTACAGGTTGGCAAACGGACGGTTGAAACCGGCGGAGTTCGTATTCGCAGCCGCATTATCGAAAAACCGGTCGAAGAAAAATTGCGTCTGCGTGAAGAACACGTCGTCGTTGACCGCCACGCGGTTGACCGTCCGGCAACCGAAGCCGATTTTGATAACTTCCAGGAAGGCGATATGACTATTACCGAACGCGCTGAAAAAGCGGTCGTCGGCAAAGAAGCCCGCGTCGTCGGTGAAGTGACGGTCGGCAAGACGGTTCAAGAAAAAGAAAAAACTATCACCGACACGGTTCGCAAAACCGAAGTTGATGTTGATAAATTGGATGATACGGCGCGTAAAGCCGGTAATTAATTTCAATATTTTCTTAAACGCAAAGAAGTCGAGCCGAATTTCAAAAATGAAATTCGGCTCGACTTCTTCACATTCGCGCTTGCGAGGTTTTACTGGTATAAAAAATCATCAAATATTTTCTCAAAATATCCCGCCAACGCCTGACCGTTTCTAACTAGTATCGGACGCTTCAAAAAAGTGTATTCGGATGCCATTAAATCGAGCATTTCATCTTCCGACACTTCCTGCTCGCTCAGTTTCATTTCGCGGTATTTGACGGCACGGCGCGAAAAAAGTTCCTCCGCGCCGCCGAGCATTTTCGCCAGTTTTTCAACTTCTTCGCGCGACAGCGGTTCTTCTTTGATGTCTCGCACTTCCGTAATTTTAATATTGTGTCTTTCCAATCGGCGTTTCGCTTTTTGACAGGTCGAACAGTTCGGCAGCCAATAAAATATTGTGTCTTTCATAAATTTACGGCGCGACGTAGGCGCATTTGATTGCTTTGGTTGAAATTTTGTCAAATCTTTGCTTTTTGACATTAGCCCGCCACGCTTTTAATACTTTGTATGTTTTTGTTTTCGGCAAAAGTTCCGTCATCACGATCAGATCGAGATTTTCCCTGCCGTTTTGCAGACAGTTTGAACTGTATGAAAACATAAAATTTTTGTTTTTATCCAAATTATCAAAACTCAAAACATCTTTCACTTCCCAGCTCGGCACACCTTTATTATCTCTGGCAGTAATTTTTTCCAGCCAAAGCATAAATTTTTTGCCTTTGGTAAAACGCGTTACGCCGAAATTATCGTCCGACAGCAAGCCGCCGCCCAAATCTTTGACCCCGTTTTGCAGAGTTTGCCCGAACAAAACGCCTTTATGTTTGTAGCCGATATATTCACTCTGGCTAGTCACTGCAAACACCGGAATGGTTAAAACCATTAGAATGAACATCATTTTTATTTTCATTTGACCCCTGACTCCTTGAAAATCGCGCGGTTTTAGATGCTGTCTTTATGATGTAATTTTCTCGCCGCGCAGACGAAAATTATTTGCGCTTTATTATTTTATTTCAGAGTGAAAATTGAATCTGCCGTTTCAGATGATACGTTTCATTCGAGAATTAAAATTTTAACAAGTTTTCAGCGATTGGCAAATCCGCATTTCAGCAAAAAACGGTTGCACCGTCGTTTGGCTCCGCAGGCGATCAAACAATTTAATTTTTATCAAAATGTCGAATCGTCAAAACATCCAAATTCGACATTCGGACGCTATTTTGAGAAAGTATATTTATTCTAATAAAAATTTAATCTATGAACCAAATATCAGAATCAGCCGTTTTAGACGCTTTGCGACAGATAATTGATCCCGATTTGCACAAAAACATTGTCGAGCTTGGGTTTATTCAGGACTTAAAAATCGAAAACGGCGACGTTTCGTTTCGCATCGTGTTGACCACGCCGGCGTGTCCCGTCAAGGAACAGATGGAAACGCAGGCAATCGAACTGGTCAGCGCGCTTTCAGGCGTGGAAAACGTCGCGGTGACAATGGACGCGGAAGTTCCGAAAGGGCGCGGGATCGCCAATAATATGGCATTACCGAACATAAAAAATATTATCGCGGTGTCGAGCGGCAAAGGCGGTGTCGGCAAATCTACCGTCGCCGTCAATCTGGCGGTTTCGCTGGCAATTGACGGCGCGAAAGTCGGCTTGATGGACGCGGATGTGTACGGTCCGAATGTGCCGCTGATGCTCGGCGCGGCGCACCGTCAGCCGCAGGCGGTTGACGGAAAAATCGTCCCGCTCGTCGCGCACGGCGTAAAAATGATTTCGATGGCGGTTCTCGCGCCGCCCGACAAACCGATGATTCTGCGCGGTCCGATGCTGCACGGCATCGTCAGACAATTTTTATCGGATGTCAATTGGGGCGAACTCGACTATTTAATCGTTGATATGCCGCCGGGAACGGGCGACGTGCAGTTGTCGCTGGCGCAGCTTGTGCCGGTACAGGGCGCGGTTTTGGTGACGACTCCGCAAATCGTCTCGCTCGCCGACGTGCGCCGCGCGCTGAAAATGTTTGAAACCGTCGCCATTCCGGTTCTCGGCGTAATTGAAAATATGTCGTATTTCGTGCCGCCGGATATGCCCGAAAAACGCTACGATATTTTCGGCACAGGCGGCGGCAGTGAATTTGCCGACGAAATGGCGGTTCCGTTTCTCGGTGAAATCCCGCTCGGCATCGAAGTCCGCGAAGCCGGCGACAAAGGCATACCGGTCGTCATCGCCAATCCCGATTCGCCGCAAGCCAAAGCGTTTCGCACCGTCGCCGAAGAAGTCGCCCGCCAAATTTCAATTGAAGCGATGAAACCCGAACTTGTCATAATGAGCAGGGCAAAATAATTTATTTTTGTGCCAACTTCAAATGAAAACTTGTTATCTAAAACAAAGTTAGGTAAAATTGAAATTAAAGTAAAGATTAGGCGGCGGCTTAATCTAGTGAAATTATTATAAGGAGATTATAAAAAATGGCGGCAGTAGCAGCACCAACAGTTGAAATCGGATTGTCCGAAAATGCGGCGGTAGAAATTAACAAATTTATGACGAGCGAAGACGACTTGCCGGAAACGGCGGGACTTCGCGTGAGAGTAGTTCCCGGCGGATGTTCGGGTTTTCAATACAGTTTAAATATCGAAGAAGAGTCGAAGCAAGGTGATTTTCTGGTCGAAAAACACGGCGTTCGATTATTTATTGATATGTTCAGCGCACAATATTTGAACGGCGTAGTCGTTGATTACACATCGAATATGATGGGTTCCGGGTTTACTTTTGAAAACCCGAACGCGACCGGCGGCTGCGGCTGCGGCACATCATTTTCAGCTTAAGGAATCGGCGAAGTAAACAAAGCGGCTGATGACATTTCACAATGTCATCAGCCGCTTTGTTGCTTAAAAAAGATATTTGCGATCAGTCTTCCTGATTATCAATCGCGGTCAAATGTTTATTCACGTCCTGATGCAGACTTCCCGCTTCGACATTATAATCGCCTTCCGCCTGCGTAATCGGATCGCCGGTTAAAACTCCGCCGATCATCTGAATTTGACCCAAAATCATCTGTCCGACCGATTCGACATTTTCCGTCGTGTGATTTATCTCGTTTTCCGGTTCGTTATTTTCATTCATCATATTAAAATTTTACACCGAAAGACCCGACTTTGCTAATCAGGAAAAACCGGCTTTCAATTTATCAGGAGCGTTATTTTTCAATTAGACTTTCGGCTTGTCGCTCATATAAAAAGTAATTTTCCCGCCGTTCGTAATTTCCGAATGCGTAATGTAAGTTCGGTTAATCGCTTTGCCGTTGATCTCGACTTTCTGCACGTAAACATTTTTGTCGCTCTGATTTTCGGCGACAATCGTCAGAGTTTTGCCGTTTTCCAAGTTCAAAACGGCGGTTTTAATCGCCGGACTACCGAGTTGATATTGATCGGACGCGGGCGCGACGGGATAAAATCCTAAACTCGAAAACAGAAACCACGCCGACATCTGCCCGCAGTCGTCGTTGCCGCCGAGTCCGTCGGGCGTATCGTGATACTGATTTTTCAAAATCATCCGCACGCGTTCCTGCGTTTTCCACGGCTGGTTCGTCCAATTGTAAAGATAGGCGACGTGGTGCGACGGTTCGTTGCCGTGAATGTAGCCGCCGATGATGCCTTCGCGCGTGATGTCTTCGGTTTCGGCGAAAAACGAATCGGGCAGGTGCATCGTAAAAAGTTCATCCAGATGCGCCGCGAATTTGTCTTTGCCGCCCATCATTTCGATCATTTCGGCGGGCTGATGCGGCACGAAAAGACTGTAATTCCAGGCGTTTCCTTCGATAAAACCCTCGCCTTCGGTTTTCAGCGGGTCAAATTTTTCGACGAATTTGCCGTCCGCCAACTTCGGGCGCGTGAAACCGACCGATGAATCATAGACGTTTTTCCAATTCTCCGAACGCGCGATAAATTCATCGTAAATCGCCGTATCGCCGAGCTTTTTCGCCGCCTGCGCGATGGCGTAATCGTCGTAGGCGTATTCCAAAGTTTTCGACACGCTCGACGAATTTCCCTCGTCTTTGACATAGCCGATTTTCATATACGAATCGAGTCCGTCGTAATATTTCGTCCGCGCCGTCTGTGCCATCGCGTCGAGCGCGTGACGCGCGTCAACGCCCGTCGTGTTGCCTTTGACAATCGCTTCGGAAATCACCGAAACCGAATGATAACCGATCATACACCAATTTTCGTTGGCGTAATGCGACCACACGGGCAGCATTTTTTCCGCGCTCTGATCGTAATGCGCGAGCATCGAATTGACCATATCGCGGTTGCGCGTCGGCTGGATGATGTTGAAAAACGGATGCAGCGCGCGGAAAGTGTCCCACAGCGAAAAGGTCGTGTAATTGGTAAATCCTTTCGCCTGATGCACATTTTGATCCAAACCTTTATATTTTCCGTCCGCGTCCATATAAACCGTCGGCGAAATAAAGGCGTGATACATCGCCGTGTAAAAATTCGTCAAATCGTCTTTCGTTTCAGCGGTGACGGCGATTTTGCCGAGTTCTTTGTTCCACGCGGCTTGCCCTTCATTTTTAATTTTTTCAAAATCCCAATCCGGCGTTTCGACTTTCAAATTATTCATCGCGCCTTCGGTGGAAACCGGCGACAGCGCAAATTTTATTTTAATTTTCTCGTCTTTCGCCGTCTTAAAATCGAAATGAGCGCGAATCTGTTCGCCCGCCATTTCGGGGAAATTTTTCGTCTGATCAAATTTGCGCCAGAAACCTTTATACGGCGACGGCTTGAAATCTTTGAAACCATAACTCGTGAAGGGTTTGGAAAATTCCATCGCAAAATAAACCGTCCGCGTTCGCGCCCAGCCGTTCGTCTGCCGAAATCCGGTAATCGTGTGATCGTTTTCGACGCGCACAAAAGTCCAGACGTTTTTCCCGTCGTAATTGTAAATCCCGTGCATCAAATCCAAAATAATATGCGCGTCATCGCTTGCGGGAAAAGTATATTGATGAAAACCGACGCGCGTCGTCGTGGTCAGTTCCGCCAGAATATTGTCGTCAGCGAGCAAAACTTTGTAATAATCCGGCTCGGCAACTTCCGTCGAATGCGAAAACGCCGACCGGAAACCACTTTTCGGATCATTTTTTTCACCCGGTTCCAACTGCAATTCGCCAATCGTCGGCATCACCAAAAAATCGCCCAAATCCGAATGTCCCGTTCCCGAAAAATGCGTGTGCGAAAAACCGACAATCTCTTTATCGTTATACTGATAACCCGCGCAGTAACGATAAGTTTCGGGATTATATTTCCCGCCGATCAAATACGGCTGCTCGTCAGTGTCGGGCGACAATTGCACCGCGCCGAACGGCACCGTCGCGCCGGGAAATGTGTGTCCCATTTTCTCGGTTCCGATCAGCGGGTTGACGTATTGAGTGTAATTTTGCGCCATCAAAGTTGATTGAAAAATTAATAAAACTAAGCCGATCAGAATTTTCTTCATAATTAAACTCGAATTTTGGATTTATTTGACTGTTACACAAGATATTTATCGGCGGTGACGGCGATTTACGCATTTTTTACTTGGCTGAATCAGTTATTTTACCCAACTTTAACTTTAGTTCGGTGCCAGCCGTTGTTTATATAGCCTTTGAAATTCCAGAGCGGCGCGATTGTTTCCGGCTGCGTGTTCGCCGAAGCGTCGTAGGCACGGACAATTAATACGTTCGCTCCTTTTTTCAATTCGACTTCGCACTGCCAGAGTTGCCACGTCCAATCGCGTTGATTCGATTCAATCTGCGCGGCTTTTTTCGGTTCGAGCAATTCGGCTTCGAGCCAGTTCGCGCCGCCGTCAATCGAAACGTCCACGCGTTCGACGCTCCGCCCGCCGCCCGAAGTCGCGTAGCCGCGCAGCATTGTTTTGCCCGCTTTTAACACCGCGTCGTCCGCCGGTTCGCAAATTACCGAATTGATGAGAGCTTCGCCGAGAGTCAAGCCCTTTGTCCAATCTACGTTTTTTTTATTGATGTTCGGCGGAAAAATTTTATACGCTGCGGCTTGAAAATGATTGTCGGATGGCTCTTTCTGGACGGTGATTTTCGTCAGCCATTTGACGCTGCGCGCGCCGATGTAACCCGGCACGACAACGCGCAAAGGCGCGCCGTGAATCGGCAGCAGCGGCGCGCCGTTCATTTCAAAGGCGAGCAGAACTTCGTCCGCCATCGCTTTTTTCAGCGAAATCGAGCCGCCGAAATTGGTGTGAACATTTTTCGTCACTTCGTCCGCGCCGTCAAACGCGACGTGCATCGCGCCGTCTTCCACGCCAGCCATTTTCAGAACGTCCGCCAGCCGCACGCCGCGCCAGTTCGCGCAGCTAATCGCGTTCGCCTGCCACGGAGTTTCGCCTGGAATTTCCCTGACTTCGATCATCTCGTCGCGCCGGTTGCCCGCGCACTGCATCGTCGCCGTGATTTCATAACTTTTGAACTGATTTTTGAGTTCGGCGAGACTTAATTCGAGCTTTTTCCCGACCATTCCGCCGACTTCAATCTGGAAAGCGTCCGCCGCGATTTCGGGTATAGTGCCGTGATTTCGCACATAAAAAAGCGGCGTTTCGGTGATAAAATTATCAATCAGTTTTGCAACCGGCGCGCCCGCGTTAAACGGTTCAGATTCAAACACGACCATTTCCGCGCTTTTACCCAGTTCGACGGCTTTTTCAGCTTTTTCTTTTGTCATAATTTATCTCTTACCAAACAGTTTTTTGAAATTTCATCGTCAATAATCTCGGAATTTTCATTTTATCATCGTCGTCAAACCATTCCTTCAAATCAATCAGCCCGAAATGATTTTTTCTCGCCGTCAGGAAAAATTCCGAGATATTATGCACAAAACATTCGAGTTCAAAAACGCCCGAATCCTTTTCAAATCTCGCGTTGCTTCCCTGATATTGTTTGAACGGATGAAGTTCACCAATGTAAAAATGCCCGTTTTCACACAAAACTTTGTGCGCCTCAGCAAAAACGAAATCAAGATTTTCAATGTTTGAGAACGAGCGAACAGGTAATCAAATCAAAGGAATTTTCACTGAAACTCCAATTTTCGCGTAAATCGAGTGTCTGAACTCAACATTTTCCGCCGTAATTTTCGCTTTTGCGCGTTCCAGCATTTCTTCGGAAAAATCCGCTCCGATCAAATGTTTTGCCTTGGTCTGCAAAAATTCAGTATTTTTCCCGTTCCGCATCCGATTTCCAGAATTTCGAGATTTTTGCCCGCAATGCTTTCGCGCAATGCCTGTGCTTCCAAATCGCGCGTTTTATTTTCGATTGTGTCGTAAATCGCCGACCACGCATTGTAGGCTTGCCGATTGTTCATTGAAATTAGATAAATTTGTTCAGTTACCCGCGCCGAATATTTTTTGCAAAATGAGCAAAATACACAACGAACCCGCAATCCCCAAACTAAACCACATAAATTTACGAACTTTTTCCTGATTAATCATCGGTTTATTCTATTCGTATTTGTCGTTTTACCAAATTGATACTAATCATTTACTTTCAGTAAAATGCCAGCAAACGCCAGCGATGTCAATCAGATTGACTTCTCTGCCCCACGGAAAATCTTTCGGTTCGCGCAGCTTTACGTCGAACTTTTCAGGCAAATTCTTTTTGCTGACCTTCAGCCAAAACTCGTCAAGATCATCAATCGTGATTTGCAGCATCAAATTTTCGGCAAACTCTTTTGCATCATATTTTTGCAAAATAAATTTACAGCCGTTGTTTTCAAAACCGACGTAATCACCGGCTTCCCAATTGATTGTAAATCCGAGTTCTAAAAAAAGCTGCCGCGATTTCTGAAAATCGCTTCCCGATGGTACAAATGTTTCGATAGAGTTATATTTCATTTTCTCGCTCGTTTAATTATTTTACCGCTTCGTCAGTTGTTTAAGTAAAAACACTGACCAAACGCAAAAAGCGATTGCGATGATAGTTGAAATTAGAAATATCGGCTGCTTGACGACTTGGATTCCTTCTTCAAGAACACGGGCGAAATGTGCAAATGCCAACAATCCGAAGGAAGTTCCGGTTAGTATTATACAATATTTCATTAACTTAATTTTCTATTTCGCCTCGAAAAGCGGCGCATATTTTTCCCGATTTGCATAAGCCAAAAACAAAATGCCGAGAAAAAGTGGAATCGCTATCGGCAAACCGCTCGGCGTGTGAATGATGTTAATCAACAAAATATTCAGCGCAATCGGGAAAATTAAAACGACCGCGAGCGCGACGAATCTGCCCGAAACAAACATTAAACCGCATAGCATCTCAAAAATTTTCGACACCGGCAAAATATAGCCCGAAGCCGCGATGCCGTCCATAAATGTTTTGGTATTTCCAGTCAATTCCGGCTGCGGCATCAGGTTTAGAAAATATGCCAATGACGAAAAAAGAAATAATAATCCAATTAAAACACGAACGATAATCACTGCGCTTTTCATAATTTTTTCTCCTGAAATTGTTCTAAAATTTCTTTCAAAATTTACTTGACAACCTGCAAAATTCCGAAGATGTTGTTGCCCTTAATAAGATAGCCTTGCCAGCAGCGTCCGGGAATCGCAAATTTCGCCATTGCACAAACAGCCGCGTAAAATTCGATGGCTTTTTTTAAGGCTCATTCACCTGAATTTCAAAATATCCGATGGCGTTCATACAGTTTTATCGTTTATTTTATTTTCATTAAAAAGTCACCAGAGCTTTAAAACCGCCGTAAGCCATTCGTTTGAAATCGAAAAGATTATTGTGCGCTTCCATAACCTCTTTCAGACGCGGATCGCTCATCACGGTTTCGTTTACTTTGTCCCGCTGTTCTCTGGATTCGTAAACAATCCACGCAAAAATCACGGTTTCATCATCGGAAGCATCGGCAATCGTTTTGAATGAAAGCATACCTTCTGTTTCCAGATCATCGCCGACCGTTTCATAATAGTCCAATGCACCGTATTCTTTCCAAATTTCGCTCGCCTTTTGCGCCATTTCTCTGTATTCTTCGACGTTTGACTTCGCCAACGGAATGACGAACCCATCAATATATTTGCTCATTTTCTTTGTCTCCTTTAATTTTATTATTTTCTATTTGACCCGAATTTTTTGTTTGCACGATCAATCATTTTTTGGTTTGTAACTCAAAACAGTTTTGCCGCCGGAATATAACTTTGCCTGAATGGGGGTAAATTTCTGGATTCGGTCAAGCGAATCAAAAATAGTCATCCCGCTGCCGATAGCCGTCGGATTTACAATCAGATGATACTCGTCAATCAGACCTTCTTTGATTAGTGACGAAACCAAACCTGCGCCGCCGACAACAGCAATGTCTTTGCCGTTTTGTTTTTTTAAGTCGGCAATCTCGTCTGCCAAATTTCCTTTTGCCAAAGTGGTATTGTTCCAGCGTGATTCGTCGAGTGTTTTGGTAAAAACAACTTTTGGAATATCAATGATTTGTCTGGCAAACGGAGTTTCAGGATTCTTTTCCAGCGCATTCTCCCAATGCTCGATAAATCCGTCCGCCAATTTTCTGCCGAGCAAAAGGGTGTCTGACGAATCAAAATGAGAATTGATAAACTCCATAAATTCGTCATCAGGATTCCAGGTCATCCAGTCATTTTCTCCATTCGGTCCGGCAACATATCCGTTAATGGTCATTTGCATTGATAATTTTACTTTTCTCACTGTCGTGTTCTCCTTTCTCGTGAAATTGTCTCGCCTTTTGCGCTGTTTTCCTGTATCGCTCAACGTTTGCTTTAGCCAACGGAATCACAAAACCACCCACATATTTACTCATTTTATTTTCTCCTGTTTTGCTGAATCTTTGACCGATTTGTTAAATTTTCGACCGAGCTTCAATTTAAATTTTATCGCGGTCGAAGACCACTTTTTCGACAATAAAACTATTTTTATTCTTTCGGATAATCGAAATTGACCATCCAGTTTATGCCGAATTTATCCTTTAACATTCCGAAATACGCGCCCCAGAATGTATCGGCAATCGGCATCGTTACATTACCGCCTTCCGACAAACCGTTAAAGATTTTTTCCGCTTCTTCCTTGCTGTCCGCGCCGACTGAAAGCGAAATGTTATTTCCGAAAACAGCATCTGCGGCGTATTCGCCAACCGCGTCAGTCGCCATCAAAACGTCACCGTCGCTGATCGGCAGCGCAATGTGCATAATTTTGTTTTTGTCCTCATCGGATAGATTCATTTCCTCGCAGTTCGGCATTTCGCCGTATCTTTGCAGCGTCGCAAACTCGCCGCCGAAAACCGATTTGTAAAAATTAAAAACTTCTTCCGAATTGCCTAAAAAATGTAAATATGGATTTATCTTTGCCATTATATTTTCTCCTGTTTATTTTATTTGTCTCAACTTTTGAAAAGTTCTTTTTCAACTTGCGTTTCACAGATAATACAATTTATTATCCGTAAGCACAGTAACATCAAAATAATGACGGTGCGCGGTGCAAATACGACAATCTTAGTGGTTGATTACGACAAAATTTTGATTTTTTTTCAATTTATGAAATACATTTCCATACTCGTTCCCGAATCAGCGGTTTTGGCGGCGATTGACGATCCACGCCATATTTTTTCGCAGGTCAATGATTTTGCCAAAGCAGCCGGAAAACTTCCGGTTTTCGACATCAAATTTGTCGGCGCGAAAAAAGAAGTTTGTCTGCACGACGGCGCGTTTTCGGTTCATTCGGATTTGTTTTTGGACGAAGTGAAAAAGACGGATTTGATTTTCATTCCCGCGTTTTACGGCGAGACGGAAAAGTTTTTGGAAACGAACAAGAAATTCGTTCCGTGGATTGTCGAGCAGAAAAAATGCGGCGCGGAAGTCGTCAGTTTGTGCGTCGGGGCGTTTTTGCTGGCGAAAACGGGGTTGCTCGACGGTAAAAAATGTTCGACACACTGGAGCGCGGCGGAGGAATTTATGAAAATGTTTCCAGCAGTGAATCTGCAAACCGACAAAATAATTACCGAAGAAGACGGCATTTACACGAGCGGCGGCGCGACTTCATATTGGAATTTGCTGTTGTATCTGGTCGAAAAATTCACCGACCGCGCGACGGCGATACAGACCGCCAAAGTCTTCGCCATAGACATCGAACGCCAAACGCAGACGCAGTTTATAATGTTCAAAGGTCAGCAGGCGCACGCCGACGAAACCGTCAAAAAGGCACAAAAATACATCGAAAACAACTTTCACGAAAAGTTTACGGTTGACGATTTATCGGCAAACTGCGCCGTCAGCCGCCGAAGTTTGGAACGCAGATTCAAGAAAGCGACAAACAACACGGTCAACGAATATATTCAGCGCGTAAAAATCGAAGCCGCCAAAAAAAGTTTTGAAACGAGCCGCAAAAACATCACCGAAGTAATGTTCGATGTCGGATATTCGGACCCGAAATCGTTTCGTGGAATCTTCAAAAAAATCACCGGAATGACACCGCTCGATTATCGAAATAAATATAACAAGACAGTTTAAATCCTTCCTGCGGGTTTACATCCTTTGGAAATAATTTAGAATGAGACAGGTTTGGAGTAAATTGAATTTAGAATAAAGAATTTGTATATTTAGATTTATACCAAATGAATCTGCAAACATTTTATCCACAAAATTCCGTTTTGAAACAACATATTGAATATTATTATTTTCTCAAAACGGATTCGCCCGACTTTAACAGCACTTATTACGCATTTCCGAATACGCTTCAAGCATTGAATATTCACAAAAACGCGAGCTGCGAAATCAAACCCAATTTTACGAAAATTTATGAAAGTCAGGAAAATAAATATCTGACAATCGCGCAGGGCTTTTACGATTTGCCGCTGCTCGTCAACTTAAAAGGCAGACTCGATAAAATAACGATTGTTTTCAAACCGCTCGGTCTCAATCATTTTATCGAAAAATCGTTAAAGGAAGCGGCGGGAAACGACTCGCAGATTTTTGCGGATTGGGAAAGCGAAAATTATACGAAATTTCTCGACGATTTTTACGAAACGACGGAACTGCACGAGCGAATAAATCTTCTGGAAAAGTTTTTGCAGGCGCAGTATCAGCCGTTTGCGGAAGCGGAAATTTTACAAAAAGTTTTGGATTTGCTGACCGGTTTTAACGACGAATATTCGATGGAAGAAATCGCCGCGCGCGTTTCCGTCAAAACCAGAACGCTCAACCGTCTGTTCGATAAAAATTTCGGCATCAGTCCAATCGCTTTCAGAAAAATCGCGCGTTTTCGTCATTCTTTAAAAAACAAAATTTTCAACACGCAATTCAAAACGCTGACCGAAATCGGCTACGAAAGTAATTTCTACGACCAATCGTATTTCGTCAAAATGTATAAAAATCTCACCGGCAATAATCCCTCGAAATTTTTCAATTCAATCGAAAAACTGGCTGATAATCAGCTTATTTTTGAATTCATCAGCAAATAATTTCGCCTGTCCGAAAAATACAATTACTATTTTCAAAATAAAGTTAAGTTAATTTTGTTTTAAGAATTATTTCGGGAGAATTTATGAAATATACCGGACTTTTATTTTTGTTGTTTTTACCATTATTCAACGCTTCGGCGCAGACGCGCGTTCTGGAATACTTTGATGAAACCGGAAAACAATCCGAAGCGGTAATGAAGCGCGATGTCAACGAAAACGGAAATATCAGCTTTCAAGGCGAAACCCGACTGAACAACGGCAAAATATTCAGTTCGATTGATTTATATGACGAAAATGGAATTCCTTTGGAACAAAAATCCGTTTGGTCAGGCGGCGAAACTTTACTGAAATTTGAAGAAAATCAGGTTCTTTACACGGAAAAAGGAAAAACTGCCGTCATCAATATCGCGCGAAAAGAGTTGATTCAACCGCAGAAACTCTGGTTTTGGAAAGTAAAACCGAAAATCGGCGAATCCGTCGAAGTGAAAATTCTTTTCGTCAATACCAAAAACACCGGAACTATCAAATACACTTACCTGAAAAAGGAAACTATCGAATTAAATAATCGCAAATACAAAACATTTGTCGTCAGGGAAGAACCTTTGCAGGCAAAAGAAACGCATACCGATTATTGGTTTGATAAAAACGGAATGTTTATCAAAAGAGAGCATTACGTCGGCAAGGAATACGCTTGGGCTTTGTTAAAAGTCAATCAGATCAAATAAAAATTACTATGAGAAAAATTATGATGAAGATATTTTCCGTCGCTTTTATTTTTGTGATTCTTGCGTCCTTCGCCTTCGCTCAAAACGAGTTTTCTACCGTTTTAAATAAAGCCGATAATGACTACAATAAAAAGAATTTCTGTAGCGCGCTCGACAATTACGAGAAAGCGATGCAAATCAAAGAGCTTGCCAATTATCCGATGTATCACGCCGCGCAGTCCGCCTGCCAGTGCCATAAACCTGAAGCGGCACTCAAGTATGCCGTTGAATCTTTCAAGTATTATCAGGACTTTTATAATTACGAATACTTTGCCGTTACTGACACGCTCAACGCCTGTTTTAATGAAACACCTGAATGGAAGAAAATCCTGGCGAAAATGAAGCCTGATTACGATATTTATAAAGCCAGACAGGATGCCTTCAGGGAAAGTGTCAATAATCAAAATTTAAGGCTTAATTATTCGGCGGATCGTGAAAAATCGCTGGCGGATTCTTTACAAAAACTGTCAGGCAATAAATTAGCAAAATATCTGCAAATTTTCGAAGATCATCAAACACCGCCGAAGATTGATCATTGGACACTTTATCACATCAATATCAAAGATTTCGGCGAGGTTCCGTTCTTGATTTATATTCCGAAAGATTATCGCCCCTCTGAAGCCAAGCCGTTATTCGTTTATATGCACGGCGGCGTTAGATACATAGAACAATTTGATGTTGATTCAAGTCCATTTGAGGATGAAGATTCCGTTTTGAGAAAATTAGCTGGACTCAATACTTTTATCATCTATCCGTATGCCCGGAAAGACTTCAACTGGTTATTTCAAAGACAGGCTTTTGATGCGATCACGCGCGAAGTTGCCTTTGCCAAAACGCTCTACAACATTGACGACAACAAAGTTTACATCGGCGGGCATTCCAACGGCGCGACCGGCGCGTTTTGGTTCGCGCTCAATAATCGAACCGATTTCGCGGGCTTTTTCGGTTTTTCAATTTCTCCGGTCTTAAATCTCGGTCAGTCCTTTTACGCTAATTTAAACAACGAACAGCAATTGATTACGCTCAACGGAACAAAAGACAGCACTTTTAAATACGAAAGCGTTGTCGCCGTTTATGAAAAAGCAAAACAACAGTATCCGAATTGGATTCTACAACCGATCAAAGACGGCACCCACAATTTTATGAGAAGTTCACCGCAGATGGTTGAAGAACTGTTTAGCACCTTGCTTAAAGAAAGCAGAAATCCTTTTCCGCATTCAATCATCGAACAAACCAACGATGAAAACGCCGATCCGAATTTTTGGCTTCAAGTCGGACAATTAAATTCTTCAACCAAAGAATCCAAACAATCGGCAGTTATTAAAGCCGAGTATGCGAATAATAATTTTACAATCGAATCGAAAGGCGCGTCGGAAATAAAACTGCTCATTCCATACGGAATGGTTAATTATAAAAAACCCGTTTTGGCAAAGGTAAACGGCAAACTGCTTTTTAATAAAAAAATCACAATCGAAAAAGCTAAGATGACAAAAAACTTTTTGAAAGCGCGGGACAGAAAGTTTTTGATAACCAATGAGATTAAACTAATGATTGGTGATTGAATACGAGTTGGAAGTGGGGATTTTTAAGAAATTCACCGGAATGACACCGCTCGATTATCGAAATAAATATAACAAAGTAATTTAAATTGTTTTCAATACTTGTATCGTTCTCAGAAGACTAATATTGTATAGTTTTTAAACGGACGCGAAAATTTCTTTCGCGTCCGAAATTACAATCAAGGGAGAACAAAAGAAATGGCAGAACAAAAAACACCTGTAACACGGGAAGAAAAAATCGAAAAAATCGGCGGATTCATTATGGACATTGACTTTACGATGTTCACGACGATTGACGAAGAAGGCGAATTGCAGTCGCGCCCGATGTCCACGCAGAAAACCGAATTTGACGGCGACGTTTATTTTTTTACTTACGAAGACACCGACAAAACCCGCCACATCAAAAGGAATCCGCGCGTTAATCTCGCATATTCCGCGCCTGATCAGCAAACTTACATTTCACTTAAAGGCAGCGCGGAGATCAGCCAGGACCGGGCGAAAATGGAAGAATTATGGTCGCCGGAACTCAATGCGTGGTTTCCCGACGGACTCGAAACGGAAGGGATCGCTTTGATCAAAGTCGGAGTTGAATCGGGCGAGTATTGGGATTCGCATTCGAGCATCGTTTCGCACGCCATCGGCTTGGTCAAATCCGCCGTGACCGGAAAATCTCCCGATGTGGGCGACAACGAAACTGTGGAAATTAATTGAAATTTACAAAAATTAAAACGCGATGTGAAAATTTCACATCGCGTTTTAATTTATAAATTTTCTCTAATCTCACACTCCACGCTTTTATCAAAATTCGATATTTTGAAAATTCGCAATTTATTTGACCTGGTTTAAATATTTGACCATCGAGATGCGGGTTCCGTCGTCCACCTGCTCAAATTTTACTTCGTCCATCAAATTTTGCATCAATTTCAATCCCCAGCCGCGCCGTCCTTCGTCGGGTTTGATCTCTTTCGCTTTTGAGCCGTTCAGACGCAAGCCGCGATTGGAAATGGTGATGACGATTTTATTATCTTCGACTGAAAATTTTTGGTAAATTTTGCGGTCGGGACTGTGTGAATGCTCAGTGGCGTTGATGCAGGCTTCGACTAAGGCGGTTTTAATCTGGTTAATCGCTTTCGGCTGAAAATGATGGCGGCGGGCGATTTCTTCGACGGCGTTGGCGGCGATCAGTTCCGTGTCATCGCCCATCGGAACGATCATTTCATATTCATTGGCGTGGAGTTTTTCACCGACTTTTTTTTCGGCGTTAAGAAATTGCGTCAATAATTCGACTTGCCGGCGGCTTGAACCGTAAGCGTTGCGGCGGCGCAGAACCTCCAGTGCTTCGGCGGAAAACCCTTCCGGCGCGATCAGCCAGAGCCGGTAATTAAGAAAATTGCACATCAGCGCGACCATTTCCAAACGGTCACACCAAAATTCCGCTAATTCTTTGGCGGCTTCAAGTTTAGAATCAATTTCCGCCGCAATCCAGACGATTTCGTCATCATCTGTATAATCACAATTCTGAAAACCAAAGCCGACGGCGGAACGCTCTTTTTCAGCTACCTGGCTGATTGGCGGATAAAATGCCGCTGTGCCGGCGGCGTAGGGAATCTGCGGAAGGCGGATTTTTTTCGCCGCGCCGTCCATCCGGCTAAGGACTTCTTCATCGGACAAGCCTTTAAATTCATCTTTGAAAATCCCGTAATCAAACAAACCGGCGGGCGTTTCCTGACAATCGAAAACCGATAAAAGTCCGCGCAGACCGATTGATGATTTTTGGCGGTAAAATTTCGCCATCGTCTGCGGCGCGCGCTTGACGAATTCAGACAGCATTTCGCCGATCACTAAGGCGCGCGGTTCGGCGATTATTTCCAGCCGGAAACGCGATTTAAGATAATCGGTCAAAATTTGATTCTCGCTCATCGGTTCGACCAAATTTGAAGTCACGCGAACAATTTCGTGCAAATTCAAAAGCCGCGTCGTTTGGTAAAATTCCAATTCGCTCAAACCCGTCCGCCGCCGCCACGATTCGACCGGCGATTTTTCCCCGTCAAACGTCAGCGCGTCGAATAAAAGTCCTAAAATGTTTTTCTGCGTTTCGAGATTCGGCGCGACATCATTGAGAATATCCGCGTAAAATTTGCCGATTTTTCCGCCGACCAGTTCGGCGGTATAAGTTTTTTGAACTTTCTGAAAGCTGTTCAGCTCATTTTTTCCGGCTTGCGCCGCCGTCACCAAATATTTGATAAAAGTCGGACTTCCTCCGGTTTGAACAGCGATCAAATCCCGCGTTTGTTCATTTATTTTAACGGCGTAACGTTTCGCTAAATTTTCGGCTAAAAGTCCGGCATCTAAAAATGAGAGCGGTTTCAATTCTAATATTTCGGTATTGACCGTCTGCATTTTATTGAAAAGAAATCGCCGTTTGCCCGCAAAAACAAACCGAAGATCGGAGCGCGAAAATATCTCTTTGATTTCTTCGGCAAAATTCGTTTCATCGTTAAAAAATTCCGCCTCGTGCAGATTATCAATCATCACAAACGACTTCGCGCCGTTTGCCAAAGCGCGCAGCGGCGCGCTTAAACAGTTAATGATAAAGGCGCGGTCGTCGTAAATTTTGCTTTCCTGCCGACACGTTTCGGTTAAACGATCAATCCAGTAACCGTCAGCCGGAAGCGCGAGTTCCGATAATTCGCAAATATCCGGCGACGCGTCTAAGATTTTTGTGTTTTGACGGCGGAACGCGACCGTTTGCAGCAGAAAATTCTGCACAAAACGAAGCGCAGCTTGTTTGGCGGTTTTATCGCTCTTTCGGAGCGCGAAATAAAATGGAATTATCTCATTTTGTCGTCGGAAAAGCCGATCATATCCCTGCTTGAGAAGTTCCGAAACTCCCAGTGCGGGAGCGGATAGCAGCAGCAGTCCGTGATGTTGATTTTGTCCGGCGGCTTGCCGAAGAAGCGCGTCGAGTTCGGAATTTCGGTTGATGAAATTTTCCTTTTCAACGGTTGCCAGTATTTTCGCTGCCGGTAATTTTTTGGCGTTTTGGTTCATTAGACGACCTTATAAAATAATCTTGTCAAAATTAAACGGATAATATTTTGTTCAATCTGTATTTTACAACTATCAATCGTTTAGCATTGATATATGTCTAATAACCTGCCCATTTCAGTTTTTAGAAAGTCGAAGAAACACGGGAGAACAACTGTTTATTCTACGAAATCAACCTCAACTCTGTGCGGAATAATACCTTTTTCATAGCCTTCTTGAAGCAGCAGTTTGACACCTTCACGACCGCGTGTTCCGTAATCTAATGTTAAATCGTTGACCCACATCGCTACAAAGCGGTCAGCGAGTTCCGGCGGCATATCGCGGGCGAACTGCATCGCGTAAGCCAGCGCGTCTTCGCGGTGTTCCATCGAATAGACAATGCTTTTATGCAGATAATCCGACACTTCGCGCATCAGTTCCTCGCCGAGATCGCGCCGGATGACATTGCCGCCCATCGGCAGCGGCAAACCTGTTTTTTCGAACCACCATTCGCCCAAATCGAGAACTTTCGTCAAACCCATTTGCTTGTAAAAAAGCTGTCCTTCGTGTATCAGAAGTCCCGCGTCGGCTTTGCCCTTCTGCACGGTTTCGATAATTTCGTCAAACGGCACGACAATATATTCAAAATCCTGGTTGTAAATTCGCAGGGCGAGAAACGCGCTCGTCAATTCGCCGGGAATGGCGATTTTTAAGTTCGGAATTTCATCCGGCGTATGCTTTTCCTTGGAAACTAGAATCGGACCGTATTTGTCGCCGATGCTCGCGCCGTGCGGCAGCAACGCGTATTTGTCGTCAATATAAGCGTAAGCGTGAAAACTGATCGCCGTCACGTCGTAAACGCCTTTTTTCGCGTCTTCATTCAGCGTCTGAATATCTTTCAAAGTGTGTTCAAACTTTAAACCGTTTGTTTCCAGTTTGTTAGTCGCCAAACCGTAAAACATAAAAGCGTCATCCGAATCAGGGGAATGCGCGACGGTTATCGTTTTTTTATCAGCAGTAGCTTCCATAAATCAAATCTGTGCGTAAAAAATATTTGTTGTGTATAGAATTTCTATTCTACCGTTTTCCGCGTGTTCTGCAAAAAGAGATTGCAGATTTTCAATCATTTCGGCAAAGCGCGGATTTTCAGCGGTCGGAATATACGAAGACGACAGCATTCTTCCCTTTAAACCGTCAAAATCGAGCTTTTGAACATTTTGAAAAGACGCTTTTTTAATATCCGTCTTAAAAAAATCCCGGAGATCATTTTCGTCAATATTTTCGTGGCGAACTTTTTCATAATCCGTCCCGAATTCAATTAAAAGCTGTTCGTAATCGCGCAGATAAGGCGTGGTATCAAGCTGTCGCTCGTTCCAAATCAGGGCGATAAATCCTTTGTCGCGTAAAATCCGACGGAATTCTTCGCTCGCTTTTGCCTTATCAAACCAGTGAAAAGCCTGCGCCGCGATGACGAAATCAACGCTGTTTTCTTCAAGCGTCGTATTTTCCGCCGTTCCGTCAATAATTTTGAAATTCGGAAATTCGCGCAGATAATTTTCCGCCGCCCAGCGCATTTTTTCATTCGGTTCAACGCCGATGACGGAATTGCCGTTATCAAGAAAAGCCTTTGACGAAATTCCCGTTCCCACGCCGATATCGGCGATGATTGCCGATTTTTTCAGATTCATTTCATCACGAAACAATGCCAAAATTTCCGGCGGATAAGACGGACGATATTTAACGTAATTTTCGACGCGATTGGAAAATCTTTCAACTGTATTATTCATTATTCTTCTACCTCTTCGCCCGTCCACTGCGTTTTGCGCGAATGCGGGATGTCGAATTGATCTAAAATGCGAAAACATAAATGGTCAACGAGTTCTTCAATTGTTTTCGGGCGATGATAAAACCCCGGACTCGCGGGCAGAATCTGCGCTCCGGCGCGGGCGAGTTTGAGCATATTTTCGAGATGAATCGCATTATACGGCGTTTCGCGCGGAACTAGAACTAACTTTCGCGCTTCTTTTAGGGCAACATCGGCGGCGCGGTGTATTAAATTCGTTCCCGCCCCGGAGGCAATCGCACCGAGTGTTCCCATCGAACACGGAACGATAATCATTCCGACTTGTTTATTTGAGCCAGATGCGGGTTTTGCCGCCAAATTATCGAGCCGCCAGAAACGAATTATATTTGAGGTTTTTTCCAAATCCAGCCATTCATTGATTTTTTCCGCCGTCGGTTCGCGCAGATTCACGCCTGTTTCGACCTGCGCGACGGTGACGGAAGTTCCCGACATAATCAAATTGATCGTCTTGACCGTCTGGCTTTGTGCCAGAAGCTGCAATGTTCGCCGGGCGTAAATTGTTCCCGACGCGCCGGTGACGGCGACTGTTAATTCCATAAAAACATTCTAACGGCAATCTCTTTAATTAACCAAACAGCGCGTTTACAATTCGTTTTCCATTTCAAAACAATCTAAAGTCTGCTGAAAAAACGTTTAGCCTGACTGAAATTTACTGATCCGAAAACTGCATAAAACACGCTTTAATCAATGGACAAGAGATTATTATGAACGAAAAACACAATTAACGGCGCGCCACAAAAATTGCTCGCGGCACTTTCAGCAATCGAGATTGACAAACTTCTGAAAAAAGGAAAGACTATTGATGAACAAGACGAAAATTTTGGAGAACGCATCATTATTGAATATGGTCAGCCGCGATTTGGTTTCCTGAACTCTGGTAAAAATTTTTCGGCTCACGAATACGTCGGTTTGTTAATCTGATCAGTTTGGATTCAACTTACTTATTTTGCGGGAAACGGTGAACTATTCACCGTTTTTTGTTTGAGAAATACAATTAACGAAAATAAATTTATGCAGACGAACGAAATTAAAGAAATTTTAGCATCGCACGCGAGCGGCACGATTTCCGCCGATGAAGCCGCTTCCCGGCTGAAAAATTTGTCGTTTGAAAATATCGGTTACGCCAGAGTTGACCACGCGCGCGCTGAGCGGCAGGGATTTCCAGAAGTGATTTTCGGTCAGGGGAAAACTACGGAACAGATTTTAGGAATTTTTGAAAGGCTCGCCGCCCGCGCCCCGAATGTTTTAATCACTCGCGCGAACGCCGCGGTTTTCGGCGAAATTCGCAACCTTTACACCGATGCCGAATGGCACGAATCAGCCAATCTGATTCGTCTGTGGCGCGATAAAACCGCGCTCGGAATCGGTGAAATCGCCATCGTTACCGCCGGAACCAGTGATATTCCGATTGCCGAAGAAGCCGCGCTGACAGCCGAGATAATGGGAAATTCGGTCAAAAGAATCTGGGATGCGGGTGTGGCGGGAATTCATCGTATTTTAGCCGAACGCGAAATTTTGCAAAACTGCCGCGTCGTCGTCGTCGCCGCCGGAATGGAAGGCGCGCTGCCGTCGGTCGTCGGCGGTCTCGTCAAAGTTCCGGTCATCGCCGTCCCGACGAGCATCGGTTACGGCGCGTCATTTAACGGTCTCGCCGCGCTATTGGGAATGCTCAATTCCTGCGCGTCAAACGTCACGGTCGTCAACATTGACAACGGTTTCGGCGCGGGTTTTGTCGCCGGTTTGATCAATCGCCGCTGGGAAACGGAATCTGCCGTTTAATTTTTTATCTGAAAAATCTTGACTTTTTTCACTGATTAAATTATAAACACTTCCCAACGTCAATATTATCAATTATGAATGCTCAAAATAAAGCAGGAGAACTCAAATTATGCGGAACCCAACTCAAAAAGTTCATTATCAAAGTATATTAACAACACTGCTCGGTGTTTTATTCTTTTTCTTATCAACTTTTACAATTTCGGCGAGCGAAAGCACCAATACAAATCGTCATCTGATTGCTGATTTTGATGGTGACGGCAAATCCGATATTTCGATTTTTCGTCCCTCAAACGGCTTTTGGTATGTGATGAAAAGTTCCGGCGGCTTTTCCGCCGTGCAGTGGGGTTTGGGAACTGACAATCTCGTGCCGGGCGATTACGACGGCGACGGCAAAACCGATTATGCTGTTTACCGTACGGGATTTCGTCCAAATATCACGGGTTCTGCTGATAATACTTATTATATTCTCAACAGTTCGGACAATGATTTTCGCGCCAGAGAGTTGGGAATCAACGCGGCTTTCCAGAAAGACGCGCCCGCGCCCGCAGATTATGACGGCGACGGAAAAACTGATCTGGCGGTTTACGGGATTTTAGATTACATTCCGGCACCGAATGTATTCAATATTCTGCAAAGTTCAAGCGGTTCGATTAACGAAACAGTCTGGGGATACAATTACGACCGAATAGTTTCGGCAGATTATGACGGGGACGGCAAAGACGACTTGGCAGTTTATCGGACGCGCACTTACTTCGGTGATCTTACCGATGTTGGTATTTGGTTCATTTTACAAAGCTCGACCGGCAAAATGCGCGTTGAACGTTTCGGACTTCCCGGCGATAAAGTCGTTCCGGGCGATTATGACGCTGACGGAAAAGCCGATTTAGCTGTCTGGCGACCATCAAACGGGGTTTGGTACTATATTAAAAGCGGCGACGGTTCATTTTACCAGCAGCAATTCGGACTTTCCGACGATAAACCCGTTCCGGCGGATTATGACGGAGATGGGAAAACAGATTTAGCCGTATTCCGACCTTCAACGGGAATTTGGTATTTGCAGCAGTCAAGCAAAGGTTTCGCCGCGCAGCAATTTGGATTCGGCGATGATATTCCGATACCGAATATTTCAGTTCGTAGCGGCTTTTGAATCTGAGATTTAGAAGCTGTATTCAAATTCAGAAATTAAACGGGGATTTTCGCTAATTCAGCGGATGAACGCAGATTTTAAATTAATCCGCGTTCATCCGTTTAATTCGCCTTGAGCGCGTCTAATTTCTTGACGTATTTACTTCTTATTTCACCCTTCAAACAACTTCTTGAAATTTGCAATCTGAAATTTCAAGGATTCAGCAAAACAAAAAGCCGATCCGCCCAATCGGATTTGGTGCTTCGCAAAATCTCGTACTGCACCATCGCGTTGTCGCGGTCGCCGAGTTTCAGATAAGCGCGACCGAGATTGAAACGTGCCTTGTCAAAGTTGGAATTGTAACTGACGGCATTGTTAAATGCGTCCACGCTTTCCTGAGTTTTGCCAAGTTCAAAATAATTTTCGCCCAAATAATTATAGGTTTTCGCGTCAGGTTTGTAAGTTTTCAACTGTTCAAACGCGGCGAGCGATTCATTGTATCTTTTCTGTTTGAAATAAGCCGTGCCGAGCAGTTCGTAAGCGTTGACATAATCCGGCTTGAGCGCGACGGCGCGTTTGAAAGCGAGAATTTCTTCGTCCGTCAGTCCTAATTTATTGAGCGAAAGACCGAGCGCATATTGCGTGTCGGCGTTATTCGCGTCAATTTTGGCGGCTTGCCGATACGCGTCAACCGCTTCTTTGTATTGTCCGAGCGCGTAGCTCGACGTGCCGATGTTGACGTAGGTTTCCGACCATTCGGGACGCAGTTTCGCTGCCTGTTTCGACGCTTTCAGCGCGTCGGTGTGTCGTCCGAGCATTCCGTAGCAAAATCCCGCCTGATACCACGCTTCGGCGTAATTCGGATCAATTTCGACGGCTTTTTCAAAATAACCGGCGGCGCGGGCGTATTCGTCGCGCGATAAAATGCCGAGACCCTGCGAATATAAACTTTCCGCCGCCGCGCGTTTGTTTTTTTGCGACTCTGAATTGAGCGACGAAAAAGTTTGCAGTTCGCCGATTTTTAGCTGTGAAATTCTCTCCGACGGCACGGCGAAATTCAGGCTTTGCCCTTCCGCCGCCTGCAAAGTCGCCACGCCGATCACTTGTCCGAGCATATTGACAACCGGCGAACCGCTCGAACCGGGCGAAATCGGCGCGGTAATCTGAATGATTTTCCCGTAACCCGGAATTTCGCGGACGGCGGAAACGATGCCGTTGGAAACCGAACCTTCCAAACCGTATGGATTTCCGACGACAACGATTGATTCGCCTTCCTGCGGCACGGATTTGACAATCGGCAGCGGCACGGCATCGCCCGCCGGAACCGTCACTTGCAGCAGTGCCAGATCGCCTTCGCCGTCAACCGCCAAAACTCCGCGAGCGACAAATTTTTTGCCGTTCATCAAATGAATTTCCACGCGATTTGATTTTTCAATAACGTGGCGATTCGTGATAATTTTATCGTTGGCGACGAAAAAACCACTGCCGCGCGAAAGCGTCGCGCCTTTCGCATCGAAAGTTTCAATCGCCACTGCCGAAGGCTTCACGCGCCGCACCAGTTCGGGCAGATAATCCTGCGCGGAAACAGCAACGCTTCCGGCGAAGAACACCAGCAGAAAAATATATGTTTTTTGAACGGCAGTTTTTATCATCAAATTTATGGTTGCGACTTCTGATTATAGATTTTTTATTTTAATCAAACAATCTTTTGCGTAAAATAAAAAGATTCTGCTTACTTTGTGGGCAAAATCTTCACAATTGTTGCCGCGAGTTTATCGCAATGCAAAAAACTGCGACAATTATCATAAATTTTCGCATCGTTAAGTCATTAGACGAATGCCGGTTATTGTGTGCTAAACTCTTGCAATGGCTTATCATAAATTGAATATCTCAGCTTCACCAATAAGTCAGAAAGAAATAAATTCAGCTTATAATGTTGAATCAAACGATTTTTTGATTGCCGCTCCGATTCATTCGCAATGCCGCATTTCCATCGTCATTCCGATCCGCGATGAAGCCGAAAATTTAGCCAAAACTCTCGGATCTTTCTCGCATCAGATTGATCTGAAAGGTCTTCCGCTCGATTCGAATATTTTTGAAATTATTATTCTCGCCAATAATTGCCGGGACAATTCCGCTGAAATCGCCCGCCGGTGGCAGCGGGAAACTTCCCTGCCGCATCTCCATATCACGGAAATCAATTTGCGAGACGAGAATGCCAACATTGGTTTCGCGCGGCGTTTATTAATGAACGAAGCTCACCGGCGTTTGAAAACCAACAACTTTCGCGGCGGAATAATGATGACTACCGATGGCGACACGCGGGTCGCTCCCGATTGGATTGCCGCCGCGCTCAGTGAATTTGAAAACGGCGCGGATGCCGTCGGCGGGCGCATTTTGATGGACGCGGCGGAACTTGAAAAACTTGATGAGAAAACACGCGTTTTTTACTCGCTCGACGAAGAATATCGTCTGCTTGCCGCCGAATTTGAATCTTATCTCGATTTTATGCCGCACGATTCTTTTCCGCGTCATCATCAGCATTTTAACGCCAATTTCGCCGTCACCACCGCCGCTTACGAAAAAGCGGGCGGCATTCCCGATGTCAAATTTTTGGAAGATGTCGCGTTTTACAATGCTCTGCTTCGCATTGACGCGAATTTTCGCCACAGTCCGAAAATGCGCGTTTACACTTCGGCAAGAAATGCCGGTCGCGCCGAATTAGGGCTTTCGACGCAGTTGACCGAATGGCGGATTATGGGGCAGAAAGCGGATGTGTATTTCGTCGAATCTGCCGAATCGTTAGAAAAAAGATTTACCGCTCGAAGGTATTTGCGTATGATTCGACAAAAATCGCACCGGATAAATTTGCCGAATGAGGCTGAAATTTCGCCGATTGCTGAAATTTTGCGCGTCTCGGCGGAGTGGCTTAGAGAGGAAATAAAAAAACCAACGACCTGCGGCATATTGTTTGAGCGCATCTCCGGCGAACAGGCGGCAGCCGGCGAATGGAAATTGCAAAATCCGTTGGTCGCGGTTGAAACCGCCATTGCCGATTTGAAAAACAAGCTGGAAATATTGCGCCGTCAAAATAAAACTTTCAATCAAACCGCCTAAATTTTCTCCCACACGTCAAGCCGATATTTTTCCGCGCGCGCGCCGCGCAGATGCTTCATTTTATCTTTGGCAAAATCCGCAAAAGAATCGTGAACTGCATCGCCGGTTTGCGGATAATCGTGAACAAAAGGTGTCCAGTGAACTAATATAACTTGTCCTTTTTCGGTCAGATGCGCGAAAATCTTTGCCAACGCCTTTTTCCAGTCCGGCGGCGCAAGATAATATCCGACTTCGGAAACCAGAATCAACTCAAACTTTTTGGACGGCGATTCGTCTGGAAAGTTCATTTTTTCGATGCACACGTTTGAAAGATGTTGACAGCGTTTTTTCGCCTGTTCGAGAGCTTTTTCGGAAACATCAACTGCTAACAGCGATTGGCATTTTTCCGTCAGTTTTTTGGTCAAAACGCCGATTGAACAGCCGATTTCAAAAGCATTTTTGTAGTTTTCGCGCGGCAGCGCGGCAAGCGTCGCCCGATATTTTTCGGCTTCATATACGCTCGTTTGAAAATTCCACGGGTCGGCATTCGCTTCGTAAACTTTGTCGAAATACGCAGGGTTTAATGTCTTTTTTTCTTTTTCGTGCATTATTTTTCTTCCAGATAAACTTCAAAATGGGCGGCAAAATTTAAAAGCATTTCGGGCGATAAACGAAATCCGTGCGGGTCGTCGTCAATTAAATCAGTCACCTGTGATTCGTGCGCGTGAATCGCCCGTTGTTTTTGCGCGCTGACGGAACTAATATCGAGGCGAAACGCGCTGACTTCTTCAAATTTCGGCGCGTCCGCGCTTTCGGCGATTTCCCAGAGCCAAATCGGATATTCGATAATTTTCGCCGCTTCATTCGCCGCTTTCATAAGTGAACAAGCGGCGCGGTGGTCGGGGTGCGGATCGCGCCGCCACGGAACTAAAATTGTCTGCGGTTTGATTTCGTTTAAATAATTACGACATTCGGCAGCCGCGATTGCCGAGTTTTCATCCGGCACTGAACGATCCCGGTATCGAAAAAAAGTCGCGTTTTCTTTTTGCACACCTAAAATATTCAGAGCTTTAAGCATTTCATTTTCGCGCAGATCGCGCAGTTTATCCGCCGGAAATTTTAACGAATTCGGATGCGAAAGTGTGCCGTCGCTCAAAATTAATACTTCGACTTCGACGTTAAACTGTTTCAAAAGCGCGATTGCGCCGCCACACCCTAGCGATTCGTCGTCGGGATGTGGGGCGACGATCAGCGTTTTTCCCCAACTCACAACACTTTCGGAATTGAGAAGCGGCAGCGCGGAAAGATCGGCGAGCGGTGAATGATTCAAAACTTCAAGACTACTCATAAATCAATGCGGTTTTTTATTGAGTTCGAAGTGCAAATTGTAATTGCGCTCCGCGCTAGAGGTTTTCCAAAAAATATCTTCCGGCATCGGCAAGCGCGGCATCGGGCGCGGGCTGGCGCAGATAAATCGTTAAATCGCGGATCACTCTTTCAAAATGAAACGGTTTGTTGAGACCGCGCGCGCCGACGCATTTGACGCATAAATTCATAATTTGCGTGCAAATCTGCTCGATCACCGTTCTCATTAAATTGTTGTAAGCCAGAAATTTTTCGGCATTTTCCGGCGTTTGATTTTGCCGGTAGGCTTCCAGTTTGCGCGCCGCGCCCGCCAGCCATAAATTGCCGCTTTCAATTAAAATCGCCATTTCGCCGACGCGCGTTTGCTGCATCAAGTCGTTGGTGCGGTTCAAGTTACGCAAATATTTGCGGGTTTCGTCAAAAAGCAGTTCCGCCGCGCCGAACTGCACGGCGGCGAAACGAATCGCGCCGCCGCCGAACCACGGCTGTTTATAATAATCGCCCGCCTTGCCGATTAAATCTTTTTGGTCGAGTTCGATTCCCGTAAAATCTACGCGGAAACTGCGCGTTGATTTCATTCCGAGCGGATTCCACCACGACGCGTCAACTTTCGTCTGAACTTTTTCCATCGGCACGACGCACATCTGCCAGCCGCCGTCGGGCAGCGCGCCGTTGACCAGCGGGCGGTCAACGTAATCAACGCCGGTCGCAAAAATTTTCGCGCCGGCAAGCCGGTATCTGCCGTTTCCGAGCGGCTTAATTTTCACGCCGTCGCCCGCTTCCGTGTTCCAAACGCCGAAGATACGGTTTTCTTTGACGACATCGCGCGCGTATTTTCTCAACTGCTCCTGTTCAGCAAACAGTTTGAGCAGGAGCAGCGCGTTAAAATGTCCTTCGTAAACGCGCCCGACGACCAGATTTCCGTAACCGAAAATTTTCAGCAGACGCAGCATCTCCGAAGTCGTCCGATCTTCCAATCCCAATCCGATGCCGCCGAATTCTTTCGGCAGCGGCGCGGAAAGCAGTTCGGCGGCGGCGATTTTTTTGAAGGTTTCCGCCGGAAATCCGTCCACGCGGTCAGTCAGCGCGGCTTCCCGCAGGGCTTCATCGGCAATACTTCCGGCATCTGTCAGGGCTTTTTGAATTAAAGTTTCAGCGTCCGCCGCGACCGCCGCGGCGAACGATTTTTCCGATGTATTTGATAGCATTTAATTAATTATAGATGAGTTGCGATAAATTTGCCGGGAATTTCAACCGCTGAATTTTCAAACTTTTCCCGTTCGATATTTTGAACCGCGATTTCTTCGGCTAACGGGTGATAAATTTCGCGGTTTCCATTTTCATCGGGGTAATCCCACAAACCGTTATGACAATGGCGGTTATCGTCCCAGCCGGGATGATTGACAATCGGATAAAGGCAGATTCCTTCGATTTCAACGTTATTCGATTGAGCGGCGCGCGATTCTTCGGAAATATATTTAAACCATTCGGCGCGCGCGTCTTTTTCGATGCCAGTTTCGGCAATCAAAATCGGACGCTGATAACGTTTTGACCATTCGCGCAAAATTTCTCTGAAAGGCTGATACTGCTTGTTACCGCGCCGAATCCGCCGTCCGGTCGGATGCCGCCACTGGTTATTGAAATAATAATTTAAGCCGATGAGGTCTAAATATTTTTCGTTTCCGCCGAGTTCCGGCGCGCGTTTTCCGATCAGCATATCGAGAGCGTGAAATTGCGACTGATGGTAATTTTTCGCGTCTTCGGCGGCTTGCGGATATTTCGGGGAAACCGTCACGCGAATCGCCGGATCGGTTTGGACAAATCGCGCCCCTGGACAAATCGCGCGGATTTTATCAATCGCCAGAATTGACGATAACACAAGCTGCCGTTTCAATTCGTCGCCGCGCCCGCGTTCAAACGGGTAAAATCCACCGACATCACCCGCGATCCACGAAAAAAACGAAATTTCATTGACCGGACAAAAAAATGGCGTTTCTCCGTTTTCAGTAAGCAAAAATTTGGCGAACGCTTCGGCAAAATTCGCCAAGCGGACGGGAAATTCGGGGCTGAAAATATCCAAATCATCGGGATAGCCGTAGTGAAATAAATCCCAGATTATTTGAATGCCGGTTTTACGCGCGGCGCGAATCTGATTTAACGCGCTCGAAAAATCGTATCGAAAAGGTTCGCGTTCGATCAAATGCCAGCGCGCGCCGTCACGCGCCGTTCGCATTCCGATTCGCATCATCCGCGCGTAATCATTTTCGGCAAATTCGTCGTGCCGCGTCGCCGCGATCACGTCAATTCTTTTTCCCTTAAAATTACGATGCGTCGAACACTCGAAACCGCCCATTAAATAACTTTTGAAAATTGGATCATTCATTTATTTACCGTTTTGTGAATTTTCACCCGCCGAAACAACGAAAATAGAAGTTACGGCAAAATCCGCCTTCCAAGTATTATATCAAAACCATTTCAATCATTAGTTAAGTCAGAAACGGAGATATTTGTTTTGTTATTGAAACGATGAATTACAAAAATGTAATTATATAACAAAAACGGGCGGAACAATGTCCGCCCGAAATTTATTATTTAATCGTTAAATTAAGATAATAATGAGTTTTTAATTAGAAAACGATCCGCAGTTGCAGCCGCCCGTAACGAGCCGAACCTTCTGCCTCTTTATAAGGATCGTTGAAAAGCGTGTTGAAAACATCGCTTCTGTCCGAAGTCAAAAGATAATTAGGCTGATTCAGCACATTGAAAAAGTCCGCTCTGACTTGAAAGCGCAAATTTTCAAAGCGTGAGATACCCGAACCGAATTCGCGCGTTAGCGACATATCAAGCCGCTCAAACCGCGGTCCGCGCAGCGTATTGCGTCCGGCAACGCCGGTTCGCACGTTATAATCAACCAAATAACGAGCGTTTGCCGGATCAATGGGATTGCCATTGACATCCGAATAACCGGTTGCCGAAGCCGTTCCGTTAATATCATTGCTGAAAGCGACGCTGCTCGCCGGCGCGTTCGGATTCGAGATGACGGGACGGTCATTGTAATAATTGCCGTCGCCGTTTAAATCAACCCCGCCGACATAAGGATTAGCCACCGCGCCGGATTGAATACGATAAATTCCGCTTAAACGAAAGCCGCCGAGAACTTTGCGAACGATGCCTTCCGTCCCAAAGGTCGGAACATTTATCAAGCCGGTCAAGGTAAATACCTGCGGGACATCGTAATCGGCGACACCGCGATCAACACTCCGATTAAACGGGTCGCTGCCGAGAGAAGTTCCGCCGGTTGTGGTGAAAACTTCGCTGTTCACGTCGTCAATCGTTTTTGAAAACGTGTAAGTGGCACGCATTAAATATCCGTTTTTGAAGCCGCGTTCAAGACGCGCCTGAAACGAATTGTAGTTGGAATCGCCGCCGTTGGTTCGCAGCAGAACCGAACCGCGCGACGGGTACAAACGCGTCGCGCTGCCGTTGACGAACGGATTCAACTGTTCATTAACAAACAACTTCAATCCGCGCGAACCGACATACGCGACATCCAGAATATAATTGTTGAAAAGTCTGCGCTGAACGCCGACGTTATAGACATACGATTCGGGATTGACCAGATTTTGGTCAATTGAAGTAATCGAAGCCAGCGGATTTAAGACTGCGCTGGTCGGCAGTTGATTGATAAAGAAAGTTCCTAAACCGAGCGGGTTGCCGGCAACCGCGCCGGTTCGACCGAGAATCGTCGTCGAAGCGACATTCGGCGACGCGGCTGCCGTATTTCCCAAAATATTATTGAAGAATACGTCGTAATTAACCGCAAATCCGCCGCGCAGAACCGTTTCCTTTTCACCGAACACTTTCCTGCCGTAACCGTTGGAAAAATCCGGCGAATAGGCGAACGAAAAGCGCGGGGCGAAGTTATTGTTATCACGCTTTTGATCAACGACGGTATTGATCGCAGCATCAAAACCGGCAAACGCCGGATACGTGACTTTATTAAACGGCGTTCCGTAATTTTCGTAGCGCAGACCGAGATTGACGTTCAGATTATCTCTGACGCGCCATTCGTCGTTGATGAAGTAATTCTGAAAAAACGTGTCTGGGTGCAGTTCCGGGCTGCCGAAAGCACGATTGATCGAACCGCCTGAGCCGCTGTAACCCTGAATAAAGTTTTGAAAGGCGTTGATCGTAAAGGTGCTGCTGTTCGGGTCGCTCGGAGTAAACGGAATTGCTCCCGAAGCGGTATAAACAAACGCGCCGCGCGAATTAAACGGCACCGCCTGAGTGCCGCGCTGCAAATTTAAATCCGCGCCGATTCGAAACGTATGGCGGCTGATAGTATAGGTCGCGGTGTCCTGAAACTGATAATTGTTAAATTTTCTTCCCTGCGGAAAACCTGAACTTAAACCGACGCTGGTGATTCCGTTGCCGAGACCCGCGCCCGAAAAGGCTGCCGTCGCGCCCGATTGTCCGACCGCCGAATCGCGCGGCAGGAAGTTGGCTTTGAAAAAGCCGTAACCGAAACGAAATTCATTGGTTAATCGCGGTGAAAAAACTCTCGTGTAAGAAGTGTAAATATTCTGCGTAAAACTCGGAACATCTACCTCATAACCCTGAAAAACCGTCGGATATTGATTCATATAGTTTTGTTTATTCGCTAAATAGCGGATTGAAAAACTATTGCGGTCATCCGGCGTGTAATCAACGCGGGTTATGTAATCATAAGTATTGACCGGCTGGGCGGCAATCTGTGAAACTGTTCCGAATTCAATATTGTTGATAACCGCGCCGGTCGTCGTGTCTCTGATCGGCACGTTAAAGGTGT
This sequence comes from Pyrinomonadaceae bacterium, assembly GCA_965217575.1. Classification (GTDB taxonomy): domain Bacteria; phylum Acidobacteriota; class Blastocatellia; order Pyrinomonadales; family Pyrinomonadaceae. The sequence continues at coordinate 546,833 of OZ244558.1, read as the reverse complement.
TGGTAGTTCCGCGAACATTGCCGACGATGCCCAAATAATAATCAAGATTCGGACTCGATCCGGCAGGAAACAACGTCTGCAAAGCATTAAATCCGGCGGCGGTCGGCACAATTCCAATCGCTTCCGCATTGTTGCGGTACAGGTCAGCCTGAAAAGTTCCGAAGAAAAACAGTTTGTTTCTGCCGCCGAACGTCGTCGGACCGCCCTGACCGAAACGCGGCAGCACCAACGGACCGCCCAAAGAGCCGCCGAACGTATTTTCGGCAAACTGCGGAACTTTCGTCAGACCGCGATCTCGCTGTCCGGGAGTCAGCGAATCGAGAAAACTGTTTTGAATAATGTCATACGCCGAACCGTGAAAATTATTTGTGCCGCTGCGGGTTACGACATTAGTGATTGCGCCGCCCGCACGTCCGTATTCCGCCGAATAATCGGACTGCAAAATAGCAACTTCGCTGTAACCGTCACGAACTCCCGGCTGATATGCCTGTCCGGTAATCGAGTTGTCGTTGTTATCCAACCCGTCAATTAATTGATTGTTGGCGCGGGCGCGCAGTCCGTTGACGGAAAATTCCGTTCCCTGCACAAATCCGCCGACGTTGGTCTGTCCGACATCGGCAACGCCCGGCAGCGTAAAGACGAGATTTGCCGGATTTAATCCGGCAACCGGCAGTTGCGTGATTTGTCTCTGTTCGAGCGTATCAACGCGCGTTCCGTTGGTTGTTTGCAGTTGCACGGTGCTGTCGCTGCCGACGACGTTGACCGTTGCCGAAGCTCCGACGACGGCAAGCTGTAAATCAACTTCCGCCGTCTGCGCCGAAGCGACGACGATGTTGTCGCTTTTGGTATTAGTAAATCCGGCGGCTGAAACATCCAGATTGTATGTGCCGGGATCAATCGCGTCAAAACGATAACTGCCGTTTGATTGCGACACCGTGGTGCGAACTGTTCCGGTCGCCGTATTGGTAATTGTAATATTCGCGCTTGGAATGACGGCTCCGTTCGGGTCGGCGACGGTGCCGACGAGAAAGCCTTTGCTGGTTTGTGCGAAAGTCGCCGTCAGGCAGACCAAGCACACTATTAAAACACTTAAAATTCCTTTCATAACCCTTTTACTCCTTGTACTATTCCTTGTTTGTATTCCCTTATGAAATTGATAATCAAGCAACTCAAAACCTTGATTTTTGGATTTTTGAATTCAATTTTCAAAGAGCGTCGGACAACTGTTAATCAGAAATCCGCTCCGCTTTATAAAGGCAAAAAATTTTACGCAAATGACAGACCAAATGTAGCCGGCGTTTTTTTTGCGAAAAACAATTTACCAAAAAACATTTAAGTTATTGTCCGTCTTAAACTTCCGCACGCTGCTCAATTTTAGCGAGATTGAATCTTTCGTTTTTCGGATTTTGTAAAATTCATTTTTTCGGATTTTGTGAAAAATTTTGCAATTGCAATTTTTCCGTCAGCCGAATGTCGCTTTTTACACTTGACGTTTGCCGCCGCCGCTGTATATAGTTCTTTAACGCAATTATGTTTAATCCGTGAAACATTTTTTTTATTTTTTCGATGTTTTTTCGAGCGCGTTCATAAATTTTTCAAGGGGTCGAAAGTGGAAGAAGATATTAGCACGTCAGTTTTTGATATTGTTTGTTTTTCGCATTTGCGGTGGGATTTCGTGTATCAGCGACCACAGCATCTGCTGAGTCGTTTTGCCAAAGAAAGACGCGTCTTTTTTATTGAAGAGCCGATTTTTGTTGATGAACCGACCAATTTGCACATTTCTTCGCGGGAAGATTATCTGTTTGTCGTCGTTCCGCATATTTCAAATGCCGACCGCGAGACGGAAAATATCGAAGAGGTTCAGCGCAAGCTGCTAAATCGCCTTTTTCTCGCCCAAAATATCACCAATTTCGTCGCTTGGTTTTATACGCCAATGGCGGTGGCGTTCACTTCGCATTTGGAGCCGCAGGCGGTGGTTTACGATTGTATGGACGAACTCTCCGGCTTTAAATTCGCGCCGCCGGAATTGGTTGAAAACGAAAGTAAACTTTTTGAAAAAGCCGATCTGGTTTTCACCGGCGGTCGCAGTCTCTACGAAGCCAAAAAATCTCAGCACGAAAATGTCACCGCGTTCCCTTCGAGCATTGACGCGGCGCATTTTAATCGGGCGCGAAATATTGAAACTGAACCGGAAGATCAAAAATTAATTCCTTCTCCAAAACTCGGTTACTGCGGCGTGATTGACGAACGAATGGACGTTAAATTGCTGGCGGAAATGGCTGATTTGCGTCCTGACTGGCAATTTGTAATGATCGGTCCGGTGGTCAAAATCAGCGACGAAGATTTGCCGCGCCGCGCGAATATTTATTATCTCGGCGGCAAAAGCTATCAGGATTTACCGAATTATTTAGCCGGTTGGGATGTCGGGTTGATGCCGTTTGCGCTCAACGAATCAACAAAATTCATCAGCCCGACCAAAACGCCCGAATATCTCGCCGCCGGACTGCCGGTTGTTTCCACGCCGATTCGGGATGTCGTCGAACCTTACGGAAACGCCGCACTAGTGAACATCGCTTCGACGGCTGAAGAATTTATCGCGGCTTGCGAAGAAGAAATAAACGGCGACGCGGAAAACCGGCGGCAAATCGCCGATGAGTTTCTGGCTCAGAATTCGTGGGACAAAACGTGGCGGCAAATGTCTGATTTGATTAACGATACGATTAAAATAAAGCAGTAATTTTGAGATCAAACCACACTTTCAAATACGCTGTGTAGATTTTATTTAACGGGTAGTGCGAACTGCCGATGATGTTTGTGAAATATTTTACAATTAGGTTTTAAATTCAACGAAAAAGGGGATTATGCGGATGTTTGATTATTTAATTGTCGGTGCGGGGTTTGCCGGCAGCGTACTTGCCGAACGATTGGCGAACGGTTCGGACAAAAAGATTCTAATTTGCGATAAACGCCCGCACATCGCGGGCAACGCATTTGATTTTTACAATGACGACGGTATTTTGATTCACAAATACGGACCACATATTTTCCACACTAATTCAAAGGAAGTTTTTGATTACTTATCGCGTTTTACGAAATGGCGCGAATATCAACACCGAGTTTTGGCAGCGGTTGACGGAATGCTTTTGCCGATTCCGATCAATTTGGACACGATTAATAAACTTTACGGCTTGAATTTGACTTCGTTTGAAGTCGAAGATTTTTTTGAAAATCTCGCTGAAAAACGCGAAACGATTCGCACGTCGGAAGATGTCGTCGTGGCAAAAGTCGGGCGCGAACTCTACGAAAAATTTTTTCGCAATTATACGCGCAAACAATGGGGACTCGACCCGTCGGAACTCGACGCGAGCGTTACGTCGCGCGTGCCGACGCGCACCAACCGCGACGACCGTTATTTCACCGACGTTTACCAGGCGATGCCGAAACACGGTTTTACCAAGATGTTTGAAAAAATGCTCGACAGCCCGAACATCAAAATTCTGCTCAACTGCGATTACCGGGAAATCATCAATCAAATTTCCTTTAGGGAAATGATTTACACCGGACCGATTGACGCGTTTTTTGATTATCGCTACGGCAAACTTCCCTATCGTTCACTGGAATTTCAGCACGAAACCCGCGACACGGAACAGTTTCAAAACGCGCCGGTCGTCAATTATCCGAACGAACAGGCATTCACGCGCATCACCGAATTTAAATATTTAACCGGACAGGAACACAAAAAAACCAGCATCGTTTACGAATATCCGCAAGCCGCAGGCGATCCGTATTATCCGATTCCGCGCCCGGAAAACGCCGATATTTACGCGAAATACAAAACTCTGGCGGAAACTCGTTCCGATGTGCGTTTTGTCGGGCGTTTAGCGACTTATAAATATTATAATATGGATCAAATCGTCGCGCAGGCACTGATGACTTACGGAAAAATCGAAGGAATGAAACGTCAGGAAGCAACGGGGAAAGTTAAAACCGAAGAGAAATTTTTCGCCGCCGGAAGTTCACTTCAATCTTCTAAAACAGCCACTTCGGGGACTGTAACTATTAATCAAAAACTTGAAATATAGTTTCAATTTGAGGCAGACAAATAATTAGGTTTGTCTGCCTCCATCGCAGTTGTCATTATCTGATTATGCTTGAGGTTTGTTCCCGTCTTATATGACCGGTTCTTTTTTCATTTGATGAATTTCTTCGGTTAAAATAGTTAATTGACTCCTCACGGTCAGCGAGATTGACTTCCCTTCCAAAGAGATGGCTTCCAGACGATCAAATTTTGCACTGTTATAAACAATTCCTTCCCGAATTGCTTCAAACTGCGCGTTGCTGTCTTTTTCCAGTCTATCGAATTTGTTTTCCAGTCTATCGAATTTGTTGGATAAATTCTCAATGGCTTTCAAAAGTTCGCCTTTTTCCGGCATTTGCTCTAACGTTTCTTCCGTTTCATTCATACTATTTTGATGAACTTTTTGTTAAATTTTGCGCTATTTTTCTCCGGTAATAATCCTAGCATAGCTTTTAGTTTCTGCAATGTTCTTTTCTATGGAGCAGGATTTTGATTTAATGTCCGGTAAAACGTGTCAGAAGCGTCTGCATCTGAAAACGTACTGATTACCTGCTATTATAGAGTCATACTCCGTGATAATATACTTTGTACGATTCATTGTTTATTATCTTATTAATCCGGTAAGTATCTGTAAATAAGTCAGTTATGTCATATCAAGTAATCGCCAGAAAGTGGCGACCACAAACATTTGAAGAAGTAACCGGACAGGAAGCGATTACGCGAACTCTGCGGAACGCTATCGAACACGAACGACTGCATCACGCGTATATTTTCAGCGGCTCGCGCGGGGTCGGTAAAACGACGACGGCGCGGCTGCTCGCCAAAGCCTTAAACTGTCATAAAACCGGCAAATCGAATCCCGAACCGTGCGCGGCGGGCGACCCGCACGCCTGCGTTTCGTGTCGTGAAATTTCCGAAAGCCGTTCGATTGACGTTTTAGAATTTGACGCGGCTTCGCACACCGGCGTTGACGATGTGCGGGAAATTATTCTCGACAGCATCAACATCAATCCGGCACGCGACCGCAACAAAATATTCATTATTGACGAAGTTCATATGTTGTCGAACTCTTCGTTTAACGCGCTGCTCAAAACGCTCGAAGAGCCGCCGCCGAATGTCGCTTTTATTATGGCGACGACCGAACTGCATAAACTTCCCGACACGATTTTGTCGCGCTGTCAGGAATTTGAATTTCGGACGATTCCGCTCGACAAAATTTTTGACCGTTTAAAAATCATCGCCGATGCCGAAAAAATTGATGTCTCCGATAAAGCTCTGCGCGAAATCGCCAGGACCGGCGAAGGTTCGATGCGCGACGCGCAGTCAAATTTCGATCAGGTAATCAGTTTTTCCGGCGAGAAAATTGATGTTCAGGAAGTAACCGTCGCGCTCGGCATCGCCAGCGCGGAAATGATGACGCGGACGGCGCGGGCGATTGCCGACAATAAACCCGCCGAAGTTTTAAAGATTATTGACGAATTGATCGGACGTGGGCAGGATTTGCGAAACTTTTGCCGCGATTTGTTGTCCTTTTTCCGCGATTTGCTCGTTTACAAAATGGCGGGGGATGCGGAAAATCTGCTCGACACGGCGATTTTGAGCCGCGCTGAACTGCGTGAACATTCAGAGCCTTTTTCTGAAGGCGATTTAATCAGATTTTTTAATGCGCTCAGTGAAACCGAACCGAAACTGCGCGACGCGACGCAGCCGCGCTACGTTCTGGAAATCGGCTTGATAAAATTAACCGAAATGCGGCGCGTTACGCCGATTGAAAAATTGCTTGAGCGGCTGGCGAAACTCGAAAACGCGATTGGAAACGGAAACTTTCAAATTGAAACTCCCGACGCGGAAGAATCCGCCGTGTTGCTGCCGGAAAAAAAAACTTCAATAATTGATTTCCCGGTCGCGGAGGTTCCTTTTCCCGTCAAAGAAACTCAAAAGTTCGCTTCACCGCTTGCCGAACCGGAAATGGTCGCGCCGGCAAAGGAAAATCCGCCTGAAACGAGCGCGAATTTTTATACAAATAAAGTAGATCAAGTAAACCAAGTTCCGAAATTTGAAAGCCAAAGTTCGATCAATAGCTTTATCAATTCGATGCCGGTCAAACTTGAGCCGATTGCCGCCGAAGAACTCGAACATGTTGAAGACACCTGGCTTGACGACGCTTACGAGCGAAAACTGCAAATTTCGGGCGATGATTTGACACCGATTTCCAATGTTTCGCAATTAGTGGAGATTTTATTGGGCGCGAATTCTTCCCAGCAATTAACGGCGACCATCGAAACGACAAATAGCGCGGGCGCGACGGCTTTCGCTCCGGCAAAAGTGCCGATTGCTTTCGTGCCGCCGGGTTATGAAGAAGAAATTTCCGAAGAAATTCCCGTTCTTCCCGAAAATCCAACCGATGAAGAACTGTGGAAATACGCCGAAAATCATCCGCTGACGAAAAAAGCCCTGCGTATTTTTCGCGGAAAAATAGTTGAAGTAAAAAATATTGCAACTTAAAGCGCGGATTCTTCGTTATATAAAGTGGAGGTAATTTTTAAGATGCGTAAACCTTGGGCAGCAGGAATTTTAAGTTTCTTTATTCCCGGATTGGGACAAATTTACAACGGCAGAATTATCATCGGCTTGATTTGGCTGATTATAACCGGCGTTTCGTGGATCGGTTCAGCCGGAACATTGGGTTGGATTGTTCATTTAATTTCCGCCTGGTGCGCTTACAGTTACGCGAAAGATTATCCTTATCGAACCTAAAAGTTTATTCATAGACTCCTCCTTTGCGCCCGATGTTCGATAACATCGGGCTTTTTTTGTTTTTCAAACTCGAAAAATTAACGTAAGATAAAACATATATTTCAGAGGCTGGATGTCAGATGTAAGTTTTCCAATCATCTTACGTCCGGCTTCTGACCAATTTTTATGGTTAAAGATGGTCTTCCCTTTGTCATTGTTCCGCTTTTAATTGCCGTCGGTTTGATAGTTTTCGGTTGGTGGACGATTGCCGCGCTGTTCGTCGCGCTCGCGTTGTTTATGGCGTTTTTTTTCCGCGACCCGACGCGCCTTACACCCAATGAAGCGGACATTATAGTTTCCGCCGCCGACGGCAAAGTTACCCGCATTGAACACCGCGAAGACGGCAAATTTGTCAGCGTTTTCCTATCGCCGGTTGACGTTCACATCAACCGCGCCCCGATTGCCGGAAAAGTTACCAATATCAGATTATATAAAGGCAAAAAGAACCCGGCGACCGGCAACCAAGCCAGTGAAACGAACGAACGCAACGCCATCACTATCGAAGGCGAAAAAATGACCGTCATTTGCACCCAAATCGTCGGAATTTTGGCGCGGCGCATTGTCTGCTGGAGCAAAGCGGGCGATAATCTCCAACTCGGCGAAAAATACGGGCTGATAAAATTCGGTTCGCGCACCGATTTGCTGATGCCGAAAAACGTCGAAATATACGTCAAACTCGGCGATAAAGTCGTCGGCGGAGAAACTATCATCGCCCGATTAACCGACTAATCGGTCATTCGCCGGTCATCAATTAATAATTTTCGCGTTCTTAACCAAACGAAACTTTTCAGTTTCGGCTCAACTCCGAATATCTGCTTAATTACTGATAATTAAGTGTTAAAAAGATCAAATAATATTTAATTATTATTTATGGAAGAAAATAAATCACCGCATCGCGGCTTAAAAAAGGGTCTTTACTTAATTCCGTCGGTATTTACGGCAGCCAATATCGGGATGGGATTTTTAGCGGTTTTATCTTCGGTGCGCGGTTTTCAGGTGATCGTTTCCAATCCTGAACAAGCGTCCGTCTATTTCAGTTACGCCGCCAAAGCCGTCGCTTTGGCGATTTTATTTGATACGCTGGACGGCAGAGTGGCGCGGATGACGCGCACGGCGACCGAAATCGGCGTGCAGCTTGATTCGCTGGCAGACGTTTTGACGTTCGGCATTGCGCCCGTCGTTTTAATTTACAGTTGGGCAATCGGCGCGACTTACAGCGAGGCGAATTCCCTGCACGCGTTCGGCGTTTTCGTTCTGTTTATGTATCTGATGTGCGGAACTTTCCGGCTGGCGAGATTCAACTTGCAGGCGACTCGACCGCGCGTTTTAATTGAAGGAACGCCGAAAATTGACAAGAAAAACTTTGTCGGTCTGCCGATTCCGCCCGCCGCCGGACTGCTCGCGGCAATCGTTTATTTTTCGCCCTATCCGCTGAGTACTTTTCCCGACAATTTATCCAATCTCTACACGATTTTGATAATGATCTTGATGGCGGGCTTAGGTTTGCTGATGGTCAGCACGGTTCGCTACACGAGTTTCAAAACCGTCGGCACCGGAAGACGCAGCATTTATTTGATTTTGGTCATCGCCGCGATGGGAATGCTCGTCTGGCTCTATTCTCAATATATGCTTTTGGGCATCGCCGTCGCTTATGTCGCGCACGGCATCATCTGGTTTCTCTTAGGTTTAGTTAGTTCAAACAGAAAAATGAGCGATTAAATTTTGGGAAAATCCGCCTTCATCCGCGTTTGATTTCCGAGTTTAAACACTACTTTTAATATGTAAAAAAACTCATTTATTCCTTAACAATCGCGGTTTTTCTTCCTTTATCAATCGGCGTGACATTTGCCGAACGGCGATTTTTACCGCGCCGATTTTCGACGACCTCGCGGCTGTCGTCGGGAAATTCACTGCCGCTGACGACGACCATCGCCAACAGCGTGATAAATAACAACGTGACCGCCGTAATGTGCAGTACAAAATCGAAAACGCTGTGAACTAAAACGGCGAAACATCCGGCGAGCGCGCCGACGGCAACGCCGCGCCGGAAAATATTTGACGTTTGAATGTTCTGAAATCCGGTGCGATAAAGACGGTATAGAAAAAACGCGCCGATGATGAACCCGACGATTCCGGCATCCGCCAAAATCTGCAAATAATCGTTGTGCGCCTGTTCGACAACGGCGGCTCCGTTTAAGGTATCGGAAGCGGCGTATGCCACGTCAAACGCGCCGAATCCCGCCCCGAACGGAAAATGATTTTTGATAACATCAAGAGTTACGCTCCAGATATGGGTTCGATTGGCTGAAAAATCTTCCGACGCGGCGGTTTCCGCAAATCTCGTCAGCGAAGTTTCGCCCCCGATCAAAATCGCGCCGACAATAATCGTTGCCACCAGCAAAACCGCCAAACCGACTTTGAGGAAAAACTGTCCCGAACTTTTCGTTTTGGTCGTGATAATTATCAAAAAGAAAATTTCCGCTAAAAGAGAGACCAAACCGCCGCGCGAACCGCTCAAAAGAAGCGCGATTCCCATCAGACCGATTGCCGTAATATACAACAGCCGCCGGTCTTTCGGCACCGCGCCGACGAACATCAAACCGAGCGGCACGGCAATCGTCATTTCCATATAGGCGGCGAAATCGTGGCGGTTGACGAACGAACCGAACGGCACGGCATACGGCACTTCGTAAATGCCGTAAATTTTATTGGGACTTAAAACCGCCTGCAAAATGGCGAAAAAAGCGTATCCGAAACCGAAAATCGTCACCAGCAGAACCAGCTTTTTCAGCCGCGCTGCGGAATCAACAAAAGTCAATACAGCGGCGAGAAAAATCGCCATCGCCATAAAATGAAGCGCGGTCACCTGCGTCCAGAACGGTTCAAGCGAAATGGTGCGCGGAATGGCGGAAACGCCCGCCGTTTCCGTCAGCGTTCCGAACGGAATAACTTGAAAAAGCGCGTAAACAAAGGCGGCGAGCAGCGGAATTTGCAGCGGGCTTTTATTAAATCGCAGCGCGCCGCTCGAAAAAGCGTCAACCGCCCACAGCAAAATAATCAAGACTTCTAAAACGTAGAAAACGGCAATCACCGGCTGATGTACCGCGCCGTAAGCCAAAGTGGTAAAAATAATCGTCGCGCACAGCAAAAAGAATAAAATTTTGCTCGCCCAGGTCTTTTCCGAATCTTTAATCATTCCGAGTTTTTATGTAATTTTTACTTTATTTCTTCGAGTTTGAAATCATCCAGCCAAAACGCGCCGAAAATCGGACATTGTTCGCCGCAGAAATCACGTGTCGTGCGGATGGCGATGGAATCGGTGTTCGCCGGTGTCGAAAATTCGAGTTTGACCGGCTGCCAATCGTTCGTGCCGAGGGGAAACGGCGGCGTGGCGGCGATTCCCCGGCTGTCGCTGCCATTAATTACTTCTATTTTCGGCAAACCGCCGCTTTTTAAATCTTCCGTGCGAAGCCAGAATGTCAGGCGATATTTGGCGGCGGGTTTAATCACCACGATTTGCGTGACGTTATATAGTTCCGGTGCTGCATAACCGCTGAAAGCGACACGCAAACTGTGACTTCCTTCGTGTTTCTGCGTTCGATCAAATTTGACTTCAACTTTGTCCGCCGGTAAAACCCGCCAGCCGAAATAGGTGGTGCTGATGTCGCCGATTGGTTTTTCAAAACCCGCATTCTGAATCGTTCCGACTTTCGCGTCCGGTTCGATGCCGAGACCGCGATAAAATTCTAATGCCTGCGGATAAATTCTCTTTTCGTAAAACGCCTGCGCGATGACTTTCGCGTAACCGACATTTGCCTGTTTTTCTTCGGGCGACAGCGTATTCCAAATTCTCAGCGCGTCGCCGGCGCGTTCTTTGGCAGCGTAAAATCTGGCTAAACCCGCTCTCACCGACGGCGTTTCACCGGCGATTTGGTCGAGCCGGTCGGTGTTTTGATTGTAATAATCCCAAGCCAGCGAAAATACCTGATCGCGGTAAACCGGATTTGTTTCGGCGGCTTTTTTAAGTTCTTCAAATCCTTTATCGCTTTCGTTCCGGCGCAGATAAAAATTGCCCAACTGCCAATGCGGATAAGTGTAAAACGGTGCCAGCTCGACCGCGCGAAGATATGCTTTTTCCGCTTCCCGGTTGTCTTCCGCCTGTTCGTAAGCGCGTCCGAGTTCGACCCACCAGCGAAAATCATTGGGCGACAGTTTGACGACCGTTTTGTAATTATTGGCTATCGCCGATTCCGCATCGGGCGAAAAAACTTCTCTTTTGGTATCGGCTAACAGCCAATTCGACAGCGGATCGCGCGGCGCGAGATTAACCGCTAATTCGGCAATTTCCTTCGCATTCGGATCGGCGGCGGTCGTCAATTGCGCCAGCATATTTCCCATTTGCCAGCGCACCGCGAACCAGCCGAAGATAAGTGCGCCGAGAATCATCGCGCCGGTAATGATTCGCGCCTTCGCGCCGCGTGCATCCAAAACTGCGATTTGTCCTTTATCATTTGGCATTTGTCTAAAGTATTTTGATGAGAAATAAAAACTTATCTTGACAATTTCACGCCCGAAACGCAAATTGTATAAAAACCGTCTGGCAATTTTTATAAAAATTTTCAAAATTCTTCAATTGTTTCAAATTAGAAATTAAAAGTATGATTACAGACAATAAAAAGCGCACCAGCCAAATCATCAAACGACTGAAAAAAGAATATCCCGACGCGCATTGCGCGCTCGTCCATTCCAACGCTTTTGAACTTTTGATTGCGACAATTTTATCGGCGCAATGCACCGATGTCCGTGTAAATATCGTGACGGCAGACCTTTTTCGCAAGTATCGTCAGCCGGAAGATTATCTGAAAGTCGCGCCCGAAGAACTCGAACAGGACATTCGCTCGACCGGATTTTACCGCAACAAAGCGAAAAATATTCAGGGCGCTTGTGAAAAAATCGTCGAAAATTTCGGCGGCGAAATTCCGCGCACGATGGAAGAAATTTTAACCTTAAACGGCGTGGCGCGAAAAACGGCGAACGTCGTGTTGGGAAACGCTTTCGGCATCGCGTCCGGCGTGGTCGTTGATACGCACGTTTCGCGCCTGTCGCAGCGTTTGGAATTGACAACTGAAACCACGCCAGAAAAAATTGAATACGATTTGGCAGAACTCGTGCCGAAAAAAGACTGGATAATTTTCCCGCATCTGCTGATCTGGCACGGACGCGCCGTCTGTCAGGCGCGCAAACCGAAATGCGGCGAATGTGTGCTGGAAGATTTGTGTCCGTCTTCACTATTAAAACAAGAGGCGGAAGCCCGCGCGTCAGCAAGGGCGTAAAAGTTATCATTACTGCGCCCTTACAGACGCGCGGGCTTCCGCCTTATCTTAGGCAAGCACGTAGTTTTTACGATTTTTAAATTTTTAAAAAGGAGAAATTTATATGAGAATTAAGTTACTTGTGATTTTCGCGCTCGCTATGACATTTTCCGTTAAAAGTTATGCCCAAAACAATCAAATTGTTCCGACGAGTCAACAACCGTCGGTTTCGATTGACAACATTTCCGCCGAACTGACAAAAGTTTCCAATTCGCTGCAAATTTTCAACCAAAATTTCAAGGCGTTTCTCGACAAATTGCCGCAAGGCGTTCAATTCAGCCCAAAACAGCAAAATCTTCTGCTTTCGTTTGAAATCCTCAACCGCGCCGAACAGCGGTTGGAGATTTTACAAAAATTTCAAATCGAACTGACGGAAAAACAATCCGATTTAAAAAATCGCCAGACACAAATCGAACAAAGTATCACGCCTGAGGGAATTGATCGAGACGCGGCATTTCTCGGTTCGACGCAGGCTCCTGAAATCAAGGAAAACCGGCGAAAAACTCTGGAAGCCGAACGAATCAGCCTGCGGCAATTGATGACGCAGGTCAGCCAGAATCTTGCCGACACCAATAACGAAGTACGCGAAGCCGCAGATTTCGTCAAAAGACTGCGTGCCAAAATTTTGCCGCAAATCGAACGCGAAGTTTCCGATTCGCAATAATTTGCAAATTAATGCAAACTCGCTAAACTTAACGAATATGCAACCGGAAACTAAACAAAAGTCAAAAAATAAGCTCGAACTTTTACGGGAAAAATCGCAGTCGGCGGAACAGGGAGGCGGCGCGGCGCGGGTTGAAAAACAAAAGGCGCAGGGAAAAATGGCGGCGCGGGAACGCATCGAATTTTTTCTTGATGAAGGTTCATTTGAAGAATTTGATAAATTCGTTGTCCATCGTTCGACCGATTTCGGTCTCGAAAATCAGAAATTTCCCGGCGACGGCGTAATCACCGGACACGGACTCGTTGACGGGCGCGAAGTTTTCGTGTTCGCGCAGGATTTTACGGTTTTCGGCGGATCGTTGAGCGAAACACACGCGCAGAAAATCGTTAAAGTGATGGATTTTGCGATGAAAACCGGTGCGCCGATTATCGGTCTGAACGATTCCGGCGGCGCGAGAATTCAGGAAGGCGTGGTTTCATTGGGCGGTTATGCCGATATTTTTCTGCGAAACACTTTGGCGAGCGGAGTCGTTCCGCAAATTTCCTGTATCTTGGGTCCGTGCGCGGGCGGCGCGGTTTATTCGCCGGCGATTACGGATTTTAACGTGATGGTCAAAGACACTTCGTATATGTTCATCACCGGACCGGACGTGATAAAAACCGTCACGCACGAAGAGGTGACAAAAGACGAACTCGGCGGCGCGATGACGCACAATTCGATTTCCGGCGTGGCGCATTTTGCGGCTGACAACGACGAACACGCGCTGCGGCTGACGCGCGAACTGCTGTCGTTTGTACCGTCGAATAATATGGAAAATCCGCCGTTCGTGCCGACCAATGACGCTTCAAATCGCGTTGATGAAAAGTTAAATTCCATCGTGCCGGAAGTTTCCACGCAGCCTTACGACATCCGCGAAATTATTCACACCGTCGCCGACGAGAATTATTTTTTTGAAGTGCAGGAATATTTCGCGCCGAACATCGTCATCGGTTTCGCGCGTTTGGGCGGATTTTCCGTCGGCATCGTCGCCAACCAACCGGCATTTCTCGCCGGCGTCTTGGACATTGACGCGTCAGTTAAGGCGGCGCGATTCGTGAGATTTTGCGATTGTTTCAACATTCCGCTGATTACTTTTGAAGACGTTCCCGGTTTTCTGCCCGGAGTCAATCAGGAACACGGCGGAATTATTCGTCACGGCGCGAAACTGCTCTACGCGTTCGCCGAAGCGACCGTCCCGAAAATTACGGTTATCACGCGCAAAGCCTACGGCGGCGCGTATTGCGTGATGGCTTCCAAACACATTCGCACCGACATCAATTTCGCTTACCCGACGGCGGAAATCGCCGTGATGGGCGCGGAAGGCGCGGTCGGCGTTTTATATCGCAAGGAAATCTCGGAAAATTCGGAAGAATACCGCAAAAACAAAGTCGCCGAATTTGAAGATAAATTCGCCAATCCGTATATCGCCGCCGAACGCGGATATATTGACGAAGTGATCGAACCGGCGATGACGCGCCCGAAACTTATTCGCGCTCTGAAGCTGCTGCAAAACAAACGCGACACGAATCCGCCGAAAAAACACGGCAATATTCCGCTTTAGTAGAAATTACTTTAAGTGTCGCTTCGCCGACTGTTAAAGTAATTTCTAAAGAAATCTGCCAAATTTTAATTTTTCTTATGTCTTTTTCTGATATTCAGCGTCCGACACGGGCGGAAATAAATCTGGATAATCTGGCGTTTAATTTCCACTCGGTCAAAAAATTTGTCGCTGAAAATATCGAATATATGGCGGTCGTCAAAGCCGATGCTTACGGTCACGGCGCGGTTGAATGCGCGAAGCGGCTGGAAAAAGAAAACATTGACTGGCTGGCGGTCGCGCTTCCCGAAGAAGGTTTGGCATTGCGTCAAAATAGGGTTATGAAACCGATTTTATGTTTGGGCGGATTTTGGAACGGACAGGAAAATCTGCTGCTTGAAAATAATTTAACGCCGGTCGTTTACCGGGCGGAACAAGCGGAAACGCTCGACCGCGCCGCCAAAAACAGAAAGGTGACGGCAAATATTCACATAAAAATTGATACGGGAATGGGCAGAATCGGCGTTCGTTTTGACGAGATTGAAGAATTTGTGAAGGAGTTAAAAAACTACAAAAATCTCAACGTCGAGGGATTGATGACGCATTTTGCGGCGGCGGATAATTTGGCAGAAAATGAATTTACGAACGAACAAATCAACAAATTTGATCGGGCAGTAGAGATATTTGAAGAAAACGGTTTTCGCCCGAAATACAAAGATTTAGCTAATTCGCCCGGAGCGGTCGCGCATACAAACTCGCTCGGAAATATGGCGCGTTTGGGCGGCGTTTTATACGGTTTGGGCGATGATGTTTTACCGAAAAACATCGAAAAACCCGAACTTCGCGCCGTGATGTCGCTTCGTTCGCAAATTTCGCATTTGAAAAAAGTTCCGAAAGGCGAAACTTTGGGTTACAGCCGAACATTTACGACCGAACGCGATTCAATAATCGCCACGATTCCAATCGGTTATCACGACGGCTACAAACGCTGTTTTTCAAATCGCGGACGAGTTATTGTCAACGGAATTTTTGCCCCGATTGTCGGCAGAATTTCGATGGATTGGACGATTTTGGACGTAACCGACATTCCGAACGTCAAATTAAATGACGAAGTAATTTTGATCGGCGAACAATCCGGCAAAAAAATTACGGCGGAAAATCTGGCAAAGTTAGGCGACACGATTTCTTACGAAATAACCTGCGGAATAAGCAGCCGCGTGCCGAGAAAATATGTTGAAAGCAAATAAAAGCGCGTGGTTTGAAAAGGTTTTCGCAGTTTATAACCGTAATTTATTCAAACGCCGCTTTCATTCGCTGCACGTTTCGGAAATGGAATTTCTTTACAAAAAAGATGCTGAAATTCCGCTGTTAATCTACGCAAATCATTCCGGCTGGTGGGACGGACTCGTCATTTTTGAAATTTGCCGTCGTGCGAAATTGGATTTTTACGTGATGATGGAAGAAAAACAGTTGAAAAATTTGTTTCTTTTCCGCAAGCTCGGCGCGTTTTCGGTGGTTCGTGAGAATGCGCGAAAAGCGATTGAAAGTATAAATTACGCCGTCGAACTTCTGGAAAATCCGCGCACGACGCTTTTAATTTTTCCGCAGGGCGAGATTTTGCCGAACGACGCGAGACCGCTGCAATTTTACAACGGTTTGTCGAAAATCATTGAAAAATCCGATGTAGTTTTAACCGTTCCGCTGGCGATTCGCTACGAATTTCTCGGCGAATTCAAGCCGCAGATTTTCGTCAAGATCGGCGCGCCGGAGTTGAAAAAAGATCAAACTAAAATCAGTTCAAAACAACTGACGCGGGAAAATTCCCTGCGTCTGACAAATCTGCTCGACGAATTGAAAACGGATATTACAAATCAAAATTTTGACGATTACGAACGAATAATTTAGTGCCGATTCCGAAAATTTCATCAATCGAAATGCCGATTTTGCAGGAACTCGTCGCCACCGGCGGCGCGGATAATCTGCGTTTTTTGTACGAGCGGCTTCCCGCTTATTTTCCGCAACTTTCGGAAAAAGAAATCGGCGAAATCAAAGCCGGAACAAATAAAAACTGGCGCAGTGCCGTTCAGAAAGCGGGCAAATTTTTGGACGAGCGAAAACTGATCGAACGTGAACGCGGGTATTGGAAAATCACCGAAAAAGGCAGATTTGAAGCCGAAAAAGAAACTTCAGGTTTTGCTTTAACCGTTTCACAGCCGAAAAGTCTTTCGCATACAACTATTCAGGAAATGCTGGTAAAAGTCGGCGAAAGTTTGGGATTTCACGCCGAAACGGAATACGAATATTACGACGTAATTTGGCGCGAAACGCTCAACAGTCCGCGCATTTCGCATATTTTTGAAGTGCAGAGCAAGGGAAATATTGATTCCGCCTTCGCCAAACTCAAACGCGCTTATCAGGCGCAGCGCACCAAACCTTTTCTCGTCATCGCGTCGGAGAGAGATTTGAATCGGGCGCGTCAATCGTTGAGCCGCGAATTTCACGACATCGAAACGGTCGTCGTGATTTTGACCTTCGCGCAAATCAAACAAGTTCATCAAAACCTGAAAAACATTGCTGAAATTATCAAAGAGTTTCTGTTAAAATAATTTCACAGATGAAAAACGAAACTCCGATTCGGCGGCAGTATCTCGAAATAAAAGCCAAACACAAGGACGCGATTTTGCTTTTTCGGCTGGGCGATTTTTACGAAGCCTTTGACGACGACGCGCGGCTTTTGGCGCGTGAACTGGACATCGCACTGACCTCGAAACCGATGGGCAAAAATATGCGTGTGCCGCTCGCCGGAATTCCGTATCACGTTCTCGAAAAACATCTGGCGACGCTGATTTCGCGCGGTCATCGCGTGGCGATTTGCGAACAAACGTCGAGCGTTCCGGTCAAAAATGACGACGGCAAAAAGCTGATTCAGCGCGAAGTCGTTCGCACCGTGACCGCCGGAACGATTATCGAACCGCAGCTTTTAGACAGCAAATCGAACAATTATCTGGTTTCGTTTTTCAGCGACGGACACCGCGCCGGAATCGCTTACGCCGACATCACGACCGGCGATTTCGCGGCGACGGAAATCGAAAATAAAGATGCGTTAAGCGAACTGCAAAGACTCGCGCCCGCCGAAATCGTCATCGCCGAAACGCAGGCAACTTTCAGCAATCGAGATTTGCCGCAGTTTGTCACTAAAATTGACGCGGAAATTTTTGTGTTTGAAAACGCCCGCCGGACGCTTTTCAAACATTTTCACGCGAAAACTTTACAGCCGTTCGGACTCGAAAACGCGCCGCTCGCAGTTTCGGCGGCGGGTGCGCTGATCGAATATCTGCACATCACGCAGGGCGACGCGGCGGAACAACTGACGCGGCTGACGAATTACGATTTCAGCGAATTTATGCTGCTCGACGGCAACACGCTGCGAAGTCTGGAAATTTTTGAAAGCGCGTCGGGCGCGAGTCTTTTGTCGGTGATTGACCGCACGCAAACGGCGATGGGCGGCAGACTTTTGCGAAAATGGCTGCGTCAGCCGCTGCTCGACTGCGCCGAAATTTATCGCCGTCAGGAACACATCGCGTGGTTTGTCGAAAACGCCGACGCGCGTGAAAAAGTCAGAGAAATTCTGGAGAACATAAAAGACTTGGAACGCCTGTCGAGCCGCGCTAAAGCCAATTATATTTCGGCTTACGAGCTTCGCGCCTTCGGAAAAAGTCTGGAATTGATTCCGCAAATTAAAGAAGTTCTGCGAAAAGATACGATTCGTTTCGGGCAGATTTTGACGCATTTGCCAGAATGCACTGACACTGCGAAATTAATTGAAAACGGAATTTCCGATGAATTATCGTCGCGCTACAAAGATCAAACCGGAATTATCCGCGCAGGTTTTTCGAGCGATTTGGACGAACTTCGCGGCACTTTGAAAAACGGCAGAAGTTTTCTGGCGGAAATGGAAAAACGCGAACGCGAAAAAACCGGAATCAAGTCTCTGCGCGTCGGTTTTAACAAGGTTTTCGGCTATTATATCGAAGTTACCAAACCGAATATTCATCTCGTTCCCGACAATTACAGCCGCAAACAGACGCTGATTCCGGCGGAAAGATACATCACGCTCGAACTCAAAGAACACGAATCGCTGGTCATTCACGCGCAGGAACGCATCGCGGAACTCGAAAATATTTTGTTCCGGCAAATATGTTTTGAAATAGGCAAAAAACGCGCGGAAATTCTGCTGGCGGCTTCGACCGTTTCGTATCTCGACGCGATTTGTTCGCTCGCCGAAGTTGCCGAAAAGAATAACTATTCGCGTCCGACAGTCAACGAAACTTCCCTTTTGCGTCTGAAAAACGGGCGGCACGTTTCGATTGAACGCATTTTGCGCGGAAATAACATTGCATTTATCCCGAACGATGCCGCGCTCGGCGGCAACGGCGCGCCGCAAATCGCGCTGATTACGGGACCGAACGCTTCGGGCAAATCAACTTATCTGCGGCAAATCGCGCTGATCGTGCTGCTCGCGCAAATCGGCAGTTTCGTTCCGGCGGACGAAGCCGTCGTCGGGATTTGCGACCGGATTTTTACGCGCATCGGACTTTACGACAAAATCGGCAGCGGCGAATCAACATTTATGACGGAAATGATCGAAACCGCCGAAATTCTGCATCACGCTTCGCCGAACAGTTTGATTTTACTCGACGAACTCGGACGCGGAACTTCGACTTACGACGGTTTGGCGGTCGCGCGGTCGGTTTTGGAATATATTCACAATCATCCGAAGCTGAAAACGCGGACGCTTTTCGCCACGCATTATCACGAACTCGCCGAACTCGAAGAACTTTTGCCGCGTCTCGAAAATTTCTATTTTGTGATTGAAGAAAAAAACGCTAAACTGACCTTCAAATATAAAATCGAAAAAGGCACCGCGCTAAAAAGCTACGGTGTTTACGTTTCAAAACTCGCCGGTCTGCCGAAACCCGTCGTGCGCCGCGCCGAACAACTGCTTGCCGAATATGACGGGCAGGACGACGAAAACATTTCACATTCGCGCCCGCCGAAAATGAGCGAACTGGAGAGAAAACTGGCGGAAATTGACACGGACGCGCTCTCTCCGGTCGAAGCGTTGATGAAACTTTATGAATTGAAAAAGTTATTAAAAAAACCGCCCGAACGAATTCGGGCGGCGGGTTAAGCGTGAAATAAATAAAATGAATTTTAAAAACTTCCAATTTAAAGCATTTATTTACAAACTGTACGACAAAATATTTGAAGAAGATATTTTGAGCAGCGGAGCGCAGGTGGCGTTTTATTTTTCCTTCGCGCTTTTTCCGCTGCTGCTTTTTTTAATCACTTTATTCGGGATGGTTCTGAGTTCCGCCGACGATTTGCGCGGCGAACTTTTTTATTATCTGCGCCAGGTAATGCCTTATTCGGCTTACAATTTGGTGCAGACGACGATCAAAGAAGTGACGGAAAACAGTTCGGGCGGAAAATTAACCATCGGTTTTTTTATCGCGCTATGGTCGGCTTCGGCAGGTATTGACAGCATTCGCGTCGCGCTTAATTCGGTTTACGGCTTGCGGGAAACGCGCGATTGGTGGAAAACAAAACTTCTTTCGCTGTCGTTTACGGTCATCATCGCGCTACTCGTTTCGGTGGCTCTGGCGATAGTTTTTTACGGCTGGAAATTTCTAGCCGTCGCTTTCACCGCATTTTCGCTGCCCGTTCCCGCGCATTTTTTCCTGACGATTATTCAGTGGATAGCGATTTTTATCGTGCTGCTCATTGTTTTTGGTCTGCTTTACAATTACATTCCGAATCAGTCGCCGCGCAAATGGCACTGGATCACGCCGGGCGCGGTCGTGGGCATTATTCTCTGGCTCATTCTCTCCGGCAGTTTTCGTCTTTATCTCCATTATTTCAACAGTTACGATAAAACTTACGGTTCGCTCGGCGCGGTTATTATTTTGATGCTGTGGCTTTATTTGACCTCGCTGGTGATTCTCATCGGCGGATTGATAAATTGTGTCTCCAATGAAATGGCTCAGTTTGAGGAAAATATCCACAACAAACGCTTGACCAACGAAATCAGGGGCAGAGTGGATACGACCAAAGTTGCCAAACGGTATCAGAACAATTAATTCTTAAAAATTTTCATAAATCTTTCCCCCCGTGATGCGAAACCTTTTTTCCGGCGCATTTCAAACAGCTTTCGAGAAGGCTGCCAAAACGTTTGACTGACCGAGCGCGTTTCTCGCCGATTGCAGTTTTACTTGAACTTTTTCCTTTTCGTAATCGGTTTGCAGAGTTTCTTCGGCAAAGTCGGCGATCAGTTCAACCTGTTCGCGGACAATCTCGCGGCGAGTTTGACTGTTCGACTTTTCAGCGACAAAAGCGAGCGCGCTGAGAAGCCGCTCAAAAATCGCTTGATTCGCTTTGCCGCTGATGCGGATTTGATCGAAAGCCGTTTCGATAAATTCACGAAAATCGCTCGATTTGACCAAAACGCAAAGTTTGCCGTCCTTGACCCGCACAATTTCGGGAAATTCCTTTTCGGCAATATCGCCGATGATAACGCTGAGAAAATCTATGCAGGTAACGGCGGTCGTCGTATCGTTGATGCCGGGCGAAAGAGCTTTGAGCGCGATGTCAACGATTTGGCGAATACCGAAACCGATGTCCTGTTCAATCGTGCGGTGGCGATCAATGCTGAAAAATTTGTTCAGACTTTGGTGGGTTTCGTCATTGACATCCCGCTCAAAATTCGCCGCTTCTCCGGTCAGCGACGCGAGAGCCGCGCCTTTGCCGATAAATTGCCCGATGCCGCGCTCCATTTTGATGATAAAGTTGTTTTCACGCGCCCAATTGGTCATTTCCGCCGTATCTACATATTGAATATAGCCGCTTTTGAGTGCCGGAATTTTTCTCCAGTCTTTAAAGGATTCCAGCCGCCGCGCTTCAATTTTTTCGTTTTCTTTGGCAGGCGCGCCCAGTTCTTTGGGAAAAAGCGTATCAATCGCTTCCTTTGTTTCCTCCACGATGTTGCCGATAATCTGCGAAACCTGAAGTGAACTGGCGATGTGATGAATAAAATAAATTAAAACGAGAATGCCGCCGATTGCCAGAATTAAACCGCCCATCACGGCGAGCGACGGCACGAATTTTATCTCCTCCACGCCGCGAATCGTTCGCAGAACGATCAGGCAGTAAGCGAACACGCTGACAAAATAACCGAGAATAAACTGGTTGATGCGGTCGCTCATAAAATTCCGCAAAATGCGCGGCGTATATTGCCCCGAAGCCTGTGTCAATGCAGTCAGAGTGAGCGAAAAAGCGAGCGCGGCGACGGTCAGCATCGAACTGGCAATCGCCGTCAGCATTCCGCGCGAACCGTCCGCGCCGAGTCCGAACAGGCGCGGATAATTCAAAAGCCATTTGCGTTCGACCAGCGATTCGGCATCAATTAAGAGCAGAGCCAGCGCAATCGAAGCGGCGATCATCAATCCCGGCAGAAACCACAGCGACGAGCGCAGCGCGAACCAAAAATTCCTTATCTTTTGCATACTAAAATGATTTTACATCAAAATAATAAACAGGAAAATTTGATTTACATTTTACCGCCGGTTGGTTCTGCTTGTTTTGAGCAACCGATTGTTGCCACACAAACAGGCAAAGTGTGAATTGATTCGCGCTTTGCCTGCGATAAAAATATTTAGCGCGGACAATTTTTCAAATATATTTAGCCGTTCGCGCCGATATATGTTTGGTCAGCAACAATTTTGTTCGGGCAGCAAAATGCCGAAGCCGCGCATTATTTGATTTTTTGTCCGTTCGGGTTTTGACCGACGGGATTAAATATCAGTTCGCTGAAATCTTCGCCGACAAACAACACCTGCGGGCTATAAACATAGCGTTTTGACTGAATTGTGAAAACGTAGGTTTCACCTGCCGGAATGCCGGAAAAGCGAAAATAGCCGAACGCCGACGTGGTTGCAATGCGAATGCCGCCGTCTTGCGCGGTCATCGTAACGCGGGCATTTTGCAAACCTCTGCCCTGCTCTGCCAAAACTCGTCCGCCGATTGAAACGCTTGCCGCCGTCGGCGCGAGAACCGTGAACTGTCCGTTTGTCGTCATTGATGAAGGATTCCCTTCATTGAACATAAACGCATCGAACGTTAAATTTGTCGAACCGGTTGCCGTCCCTGCCGTGCCGACGACGTTAAAACGCAGATTCAATAATGTTCCCTGTCCCGACAACTCCTGCGTGCCGAAGCCGGAAATTGTCAACCGTCCCGGCACTTGCGGATTCGGCGTAATCACAAAACCCCTCGACAGCGTATTGGTTGAATCGGTGGCGGGATTTGCCGGTTTCAGCACGTTCGGGTCAAACGAAACGCTGAAGTCGTAGCTGAAAATTCCCTGATTGGTCGTATCTCCGACGGTAATCGGAATGACGACAACCGTTTCTTTTGCAGCGGTGGCGTTTGACGGCAGCAAAACAGATATGCCTGCTTGGACGGCAAGCGTTTTGTCCGTTTGCCGCGCTTCGCTTTTTTCCGCTGCTGAATCTTCGTTTATAACGGAATCGTCGGTTTTCCGGTTTGCTTCGTAAAGTTTTTGTATTTCTTTATAAACCCGCTCTTCTTGACGATCTGCTTCGATTTGTTCGGCTTCGGTTAAAAAGTTCTGAACGGGTGCAGAATTCGGAACCGTCCAGTTGCCGGACACTTCGCCCATCAGAATAGCGTCGTAGTTTTGTGCCGTCTGATGTGCCGTCAGATTCTGATAATTTCTCGAAACAGGCGCGAATTTCCATTGACCGGCGATTCCGGTATTGGAAATTCCGCTTGCTGTTCGCGCTATTAAAGATGCGTCAAAACTGGAAATCGTACCGTCATTCGACACATCGGCGGCAATCAATTGATTTGCCGTCAAAGTCGTCAGATTCGCCGTTTTTCTCGAAACCAAAGAAGCGTCGAAACTGGAAATCGAATTGACATCGCCGCTCTTTGACGGCGTAACCGTGTAGTTTCCGCCGGAGATGAGATTATCTATCTGATAAACACCGCTCGTGTTTGTCGAAGCACCGGCGGAAGAAGTTCCGGCGGCGAATAACAAAACTCCGGGAACGAATTTCGCCGCATCGCCCGTCGGCGTTGTGCCGTAGGCGACCGTTCCCGATATGCTGTATGCGGCGGCGGATTGCGTAATGACAAAGGTTTTTCCGGCAATTGTTATCGAACCGCTGCGAGCCGCGCCGCTATTGGCGGAAACCGAATAAGAAGCCGTTCCCGCGCCCGTGCCGACGGGAGAGGACGTAACCGTAATCCAGCTATTATTGGAAACCGCCGTCCAGTTGCAGTCTGCCCCAGTTGTTACCGTAATTGTTCCCGTCGCACCGCCGGAAGCGACGCTCGCGCTCGTCGGATTAATTGAGAACGAGCAATTCTGCGCGGCAGCGGTAAAGTTTGCCGTTTGATCCGACACCGCACCGGTGAAAAAGCGACTCGCCGGACTGAAACTATAATTTGTCAAAGCCGGTGTAACGGTATAAGTTCCTCCGGCAGTCAGATTACTGAACGAATAATTGCCGGACGAATCGGTAGTTACCATTCCGGATGAAGAACCCGAAAGAGAAACAGCTACACCCGCCAACGGATTCCCGCCTGATGTGATCTGACCGCTGATAGTTATCAAACCGTTGGCGTTCGCCAGAGAATTCCAAAAGCCGCCGAAGATAATGTAAGAACCGTCGGAAAGTGTTCCGGCACTTGATTGTCCGATTGTCCCGTCGAGCGAAAATGTGCCGCCCGTCGAACTTTGTTCGCCGCCGCCGGCGATAACCGATTGATCGAGCGAGTAAGTGCCGCCCGTCGCCACCTGCGCTCTGACCGCGCCGCCGAGCAAGCCTAAGGTGATTGCCAAAAATAAAATCGTTTGTAATTTTCTTTTCATTGTTCTGCTACCTGCTATTTTAATTGGTTAAATTTGATTACTTTTGTCCACAGGCGGGCGCGTAAACACATTTATTTTTCTCTGCGTCCGGTTTGTTCTGCTCGACCGCCGGGCGATTTTCTTCGGCAAACTTGTCGTGTCTGATTCCGGCAACTTGCCACGAGACTTCGACGTTCGGTTTGTCGGTCTTGATTTTGAATTGATTGCCTTTGATTTTCTCCAGAATGATGGCTTGCGCGAACGTGCCGATGACCGTTAGCTGATAACGAAAATCTTTATTCAACGCTTCAAAATAATCGGGCATCGTGACAATCGCTTCGCCTTCCGCGTTCGTCGTGATGTTGCCGTTGTAAATGTTCATCATATCGGGCGATTCGACCGACGTGTAAGTCAAAGTTTTATTCAAAGGATCGAGCGGATGATCTATTTTGAAATTCTTCGTCGCGCCGCTGATCGCGCCCGAAACCGTTAAATTGCCGGTGATAGTTGCTCCGCTGTCGCTCAACAATAATCGCCCAGTGTTGTTGGCGAGGTCGTAAAATAAAAGTTTGCCCGCGCCTTCGCCGTTGCTCTCGCCGGTCGAGATAATGCTCCAATTATGCCCGCCGGTCGTCGTGTTGTTGAGCGTTATCCAAGTTCCAATCGGCGAAGAACCCTGCACGTTTAATAATCTTTCGGTCGCGCCGCTGATATTGGTCGTCGTCGCCGTTAATGTTTGATTAACAGTAGCCGTGTTTGCCGTCAGCGTTCCGCCAACTGTGCCGCTGCCGGAAATGTTGAAGCTGCCGCTCTGCTGTGTCGTCGTGTTTTGAATATAATCTGCGCTTCCGGCAGTCGGCGTTCGCGCGTCGCTCAAACGCGAGTCGGTCGTCTGGACAAACTGACTCGCCGCCGTGCCGCCGAGATTGGTCGCATTGCTCACAGTTCCGTTAATCGTGCCGCCGACGGTTAAGTTGCCGCCGATTGTGCCGTTGCCGCCAATGTTAAAGTTAAAAAATGATTGCTTCGTCGTGGTGTTCTGGATAAATTCATCGGGTCTCAGACCGCCGAGTTTGTCGGCATTGGCGGCGCGGAAAGCATTGTTAGCGGTATTTGCCCGCATCGCCAAAGGAACTGCCGTGATCGGCTGACGCGGCGTTAAAACGGTGTATGCACCAGTCGAAGTTCCCGCCCGCACGCCGATTTCAAAGAACGAGTTTTGCGCGTCGAGAATCGCCGGATTCAATTTCAAATTGCCCGCCGCCGATGATCCCGCCGAATAGTCTTCCGTCAACGCACTGGCACCTAAATCGAGTCGAACGGTGAACACGCCGTTCGTTACCTGAACATCATCGAGCGTAATCAAACTCGTCCGCGCCGTGCCGCCCGTTAATTGACTAAAAAGTTGAAACTGCAAATCGTAAACGCCGTTCGCCGCCGCCGCGCCGTCGCTTAATTTACCCTGATAAGTTATCAGCCGTGAATTCGCCCCGTCCGACCCGCACAAGTTGTTGTTGTTGAACGACGCGGTGGCGTAACCGATACCGAGTATCCAGGTTATTTGCTGTCCAATCGGGACTTTGACGGAGACGACTCGCGGATGCACGCCCGGCACGAAAACCGACACTTTATTCTGCGGAAGAAATTCTTCAGGAAAGAAAAAATTATTAGGACCGCCCTGCGGAAATATTGCTGTTGTGGATTCACTGTTGGAATAACCGAAATAGGCGATATAATTGCCCGTTTCCGCGCCGTTGACATATTCGACTTCGACGCAGTCGGCAAATGCTCTGACACCCCGAAACTGCGCCGCCGCCTGACCGTCAAAGACAAACATTAACGCTAACGCCGTCAAAAAAATCAATGCGCTGAGGCGCGTAAGTCTATAAAATCGTTTCATAATTATTTCTCTAAAAGTTCGTAATGTTTCTTATGTTTCATTGCCCGGACATTTTAGTCCGGCGATACTTTTGCCGGTTTATTTGCAGACAACCGCGCCCGGATTCTGCGAACAAACGAGCGTTTTTAATCCGTCAATCAAAATTTTCTGTTCATCAATCTGCTTTTGTTGTTCTTTGACGGCTTCGACCAGAACCGGAACGGCATCGGAATAAGCGACCGATTTGAAGCCTTTATCGTCGGTGTGAACAAGTTCGGGCAAAACCTGCTCGACTTCCTGCGCGATGAAGCCGATTTGATTGGCGGAGTTGTTGAATTCGGGAATCCAGTTGTAAGTTACGCCGCGCAGCCGCCTGATGCTGGCGAGCGGGCTGGCGATGGTTTGCACATTGGTTTTATAACGCGCGTCGGAAATTTTATTATAATTACCGACGATTAACAGATCGCCGTTGGTATTCAACTGCATATTGACGCGATTATTTCTAAAATTAAACCATTGATAAGTGTCGAACGTCCTGAAAATCATACCGTTGATACCGGAATTGTATGAGATTGTGTGAAACTCATCGCTCGAATCGCGCAGACGCTAAACCCGGTCGTTCAGGCTGACACCGCTCTGGGCGTTAATTATGCCGAAAGATACAACTTGATCTGCTCCGCTGTTGCGTCCGAGAACAATAGAATTCGATTGAGCAGCATAAGAATCCGCGCCGATAGCGGTTACGTGGTCGAGGCTTTGATCGGTCAATGTTGATCTGGCTCCGATCAATGTGTTGTTGGAACCGCCGAGAATTACACCGCTGCCGCCGCCCGGAGACATATTTCCGGTGTCAATCCCGATGAAAGTGTTGCCGCTTCCGGTGAGCTGTGAAGCTCCGGCGTTTCTGCCCAAATAGGTGTTGCCGAGACAGTTTCCGAGATTCGTCGCCGTCTGACAATTAACGCCCGTGTTGCTGCCGACGAAAGTATTGTCGGTGTTGCCGCCTCCCAAAGTATTTCCCGCGTTCAAACCGAGCGTTACGCTGGTCGAATTAGGCACGCCGAGAATGCGGCTGCCGCCGAAATTATACTGCGTCGCCGTGTTAAAAATATTCGCCGTTCCGGTGCCGCTGATGTTGAAATTGCTCGAAGCTTGCTGCGTCGTCGTGTTTTGAATGTAATTGGAACTCCCGGCGGTCGGCGTTCGGGCATCGGTCAGTCTCGAATCATTCGTCTGAACAAATTGATTCGCCGCCGTGCCGCCGAGATTCGATGAGTTGGTCGCATTCAAAGCTCGAATCGCATACGGCGCAGAAGTAAACGGCTGGCGCGGAGTCAAAGTCGTATAATTTGTGTCGGACGGACGTTTGACGGCGATCTGTAAATATCTATCCGCGCCGGGAAAAGCGTTCGCGCCGAAATCGAACGAAACGGTGAAAATGCCGTTTGAAACATTTACCGCCGGGCGCGTGATTGACGTGCCGATTTGATTGCCGTCGGTCGGCGCGTCATACAAAGCGAAACTCAAATCGTAAGTGCCGTTCGTCTGCATCGCTGAATCGGTCAAGCGACCCTGATAAGTAAACGCCGTCGTCTGCGCTCGAACGGCGATTTGCGCCGACATAAAAATAAATAGCGCAGTTAGTATAATTTTTATTTTGTTTTTCATTATGTTTTTAATAAATTTCTGATAAATCTTCAATTTTTTTTAAGTTTTTCTCATTGTCCGCAACGTTTGCACCGTCGCGCAAAACCGTTTTAAGCGAAGGCGGACAAATCATCACCGCGCCCGTTTCGGTTTCGACGAAATGCGTCGCGCCGGCTTCAATTGTTCGATAAATTTTGCGGCGGCTGATACTGATTAATCCGGCGAACTGTTCGGCGGCAATCATCGGCGAACTGCATTCGGGGCAAAAGATTTGCTCGTCAGCCGATGCCTGCCGAACGACGAAGCGGCGTTTCGCTGCGATAAAAATTTCGGTTGTGCGTTTGATTTCCATTTTAAATTTCACGACGGCTTAAGCTAAACTTGAAACAGTTCGATTCCTTAGCGTCGGCGATGACATCGAACTTATAAATTTCACGTTATAAAGTCCTGACAAACGACGGAAGATTTTCGGACAAAATTCGGACACGAATGGAAATAAAGAAAATAAACGGGTTATACGATTTCGGCGGCTTTCGTCTGGACACGAAAAATCGTCTTTTATTGCGCGAAGATAACGGCACTCAGGTCGCGCTGACGCTCAAAGAGTTTGAAATTTTACATTTTTTAGTCGAAAATGCCGGACAGGTTATCAAAAAAGACGATCTGCTTGAAGCAATTTGGAAAGACACTTTTGTCGAGGAAGGAACGCTGACGCGCAATATCTCACGCCTGCGGAAAACGCTCGGTGAGGCGAATGAAACCGGCGATAAATTTATCGAAACGCTGCCGAAACGCGGCTACCGCTTTCTGCCGCAAGTCCTCAAAAGTGACGAAAATGCTCTTATTATCGAAGGACAAACGCAAATGCGCGTCAGGATCGAAGAAGTCATTTCGACGGATGCGGAATTTGTTCAACCTGATTCGGAAAAAATAATTGATGCCCGAAAACCCGAATATCTTCAACTGAATCCGCAATCCGTAACCCGCAATCCAAAATGGCTCTGGTTATTGCTCAGTGCTTTTTTTATCGCGGCAGTCGGTTTCATCGTTTGGAACGGTTATTTTCGCCAAACCGAACCGAAAACCATCTTGGCGACGAAAATAGTTCCGTTTTCCGGCGCGACCGGACGCGAAAACACGCCGTCGTTTTCGCCCGACGGTAAACAAATCGCGTATTCGTGGAACGGCGGCGAAGACGGCGACAATTCCAATATTTACGTTCGGCTCGTCGGCGCGGTTGAACCCACGCGTTTGACCGACAACAAATTTCAAGAGCAGTATCCGACGTTTTCGCCCGACGGCTTACAAATTGCCTTTGTCCGTTCGTTTGCCGATCACGGCGAAGTCGTAATAATTCCCGCGCTCGGCGGCGCGGAACGGCGCGTCGTCCGACTTTTCTCCGGTTTCGCCAGCATTTCATTCGCTCCCGACGGACAAAGCATTGCCGTCATTGATACGGAAAACTCGACCGACGGCGGACAATACGCGATTTTTCTGGTAAATCTGCAAACCGGCGAACGGCGGCGCGTAACAAATTCGGGCGAATTCGCAGGCGAAACCACGCCGCGATTTTCGCCCGACGGAAAGTCTCTGGCGTTCGTGCGCGTTTTCGCAGATAAAAATCAAGATTTATTCGTCGTCCCGATTGTCGGCGGCGAAGCGCGGCAAATTACATTCGACCAAACAATTATAAATTCGCTGGCGTGGGATGCGGACGGGAAAAATATATTTTTCGTGTCGTATCGCGGCGGCGTTCTACCAAATATATGGCGCGTCGCGGCAGGCGGCGGCGCGTTATCGGAAGTGACGACAACGAGCGGCAGAGATATTTCTAACATCGCCGTTGCACCGGACAGAAAAAAGCTCGCTTTTGTTGAGATAAAGAAAAATACTGACATATGGCACGTTTCGGCGAATCAATTAAAACCAAAAAAATTCGCCGCCTCAATTTACAGCGAAAACAACGCGAGTTTTTCGCCCGACGGTTCGCGTGTCGTTTTCACATCTAATCGCAGCGGAAAATATGCGATTTGGCTGGCGGGCGCAGACGGCAAAAATTTGCGGCAGTTGACCGATGCGGCGTTTGACCTTGGCATACCGCAGTTTTCACCCGACGGCTCACAGATTCTTTATAGTATCGCGGACGAAAATTCCGACATTTACACTATTGCGGTCGAAGGCGGCACCACGCGCCGTCTGACCGAAAATGCCGGACGAAACTCCGCGCCGGTGTGGAGCGCGGACGGCACAAAGATTTATTTCACCTCAAACCGCACCGGCGAAGACCAAATCTGGAAAATTCCCGCGAGCGGCGGCGAAGCCGTTCAAATTACCAAGCAAGGGGCGTTCGAGTCGTTCGCCGCGCCGGACGGCAAAACCGTTTTTTACACGAAACAAATCAAACCCGCCGAATTATGGCAAGTTCCGGCAAACGGCGGTGCGGAGCAAAATCTGCCGGAATTTACCCGCGCCGGTTTTACGGGAAGCTGGACGATAACGCAAACAGGAATTTATTTTCTGGCGCGAACTACCGAACAGTTTCTTGTAATCAAGTTTTACGATTTTGCCGGCAAAAAAGTTGTGGAAAGCGGCGATTACAAAATACCGCCAAATATTTTCGGCAATTTCGACGCGACCGATGACGGCAACGTTTTTTTATACTCGCTGCTCGACCAAAACGCCAGCAATTTGATGCTCGCCCAGTTGCTGACGACCGGCGAATGAAATTATTTATTCTTTCCAAAAACCGACTTGGCTCTTCGTTTGACGTTTTTGTTAAGTTACCTGTATCTGCCTTTCCCGCAGATAATTTATGCGGTCGCGCACTTCCGCCGCCTGTTCAAATTTCATTTCCCGCGCCGCCTGCCGCATATCGGCTTCTAGCTGAATAATTGTTTCTTTTAATTGTTTGGGTGAATATTCTTCATATTTTTCGATTTCGAGCGGCACTTTGAAATAATCCGCCTCATACGCCGTCACGAGCGTCGCGTCAATTGATTTGACGATTGTTGTCGGCGTGATGCCGTGTTCGGCGTTATATTCTTCCTGAATTTTGCGCCGCCGCGCCGTTTCGTCAATCGCGTATTTCATTGATTTGGTGATCTTGTCGGCATACAAAATCGCTTTGCCGTCGGAATTTCGCGCGGCGCGTCCGATGGTTTGGATCAAACTTCGTTCGCTTCTCAGAAAACCTTCTTTGTCAGCGTCCAAAATTGCCACGAGTGAAACTTCGGGCAAATCCAAACCTTCGCGCAACAGATTGATGCCGACCAGCACATCAAACTCGCCGCGCCGCAGGTTTCGCAGAATTTTTATTCTTTCTAAAGTTACGATGTCCGAATGTAAATACTGCACTTTCACGCCGACTTCCGCGAAATATTCGGTCAAACTTTCCGACATTTTTTTGGTCAGCGTCGTCACTAAAACTCGCTCGTTGCGTTCGGCGCGAATGCGGCATTCTTCCAAAAGGTCGTCAATTTGACCTTTGACCGGGCGCACTTCGACCACCGGATCGAGCAATCCGGTCGGGCGAATGACCTGTTCGATGACTTCGCCTTCGGTCTTTTCCAGTTCGTAATTTCCAGGCGTGGCGGAAACGTAAATCGTCTGACCGATGCGCTCGTTAAACTCTTCAAAATTGAGCGGGCGATTGTCCATCGCGCTCGGCAGACGAAAACCATATTCGACCAAATTCCCTTTGCGCGAACGGTCGCCTTTATACATCGCGCCGAGCTGCGGCACGGTCTGATGCGATTCGTCAATGACGATAATCGTATCTTCGTGCAGATAATCGAGCAACGTCGGCGGCGGTGAACCGGCAGGTTTTCCCGTCAAATGCCGCGAATAATTTTCGATTCCGCGACAAAACCCCATCTCCTTAATCATTTCCAGATCATACATCGTCCGTTGATGAAGCCGTTGTGATTCGACAATTTTGCCCTGTTTGATGAGTTCTTCCTCCCACCAGACGAGTTCGTCTTTAATAGTTTTCAGTGCGCGTTTGATCGTCGGTTTCGACATCACATAATGCGTTTTCGGATAAATCGGCAGACGCGATTCGTGCTTTTGCAGAACTTCGCCGAGCAGCGGATCAATCGTGTAAATGCCGTCAATTTCATCGCCCCAAAATTCGACGCGATACGCCTGATCTTGATAACTCGGATAAATTTCGACGACATCGCCGCGCACGCGAAAAGTTCCGCGCTCGAATTCGATGTGCGAGCGTTCATACTGTAAATTGACTAATTCCTTTAAAAATTCTTCGCGCTTGAGTTTTTGTCCAGGTTCGAGAAAAAGAATCATCCCGAAGTAAGCGTCAGGGTCGCCGAGACCGTAAATGCAGGACACGGAAGCGACGACGATCACGTCGCGCCGTTCAAAAAGTCCGCGCGTCGCCGACAATCGCAGACGGTCAATTTCTTCATTGACCGTCGCTTCTTTTTCGATATACAAATCCGACGCGGGAACGTAGGCTTCCGGCTGATAATAATCGTAATAGGAAACGAAATATTCGACGGCGTTTTCGGGGAAAAACGTCTTAAATTCCTGATAAAGCTGCGCGGCGAGCGTTTTATTGTGCGCCAGAACGAGCGTCGGACGCTGAACTTCCTGGATGACGTTGGCAATCGTGAAAGTTTTGCCGCTGCCCGTTATTCCCAGTAAAACCTGATCTTTGGTATGTTGATTTAATTCGCCGACAATCTGCGCGATTGCCTGCGGCTGATCGCCTTTCGGCTGGTTATCCGAAACTAATTTAAATTGCATTTATAAATTTTAACGTGAATGAGGCGCAAATGCACAGCGCGAAATTTATAATTTTTGGTGTTTTTTTCTCGATTTTATGGAAAATTAACCCCTTTATTTGGCTGATAATTATTCAAACTCGTTTCTGACGAACTAGCTGCAATTAGGTGGTTCAAACCCTGACAAAACCGATTTCTTCGATCACTTTATCAACCTGTTCCTGCAATTCAAGCGGCAGATTATTTCGTTCGAGCAGCGAATAAAGACCTTCCAGAGCCTTCTGATTTTTGGTTATTTTAATAACGTGCAGAATCGCCTGACGAATGTTTTTATCCTGATGATTTTCCAGAGCTTTGAAGATCGTCTGTGTTTCGCCGGCTTTGATGAGCAGGGCGAAGAGAGCAAAACCTTCGTAGGCGAATTGGCGGTCGGAATGAACCAGACGGCTGAAAGTTCGTTCAACCATATCGCCTTCGACCGCCGCCCGCGCCGCCTGCACCATTCTGCCTTCTTCTTCAGTTTCGATAATTCGCATCCAGGCATCAGCACGATTAAAACTCAATCGGCTCAACCCGCGCGCCGCTGCCGCGCGCACTTCGCGGGTCGGATCGGCACAAGCCAGCAAAATTGCGGTGAAAACGGATTCGTGGTCAAATTCTGACAGAATCGTGACGGCTTTCGACCGGAGATTTGACGAAAGATCGTACAGCGCGACCTGCGAAAGGGCTTCCACCGAATTGCGGGTTTTAAAGGCGGCTAAAATTCTGACGGCGAGTTCCCGCACCGCTTCGTCTTCCTCAAATTCGTCCTGCGTCTGCTCAATCGCGCTGATCAAAGCCGGATCGCTGGAAAGCGGCAATTTGTCGAACGGCTGCGAGATTTCAAGTTTTTCAATCGAGAAAATCGGCAGCGGCGCGGGTTCCTTTTTTTCGATTACCGGTGCGTTATTCTGAATTTCCGGCGTATTCCGCGCGTATTGCTTGGAAAATGCTTTTTGATCGCCGCCGGCACCCATAATTTTGTGATTTTTTCTGAGCCACGCCAATTCCTTGTCCGCATCCACCGAACTCATTTCCCACGAATCTTCCTTTTTCGATACTTGTTTCTTTCTGGATGCTGCCGCTTTGCTCTTTTTTCGGTCGTTATATCTCCAAAATATCGCTCCGGCAAGACCAATTACCAAAACGAAAAGCGACACAAACCACCACGTAGAATCATCGGCGGCTTCGGGCGCGGCGGGCGGCGGCACTTTTACCGAAGGCATTTGCGCCCACGCTGTCAGCGGCGCGGATAACACGATTAGAAGAAAATTTACCAAACTATATTTTAGCTGTTGAAGCGGCGAATTATTTTTTCTTGATATTTTGCTCATATACTGTCTGTCAAAGTTTCAATAAAAGGGTCTTTGAGGCGGGAAATTCACGTAAGTTTTGACCTTGTGTTGATTGCTGAAAAATGTGAATGCGCGTCAGCTTGAAACCGACACTGAACATTATGCACGATAATATATCTAATGTCATCTTATTTTTAATAACTTTAAACATTTTTTTGTATTTTTGTTATTTCTCTTTCGGCGACCGGATTTTTTTTCATTTTTGACCTTTACCAAAAACAAATTTCATACTAAAGTTAATTTATTCTAAAGTTTTCAATCCCCAAGATTTAAAGTATGACGGCAGTTAAAACGGTTTCTGAAACTAATATTTCGGGCTTTCCGCTCGTTCAGCGCGGAAAAGTGCGGGATGTTTACGGCGTTGGAAATGACCGTCTGCTGTTGGCGGCAACCGACCGCATTTCGGCTTTTGACTGTATAATGCCGACTCCGATTCCTCATAAAGGAACGGTCTTAACGCAGATTTCGAAATTTTGGTTTGATTTCCTGCAAGGAGTTACCAAAAACCATTTGATAACCGCCGATTTTGAAAAAATGCCGGCGGATATTCGTCAAAATGAAGAATTGCGCGGGCGTTCGATGCTCGTCAAAAAAACGAAAGTTTTCCCCGTCGAATGTGTGGTGCGCGGTTATTTGGAAGGTTCGGGCTGGAAAGATTACCAGACGGCGGGAAAAGTTTGCGGACACGATTTGCCGGACAATTTACAACACTGCGACCGGCTGCCCGCGCCGATTTTTACTCCGGCGACGAAAGCCGAAACCGGACACGATGAGAATATCAATGAGCGACAGTTTGCCGAAATCGTCGGCGCGGATAATGCTCAAATATTAAAGTCGCGGTCGCTCGAAATTTATCAAAAAGCCGCCGACTACGCCCTGACGCGCGGAATTATTATCGCCGACACGAAATTTGAATTCGGAGTGGACGAAAACGACGAAATTATATTGATTGACGAAGTTTTAACGCCCGATTCTTCGCGTTTCTGGTCGGCGGAAAATTACACGCCCGGAAAATCGCAAGCGTCGTTCGACAAACAATTCGTCCGCGACTATTTGGAAACATTAGATTGGAACAAACAACCGCCCGCGCCCGCTCTCCCAGGCGAAATCGTCGAAGCGACCACCGCACGCTATTTGACGGCTTATCGAATTTTAACCGGAAAAGAGCTTTAACGATTCAAAACCCTTTGACGCAAAATCTTTTGACGATCAACCAACAATAAATATGCAGTTACGCGAGCGAATGGAAATTTTAATTGATGAAATGCTTGACGGGCAAATTTTGCTCAAAGAGGCAATTGCGGAATTTGAGAAAGTTTACATTCAAAACGCGCTGAAACGCTGTGACAACCATTTGATCAAAACTTCTGAAATTCTCGGCATTCATCGCAATACGCTGTCCAAACGGGTTAATGATTACCAGGAACCCGCCAGATCGCCGAAACGTCTGATCGCGCGAAAGTCGCGTTAATTTTTGGTTTCGAGTATTTCAATTTTATCGCCGATTTTTATTTTCTCACCGCTGTTTTCAGCAATCAAATTCTGCCCGAAAAGCAGTTTCTGCCCTTTTTGACGAAAGTCGGCGAGAGTTTTCAGCGGTTCTTTGCCGCCGGAAATGCCGGTTTTCTGATCAATCGTCGTCATTACGCAGCGGTCGCACGGTTTGACAAGGTGAAAAATCGTCGCCCCGATTTTAATTTTTTTCCAGTTGTCTTCGGCAAACGCGTCCGCGTCTCTGACGACCAAATTGGGACGAAAACGATTCATCGGCAACGGTGCTGCGAGCCGCGCGTTCAAATCGTTCAGACTGTTTTCGCCGATCAGCAAAAAAGGATAACCGTCGGCAAAACTCACCGTGTCTTCGTATTTTTTGACGGCATAAAACGGATTAACAATGCGCCGCGCCTCGTCCGGCATCACGATGAGTTTGCAGTTGATCTGCAAAAGATCGCCGAACCAACGATTTACGTCATCTTCGTAAACTTTGGCGCGACAGCGGCTTTGCCAGATTTTGACGTTCGCCGTTTCCGTGTTTTCCGGTTCCAGGGAAAGTGATTTTTCGTTGCCGTCAATCGAAACACGCAAACTATTTTCCGAAATGCTCACTTCAAAAGTCGCCATTTTCGGGAATTCGCGCTGCGTCAGAAACTGATTTTTCTCGTCCACGAGCATCCAGCGTCGGTCAAAACGCAGACCGCGTTCTTCCACAACGGTTTGCTCAAGCGCGATTCCGCCCAAAGATTTGATGGGATATATATTTATTTCCGAGATATACATAAAGTTAGTGTGTCTTTGAAAACCGTTCGGCAATTAGCTAAACTTGATTATATGTCAACCTACGGAACTTCCGAAATGTATTTTATCACCGCGATGATGATTTTAATTTTCATCATTTGCGGCGCGGCGATCTATTTTTTCTTCCGCACTTACAAAAAGGAAATGAACAACAAAAAAAGGCGCGAAAGTGATAAACAAATCCGCGTCAACGAGAAAAGCAGCCAACCGAAATCAGAGATTCAAAATTAAAATGCCGCATCCGAAAATTTTAGACAAAAACAAAACCGCGCTCGTAATCGTTGATTTGCAGGAAGCGTTCCGACATCCGATAAACGATTTCGCGCAAATCGCCGCCCGCACGTCAATCGCCGCGCGCGGTTTCCAAATTCTCGGCGCGCCGATCATCATCACCGAACAATATCCGAAAGGTCTCGGCAGAACGGCGGAGGAGATTCTTTTTTCGCTGCCGTCGGATTTTGAATTTGTCGAAAAAACGGCGTTCAGTTCGTGCGGCGCGAGCGCGTTTATGGAAAAACTGCGCGCGACCGGCGCAGCGCAAATCGTTCTCTGCGGCTTAGAAACGCATATTTGCGTCAATCAAACCGCGCACGACCTGTTGAATGAAAATTTTGAAGTGCATATTTTGGAAGATTGCGTCAGTTCGCGGTTCACGCGCGACAAGGAAATCGCCCTTCGCAAAATGGAAATGAGCGGCGTTGTCCCGTCATCGGTCGAAATGACACTTTTTGAAATGATGCGGGACGCGAAAAACGAACAGTTTAAGGAAATTCAGAATCTGGTCAAATAAAAAGTTCGACCGAAACTTTGAAAAATTCCGCTAACTTTTTCGCCTGCGCTTTGCTGATCGAACGCTTGCCGTTGACGACTTCCGAGGTGATACCGCTTGAACCGAAAACGGAAAACAGATCGGATTGTTTCAAATCTTTTTCTTCCATCAGAAATTTCAACATTTTCAATGGAGCGGCATCGGCAATCGGGTAATTTTCATCTTCGTAATTTTCTACCAAAGTTGCCAGTAAATCAAGAAGCTCTCTTTCTTCAAGCGAAAGATCATTTTCTCTGATACCTTTGGACATCAAACGATCAATTTCATCCGTCAATCTTTCCAGTTCCTGTTCGGTTGAAATTACCGCAGGCAAAGTTTCTGCCAATAAAATTCCATATTTAGTTTTATCAAAATTCGCAGTCATCTTTGTATGTTTTGTTGTAGTTATATTCGGCGTGTGTCAGCACAAATCGTATCAATACCTTTTTATTCGGATAATAGATTTTCGTTATTAAACGATATTTGTTGCTGCTAATGTTAAAAATTGTGCAGACACCAACTAAATCAGCGTGTGAAAAATCGGCTTTGGTCTCAGCCAGATTTTCCCAATTGGCTTGTTTAACTAATTTATACCAACTCGAAAGAGGTTCTTTCGCTTGGGGATGTTTTAGCCAAAATTCCTGCCAAAGCTTTTTTGTAATGATGTGCATTCTTAATTTTCATACTTTTATAAGATCGGTTCTCCGGGATACCTGCTTTCCACGAAAAGGTAATGGCAATTACATAATCTCTCAAAATGAGAAATAAGTGTCAAGCGAAATTTCACTTTTGATTAAAAACCACCTAAGATTTAACATTAAATATTCACAAAAACATTATGGAAATTTTACAGTCGCTCAATCCGCAACAAAAAAAAGCCGTGCAGGAAACCGAAGGCGCGCTGCTCGTTTTGGCGGGCGCGGGTTCGGGCAAAACGCGCGTTATTACGCTTCGCATCGCTTATTTAATCGCCGAAAAAAAGGTTGCGCCGTATAATATTTTAGCCGTGACTTTTACCAATAAAGCGGCGGGCGAAATGCGGCAGCGCGTCGAAGAATTGTTGAAAGATCAAAAATTGCAGTCCGCGCCGCTGATTTCGACTTTTCACAGTCTCTGCGTGCGGATTTTGCGGCAGGACATTGATAAACTCGAAGGCGAAAACTACAAAAAATCGTTCACGATTTACGACACGGACGATTCGATGAAAGTCATTAAAGCGTGTGTGAAAGACATCGGTTTGGACGAAAAACAGCTTGCGGCGCGGGTTGTGAAAAATTCGATCAGTTCGGCGAAAAATCGCGGCGAAAATGTTGAAGATTACACTTTAAATATCGAACATACCGACGAGAGACGAATGGCGACGGCGCGGGTTTTCAAATTGTACGAACAGCGTCTGAGCAATTCCAACGCGCTCGATTTTGACGATTTGATGATCAAAACCGTCAAACTTTTGCGAAATAATCACGAAATTCGCGCTAAATATAACGATAAGTTCAAATATATCCTGGTTGACGAATATCAGGACACGAATCCGCTGCAATTGTCGCTGCTGAAATATCTGACCGAAAAACAGCAGAATATCTGCGTCGTCGGCGATCCTGACCAGTCAATTTACAAATTCCGCGAAGCCGATATTCGCAATATTCTGGAATTTGAAGATCACTATCCGAACGCGAAAACCATCGCGCTCGAACAAAATTATCGTTCGACGCAGACGATTTTGGACATCGCCGATGCGGTTATCCAAAACAACACGCAGCGCAAAAAGAAAAAGCTCTGGACGGACAAGAAAGGCGGCGAGAAAATCTTTTATTTTCAGGCGGTTGACTCCGAAAACGAAGGGCGTTTCGTGTCGGCGAAAATTTACGATCATCTGCGAATGTCGCCGAAAGATAAAATTGCGATTCTCTACCGCACCAACGCGCAGTCGCGTGTTTTTGAAGAAGCTCTGCGCCGGCAAAGAATTGATTACAACATCGTCGGCGGCTTTTCGTTTTACGAACGCGCCGAAGTCAAAGACACGATTGCGTATTTGAAACTCGCGCTTAATCCGTTTGACGACATCGCTTTACAGCGCGTCATCAATACGCCGACGCGCGGTTTGGGCAAAACTTCGCTCGACGAATTAGCGTTTCGCGCCAAAGATTTCGGCGTTTCGCTGTGGGAAGCGATTGCGCTGATTACCGATCAAACTTACGCGCAGCCGCTGAATTTAACGCCGCGCGCCAAAGACGCGCTCAAATCTTTCAAGAAATTAATCGAAAGTCTGCAAACCAAAGTCGGCGAAGCGTCACAAACCGACCGACCTGTAACGGAAGTCGTCATCGCTGCCATCGAAGACACGGGTTACGCGAATATGCTGCGGGCGGAAAATTCGGAAGAATCCGCCGCGCGGCTCGAAAATTTGGAAGAACTCGTCAACGCCGCCGTTGATTACGACAAACAGGACGCGGAAGGTTTGCGCGATTTTATTGACCACGCCGCGCTTTCATCCGACACCGACAAATACGACCGCAACGCCGCCGTCACGATGATGACCGTTCACGCCGCCAAAGGTCTCGAATTTCCGACCGTTTTTCTCGTCGGTTTGGAAGACGGAATTTTCCCGCACGCGCGTTCGATCAACGATCCAATCGAACTCGAAGAAGAACGCCGCCTCGCTTACGTGGCGATAACCCGCGCCGAAACGACACTTTACATCACCCACGCGATGCGCCGCCGCGTTTACGGTTCGGAAATGACCGCCGAACCGTCGCAGTTTTTAAATGAAATGCCGCTCGACCTGATCGAAGATATGTCGCGCGGTTCAAGCTGGCTGTCATTCGCGCGAAGTTCCGCCGTCAAAGACAATAAAAAAACCGTCAGCGCATTGCGCGGCGAAACTGTTCCCGAAAAGCCGAAAAACACTTACACCGGAAAGACTTACGACAACGCCGACGCAATCGCCGAATTTTTTAAAAAGAAAAAAAGCGAACAAGAATCCACCGCCGAAAATCGCGCTTCGGTGTTCAACCAACCGCCAAAACAAACCGGCTACGACAAATTAAAATCTCTCTCCGAACAATCCAAAACCCAAAACCCAAAACCCAAAATCGAGAACGGTTTCACTGCCGGTTCGCACGTCCGCCACGAAAAATACGGCAAAGGCTTAGTTCTGCGGCGCGAAGGCAGCGGCGACAATGTGAAATTAACGATCAGTTTTCCCGGTTTCGGGCAAAAGAAATTGATTGAGAAGTTTGCGAATTTAGAAAAGGCTTAGATTTTTTGCTTTCGTAGTTCCGTTAAATTAGTTCAACGGAATTACGATTTGATTATAAACAAAAGCCGGAAAGTTTAATTTTATTGACTTTGCAATAAACAATAGAGTAAAAATAACTCTGTGTAAGACAAATGCAATTCAGTTCAATACAAAGTTAGATGCTTTTTTTAGATAATGAAATAAATGTTAAGAAAAGGACTTTCCAATTATTCTGGTCGCTCGTTATTGTTATTAATTTTTGCGTCTTTAATGCGGATGCACAAAGTAAAAAATCAGACAAAGTTATTTTTGATACTTGTGAAACAGGGAAAGCTAAATTAGCAGATGCAAGCGTTGATTTTCAAAAAAATGCCAAGCCGGATAGTTTTTTGATAATCATTGGCGGAGCTATGAAAGGAGAGAAATCACATTACAATTCTCAGAGAATCCAACAAGCGATACCATATTTTGATTTTGTGGGATCAGTAAAAAGCAAGCGAATAGTTTTTGGAACTGGAATATCTGAAGCCAAAGCAGGATATTTAAGGCTTTACGTTAATGGAATTTTAAGCACAGAAATCAGAACTCGCAAAAATGCTGAATTATGTTGGGGTGAGGGAGATGCGTTTAATTTCAAAATAGATGCCTCTTTGAAAAGAAGAAATCTAACGACGCAATTTTGAAGATGAAGAACGCTCCGCGTTATCTTCAAAATTGCGAAGGCAAACTTCAATCTGTTGGCTGAGTTGAGTGGTAAAAATCAACGCCACATCTAACAAATTAATAGGCGTGAGCGCGAAATGGTAACTTTCTTATTGCGCCGCCAGGTTAATTCGGGGCGTTATACCTTAATAAAAATTTGCTTTCGATACAAAAGCCACATCAAAAACAGCCACAAAAAATCGTAGCAAATCGCATAGAGCAGCGAAGCGTTGAGCGGCGCGGCGATTGGTAAAAAGATGTGTGTGAAAATCCAGCCTTGCAGGGAAATTCCTTCGCCATTTGCCACCGGAACAGTGATTAAATCTAAAATTTTCGCCGTCAGTTCCGCCAGAAAATATAAAATGAGCGCGTTCGTCCCGAAAATTACGAACGGTTTTGTCCACTTTTGGTAATTTTTGATGTCAATCAAATAATAACAAAAACCTAAGAAACACAGCGCGATACCGGCTGTGAAAACGACATAAGAACTCGTCCAGAGTGCTTTGTTGATCGGAAAAAAGAAATTCCAACACCAGCCGACTGCCAGCAAAATCACGCCGAAAAAGAATATTCCGGCGACTTTTTCGTAATCACCGCGTTTGCTTTTAAGCCAGGTTCCGGTCAACACGCCGGAAATCGCAGTGGCAATCGCCGGAATCGTGCTTAAAATTCCTTCCGGGTCGTAAACTTTCCCCAAAATCCAAATGTGATTTGCGCCGAAAACAAAACGGTCAACGAACGCCGCCAAATTGCAGGCTTTATCGTCAAAGGTCGTGACTTCGCAATTCGGGACGGAAAAGCCCGTCATCAAAATCCAGTAAATGAAAAGCAGCGCGACTCCGATAATCGTTTGCTGTTTCCAGTTAGTGTGCAGAAAAATCAGCGATGTAATCAGATAACAAACCGCAATGCGTTGCAAAACGCCGGGAATTCTGAGCGTGTAGAGATTAAAATAAGGAAACGCGGCGATGAACAATCCGAGGAGAAAAATGATCGCGGCGCGGCGGAAGATTTTCAAATAAACGTCTTTGGTCACGCCGCCGGTTTCGACGCGTTTGCCGAGCGCGAGCGAAATGGCGATGCCGACGATGAACAGAAAAAACGGAAAAATGAAATCCGTCGGTGTCCAGCCGTGCCATTCAGCGTGTTCAAACGGCGGATAAATCGCGTCCCACGTTCCCGGATTATTCACCAAAACCATTCCGGCAATCGTAATTCCGCGAAAAACATCAAGAGATAAAAGCCGTTTGCTTTCGATTCTTTCAGACATATTTAATTTTCACCTCGATGTGATGTTAAATCAAAATATGATTGACACGCTAAATCCGCCCCCCCGCACAAAGTAACGGCGCAACGAATTGAGATCACAACAAAGAACGTACTTATTTCGTGTAGGCTTCGGCATATTTAGACCGAAAAAGTTTTTGTGTCAATGTTTTAAAATAAAAATAGGCTGGAAACACATTTTGTATTTTCAGCCTTACGCTAATGATAGATTAGCAAAAATCAGTGAGTATCGTAAACGGCAATCGGATAATCATTCGATTGTCCCCACTGAACAGCAGAAGTTGCGCCGTCGGAACTTCGCAAAACGTAAAATACGCCGTTCGCTTCCCGCCAGACGGCAACGTCGGTTTTGCCGTCCCCGTCGTAATCGTTCTGAACGGTCAAATCTTCATCCGTGTATCCTAAAGAATAACTCAGCAGATTTCCGTCGGAGCTTTTGCGAATATACCAAGTTAGCGGCGTATCGGCGGTCGCGCCGTTTCGCACGACCGCCACGTCGGTTTTGCCGTCGCCGTCGTAATCGCCCGGAACCACCACATCGCTGCTGAATCCGAAAGGAATTGACTGCAATGTTCCGGTGCCGCTTCTGAGAATGTAAAAAGTTGCCTGATCAATCGGATTTGCGCCGGGACGCTGAACCGCGAGATCGAATTTGCCGTCGCCGTCATAATCACCCGGCACGGCGTAATCAGTCGCCGCGCCAAATTGAGTGGCGTAAAAACCTTTCGTGCTTCCCAGAATATACCAATTCAAAACTCCGTTTCCGCGCCGCACGACCGCTATATCGGTTTTGCCGTCGCCGTCATAATCTCTGGCAATCGGTTCGTCATTCGCCTGTCCGAATTGAACGGCGACAAACGTATTATTGGAACTGTTGAACCGATACCAAACACCGGTCGTTTCGCGCCATACGGAAATATCGGCTTTTCCGTCGCCGTCGAAATCGCCCGGAACCGGAACGTCCGTCGTGCCGCTGCCGAATTGCGTGTATTTGAAGCTGCCGCCGCTGCCTTTGATGTAAAAGAAATTGCTGCTCGGACGGAAAACCGCAAAATCCGCTTTGTTATCGCCGTCATAATCCAAGGCTTTTCGCAAACTGACCTGCGCGGAAGCTGAACCGACCAGAAATATCAAACAAGTAAAAATCACATTGATTTTACCGCTTTTCGATAAAAATTTATTCACTGTTTTGCTCCTCAATTTTAGAAAATTCTTAGCGCATTTTGTTAAGAATTTATGTTTTGAAGGAAAAGAAGTTTTTTCCCGCCGACAAATTTTGTCGTGACGGAGAAATTCCCGCTTTCGTATTTTTCAGCCTGAAATGACTTAGTAAGTAATATTAAAAACCCGCGACATACCGACCGGTGAACCGTCCGCTCCGCTCATTGATTCGTTGGTTGTGTGATGCGGAATGTGACAATGGAAAAGCCATTTTCCCGGCTTATCCGGCGTGAAAGTAACTTCGTAAAAATTGCCCGGACCGATGTCGAACGTGGTGATTTCATATTGCGCGGCTTCCGGGCGGATATGTCCGTTTTGTGATTCTACCGTCAAATCGAACCCGTGTTCGTGCATCGCGTGATAAAGATTACTGCCGTTATAAACCCGAATACGAACTTTTTCCCCGACCTTAACGGGCAGTTCACTGGAGGCATCGCGCGTTACGCCGTTCATCGTGTGAACGTTAAATTCTTTGAGCATTTTAAAGGGAAAAACGACAATCGGACTGCCGTCGGAATCCCAATACCAGGACTGAAGCGTAAAAACAAAATCGCGGTCAACGTGATCTTTCTGCTTTTCGTAATACGGCAGAACGACGATCATTCCTTCGAGACCGCGCAAATCTTGTTCGGCTGTTTTGAAATGCGAATGATAGGCGAAAGTTCCGGCGTGTTCCGGGTCGAGATTATAAGTGTAAGATTCGCCCGGCATAATCGGAACCAACTGACTGACACCGGCAACGCCGTCGTTATCATTCGTCTGGTGAAGCCCGTGAAAATGCAGAGTCGTCGGTTCGGGCAAATTATTGGTCACAATAAAACGAAGTTTTTCACCTTCGTATGCAATGGCGGTCGGACCGGGAATCGAACCGTTATATCCCCAAACTTCGGCGGACTGTTTCGGAAAAGTTTCAAATTTGTGCTGAAACACACTCGCGGTGAGCCGAAACGTCCGCACGCCGCCGGCTAATTCCGACGGCAAATCCGGCACATCGGGCGTAACCGGAATTGTCGGACGAACCAATCTGCCGCCCGCATCCGGCACCAAATCACGATTTTTTTTGACATTTTGAGCCGTTGTATTCAAAACGGCGACGGAGCTGATAAAAATCAAAACCGACAGCAGTTTCAAAAGATTGGCAGCGACGGGAAACAAATGATTTATTTTTTTTAACATTTCTGACTCCTCATTATTACTTGAATGTGAACGGATTTCAGGTAAACACGAAACAGCCGCCGG
Organism: Pyrinomonadaceae bacterium; assembly: GCA_965217575.1. Lineage (GTDB taxonomy): Bacteria > Acidobacteriota > Blastocatellia > Pyrinomonadales > Pyrinomonadaceae. Next base: position 501,961 of record OZ244558.1, on the reverse strand, counting down.
CTGGCGTGAGCCGCTTTAGAAAATGCCGCTGAAGAAAAGATTCTCGAAGTAAAAATCGTGTTTCGACTGAAAACTATCGTCCGGTTTTACCGCCTCGCAATAAAATATCTTGATTTCGATGGCGATAAACGCTTTGGTTTCCGAAAAGCAAACAAAAGTCTGCCGCATCCGCTATTAAATTACCCGTTTTGATAAGCGGATAATTTAACCGTTTGAGTGACTGCCCTTATTGGTTCGATATAATTTTTACTTTGGACGTGTACGGGAAAAAATTATTTTTATATTTTACAACTTGTGAGCAAGTCATAAGTCAAGCGTGAAAGTGTGGTCAGCGACTGATTCAATCAAATTACATACCGAATGACCATTCGGCATCGAATCTTCCATATCTTTCCAAATCTCCTGAGCATTTTCCATTTTTTTTTGTAATTGTTGAAGATGTTTGATTTTGCCGCGATTTTCTTTGATTCTGTGAGCTATAATCTCGCGCACAAGCGGACACGGCGAGTTTCCGTGTTCGGCTTCGTCTAAAATTTGTTTTATTTCCGTCAGCGTAATTCCGAGTTTTTTCGCCGCCAGAATAAATCCCAGACGAACCGCGTCCGAATGCTGGTAAACCTTGTAGCCGTTGGACTTCATCCGTTCAGGCTTTAACAATCCGATTCGCGTGTAATGACGCACCGTATCTATCGGTACGCCCGTTTTTTGCGCCAGTACATTAGTCGTTATCATTTTTGCTTTTACCTCAAGTTAAAAATAATATTCGCGGTTTGGTGAGATTTGGTTTCAGGATTTCACCAATTTTCGCGCTCGCGCAGTTTCGTAATGTGCGCCGTGTGATGGCGGCTGTGCCAATCGTAAAGTCCGAGCATTTTTTCCAGCGTCCATTCGCCCGAATCCGGGTGAATCAAACGCTTTTTGAAATCTTCGTCCGTCATCGAATGCAGCAGATTCGCCCAGCGCGCGTGGATACCTTCGATGATTTTCATCGAAACGTCAATCGGCATTTCGCTATCGGCGAGTTCCGCCCAGCGATCTTCGTAATACGGGCGAATCGTCGGCGCGTCTTCCGTCATTGCGAGCTTAAATCGCGTATAAGCGTTCAAATGACTGTCGGCAATGTGGTGAATCGTCCGGCGCATCGTCCAGCCTTCGGGACGATACGGCGTGTCGAGTTGTTCTTCATTCAAATCACCGGTCGCCGCTTCCAATTTTTGAGGCAAATCGGAAATCGTCTGGATAAACTTATTTCTCGATTCCGGCGTAACTGTGATGTTTTTATCAAATTCCCCAAGCGGAAAACGCAAATCTTCGTTCATAATTTTGTTTAATGGTAAATGGTAAATGGCAAATGCTAAATTACCATTTGCCATTAGAAACTCATTCTCCGTAATAATCTTCAAATCTCGTAAATTCTTTCAAAAACGCAAGTTTGACCGTTCCGGTCGGACCGTTTCGCTGTTTGGAAATTAAAATTTCCGCGACACCGGCATTTTCTTCGTCCGGTTTGTAATATTCTTCGCGGTAAATAAAAGCCACTACATCGGCATCTTGCTCGATGCTGCCCGATTCGCGCAGATCAGACATCAGCGGACGCGGCGGATTGCGGGCTTCGGGCGCGCGCGAAAGCTGCGACAGCGCGACGACCGGCACGTTTAATTCTTTGGCTAAACCTTTAAGTTCGCGCGAGATTTTGGAAACTTCCTGCTGCCGCGATTCGATTCTTCCCGAACCCGACATCAATTGCAGATAATCCACGACGATTAAATCAAGTTTTTTCTGTTCCGCGACCAATCGCCGCGTTTTCGCCCGCATTTCCAAAACGGAAATTCCCGCCGTATCATCAATAAAAATGCTCGCTTCGGAAAGCGTTCCGATTGCGCCCGCCAATCTTCCCCATTCTTCGCGCGTCAAATATCCGGTGCGAAAACGATGCGCGTCAACTTTCGCCTCCGAACTGAGCATTCGCATCACAAGCTGTTCTTTTGACATTTCAAGCGAAAAAACCGCGACCACCGCTTTCTCCTGAATCGCTGCATTTTGTGCAAGCGTTAGACATAACGCGGTTTTTCCCATGCTGGGACGCGCGGCGACGATAATCAAATCGGTCTTTTGCAAACCGGAAGTCATTTGATCCAAATCACGAAATCCGGTCGCCAATCCGGTCAGCGCGTGAGATTCGCGTTTGGCGTATTCCTGAACTTTTGCGAGAACGGTTTCGGCGACCGGCTTGACGTGCGCGAAACCTTCTTTTGTTCTTTCATCCGCCAGCGCGAAAATCATTTCTTCGGCGTGGTCGAGAATCATTTCGGCATCTTCTTCTTCGGCGAGAGCCTCGCTGGTGATTTGATTGCAGACTTTGATTAAATTTCTGACGACGGCTTTATCGTGAACGATTTTCGCGTAATCGGCGATGTCGGAGAAGTGCGGCAGTCCGAAAGTCAGATTTGTAATGGTCGCCACGCCGCCGATTGATTCGATGGAACCTTCTTTTTTTAATTCTTCGCCGATTAAAATCGGGTCAATCCGCTCGCTTTTTTCAAAAAGAGCGATCATCGCTTTGAAAACGCGGCGGTGATTCGGCGAATAGAAATCTTCGGGTTTGAGAATTTGGATGGCTTGCGAAATCAGCGCGTTGTCGAGCAGAATTCCGCCCAGAATGACGCGCTCGCTTTCAGGACTGCTCGGCAGCGGTTTTTCTAAAAATTGTTCGGGTGTCGCCATTTTTCAGTTGTCAGTTGTCAGTTGTCAGTTGTCAGTTGTCGTTTGATTGACACTCAACTTCTAAAAACCGATAAATGACATTTTTTGGATAAAAAAAGACTGCCAGTTAAAAAACTCGCAGTCCTTGATGATAATACAATCGGAGAAAACTGACAAAGAAACACCGTCAATCAGTTTTCCCGTTTTTTATTAACTTTCGTCTTCTTCGGCGGTTGTTTTGACCGTTTCATCCGAAATAATTTCTTCCGTATTTGCCGTATCCGCTACGGGTTCCGGCGATTTTTCAGCGTTTCCTTTTTTATCGGTTTTTTCTTCCGCCGCACCGCCTTCAGCCATCACCGAAACCGGAATTTCCAGATTGACTTCGCGGTGAAGTCTGACGTTCACCGTATAATCGCCGGTTTCCTTGATCGTATCTTTCAACTGAATTTTGCGGCGGTCAATTTCGTGACCTTTCGCCTGCAAAGCGTCGGCAATATCCATCGAAGTTACCGAACCGAAAAGCGTTCCGCCTTCACCGGCGCGTCTTTCAAAATTGAGCGAAATATCCTGCATTTGCGCGGCTTGTGCTTCGGCGGTTGATTTTTCACTCGCCGCTTTGGTCAAAAGAACCGAACGTTCCTGCTCAACCTGTTTGATATTTCCTTTGGTCGCCTGAATCGCAATTCCCTGCGGCAGCAGATAATTGCGCGCGTAACCCGATTTAACTCTAACGATTTCACCGCGTCCGCCGAGATTATCCACGTCTTCGCGTAAAAGCACATTTGTCGTTGCCATATTTAAAAATCCTCCTGATTTTATTAGTCGGTAACAAAGGGAATCAACGCCATAATGCGGGCGCGTTTGATCGCCCGTTCCACACGACGCTGATCTTTTGCGGTCACTCCGGAAATACGGCGCGGCATAATTTTTCCGCGTTCCGGGATAAATCTCTTCAGAAAATCCACATCTTTCCAGTCAATATAATCGGGAACAAACTGACTGTTCCGGCGGCGTTGGTAGCGGCGCGGACTTCTTTCGTTTTTCTGGTCAAACCCCGATTCAACTTCTTTTTTATCGTCATCTTCTCCGTCATATTTTTTCGGTTTTTTATCCATTGTTTTGACCTCCTATTCCTCATCTCCGACTTCTGCCGCCGTTTCATCAGTTTCAACCGCGCTCGCCGCATTAATATTTCTTTCGTTGTTTCGGCTCTGACGCTTTTCGCGTTTGTCTGTCAGCTTTTGCGCCGTTTTGCGTTCTTCGTCAACTCTCACCGTGAGATAACGAATAATCGTATCGTTGACGCGCATTCGGCGTTCAAGCTCGGCTATTTCCTGTCCCGAACCTTCGATTTCAAACAAAGTGTAATAACCATCGTTCTTTTTATTGATGGTATAAGCGAGTCTGCGTCGTCCCATATCTTCCATTTTGACCACGCTGCCGCCTTCGGTTTCGATAATATTTGTAATTGTTTCGTTCAGTTTCGCAATATCATCGTCCGACGTTTCCGCCGCGGCGATGTACATCAATTCATAAACTCTTTTTTCTGCCAATTTATTGCCCTCCTTTTGGCTAATCAAGCCTCATTTTTTGTAAATGAAGCAAGAAGGTTTCTTAATTATGAACGGTAAATGATTAGAGTTAAATTTAAAGATCTGAATTCACCACTAATCACTTATCGTTCACCGTTAAATTTTGCCATCGCTTTCTCAACGCCGTCATTTAGAACGGCGATGACAGCTTTGACGCTGTATTCCAAAACATTTTCGACTTCTGCCAAATCCGTTTTGGAAAATTTTTCCAAAACAAAATTTTTGGTATTGCTGATGAGATGCGCGGGTTGAATGCCGATTCGCAGACGAATATATTCCTGCGTTCTCAAACAATTATTGATAGATTTCAACCCATTATGTCCGCCCGCCGAACCGTTGGCGCGAAGGCGAGTTTTACCGAGCGGCAGAGCCAAATCATCAACAATAACGATCATATTTTCTCTGCTGCGGCTTTCCTTCTTTAACAAACAGCTCACCGCTTCGCCGCTTAAATTCATAAACGTCTGCGGTTTGACGAGTTCGACGAGTTGGCTGTCAATCTCGGTGCGCCCGATCAAAGCGCGGCATTCTTCGCGCTTAATCGAAGTTTGAAATTCACGCGCCAATTTATCAATCAGCATAAAGCCGAGATTATGCCGCGTTTTTTCATACTGCGCGCCCGGATTTCCCAAACCGACGATTAACCAAACTTTTTCAGACGAAATCATTTTATTTACAAAGGATGTCAGGATAAACAGGAATAAGAATAATTTAACATTTAAAATCTAAGTTTTATCCCTGTCTATCCGGCAGCATCCCTGTAAATAGATTCTTCGCGTCCGAAAAAGATTACGGTTTTTCGACATCTTCTTCTTCGGTCACTGCGCCCGGTTTATCGCCCGGTTCTTCGTCGCCGATCAGTTCAGGTTCGGTAACCTCTTCTTCCGGTGTCGGTTCGAGTTCAGGTTCTTTGACAAACACGATGGAAGCGACCACCGTTTCCTCGTCTTCGTGAATCTCAACATCTTCTTCCACTTTCAGATCAGCAACCGAAACGTGTTCGCCAATTTGCAGACCGGAAACATCAACTTCGATGTATTCGGGAATTTTACTCGGCACGCACAAAACCTTGACCTCGCGCAACTGCTGGGTCAAAACGCCGCCTTCTTCAATTTCTTCGGGTTCACCGATCAAATGAATCGGCACCGTAACTTCGATTTTTTCACCTTTTGCCAAACGGCGTAAATCGGCGTGCATCAGGCGACCTTTGAGCGGATCAATCTGCCGGTCGTGAAAAATCACGTCATTCGCGCCTTCGCCAGCCATATCAATCGTAAAAATTGTATTTTGTCCGGTGTCAGAGCGCAAAATTGCCGCCAAATCTTTGAGATCGGCTGCTGCCGCCACGCTTTCGCCGCCGCCGCCGTAAACAATGACCGGAACTTTTCCGTCGCGCCGCAGACGACGCGCGTCGTTTTTGCCGCGGTCTTCTCTTTTTTCCGCTTTTATAACTACTTTATCTGCCATATTTTTAAGATTCCAGATTCCAAATTTCAGTATTCCAGATTCCAGATTATTTGAGTGTTAAATTTGGAATTTGAAATATGAAATCGAGAATTATCAAATAAATAAAGACGAAACGCTCGTTTCATCGTGAATTGATTTAATTGCCTTCGCTAGCAATTTCGCCACGCTTAAAACTTCAAGTCTGCCTTCTTCGCGCAACTTTTTGCCTTTTTCGCAAAGCGGGATCGTGTTGGTCACGATAACTTTTTTGAGATGCGAATTTCTCAATCTTTCAACCGCGTTGCCCGATAAAACCGCGTGCGTAAAACAGGCGTAAATATCGTTCGCACCGTTTTTGTAGAGAGCTTCGGCAACTTTGCAAATCGTACCGCCCGTGTCGCACATATCATCAACTATCAAACAATTTTTGCCGACCACATCGCCGACGATATTCATCACTTCGGCGACATTCGCCTTTTCGCGCCGCTTGTCGCACAGAGCCAAACCCGTATTGAGCCGTTTCGCATACGCGCGCGCGCGTTCCGCGCCGCCGGTGTCAGGCGCGACGACGATCATATTTTCAACCGGATTATCCTGAAAATAATCAACGATGACCGGCGCGGCGTAAAGATGATCAACCGGCACGTCGAAAAATCCCTGTATCTGCGAAGCGTGCAAATCAACTGTCAAAACCCGTTCCGCCCCCGCCGTCGTAATCAAATTGGCGACCAGTTTTGAAGCAATCGGCACACGCGGACGGTCTTTTTTGTCGGAACGACCGTAACCGAAATACGGAATCACCGCCGTTACTCTCTCCGCCGACGCGCGCTGAAATGCGTCAATCATTATCAGCAGTTCCATCAAATTCTGATCGGTCGGCGGACAGGTCGGCTGAATGATAAAAACATCCGCGCCGCGGGCGTTTTCGTCAATTTGAAAATTAAATTCTCCGTCGGAAAATCTACCGGTGCTTGCCCTGCCCAAATCACAGCTCAGGTGATTGCAGATTTCCTCGGCAAGCTGCGGATGCGCGTTGCCCGAAAATACCTTAATATTGCCCGTAACGCTCATTTGTTCAGCAAATATAAATAAATGACGAGCAACTTTTCTTGTCAAGCTGCCCGTCAACTTTTAATAAATTGGCTGGGGCGGAAGGATTCGAACCTGCGAATGCCGGATCCAAAACCCGGTGCCTTACCACTTGGCGACGCCCCAATAAGTCAGAAATCTTTCGGAAACAAACTTGTATCGAGATTTAATAATTCTCGATACTCTCGGCGCGAAACCGTCTGAACCTCAAACACGCGCCAATCATCTTTAATTTTCAACGATTCAACCGCATTTTGCAAATCGAATCGGGAGCGAAATACGCCGAAAACACTGGCTCCGCTGCCTGAGAGCAAGGCGATTTCCGCCTTTAATTCGATCAGTTTAAATTTAACCTTTCTAATTTCAGGCGCGATGTCAAACACTGAATTTTCAAAATCGTTTGACAGCAAAGATTGTCTTAAATTCAGCCCTTCGGCTTCATAACGACAAATTTGAAGGATACTTTTTGACGATTTATTTGTCAAGTCCGCCATACTTAATCGTCCGAAGGCTTCGGCGGTCGAGACACTGATCGGCGGCGCAACGATTAAAAGAAAATTTTCCGCAATGTTTGCGAGCGGCTGAATCTCTGTTCCGCGTCCGGTTCCGAGAGCCGTTCCGCCGTAGAAAAAAAACGGCACATCCGAACCCAAATGCGCTCCGATTTGCAACAGCTCGGCAAACTCAATCTTTATTTGCCAAATTTTTATCAAACCGAAAAGTGCCGCCGCCGCATTTGAAGAACCGCCGCCGAGACCGCCCGGCGACGGAATACGTTTTTCCAGATGAATCGCCGCGCCGCGCTTTATATCGAATCGTTTTCGCAGTTCGTTTGCAGCTTTAATAATCAAATTATTTTCATCGGTCGGAATTGTTTCGTCGCCGCAGGTTAGATAAAGTTCGTCGTGTTTGGAGAAAGTCAGTTCATCGCGCAGAGAAACAGTTTGGAAAGCCGTACAAAGCTCGTGGAATCCGTCTTCGCGCCGACCTAAAATCCGCAAAAACCAGTTAATTTTCGCAAAAGAGGGAATTGTAAAAGTATCTTCCGCCATCAAACTTAAAATACACCAAAACCGCTGCTCGTCGCATTTGGCAAATCAATTTTCTGAAAAGCGGCTTTCAAATCTGGAAATCAGAAGCGGATTAATGCTGATTCGGCGGATGAACGCAGATTTATCAAATTAATCCGCGCTCATCCGCTTGATATACATTGATCCGCTTCTGATTTTCTGATGTTTTTTATTCTCACTTTACTTTTCAAATGGCTTCTGAAATTGGAAACATTATTTGCGGAGAAGAAAAACCTGGGTGAAATAATAAGTTCCGTCAGAGGTAATCGCAATGCCGATGCCAGATTCCTGCCACTGATTATTTAAAATATTTTCGCGGTGCGCGGCGGATTTCATCCAGCCTTCAACCGCAAATTCAAGCGGCTCCGCGTAACCGCGATTGTAGGCGATGTTTTCGCCGATGGAACGCCATTTCCGAAGTCCCGCCGCGTCAGCGCGATTGTTGACCATCGAACCGTCAATTCCGAGATGGTTAAAAAATTTGTAATTAGCCATATTTTCCGAATGATTGCGCGCGATTCCGGCAACTTCTTCATTCCAAATCAGCGGCTGCAAACCGGCTTCCATTCGTTTTCGGTTGATAAGTTCAAAAATACGATGTTCGTAACCGGAACGCGCCGCATTCGCCGTACCGCCGTTTATTAATTTATTGGCAGCGGGAGATTGGCTTGCCGAAGTTCTGATGATTCGCGGGCGAGACAGCGCGGCGTTATCGTCGTTGACGTTGACGAACAGCATTCTGTGCGGCGGATTGGCGGTTTTTTGGGCAGCCGCCGATTGACAGGAAATAATTAATGGAAAAAAACTCAGGACGGCGAATAAAAATAATGAAGACAACTTGGCTTTCATCAATAACCTCACTTCGGGGAATCAGACTATCTCAAAAATTTCAGAGATTCACGATTTTGCGTCTTCCACATCACTGCGGAGTTGCCATTATCGGTAAAGGTTCGCGGATAATTTTTTTGCAAATTACCCGTCAAATATTGTAAACGTCAATTTTCTCCTGTGCAAGTTTTTTTTCAAATGTTGATTGTTATTTTTATTTTTCGCGTGAAAAAAAGGCGAAACACAAACTTAAAATTACGTTTCGCCTTTTTTTGAATATCTTACGCCCGGTTCAATTTTCAGCCGTCGTCTTTAATTTGGCTTTCAAACGATTTGTTTCTTGCGCGTCGAGAGCCAGATTGAGTGCCTTTTGCCACGCGGATTTAGCGAGTTCCGGTTTACCCTGTTTTTGGTGAACATCGCCTAAATGTTCATTGATCGTCGCCGAAGAACCGTCATAACGCAACGCGTCCTTCAAATATTTTTCGGCTTCAGCGAGCTTTCCGATTTTGAAATAAGCCCAGCCGAGGCTGTCTAAATATGAAGAATTCGTCGGATCGGTTTTGACCGCCTGCTGAATTAAATCTAAGGCTTCATCGAGTTTTTCATTACGTTCGACTAAAAAATAACCTAAATTGTTGAGCGCAATCGGGTTTTGCGGCGCAGTTTTTAACAATTCCCGCAAAGTTACTTCGGCGGCGGCATATTCGCCCGCCGTTTGCTGAACGGTCGCCAGCGTCAGTTTGGCAATTTGCCTGCGCTCATTTCCCTGCGCCAGATTGTACGCTTGGTTAGCCGCTTCGATGGCTTCCCTGCCGCGTTTTGCCTGGCTGTAAAGATTGGAAATAAACAGGTAGTTGATAAAATCGTCATAAATCGGCGGCACGATTGAAACTATTCCCGTTTCGTTTGGCGGCGCGGCGGTTGTCGGCGAATTTGCCGCTGAAGCGGCGGGCGTTTTTTTGTCGGTCAGCTTTTTTATCAAAGAAACCGCTTCGTCAACCTTTCCGGTATCGGTCAAAATCATAGCTTCCGTCCGCAAAAGCCCGTAATCATCGGGATTACGTGAACGCGCGGCGCGAATAACCTGTAACGCTTCCTGATTTTTGCCCGACTCGCGGTAGAATGAAACCAACTGCTTGTCGGCGAATAAACTTTTGTCGCCGAACAAAATGCGCGCCTGATCAATCAGCGTTTTGACTTCATCCGGGCGATTTTCCTTTTTATAAGTGTTTATCATTTTTTCGTAAACACTCATCGCAAAATCCCGCTCGTCTTCGCTTATTTTTTCATTTTTACTTATGCCGCGCGCCGCCAAAGCCATTTGGTAAGCGGCAACCGCTTCATTGAGACGATTAGCGATAAAATAAATATCACCCAGCGCGACCTGCAAATTGGCGGCGGAAGCATTGTCGGTATCGGTGATTTTGGCGGCTGCCTCGCGCAGAGTTTTTCCCGCGTCGTCAATTTTGCCGACGCGGGCTTGCACCTGCGCCAAAAGAATTACCAGTGAACTGTTTTCGGGATTAGCGAAAACGGCTTGCTGCAAAGACTGGATAGCCGTTCCGACTGCATTGTTGTCGGCGGTTTCGACGGCTTGCCGCAGCAGTTCGATTGCCGGCGAACTGTCGGGATTATCAGCGACGGCGCGGCTTAAAACTTCCACCGCTTCGCCGACTTCGCCGTTTTCGATGAGAGCTTCGCCAAGTTTAAGTGCGGCAAAATCAGGCGAAAGCTGTGCCTGTTTGCCGACGACCGCCCGATAAAATCTCGAATCGAGCGGAGTCGCCGCCGCCATCCAATTTCTTAACGCCTCAATTCGCTCTGGCTGACGATCAATTTTGTTGTAGAATTCGCTTAAAAAAGCAAAGGCTTCCGCGTTTCGGGAATCAATCTGCGCCACTTCTTTCCATTCGGAAATCGCTTTACGCACCGATGCCAAATCCAACTCGCCCTGACTGACACCGCTTTTAATACTGTAAATACGCCCCAAAAGCTGATGACCGCCGAAATTATTCGGGTTAATTTTAACGGCGATGTTTGCCAGCATTATGGCTTCGTCCAAATCGGGCGGCGGAGTGGTCAAATAAAGTTCGGCGAGCGCGGTGTAGCCTTCCGCCAGTGTCGGGTCGAGTTCAACGGCTTTCTGTAAAGATTGTTTGGCAAGTTTCGCGGCGGAGATAATTCCTTCCTGAGAACGTTGCGGACGACTCAGCGTCCAGATGTAACGCTGCGCTTCGAGCAGTTTGCTGTATGCCTGTTCACGCCGTTCGCGCGAAATATCGGCAGTCTGTGTCTGGGCGAGATTTTTTGAAAACGCTTCGGAAAGTTTGGGTGTCGCCGACGCTTTCGGCGGCGCGGCGGGCGGATTAGTTTGGGCGAAAACCGCCGGCAAGCTGAATAAAACAAGACCGGCGGCGACCATCACACTTTTATTTTTCATCAAAACCCTCTTAAATATGTTCTCAGTTCGCCGCGATTTTCTTCGAGACGAATACTGGTGCGGAAAATTTACAAAAGTCAGCTTATTTCTGAAGCGCGTTTTCCTGACGCTGAGTAATAATTGTCGTCAGCGATTTTGGAATCTGCGAAGAATTGATGTCGCCCTGATTTTCAATGATTTGATCAATCAACTCAAACTTGGATTTGTCAAAATTATTTGTCATTAAAACCCCGTCTTTATCAATCGTCAACGGATAAATCCCGAAAACTTCGTTCTTAAAGTTTTCGATCAGCGATTTCTTTTCCGGCGGCAAAACTTTCATTTTTTCAGGATCAGGCGCGGGAACGGTCGCGCCGATCAATTGGAGCTGTTCCTTCGCTTTGTCAACGTAATCGCTATTGGGATAATCTCTGACCAATTGCTGAAAATATTTCGCCGCCTGGTCGGTTTCTTCTTCGATTTGATAAGTCACCGCCAATTTATACAACGCTTCATCCATAAAGCTGAAGTGTGGATATTTATCCAAAATCTCACGATAACGCGACTGCGCTCCTTTTAATCCGCCCTTTTTCTGGTCAACCGAAAGTTTGTAATAATAGTTGGCAACGTAAAGATTATGCAGACCGAGATTATCCTGAACTTCTTCGAGCCTTTCTTCCACATCATTTTTCAGACTCGAATTCGGATACTGCTGCAAAAATGCCCGCAGACGCTGTTCGGCAATTCTGGCATTGGTGACGGCGCGGTCGGGGAGACCGATTTGACGCATTTGCGATTCGGCGATTTTCAGCAGCACGCGGTCGGCGAGCGGATGCGTCGGAAAAAATGTCAGCCAATCCTGATAAGCCGCCGCCGCCTGAATCAGCGAACTGGTCGAACCTTCGAGATAGAACGAATCGGCAACGGCGAGTTTTGCCATCGGCAGATACGGCGAATCCGGGTAAGTGGTGATAATCGTTTGAAAAAGCAGTCGTCCGACATCGTAATTATTTTTACGAATTTCTTTGGTCGCGCGAATAAAAAGCTCGCGGTCGCGTCCCGGCACGACATTGCCGATCAGTTCTTCATATTCATCATCGCCGCCGCCAAAAATTCCCAGAAACTTTTTCTTTTTCTTAATCTCGCGCGATTTGCCGACATCGGAAGTCGGATTTGCCCGGGCGGTTGCCGTTTCCGTCAAAGCGTTGTCAACCCGCGTCTGCAATTCGGAAACGGTTGTTTCGATCTGGTCAACGTCGCTTTGTTCATATTTTTCGGAACGGTCAACTTTGCCGCGTAGATTATTGACTTCCGACTGCAAACCTGATGTTTCTTTTTCCAGTGATTTCAGACGATTGAGCGGTGTTTCCAGCGAACTTTTATCATTCTTGTTCGACTTATCATCTTTATTGTCGTCCTTTAAAACCGATGCCGCGCTGTTTAGAGAACGGCGCATCGTTTCGAGTTTCTGTCGCATTATGTCGAGCCGCTGAACAGGCGTATTATCGTTGCCCTTTTTCTGCGCCAAGCCGGAGACGACCAAACTCGTTATCAAAAACAAACTGAAAACTATCGCTTTATACTTATAAAAAAACATATTTTCCTCTACTTTGTATTCCAGATTCCGAGTTTCAAATTCCAGATTATTTAAGATCAAACTTTGTCTCGTTAAAATTCTTCAATCTGAAATTTGCAATTCGGAATCTGGAATTATCAAACCCAGACGGTCGCCGCGTCAATTAATTCCCGCACGGCTTCGGTCGGTTTGCCGCCGCCGAAAACGGCTGAACCGGCAACGATTATTTCCGCGCCGGCTTCGACAATTTTTTTAATATTTTCCGCATCCACTCCGCCGTCAATTTCAATTCGCGTCGGCAAACCGCGCTCGTCAATCATCCGGCGCAACCGCCGCAGTTTATCAATCGAAGTGTGAATAAATTTCTGCCCGCCGAAACCCGGATTGACCGACATCACCACGACGTAATCGGCAAACGGCAGAACTTCTTCCAACGCGCCGAGCGGCGTTGCCGGATTAATCGCCACGCCCGCCTGACCGCCCGCTTCACGAATCGCGCCTAAAGTTCGGTGCAGATGAACGTCGGCTTCGAGATGCACCGAAACCATATTCGCGCCCGCTTCGACAAACTCGACAGCGTAACGGCTCGGCTCGGAGATCATCAAATGCGTATCAATTTTCAAATCGGTAATTTTTCTGACCGATTTGAGAACCGGCAGACCAACCGTAATATTGGGAACAAAATGTCCGTCCATCACGTCAAAATGCAAAGCGGCGGCTCCGCCTTTTTCGATGGCGTGAATTTCATCCGCCAAGCGCGTAAAATCCGCCGATAGAATTGAAGGTGCTATTTCAAACATTTTCGGATAATTTTGATCCTGATCTAATACGATTTTTTAACTGCTTTCTTGGTTGCCAAAATAAATCTTTCGGTTGCTTTAATCTCGGTAAATTTCTGTTTACGGCAGCGGAGTTTTGCGCGGACGAACCTCTCCGTTTCCCGGAGATTTGGTCGTTTTATCGGGTTCCGGATTCTTTTTCGGTTCGATGCTTTTCTTTATTTCGGGATTTTTCTTGGTTTCCGCGTCTTTCGTCGTAGATTTATTGTCGGCATTCGGCGTGCTGTTTTTGCCGCCTTTTGATGAATTGTCGTTGGCATCCGAACTCTTTTTATTCGAATTGGAGCTGTTGGAATTATTGTCGCCGCCCCCGTCATCCGCGCTGTTGCTCAGAACATCACGCGTTGTCGAAACTTTTTTCTTATTGGAATTGGTATTGCTCTTGGCGGTCTTTTTCGGCTTGTCGGAAATCAATTCTTCAATTTTTTCGCTGTCGTCTTCATCGTCATTCTTCTTAATTGTCACCGGAGCTTCATTGCCTTCCGGGTTCATTTTGCTTCTGACGACTAAAATCATCTGCCCGGTTTTGACCGTTTCGCCCGCCTTCGGAATTTGTTCCAAAATCGTATTCGGCTTTTCGCCGCTGTATCGGTCGGCGCGTTTTTTGATCTTCAAACCGAGCGCGGTGAGTTCGTCTTCGCTGGCGTTAAAATCTTTACCGACAATATCCGGCACTTTTATTTCGTTTCCCTGCAAAGACAAATAAACGACGCTCACCATACCGACCGCAAACGTGCCGGCGAGCGCGATGACGATAAATAATTTTCCAAACGCGGACGCGCCTTTTTTTACAAAACTCACTTTATTTATATTTTTTTAATTTTTAGATTTTGACAGATAAAGCGGCAGTTTAACATTTTTTAGAAAAACTGACGAATCAAAACGCCCGACCGACTGATAAAAAATTACGATTTTTGAAACACCGCGATAAAAAACCCGTCCATTTCATCGCGCTCGGGAAAAGTTCTGGCAAAACCTCTTTCAATTAAAAATATTCGGGAAATTTCCGGCGTAATCTTTTTGAAATTCGTCTGACGATTCAGAAAATTTTCGGCAACCGCTTCGTTTTCAATCATTTCGAGCGAACACGTCGAATAAATTAGTTGTCCGCCGGGTTTCAACAGCTTGGATGCGTTCTCTAATATTTTAAGTTGTTTTTCGGCTAATTCGGCGAAATCTTTTTTCGTCAAAAAATATCTGATTTCAGGATTGTGGCGAATCGTTCCCGTTCCCGAACACGGCACGTCAACTAAAATCACATCGAAACTTTCGTTTTCAAACGGCAGAGAATTTAACGCGTCGTAAACCAAAAGTTTCACATTTTTGGCGGCGGTTCTCTCCAAAGTTTCACCGGCGACGCGCAGCCGATGTTCATATAAATCGCCGCCGACGATCAAATTACGACCCGTGTTTTGAGCGGCGATTTGTGAAAGTTTACTGCCCGGAGCGCAGCAGACATCGAGAAACCGTTCTTTTTCACGCAGATTGACGACCTTTCCGACGAGCTGCGAAGATTCTTCCTGAAAATAAATTGCGCCTTCCCGCGCGTAGGCGAAAAGAATTTCGTTCGGCTTAGAAACTCTGAAAGCATTTGGAACATTATCGGACGCAGTGATTTCCAAACCGGTTTTCGATAAAATTTCGAGCGTATTAGCAACGGCTTTGCCCGTCAGTCGAAAAACCATTTCCGGCGTTTCATTATTCGCCCACGCGATTTCAGCGGTTTTTTCAAAACCGAACTGCTCGATCCAGTTTTCAATCAGCCAGCGCGGATGCGACGTTTCGACCACAACTTTTTCGATGTCGTCGGCGAATTTTAATTCGATTTTCTCGCGCGTGGCGCGGCGCAAAATCGCATTAACAAAACCTTTCGCCGAAGTTTTTTTAGCGCGCTGTACCAAATTGACGCTTTCATTAATCGCCGAATAAGCGGGGATTTTGTCGAGAAAAAAAAGCTGGTAAATGCCGAGCCGCAACGCGATTCTGACGGCTGAATCGAGTTTTTTACCGTTCGCCGCCGCATCAATAACGCGGTCGAGATAAATTTGCTTTCGCAGAACGCCGAGCGTCAGCACGTGACACAGAGCGCGGTCTTTCGGTTCAAGTTTTTCCTCGTAAAGCGGCAGCAGCGCGGAGGAAAACGCTTTTTCGCGTTCGATTTTTAACAAAATTTCAAAGGCAGCGACTCTGGCGGGCGATATTTTCATTGCGGCGTTTTCTTCAGCGGCGGATTGAGCGTTAGCGGTCGCGCGTCTGTGGTCGAACCGCGCCGCAAATCGTTGCCGACGGCGATGCGGTCGTCGAACACGAAACATTCACCTTCCCACAAACTCTCATTGGCGGGAGTTTCTTCGAGATATTTCAGAATTCCGCCGTCGAGTTGATAGACTTCCACGAAGCCCAGTTCCTTCATCAGCGGCGCAAATTTTTCACAGCGAATGCCGCCCGTGCAGAACATCGCCACTTTCTTGTGTTTTTTCGGGTCGAGATGTTCGGCAACGAATTTCGGCAGATCGCTGAATTTTTCGATGTTCGGATTGATCGCCCCGCGAAAAGTTCCGGCTTCGACTTCGTAATCGTTCCGCGCGTCCAAGACAATCGTTTCCGCATCGGAAATAATTGCGTTCCACTGGGCGGGCGCGGCGTGCGTACCGATTCCCCTTTCGAGATTGACGGAATGGCGAAGCGCCACTATTTCCTGTTTGATTTTCACTTTCGCCTTCAAAAACGGGCATTTTTCGTCAAACGAAGTTTTATAAACCAACTTTGTCTGAAGGACTTTTTCAAAAATCACGATGAATTTTTCGACATCGGCGACCAAACCCGAAATCGTCGCGTTGTAACCTTCGGCGGCAAAAATAATCGTTCCCAAAACACAATTGTCCGCCATTGCGTCTTTTATAACTTGCCTGATTTCCGGCAGATTAGACAACGATTTGAACTCATAAAATGTAATAATCTGATAAATCTCGCTCATCTTTCACAAACCCAATTTTTCGCCGTCGTTAATTTTCACACCGTTGAGAAAATCACGCGCGCTCATTCTTTTTTTGCCCTCAATTTGGAGTTCGGTAATTTTCAGAGCCGTCTCATTGCCGCAGGCGATCACAAAATCGTCACCGTTCGCCGTCAAAATTTCTCCGAAATTCGGCGATTTGGAATCCGAAACACGAAATCCGGCACCGGCATTTTCGGCTTCGACCGTTTTCCAGATCGTCAGCGTTTTGTCCTGAAAACTCGTAAAGGCGGTCGGGAACGGCTGAAAACCGCGAACGTGATTGTGAATTGTCACGGCGCGGGATTCCCAGTTGATTCTGCCTTCTTCCTTCGTCAGCATCGGCGCGTAACTGGCGTTTTCGTCGTCCTGTTCACGCGGTTCGATATTGTCAAACTCGATTAATGTTTCGCTCAAAAGGTTCGCGCCTTCAAACGCCAGCCGCGCCATCAGAGCAATGGCGTTTTCTTCCGCGTCAATCGCCGTTTCCGATTGCAGCAAAATGTCGCCGGTGTCGAGTCCGACATCCATTTTCATCGTCGTAATGCCGGTTTTCGTTTCGCCGTTGACGACCGCCCAATTGACCGGCGCGGCTCCGCGATATTTCGGCAGCAACGAAAAATGGACGTTTATCGCGCCTTTCGGAAAAGCGTTCAAAAAACCTTCCGGCAAAATTCTGCCGTAAGCGACGACGACCGCGACATCGGCATTATGCGATTTGAAAAGTTCTAAACTTTCCGCCGTTTTGATTTTCGCCGGCTGGTAAACTGCCAAATTATTTTCGAACGCGAATTCTTTAACCGGCGGCATCGTCAATTTGTTCCCCCGCCCCGCCGGACGGTCGGGCTGCGTCCAGACGGCGACGATTTCGTGCCGGTCGTCTTTTATTAAATTTTCCAAAGTCGGCACGGCGGCGAGCGGCGTTCCCATAAATACTATTTTCATAATTGCAGATTGCAAATTCCAAATTCTAAATTTAAGAATACAAGCAAGCAGCGGTAAATTCCAATCAAATTCACCGGTTATCAACCTTTCGGCGTTCTCAAATCTGGAATCTGCAATCTGCAATCTAAAATCGCAATGCTTCCTTCATCACATAGAAAATCCAGTTTTCTTCCATCACGCCGCGCACCAGCGAAGAGTTCGCGCCATTGGCGAAAATAATCACGTCTTCGCCGCCGTGTGTTTCGTCGTTTAACGGAACCGCCGCTTGCTGTTTGTAATCAGGATTAGTAACTTGTTCTTCGGTCAAATCCGGCGTTTCGCGGCGATAACCTTTGCCGTTGCCGTAACCGAGCGTCGTGTAAGGTTTGCCGTTTTTGTCGGCGCGCGGATTTTTCTCTAATTTCCCGTCGCTGCCGACTTCCTGAACTAAACCGAGAATATTATTGCCGCGAATCGGATAACCGCCCATTGTAAAAGTGTGCGAATGGTCGGCGGTAACGACGATTAAAGTATCCTTCAAATCAATTTTATTTTCGGCGGTGCGGACGGCGTTGGACAGTTCAATCGCGTCGGTTAAGGCGCGAAAAGCGTTGCCGTTGTGGTGCGCGTGGTCAATTCTGCCGGCTTCGACCATCAGGAAAAATCCTTTTTTATTGTTTGAAAGCACGTCAATCGCTTTCGCCGTCATTTCGCTCAGAGACGGTTCGCCCGCCCTGTCTTTCAGGCGGTCATAGCTGTACTGTAAATGCGACGGCTCGAAAAGTCCGAGCAGATGCCGCGTTTTTTTCGCGTCAACCGCGTCAAATTGCTCTTTATTCCAAACATAATTTGAATGCGGATATTTTTTCTGCCATTCATCGGCTAAATTTCTGCCGTCGAGTCTTTCGCCCTTTATTTCAGGATATTCGGGATCGTTCAGCGAATTCGGCAAAAATTTCGTCCGCCCGCCGCCGAGCGCGACTTCCAGACCGTCGCCGTAATTAAATTCGAGCAACTGCCGCGCGATGTCCGGGAATTTCGCGTCGTCAGCGTCCTTCGACATTTTGAAAATGTCACCGTCGCTTTCCCAATCGCGGTTCGCCGTGTGCGCGTAAGTGGCGGCGGGCGTGGCGTGTGTCAAACGCGCGGTTGTCACGATGCCGGTTGATTTGCCGTTATCTTCGGCGATTTCGAGTAGCGATTTCACCTCGTTTCCTTTGACGGTTCGATAATCGTCGTGAACGACGTTCTGATTTACTGCCAGCACACCTTCGTTCGTTTTCACGCCGGTCATAATCGCGCTCATCGTCGGCGCGGAATCGGAAGTTTGCTGGTTCGCCGAGTAAGTCTTCGATAACGCCGTAAACGGAAAATCATCAAATGAAAGATGATTTTCCTCGCCGCTCGCGCCGCGCATTTGCCCTTCGAGAATTCGCGCGGCGGTGATGGTCGTCACGCCCATTCCGTCGCCGATGAACAAAATCACGTTTTTCGCTTTGCCGTGGTAGATTTTTTGATTTTTTCGCGCCGCCATCGCCGCCTGTCCGTCGTGCCGCCAACTGTCCGGCGTTTCTTCCCGCTTGACCGGAAACTGCGACTGAATTATCTGCCCAAATGTAGAAATCACAAAGTTTATGATAATCGCCAGCGCGATAAATTTTAGTTTCATTGATTTTTTATCAGTCATATTTTTTTTGAATTCGAGATGCTGTTTCAACAATAAAAAATCGGTGTTAAAATTCGATTAACTTTAACACCGATTTCAAATTTTTATTTTTTATTTTAGAAAGCGCAGTGATAATTCGAGGTTTCAAAAGCCTTCGTCCATTTTCCGTCTTTTCGCTTATAAACATTGAAATTGCTGCCTTCAAACGCCGGTGTGATCGTAAAAATTTCGCTCGTCCCGTCGCCGTCATAATCGAAAAGGTCAATCAAAAGTTCGTGATAAAAGCCTTTATCCAAATCGCCGATGTCGCCGCTTAAAACGTCTTTTTGATCAATTTCCTTAAAATCTTTGTAGGTCAAAGTTATCTGATTTTTGGTGTCTTTGTGCGCGATGAAAAACAGCAGCGAGCGTTTTTTATCGCCGCTGTTATACCAATAAGTGCCGACGAATTCGTAAGTTCCGTTGCTGTCAACGTCGAGTTTGGTCAGATTGTGATAATGCAGCGCATTGATATTTTTGATCGGGACGTTTTGGCTCTGCAATTCCGCCATCACGATTTTTTCGATGTCGCTCCTTTCGGTCATCGTCGGCAGTTGGCGTGTGCCGTTGACCGATTTTTTGGCGGCGGCATCGGTCGCTAAAGCCATCACAAAACCTTTCGGATTGACCTGCGCCGACTGCACCGAAATATTCGCCTGATTTTTCGAGCAATCAGTTTTGGCAAGGTCTTTGATAACCGTCACCGTACCGACATCCGCGCCGCCGAAAATCAAATTATATTTCGTTCTCGGTTTATAGTGCGTTACCACAAAATCGGGACGATTTTCCGCTTTGACGATGTTTTCGCCGATTTCCTTTAATTTGCCGCTGTTGATAAAAGCAATCGGTTCGAGCGTTTTGCCGTCGTCCAAAACCGCGAAAATCGTTTTGTTTGCAGTGGTTTTTTGCGCGGAAGCGAATGAAATCGCCGTCAACAAAATCAGACAGCAGCCGAATATTTTAATTAAGTTTGTTTTTTTCATTGTATTTTGTTTAAAAAGCCTTTGCTGTCGTATCGCTTTTGTCGCCGACCGAACTGCTGTCGTCGCGTTCATTCGCCGCGATTTTTTTGGAAATTGATTTGCCCTGCATAAACTGCAAAAGATATTCACGCCCGCCGGCTTTGGAATCGGTTCCCGACATATTGAAGCCGCCGAACGGATGAACGCCGACGAGTGCGCCGGTGCATTTTCTGTTCAAATAAAGATTTCCGACGTGAAATTCGTTGCTCGCGCGTTCAAGTTTTGCTTCGTCAGCCGAATACAGCGCGCCCGTCAAACCGTAAACCGTATCGTTGGCGATTGCCAGCGCGTGATCAAAATCTTTCGCTTTGATGACGGCTAACACCGGCGCGAAAATTTCCTGCTGTTCGACGGTCGAATTCGGTTCGACCTCATCAATAATCGTCGGTTCGATATAAAATCCGTCGGAATCGTCGCCTTTGCCGCCGATGACGACTTTGCCGCCTTCTTCAATTCCCTTTTGAATCATTTTTGTCGCGTTATCAAACGATTTTTGATTGATAACGGCGGTCATATTCGTGTCGCCGTCGGTCGGCAGTCCGATTTTCAGCTTTTTCGTGTGTTCGAGAATTTTGTCCAACAGTTCATCGTGAACGCTTTCGTCCACGATCAGACGCGAACACGCTGAACATTTCTGTCCCTGAAAACCGAAAGCCGCCGAAACGGTGTCTTTGGCGGCGGCATCCAAATCCGCGTCGGCGGCGACGATAATCGCGTCTTTGCCGCCCATTTCCGCAACGACGCGCTTCATCCAGCGTTGATTTTCACGCGTTTTCGCCGCTTCTTCGTAAATATGCAGACCGACTTTTTTTGAACCCGTAAATGAAATAAATCTGATTTTCGGACTGTTGACGAGCAGTTCGCCGACTTTCGCGCCGCTCCCCGCCAAAAAATTAACCACGCCTTTCGGCAAGCCAATTTCGTCCAGAACCTCCATAAATTTGTAAGCAATCGTTGGCGCGTCGGGCGAAGGTTTCAAAACCGTCGTGTTGCCGGTGACAACCGCCGCCATCGTCATTCCGCACATAATCGCCAGCGGAAAATTCCACGGCGGAATAATTGCGCCGACACCGAGCGGAATATATTCAAACCGATTTTTTTCGCCGTCGAGCGGCGTAACCGGCTGCGGCTGCGCCCAGCGAATCATTTCGCGCCCGTAAAATTCGAGAAAATCAATCGCCTCCGCCGTGTCGCCGTCGGCTTCCGCCCACGTTTTGCCCGTTTCAAAGATCATCCACGCGCTGTAATAATGTTTGTCATCGCGGATAATTTTCGCCGCTTTGAAAAGATATTCCGCACGATTCTCAGCCGAAACATTGCGCCACGTTTTAAATGCTTCGGTCGCCGCGTCAATCGCTTTTGCAGTCAGATTTTCGCTGTCCGCATCGGCATCGGAAAATACGCCGACGACCTGCGATTTTTCCGCCGGATTGATACTTTCAAACTTTTTATCGAGCGTGATTTTCTCGCCGTTGACGACAACCGGATATTCTTTGCCGAGTTCGCCGCGCACTTTTTCAATCGCCGCCTTCATCGCGTCGCTGTTATCTGTTTTGGTAAAATCCGTAAACGGCTCGTTTCTAAATTCGTCTAAACTTTTTTGTGTCTGCATATTTTTTGATTTAATTAAGTTTGTTTCTTTTCTTCAATTGACGTTTCAAAATAATCGCCGCGAAAAATAAAATAATTGATAAAGCCAGTGTTATCCGGCACGAATAATTCCAGTGATCTATATAATTCTGCCCGTTTGCCGCAATTATTTCCTGAACGGTTGCCGGCGTTTCGACGCTTTGAGCGCAGCTTAAACCGACGAAAAATAAAATTATCATTCCAACCTGACGATGAAAATAAGTCGCGGCGAAAACTGACAAAGCCAAAATCAAACCGCTGCCGTACATATATCCGACGCTCGGCAGTTTGTCCATCAGTTCAAATAAAAACATCGGCAAAATTATCATAAATCACATTAAAATTTACACCGACTGCAAAACGAGTTCTTTTGGCAGAGGCAAATTAATTCCGTCTTCTTTGTAGATTTCAATTACTTCTTCAACCGCTTCGTTGAGTTCTTTAAAAACCTTCAGTGCATCGTTTCCGTGAACTCCGCCATACATTAACTCGGGACACATACCGATAAAACAATTATCTTCGTCGCTCCAATATACGATTTTTTTGTAAAGGTCAGATTCTTTTCTCATTTTCCTTTCACCTCATTCAACGCCTCTTCTACTTGTTTTAGTTGATATTTTTTCGCATCATCGCCGGTTTTACCTGAAATCCTGACAATTTTTGAAACAAAAGGATGTTCAAAATTTCGATGACTGCCCTTTCCGCCGCGACTTACAAAACCATTTCGTTCGAGTTCGGCGATTAATTCTCTGATTTTCGGCAGCATTAAATTATTCCCATTTTCCCGTTTTCTGCAACTTCTTGATTTTGCGTTTGGCAAGTTCTCTTTTCAAAGGTGTCATCCGGTCGAGAAAAACGATGCCGTCGCAGTGGTCGGTTTCGTGCAGAACGCAGCGCGCCGTTAAATCAGTGCCGTCGAGTTCCTGAAATTCGCCTTTTACATCCTGAAAACGGACGATTGTTCGTTGGTCGCGGCGGATTTTTTGGAAAAGTCCGGGAAACGAAAGACAGCCTTCTTCGCCGATCTGCTCGCCTTCGACGCGGATGATTTCAGGATTAATTATCGCTATTTTCTGCGCTTCGTCTTCGCCGCCGGAACAATCCATCACGAAAAGCCGCCGCGAAATATTGATTTGCGGCGCGGCAAGCCCGACTCCTTTCGCATCAGACATCGTTTCAAACATATCTTCAACGAGATTTTTTAGACTTTCATCGAATTTTTCGACGGGTTTCCCGAGCGTCAGCAAAACAGGTTCCGGGTAATAAACGATTTTCAGCAGAGCCATAACATTTAATTTTAACCCAAAGACGCGCGGGCGCAAAGTTTTGACAAACAAAAAAGAGTCGGCATTTCAACCGGCTCTTTGATTAAAAATTAAATTTTGGTTTAGGCGAACGCCGCGACACCGGCTTCGGCGACGGCGTGATCGTTTTCCACTACATCGCCCGAAACGCCGATTGCGCCGATCACATCGCCATCTTTGTTTTTCAGCGGAACGCCGCCCGGAAAGGTGATTAAACCGCTGTTGGAAACTTCAATTTGATACAGCGACCCGCCCGGCTGCGAAAGTTTGCCGAGTTCGCCCGTCGGCATATCAAAAAATCGCGCCGTTTTCGCTTTTTTGACCGCAATATCAATACTGCCGAGCCACGCGCCGTCCATTCTGACAAACGCCTTCAAATTCGCGCCCGCGTCAACCACCGCGATATTCATTTTCAAATCCATTGCGACCGCTTTTTCATAAGCCGCTTTGACAATCGCAAAAGCCTGTTCCACCGTAATATCATTCATTTGTAATTTTTTCCTCCATTAGATTTTAGATAATTTTATCATAATTTTTCGCAGCGAAATTTTGTTCTCAGATATTTTGAAATTTTACGGCGTTTGATTCAGCCTGTCCTGTTCCTGTTTTGACCAATCGCATAAAGTTTTTATTTGTTCATCCGAAAGTTTCGCGCTCCGGTGAATCCACAAATACGACGGCAAAGGCATTTCGCGGGATTCAGCCTGTTCGCAAATTTCGTCGAGCTTTTGTTTTTTTCGCCTTGTTTCGTAAGTGTTCCAAACGGAAAAATTCAAATGCCGTCGCCCGTCTTTAATATGATCCGCCAAAAAATACGCGGTCGGCTGAATATTCGCATACCACGGATAGCGAGTCGCGTTTGAATGACAGTCTTTACACGAGGTCGTTAAAATCGCTTCAACATTTTCGGGAACCGATACTGCGGCTTCCAGAGTTTCGGCTTGATTTACCGACGGATTGGTAAAATCGGGACGAAAAAACTGAACGGCGATAAACGCGGCGGCGATCAGGATGACGACGAGTTTCAAAATTTTCCTCATAATACTGCTTTCTTAAATGAAAAGGATTAACACGAAAAGACGGGCTTCGCGTTAATCTTTTTCGCTTTTGGCATCATAATTACTTTTGATAACTGACGCGCCATATTTTCTTCGCGCCGTCGTCGGCGATCAGCAGCGAACCGTCGGCATTGACGAGCAAACCGACCGGTCTGCCCCAAACTTCGCGTGAACTCGGATCAGGCAGCCAGCCGGTTAAAAAATCCTGATAACCGTTTTCGACAAGTTTGCCGTCCTGAAAACGAATGCGAATGATTTTATAGCCGGTCAAATTTTCACGATTCCACGAACCGTGCAGCGCGACCAGCGCGTCGCCCTGATATTCTTTCGGAAACATCTGCCCGTTGTAAAAAACGATGCCGAGCGCGGCTGAATGCGCCTGAATCAAAACGTCCGGCACGATGGCTTTTTTGACTAATTCGGGATGCGCGCCCTTCAAACGCGGTTCTTCGTTCTGCCCGATATAAGAATACGGAAAACCGTAAAACGCCCCGTCTTTAACCGACGTAACAAAATCGGGAACGAGATTATCGCCGAGACCGTCGCGCTCGTTGACCGCCGTCCAGAGCTGGTTGTTCGCCGGATTAAACGCCAGCCCGATGGGATTTCGCAAGCCGGTCGCCACCAGCCGAAAACCGCTTCCGTCGGGATTATATTCACTGACGGCGGAACGGTGTTTGTCGTCTCCGGTTTCGATATTGCCCGCTGAACCGACCGAGATGTAGAGTTTTTTCCCGTCGGGCGAGAAAATTATGTTGCGCGTCCAGTGCTGATGATAACCGCCTTCGGTTAGTGTTATCAGTTTTTCGGGCGCGCCTTCCGCCTTTGTTTGCCCGTTTTTATACTTAAAACGGACGACTGAATCGGTATTCGCCACATAAAACCAATCGCCGTTAAAAGCCATTCCGAATGGCTGTCGGAGATTTTCGGCAAAAGTAAACCGCTCATCCGCCGTGCCGTCTTTGTTCGTGTCGCGCAAAATTATAATTGAATTGGCGGCGGCATCGGCGACGAAAACATCGCCGTTCGGCGCGAGCGTCATCCAACGCGGATTTTTGAAATCACCGGCGGCAAAAACATTCACCTTAAATCCGGGCGGCACTTTCAGCGCAGCGTTTTTCGGCTGTTCGACAATTCGCGGCGAATCGTTCGCGCTGTCGGTTGCAAACGGCTTCGGCAAATCTTCCGGTTTAATTTGGTAAGTTGCCGCCTGTTCGATGTATTCGATTTTCGGCGCGTTTTTATCGGCTTCGGCAGCCGCCATTTTATTTGAAACATTCGCGCTGTTTGATTTATTCGCCTCGTTTGCAGGATTCGCCCCGTTTGATTTGGGGGTTTGGCAGGCACCGGCTAAAACGGCGCACTGGATCAGCACGACGATCAGTAACAAATTACTAAATTTGGAAATCATTTATGTTATCCTCACGTTTACAATGTCGGAACTTTTATCTTTAGATATTCAGGATAACCGTTCGGCTGACTTTAGTTCAAGTAAAGTCGGACAAATCGGCGAAATCGCCGCCGCGCGATTTTTGGTAAAAAAAGGTTATCGGCTGGTGCTGGCAAACTTCAAAGTGCCGATTGGACGCAATCGGCGCGGCGTTTCCGTGACCGGAGAAATTGATTTAATTGCTCTCGATGAAGATATTTTATGTTTCATTGAAGTGAAAACGCGTAGTTCGGACGCGTTTGCTTCGCCGCTCGCTGCCGTTGATTTACGCAAACAGCGGCAGATTATTAGGACGGCGAAAGTTTATCGAAAAGTTTTCCGATTAAGCCGTATAAAATTTCGTTACGACGCGGTGAGCGTTGTTTTAAATGAAAATTCGCGCCCGAAAATTGAACTTTTCAAAAGTTACTGGACGGAAGAAAAATTTCGCAAAAAATTTTGGCAGGATTAGCGCGCGGACTTTTATAATTGACCCGAAAAAACAACGAGGGCTTTCCGATTAAATCGAAAAGCCCTCATATATAAAGTGGTGCCGAGGACGAGACTCGAACTCGTACGGTTTACACCACACGCCCCTCAAACGTGCGCGGCTACCAATTACGCCACCTCGGCTTGGGAAATCAAAATTATTGTGGAAATGCGCCGGCGCGGTTTTAGCAGGCGATTTTCTTTCGATGCTTAGTCAAAATACCGGCTATTTAACGGTTACATTGGCTGTTTTGTTAGCATTGACCGCCGCGCCGGTGTTGGTCAGAACATTGGCGTTAGGCACGACAACGGCAGAATTTATATTCGTATCAACCGCCGTGTTTGCGTTCGCATTTACTTCAACATTAGCATTTGTATCAGGCGCGACCACCGGATTTTCCGGCACCGACGCGTCGGGAGTCGTTGTTAAAACCGAGACGTTGCCGGTCAGTGCCGGCATTGCCAAAAATAAAGCGGACAACATAAATGTCGTGGCGGCGATGATCGTGATTTTCGACAAAATAGTTTGCGAACCGCGCGGCTGAAACGCGGTGCTTGAAATGTTGCTGGTAAACAGCGCACCCGCGTCGGTTTTCCCCGGCTGCAATAAAACACTGGCGACCAGCGCGATACAGGAAACAAAAAATAATGCGTATAATAAATAAACCAACTTTCTAACCTCTATTTGTAGTTAACGATTTTGGCGAAACTTTCCGCTTCCAAACTCGCTCCGCCGACTAATGCGCCGTCAATATCCGTTTCGCTCATTAATTCTTTAATGTTTTCCGGTTTGACCGAGCCGCCGTAAAGAATTCTTACCGCTTCGGCGACCTCTGTGCCGTGCGTTTTTTCGAGTGTTTGACGAATAAAAACGTGCATTTCCTGAGCCTGCGAGGGCGTGGCGGTCAAACCCGTGCCGATTGCCCAAACAGGCTCGTAAGCGATAATAATACGTTCCATATCGGAAACTGTCAAACCTGCAAGTCCGCCGAGAATTTGTGTTCTGACAACTTCTTCGGCTTTGCCCGCTTCTCGCTCCGGCAGAATTTCGCCGACGCAGACGATTGCCGTCAAAGCGTAAGCCAGACACGCTCTCGTTTTTAAATTGACCGTACGGTCGGTTTCGCCGTAAAATTGCCGCCGTTCCGAATGACCGATAATAACATACGACGCGCCGACATCTTTAATCATATCGGCGCAGACTTCGCCCGTGTAGGCACCGTGCCGTTGCTCGGCGGCGCAGTCCTGTGCCGCTAATCTGATATTTGAGCCTTCGAGCCGGTCGCCGACCGTTTTTAATGCTGTAAATGTCGGCGCGATAACGACTTCGCATTCATTCGCGTTCACCACCAAAGGTTTTAACGCCAGAGCCGTGTCAACCGCTTCGCCGAGCAGTTTATACATTTTCCAATTTCCCGCAATGACAGGTTTTCTCATAAATAATTTTCTAGGCAATCGCTATTCTACATATTCAGGATAACTTATACCAATGCCGTCGAGCGACGGGCTTTGTTCGTAACGTCAATAAATCCAAACACATCGGTTTTACCTAAATTGCATTTTTCGCAGACCAATTCTCATTTGATATGTAAATTATTATTTGTCTGTGATTTTGTTCGTTTACTTATCTCACTTTATTTAATATTTTTTGAAGGTATTTTTTCAGAAAGTGTTTTCGGGCGCGGTCGCCGTCTGCTGATTCGGGATTTGTGACAGATGTTTGAATTTGTTTGGGAGATGTTTCTCGGATTAAATTTTGGTGAACAATTGTCAGATCATTCACCAAGTCGGTCGCGTTTTGGTAGCGGTCTTCAACTTTTTTTGCTAAAAGTTTGGTTATTATGTGTTTAATTTCAGACTTTTTCCCGAAATCAGACGGAAAGTTTGGTTCGGTCAATAAAATCAGAGCCTGCACGTCGCTCGGCGTTTCGCCGGAAAAAGGTCGCTGTCCGACCAGCATTTCATAAAGCGTCACACCCAAACTCCACAAATCGGTGCGCGCGTCGAGCGATTTGCCGCGCACTTGTTCGGGCGACATATAATTGACCGTTCCGATAATCAAGCCGGGCGATGTCTGAAGCGCGTCGTGAGAATTGACATTGCGCCCCGCCGCGTCTGAGTCGAAGATTTTAGCCAATCCGAAATCCAAAATTTTCACCAGCCAATCTTCGGTCACAATGATGTTTTCAGGTTTTATATCGCGGTGAACAATGTCATTTCGATGCGCGGCGAGTAACGCTTTAGCGGCTTGAATCGCCACTTCAACAGCTTTGATATTGTCAATTTCCTTTGATTTCAAAAGCTGTCGCAACGTTTTTCCCGCCACATATTCCATTGCGATATAAAATCGGTCGCGGGCTTTCCCGAATTCGTAAATATGGGCGAAATTCGGATGAGACACAGCCGAGGCGGCTTTCGCTTCGCGTTGAAAACGCAGAATTCTTTCGTCGCTGTCGGCTAACGAAAAAGGCAGAATTTTCAGCGCGACCAGCCGCTCCAGATTTTTGTCTTTGGCTAAAAAAACGACTCCGGTTCCGCCGCGCCCCAGAACGCTTAAAAGTTGATAGGAAGCAAAATTCGGTTCATTCAACAGCCCAATCGGGTCGGAAGCCAGCAGTTTGGTTCCAAGTTCAAAAACCGGCTGGCTGAGGAAATTTTCGCCGTTTTCCGCCTCTTCAATCAAACTGATAACTTCCTGAAACAACGCCGCGTCTTCCCGGCAAACTGACACGACATAATCAAGCCTCTGCTCCGGCGGCAAAAGAATGGTTTGATTAAAAATCGTTTCAATATTTTCCCAGGAAACCGCTTGCATAAAGAGCGTTTAACATCTTCGACACCTTATTTCACGACCACTTTTCAATTTAATAAATTGCTTGAGAGCAAATGTTAGACAAGCGTATGGGTTAGAATTCAAAGTCAGTAAGCCCGCCCGTGAACAATGGCGAGAAACATCGCACACGCTTTGCGCCCACACTCACGCGCGGGCTTATTCCATACATTCATCAATAACTGCTCTAAGTGCAATAAAAACAGTGATTTAATTCACACTAATTGAGAACTTAAATTAACTTTTAACAATTAAATCGTAGCTTTTTCTATCCGAACATTTTATGAAAAAATAATCCGCCTCAGAAGTCAGATGCTTTGGTTGAGCTGCCCTTAATGATCTTTCCAATAAATTTTATCTTCCCGATCAGACACCGGCGTAAGTATTAGAGGGGAAAGTTTTTCTTTTATTTTTGCCCTGAATTTCCCTTCCCAACCACGCTTTCGCCAATCGCCAATGCACCGCGACGGTGACTGAAGCGTAACCGGAAAGCGTCCCGATTTCCGCAATCGTTAAACCGCCGAAATACCGCAATTCGACGATTGAACTTTTTACCGGATCAATCTCAGACAGACGATTTAACGCTTCATCAAGCGCGATTAATTCTTCCGATTTCTGTTGGGTCAGGATGCAGACATCTTCCAAACTGACGTGCTGAAAACTTCCCCCGCGTTTGACGCACGAGCGGTCACGAGCGTATTTCATTAAAATCCGCCGCATTATCTGCGCCGTCAAAGCATAGAAATGCTTGCGATTTTGCCAGTTGACCGAGTGCTGATTATTCAGTTCAATGTAGGCTTCGTTAATCAGAGCGGTTGTTTGAAGTGTGTGGTTGAGACCTTCGCCGCTCATATAACTGTGCGCGATGCGTCTTAATTCCTGTTCAACCAAGGGCAGCAGAACTTCCAGAGAGGCTTCGTCGCCATCGCTCCAGGCTCTCAAAAGCGCGGTGATATTGAGGTTTTCTTTCATAAAGTTTTACCTTAAAGCAAGTAGCTTAAAATACTGTCCTGTAACTAAAAGTTTCCGGTTAAAAAACCCTAAAAAATAAAAATTCCCTCAATTATTAACATACCAAAGTTTAATTAGTCAAGTTTTTTATTTCGCGCGAAGTCCATCTGGAAAATCGTTAAATCAACAAATAGCTTTAATTTATGGCGGCGGAAAAGTTTCATAAAGAAAACATCAACAATCTGCAAACCGAACCCGACACGCTTGCCGGAAATACTGACGATTACCCAAATTAATTTCACCGAAACGCTTGATGCGCTCACCGAAGCGCAGAAACGAATTGAAACGATCCAAGCCGAAAAGCTCGCCGTCGTATTGAATGATATATTTGAAGCGAAATAAAAAAGTTGAATTATTTTCCATACTCTGATCGTTCCGAGAAGATTAATTTTGTATAATTTTTTAACGGACGCGAAAATTTCTTTCGCGTCCGAAATTACAATCAAGGGAGAACAAAAGAAATGGCAGAACAAAAAACACCTGTAACACGGGAAGAAAAAATCGAAAAAATCGGCGGATTCATTATGGACATTGACTTTACGATGTTCACGACGATTGACGAAGAAGGCGAATTGCAGTCGCGCCCGATGTCCACGCAGAAAACCGAATTTGACGGCGACGTTTATTTTTTTACTTACGAAGACACCAACAAAACCCGCCACATCAAAAGGAATCCGCGCGTCAATCTCGCATATTCCGCGCCCGATCAGCAAACTTACATTTCACTTAAAGGCAACGCGGAGATCAGCCAGGACCGGGCGAAAATGGAAGAATTATGGTCGCCGGAACTCAATGCGTGGTTTCCCGACGGACTCGAAACGGAAGGGATCGCTTTGATCAAAGTCGGAGTTGAATCGGGCGAGTATTGGGATTCGCATTCGAGCATCGTTTCGCACGCCATCGGCTTGGTCAAATCCGCCGTGACCGGAAAATCTCCCGATGTGGGCGACAACGAAACTGTGGAAATTAATTGAAATTTTGTCAGCGGCAATCAGACAATTTTACTTAACAAAACAATCCGTCCGTGAATTACACCAAGAGACACGAGCAAGCGATAATTTCAGGCTTTGATTTGTTTCAATTCGTATAATTCGCGGATAATCAAATAAAATAAATTTGTCTCACTGATAATTAAATGAATCGGCGAAATTTTGTAAAAAATTATTTTTATGAGTTCAGCACAAATAAAACCGGATTTTGAGGTCGGAATCGTCGGCGCGGGTTTCGCGGGAATTATCGCCGCGCTGCGGCTTCAGCGTTCGGGGCGCGATTCTTTTGTGATTTTCGAGCGGGCGAAGGAAGTCGGCGGAACGTGGCGCGACAATATTTATCCGGGCTGCGCGTGCGATGTGCCGTCGAATTTGTATTCGATTTCGTTTGAGCCGAATCCGCACTGGAAACGCCTTTATTCGTCGCAGCCGGAGATTTTGGAATATCTCAAAAAACTGGTGCGCGACCGCAGTTTGGAAACGCATATTCGCTACGATGCGGATGTCGTTGATTATAAATTTGACGAGAAAAGCGGCTTTTGGAAATTGACCGACAGACGCGGCAGAACGACGACGGTCAGAATGTTGATTTTCGCCGTCGGACCGTTT
Source organism: Pyrinomonadaceae bacterium (assembly GCA_965217575.1). Classification (GTDB taxonomy): domain Bacteria; phylum Acidobacteriota; class Blastocatellia; order Pyrinomonadales; family Pyrinomonadaceae. The sequence continues at coordinate 470,399 of OZ244558.1, read as the reverse complement.
AATCGCCCGCAGATTCCCGATTTCAAAGGCTTGGAAACATTTCGCGGGAAAACTTTGCATTCGGCGCGCTGGGACAAAAATTACGATTTGAAAGGCAAGCGCGTCGCCGTCATCGGCACGGGCGCGAGCGCGGTGCAGATCGTTCCGACGATTGCGAAAGAGGTCGAACATTTGACGGTTTTTCAGCGCACGGCGGCGTGGCTCGGCACACGAATGGACAGAGCGGTTTCAGCCGAAAAACAGGAACTTTTTCAAAAAAATCCGTGGCGGCAAAAACTGCGGCGACTCGCGCTTTACTGGTTTCTTGAATTTCGCGGGCTGATGTTTGTCGGCAACGAGCGCGTGCATCGTCATTTCCAAAAACTCAGCGTCGAAAAGCTCGAACGCGAAGTCAAAGACCCGGAAACGCGGCGCAAATTAACGCCGAATTACAAACTCGGCTGCAAACGAATTTTGAGTTCCGACGATTTTTATCCGGCATTCAACCGCCCGAACGTCGCGCTCGAAATTGATCCGATTGCCGAAATAACCGCCGACGGAATTTTGACCGAAAACGGCACGGAACACGAATTAGACGCGATAATTTTCGCCACCGGCTTTGAAGTCGCCGATTTTACGACCGATATGCGCGTCGTCGGCAGAAACGGCAGAGAACTTTTCGCCGAATGGCGCGAAAACGGCTTGGAAGCATATCGCGGCACGACCGTTTCCGGCTTTCCGAATCTCGCTTTTATTCTCGGACCGAACACCGGACTCGGACATTCTTCGGTCATTCAGATGATGGAAGCGCAGGCGAATTACGTTATGAAATACATCGAACTGCTCGAAAAATCCGGCGCGAACTCCTTTCTCGATTTGAAGCCGGACGTGCAGGAAAATTACAATGATTTTCTCGACGAACAATTTGAAAAAACCGTCTGGGCATCGGGCTGCAAAAGCTGGTATATGAACGCTAAAGGCAGAAATACAACGCTTTACCCGCGCCTGACATCCAACTTTCACCGCGAAACGAGGCGCGTTGACCGCCGCGAATACGAAATCGTCAAAGCGTGAGATTCGGGAAATTTTTGATGCAAATTAACCGCAGATAAACGCGGATTTGGAGAATTCTATTAAAAAATTATCTGCGTTTATTCGCGTCCATCTGCGGTTAAAACTATCAGCAAAATTATGAGTTTAACAAATGAAAGCGTCGTCGTGATTACGGGCGCGGCTTCGGGAATCGGGCGCGCGCTGGCGGTGCGGCTCGCGCGGGAAAACATCCACGGAATCGCCGTCGCGGATGTCAACGAAAAAGGTCTGGCGGAAACTGCCGATTTGCTGAAAAGTTCCGGCAAAAAAATAACAACGCGCGTTTTCGACGTTTCCGACGAGCAGAAATTCAGGAAATTCGCCGATCAGGTCGTCGAACAGCACGGACGCGCGACGCACATCATCAACAACGCCGGAGTCGCGCTCGGCGGTTCGGTCGAAGACGTTTCATTCGACGACATTCGCTGGATTATGAGCATCAATTTCTGGGGCGTGGTTTACGGCACGAAACTTTTTCTGCCCGTTTTGGAACAGCAAAAATCGGCGCACATCGTCAATATTTCCAGCATTTTCGGTCTCGTCGCGCCGCCGGGAAACGCCGCTTATTCCGCCAGCAAATTCGCCGTGCGCGGCTTCACCGAAGCACTGCGCCACGAACTCGAAGATAACCCGAACATTACCGTTTCGGTCGTTCATCCCGGCGGCATCAGCACGAACATCGCCAACACCGCCCGCGTCGGCGCGAACGTCAAATTATCCAAAGAAGAATTAAACGAAAGAGTCGAAAAATTCAACCGACAGCTCGCCGCGACCACGCCCGAACAAGCCGCCGAAGTTATCGTCAAAGGCATCAAAAAACGCCAGACACGAATCATTATCGGCTCGGATGCCCGCGCCCTGAGCTTTTTCGCGCGCCTTTTCCCGCGCAAATATTATTCGGTTATTAATTTCTTCACGCGCGGCAAATTGAAAAACAATTGAAAAATGAAACTGTAAAAACAGAAAACAGTTGTCAAGATTAAGATTTATTTTGTAAATGTTTACCTCAAATTGACGTTAATCGTATTTCATTCCGTAGCCGATTTTTCTGACGATTTCACGGAATTTTTTCTCGTCCGTTTCAAAAATCGCCAGCGATTTTTTGCCGATGCGCTGACATAATTTCTTTGAGTGCGGATTGGCGGCGATTTCGTCGGCGATTTTCACTGTTTCGCATTCGACGATTTTTGCCGTTCCTTTGTCGGTCAGAGCGGCGGCGCGTTTTTCCGTGTCGCGCAGAAAACCTTCGACCGTTTCCGGCAAAAGCTGGTCTTCACGCTTTTCTAAAAATTCGCGGAGAGCGGAAATTTTCTGACCGTTTTCGAGCGCGTTAATGGATTTTTCACGGCTCAAACGCCATAATTCCGGCGTTTCTTTTTCGGCGAAATTTTCGAGAAAAAGTTCTTCGCCGCCCGTTAAATTTTCGCCGACGACCTTGATTTGCAGATTCGGCAAAATCGAAAATGAACTTTTCACGGCGATTTTCGGCAGTTCATAATTTTCGGCTAAATCGAAACAAAACCCGCCGAGATTGTTGATGCGGAGAAATTTCAACCCGTCGTAACGGCTTAGAAAATCCAAATCGTCCGCGCCCCAAAGTTCGAGATAATCTTGCCGCGCATTAAACGGCGAAATATACGCGACATCAATCAAACCGAGTGTGGCGCAATATTCAAACAAAACCGCGAGAACATAACGCGCCTGAAAAACATACCATTTATCGAAATTCTCGCCGTATTCGTAGCCGAGACTGTCGTAATTGCTGTCGGAAATATAAAGATTCCATTCGTCGCGGACGACCGTAAAATCGAAATTCAGCCGCACGCATCGAAAAAATTCATCAATCGAAATCCATTCGCCGACCGGACAAAGTTGAAACGAATCCGCCACCGATTCGCGGCGCGGTTTGATTCCGGTCAGATTCGTTCTTCCCTTTCGTTTTTGTCCTTTGATTTCGTCAACGCGATTGAATTCGTCCAAAACTGTTGTTTTCAGCCAGCTTTGCCATAGATTTTTGATGATTTCGTGCGCCGGTTTGTTCAAGATTTTCCGACCTTCGCCGGACAAAGCGAGTTTTTTCGCCGAAACATTCGTCAATTTTGAAGCCTGCAAAATCATCGCCCACGCGAAACCTTTGATCGCGCCGATGTTCGGATAATGCTGTTTATCTTCTTTAATTTCGTAAAAATCTCCGTCGCGCAAAACCGCAGCGATTTCTTCGACAGATTTCGCCGAAGGATAAAAAGTCTTGTCGCTGACGGCGATTTTCTTTTCTTCGACGAGCCGCAAAACCGACCAAAAATCCTGCAACGCTTCGCTTTCGGTTTCGCGCACGGTCAAAGGTTTTATTTCAGCCGGTTTCTTTTGCCAATCGGGAAATTTTATCGTGATATTTTCGGGCAGTTCATCAACCGTTTTCAGAAAAAAACCTTTCGGCTGCGGCACAAAAGGTTTGAGTTTGGCGGCTAAATCATTTGGAATAAATTCGCCGTAATCGTCGGAATAAATGAACAAATGCAGCAAGGTCGGTTCGGATTCGTATTCATTTAATTTTATCTTAAACCTCGGCGCGCTTTTATATTTCGCCGCAAAACGCCCGTCGTCATATTCGTTATTTTGATGAAAAACCGCTTCCGCGACTGCTTTTTGCTGTAACGAATCGAGAGTCAGAAAAATCTTCGCCGCTTTATTCGCATCGTTTAAAAGCGGAATAATTTCGCCAATCGCGTCCGTTTTCTTGCGCGATTTCGGCTTTAATCCCAACTTTTTCGCCAAAACTTTGACAATATCGTAAGACGTATCTTCAAGTGCCGCATCAACTTGCGCCCGCGCCGCTTTGTTTTTCTTTTTCCAATACATCTGAATTTACAATTCTTCAATTCCGGCTTCGGTCAAATTTCCTTCCGTATCGAGCAGCGCGTAAAAAGTTTCGTCCGGGTCTTCGTCTTCGGCGACTTCGCCGATAAACGATACTTCCGAAGACAAATCCGAAAAGATTTTGATGGAAAAAAGTCTGAGATTTTTCTTAAAAACTTCGCCCGCCGAATTCCGCTGACGTTTCTTTTTAAAAAGCCGCGAATTTTCCATTATCTCGTCCATCATTTCGCCGCGAATCGAATTTATATTTTCCAAAAGTCTTTGATAAGTCGAATGCGTCCCGCCGACCGTCATAAAATCCGTCGGCGAATCGGCGCGAATCAACAGCGAAAATTGTTTGCCCGACGCATCTTTCATCGGCGCATACCAATAACTTTCGTATTCGTCCCATTCTTCCCAAAACATCTCGCCGTAAAGACGGTCTTTTAATTTCGTTCGCTCAAACATTTTTCGATATTAAAACATTTTCGCGCGGAATTTTAAATGACAAATTCAAAAAATAATCCGCCAAATTTATTGACGTAATCGGAATTTTCAGACATTTATCCGACATTAAAATATTTTGCTTCTGATGACATACCCAAAAGAAATTGGTTTGCGAAAAATTGGAAAGTTAAATCATTGGTTTTATTGGACAATCAAAATTAAATTTTCGCAATCTATTTTCTAACGGGTATAGATGCTAATCGCCGAAGTTGATTTTGTATTTTTGTCATGGGAAGAAACGATAAATTTCTTTTCTGGAAAGAAAGCGGACGAAAACTGCTGTATCGCCTTCCATTTTCAAACCGAGACGATATTCGCCGATTCTGATGCGTTAGTAAAATTTACTACCTTTTAATTTCTTGAAATTGCGGATTTTCTGTGGATTACCGGATTCTTCGACGTTTTCAATTGCTTGACGGATTTTTGCAAAGAATTTGGGGGTTTTAATATCTCGTAAATCTTTGAGGAAAATTTCACGAAATTCGACTTTCAACTTTTTTGCCCCAAAATTTCAAACACATCGGAACGCGAGACTTCCGGCGATGTTTCGCCTTCTTCGATAGCTTTCGCTAGCGCAATGTCTTCGGTAACTTCACGAAACATATCACTGAATAAATCCTTGCGCTCTTCGAGAATTTCAACTATTGCCGTTTTGAAGATTTCTTTTATTCTGGCTTCGTTTTCCAAAACTGTTTCCATAACACAAAAATTATCCGACTTTAACTGATATTTTGCAAGAAACTCGTCATCCGCATCCCGCAAATACAATGTTTTCCGCCGCATTTGTTCGGTTCGATATTGAAGATGTCTCAACAATTCATAGTCTAAATTCTAACAAAACAATTTAAGGATTGAACATACTAAAAAATTTTCGCACTACTTTAACTATATTCTCGTCTGCATTCTTTTTAAGTTCAAGAAAATCTTCCCAAGAATCTCCAAAAATTCCTGCCTGAAAAGGTCGCCATTTCTCGCCTAACTGTTCAATTTCTTCATCTGTTTGTTTGGTAACAAATTGAGTTCCTGACGAACGAATTTCCATCAAATAACTTTCCCAAGTGTAACTTCCTACAGGAACATAATAATCACCCCATATTTTTTTTGAATTTATTGCCGCAGTTAAGGCAAACAAATACTCAAAATGGTAAAACGCCTCTTTATATGCTTGATCATTTGCGATAACAATCCGCAACGATTCTCTTAATACCGTAAATAAATATTGATTTAGCGGAGTATGATAACGTCCAAAATTTGGAAGTCTTTTGGCAGCATCTTCTTCAATTACTAAATATGGAACTAAAGAATATGCAGGATTTTTTGTTTCTCTCAGTTCTGTTCTTATTTTTGTCTGATTGACTAGCGAAGAAAGAGTTTCATATTTTTCTCCTGCAACTGCCGCAATTCCGCCGACGTAAAAATGTAACAATGCTGGAAAAAGTCTTATGTTATCTGTTCTTCTGGATGGAGCAATACAATCCGTCAAATGTGTTAATGCTTCCGACCAAACTTTAGAATAAGTCACTTCACCTTCTGAGCAACCAAAAGCAAATAAATCTAAAGATTCCGATGAAAACTCAAAACAGTTTGCCATATATTCAGCTAATTCATCAGCCGTTAGATAATTTTGCTTATTAAAAATTTTTAAAGAATTTATCTTTTCACAAGTCGTTTTTATCTCATTTAACACTGTGTGCTTGACCTGAAAATAACTTCCAGAATTTGCAAAAGAAGTCTCTAATAATTCTTGTGAAGTTTTAGACGTTTCATCTTCGCTTAAACTATGATGATCCAAAATAGTCTTTAAATTACTTTCGAGCTTTTTAACCAAAATCTTTTTTTCAATTTGCTTAACTGTTTCTTCTATTCCTTTGTCATTTATTTTTGTATTTGAATTATCATTTTCGTGAAATTCGTAAGCAATGACACGACGATGGTCAAGATCAAAAGGTAATTTCTTAATGTTGCCGTATGAAGTATTCATTATTAATAAAACTCTGCTCTGTCCTAACGCTTTCAATGCGTAACCTAATTCGACTAATACATTTGGATTTGGCGTAGGTCTTCTTTCTGTTGCATCATTGATTATTGTTACATCACAAACGAAAACAGCAGAATTTTCTATTTTGTCGAAAATGGAATGAACAATATCAGGTGAACCCGGTTCATCTTTTGTATCACGGTCAATCACCGGATTAACTTCAAGTGAATCATCGTTGCGAAGAAGTTTTGTAGCTTTTTCCAAAGCATCTTGAATAAACGTTCTATTCGTTAAGTTGGAATGGTCAGATTGCCACGAATAAAATACTTTTAATTGTTTCATAATTATTCGATATTAAAATACTTCGCCTCAGGATGATGAATAATAATCGCCGAAGTTGATTGTTCGGGGTCGAGTTGGAATTCTTCGGTTAGTTCGACACCGATTCTTTCGGGTTTTAAGAGTTCAAAAAGTTTGGTTTGGTCTTCGAGATTGGGACACGCCGGATAGCCGAAGCTGTAGCGTGAGCCTTGGTAGCCTTGATGGAAAAGTTTGTTTAAATCTTTTGCGTCGTTTTCGGCGATGCCGAGTTCTTCGCGGATGCGCTTGTGCCACATTTCGGCGAGGGCTTCGGCGGATTCGACTGACAGACCGTGAAATAAAAGATAATCGGTGTAGTTGTCGGACGCGAAAAGTTTGGCGGAATGTTCGGACGCTTTTTTGCCCATCGTAACGAGGTGAAACGCGACCGTATCAATTACGCCGGAATCTTTTGACGCGAAATAATCGGCGAGACACAAATTTTGCCCGCCGCGCTGTGTTTGCGGCTGGCGCGGGAATGTAAAGCGCATTCTTTCGGTTTTTTCGTCGTCTTCGTAAATTATTAAATCATTTCCTTCGCTTTGACACGGGAAATAGCCGTAAACCAATTTTGCTTCCAGTAATTTTTCGCGGATCGCCTGCGCTTTGAGTTCGCGGAATTTCGGATAGACGGTTTCTTCGAGAATTTTTTGATATTCTTCGGGCGATTTTCTGCCCTGTTTATATTGCCACTGACCTTTGAAAAGCGCGGTTTCGTTGATGAACGCGAAGACTTTGGTTAAATCTTTGATCTCGACGACTTTTGAACCGTAAAACGGCGCGGTCGGGATTTTTGCGGCGGGTTTGACGTTCGATTCGGTCGTGTGCGTCGTGTCGCCAATTTGTTTGGCGGAAACTCGCGCGGCTTGTTTGCCGAGTTTCGCGTCTTCACCAACCAAATCTTCTTCGTCCGTTACGGTTTCGATTTCGTCTGTCGTTGTTGTTGTCGTAGAGCCGCGATGCATCGCGTCTCTACGGTCATCGCGGTTTACATCGTCGTTGTGATTAACATCGTCGCCGTTTGCCGTCGCGGATTTACCCTTTTGCGTCAGCAAATCCATCGCGCTTAAGCCGTCGAACGCATCGCGGGCGTAGAATAATCTGCCTTCAAAAAGCGGCACGAGATCGTTGTCAACGTAGCGGCGATTTAACGCCGCGCCGCCCAAAACGACGGGCGTTTTTAAGCCGCGGTCGTTCATAATTTCGAGATTGTCGCGCATTACGAGCGTTGATTTGACGAGCAAACCGCTCATTCCAATCGCGTCGGCTTGGTGTTCGACGGCGGAATCGAGAATCGTATCAACGGCTTGTTTGATGCCGAGATTTACTACTTTGTAACCGTTATTGGTCAGAATAATATCAACCAGATTTTTGCCGATGTCGTGAACGTCGCCTTTGACGGTCGCCAAAACCATCACGCCTTTGTTCGATTCGCCTTCAACCTTGTCCATAAACGGTTCGAGAAATTTGACCGCCGTTTTCATCACTTCCGCCGACTGCAAAACGAATGGCAACTGCATCTGACCGGAGCCGAACAATTCGCCGACGGTTTTCATTCCGTCGAGCAGAATATCGTTGACGATTTCGAGCGCGGGATAATTTTCCAGAGCCTTTTTCAGATTGTCTTCCAAACCGATTTTTTCGCCGTCAATAATGTGATGTTTGAGTTTGTCTTCGGTCGAAAGATTACTGACATCAACCTTCATTGACTGTGCCGTTTTTCCCTGAAACATCGTCGTAAATTCGCCGAGCGGATCATAAACGCAAATGTCGCCTTCAAACTTTCGGCGGTCGTAAATCAAATCGAGCGCGACTTCGATTTCGCGTTCGCTGAAACGATTCAGCGGCAGAATTTTCGAGGCGTTGACGATTGCCGAATTCATTCCGGCTTCGACGCATTCGTGCAAAAAGATCGAATTCAAAACAACGCGCGCCGCCGGATTTAGACCGAAACTGACGTTGGAAACGCCCAAAATAATATTCGCCTCGGGCATTTCCGCGTGAATTTGTCGGATTGATTCGATGGTTTCAGCGGCGTTTCTGCGATCTTCTTCGATTCCCGTCGAAATCGGCAGCGCGAGCGGGTCAAAGAAAATATCGTGCGCTTCGATGCCGAATGCGGTCGCCTCCTGATACGCGCGGCTGGCGATTTCCAACTTCCCTTCCGCCGTTCGCGCCATTCCTTCTTCGTCAATCGTGCCGACGACGATGCCCGCGCCGTATTCTTTGGCGAGTTCCAAAACTTTCAAAAATCGTTCCGCGCCGTCTTCATAATTTGTTGAATTCAAAAGACATTTGCCGCCCGCGTGCTGTAATCCGGCTTCCATTTTTTGCCATTCGGTCGAATCGAGCATCAGCGGAATTTTGACGTTGGTGACGAGCCGCGAAACCAGTTCGTGCATATCGGCAACGCCGTCGCGCCCGACGAAATCCACATTGACATCGAGAATATGCGCGCCTTCGCGTTCTTGTTCTTTCGCCAGCGAAACGAGTCCGTCCCAATCTTCGCGTTCAAGCAAATCGCGCATTTTTTTCGAGCCGGAAGCATTAACGCGCTCGCCGACGATCAAAAACGAATTGTCCTGCGTGTATGGCTGCTGGAAAAAGATTGACGATGCCGACGGAATCAATTGAGCGTTGCGCTGTTTCGGCGAGAGTCTTTCGACCTGTTCGACGACCAATCTCAAATGTTCGGGCGTTGTTCCGCAGCAGCCGCCGACGATGTTCGCGCCGAAATCTTCGGCGAAATGGAGAACCTGTTTCGTAAAAGATTCCGGCGTTTCGTCATAGTGCATCGCGCCGTCTTTGACTTCGGGCAGCCCGGCATTCGGCAGAACCGAAACCGGAATCGGCGAGTTTTCGCAGAGATATTTGAGCGATTCCGCCATTTGTTTCGGACCCGTTCCGCAGTTCATTCCGATAACATCAATCGGAAACGGTTCGAGCGCGGTCAGCGCGGCGGCGATTTCCGTGCCGTTGAGCATCGTGCCGAAAGTTTCAATCGTCACCTGCGCGATGACCGGGATTTTGACGCGCTTTTCCCTGAAAAAATCAAAAATGGCGGCGAGCGCGGCTTTCGTCTGCAAAATATCCTGACAGGTTTCGACGATAAACAAATCAATGCCGCCATCGAACAGCCCGCGCACCTGCGCTTCGTAATTTTGCCGCAAATCGAGATAAGAAATATGTCCGAGCGTCGGCAGTTTCGTTCCCGGTCCCATCGAACCGGCGACAAATCGCGGTTTGTCACTGGTCGAAAAATCGTTAGCGATAGATTTCGCCATCTGCGCCGCTTTAAAATTCACGTCGTAGGCTTTATCGGCAATTCCGAATTCCTGCAAAACCACCGTATTGCCGCCGAAAGTGTTCGTCTCAATGACATCCGAGCCGACTTCGAGAAACGCGCGATGGACATTTAAAACCGCGTCCGGTCGGGTATAAATCAAATTCTCCGAACAATTCTCAAAATTCGCCCCGCCGAAATCATCGAGCGTCAAATTCTGCGCCATCAAATTTGTTCCCATTGCGCCGTCGAAAACGACGATTTTTTCTTTTAATAAATCTAAAAAATTCTTGCTCATAAAAATTATTTTTATTTAATTCTCGTAACTTTATTGATAAAATCTGCGAGAATGTATATTCTTTTAAATTTGCTCGTAACTTTACTTGGCGAATTACTTTCATTAATTACATAAGATTCAGCCGCACCTGAATCAATCACAATTAACAACCATTGGCGATCAGTTTTTGAATTCGCTGTATAATTCTCAAATTTGTCTTCCTTTTTCTTTATTGCTTTTCCAATTAATTCGTCGTTTATGTGATTTACAAAATACGCTCCCTGAAAATAGTTAAAAGCCAATCGTGAATGCTCCATTGGTATAATTGATTCAATAAAATCTGGCTTTTGGACGACATTTTTTGAAATAAATCCACTTACATAGTTGATAATTTGTTCTACTGTTTCTTTCTTCTCCAATTTACGAACTATAAAGTTATTTTTGAATTGAAAATTTACAAAAGTCTTAATATCTGGATAGCGTCTTTGAAATTCAATTGCCGCAGTTTCAAGTAGTTTTTGTTTTGATTTAACAGACTCAACAAATCGAATATCAAAAATTGCCTCAATTTCTACTCCAACAAGTTCATTTTGATACTCAATAAAAAAATCTGGACTTTCAGTTTTAGATAAAATTTTTACATCTTCATCTATCTGTAAAATGAACTTTCTAAGATTACATAGTTCGTTTATTTCTTTCTCAAGTAATTGTTTAGAAAGAAAAGGTTTAATAATAAGTTATTTAACTTATTATCAAATAACTTACGTGTTTTTATCTCATTGCGTATTTTTTCATTGAATTTCTTAATTTCTTCGTCAATCATTAATTTAAAACCTAAAATAAAAACCCCGCACCAAACAAGCGCAGAGTTTTCTATTGAAATTAAATTAAACTCACGGCTGTTTAGCGGTTTATTTTTCGTGGTCGCAAGTCGCTGTAACTCACCACGTTTGAAATATAAAGTTTAGTGTTTTATAGGCTGAGAGTCAAATATCATTCTCTTTACAAATTAAGGGTAGAATTGATATGATTCTAATGTTAAAAATTGTTTTCTCACGAATATTCTAAAAAAATTATGCGTCGTCTAATTCGTTTTGTATCGCCTGTATTTTATTGCCTGATAATTTTCCAAATCTCCGCTTTCGCGCAAAATGCGTGGCAGGCGGGCGTTTTTTACGCTGTTGATTCGGTGGTTACTTATCAAACGACGAGCTACAAATGTTTACAGCAACACACTTCACAAGTCGGCTGGGAACCGCCGAACGCGCCGTCGCTGTGGCAGGCGCAGGGCAGCAACGGCGACAGTCAGAACGTCGTTTTTTCCGACGATTTTGAAACAGATAAAGGCTGGACGATGAATGCTGACTCTTTAGATACGGCAAAAGTCGGAATGTGGGAGCGCGGAATGCCGCAGGCGACGAATTGGATGGGCGCGAAACAGTTGGCGGCGCACGGCGGAAATTCTTCGCTGGTAACCGGACTCGCCGGCGGCAGAGCGAATGACAACGATGTGGACGGCGGCGCGACAACCGCGCGCTCACCTTTAATAAATCTGCCCGCGAGCGGAAATATCTCGCTTTCCTTCTGGTATTATTTCGCCCACAATCAACGTTCTTCAGCCGCCGATTATTTTCGCGTCTCTATTATCGGTTCAAACGGTCGGCAGGTCGTTTTTCAAAAAGTCGGTCGTTATCTGAATGATAATGCCGTTTGGCAGCCGGCGACGGTTGATCTGAACGGTTTCGCCGGACAAACCGTGCGCGTGCAGTTAGAAGCGGCGGATTTCGGCAATGATTCATTGGTTGAAGCGGGAGTGGATGATTTGGAGATAAAAGGTGTCGCGGGCGGAACGACGGCGGGCGGGGTTTCCCGGAGCGGTTTTTCGCGCCATACGTTGATACGCTGCTGTATCCGACGTTTCCGCTGACGCAGACACTGAACAATGTCGGTTTGAAATATTACACGCTCGCCTTTATCGTCAACGGCGCGAGCGGTTGTCAAGCGTCGTGGGGCGGCGTGATTAATTTGAGCGAAAATTATCTGGTCGCCGACATCAACACGCTGCGGTCGGCGGGCGGGGATGTAATTATTTCATTCGGCGGCGCGTCGGGCATAGAATTGGCGCAAAGCTGCGCGAGTGTTTCGATTTTGCAGGCGCAATATCAAGCGGTAATTGATAAATATAATTTAACGAGCCTGGATTTTGACATCGAAGGCGCGGCGATGGCGAATGCGGCGGCGAACAACCGGCGCAATCAAGCGATTGCCAATCTGCAAAACATCGCCCGCAGTCAAAACCGCAGTTTAACAATTTCCTACACGCTGCCCGTTCTACCGGGCGGTCTCGACCAGACGAGTTTGAATTTACTGCAAAATGCCGTCAGCAATGGCGTTGAAGTTTCAATCGTCAATATTATGGCGATGGATTACGGCTCGGTCGCCAGTCCGAATACGATGGGACAAAACGCGATTGACGCGATTAATGCTACCGCCGCGCAGCTCGCCACCGTTTATCCGAACAAAACTGCGGCGCAGAGAAAAGCGATGATCGGTGTTATACCGATGATCGGTCTGAACGACGTTGCGCCGGAAGTCTTCACCGTCGCGGACGCGAATCTGCTTTTGAATTTCGCCCAAAACAACAATCTCGGCAGACTGGCGATGTGGTCAATGACGCGCGACAAACAATGTCCCGGAACAGCCTACGTTTCACCGACTTGCAGCGGAATTTCACAGTCGCCGTTTGAATTTTCCAATATTTTCAAACAGTTTCATTAAAAACTGACGGCAAAAAGTTCACCATTCGCTGTCGCGGGCGATGAGTGAATAAACTCTTATTTGGCAGCGGCGGTTTTGAATTCCGCTTCGATGCGGCTGACGAAGGCGAGAAAATTTTGCTGATCTTTAAACTGCGCTTTTGCCAAATCAAACGCTTCCTGTCCGCGCGGGTCGCCGAGTTTGATAAAATTTTGCAGTCCGCCGAAAATACCCTGAAAATCTTTATTTTTCAGCGCAGTTTTGAAATTATTCATTAACAGCGGGTAAATCCGCGCATCGCCTTTGCCACTCGCCGCCAACATGCCCAACGCGACATTTTGAACATTTGCCGGATAAGATTTATCAGCATATTTGAATCCTAAATCCACCGCGCGTTTGTCGCCCAGAACTGCCAAACCCTGCAAACCCGCCAGCCGAACGTGATCTTTCCATGAATCCGTGTTGACCAACTTGACCAGCGCGTTATAACTTCGCGCGTCTTTGGTGTTTGCCAGCGCGATGGAAGCCGCGTCAATCACGCCGTAACTTTGATCGTTGAGTGCCGCCAGATAAATGTCGGCTTTTTGCGGATCGTTCAATGCGCCTAAAACTTCAATCGCCGCCGCGCGCACCAGCGAGTTTGTGTCTTTTGCCGCCGTCGTCAGCGCGTTCAGCGTCGCCGGTTCAAGGTTCGGACCTTCGATTATCTGCTGATTGCGTTTTCTGCTTCCGGTCGCTGCGGTCGTCACCAACAACCGAATCGCGTCGCGGCGCACCGCCCAAAACGTGTCTTTTGTGACCGTTTGATTTAGCGCGGCGGTAATTTTCGATTTTTCCGCGTCGTCAGTTTTTTCGCGCGCGGAAAGTTCATTCATCGCCCACAGACGACCGAGAACGTCTTTGTCGTTTTGCAGTTGATAAACCAACTCATCGGTCGGCTTTTCAAATTTTAATTCTTTTATCAGCGGACTTTCATAGTCGAAATTAATGAGTTTCGGTCGGCTCGCAACATCAAAAGTAAAAATATTTTCCGCTTTCGGCTCGATCCAGACGCGCTTGATTTGATTGTCTATTTCGATGTCAACGAAAGTCTGGAAAAACTCGGTTTGCGGGTAGGCGTTGTTCGGGTCAATTTTCTGCGTTTGCTTGACGTTCAGAGTTAATTTTTTAGCAGCGTCGTCGTAATTGTCCGAAATTTCAAAAAGGGGATGTCCCATTTTATGCAGCCACTCGTCAAAAAACCAGTCCATTGATTGTCCGGTCGTCTGTTCGATAGCGATGCGAAGCTGTTCGGTCTGCACCGGCTGGTGCGCGTTTGAAAGCAGATAATGATTGAGCGATTTGAAAAAAAGTTCATCGCCGAGATGTTTGCGTAACATATGCAGAACCGCGCCGCCGGTCGGGTAAGCGTAAGCGTCGAAAACCGCGTCTTTGTTCGTGTAATTTTTCGTCACAATCGGTCGCCGCAGTCCTTCGTTCCACGCGGCGAGATACTGCTGCTGATTGCCGCGCACGTCGTTATAGAGAAAATAATCGTGTCCCTTTGATTCTTCCATCCAGAGAGCTTCGAAATAGGTCGCAAACGATTCGTTGAGCCAGATTTCTCCCCATTCGCGGCACGTCACATAATCGCCAAACCACTGGTGCGCCAGTTCGTGCGACTGAATCGAATCCGAATCGCCGTCGAGCATTTCCCGCGCATCGCGGACGATTGTCGGAGTCATCGTCGTTGCCGAAATATTTTCCATCCCGCCGCTGAACCCGGTCGCCGTCGTCTGCGCGTATTTCGGGTAAGCGTATTTTACGCCGAGTTTTTCCGAGAAAAACTTGACCATCGCGGGCAGATTTTTCAGCGACACCTGTCCTTCTTTTAATTCGTTTGGGAAAACATACGAAGAAACCGAAATGCCGGCATATTCGCCTTTGACTTCCGCGTATTCGCCGACGACGACCGAGGTCAAATAATTAGCGTGCGGTGTGTCCATTTTCCAGTGAAATGTTTCCGTTCCATCGCCGTTATCGTGCCTGTTGACGAGCGCGCCGTTGGATACGACAAACAGCGGTTTTTCGACTGTTGCGGTCAGCTCAGTGGACGCAAAATCGTTAGGCGAATCGTAGGACGGAAACCAGAAACGGTTGTAATCGGTTTGACCCTGCGACCAGATTTGTCTGCGTCCGTGCGAATCGCCCGCCGGCGGTTTGATGAATTTTAAACCGCCGCCGCCGCCGAAACCCAAAGTATTTGGCACAATTTCTCCATTCGTATGGTAATCAACGATCAAAGTCAGCGGTTCACCGATGGTGTAAACGCGGTCGAGATTGATGCTCAAAAGCGTATTCGCCTCGTCATAGTTAAAAGTTAAGTTTTTACTGTCTAATTTGACCGAATTTATAATCATCAAACCCGCGTCGAGATTGACCGTCTTAAAATTCGGCACGAGCGGCGCAAGCGTCATCGCCGCCGTTCCCAACGCTTGTTCTTTATCCCAATCGAACTTGAGACTGAGCGCGATGTGCCGCATATCGTAATCGTGACTGCGAACGTAATGAGCGGGCGGAAGTTTCTTTTCTTCAGCGTTTCCGTTTTGCTGGGCAAAGATATTTCCCGCCGCGCAGCTCAAAATGATCAGCCATAAAGACAAAAGTTTTCCACCGCGAAGGCGAGCGTTTTCAGACATAAGTTTTCTCAAATGAACAAAGTTAAAATTCTTCAGACCGTCGTAGTTTGATCCGGTAATTTACGGCGCAAAACTCAATTTTGTTTCAGAGTGAGAAGTAAAAAAATCGTGAATCGCCTTGATAATCAAAGCGATTCACGATTTTACCTCAATTCAAAAATGCGGATAAGGAAAAATTATTTGATTTTCAAAGCCGGATCGCCGATTAACGCCCACGACAGACGAACATCGCGTCCGGCGGGAATCGCCGTTTTAGCGTCTTTGATCAAATCACCGATTCGCGCGTAAGTTCCGGCATTGACTTGGCTGTAATAGCGCGTCGCCATTATTTCCTGAATATCCGGCGTGGTTAATCCGGTTGAAGCCCACACCGACACCGCGCCGCCCATCTGTTTTTTGATCAAAACTTCCGATAAGGAATCGCTCGGATTGATAAAATAACCGTTCAGGCAAGTCAGCATTGTGAAAACCGTCAGTTTATCGAAATTGGTCAATGCCGCCGCATCCTCGTTGGTAAACAAAGCCGGTGAAGCAGACCACGCGCCGCTGTTGCCGTGTCCCGAATAATTTACCATAAATTTGCCGCTGTTTAATTGAGTTATTAAATTAGTATGCGCGTCCGCATCGGCTTTGTTAATCATCACGGTCGGTACGCTTGCCGAAAGCTGATTTCGCAGCCGATTGCTGACTCCCTGAAAGTCATATCCGTTCGGGACATCGCTGGCAAAAAGCACTCCGCGACTCAAATTCTGCGCGGCAATCGTTTGCTCATAAGTTGAAACTTTGCTTAACACATCGGTAACAGTTTGCGCGTCGTGAACAGGAATTCGACCAATCGGAATTTCCGCCAAACCGTCGTTGTCAAAATCTGCCATCGCTTCATCACTGCCGGTTTCAAGGTAAATCGTTTCTACCATTTTCGTCGGAATGTAATTAAACGCACCGGAATTCGCCTGTGTGTCGGCATAATTTCTCGGATTATAGGTCGCGTCGCCTAAAAGTAAAACGTAACCCGGTTTGGTTTGCCAATTATTGTAGGCGTATTGCAGAAAACTTTTAATCGCGTCGGCACTATACACGCCGTAACTGAATTCATCGTAAACGTCTTCGATATTGACGACTTCAACTGTCATTCCCTGCGCGCGCCGGTAATTTGCCCAGCTATTAGCTTCATTCATCCAGTCTCTGTATGAAATAATTATCATATTCGCGTTGTGCGCGGTCGTTGCCAAGCTTGACGGAACATTGTTGGTGATCGAATCCGCCGACATAATCGCGCTGTCTTCGACCGCAAACAGCGACGTTCCGCGATTGGAAGGCAGATAAACGCGGTAGCCGCCGGCATTATTTGGTTCAATCGTCAAATTTGAAACAATGCTCGGCTGGTTGGAATTGGAAATATCAAAAACGCGAATGTTAGCCGAAGTAAATCCGTCTAAATAACTGGCTTTGTAATTTGGAACATAAAACGAAAGTTGATTTTGTTTGGCAAGATAAGCTCTCGAATAATTCACCTGCAATAGATCCAAAACCGAATAATCGGACGAACCGCCGACTGTCGTGAGCTGAAAACTGTTCGTTCCTTCACGTAAAACCGATGTCGGAATGTCAAAATGTCTGGACATTCCGACTTTCCCGGTTCCGCTAATCGAACCGATTTCCGTTCCGTTAACCACAATTTTGGTTTGGTGGGCGACTTCGGTTAATCCCTGAATTGACAGATCAAAGGAAGCAGCGGCTGAAAAATCCACGCCGGTAAAGGTCAAATTGACAGTTGTCGCGTTCGGAGTCAAAACTCTGCCGAAAAAATTATCTTTATCATCACCGTTGAAAATATCGTTAATATTGATGGTGCGCTCTTTGAAAGTAGTGGTTTGAGAATAACTGTTCGATAAAACGTTGCCGGCGAACGGACGGCGGAAAACCGTTCTGATGCGGCTGCCGGGCTGTTCGCCATTGATTAGAAAATAAATTTGCGTATCAGTGTCGCGGTTGTCGAGTCCGGTTCCGTAAAATTCGATGTAACTGTCGTCTTTACCAACGAAAATCGCCTGCTGTACGCCGTTTTTATACAATTGCCAGTTAGCCGACGGAGTTTTGACATCAAAGCCCGCATTTTGCAAATCGCTGTTCGAAACGCGGTAAAAACCCTCCTTTTTAACGCCGATTTTTACGCCCGGCTGTGATGCGACCGCAAGTTGATCGCTGCCGCCCCAGTCGAATCTTTTTCCGAGGCTGGAAGATTCAAGTGTCGGCGGAATATTTACATCGTCCCGCACAATAGTTGAATTTGATTTATTAGAATCGTTTTTTCGCAACGTTTCAGAGGAACTTCCCGTGATTGAATCCAGTTCCCGAACATATTTGGGAACGATCAAATCGGTAGTTTGTTTTTCACCTTTGGTACTCAAACTTTCAATATAATAAACAGAATTGGTGTCGCCGTTCGGATCAAAAAATGTATATTTATTTCCGATAGCCTGCGCGTCTCCGGTTTTCAGGTAATTTCCGGGAATCAAATTTGAACTGACAAGTTCTTTTTCGCCGTTATTTATCCGATAAACATTAAAACCGAGATTGCCCGATTCAACCGATGTTTCCCATTCAAGCCACACACCGCCGCCGTCGGAAAACGCTTCCGCGCTGCTGTAAGCGAGCGAATTTTTTGCCGGATTTGGCGTTTTAACGCTTTTGCTGTTTAAACGCTGCGCCGAAATCGGAATGATGAAAACGAAACACAGATTCAGTAAAACTAATATTGCCAAACTTTTTTTCATATACTACCTCGTATTGAGCCGGAGAAAATAATTTCTATTTTATTTGTATTTTTTAACTATAAGGATCATTAAATTTAAATAGTTAAGGTCAGTTGATGCCGTAAGGTTGCTTTTAGTTTAAAACTTTTTTTCAATTTTGCCAAGTTTTTTCATTTAATTATTGTCAAAATCTTGAAAATTATCAATACTTATCATTGCACTACATATCTTTTTTTCATTAACATATTAACAGACCGTATGAAAACGACCCGCAAACTTGGCGCAATCCTGTTTATAATAGCTTTATGTATTTCATTTATTCCCCGCGAAACAAGTGTTTTCGCCGCGTGGAGCGATCCTGTGCGGGCAAAGCACGCCATTGTCGCCTCGCAGCACGAACTGGCTTCGCGCGTCGGCGTGGAAATTATGAAAAAAGGCGGCAACGCGGTTGATGCGGCGGTGGCAACTGCGCTCGCGCTCGCGGTGGTTTACCCGGAAGCCGGAAATTTGGGCGGCGGCGGATTTATGCTAATGCGTTTTAAAGACGGCAGAACCGCCGCGATTGATTACCGCGAAATGGCTCCGCAGGCGGCAAGTCGCAATGTTTATCTCGACGGCGGCGGAAATCTTATCAAGGGCGAAGGTTCTTCAACCATCGGTTATCGCGCCGCCGGAGTTCCGGGAACGCCCGCCGGTTTGGAACTGGCGTTCAAAAAATACGGTTCGGGCAAATTAAAATGGTCGGAAGTCGTCGAACCGGCGCGAAAACTCGCGCAGGAAGGTTACGTTTTGAATTATCGGCTGGCTGAACTATTTAAAACATATCGCCGCAATCTCGAACAGTATGAAGACAGCAAAAGAATCTTTTTGAACGGCGGCAAATTTTACGAAGAAGGCGACGTGTTCAAACAGCCCGATCTCGCGCAGACACTCGGCAGAATCGAACAGAACGGCGCGAAAGGATTTTACGAAGGCGAAACCGCGCGGCTCATCGCCGCCGATATGAAGGCGCACGGCGGGTTAATCACACTCGAAGATTTGAAAAATTATCAGGCGAAAGAACGCGTCCCGCTGCGCGGAACTTATCGCGGCTATGAAGTTATTTCAATGCCGCCGCCGTCTTCCGGCGGCATCGTGCTGCTGCAAAGTTTGAATATGCTCGAAAAATACGATTTGCGGGCGATGGGCTACAATTCGTCGGAAAAATATCACGTTCTGACCGAAGTTCTGCGCCGCGCCTTCGCCGACCGCGCCGAATTTATGGGCGACCCGGATTTCGTCAATGTTCCGGTTGAAACTTTAATTTCCAAAAGTTACGCTGAAAAAAGAGCCGCGACGATTGATTTGAACAAAGCGTCTGACAGTTCCGAGGTCGGACACGGCGAAATCGTCGGCAAAGAATCAATGGACACGACGCATTTTACGGTCGTTGACGCGGACGGGAATGTCGTCACCAACACATTCACCATCAATGATTTATACGGTTCCGCCGTCACCGCCAAAGGCACCGGAGTTTTGCTTAACGACGAAATGGACGATTTCGCCGCGCAGCCTGGAAAGGCGAATATGTTCGGGCTGATTCAGGGCGAAAGAAATTCCGTCCAGCCGAAAAAACGCCCGCTTTCTTCGATGACTCCGGCGATTGTTCTGCGAAAAGACGGTTCGCTGTGGTTTGCGACCGGCGCGCGCGGCGGACCGCGCATCATCACCAGTGTTTTGCAGATTATCATCAATATGATTGACCACGATATGAATATCCAAGAAGCGATTGACGCGCCGCGCATTCATCACCAGTGGTTTCCCGACCAAATCATTACCGAACCTTACGGAATGTCGCCCGATACGCGCCTCGCGCTCGAAAAGATGGGACATAAATTCGCCGATAAACCGACCAACATTGCTTCCGCAACCGGCATTTCGATTGATGAAAAAGGAATTAGATTCGGCGCGATTGACGCGCGCAGCGACGGCGAAGCGGTCGGCTTTTGAAAGGGGAAAAGCGAAAGTTTAGGAATGGGAATAATTATCAGCAAATATCTATTTTTAATCCAAAAGACATAAATAAAGTTAAACAAGGGGGATTTTATAAATGCAAAGTGCGAGCGAAACGAAAAAAGACACCTTCGCCGAGGATGTTTTCAGAGGTTTATCTTCCAATCCAAAATATTTATCATCAAAATATTTTTACGATGACGAAGGTTCGAGGCTTTTTCAGGAAATTATGAAAGTGCCGGAATATTATTTGACGCGCAGCGAATACGAAATATTCAGCCGGCAAACTTCCGATATTTTTAATGCTTTCAAGGCTGAAGCAGGTGAATTTGATTTGATCGAACTCGGCGCGGGCGACGGCTCAAAAACTTCCCTGCTGGTTGATTATTTTCTCAAACAAAACGCGGATTTTCGTTATGTCCCGGTTGATATTTCGTCGGAAGCGTTAAATTTCCTGTCCGAAAAATTTAGGAAACAGTTTCCGCAATTAAATATTCAGCCGGAACAGGGCGATTATTTCAAAACGCTCGAAACCTTCAAGAAAAAGTCCAACCGAAAAAAAATTATTCTTTTTTTAGGCTCCAATATCGGCAATTTCAGCGAAGAACAAGCGTTGGAATTCTTCAAAGGTTTGCGTGCGATGATGAACGAAAAAGATTTGCTGTTTATCGGTTTCGATCTTCATAAAAACCCGAAAACCATTCTCCGCGCCTACGCCGATTCGCTCGGCGTGACGGCAAAATTTAATCTCAATTTACTGAAACGAATCAACCGCGAACTCGGCGGCAATTTCCAACTGGAAGAATTTCGACATTATTCGACTTATCACCCGACGGAACGGGCAGCGCGTTCGTTTTTAATCAGCCAAAAACCGCAGACTGTCCGCATCGAATCGCTCGGTAAGGAATTTGAATTCGATCAATGGGAACCGATTTTTATGGAAGTTTCACAAAAATACAATCTCGATATGATCGAAAAAATCGCCCGTGAAAGCGGTTTCCAAGTGGCGAAAAATTTCTTTGACGAAAGCAAATTTTATACCGATTCACTTTGGAAGCCGATTAACAACGAATAATTATTAACTGTTAATCGTCAATTCTTCTGCCTGCAAAAGAGTATCAATGAATTTTACGATTCTTCGTTTCGACGCTCTCGATTCGACCAACACGGAAGCCGTCAATCAGGCGAAACGCGGCGCGGCGGAGGGATTATGCGTGATTGCCAGACAACAAACCAAAGGTCGCGGCAGACACGGCAGAAGCTGGATTTCGGAAAAAGATGCCGGACTTTATTTCAGCATCGTGTTGCGCCCGCACATCGAAACGCGCTTTTTGCCGCTTTTAACTCTGATGAGCGCGGTCGCGGTCGCGGAAGTATTGCAAAAGTTATACGAACTGAATCCTGATATTAAATGGGCGAATGATGTTCATTTGAACGATAAAAAAATCTGCGGAATTTTAGCCGAAACCGTCGAAACGACCAAGGGCGCGGCGGTTGTCGTCGGCATCGGCATCAACCTGAAATCGTCGAATTTGCCGCCGGAATTAAATAAAATCGCCACTTCCATCGAAACGGAAACGCACGCGCCCCCGAATCCTGAAATTCTGCTCAAAAATTTGACGGCGGAATTTGCCCGTTTCTATGAAATATTAAACGGAGAAAAAGGCGCGGAAAATATTCGTCAGGAATGGACGCGGCGTTCTTCCTACGCGTTCGGCGAAGAAGTGAGAGCGGTTTTGACCGGTGAGACGATTTATGGAGAAACCTGCGGCATCGAAGAAAACGGCGCGCTCCGCATTAAACAATTAAGCGGTGTGATCAAAGTTATTCAGGCGGGCGATGTGGAAAAGCTCAGAAAAACCTCCAGCGACGGAACATCTTTGAATTTCCCGTCGTAAAAGTGTAGTTTGTAAAAAGGAAGTAAATAAATTATATGAATAATGAATTTGATTTTGAACCTGACGATTTGGAATTTGAGGAATTCAGCGGAAATCTCGACGATTTTGACGATTTTGACGATCAAGAGTCGGATGAAGTAAATA
Organism: Pyrinomonadaceae bacterium; assembly: GCA_965217575.1. Taxonomy (GTDB): domain Bacteria; phylum Acidobacteriota; class Blastocatellia; order Pyrinomonadales; family Pyrinomonadaceae. The sequence continues at coordinate 447,842 of OZ244558.1, read as the reverse complement.
TGCGAACCGCAGTTTTGTCAAAAAATAATATGGTCGCTCTGCTCTGCGTAAAAACCGCCAACGAGGGCGGCGCGATTTGCCGCGTTGACCCGCGCGAAAATAATCCGTCCGTCCAGATTTACGACGATCCGGCGAAAGCTCTCGAATGGTTTAACAAAAGTTTGCGAACCAGCAAACAAAACGGTTGGCAGATTGTTTACAACGGGTTGCCGCTGCAAGGGTAAGAGCGTCAAACGTTAATCGTGAATAGAAAAACCGATTGACGATTAACGATTGACGATTGACGATCACGATGTTACTAGCAATTGACATCGGCAATTCAGCCGCGAAATTCGGCGTATTTGACGGTATAAATCTGGTCAAAAAATTTACTGTTCCGACTGTGCGCGCTCATTCCGCCGCCGAAATTTACAATTTAATTCGAGATGAAATAGACGATGAAATTTCTTTTGTCGTCATTTCTTCCGTCGTCACCGAACTCGAAAATTCCTATCGCAAACTCGCCGAAAAATTTTTAAATGCCGAAGTTTTATTTGTTGATAATAAATTCGATTCAGGTTTGCAAATTAAATATAATCCGCCGAACGCGCTCGGCGTTGACCGCTTAATCGCCGCTTTCGCAGCAGTTGCAAGATTCGGCAAACCGATTATCGTCTGCGATTTCGGCACGGCGGCGACGATTGACGCGGTGAATTCCAAAAGCGAATTTCTCGGCGGAATTATCGCGCCCGGAATGAATATTTTAGCCGACGCGCTGTTTCAAAGAACTTCAAAACTTCCGAAAGTTGCAATAAAAAAACCGGAAAACATTTTCGGCAATTCCACAATTTCCTCAATACATTCGGGAATTTATCACGGTTACATTGGTTTGGTTGACGGAATTCTGCAAAAAATGATCGCCGAACTCGGCGAAACTCCGAAAATTATCGCTACCGGCGGACTCGCTTTTTTGATCGCCGAAGGTTCGCAATTGATTGAAATCGTCGAGAGCGATTTGATGCTTGACGGATTGCGTTTGATTTACGAAAAACAGCAAAAATTTGTGTTTCGATAGGCTCCGGCGGCTGTTTTCTTCTTTGAAATTTCTTATCAAAGGACTTCTAAAATGATATTTTTGGAGTTTTTTCGCCGAAAGGTTTTGAAACAAAGTAAATTATCAACCCGACCAGAGCAATGATAAAAACCGACAATCCTTCCTTCTGAAAATCTACATTCGTCAGCAGCCAGACGATCAAAATCAATGATAAAATCGCAGCGAAAATGCCGAACGGAGCTGTGAATTTCGCTTCCGGCGCATTTTCACGGCGGCGAAAAACCGGCAGCGACGCGCAGGTGACGGCGTAAACGATGAGGCGCGTGATGGTGCTGATTGTCAACGCGCTGAGAAATGAACTTTGAATCGTCAGAAACAACATCAGAAACGCGGTTAAAAAAAGCGAAATAAACGGCGTTTTAAATTTGGGATGAGTTTTCGCCAGCATCGGCGGCAGTTCGCCTTGTTCCGCCATTGCGAACGGAATCCGCGAAGCCGTCAAAAATCCGCCGTTGAGATTGCCGAAAATCGAAATGACCGCGCCGATGGTGATAAAAGCCGCGCCGAACGTGCCGAGAAAATTGTTGGCGGCATCGGCGAGCGGGCGTTCGGATTTCGCCAATTCGGGCAAAGTTCCGATGCTGACCATCTGAATCGAAATAAACAAAACGGCGCAGATTCCGAGAGCCGAAATCAGTGCGAACGGAATATTGCGCTGCGGATTTTTCGTTTCGCCCGCCGGAATAACCGCCGCTTCAAAGCCGACGTAAGCATAAATTAAAAGCAGAATCGCCTGTGAAAACGAGTTGTAACCGGGCGCGGCGGCGAAACTGAAATTGGCGGGCTGAACAAAAAACATTCCGACGGCGACGAAAATCATCAGCGGAATAATTTTTCCGACCGTAAAAACATTCGTCATCAACGCCGACTCACGCACGCCGATAAAATTTACCGCCGTCAGCACGAGAACGATTGCCGCGATCAGAAAAATTCGCGTTCCGCCCTGATTTGCCGACGGATAAAAAAAACCGAGATACGCCAGAAGCAGATTACAGTTGGCGGCAAATGTTGTAATACGAACCGTCCAGTAAAGCCAGCCGACTTCAAAACCGACGACCGCGCCGAAGGCTTCGCGCGCGTAGAGATACATTCCGCCCGTCGCTTGAAAACGGCTGGCGACTTCCGCAAAACACAGCACGATAAAACCGACGATGACGGCGCAGGCGACGAAAGCCACTAAACTGTAATTTCCGATTAACGCCGTTACTTTCGACGGCAAACCGAAAATTCCCGCGCCGATAATCGTGTTGATCGTAATCGCCGTCAAATCCCGGCGACTGATGCCGCGAACGAGTTTTTCATCCGTCATAAATTATTTTTATTTCGCGCTTTTTTTGCCGACCGCTTTTCGTTTATACTCTGTAATTATCTTTCCGTAAAGTCTTTCGCAGGAGTTTTAAATGAAAAATTTAACGTCGGCTTTGCTGCTTGCGGCATTTTTCGGATTATTTTCCTTGAGTGTCGCCGCGCAGCAAAATCAAGCTGCAAACGTCAAAACAGACAAAAAATTTGCTGCCGAAAAGTCGCCCGAATTGCAGACGCTTTTGAATAATTCGGTTAATGAAACGATCAGCGCGTATTTCTCAAAAAATCTCAAACCCGAACAAATTTCCGCGACGCTGATTGATCTGCGCGACGCTGATAATTTAAAAATGGCGAGCGTGCGCGGCGAAGAGAAAATATATCCGGCGAGCGTCGTAAAATTATTTTATATGGACGCGCTCGAAAACTTTCTCAAAGCCGGCAGAGTCAAAGACACGCCCGAACTCGAACGCGGACTGCGCGATATGATCGTCGTCTCTTCAAACGAAGCGACGCAGTATATTTTGGATGTGCTGACCGAAACTTCAAGCGGTGCGGAACTTCCGCCGGAGGAATTTGCGAAGTGGGCTGAGAAACGCAACGCGGTCAATCGTTATTTTGCCGCGCTCGGTTATCAAAATATCAACGTTAACCAAAAAACTTTTTGCGAAGATGCTTATGGCATCGAACAGCAGTTTCGCGGCTACAAAGGCGAAAATCGCAATATGCTGACGACCGACGCGACGGCGCGGCTGTTAGCCGAAATAGTTTCGGGCAAAGCCGCAACTCCCGCGCGGACAACAATTATGATGAATCTGCTGAAACGCGATTTCAGCGGAACATCTTCCGACAATGACGATCAGGCGCACGGTTTTTCGGCAATCGCGCTGAACGAAAGAAAATTAACGGATGCCAAACTCTGGTCAAAAGCCGGTTGGACGAGCAAAGCCCGCCACGATGCGGCATATATCGAAACGCCCGACGGTCTAAAGTTTGTGTTGGTTGTTTTTACCGAAAACGCGGCGAATGAACGCGGCATTATTCCGATGATAGCGGGCAAAATTCTGGATAATCTGGGAAAAATAAAATAAATTTCGCTTTCGTGTTAGAATTTCATTTCACCATAGGAGAAAACAATGACGGATAATCAATTTAATCAACTTTTTGAATTGGTCACAAGAAGCGTAAACGGCGTTCAGAGACTTGAAAAAGATGTTTTCGAACTTAAACAAGGACAAACTGAAATCAGAAGCGATATTGTTGAAATAAAAAGCGACATTGTTGAAATGAAAGGCGATATTGTTGAAATGAAAAGCGACATCGTTGAAATGAAAAGCGACATCGTTGAAATGAAAGACGATATTTCCGAACTCAAACAAGGTCAGGCGAGAATTGAGAAACAAATGACTTTCACTAATAGATCGTTGGGTATTCTGCAAAGCGACATATTGAATATTCGCGTCAGAGTCGAGATATTAGAGCAGGAAAAAGAGCTTTCAAGTTAAAAAATTACCGGAGAAAATTATGAAAAAGTTAAGTTTATTGATTTTTATGTTGTTGTTGACAGGCAGCGTTTTTGCCCAGTATCAGAAACCGCCGAAGGAAATTGAGGACATTTTGAACGCGCCGGTAACACCGACGACTTCGGTCAGTCCGGCGAAAGACAAAATTTTGCTCGCCGAACCGCTGCGTTATCCGCCCATTTCCGAACTCGCCCAGCCGATGCTGCGGCTCGCCGGCGAGCGCATTAATCCGAACACCAACGGTCAGCATCGCCAGCCTTATTTTGTTAAACTGACTTTGAAAATCATCGCTGACGGCAAGGAAATGCCGGTCAATTTGCCGCCTAACGCGCAAGTTATCTCGCCGAACTGGAGCGCGGACGGAAAATATATCGCTTTCGGCAATCAAACGCCGACCGGAATCGAATTATGGGTTTTGGAAACGGCGACGGCGAAAGCGTCGAAATTGAAAAATGTGATGGTCAACACGGTTTTCGGCGGTTTCGACTGGATGCCCGATCAAAAATCGCTGCTCGTCAATCTCGTTTCGTCAAAGCGCGGTGTCGCGCCGACCTATCAAAATCTGATTCCAAACGAACCTAATGTGCAGGAAACGACCGGCAAAGCCAGTTCCGTTCAGACGTTTGAAGATTTATTAAAATCACCGAACGACGAAAAACTTTTTGAATATTACGCGACTTCGCAACTGGCGGAGGTTGATTTGAACGGCAAAATTAAAGAAATCGGACAACCGGCGATTTTCGATTCAAATACGGTTTCGCCCGACGGAAAATACGTTTTGATCGAAAGAATTCATCGCCCGTTTTCGTATCTTTTCCCCGCGTCGCGCTTTCCGACCGAAGTCGAAGTTTGGGATATGAGCGGCAAATCTGTTTACAAAGTTGCCAGCGTTCCGCTGCTCAATCAACTGCCGGTTCAGGGCGTAACCGTCGAACCGCGCGGCATTGATTGGATTCCGACTGAAAACGCGGCGATTATGTGGGCGAAGGCGTTGGACGGCGGCGATCCGAAAAATAAGGTGACACCGCGCGACCAATTAATGATGCTCGCCGCGCCGTTTAATGCTGAACCGAAAGAAGTTGTGCAAATCGAACAGCGTTATCAGGGCAGACAATTCGGCGAAAAAACGGGAATGATGCTGTTTTACGATTACAACCGCGACACGCAGCACCGGCGGATTTTTATGACGGATTATCGTTCAAATTCCGCGCCGAAAATGATTTCGGATTTGAACGTCCGCGACCGTTACAACGATTTAGGTCAGTTTGTTACAAAAACTTTTCCGAACGGCGAGCGCGTAATTCAACAAGATGGCGATTTTATTTATTTAAGTGGAAACGGTTCAAGTCCTGAAGGTGATAGACCATTTTTGCGAAAAATAAATTTGACCACAATAAAAACTGATGATATTTGGCGTTCAGAAAAAGATTTTTACGAAAGTTTCGTAGCCTTTCTGGACAACAATGGAACAAGCATTATTCGGCGCGAATCCAATTCAAAACCACCGAATTTATATATCACAACTTCGACAGTAAAATGTCCGCCAAATGCAGAATGTCCAACAATTTTCAGATCATTAACTAATTTCGCCGACCCAACACCGCAACTGCGCGGCATTACGAAACAACTCGTCAAATATAAACGCGCCGACGGCGTTGATTTATCGTTTACGCTTTATCTGCCGCCGAATTACAAACCAGGCACGAAATTGCCGACCGTTGTTTGGGCTTATCCGCTCGAATACACGAATAACGATGTCGCCGGACAGGTGACGGGTTCGACCAATCGGTTTACAAACATCGGCAGTTATTCGCATTTGTTTTTTCTGCTCGAAGGTTACGCGGTTTTAGACGATGCGACGATTCCGATTGTCGGCGATCCGCTGACGGTCAACGATACGTTTATCAAACAGCTTGTTGATTCGGCGCAGGCGGCGGTTGACAAAGCCGTCGAAATGGGCGTTACCGACCGAGATCGCGTCGGTGTCGGCGGACATTCTTACGGCGCGTTTATGACGGCGAATCTTTTGGCGCATTCGGATATTTTCCGCGCCGGAATCGCGCGTTCGGGCGCGTATAACCGCACTTTAACGCCGTTCGGTTTTCAGTCGGAACGCCGCAATTTTTGGGAAGCGAAGGAACTTTACGAAAAAGTCTCGCCGTTCTTTTTCGCCGATAAAATCAATGAGCCGCTGCTGATGATTCACGGCGAAGCGGACAACAATCAGGGAACTTTCCCGATTCAGTCGGAACGTCTTTTCGCCGCGATGCAGGGCAACGGCGAAACCGCGCGGCTCGTGATGCTGCCGCTCGAAGCGCACGGTTACGCGGCGAAAGAATCAATCGAACAGGTTTTATACGAACAAATAAACTGGTTTGATAAATACGTCAAAAACGCGAATCCGCGTCAGATGAATCAAACGGCAACGAAGTAACAAAAATAAGTTAGCCGCGAACAAACACGAAAAGACACGAAAAAATATTAAAAAATTTTCGTGTCTTTTTCGTGTTTGTTCGTGGCTAAAAAATTCTCTAGAACGAATATCGAATCGGACAATAAGGCAAACTTTTCGCCAGCGATTCGCTGAAAGCGGCGAGTTCGCGGCGGCGAAAATCGTAATCGTAAACCAGATTGTCAGGCGCGGTTTTCTTCGCCACCTGCAATTGCGGATTCCACAAAAATTCTTCGCCTTTGGCGTTCCACTGCATATTTATTTCGTGCAAATCCGCCGAATGAGTCAGGAAAAACGCTTCGCATTTCAATTGTTTTTTCACTTTTGTCGTGAGAGTTTCATCAATTTCCTTGAATAATTCGAGCCAATCGGCTTTCCACTTTTCGCCTTCGTAAACGATAATCGGCGCAAACGAAAAATGAACTTCGTAACCGGCATCAACTAATTTATTCGCCGACAAAATTCTCTCGGAAATCGGACTCGTGCCGATGTCAACGTAACGCGCGATATTCTGCGGCATCAAACTGTATCGAATTCGAGTTTTGCCTTTCGGATCAATTTCAAGCCAATAATCATCGCGCACGGTTTTCGTCGCAAATGTCGCTTTGGCGTATTCCATCGCCGCAAATTCCTTAATTAAAAACCCCGGATTGTCGCAAACAAAAGAATCGGCGGACAAATCGGCGTTACAGCCGATGTCGTAAGTCCAAAATTTATCGTCGCATTGATTCGGTTCGGTTTTTGCGCCGAGTTTTTTTTGATGCCGACGAATCGAAGCGGCGATTTCTTCGACATTGACGAAAATCGTCAGCGGATTTGACGCGCCTTTGCGCCGCGCGACGTAGCAGTATTGACACGAACTCAAACAGCCGTTGGAATTTGACGCGGCGATGTAATCCGCCGAACGCCCGTTTTTTGTGTGCGTCAAGCCGGATTTTACTCCCAAAACCAAACTTTCGCGTTTCGTCCGCATCCAATCGGTCGCGTCGGCTTCAAACAATTCGGAAATTTGCCAATGAGATTTGACTTCAATTATCTCGGCGTTCGGAAAACGGCTGATGATATTTTCAGCGTTGGCGCGCCAAATAAAATCCTCGAAAATACTGCGCTGAACGTAAATTTTTTTGAAATTAAAATGCAAAACGAAACTTCCCTTTTACGATAATTTTTGACGAATTTTTGATGTTTTTCCAAACTTCAAAGTTGGTCGCGCAATCAGCGTTTCGCATTATTCGCCATAATTATTAAAATAAGATAAAATCTGTGGAAATTACGACTTTTTGATAAAAAATATGAAAATAAAACTTGCCGCTTTTCTTTTTTTGATTTTTGCGGGTCAAACATTCGCGCAAACAATGCCGAAAGATGCCGACCCGAAACTTTGGCAAAAAGCGTTGGAAATTCATAAAAAAGCGATTATCGTTGACGGACATAACGATATTCCGACACCGATGTATGACGACGATTTTGACTTAGGCACGAGTTCCGTCGGTAAATTTCATAACGACGGCGATCCGTATCATACGGATTTAGAGAGATTCAAAAAATCGGGGATTACCGGCGAGTTTTTCTCAATTTATGTTTCGCGCACATTCGCCGAAAAAGGCGGCGGCGGCGCGGCGGCGCGGGCTTTAGATTTGATTGACACGACTTACGGCGCGGTTGAAAAATATCCAAACCAATTGACGCTTTGCACGACTGCGGCTCAGATTCGACAAGCCAAAAAAGATAACAAAATCTGCGCTTTGATGGGAATCGAAGGCGGACACGCGATTGAAGATTCGCTCGCCGCGCTCAGAGAGTTTTATCGTCTCGGCGTACGTTATATGACGCTGACGCACAACAACACGAACGACTGGGCGGACGCGCACAACGACGAACCGCGCAACAACGGTTTGTCGCCGTTCGGTAAAGATGTCGTCCGCGAAATGAATCGCTTGGGAATGCTGGTTGACATTTCGCACGTTTCGGCGAAAACGATGTCCGATGTTTTGGACGTTTCAACCGCGCCGATCATCGCTTCGCATTCCGGCGCGCGCGGCGTGAACGACCACACACGCAATATTCCCGACGATATTCTAAAGCGTCTGCCGAAAAACGGCGGCGTGATAATGGTCAATTTTTACCCGTCTTTTCTCGATGCGCGAACGAACACCGAAGAAAATGACCGCGCTAAAAAACTAAAGCCGCAGCTCGACGCGTTGAAGGAACAATACAAAGACAACCGCGAAGCCTATAACGAAGCGGAGCGCAAAATCTTTGCCGAAAATCCGATTTACATCGCGCCTTACACGCGCATCGTTGACCATATTGACTACATCAAAAATCTGATCGGCATTGATTACGTCGGCATCGGCTCGGATTTCGACGGCGTTCCGTTTCTGCCCGCCGGAATGAACGGAATGGAAGATTTGCCGCTGGTCACTTACGAAATGCTGCGGCGCGGTTATTCGGAACAGGATATTTTAAAAGTTCTCGGCGGAAATTTTTTGCGGGCATTTGAACAAGCCGAAAAAGTCGCCAAAATAAACTCGCGTCAGATCAGCGGTGAAGGAAATTTGAAGAAAATCAAATAATCGAGTATTGTAGATAAACCTTGCGAATTCCTTGACTGGAGAAAATATGACTGAAAATCAAACCAAAGAAATGTTCACCCTTTTGACGAAATGCGTCAGCGGTATTCAGGAACTTAAAGAAGATGTTTCCATTCTGAAAACTGATGTTTCCGTTTTGAAAGCTGATATGTCGGAAGTAAAACGTGACATTGGCGAATTGAAACAAGATGTCGCCGAACTCAAAGACGGGCAAAAAAGAATTGAAAAGGAAGTTCGTTTGAACACCGCCGCGATCAACGAGATTGCCGCCGAACAGCTTCGTTTACGGGTGAGAGTTGTCGAATTGGAAAAAATTACTGCTTAATGATTTTTGAAATTAGAAAAGAGTCGTCGAATAAATAATTTATTCGACGACTCTTTTCCCGTTAAATCCTATCAATTTCAGTTCAAATTCATCATTTCCTTAACATATTTCGCGGTCGGCGAACCGAACGAAAGCATTTCGTCGTGCATCGTTTTCAGATCAATATTGCCTTTGTGTTCCGCTTCGTAAGCTCGGCGAATGTCGTTGACTTCGACGACACCGACGTAATAAGTCGAAAGTTGCGTGGACGACAATTGAGCGCGTTTCCATTTGCCTGCCGCTTCGCCTTCTTCCTGAAAACCTTCGTTCATCATAAAATCAATCGCCTGTTTTTCGGTCATTCCTTCGGTATGAATTTTCTGGTCAATAATCGCGTTGATAATCACGCGCAGTTTCATTTTCAACTGCTGCATCTGCGTTTCCGCGCCGCCGTAACCGTTTTCCGCCATCAATTGTTCACTGTAAACCGCCCAGCCTTCGACAAATGAACCGCTCGAAAAAAGCGCGCGGATTTTCGTCGGCGCGGTGAATTGGTTCGAGTGCATAATTTGCAGATAATGTCCGGGCATCGCTTCGTGAACGGTCAAATCTTTCAGCATATAATCGTTATATTCGCGGAAAAACGAACTTTTTCGTTCGTCAGTCCAATCTTTCGGAGTCGGCGAAATGGTGAAAAATGTTTCGTTCTTTTTCTCCAGAGGTCCGGCGGAATCGAAATAAGCGACCGCGCTGCCGCGAGCAAATTCCGGCATTTCAATCACTTTCACGGGTTCGGTCGGAACAGTCACGAGATTATTCCTGCGAACGAATTCGGTGGTTTCTCTCAAAACTCCGTTCGCCTGTGCGACGATATTTTCGTTGGTCGGATGTGATTCGGCGAGTTTGTCGAGAACCGATTTAATAATAAATTTCTTGAGTGCCGCTTCAGTAAGTCTGATTGTTTCAGTGCCTTTCGGATAATATTTTTTGAAAAGCGGTTGGGCGACTTCATACATTCTGTCCTGTGTCGCTTTCAGATCAGTTTCGGCGCGTTTCAATAAATTTTCCTTCGACATATCGGACGACAGCGCGAACTTCAGTTTTTGCCGATATTTCGCGTCGCCGAGCCGAAAATCGCCGTTCGAGCGCGGCAGCAAATCTTTTTCCAGCCAATTTCCATAATCTTCGAGCGCGGCAATCGCTGTTTTTTGCGCGGGCGCGAGTTCGTTTTTCATTCCGGCTTGATCGGCAAACATCTGCAAATCGCCGCTGATTAAGCTGATGACACCTTTATTTTGCGCGATGGCGGTTTCGGTATAAACGCGCGGCGGATTTTTCAAATTCGCTTTCGCGGCGGCAACGACCGACGGAATCATTTCGAGCCGACCTTTGGCGTTCATCAATCTTTCTTTGAGCGGCGCGAAATCACGCGCGATCAAATCGTTCAGCGCACCGCCGACGTTGTAAGACATCGAATCCCATTCGTAACCGCGCAGAGTGTCAATCTGAAAAAGATTATATTCGAGATTGTCGCGCATAATCCGCGCGTCTATGTTGTTGACTTTACTCAATTTAGCGAGCGGCATCGCTTTTAATTTTTCGAGATACGCGGCACTAAATTCGCGTTCTTTTTTCACGCCCGCCAAACTGTAATCGTTCAAACGATTATCGTAGGCGTGTTCGCCGAGATTCGTCGCCCATTCCGGGTTCATTTTCAAAAGTTCGGCGATATATTTATTCGCCAACGCTTCAAATTTTTGGTCAGCCGTTTCTTTTGCCAACGCCATTACATTCTGAAACAGAAAAAAACCGACGAAGATTGCGATTGATATTTTAACGAACATTTTGTTTTCCTTATTGTTATTGTGAATTTTGTTGATTATACCGAACTTTGATGATTGTGTGTAATCGCCGCCTTTTTTGTAATTCCAATTGTTCAATTTTTGCGATATAAATTATGTGAATCATTATTTTCCGAAACACTATAAATATGAAAATCAACAATCAAAATCGCCGTGAATTTTTGCAGATCGGCGCGGCAGGGTTGACCGCGCTGACTTTTTTGAAAAATACCCACGCCCAAACATCGTCGAATATGCCAATTGAAGAAATAACGATCAGCGAATTGCAGGACAAAATGAAATCTGGCGAACTTTCCGCGCGGAAACTCACCGAGTTTTATCTGCAAAGGATTAAGGAAATTGATCCGAAACTAAATTCCGTTCTCGAAACAAATCCCGACGCGCTGAAAATCGCCGACGAACTGGACAAAGAACGCAAAAACGGCAAAGTTCGCTCGATGATGCACGGCATTCCGATTTTGATAAAAGATAATATTGATACCGCTGACAAAATGCACACGACCGCCGGAAGTCTGGCTTTGATAGATGCGCCGACACCGAAAGATGACGCATTTATCGTGCAGCAATTGAGAAAAGCGGGCGCGGTCATTATCGGCAAAACTAATTTGAGCGAATGGGCGAATTTTCGCTCGACAAAATCTTCGAGCGGCTGGTCGGGGCGCGGCGGGCAAACGCACAATCCGTACGTTTTAGACAGAAATCCGTGCGGTTCGAGCGCGGGAACGGGCGCGGCAATCGCGGCGAATTTGGCGGCGGTCGGCATCGGCACGGAGACCGACGGCTCGATTATTTGCCCGTCGGCGACGTGCGGCATCGTCGGTTTGAAACCGACTTTGGGCTTGGTTTCGCGTTCGGGAATTATCCCGATTGCCCATTCGCAGGACACGGCGGGACCGATGTGCCGAACAGTTTCCGATGCGGCGATTTTGCTCGGCGTTTTAGTCGGAAGCGACAAAAACGATTCGATTACGTCGCAAAGTTCAAAAGGTGAAACGGATTATACGAAATATTTGCAAAAAGACGGTTTGAAAAATATGCGAATCGGTGTCGGGCGGCAGACGTTCGGCAAAAACGCCAAAATTGATGCCGTCGTCGAACCGCAATTGCAGGTTTTACGAGACGGCGGCGCGACTTTGATTGATGTGGAATTTGAAAATCTCGACAAATTCGGCGATGCCGAATATCAGGTTTTGCTTTACGAATTTAAGGAAGATTTGAACAAATATCTCGCCGGACGCGGCGGAAAATACAAAACTTTGGCGGATTTAATCGAATTTAACAAAGCCAACGCCGACAAAGAAATGTCGTATTTCGGTCAGGAAATATTTTTACAGGCGCAGGAAAAAGCCGATTTGAACGACCGCGCATATCGTTTGGCTTTACTGCAAAGCAAACTTTACACGCAGGAACAAGGCATTGACTCGGTAATGAACAAAAATAAACTCGACGCTTTTGTCGCGCCTTCCGGCGGCGCGGCGTGGATGACCGATCTTGTCAACGGCGACTGCGGCGTTTTTGAAGGTTTAACGAGCCTCGCGGCAGTTTCCGGTTATCCGAGCATCACAGTTCCGGCAGGTTACGTGCAGGAATTGCCCGTCGGCGTAACATTTATCGGTCGCGCCTTTAACGAGCCGACGCTGATTAAAATCGCCTACGCATTCGAGCAGGCGACAAAAGCGCGTCACATGCCGAAATTTCTACCGACCTATCAATAAATATTTAAATTCGAGAAAACAAGAATTTTTTTTGCAGGGATAACAGGATTATCAGGGATAATTTTTTAAAATATTGGGTTTTTAATTGTTTAGAAAAATTAAATCTTAAAATCCCTGTCTATCCTGTTATCCCTGCCAATTAATTTCATTGATTTGAGCTAAATGCCTTGTTCCACTCGGTTTCGATATTTTCTAAAACTTTGCAATCGCAGTAACCGCCGTTTTCGTTGAGCCACGCGACGACTTTCGGAAACGGCAAACGATTATCAATCAAATATTGCATCGTAAATTTTGATGTGTGATCGCAAAGCTGGGTTTTGAACCGCGAACGAATGTAGTAGAAAAGTTCTTCCAAATCTTCCGGTTCAATCGGCAGCGTCGCCACATATTCCGCCAATTCCTGCTCATTTAACTGCGACAAAATCTCGATTTGTCTTTTCTTTAATATTGCCATTTTGGTTTTCCCTTTGAAATTTACTGAAATTTTAGATCGTTGATCGCGCGATTTTCCGCTTCTTCTATTTCTTTTCGTTTAACTCCTTCGCGTCCGTCATAAGCAAGAAATTTCGGCAGGAAAATCGCGGTCATTCCAACTGCCGCGACGCATAAAATGCCGCCGGAAACAATCGCCGTTTTCACCCCGTAATGCTCGGCGACGATGCCCATTTTAGCACTTCCGAGCATCGGTCCGGTCAAATATGAAATCATTTCGATACTGGCGAGCCGTCCGCGCAAAAAATTCGGAATCGTTTGATTCCAGATCGAGCCGCGAAAAATTCCCGAAATCATATCGGCAAAACCCGCCGCGCCGAGAAATAATAGCGCGAAAATTAAGCTGTCAGACATTCCGAAGAAAATAATCGCCACGCCCCAGACAATCGCGGCAATCGTTACCAGTAAACCGTGACGATGAACATTTTTTGTCCAGCCGGAAGTCAGACTCGCCAGAAGCGCGCCCGCCGCAATCGCCGCCGGAAAAAAGCCGACGTATCTATCGCCGTAAATCGTCGCCAACGCCGGATAAAGTGCCTGCGGCATCGCAAAAAACATCGCGGCGATGTCAATCAAATATGTTCCCAGTAGTTCCTGACGGCTAAACGCGTATTTCCAGCCTTTGATAATGCTCTGAACGCTCGGACGTTCGGCGTTTTCAGGCGGCGGTACGACGTTCAATAAAAAGACGGCGGTCAGCGATGCGATAAACGTAATCAAATCAATCGTGTAGGCGACCGACAGCGAAAATTGCGTGGCGATGACTCCCGCGATTGCCGGCGAAACAATCGCGCCGACGCTGTAGCGAATCGAATTCAAAGCCATTACCGCCGACATCAAATCGTTCGGAATAATCATTTGAATGAACGATTCAAACGCCGGACGCTGAATCGCTGCGAAACCGGCGTGAAGAGCGACCGCGACGAACAACAGCCAAATTTGAGGCTGCGGCAGCAGCGAGTTTATCAGCAGAATCGCCGTTACCGTCGTCTGCCCGATTTCCGTCAGCCGCAGCATTTTTCGCTTGTCAAAAGCGTCGGCAAGCGCGCCGCCGACGAACGCCAGACAGACCATCGGCACAAATTCGGCGAGATATAAATAACCGACCATCGCGCTCGATTGCGTCAACTGATACATCTGCCACGGCACGACGATAAAAGTCATCATCGAACCGAAAAACGAAACGAGCTGTCCAAAGAAAAGCAGGCGATAATCGCGCGAAACTTTGAGCGGTGATAAATCAAGAAGCATAAAAAATTGTTCAGTTTAAAAGATACAATATTACTTCAAATTTTTCGCTTTTTTTCCAAATTTTATTTTTTTTACTGAGAGATTTAAACGGCGCGAGAATTAATTTAAGTCGCAGAATCAATAATTTTTTCGGCTTCCACAACGGCTTCTTCTAAATTGGTGATTTGCCCGTCAAGTTGTTTTTCATATACGGCATCGGTGATTGCGCCAAAAATTTTCGATGGTTTCAATCCCAATTCGATCAAGTGTCTGCCCATCAAAATCGGTTTCGGAGCTTCTTTTTCGACTTGTAAATCCCGCACTCTATCAATAAACCATTCCTGCGCCGCCGCGTCGAACCGTTTTTCTTTCGGCAGCCAATCGGGATTTCGACCGAGCGAATCGGCTTTCGAGACGCGATACAGCAAATCCGGCTCGACTTTTCGCGCCAGCCGCCGAAACGCGCCGTCGCCGGGCTGCGATTTGTAAAACATTCCGGGCAATAGATGATAACGCACAAGCTGAATAATCTGTTCGCGCACGTCGAAACCGTTAATCGTGTGAATGCCGAGCGTGTCGAGAAACGAAATCGTCGGCGCGACTCCGGCTTCGTCGTGCGCGTGCGAACGCCAGCGACCGTCGAAAAATTTCGTCGTCGCCGGTTTCCCGAAATCGTGCGCGATTGCCGCCAGCATTACCGTCACTTGCTTCGCGTAAGGCAGATCGTCAATCAATTTTCGCGCCTCGTCAACGACCATAAGTGTATGGATATCAACATTTCCCTCTGGATGCCACTCCGTTTCCTGCGGCACGCCGACGAGCGCGACGAGTTCGGGAAATAGTTGATTTGCTACGTTCAAATCGTAAAAATACTGCAAACCGATAGACGGTTTCGCCGATTTCAAAAGCAGTTTTTCGAGTTCGCCCCAAATGCGTTCCTTCGGCAAATCGGTTAAATCAATCGAACGGCACAGCGCAACCGTTTCCGCGTCAATCGTAAATTCAAATCTGGCGGCGAATTGCGCGGCGCGTAAAACCCGCAGTGAATCTTCGGCGAAAGTGTCGGCGGAAACGTAACGGATAATTTTATTTTCAATATCTTCGCGCCCGCCGTAAACGTCAATGACTTCGCCGGTCAAAACGTCTTTTAAAATCGCATTGATCGTAAAATCGCGCCGTTTCGCCGCTTCCGCGAACGACATCTGCGGATCGCCTTCGACGACGAAACCTTTGTGTCCGCGCCCGATTTTTCGCTCGCGACGCGGCAGCGCGACATCCAAATCGTTTCCCAACTTGTAAACCGTAAACGCTTCGCCAACCGCGTCAACTCTGCCGAACGAATCGAGAATTTCTCTTAATTTCGGCGGTTCGATGCCGTAAATTTCCAAATCAAAATCCTTCGGCGTAATATTCATCAGTTCATCACGCACACAGCCGCCGACGAGCATCGAGCGTCCGCCGTTTTGGTTGACGATTTCGGCGAGTTTGGTGATTTTTTCCGGTAAATGTTGCATTATGAATAGAAATTTGCAATTCTTAGAATGATGAATATGACCTTTAACAGTTTGCCACAAACGCTGCCGCGAGAAAATGTCGTTCGGCTCGAACTCGAACAGGGCGTGATAATTTTTCGCGCTTCGGCAAATGTGCGGGAGCGTGTCGAAAAGTTAGTTGAAAAAGAAAAAACCGAATCGCTCGCGCCAAACGAACCCGAAGAATTAAACGCTTACGAAGAAATTGACGACTATATCAGTCTGGTAAATCGTTTGATTCGTAACTCGGCGGCAAAAGGCGAGGTCAATATTGCCGCGTAAAATTTCGGAAACTGTCAGAACGGAAGTCCGTCGCCGCGCCCGTTTTCTCTGCGAATACTGTCATACGGATGAGCGTTGGCAACTCGTTCAATTTACGATTGACCACATTATTCCGCTTGCCGCCGACGGCGACCACGAAATTGAGAATATCGCCCTTGCCTGTTTTCACTGTAACCGCCGGAAGTCTGACAAACAAACGATTTTTGACTTGCAAACCAATTCCGAAAAACTCATTTATTTTTTGCTAATTATATTGTCATTTTTCACAATATTTTAACGACGCATCTGGCAATAGCAGTTCATTATAACCAAGTTTCAAGGCAGTTCCTTCACTATAATCGACCCTTGAAATTTCTTTTTGAACTACTTTAATCGGAAAATTGCCAGTTTGAGGAGGAGTGAACACACTTTGCGAATAAATTTGTAACTCATTACCTTCAACTTTATAAAAAACTTTCCCAATCGTTTCACTGTTTACAAAATAATCTGTTTTTGGCGACGGACCATCGCATAAATTAGAATCAGTCGAAATTGAAAGTCCTTCGTAATTCCTACCTCTAATCTCTCTTTTGAAATAGATGTTATATTGACCAACTGATATTTGACAGATGTCATATCTCGCACCTTTAGAATCACCAATGCAACTTATTTGTGCCAACAAAAATATAAACAGCAAAGATAATTTTCTAGACGGCATAATCAAATAATTTTCTCCGCTGCTTTTCTAGTTCAAACGCTTTTGCAGATATTCCTTGAGTTCTGAAATTTTCACGCGCTCTTGTTCCCAAGTGTCTCTGTCTCTAATGGTTACGGCGTTGTCTTCGAGCGATTCGTGGTCAACCGTGACGCAGAACGGCGTGCCGATTTCGTCTTGTCTGGCGTAAAGTTTGCCGATGCCGCCGGTGTCGTCGTAAACGGTTCGCATCGCGGGCAGCAGTTGTTTTTTTAAATCTTTCGCCATTGCCACGATTTCCGGTTTGTTTTTGGCGAGCGGCAAAACGGCGACTTTGATCGGCGCGAGTTCGGGTTTTAATTTTAAAATCACGCGCGTTTCGCCTTTGTCGTTCGTTTTTTCGGTGTATGCGTCCATCAAAACGGCGAGCAGAGTGCGATTTACGCCGACCGCCGGTTCGATGACATACGGATAAAATCTTTGTTTCGTCGCTTCGTCGAAATAAGATAAATCTTCGGTCGAATCGGGATTAATTCGTTTGCCTTCCGCGTCCTCCGGCTTTTTGGAATGCGCTTTCAAATCGAAATCTTTGCGGTTGGCGATGCCCATCAGTTCGTCGAACTGCTTTTCTTCGTCTTCGCGTTCGGGGAAAAAGCGATACAAAATATCAATCGTGCGTTCGGCGTAATGCGCTAATTCCGCTTCGGTTTGTTCATATAATTTCAAATTTTCCGATGAAATTCCCAAACTGTTGAACCATTTTTGAAATTCGTCAATAAATTCCTGATGAATGCGCGGCGCGTCTTCGGCGGTGCAAAAATATTCCATTTCCATCTGCTCGAATTCGCGCGTGCGGAAAATAAAATTTCCCGGCGTGACTTCGTTGCGAAACGCTTTGCCGATCTGCGCGATGCCGAACGGCAATTTGCGGCGCGAAGTGTCGAGAACATTTTTGAAATTGATGAAAATTCCCTGCGCCGTTTCCGGTCGCAGATACGCGAGCGCAGTTTCGTCCTCATCGCTCGAAACCGCGCCGACGGTCGTTTTGAACATCAAATTAAATTCGCGCGCGTCGGTCAAATCGCAGTCTTTGTCTTCGCCCGGATGAACGCTCTGGTGTTTCGGACAGTTTACGTCCTGCAATTTGTCGAGCCGAAATCTGCCCTGGCAAGTGCGGCAGTCAACCAGCGGATCGGAAAAAGTCGTTTCGTGTCCGCTGTATTTCCAGACATTGCGGTTTTGAATGATCGAAGAATCCAAACCTTCGATGTCGTCGCGTTCGTGAACGAGCCACCGCCACCAACTTTGCTTGATGTTGTTGGCGAGTTCCACGCCGAGCGAGCCGTAATCCCAACTGCTGCCCAAGCCGCCGTAAATGTCCGAAGCGGGAAAAACAAAGCCGCGTCGCTTTGCCAAAGATACAATCGTTTCGATGTTCGGTGCTGTCATAATCTTGTAAAAGGTAAATGGTAAATGGTAAATGGTAAATGGTAAAGTCCAAAGCATAAAAAAGGACGACCGAAGCCGTCCCTGAGATTCAAATTTTACGATTTTTTACTGCGGCACGGGCGGCTGCGCTCCCGGCGGAATAATCCAGAGTTCATACATCGTTTTGGCGCGAGTTCCCCAATTGGTAATGACGATGCGGCGCGGGTCAATGCCGCGTGTTTTGACTAAATAATCGAGCGTGCGTTTGCTGAGTTTATCAACATTGCGGCTTTTTACACTCAATTTATCCGCTCCCTGATACATAATAATGTATCCCTGCGCGTCCGGCTGGTTTTGCAGTTCGATGGCGAAAGCGTCGAGACGCGCTTTGTCATCGTCAAACGACAGCGATTCAAATTCGTCGAATTTGACCGGCGACGGCGGCGGCGGCTTTCTATCAATAATGGTCGGCACGGAAATGCTTTGGCGGCAGGTCGCATCATAAACGCCGTCATTGACATCCAGATCGGCAGTCACTGTCTGTCCGCCCATTCCCGCTGTATCTACGGTAATTGCGGGAGTTCCGAGTCCGCTCGTAACATTTACGCCGGATGGCAGAACCGTCCATCTGTAATTTACCGGAATCGCGCCGGTCGTTACCGTGTTGATTGACGCGAAAGTAATCAAATCGCCTTCCATCACTCTGTCAGGTCCGGTCAGTTGAATATTATACGGACAGGCTCTTTTTGTGGTTTCTTCGACTATTTTCAGACAGACGCAATTTTTGACATCCCTTTTAATCTCGATCTGCTTGGAAAATCTTCTTCCGTCAGGACCTTCGACATCAAGTTGATGAACTCCCGGAGTCAGGTAGAATTCCGCCGGCGTATTAACGCCGCTCATACCGATTACTCGTCCGTCAATTTTGACCGGATAGGAAACCGGCGTGGTTCTGACAGTCAGAATTCCCGTATTTTTCGGTCTTTTGGTGTCTTTTTTATCGGCAAAAGCTGTCGTCAGTCCTAAAGTCAGCATCAGTCCGATCACCAACGAAAATTTGTATGTGATGTTTCGCATTTTTCTTCCTCTAAATTTTATGAGCAAAATTAATTTCGCCCGGCAGTCACAATTCGCTAAACTCTAACTCGTTTCTTTCTTCTTTGACAATTCAGTTGATCTCACAGGCAAAAATTATCTTTCTTTTTCATCATCCTTCAAACTCTTTTTGCCGAATCTTTTCCGTGCCGAAAATCCGATACTGGCAAGACCCGTTCCGAACAAAATCAGCGTCATCGGTTCCGGCACGGTTTCCGGCGGTGTCGGCGTGATTGTCGGAGTTGGTGTCGTTGGCGGTGTCGGCGTGATCGTCGGGGTGATCGTCGGTGTCACCGTCGGCGTGGTCGGAGTCATCGGTGTCTGCGTCGGCGTTGGCGTATCGTCATCGTCGCGCGGTATCAAAAAAAGCAGCGGAACCGCCGCCAAACCTAATAATGTCCAATATGGAAATTTCTTTCCGTCAACTGCCGGCAACTGATCGCAGTCACACACGTCATCTTCGACGATTTCCGAAGTGGTTTCGATAATCACGCGGTCGTCCTGCTGTGGTTTGACCGTTTTATTTTTGTCGCCGTCTTTATCGCCGTCTTCGTCACTTGCAACGACGCCACCGCTTACCAGACGTAACTGTGAAAAACTGCTCGTGGCGGCTTTACCAGGTTTCGCGTTAATCACTTGTATGACCTGATTAAATTTTACCGGCGCGGCATTTGCCGTCGTAAATGTAATCAACATTGAAAACAATGTGATTACTGAAAAAACAAATCTGATCTTTAAATTTTTCATTTCCCTTCTTTCCACTGAACTTTTGTGCCAATTAATATATAACCAAAAGTTAAGAGCTGACTTGTTTGCAACTGTCGGTAAAATTATCAGCAACTATATCAAAAAGTTTTCTAAATTGCACTGTATGTTTGATATTTTTTACTGCTTTGTGGTAGACAATACCAGCCTCTCAACAAAACAAAGGTCGAATAAGGATTTTCTTCCAGATTTTTCGCGGTGTTTCTCCGTTTTTTTCATTTTAAACAAAAAAAGTCGGGATAACATTCATTACTGATATTATCCCGACTTTTTTTGTTTTGTCGCTTTTATTTACTGTTATTCGCTGACGGCGGCTTTTTCTTCGCCTAAAACCGCTTTCCGCGAAAGTTTTATTTTATTGCCTTCCTTGCCGATACATTTGACCATAACCTGTTGACCTTCTTTGAGTTCGTCGCGCACGTCGCGGATTCTTCGGTCGGAAATTTCCGAGATGTGCAAAAGTCCGTCAACGCCGGGAAATATTTCAACGAACGCGCCAAAGTCAACGATTCGATTAACCGTTCCCATATAAGTTTCACCGATTTCGGCTTCGGCTGTCAGAGCGCGAATGCGTTCGACCGCCGCCTGTGCCGCTTCTCCGTCGGCGGTGGCGATGAGAACCGTTCCGTCGTCGGCAATGTCAATTTTCGCGCCGGTTTCTTCCGTAATCGCGCGAATAATTTTGCCGCCCGGTCCAATAACGTCGCGGATTTTATCGGGATGAATCTGGATTGTAATGATTCTCGGCGCAAATTCTGAAAGCTCTTCGCGCGGTTCGGCGAGTGCCTTTTTCATAATTTCCAGAATATGCAGCCGACCTTTGCGCGCCTGTTCAAGAGCTTCCTGCAAAATCATCGCGTTGATTCCGGCAACTTTGATGTCCATCTGCAAAGCGGTAATGCCTTCGTCGGTGCCGGTAACTTTGAAATCCATATCGCCGTAGTGGTCTTCAGCACCGGCGATGTCAGACAAAATCGCATAACGATTACCTTCCATTACCAAACCCATCGCCACTCCCGCGACTGAACGTTTGAGCGGGACACCGGCATCAAGCATCGAAAGACAGCCGCCGCAAACCGATGCCATCGAAGATGAACCGTTTGATTCGGTAATGTCGGATACGATGCGGATGGTGTATGGAAATTCGTTTTCATCCGGCAGCACCGCTTCGAGAGCGCGGCGCGCCAAATTTCCGTGACCGATTTCCCGACGGCTGGTGCCGCCGAAACGACCCGTTTCTCCGACGGAATACTGCGGAAAATTATAGTGCAGCATAAACCGGCGCTTGAGTTCCCCTTTTTCCAAATCGTCCATATACTGCTCATCCATCTTGGTTCCCAAGGTTGATGTAACGACCGCCTGCGTTTCGCCGCGCGTAAAAAGTGACGAACCGTGAGTTCGCGGCAGCCAGCCGACTTCGCAGGAAATCGGACGAATTTCCGAAAACTTGCGACCGTCGGGACGACGACGATTGCCCAGCATATCTTCCCGAAATATTTTTTCTTTTAAATGACCGAAGATTTTACCCGCCATCTGACGTTTTTCCGGCTCATCCGCCGCGTAGCTCTCAATCACCTGTTTTTTCAAATCGTCAACCGCCGCGTAGCTCGTTAATTTATCTGTGCCGGTCGTATCAAGTGCGGCTCTCATTTGTTCCGAGTATTTTTTCTCGATTTCGTCAATCATACTTTCATCGAGTTTCGGCGATTCGTAGGTGCGTTTTTTGATGTCCAGTGCTTTTAACAATTCTTTCTGCCACAGACAAAGGCGTTTGATTTCTTTGTGTGCGAGCATCATCGCTTCGAGCATAATCTGTTCGGAAACTTCATTGGCTTCGGCTTCGACCATCACAATCGCCTCTTCCGTTCCCGCAACAATCAGATTCAACAACGAATCGCGTCTTTCATCATAAGTCGGATTGACGATATATTTGTCGTCAACCAAACCGATACGAACGCCCGCTATCGGATTGTCAAATGGAATATCCGACAAATACAGCGCGCACGACGCGCCCGTAATCGTAATTACGTCCGGGTCATTGTCTGAATCGGCGGACAACACCGAACCGATAATCTGTGTTTCGTTTCGATAACCATCGGGGAACAGCGGTCTGATCGGTCGGTCAATCAAACGGCAGGTTAAAACTTCCTTTTCATTCGGACGACCTTCGCGGCGGAAATAATTTCCCGGAATACGTCCGGCGGCGTAACTGGATTCACGATACTCGACGGTTAGCGGAAAAAAATCCAATCCTTCTTTCGGCGTATCGGCACTGACGGCGGCGACCAAAACCATTGTGTCGCCATAACGGATAACGACTGCTCCGTTCGCTTGTTTGGCAATTTTTCCGGTTTCAACGGACAATTCCTTATCGCCTAATTTTATTGATTCCTTTAAATATTTTCTCTTTGACATATTTTTCCTCGTCAATCGTCAATCGGTAATCGTTAATGGCAAATAAATGGAAATGAGTAGTAAATTTCGATTTGCAATTGACGATTTGATGATTGACGATTTTAAAAAGGCGGCAGTTGCTATGCCGTGAAGCCCTGCCGCCTTTTGATATTTAATTTGTTTGACGATTCTCATTCATCCGGGTTTTACGCTGTCACGTTCAGCAACCTCGGCAAATTCTTCGAGAGAATCCTTATTGTTCTGACCCGAAGCGGTCTTAATTAATCGGCAGCCGGACAATTGAAAGGCGGAAATTTAATTCCAATCAAATCAATTGTTCCGGTGCCGGTTAATTACTATCTTCTTAATCCTAATTTCTCAATAATCGTATGATATTCGTTAATATCCTGCCGTTTGAGATAATCAAGCAATTTTCTTCTCTGCGAAACTAATTTCAATAAGCCCCGCCGCGAGTGATTATCTTTTTTATGCACCTTAAAATGCTCGGTCAATTCATTGATTCGCTGCGTCAGAAGCGCGATCTGCACCTGCGACGAACCGGTATCATTACTATGTGTTTGATAGTCGCTGACTATCGTTTCTTTTACTTCTTTTGCTGTTGCCATAACTTACTAAAAATAGCTTCTCCTATTATACGCAGAAATTTCACTTCGATGAGCGAACACCGCGAAATTTTTATTTATTTAATACAGTTACTAATTCGACTGATTACTGTGAATTTCACCACAGATTAACTTTTCCGTCAAACACCCAATTTTGGCACCGGTCAGTTAATCAACTTTTTCTATTTGAAATTAAACTTTTGTCTTTCTAATTTATCATTAAAAAATGATTTAAGCGACTGCGGCTCTAACACTGGCGAATCAACCGTTTTCCATCATTTTTTTGCCAGAAAATCTTCCATAAACTTGGTTGAAAAATTGCCCTTTTGAAATTGTTCGTCGTTCATAATCTTTAGATGCAGCGGAATTGTCGTTTTGATGCCTTCGACGACCATCATCTCAAGTGCGCGCTTCATTCGCGCGATGGCGAGTTCGCGTGTTCGGGCGTGAACGATTAATTTGGCAATCATCGAATCGTAATAAGGCGGCACGACATATCCCGGATAAACTGCGGTGTCAACTCTTACGCCCGGTCCGCCGGGAATGTTGAAAGCGGTGATTTTACCCGGCGACGGCGTAAATTTCTCGGAATCTTCGGCATTGATCCGGCATTCGATGGAATGTCCGACAATCATCAAATCTTCCTGCGTGTAACCGAGTTCTTCGCCCTCCGCGATCCGAATTTGGTTTCTGACAATATCCGCCAGCGTGACCATTTCCGTCACCGGATGCTCGACCTGGATCCGCGTGTTCATTTCCATAAAATAAAACGAACCGTCTTCATCAAGCAAAAATTCAAATGTTCCCGCGCTCGAATAACCGATTTCACGACACGCTTTAACGGCAATCGCGCCCATTTTTTCTCGTTGTTCGGGAGTGATGACGGGCGAGGGAGCTTCTTCCAGCAATTTTTGATGTCTGCGCTGAATGGTGCATTCACGTTCGCCAAGATGAACCACATTGCCGTATTCATCAGCCAGAATCTGAATTTCAATGTGGCGTGGTCGCTCAATATATCGTTCGATATAAACGCTTCCGTTTTTAAAAGCGGCAAGTGCTTCGGTTTGAGCGGTTTCAAGATTGACGGCAAGTTCCTCTTCTTTGCGAACGATTCGCATTCCGCGTCCGCCGCCGCCCGCCGCCGCTTTGATGATGACCGGAAAGCCGATTTCTTTGGCTAATTTGATCGCTTCTTCCGCGCTTTCAATCGGTTCGGGACTGCCCGGAAGAATCGGTACGCCCGCCGCTTGCATTGTGCGGCGCGCTTCGACCTTATCGCCCATCATCCCGATTACATCCGCTCGCGGTCCAATGAATTTGATATTGCAGTCTTCGCAAACCTTGGCAAAAGTTTCCGATTCCGCCAAAAAGCCGTAACCCGGATGAATCGCGTCCACATTGGTAATTTCCGCCGCGCTGATAATCGCTGGAATATTCAAATAACTTTGCGCGGAAGGCGCGGGACCGATACAAATCGCTTCATCGGCGTAGCGAACGTGCAGCGCGTCCTTATCGGCTTCCGAATGAACCGCTACCGTTCGTATGCCCATTTCCTTGCACGTCCAAATAACTCGACAGGCGATTTCGCCGCGATTGGCGATCAAGATTTTGCGAAATTCTCTCATTTTGTAAATTATAAATCGTAAATCGTAAATCGAAGGTTCAACCAAACTATTTACGATTTACGATTTACGATTTACTAATTCTATTGTTTGATTCCAAAAAGCGGCTGCCCGTATTCAACCGGCTGCCCGTTTTCAACATAGATTTTAACGACTTCACCGGAAACTTCAGCCTGTATTTCGTTCATCAATTTCATCGCTTCGACAATGCAAACCGTTGTTTCAGCCGTCACTTTGGTGCCTTCTTTGACATACGAATCTTTATCAGGCGCGGGCGCGCTGTAAAAAGTACCGACAATCGGAGAAGTTATTTTATACAGACTGTCTTCTGATTCGGCGGCAGATGGCGATTCGTCCGAGTTAATTTCCGATTTACTCTGAACTGTCGAGACGGCAGCGGAAACCGGCGCGGCAGCGTAGGGCTGGGCTTGTATGATCTGCGGCGCGGGATTTTTACTCAAACGAACTCGGATATTCGCATTTTCAAACTCAAAATCGGTGAATCCGTGTTCGTCAACCAAACTGGCAAGTTCGTAAAGTTCATCCATATTCAGCGAAGGTTCGGAGGCTTGACTCGTTTTTTTTGACGTAACTTTTTTACTTCTTCCACGAGATTGCCCGTTATTTTCTTCCTTCGCTTTTGCTGAACTGTCGCTCATTTAGTCTTTGCTCCCTTCGTCTTAGCCTTTTGCCGACATTTCGCGCGCATTATCTACCAATTCGATAACTGCCATTTCCGCATTATCGCCGCTTCTGCGTCCGAGCCGGACGATTCTCGTATATCCGCCGTTCCGGTCTTTATATCTGGCACCGAGTTCACCGAAAAGTCTCTGGACGGCTTTTACGCCCGCCGTTCTTTCAATTTTATCCTTCGGTTCGCCTTTTTTGCCGCGAAAACGACTCTGCTCTTTTTTGAAGCTGTGGTTTCCGGCGTGAAAAAAAGCGGTTGCCTGACGGCGCAGATGAACTTCGCCGACTTTCGCGTCATCACCCGTCAGATTTTGCGCTTTTCGCGCCAATGTGATGGCTTTTTCAACAAACGGACGAAGTTCTTTTGCCTTCGGAACAGTTGTTACAATATATTCATTTTCGGCATTAATCAAAGAAGTCGCCATATTTCGCAACATTGAAATTCGATGCTCCGTGGTTCTGCCTAATTTACGATGTGCTTTTAAGTGTCGCATATTTTTGGTTGTAAATAAGAATTTTGTATCAGTTTCTCATTTGCAATTTTTAATTTTTAATTTTTAACCCAAGCTCCGTCCGCCCGAACCCGGAATCGGATTTCCCTGCTCGTCAAAATCCATTCCGAAATCCAAACCCATTCCGTGTAATAAATCCTTAATTTCTGTCAAAGATTTTTTGCCGAAATTTTTGGTATGCAGCATATCATCTTCGCTGCGACGAATTAAATCACGAATTGTCCGAATATCCGCGTTTTTCAGACAGTTGTATGAACGCACCGAGAGTTCAAGTTCATCAACCGAACGATCCAGTAAATCGTTCCGAAGCAGCGGCGGACGCGCGATGTCTTCAAACTTGAAATCTTCTTCTTCCTCTTCAAAATTGATAAAAATGGTCATATGGTCTTTGACGAGTTTCGCCGCCAAACCAATCGAATCGTCCGGTTTAACCGAACCGTCCGTCCAAACTTCAATCGTCAATTTGTCAAATTCCGTATTCGATCCCTGCCGCGTTTTGTCTACGCTGTAATTGACCTTCTTAATCGGCGTATGCACCGAATCAATCGGAATATACCCGACCGACAGGTCTTCGTCATTATTAAATTCGGCGGAAACGTAACCGCGCCCGCTTTTCAGACGCATTTCAATATTCAAATCGCCGCTCGCGCTGATAGTGGCGATGTGAATTGTATCGTCAAGAATTTCCACATCACCATCGGCTTCAATATCCGCGCTGGTTACTTCGCCCGCGCCGCTTTTGCTGATCGTTAATGTTTTAGAATCGCTGCTGTGTAATTTGAAGGGAACTTGTTTGAGATTCAAAATTACGTCGGTCGCGTCTTCAACGACACCTTTGATGGAAGAGAATTGGTGTTCAACGCCCTCAATCTTAATCGCTGTAATTGCCGCGCCCTCGATTGATGACAAAAGAGCGCGTCTGAGAGAATTGCCGATTGTCGTTCCAAAACCGCGCTCAAACGGCTGCGCGTAAAATTTTCCGTATCGTTCGGTTAAAGTTTCGGATTCAACATTTAAACGACTTGGAATTTGGAAACCGTTCCACTGATTATTTTGTGTCATATCTTTTTTTAAAAATCTGGAGAGTCCAAAGAGCTTTGAGAACTATCAATCAAATTATTTGATCACCTAGAATTCTCACAGACTCTCCAGACTCAGCCTAATCACTATTTACTGTAAAGTTCGACGATTAACTGTTCATTAATATTCGCATCAATGTCTTCGCGTTTCGGCAGCGCGGAAACTGAAATACTAAAATCTTCGGCACCGGCTGAAATCCAGCTTGGACGACCGCGCCCGACGGCGGTTTGCCACGCTCCTTCGACGTGAACGTTATCCTGGCTTTTTCCCCTGACACTGACTATATCACCAAGTTTTACCTGAAAAGAAGGAATATCCACTTTCTGTCCGTTCACTTCGATATGTCCGTGGTTGACCAATTGGCGAGCCTGACGACGCGAGGTCGCAAAACCGGAGCGATAAACAACGTTATCCAACCGCCGTTCCAGCATAAACAACAAAATTTCGCCCGTCACGCCTTTTTGACGCAGAGCTTTGTCAAAGTAGTTGCGAAACTGCTTCTCAAGAACAAAGTAAATGCGTTTGACTTTTTGTTTTTCACGAAGCTGCTGACCGTAACCTGATAATTGTTTGCGCCGCGCCGCGCCGTGCTGTCCCGGCGGATTGACTCCGCGTTTTTCAATCGCGCACGACGGTTTAAAGCACCGGTCGCCCTTTAAAAATAATTTTCCACCTTCACGACGGCACAGACGGCACACCGCATCTCTATATCTAGCCATATATTTTTTTGCTTTCGTCAACTGTAAGCCTGAATTTGAGAGTGCGAACACTATAAATCCGCAATCTGAGACCAAATTCAGTTTCACTTTTCGTGACGCAAAAGTTTACAGGTGATTCCACCCTTCTTCCTTTCGATATTTGTTATCTAAATTTTCAATTATATTAAATTTGGATGAGTAAATCCGTAAATCAAACTTCCAAATCCAGAATCGTCAAACTCTTCTCTTCTTCGGCGGACGACATCCGTTATGCGGAATCGGCGTGGTGTCACGAATCGAAGTAACGCGAATTCCTGCATTATTAATTGCTCTGATTGCTGATTCACGCCCGCCGCCCGGACCTTTTACTCTCACTTCCGCTTCACGCATTCCGACTTCCGACGCTTTTCGCGCCGCTTCCGAAGCGGCTTGCTGCGCCGCAAAAGGAGTTCCCTTGCGTGATCCTCTGAATCCGCGCGCGCCCGATGAAGATTGAGCGACTAAATTTCCTTCGGTATCGGTAATCGAAATCAAAGTGTTATTGAACGATGCCGCGATAAAAACGATCCCGACCGGAATATTTTTCCTTTCCTTTTTGCGAAAAGTTTTTTTCTTAGTTGCTTTTGCCATAATTATTTAGCTCTTAGTTCTTGGTATATAGTCCTTTAATTAGTTGAGTCTCAATTAATTCGCTCAAACCGGTTCAAACTAACCGGTGACAGCAGGCGAAGAACTAATGACAAGCCTTTATTTCTTACCCGGTGCCTTCTTCTTAGCTACGGCTGCTTTGCGCGGACCTTTACGAGTACGGGCGTTGGTGCTGGTGCGCTGACCGCGAACCGGCAGACCGCGACGATGGCGCAGTCCTCGATAACTTCCGATGTCCATCAAACGCTTGACATCCATTTGAACGCGCTTGCGTAAATCGCCTTCAATATTTCCCTGCGCATCGAGCAAAGCGCGAATTTTTGTCAATTCGTCCTCACTTAAATCCTTTATTTTTGAATTAATATCTATGTCGGCTTCATTTAAAATCGCGGTTGCGCGCGGTTTGCCGATGCCATAGATATAAGTCAGTCCAATCTGCGCTCTTTTATTTGGCGGTAAATCAACTCCTGCTACACGAGCCATATTTTCTCCTAATTTCAGATTTCGGACTGCGGAATACAAATTATCAACTATATAGAGAATTTTTATTCCGCGTCCCAGAATTCCTAGCCTTGTCTTTGTTTGTGTTTTGCGTTTTCGCAAATAACGCGCACGACCCCTTTCCGATGGATAATTTTACATTTATCACACATTTTCTTTACCGACGGACGAACTTTCATAATTTTTAACCCCGACTTCTATTTGTAGCGATATGTTATGCGCCCCCGACCTAAATCGTATGGCGAAAGCTCGACCAAAACTCTGTCGCCCGGCAGGATGCGAATAAAATTTTTCCGCATTTTGCCGGAAATATGCGCTAAAACCTGGTGCTGGTTGTTTTCCAGCTCCACTTTAAACATCGCATTCGGCAGAGTTTCAAGTACGGTAGCCGTTACTTCAATCGCTTCTTCTTTTGACATAAATTGCCGTGCCGAATCCTCGAGATTTGGCAAACTAATAATGTTACACCATTTTTGGGCGTTCTTCAAGTTAAGCCGATACGGTTTCCGTTTTTGTTTGTTTGAGTTGCAATTTTTGCGCTTTAGTCAATGTTAATATCTCTGGTCCGTCTTCAGTGACAGCGACGGTGTGTTCAGCGTGTGCGCTCGGTTTTCCGTCTAAAGTTATCACTGTCCACTTATCGGCGAGCGTTTTCGTTTCGTGCGTTCCGAGATTTAGCATCGGCTCTAACGCGAAAGTGTAGCCGGCGCGAATTTTTTCCTTCGTTCCGGCTCTGCCGTAATTGGCGATTTGCGGTGCTTCGTGCATCGCGCGTCCGATTCCGTGACCGGTGTAATCGCGCACGATTCCGTAATTATACTTTTCCGCGTGTTGCTGAATCGCCGCGCCGATGTCGCCGACTCTGTTGTTCGGACGACACTGCTTGATTCCGAGTTCCAGACATTCTTCCGTTACGCGAATTAATTGTTTTAGTTCGTCACTAACTTCACCTACCGGAACCGTCGTCGCCGTATCGCCGACAAAACCGTTGTAAATCGCCGCCATATCAATTGATAAAATATCGCCTTCTTTCAATGGAATTTCATTTGAAAATCCGTGAACGACAGCTTCGTTAAGAGAAGCGCAAATTGCAAACGGAAAAGGAATCATTCCTTGCGGTTTATAACCAATAAATGCCGGAATTGCTCCTGCCTCGCGCATCATTTTTTCAGCCACCACGTTCATTTCAAGCGTTGTAATTCCCGGTTCAACCATTTTTCGCAAAGTTTCGCGGACTTCGGCGACTAACTCTCCGGCTTCGCGCATCCGGTCTAAATCTTTTTTTGATTTGGCGATAATCATTCTCTTTCCTAATAAAATTTGGCTGTAACGGACAATTAAACCACCAAACTTTGAATCTATAAACACTTTACGTTAAACCATTTTCGCCAATTCCTGATAAATTGATTCCAGGTCTTGGGTTCCGTCAACTTTTCGCAGCCGCCCGGATTTTTCGTAGTAATCAAGCAGCGGTTTAGTATTTTCTTCGTAAGTCGCCAATCTGACCTTAACCTGTTCCTCGTAATCGTCCGCTCGATGATTCAACTGGTTTTCCGGGTGAAAGTCGCAAATATTGTCGCTCGTCGGCGGCTTGAAATAAACATTGTAAATTTCACCGCAAACCGGACAACTGCGCCGTCCCGTCATTCGCTTTTCGAGTTGTTCCGACGGAACATCAATCTGAATCGCGTCAATTTTTTTGTTCTGTTCGGCAGCTAGATTCTCAAGCATCGCCGCTTGCACCGCCGTGCGCGGGAAGCCGTCTAAAATATATGAACCTTTTTCCGCTGACGTGCGCTCTTTCACAATTTGATACGTCAAATCGTCAGAGATCAGTTTTCCAGCCGCCATAATCGTTTGAACTTCTTTGGCGAGCGAGGTGTCGGATTTTTTCATTTCGCGGAACATATCTCCGGTCGAGATTTGCGAAATTCCGAGCCTTTCTTCCAAAAGACGCGCCTGTGTTCCTTTTCCCGCTCCCGGCGCACCGATTAAAACAATAATTTTATCCATTAGTGACTACAACTTATGAATTTGACCCGAAAATTAATTTCTTCTTCCTCTTAACTGCGAACCTGCGCCTAGAAATCCCTCGTAATTACGCATTACCAGTTGGGCTTCAATTTGCGCGACCGTATCCATTGCGACTCCGACCAAAATCAGCAGCGAGGTGCCGCCGAAGAAAAATTGATAACCTAAACCGGTCGGAATCCAACTTAATCCGGGTGTCGCGGTCAAAAAATTATCAAGAGCCGTTCCGATAAACGGAAGTCGCGCGACTTTGAATCCGCTCAGAAGCAATTGCGGAACAAAAGCGACAAACGCCAGATAAAGCGCGCCGACAGCGGTCAAGCGGGTCAAAATCGTATTTAAATACTCGGCGGTCGGCGCGCCCGGACGAACTCCAGGCACAAATCCACCGTGTTTTCTCAAATTATCCGCCACATCATCCGTATTAAAAATAATTGTGATGTAGAAAAACGTAAACAGCACGATTAATGAAATAAATACGAATTCATAATATGGATCGCCGCCGTGAAACTGCTGGAAAAAAGTGTAAATTTTGCCCCAAGCCGTATTCGGGTTATTTGGATCAGGCGGAAACGCCGCGAAAATAGTCTGCGGCATCGCCAATACAGATGAAGCGAAAATGACCGGAATCACGCCGCCCATATTCAATTTCAGCGGCAAACTGGTTTCCTGACCGCGATAGGTTTGGTTGCCGACCCGCCGATTGGCATAGTTGATGGCAATATTTCGTCGCGCCGATTCCATATAAACGATTAACGCGATCAATGCGACCAGCACGACCACCAGAAAAATCACGCCGAGCGTCTGCATCGGATCGCCGCCGCTGACACGCGTGGAAATTTGCGTAATTCCGCGCGGCAGCCCGATGACAATCCCCGCGAAAATGAGCAGCGATATTCCGTTTCCGACTCCGCGCTCGGTAATCTGTTCACCGAGCCACATCACGAAAATCGTTCCGGTGGTGAGCGTAATGACAATCATTATGGTCGCTGTCCAGGTATTCGGAATAATAGCGTTTGATTTCAGCCAAGTAGCGACAAAGAAGGTTTGCACGGCGCATAAAACAACTGTTAAATACCGCGTCCACTGATTGATTTTTTGTCGTCCCACTTCACCTTCTTCTTGAATTCTCTTGAATGCCGGCGAAAGAACCGGCATCAACTGCAAGATAATCGAAGCAGTAATGTATGGCGTTACGCCAAGCGCGAAAACCGAGATGGTGCGAAAATTTCCGCCTGAAAACAAATCCAAAACACCGAGCAGAGTTCCGGCAACTTCCGACCAAACCCGTTCGAGTTTAATTTTGTCAATGCCGGGTGCGGTGATATGCGCTCCTAATCGGTAAACAGCTAAAAGTACGAGCGTAAAGAAAATACGTCTTCTCAGCTCAGGAACTTTAAACATATTTTGGACGGCGGCAAAAAACTTTTCCATACTTTTCCTCTTTGAAGGTTTTAATTTTCAGATTTGATTATTCAGCAGTTTGAACAGCCGGATTTCTAACAATTTCTGTTACCGTTCCGCCCACTTTCTCAATTTTTTCCTTGGCGGATTTGGTAAAGCGATGAGCTGAAATTTTTAACGCTTTCGATATTTCACCACTGCCCAAAATCACCAGATCGTGTTTCGCTTTTTTGATTAAACCGCGCTCGTGTAAAACTTCCGGCGTGATTTCTTCATTCGCGCCAAAGTTTTGTTCCAACTTTTCCAGACTGATTTCGATCCACTTTTTCTTAAAGATATTAGTAAATCCACGCTTTGGCAAGCGGCGTTGAAGCGGCATTTGTCCGCCTTCAAATCCAATTTTTCGGCTGTAGCCCGACCGCGATTTCTGTCCTTTGTGTCCTTTACCGGCGGTTTTACCTAATCCTGATCCGGGTCCGCGCCCAACCCTTTTCTTTTTATGCGTTGAGCCGGGAGCCGGGCTTAAATTATTTAATGCTAATGCCATTTTATTATCCTCTGTAAATAGTTAATCGTGAATTGTAATTCACACTTTAGATTTTTTTGTTCAATATTATAGGATAATGAACAAAAGACAAAAAATCTATCGGCAATTCACGATTCACGATTGACGGTTTTTATTCAACAATTCTTAAAAGGTGCGGAACTTTTTCGACAATTCCCCGCATTGACGGGTTGTTCGGGCGTTCAACGACCTGGTTGAGTTTAGTGATACCCAGACTTTTTATCACTGCCTTCTGTTTCTTAGAATAACCAATCATACTTTTATAGTATTGAATTTTGATTTTTCCACCCTGCTCTGTTGTTTCTTCTTTGATAGCCATTTTGTTTCGTCCTTTATCCTTCTGTCCTTTGTTAAAAATTTTTCGTTGAGCAAACTGAAGTTGCTTTTAAATTTGATAAAAAAACGAAAATCAAAGGACTAATGACAATTTATAATAATTCATCAACCTGTTTGCCGCGCAGCCGCGCCACTTCAAGCGGGTCTTTCATTCGCATTAAGCCGTTAAATGTCGCGCGAATTACATTATGCGGATTGGTCGAGCCGAGAATTTTGGTTCTGACGTTGTGAACGCCCAGCGACTGCAAAACCGCCCGAACCGCGCCGCCCGCGATGACACCCGTTCCTTCTTTTGCCGGTTTGAGCATCACTTTTCCCGCGCCGTATTCGCCAATCATTTGATGCGGTAGAGTTCCGTCAATCAGCGGCACTCGAATCAGATTATTTTTCGCCGATTCGACGGCTTTTTTAATCGCATTCGGAACTTCTTTGGCTTTACCGGTGCCGAAACCGACGTGACCGGCTTCGTCACCAATCACCACTAATGCGGCGAAAGACATATTTTTACCGCCTTTAACAACCTTCGTGACGCGATTGATGGAAATTAATTGGTCTTTTAAGTTCAGGCTGTTCGGGGAAATTCGTTGTTTATTCGTTTTCATTACTTTCTGTTTCTTCCTGCGATTTAGTTTCGTTTTTATTCAAACCGGCTCCCCGCGACGCGTCGAGAAGTGCTTTAACCCGACCGTGATAAACATATCCGCCGCGATCAAAAACCACTTGCGAGATACCCGCAGATTGGGCGCGTTCCGCGATAGTTTTACCGATGGTCTCCGCCGCCTTAACATTACCGCCTGATTTGATTCCCAAACCTTTTTCGGTCGTCGAAGCCGACGCTAAAGTGGCTCCTTTTTCATCATCAATAATCTGGGCGTAAATATGATTAAGACTGCGGAACACCGCCAAACGAGGACGTTCCGTTGTTCCGTGAACCTTTTTGCGGATGCGGCTCTTAACTCCGCGTCGTATCTCTGCTCTACTTTTGCTTGCCATATAATTAATTAATAAATTTTTGATCGTATTGATACTTTAGGCAGTTTACAATCTTCAATTTACGTTCTTATTTCCCTGTTTTGCCGGGTTTCAGTTTATATAATTTATCAGAATATCGAACGCCTTTTCCTTTGTAAGCATCCGGCTTGCGAAGACGATTCAGTTCCGCCGCAACCTGTCCGAGCAGTTGTTTATCAATGCCGCTCAAAGTCAATGTCAACTGATACTGATTGATACTTGTTTTCGCCGGTTTTCTTTCGGTTTTGGCATCAATTCCGTCGGGCAAAGCATATTCCACCGGATGAGAATAACCGAGCGCGAAAAGAATTTTCTTGCCCTGCACCTCAGCTTTATATCCGACTCCGACCAAATCCATATCTTTTGTGAAACCGTCAGTTACCCCGACAATCGCGTTATTCGCTAAGGCGCGCGCTAAACCGTGCAACGCGGCTAAATCATCGCTGCTGCGTTCGGCGACCAGCGCGCCGTCTTCCATTTTGAACTCCACGCCGGAAGGAACCGGACTTTTCAGAGTCCCTTTTGGTCCTTTAACTTCCAATTCGTTATTATTAATCGTTACGTTAACCCCGGAAGGTATCGTAATCGGTTTTTTTCCTACACGAGACATAATCTAATCCTCTATTGTGTTCGCCGATTCCAGACTGAAATCAGAATTCGAAACTTAATAAATTTCCGCTAAAATCTCACCGCCGACATTTTCCTGGCGGGCTTTCTTGCCGCTCATTAAACCTTTTGAAGTTGATACGATATTAACGCCATAGCCGCCGAGAACTTTCGGAATACCGGTGGCGGCAACATAGACGCGTCTTCCCGGACGTGAAACTCTCGACAAATACGTAATTGAAGAAGTCCCTTTGGCATCATAGCGCAGAAAAATGCGAATCACATATTTTACGCCTTCGCCTTTCGTGACAAAATTATTAATATAACCTTCTTCCTTTAAAATGCGCGCGACTTCCATTTTCAGTTTTGAACCGGGAATATCAACCCGCGAATGATTGGCGGCGATGGCATTGCGAACTCGCGTCAGCATATCTGCAATTGGATCTGTCATTTCTATTTAACTCCGTTATAATTGTTCCTGATTCCGATTTTCAATTTAAACGAAATTCGGAATTTAATGCCTTCTTACCAGCTTGATTTAACCACGCCCGGAATTTGTCCTTCCAGAGCCAATTCCCTTAAAGCGATCCGCGAAGTGCCGAATTTTCTCAGATAACCGCGTGAACGTCCGGTTTGTGAACAACGATTGCGAACCCGAATCGGACTCGCGTCGCGCGGTAATTTTTGCAGTTTAATCACCGCTTCATCAACTTGTTCAGGTGTTGACTCAGGATCATTAACTGTTTTTTTTAATGCCAGCCGACGCTCGGCATACTGCATTACCATTTTTTTGCGTTTTTCGTTTTTTACAACTCTGCTTATCTTTGCCATAACTATATAATTCCCGTCTCTCAGATTCCGTGTTTATTCGAAATCTTTAATTATTGTCTGAAGGGCATTCCGAGAGCTTTTAAAAGCGCGCGTGATTGCTCGTCATTTTTTGCGGTTGTCACAATCGAAATGTTCATTCCGCGCGTTTTATCAACTTTATTAAAATCAATTTCCGGGAAAATCAACTGCTCACGAATTCCCAGCGTGTAATTTCCGCGACCATCAAACGCTTTCGCCGAAATCCCGCGAAAATCTCGCACCCGCGGAAGCGCGACCGAAATCAGACGATCAAGAAATTCATACATTCTGTCGCCGCGAAGCGTGACCATTGTGCCGATATTCATTCCCTGTCGCAGTTTGAAGGAAGCGATTGATTTTTTCGCTTTAGTAATCACGGGTTTTTGTCCGGTGATTACTCTTAGTTCTTCAACCGCCGTGTCCAGAATTTTGGAATTACTGATCGCTTCGCCCATTCCCATATTGATGATAACTTTTTCAATATGCGGAATCGCCATCGGATTTTTGATGTCAAATTCTTTGGCTAACTGGGGCGCGATCTCTTTGTTATATTTATCTTTTAATCTTGCCATTGCTTTGTTTCGGCGACGAAATTGTCAATTCAAATTTCGCGCATCTTAAACCTTTATTCTTCTTCGTTGACGTTTTCTCGTTTCGCGGTTCTTGCCATTCTTTCCGGTTCGGGAATCAACTTGCCGCTTTTTGCCACGCGAACTTTCTTGCCGTCGCGGTCTTCATATTTGATGCGAGTCGGTTTTCCCGATTCCGGGTCAATGTGCGCGATGTTGGAAATGTCAATCCAGGCTTCCTGTTCGACGATACCGCCTTCAATATTCATTTGCGGAACAGGTTTGCGATGTTTTTTCATAATCATCGCTCCTTCAACTTTGACTTTACCTTTGATCGGATCAACGGCGAGAACTTTGCCGCGATACGGGGCGCGTTTGCCGTTACTGTCGAATCGGCTGAATTCTCTTCCGGCGACAAATACCACCTGGTCGCCGCGTTTAATTCTGCTTCTAATGGTTCCTTTTTTTTGCGTTTTCATTATCTTTAATCCTCTGCTTCGCTGACTTTCACCTTTGTTTCTTGATCTATTCGCCTTAGCTTTAAATATTAGATAACTTCCGGCGCGAGCGAGACGATTTTCATAAAATTCTTTTCACGTAATTCACGCGCCACCGGACCAAAAACACGCGTTCCAATCGGAGTGTTATCGTCTTTAATCAGCACGGCGGCGTTTTCATCAAAACGAATATAAGTTCCGTCTTTACGTCTCACTTCCTTGCGCGTTCTGACGATTACGGCATTGTAAACCTTACCTTTTTTAGCGGTTCCGTCGGGCGCAGCTTCTTTAACGGTAACTTTTATTTTATCACCCAATCGAGCGATTTTTCCGGTTGAGCCGCCAATCGGCATAATCATAACCACTCTTTTCGCGCCTGAATTATCAGCGACTGCTAAAGAGGTTTGCATTTGAATCATAATTTTACTCCGTCTAATTTGGAGAACTAGCGAATTTGGAAAGAAGCAGTTTTTTTACTCTTTCAACTTTCTTAGAATCTCTTCAACTATCTCTCTGCTTTCTGAATAATTTCTACGACGCGCCAACGCTTGCGGGCAGAGAGTGGTCTGGTTTCCACGATTCGCACTTTGTCGCCAATTGCTGATCCCAATTCGTCGTGCGCCATAAATTTTTTACGGCGTTTAATATATTTCCGATACATTGGATGTTTTACTACCCGGTCAACCCGAACAACCACTGTTTTCGTCATTTTATCAGAGGCGACCATTCCGATTTTTTCGGCTCGCTTACTGTGTTTTTGCGCCTCGACAGGTTGAGCCGAATCGGGAATTACCGCGTTAACTACTGCTGAAACACCATCCACAACTGTTTCCGCGACTGTTTCAACCGCTGCTGTTACCGTATTAATGACACTTTCAAAAATAGATGGTTCGGCGGCTGCCGACTCCTCATTCACTGTCTTCGCCGCTTCGATTTCCGTTCCGTTGGTTTTTTCCGCGACCGAGTTCGATTCAGGAACCAAGTTTTCAGTTGCTTCCGTTTCGTTGACAGAGACATTTGTTTCCTCGTTATTATTGTTTGGCATAATTCTTATCTCAACCTATTTTGCTTGTGCCTTGCTCTGCGCTTCTTTCTGCGTTATCAATGTATGAACACGCGCTAAAGTTTTTCTTTCGCGTCGAATATCGTTCACCGAATCTCCGACTCCGAGGGATTTTTTAAATTTCAGGCGGAAGAGTGATTCCTTCAAACTGTCTGATTGTTCGCGCAATTCATCTAAATCCATTTCGCGCAATTGGCTCATTATTTCTTTCCGTTTCATTAAACGATTCCTCCTTCCAAATCAGCGCGGGTGACAAATTTAGTTTTGATCGGAAGTTTCTGCGCTGCAAGCTGCATCGCTTCTCTTGCCAACTGTTCGTCAACACCTTGAATTTCGTATAAAATTCTTCCCGGTCTGATGACCGCTACCCAATGATCAGGCGCGCCTTTCCCTTTTCCCATACGAGTTTCCGCCGGTTTTTTAGTCACCGGTTTGTCGGGAAACATCCGAATCCACACCTTTCCGCCGCGTTTAATATGACGAGTCATCGCAATACGCGCCGCTTCAATCTGGCGGTCGGTGATCCACGCCGCTTCTAAAGTTTTAAGTCCGAAATCACCGAAATTCAACTTGTCGCCGCGTGAGGCATTGCCTCTGTTGCGACCTTTCATTACTTTACGGTGCTTGACCTTTTTCGGCATTAACATAATTATTTATCCTTTGCTGTTGGCTCTTTGCGGTTTCACAATCGGCGACCGGCGTAAAATCGCGGCGCGATACTTCTCGCAAAAAATCAAAACCTTCTTATCTTCTGTCGTTTCGGTCATTGCGACCGCCTTCATTTCTATCGCGTCCGCGCGGCGGACGGCGACCGTCTCCGCGTCGGGCGTTTCTGTCCACTTTGACTTCCTTCATCGGATCAGTGGTCGTCCCGCGCGCCATCGAAGCGTTCGGGTCGAGAATTTCACCGCGATAAATCCACACTTTTACTCCGATAATCCCAAAAGTGGTCAGTGCTGTCGCAAATCCGTAATCAATATCAGCTCGCAGAGTGTGCAACGGCAAGCGACCCACCAGTGACCATTCAGTGCGCGCGATTTCCGCGCCGTTTAAACGTCCGGCGATCATTACCTTGATGCCTTCCGCGCCGAAACGCTGTGATTCTTCAATCGTTTTTTTCATCGCGCGGCGAAAAGCGATACGTTTTTCAAGCTGCTGGGCGATTTTTTCAGCCTGAAGCTGCGCGTTCAATTCTGGCTGACGAATCTCCTGTATCGAAATTATCGTTTCGCGTCCGGTTTTCCGCGATAAATCTTCTTTGAGTTTTTCAATCTCCGATCCTTTGCGTCCGATGATAATTCCCGGTCGCGCCGTATAAATAATGATTTTCAAACGGTTGGCGGCGCGTTCAATGTCAATGTGCGAAACGCCCGCGCCCATAAAACGTTTTTTCAAATCACGTTTCAGCTCTAAATCTTCTGCTAGAAACGAAGCGAATTCGTGTTTAGAGTACCAGTGTGAATGCCAATCTTTGTTGTATCCGACTCGAAAGCCATATGGATGAACTTTTTGTCCCATAATCTTATTTTAGATTTTTAATATTTTCGATTTAATTTGAGATTGGAATTTTCTGTTCTACTTTAATCCGCAATCGGCAAATGTCAGTCTAAAATATATTTTTACTGTTTTTCCAGTTCCTCGTTTCTGTCAACTTCCGCGTCCGCCGCCATTTGTGTGCCGGTTTTCTGCTCGTCAGTCTGCGCCGCCAATGGTAAATTATCAATCGGCATTTCGTTCGGTTCTTCCGCCGTCGGTTCCGGCGTTACGCTTTCCACCGGCGGTGTCGAATCAATATTTTCCTCGATATTCGGTTCTGCCGTCGTTAATTCTTCCGTGTTTTCAGCAATATCCGTTGCCGGAATGGTTGGAATTATCTTCTCTTCCTTTAAAACTTCGGCTTTAATTGATTTGCTCGGTATATTTCCCGCTTCTTTGGCAAGTAGTTTTTTGCCTTTCTTTCTCGATTTCTCAATTTCCGTCGTTTCCGGTTTATCACTGGAAACTAAAACCGTAATGTGACAATAATGACGGTGTTCACGGAAAGCGCGTCCTTGCGGCGCGGGGCGCATACGACTTCTGTTTTTATGCGGTCCCATATCAACGAAACAGGTTTTTACGAACAGATCATCCGGGTCAATCGCAATATTTTGTTTTTCCGCCGAATACGTCGCATTGGCAATCGCCGAGCGTAAAACTTTTTCAATCGGATCAGCGGCTCTTTTATCTGTAAATTTGAGAATCGCCAGTGCTTGCGAAACATTGCGCCCGCGAATCAAATCAATTACGAGACGAGCCTTACGCGGCGAGCCTTTCAAATTTCTTAATTTTGCTATCGCTTCCATAATTTTAATGGTTAATGGTCAATGGTCAATGGTAAATTGCGTGTATTTTTATTTAGCATTTACCACTAATCGTCTAGCATTATTTACTTTCTCTTGGCGGATTTTTCCGCCTTGGTTCCCGGATGTCCTTTATATGTTCTGGTCGGTGAAAACTCACCGAGTTTGTGTCCCACCATATTTTCGGTTACATAAACCGGAATATGACGCTTGCCGTTGTGAACGCCGAAGGTTAAACCGACCATATCCGGCGTAATCGTTGAACGGCGCGACCAGGTTTTAATCGCCTGCGGCTTGCTGCTGCCTTCCTGAATCTTTCTCAGGACTTTCTGAACGCTTAAATCAATAAATGGACCTTTTTTTAGTGAACGTGGCATAATTCGATTTTGGATTGCGGATTTTGGATTGTAAATTTTGAGATTTCGCTTAAATTGACGAATCAAATTTTAAAGCCGATCTAAAATCTAAAATCTAAAATCTAAAATTTAACTATTTCTTCCTTCTGTCGCGTACGATCATATTCTGTGTACGCTTGTTTCGGCGCGTTTTATACCCGCGCGTCGGAACTCCCCAGGGCGTAACCGGATGACGACCGCCGGAAGTTTTGCCCTCGCCGCCGCCGTGCGGATGGTCAACCGGATTCATTACAACACCGCGCACTTTCGGACGGCGACCCATCCAACGCGATCTTCCCGCCTTGCCTAAACTGACGTTCTCGTGTTCGACGTTTCCGACCTGTCCGACGGTTGCCGTGCAAACCACCGGAATGCGGCGAACTTCACCCGAAGGCATTCTGAGCTGCGCGTAGTCGCCTTCCTTAGCCACAAGTTGTGCGAAAACACCGGCTGAACGCGCAAGCTGCCCGCCTTTACCAGGACGCATTTCGATATTATGAACCTGCGTTCCGAGCGGAATATTCTTAATCGGCAGCGTATTTCCCGGCAAAATATCCGCTTCTGCCCCGCTCATAATTGTTGAGCCGACTTTTAAACCGACCGGTGCCAGAATATATCGTTTTTCGCCATCGAGATAAGTTATCAAAGCGATGTGCGCCGACCGATTGGGATCGTATTCAAGCTGCGAAACCTTACCGGGAATGCCAATTTTGTTGCGCTTAAAATCAATAATACGATAAAATCGTTTGTGACCGCCGCCGCGCCGCCGGACAGTAATACGCCCGTCGTTGTTGCGTCCTGAAATTCGCGTTTTCGCCTCCAACAGAGATTTTTCAGGTTTCGCGCCCGGAGTCAATTCATCTCGCGTCAGATATGTTTGATACCTGCGTGCCGGGGATGTCGGTTTTAATCTTTTAATTCCCATTTTTTTATTTTATTTATCAGCTACCGATCATCTCTTGCTTGATGATGCGTAGCCGACAATCAATTAAATCGCTTCCGCGTAATCAATTTGCGGTTCGCCTTTTTTAAGCGTGATATACGCTTTTTTCCACGAAGCGCGGCGACCTTGCTGTCTTCCTCGCCGCTTCATTTTGCCTTCGTATTGAACAGTGCGAACTTTGGAAACTTTTACGTTAAAAATTTCTTCAACTGCCTTTTTAATATCTTCTTTGCCCGCATTTCGCGCGACGCGAAAGGTCAAAACCTGTCCGATATTTTCGTCTTCGCTGGTCGCTTCTTTTAATAAAACACTTTTTTCAGTAACCAATGGCGACTTCAAAACGTCCCAAACTCCTAATCCTGTCATTATTCCGCCGCCTCCTCATTTTCTTGATTTCCGACAGCAGCTTCAGATTTATATCCGCTTTTCTCACGCTGCGGATCCAGCAGATGATTCAACTCATCCAAACCGGATTTGGAAATCAAAAGTTTTTCGTGATAAATCAAGTCGTAAATATTCAAGCCATACCCGTTAGTGATTTTCGTTTTTTTGACATTGCGAGAAGCTAAAATCAAATTTTGGTTTTCCAACGAATCAACAATCAGTGTTTTAGTCTGTTTCTTTTTATCAGCCAGTTCCAGCGTGGATAATATATTAACGAATGCTTTAGTTTTCGGATTTTCGATACTAAAATCGTCAATTACGATCAAATTACCTTCACGAAGTCTCTCCGATAAAGCCGACCGAAGCGCGCCGCGCCGCATTTTTTTCGGCATTTTATAAGACCAGTCGCGCGGCTGCGGTCCGTGAACGTTTCCGCCGCCCTTCCAAAGAGGCGACCGAAGCGATGCGATGCGGGCGCGTCCCGTTCCTTTCTGCTTCCACAGTTTTCTGCCCGAACCCGAAACATCTCCGCGCGTTTTCGTGGCGGAAGTTCCCTGCCGGCGATTAGCCAGATAATTTCTGACCGCCGCGTGAATCAGCGGTTCGTTCAACTCGACACCAAATACGGCATCGGATAATTCGACATCGCCGACTTCTTTATTTTCTAAATTGCGAACCTTTGCGGTAGGCATAATTTTTACTCCGTTTGCGTCTTTCAATCTTGTGACGAGTCAATTTCGATTCTCACGAATTTACACAACTCTCTAGACTCTCCAGACTATTTTTGTTTTACAGATTTTTTGACTACGACCAAACTTCCGTTCGGTCCCGGCACCGCGCCTTTTACCATTAATAAATTGTTTTCCGCGTCAACTTTCGCCACCGTTAAACCTCTCACGGTAACTCGCGCGTTTCCCATATGTCCTGACGATTTGGTGCCTTTGATGACTCTCGACGGATACGCCGACTGCCCAATCGAGCCGGGAGCGCGCACATTCATCGAACCGTGCGACATCGGACCGCGGCTGAAATTATGCCGCTTGATGGTTCCGGCAAAACCGCGCCCTTTGGATTTTCCAACGACTTCGATCAGATCGCCGTCAGCGAACACATCCGCTTTAACCTGATCCCCGACATTGGCATCAGGTTCTTCAGTCAGCCTGATTTCCTTCAATATTCTTGTCGGAGGCAATCCGCCGCCGGTTTTCTCGAAGTGTCCCTGCATCGGCTTGGAAACATTTTTCAATTTGATCGGTTTATCTTCAACAAATCCGAGTTGAACAGCATTGTAACCGTCTCTTCCTGCCGCTGTTTTAGTTTGAACTACCACACAAGGTCCAGCTTTGATGACAGTTACGGGTGTTACCGTACCGTCCGCCGCGAAAATTTGTGTCATTCCAACTTTTCTACCGATAATTCCGCTTATCATATCTTTTAGTCCTTTGTCCTTTATCGTCTGTCCTGCATCCTTTGTATTTAAAGTTAGTTATTCAAATTTACAACTCACGGATTGAGGACAAAAATAATGAACTAACACCTAGTTTTTGCCGAATGCTTTTATTTCAACATCAACACCGGCAGGCAAATCCAACTTCATCAAGGCATCAACCGTTTCCGCCGTCGGGTCAAGAATGTCCATCAACCGCTTATGGGTTCTGATTTCAAATTGCTCGCGCGATTTTTTATCAACGTGTGGTGAGCGCAAAACCGTCCACTTATTTTTAACCGTCGGAAGCGGGATCGGACCTGCAATCGTTGCTCCCGTGCGTTTCGCTGTTTCGACAATTTCCACCGTTGATTGATCTAAAACCCGATGATCGTAGGCTTTGAGCTTAATGCGTATTTTTTCATTCAGCATAATATTTATTTTTATTCAACAATTTCGCTAACGGTTCCCGCTCCGACCGTTCGCCCGCCTTCTCTGATCGCAAAGCGCAGTCCTTTCTCCATCGCTATCGGCGCAATCAATTCGATCTCCATCTGGATGTTGTCCCCCGGCATCACCATCTCCACTCCCGCCGGCAAATGCGCCACTCCCGTCACATCAGTGGTGCGAAAGTAAAACTGCGGACGATAACCCGTGAAAAACGGCGTGTGCCGTCCGCCTTCCTCTTTCGTCAACACGTAGGCTTCCGCCTTGAACTTCGTGTGCGGCGTGATCGAACCCGGTTTGGCGATCACCTGTCCCCGCTCGATCTCTTTTCTTTCTACGCCTCGCAAAAGCAGCCCGACGTTATCGCCCGCCATTCCCTTGTCCAGCAGCTTCTTGAACATCTCGACTCCGGTGACGACCGTGTTGCGCGTGTCTCTGATGCCGATGATCTCCACCGTCTCATTGACGTTGACAATCCCGCGCTCGATTCTCCCGGTGGCAACCGTGCCGCGTCCCTGAATCGTGAAGATGTCCTCGACCGGCATCAAAAACGGCTTGTCCGTGTCGCGCGCCGGGGTTGGAATGTAATCGTCCACCGCCTGCATCAGCTCGTCCACTTTCGCTTCCCACTTCTCTTCGCCGTTTAACGCCCCTAACGCCGATCCCTGCACTATCGGAATGTCGTCGCCCGGAAACTCATACGATGATAAAAGCTCTCTGATTTCTAGTTCCACCAACTCCAGCAATTCTTCGTCGTCCACCGCGTCCACTTTGTTCATAAAGACGACCATCGAAGGCACACCCACCTGGCGCGCCAAGAGAATATGTTCTCTCGTCTGCGGCATCGGACCATCCGTGGCGGCGACTACTAAAATCGCTCCGTCCATCTGCGCCGCGCC
Organism: Pyrinomonadaceae bacterium; assembly: GCA_965217575.1. Taxonomy (GTDB): domain Bacteria; phylum Acidobacteriota; class Blastocatellia; order Pyrinomonadales; family Pyrinomonadaceae. The sequence goes on along the minus strand of OZ244558.1, from coordinate 402,968 downwards.
CGTAATCATATTCTTGACGTAATCGGCGTGTCCCGGACAATCCACGTGCGCGTAATGACGGTTCGGCGTTTCATACTCGACGTGCGCGGTGGCAATCGTAATTCCTCTGGCTCTCTCTTCCGGCGCATTGTCAATCGAAGCGAAATCACGAAAAACCATCTTCGGATTATTCTTGCTCATCACTTTCGTGATCGCCGCCGTCAAAGTCGTCTTGCCGTGATCCACGTGTCCGATGGTTCCAATATTGACGTGCGGTTTGCTTCTATCAAATTTCTCTTTACTCATATCTTTTCTCCAACTCTAAAAATCAATTTCTAGCTGCTTGCTCCTTTAACTTTTGCAATAACTTCTTCAGCAACGTTTTTCGGTGCCTGATCGTACCGTTCAAAGTGCATTGTTGATGTCGCGCGTCCCTGCGTCGCGCTTCTTAAATCCGTGACGTAGCCAAACATATCCGACAGCGGAACGTAAGCCGTCACGACCTGCACATTTCCCAAACGCGGTTCCATTTTTTCAATTTGCCCGCGGCGGCGATTCAAATCGCCGTTGACCGCGCCCATATATTCTTCCGGCGTAACGACTTCGACTTTCATAATCGGTTCAAGTAAAACCGGTTTCGCTTTTCTGACTGCATCTTGAAAGGCCAGACTTCCGGCAATGTGAAATGAACGCTCGTCCGAGTCAACTTCGTGAAACGAACCGAAATTGAGTGTGGCTTTAATATCAACTAATTCGTAACCGGCAAGGAATCCGCGCTGCAATGCATCTTTGATTCCTTCCATCGTCGGTTTGATAAACTGCCGCGGAATCGAGCCGCCGGTAATTTTATCTTCAAAGACAAAACCTTCTCCGGGTGCCGGTTCGATCTGGAGTTCAACGTGTGCGAATTGACCGCGACCACCGGATTGTTTCTTGAATATCTCTTTGCCGGGTGCGGGAATCGTGATTGTTTCACGATATGCGACCTGGGGCTTACCGACATTGGCTTCGACACCAAATTCGCGCTTCATTCGGTCAACAATAATTTCAAGGTGCAGTTCGCCCATTCCGGCGATGATCGTCTGCCCTGTTTCGTGATCGGTTGAAACTTGAAAACTCGGGTCTTCCTGTGCCAGACGATTTAAGGCGATACCCATCTTGTCTTGATCCTGACGAGTTTTCGGCTCGACCGCGACGCGCACAACCGGATCGGGAAATTCCATTGATTCGAGAATAATTTGTTTATTCTCATCAGAAATCGTTTCGCCCGTTGTCACGTTTTTCATTCCGCCGATGGCGACGATTTCGCCAGCCGAAGCGGTATCAACATCTTCGCGCTTATTGGCGTGCATCAGCATCAATCGTCCGACGCGCTCTTTATTGCCTTTAATCGTGTTGAAAACGTAAGAACCGGAGCTGACCGTTCCCGAATATATTCTGACAAAAGCGAGCTGTCCGAGATGTTTGTCCGCCATCAGTTTGAAAACCAAACCGGAAAACGGCGCATTCACATCGGCGGGACGCTCTTCAACTTCCTCGGTGCGTGGATTAACGCCTTCAATCGCCGGAACATCCAACGGACTCGGCAAATAATCAACCACTGCGTCAAGCAACGTCTGGACACCTTTATTTTTGAAAGCCGAGCCGGTCACGACCGGAACAATTTTCATCGCCAGCGTCCCTTTACGAAGAGCTTGGCGAATTTCGTCTCCGCTGATTTCCTCGCCTTCCAGGTATTTTTCCATCAAATCGTCGTCAATGCTGGAAACGGCTTCGACCAATTTTTCGCGGGCTTCCTGCGCCGCACCGACCAAATCTGCCGGAATTTCAGTAACTTCATATTCCGCGCCTTTGGTTTCATCATTCCAGATCAGACCTTTCATCTGAATCAAATCAACGACACCTTTTAATTGATCTTCCAGACCAATCGGAATCTGAATGGCAACCGCGTTCGCGCCCAAGCGAATTTTGATTGATTCAAACGAACGCTCAAACGAAGCACCGGCGCGGTCTAACTTATTGATAAAACAGATGCGCGGAACTTTGTATTTGTCAGCCTGCCGCCAGACCGTTTCAGATTGCGGTTCGACACCGGCAACGCCGTCAAATACGGCAACCGCACCGTCAAGAACGCGCAAACTGCGTTCGACTTCCATCGTAAAATCAACGTGACCGGGCGTGTCAATAATATTAATGCGGTATTCCTGATTATTGCGCGTCCAGAAACAGGTCGTGGCGGCGGAAGTAATCGTAATTCCGCGCTCTTGTTCCTGTTCCATCCAATCCATCGTCGCCGTTCCTTCGTGAACTTCGCCGATTTTGTGCGAAACACCCGTGTAAAAAAGTATGCGCTCGGTCGTCGTGGTTTTACCCGCGTCAATATGCGCCATAATGCCGATGTTTCTAAATTTTTCTAAACCTATCTTTGCCATCTCTTTGTGTAAATCGTTAATCGTAAATCGCCGGTTCTTTACTAGCGATTGGGTTCTTAAAAGCGATAATGTGCGAAAGCCTTATTCGCATCCGCCATACGGTGAACTTCGTCCTTTTTCTTGACCGAGCCGCTGCGGTTGTTTGACGCGTCCAGAATTTCGCCGACCAGTTTATCGGTCATCGTTTTTTCGTTTCGGCTCCGCGCGTAGCTGACGATCCATCTGATCGCTAAGGTATTGCGGCGGTCGCGTGTAACTTCCAGCGGAACTTGATAAGTCGCGCCGCCGATGCGACGTGATTTAACTTCCAAAGTCGGTGCTACGCTGTCAATCGCGCGTTTGAAAACTTTTAGCGGTTCTTCGCCCGTTTTTTCGGCGATTTTTTCCATCGCGCTGTAAAATGCTTTTTCAGCGACCGATTTCTTTCCCGCCAGCATCACGCCGTTGATGAATTTTGTGACCATCACGCTGTTGTAAATCGGGTCCGGCAGTATATCTCTTTTTGCGGCAACTCTTCTTCTTGGCATAATTCTTAAAGGCTGAAAGGATAATGGATAAATTAGTCTTTTATTAATCCTTTATGCTTCGCCGGTCTAAATTTAGTTCGTTAATCAATATTATAAAATTATAAAGCGTCAGAACAAGATTTCTTAACCTTATATCCTTCAGCCTTTATACTTTTTACTTCTTCGCGCCGCCTTTCGGATTCGCGCCCTTCGGACGTTTCGCGCCGTATTTTGAACGCGACTGGTTTCTGTTAGCAACTCCCGACGAATCGAGCGTTCCGCGAATAACGTGGTAACGAACACCCGGCAAATCTTTGACGCGACCGCCGCGAATCATCACGATTGAGTGTTCCTGCAAATTATGTCCGATGCCCGGAATATAAGTTGTCACTTCGATTCCGTTAGTCAGACGAACACGCGCTACTTTACGCAGAGCCGAGTTCGGTTTTTTCGGTGTCTGCGTGTAAACGCGCGTGCAGACTCCGCGTTTTTGCGGGCTGCTTTGCAGTGCCGGACTGGCGGTTTTATATTTAACGGCTTTGCGCCCTTTGCGAACAAGTTGATTAATAGTCGGCATTCTTTAATTCCTTTTACAAATCTAAAAAAACCTATGTTTTTCCTTAACTATAAACGACAACAACCTCTGACCTGCCTCTAACCGAATCAAATTCGGCAGTTAGCGCAAGCGGCTATTTCACTAAAATAATAAAACTTAACTTTGAAAATCTATCGTTTTTACAAAAGCGCGTTTTTGATTTTCGTTCAAAACTTTTCTGTGGCGTGGTTGATTGTTTCTATTAGGATAGCAAAATAAAATTTATTTTGCATATTTATTCCCCTAAACGCTGGAGCGCATTCTCTTATGAAAACCCGCGTCGTTTAGTTTTACGCCACAATAAGTGTTCCGCATTTGATTTTTCAAATGCTTTACGCTTTCAAGCAAACTCTACAGTTTGCGTCAGACGAAATGCCCGAAACTTCAGACTATACAAAATAAGAAATTTATTGTCAAGTAAGGGCGTGAATTTATTTTTAAAATTGAAGTTACTTTTTAACAGTTATGTTGAATAAATCTGATTGATTTGAGAAATTCATTTGAGATGTATAAATTGTGTCCGGCGAATTTGCGTCGCCGAATAGTGATCTGGGAGTGGAAATGTTCAGTTGGTCTATAATCTCTTTTTCTTGTTTAAGTTCAACGGCACTATTAAGATAATTAAAAATCTTTGTGGTAAAAAGTGAATTGAAAATTATTAATGTAACAAAACACAGAAAAAAAGACAAAACTTCTTCGGCAGGACCCCGCCAAGTGAAAAATTTATTCTTTCCGCCCATTGTTCCCGCAAAAAGAATTGCACAAATGGTAGAAATTAACATAACAGAAGCACCCGCATTAAGACTTTTCCGAACATCAGATAGTTTTTTTGCCTTTTCATCCGTAAAAAGTCCGATGCATTTTAGCAGAACGGAGGAAGGACAAAACAAAGTAAAAACAAAAGTAGATAGAATAATTAATATTAAAAAAATTAAATTTATTGTAGGCAAAAGTGATACTAGCCAAGTTGAAGAAATGACTCCGACAATTACTGCCAACATTCCAAGATTCACAAAAATCTGATTGAATTTTTCTTCGCTTGGTATAGCACTTTTTGAATTTCCATTTTTATCCGAACAGAAATACAAACTCAATATTTCTTTAACATTTAGTCCACAATGTGAACAATATCCTTCTGATACTTCGAGTTCTTAACTACATTTGAAACAAAACATTTACAACACCTCTCAATGGTTAATATTCTAATTTCCTCCACGCTTTTATCCATCAAAAGTTTCAATTTTATTTCTCTAAAATTGCCTTTGCTATAATTATTTTTGCAAGCAAACCTATTTCTCTTTTCTGAAATTGCTCGGCGGCAAGTTGAGTATTCGCTATATCAAACCGTGCAGCATTGATAGAACAATCTTCAAAGCCTTGATTTAAGGAATAACTATAAAAATTGCCAGTTCCGGGAATCTGATTCTTGATCTGCAAATTACTTTCTTCAAAATCTTCACTTTTATTAACCGTCTTGATTGCATCTTGTAGAATGCTGATTGCTTCTGCTTGTTTAAGCAGAAACATAATATTAGCAACAGCGAATAAACCTTTGGCTTTTACTTTTAGGCTGTCAACCAAGTTAATATTTTTTTGCGCCTCTCTTAAATAGTTTGTAGATGCCTCAAAATTTTTCTTATCTTTTACCAATACTTCGCATATCTTTAAAAACAGAAAAGATTTTATCTCAACATCTTCTATTTTATTTATTTTCTGTGCGGCTTGAGCAAACTGTTTTGAATCAATGAGAGCAAGTGAAGCCTGAGTATTACTGAAAGAATTTAGTTTACCTTCCATTTCCGAATCATCAACTTTTATAATTAAACTCTCTGCCTCGTCAAACTTCTTTTCGTCAATTAACCTAACAATACCTCTGACGAGCAACGCTTGTTTCTCTTTGTCGCTTCCTGCCGTTTCCGCCTTATCAATTAGTTCTTGTCCGGTGGCAAATTTGAATACATCACTCTTTAAAGCAGATCTCTCGGCATAGCCCGCAATTTCTTCCAATGTTTGAGATTTGATACCCAGACTTAGTAATTGTGCTTTAACAATTTCATCAGTTCGGTTAAAAACTTCACGGTTATTTATTTGATAAAGTTCTGAATATTTTTCAGATTTTTTAATTAAAAAATATGCCGCCGCAAGGTTTCCTGCCTCAGAAATCTGTGTAGGTTCTGATTGAATTTTATTATTTACAAAAGGCAATACTGCGCCTAGATATGCTTGAATTATTTCATTATTGGGAGAATCATCAGGCGGATTCAGAACGGAAGTGAAAACGCCGGACTTTAATTCGCCCGATGAAGTTTGAATTACTGGAATCAGCATTACCGGCTCATTAAAAGCAAACGACGCTAGTAATATAGCGTGTTCAAACGTATAAGTATTACCCTGCACCATATGAAACAAGGCTTTTCGATATAAATTTTCTGCTACGGCAGGATTTTTCGCCTTCAACTCAAATAAATACTTTGGAAAAGACGAAGAAATTCCAAACTGAATTACTTTAGCCACAAGAGCAGCCGATTGAGCGGTATCCTTATCAAGTCCTGAAGAGGCTAAATCCAAACTATCATCGAGATTTAGATTTTCTTCTTTATTTTTATTTAGATATTTTTCTTTAATTTCCAAAAAATTCTTTTGAAGTTTACTTGCAGATGCAACATTTCTTTGAGCGAGTGATTTGAGAAGTATCCTAACTGCTTCCGCTATTTGTCGTTGTTTTACCTTTTCTTTGTTGTCAGATAATAAACTTTCATATTCTTGTAATAAATTTTGTATTATTTGTGTTAATCTTAGTTGTGTCCATTCCGGCTCGTAATTCCACAAAACATCTGCGGTTTTTGACGCTATCAAAGTTCTGTATTTGAAACTCGGAATTCGAGCCGCATCATCAAGAACATAATGTAAAGACTCAATAGTCTGTTTTTTTATTATTTCTTTTTGCGAAATATCGTTCTTTTCTTTGTTAGTGTCTTTATTATTTTTTGTTTTTATATTTGACTGAGCGAAAATAAAATTTCCAAGAAACAAGCCGAACAAAAGTATCAAAATATTTTTTTTTGAGTAAAACATGTCCTCCCTCCCGAAACTTTTCTGCAAAAAAGTAATACGAGGTCTTAAACAATATAATAAGTTACATACTGATGATTATGAAAAACCTCGTGTTTTACGCATTAAGCAAAATTTATCACCGTCGTTTTATGCAGGTTCCACAATCATTATTACCATTTTCTATGAAACACCCTGAACAATTAACAGAATCACCACAAGTGCAATACCCAGTGAAAGATTTACTGCAAGCAGTAGATGTATCACAACCATTCTCTATTTCAAATTCATCAATAGCTGAAACTTGCAAGTTATTACTTATAAGAAACAGACTAGCTACAAGAAAACCAATTTTTAATAATCCTAATATTCTTTTCATTTGCTCCTCCTAATATTACGTCTATCATCTTTTGTAACAAGTGCCACAATTTCCTAGTCCACCGTCTCCGCTATCTAAATAGCAACCATTACAATTATTCAAGTCGCTACACCAACAACCTCGCCCCGGAAAATAGGAACAACTTGATGATGTATTGCAGCCATTCTCAGTTTCAAACTCATCAATAGCTAAAACTTGAAAATTAACGGTCATAACGAAGAAACTAACAACAGGAAAACTTATCTTTATCAACATCAGTATTTTTTTCATACTTTTTACTCCTTCTGTTTTTTATTTCCTACATTAATACAAAGATTCTTTATAAACCTTTATAGAATAAGGGCGATTTGGAATTTCCATTGGGGAAATAGAATTGGTTTCAATTTGTTTCCCAAAACCGTAATCAGGAACATATACCTTTCCGTTTATAAAATTATATGTGTTTAATTCTGGATGTATGTATTCTTGGTCAGTTCCTAAATAATTTAGCTCTTCATCATATATATGAAGTATTTGTCGTAAATCTGAGTTTCTTTGACTAGTACAGACGATTATTTTTCCCGAATTTGTATAATTGATGTGTAAAATGGGCGGATATGTTATTAAAGTATCGGCCTTACCTATACCGCCGATTGTCATGTTTCGTAAAATCAGTTTCCCATCTTCAGCAGCAATATTTTGCTTTTGAAAATTTTTATTAAATACTTTTACAATTTGATTATTCTCTAAATCATAAACGTAAATTTTATACTCGTGAATGTCGGAAACGTAGAGATATTTTTGACCGACAGCGAAATCAAAAGCTCCCGGACTGTAAGTTGGACTAAATTTTACTGGATTTTGGAGAACAAACAATTCAGTTAAGTTTTTATTTTTCAGATTTAATTTATAAAGAATTTGGCTTAGCGGTGCTTGAGAATATACTTGAATAAATAAATTTTCATTCGTTTTGTCAGATTCTATTTTCAAAATTTGAAATTGATCTGAGGATAATTTTTCTATATTGATGCTTTGAACAAATTCAAAGTTTTTCGAATATTCAACAATTCCTTTCTTTGATGGGAAATATATTTGTCCTGATGAATTCACATAGAAATATCCAAATGACTCTACGGGAAATTTATTTTTTTGAAGCAATGTCCCTTCCTTAGAATATCTGTAAATTGAATTAAAAGCTGTAAAAAAAATATCTCCGTCGTTGTCGGAACTAACATAATCAATAAAACTTGGATGATTTCCGTATTCTTGTTCGTCAGGTGATAAAGTAAGAATAGGACTGTTTTCGTCAAGAATTTTTGTCAAATTTCCAGACTCATTCGATTTTGATTCAGCCTGTGGGTTTTCAACATCTTCAAGAAGTAATTTTGCAATCTCTTTTTCGCTCTCAGGCGATTGCTTACCTAATCAAGATTCAAGTATCTCACGATTACTGTCAATTAATATAATTGTAGGAGTTACAGGAACTTTCAGTGTTCCATAATCCACATTAGAAATGGATTTAATATTAAGATTATTTTCGCCTAGAAACTTCCTAACTTCATCTTGCGATTGAGGAAATAGTGCTACTATCTGCAAATTTTTGTTCTGACTATTTGATTCGGCGAGGTTTTTGTAAAATGGCAAACTTTGAACGCAAAAATTACAATTTGTATTTAAAGCTAGTACTAAAGTTTTTTTGTAGCTTTCTTCGTTTAAATCTTTTAATTGACTGAACAAATTGCCTTTGATGAAAGGATTAGACATTTTATTTTTTGTTGGATAAATCCATTTCCAGCCAAACACACCTGCTAACACCAGAATAACGATTACAACAGCGGTGTTAGTTATTATTTCTAAATAATTTTTAAAGACGGTTTTTGTCATCTTTTTTATTTAAGTAATTACTATTGAATTTAATTTGTAAAGAATTTACAGATTCAAATATCACCGCAAATTTTCAAAAATCAACAATTAATTATTGGCAAAAACCGTTTTTTTTTGGCGAATTAGATCATTTTTTGTCATTATCTATGTTGACTTGAACTATTTCCCAGTGCTGTTTGCGATATGCGGTCGGCGATACACCAAATTTTTTCTTAAAATCGCGGGTAAAATGACTGTCATTCGGCATTCTGGTCTCAAATCGAATTTCAGATATATTTTTGAAAGTAGTCTCCAAAAGTTCTCGTGATTTGTCCAAACGCACGTTTTGCAAAAATGTCATCGGTGGTGTTCCGACATTTGTTTTGAAGATTTTCTGAAAGTGCGGAACGGATAATCCAACCGTTTCCGCCATTTTTTCGATTGTCCATTGTTGTTGAAAATTATTGAGCAACTGTTCTTTAAAGAGAAATATTCTTCCATCCATTTCAATCATCCTCGCTTGTGATTTGTGTGTGTTAAGTTAGAGTTCAAACGGATTTTACTCTTAATGAATTTGTATTGCAAGAAAATTATTGTTATGTTTTTTGTTTGCATTTTTCGCATTGGATTCGTCCGTTCGCGCTACAAAAACTACTTTATAAAGACAAATAATATGAACAACAAATTTGAAGATTTTCTTAAAACATTTAGTGAAAGCGATTGGTTAAAATCGCTGAACGAACTGCTTCCCGCGATTGGCGAAGTTGACCGCACGGCGACACAAATTTGGTTTCGCTTTTATCCTTTGGCTTTACATAACTATTTGCAAAATGCCGAAGACAAAGACAAAGCACTGCAAAAATTTGTGATGCAGGGCGATTGGGATTTGAAAAATCAAATTGATTCGTCGCACAAATTTCTTTACGGACATCGTTTTTGGAAGGAAACGAAAGACGCGATTGAAAAACGCGCTGAATCTTTTAACGGTGAAAACGCGAATTTAACTGATGAAATAAAGGAAATTGCCAAAACCACCGCAAACAATTCCAAAAACGATATTTCCCTTTTGATCGGGATTACAGCCGTCGGTTTGATGACTTTGCGGCAAGTCGGTTTTGACGCGTTCAAAAATGCGGAAGGCAAAATTTATATTGACAAACAACACGCGAAGAAATCGGCAAATTCCGTTTTAGCCGAACGCGCTAAAGACGATTCGCAGGGGATTCTCGGTTTTCTGAAAACGATTGATAAAAATTGGACGGTCGTCTATGACGAAAACACCAACGATGCGAGCTTTACTTTATTTGATGCGGAAGAACTCGCCTCCGGTTCGGCGCGTGACCAGTCGAAAAACTGGAAAGCAATGGACGAACGCTGTTGGGAAGGCGTGATTCCGGTTGAATGCCGCGCGGCTTCGTGCGGAACGTGCTGGGTCGGCGTTCTCGGCGGCGCGGAAAAATTGTCCGAAGTCGCGCGGCTCGAACGCAAACAGATGAAAATCTTCGGCTACAATCAATCGGACGAACCAAAACCGTTGATGCGCTTGGCGTGTCAAGCCAGAGCTTACGGCGCGGTTTCAATCGTGATTCCGCCTTGGAACGGCGTTTTCGGCAAAAAAGTTTACGATAATATCGAAAAAATCGAACTCGAACCGGCGACGACTTCTGCCGTCAAATTGCGCGAAACGATTGCGGGCGCGATGTCCGATGAATAACAAAGAATAATTGCAGGGATAACAGGATTAAGAGGGATAATTTTTTAAATAATTAACAAATTTATCCGTTTTTATCCTGTGATCCCTGCAATTTTTTCTGTTTGTCTTTGCAGCGTTTGAATTTTAACCGTTGAATTGTTTTTGTTAGTATTTTGATTATGAAATACTTTTTATCGTGCATTTTGGTTTTTGCTTTCGGGCAAATCATTTTCGCGCAAACGCCGACCGATGTTAAATATCCTTTTGAAGTCAAATATTTTCCGCTGACGATTGAAAAGCAGAACGTCAAAATGGCATATATGGACATCGCTCCGAAAATGCCGAACGGCGCGGCGGCGATTCTTTTTCACGGGAAAAATTTCAACGGCTATTACTGGAAAGACGTGATTCCGATGCTCGCTTCGCGCGGTTTTCGCGTGATTGTGCCGGATCAGGTCGGCTGGGGAAAATCGGATCGCCCGAATCTGCATTACAGTTTTCATCAACTGGCGGACAATAATAAAAAACTGCTCGATTCGCTGAACGTCAAAAAAGTCGTCGTTCTCGGTCATTCGATGGGCGGAATGCTGGCGACGCGCTTTACGCTGATGTTTCCCGACACGGTTTCCAAACTGATTCTCGAAAATCCGATTGGACTCGAAGATTATCGAACTTTCGTGCCTTACGCGCCGCTCGAAATGTTGGAACAAAACGAGTTAAAGGCGACGGCTGAATCAGTTGAAAACTATCAGAAAAGTTATTTTCCGGTGTGGAAACCCGAATACAAACAATACGCCGACGCGCAAGCCGCCGATTTGAAGCTGAAAAATTTTCCACAAATCGCGCTCGTCAACGCCTTAACTTATCAAATGATTTACGAACAGCCGGTCGTATATGAATTTGAAAACATCAAAGTTCCGACGCTTTTAATCATCGGTCAAGCCGACCGCACGATTGTCGGAAAAAATCGCGTGCCGAAGGAAATCGTCGGCGAACACGGACAATATCCGCAGCTCGGACGCGCGACGAAAAATAAAATCAAAGACGCGCAACTCGTCGAAATCGAAGGTGTCGGACATATTCCGCACATTCAAACGCCGGACAAATTCGAGCGAGCGGTTGCCGATTTTCTTCAACCGAACAAATAATAAATTTGATTTTCGACTTTTGATAAAGATTCGCGCTCGAACTAAACTTCATTCTTTATGCAAAGCGAAAATCAGCCGACAAAATTTCCGCCGGTCTTTTATGTGGTGATCGCCGTTCTTCTGTGGAGTTCGGGCGGTTTGCTGATAAAAATGACGGACGTTTCGGGTTACGAAGTAAATCTGGGACGCTGTTTTTTCGCCGCGATTACGATTGCGCTGCTCACGAAATTCAAAGCCTTAAAAGCCGACAAATTTACGATTTTAGCGGCGATTTTCTACGTCGGCGCACTGTCGTTTTTCGCCGTCGCCAACAAAATGACGACTGCGGCGAACGCGATTTTTCTGCAATACACCGCGCCGATTTACATTCTGATTTTCGCGCCGTTTATATTAAAGGAAAAATTTCGCTTTTCGGATTTGCTGACCGTTATCGTCTGCATTTTCGGAATGACTCTGTTTTTTCTCGATTCGACCACGAATGCAAATCTGTCATCAGAATCGCAGTTTATCGGCAATATTCTCGGACTTTGTTCGGGCGTGAGTCTGGGCGGTTACATTTTGCTTTTGCGGCATCCGAAAGCCTTAAATCAAAATCCCGCGTCGTCGGTTTTTTACGGCAATATTCTGGCGATTTGCGTAATGCTGCCATTTGTCATCGCCAATCCTTCAACTGTTTGGACGGGAAAAGACATTTTCGCCGTCGTTATCTTAGGCGTTTTTCAAATCGGACTCGCGTATTTTCTTTTTACATACGGCGTAACGCACGGCGTGAGAAGTCTGGACGCGAGCATTATCGGTTTTATCGAACCGCTGCTCAATCCGGTTTGGGTTTTTCTTTTTATCGGCGAAAAACCTTCAAATTGGGCGATTCTCGGCGGGTTGATAATCATCACGGCGGTAATTTTTCACACGCTCAAACAAAACCGGACGCGATTGCGCCGCAACAAAGAAGTGATTCTTTAACTTTTTAGCAAATGTGTTAGAATGCACGGTATAATTTTTGTTCGCTTCCCGAACATAATACAATTACGAAGTTTATTAAGCAGGAAATAATAACGATTTAAAAAGCTATTTTGGAGAAATTTTATATGTCTAATCTGAACATTCCGTCGAATGTCAAAAACAAAGAATTAATCAAATGGGTCACGAAAACCGCCGAACATTGTCAGCCCGAACAGGTTTACTGGTGCGACGGTTCGGATGAAGAATACGACCGAATTTGCGAAGAAATGGTGCAGAGCGGCACGTTTATTCGTTTAAATCCCGAAAAACGCCCGAACTCATTTTTGGCGCGGTCGCATCCGTCTGATGTCGCCCGCGTCGAAGATCGAACTTATATCTGTTCGCTGGCGAAAGGCGATGCCGGTCCGACGAATAATTGGATGAATCCGAAAGAGATGAAAGCCCTGATGACAGACAAATTCGCGGGCGCGATGAAGGGCAGAACGATGTATGTCATCCCGTTTTGTATGGGTCCGATTGGTTCGCCGATCTCGCAGTTCGGCGTGCAGATCACCGATTCGCCGTATGTCGTCGTCAATATGAAAATTATGACCCGAATGGGCGACAAAGCTCTCGCCGCGCTCGGCGGCGGCGATTTCGTACACTGTCTGCACTCGGTCGGAATGCCGCTCGCCGACGGTCAAAAAGATGTCGAATGGGCGTGTTCGCCCGATCCGAAAGATAAATATATCGTCCATTTTCCCGAAGAAAGAGCCATTGTTTCCTACGGTTCGGGTTACGGCGGCAACGCTCTACTGGGCAAAAAATGTTTGGCTCTGCGAATTGCTTCGACCATCGGGCGCGATGAAGGCTGGCTCGCCGAACATATGTTAATCGTCGGCGTGAAATCGCCCGACGGACAGAAAGATTACGTCTGCGCGGCGTTTCCGTCGGCGTGCGGCAAAACGAATTTTGCGATGCTCATTCCGCCGAAATCGTTTCAGGAAGAAGGCTGGGAAGTAACCACCGTCGGCGACGACATCGCGTGGATCAAACCTAACGAAGAAGGCAAATTATACGCGATCAACCCGGAAGCCGGATTTTTCGGCGTTGCGCCCGGAACGAATTACAAAACGAACCCGAACGCGATGGAGACGATCAGCGCAAACACGATTTTCACCAACGTCGCGCTGACCGACGACGGCGATGTCTGGTGGGAAGGAATGGACGGCGACGCGCCCGCCCACGCGATTGACTGGCAGGGCAACGACTGGACACCTGAATCGGAAAAACCGGCGGCGCACCCGAACGCCCGTTTCACCGCGCCGATCACGCAATGCCCGGTCGTGGACGAAGATTTCGACAATCCGAACGGCGTACCGGTTTCGGCGTTCATCTTCGGCGGTCGCCGAAACAATGTCGTGCCGCTTATTTTACAGTCGTTTAACTGGGCATTCGGCGTTTATATGGCGGCGACGATGGGTTCGGAAATGACTGCCGCCGCGTTCGGCAACATCGGCGAAGTGCGCCGCGATCCGTTTGCGATGCTGCCGTTCGCCGGCTATCATATGGGCGATTATTTTTCGCACTGGCTCGATTTCGGTCGTTCGATTCCCGAACCGCCGCGCATTTTCTCGGTCAACTGGTTTCGCAAAGACGAAAACGGCAAATTTCTCTGGAACGGCTTCGGCGACAATATGCGCGTGCTGAAATGGGTCGTCGAACGCGCCAGGGGAAAATCGCTCGGCGTGGAAACGCCGCTGGGCTGGCAGCCGAAATACGAACATCTCGACTGGCGCGGAATGGAAGATTTCACGCGCGAAGATTTCAAAAAAGTGATGAATCTCGACCGCGATTTATGGCTCAAAGAAATCGCTTCGCACGACGAACTGTTTTTCAAACTCTACGACCGCCTGCCGAAGGAAATGACTTTTATTAGAGAACTGCTCGTCTCAAATCTCTGGCGGCAGCAGGATTTAGGTCTCGCCGCGCCGCGTCCGGCAGACGAAACTTTCGAGAAGACCAAAAAACTCGAAGCCGAACGCGCCGTTCCCGATAAAGCGATTGCGAAAGCGGAATAGATGCTTCCAGAATTATTTTTTTTTGATGAAAAGGCGATTCACTGTGAGTCGCCTTTTTTATTGTGAAGTTTGTATAATGAAATTGAGAAAAAATATGAACAAACACAAACTAAAAGCGAAACGTAAACTTTTGCAGAAAATTGATAAAAGATACGTCGGCTTTCACGTTTACCGTTCGGTCAACGAAAATCTGCCTTTCGTGTTTTGGGAAAGATTGACTGACGAACCGATTCAGGACGGAAATTTTGACGATCAATCTGCCGAAATCGGACAGCGTTATTTTTATAAACTGACGCAGGTTGACGCGGAAGGCAAAGAAAGCGCGCCAGTTACGCCGAAATCCACTTTTACCGATCACGCCGGAAATATTTACGAACAAAATCCGCTGGAGGATTTCGCCGGTTATAATATGTATCGCTCCGCCGACCAAAATATTCCGCTCGAACAGTGGGAAAAACGCAACGAAATGCCGATTCCGACGACCGAATATAAAGATGAAGGCGTTGAATCGGGCGAGATTTATTTTTATTACGTTCGCGCCGTTGACTCAAAAGGCAATGAAAGCGCGCCGGGCGAAATTTTGCGCGTCATCAGAAAATAACTATTTGATTTAAAATTATAAGCCAAACAAAAAAGCGATTCAAATGAGTCGCTTTTTTGTTTGTCAACCTCTTTTCAAAATTTTATGATAAATCGTATTCTTGAAAATTTTGACTTTAACAAACAGAACGAACAAGGGAGATTTTATGAACGAGAAAAATGA
This sequence comes from Pyrinomonadaceae bacterium, assembly GCA_965217575.1. Classification (GTDB taxonomy): domain Bacteria; phylum Acidobacteriota; class Blastocatellia; order Pyrinomonadales; family Pyrinomonadaceae. Next base: position 387,557 of record OZ244558.1, on the reverse strand, counting down.
AAAGGCAGTTTCACGCCGCAAATTTTTAGCTAAATCGAGCGCGGCGATGTTTGCCGCCGGAGTTATCGGCGCGTCGTCAGACGGTTCGAGCGTTTACGCGCAGGACAAAAATCAACCGCCGAAAGTTGATACGCAAAAGCCGATTGAGTTGCCGCCGTTTCAGAATGCGACGGAAAGACAGAGCGAAACGCCGATGCCGTTTGCACCCGACGAGCGAATCGGTTTTGCGGTCGTCGGTTTGGGCAGACTCGCTCTCGAACAGATTTTGCCGGCTTTCGGGCAGTCGAAAAAAGCCAAGCCGGTCGCGCTCGTTTCCGGTTCGCCCGACAAAGCGCGGGAAGTCGCCGCGCAATACGGCATACCCGAAAAAAATATTTACAATTATCAAACTTACGACCGATTGAAGGGCAATCCTGACGTGCAGGCGATTTACGTCGTTTTGCCGAACGGACTGCACCGCGAATTCGTCGTGCGCGGCGCGGCGGCAGGCAAACATATTTTGTGCGAAAAGCCGATGGCAACTGCGCCGAAAGAGTGCGAAGAAATGATTGCGGCGTGCGCCAAAGCCGGAGTAAAACTGATGGTCGCTTACCGCATTCAATACGAGCCGTATAATCGTCGCGTCCGCGAAATGATTAGAAACAGAAGGTTTGGCGAAATTAAACTGATCGAATCGGTCAACGGACAGCGGCAGGGCGATCCATCGCAGTGGCGTTTGAACAAAAAACTGGCGGGCGGCGGCGCGTTGCCGGACATCGGGCTTTACTGTCTGAATACGACGCGCTTTCTGCTCGGCGAAGAACCTCTCGAAGTTTCGGCGATGGTTTATTCGACACCGAACGATCCGCGTTTTCGTGAAGTCGAGGAAAATATTTTGTTTCAGCTTCGTTTCCCGTCCGGCGCGCTGTTAAACGCTTCGTCGGGTTACGATTTTCACGACTCAAAACGCTACCGCGCCCATTCGACGCTCGGCTGGATGGAAATGAGTCCAGCGTTTTCGTACAATGACTTGCAGCTTAAAACTTCCCGCGCCGACGGCAAAGATGAAATTTTGGAACAGCCGCGTCTGCCGCAAAAAAATCAGTTCGCGCTCGAAATGGATCATTTTGCCGATTGCGTAATGAATGACAAACAGCCTTACACGACCGGCGCAGAGGGTTTGCAGGATCATCGAATTATGGAAGCGATTTACGAAGCGGCGCGAACCGGCAAAACGATAGAGCTTTCCGATCAAATAAAAAATGCGAAAATTCCGCGCGGCGAAGAACCGAAATCGTAAAGATAATATTTTGACTGGAGCGCAATCCGTTCCGGTTGCAATGAGCGCAGAGCGCGAAAAAAGCCTTCATTTACAATATAAACCAAGCCTTTTTCGCGTCGAAGCGACACTCAATTCAACTAGGACGGATTGCGCTCCAGTCTGCTTCGATCTTGTTGTAATCTGCGATTATCAAATTCGCGTTGCCATTCAACAGGCAAAAATTTAAACTATAAAACAAATTCAAAATCAATTTGAAATCAAAAAAATCAACGAACGAGGGAGTATTTTATGGAAACGAACAACAAAGTGGCATTAGTAACGGGCGCGTCTTCGGGAATCGGCAAAGCGACGGCGATTGCGCTCAGAGAAGCGGGTTTTTTGACATTTGCGACCGCGCCGGACATCGCTGAAATAGGCGATTTAAACACTAAAGGTTTTGAACTGTTAAATCTGGATGTGACCGATGAAAACGAAGCTGAAGAAGCGGTGAAAACCGCTGAAAAGCACAACGGTTCGATTCAGGTTTTGGTCAATAACGCCGGTTACGGGCAGTACGGCGCGATTGAGGAAATTCCGATTGATGCGGTGCGGAAAAATTTTGAAACCAATGTTTTCGGGCTGTTGAGAATGTGCCGTCTCGTTTTACCGAAAATGCGTGAAAAAGGCAGCGGTCGTATTATCAACGTCAGTTCGGTGGCGGGCGAAATGTCGCAGCCGGGTGCGGGAATTTATCACGCGACGAAACACGCCGTCGAAGCGATTGACGAAGCCCTGCGAATCGAAGTTGCCGGTTTTAACATTCAGGTCATCGGGATTTTGCCCGGTCCGGTCGCCACGAATTTTGATGAAGTCACCGTCGCGCATATTCCGAAAACCGGGAAAAATAGTCCGTATTTTATTTTCAATCAAAATCTGGCGAAAATGACGCGCGAAATGCTGAAACCGGGAGGAACCGGCGTGCTTGAGCCGGAAGATGTCGCGGCGCAAATCGTCGCAGCGGCGACGGCGGAAAATCCGAGCGCGCGGTATCACGTCGGAGTAATGTCGAACGTTTTGGGCAAAATTCACGATTTTGTGCCGGATGTGGTTTGGGATGCGGCGATGAAAATGATGGCTCCGAAAATGGATGAAAGACAGTGAATCATTTTTTGATATATAATTGTCAAAAATCGAAAGGATTTTAACAAAAAATATGGTTAAGAAAGCATTATTCGCCAGAATAAAGGCGAAACCGGAAAAGGAAGCGGAAGTTGAGGCTTTTTTAAACAGCGGATTGGAATTGGCTGAAGGCGAATCGCTGACCGTCAATTGGTACGCACTGAAGTTTAATGATTCGACGTTCGGGATTTTTGACACGTTCGACGACGAAGAAGGACGCGACGCGCATTTTAACGGCAAAATAGCCGAAGCGTTGATGGCGAAATCCGATGAACTGCTTGCCGAATCACCGAGAATCGAAAAGATTGATTTGCTCGCCGTTAAATAAATCAAAAGTTAATAATTAATATAAAAAAGCGACACATAAAAATGTCGCTTTTTTATTTTTCTGAATTGCGCTGCCGATCTTGTCAGCTTACGGATTCGGAGTTCCGTTGGTGTTCGGTTCCATATTGGAATTCATATTGCTGTTCATATTTCCATTGGAATTCATATTGCCTTTCATTTTTTTATTTCCTTTGGGCTTCCGATTTTTCATGTTATAATTTTGATTCTGCATAGAATTATTCTGCTGGTCGGCAAAATAGCTGCTGCTGTTATTGTTCTGACCGGCAAAAATCGCGGCGGTCAAAAACAAGGCAGTCAGTAAAGTTAAGCCGAAAATCGTCAATTTCATTTTTTTCATAAAACTACTCCTTTAACCAAGGTTTAGAAAACCATTCAGTTTTCCAATTAATAAAGCCGGAGATTGTACTTATCCAATGTGACCTGACAATCGCCGGAGCCTTTGCCTTCGACCCGGTTGTAATAATCAGTTAAAGTCCAAAAGACAATTCGCCGTAAACCGACATCAGTCGCTTGATTATTACATTATCTTTATTTCTCAATTATAAAAATAAAGACTTTTATTTTCGGTAATATACCTTACAAAAGCGCGAAAAATAAACATCGTCTCCGAGAGCTTAAAAACAGCGATTTTGATTTTTCAAAAAACTGAAAACTAAAATATTTTTTATCGCGCAGTTAAGGTAAGATAGAAACAACGGACAAAATTTCGTTTAATTTCAGCATCATAATAAACGTATTTTTAAGGAGAAAAGATGAACACAAATTTTGAAAGCACTTACGGTAATTATTCGGCGGCGGACGCGCTGCCCGCAGAACGAGCGAGTTTTATTCGTAAAACCTACGCGCATCTGGCGGGCGCGGTTTTGATTTTTACGCTGATGGAAGCGTATTTGATTCATTCCGGCGCGGGTTTAGCGATTGCTAGAACGATGCTCGGCGGCAGTTTTTCGTGGTTTATTGTGCTGGCGGCTTTTATGGGCGTTTCGATGCTCGCGCAGTGGTGGGCAAATTCTCAAACGTCGAAAGCGATGCAGTATATGGGTTTAGGGCTTTACATCGTCGCGGAGGTAATTATATTCCTGCCGCTGATGTTTATCGCCGCGAGTTATTCTGACGGTTATCAGATTTTCGCCAAAGCCGGTTTGGTCACGGGCGGACTGTTTCTCGGTTTAACATCGGTGGTTTTCCTGACGCGCAAAGACTTTTCATTCTTAGGTCCGATATTGGGAATCGGCTTTTTCGTCGCGCTCGGTTTAATCGCCGCCAGTTTAATATTCGGTTTCACACTGGGAAATATTTTCTCATTTGCGATGGTCGCCTTTGCGGGCGGCGCGATTTTATATCAAACTTCCGGCATCCTGCACCAGTATCGTCCCAACCAATACGTGGCGGCTTCACTCGCATTGTTTGCCAGCGTCGCGCTTTTGTTTTGGTATATCATCCGCATTTTTATGGGTTCGAGAAATTAAGTTTTTCAACAATTTAATAGAATGACATCACAGCGGAACTACCCGGCAGTAGTTCCGCTTATTTTTTTGTTTCGCTAATTAATATTTGTAATTTTGACATTGATTCCAGCGTTTGTTTATCCTGAATTTGCAAGAATTTATTTCAAGGGAAGATTAATCTATATGGACAACAATCTAAAAAAAAGCGCGTCTAATTCAACCGAGGCGCAGCAGCATTCAGAGGGTTCTATCGCTCTGGCGATAGAAGAACAAACGGCAAAAATTCCGTCCGACGTTTTTTTATGGGCGGCAATCGGCTCAATCGGCACGTCCCTAATTTTTCAGCTATCCGGGAAAAAGGACGAGGCACGTTTCGTCGGTCAATGGGTTTCACCGTTTTTACTGCTCGGAGTTTACAATAAACTGGTTAAAATCGGCGGCTCTGACCGGGTTAATCGTTCTTAAAATAGCCAATTTTACTTTCTGCAAAATGCTTTCCGCTTTTCGCGCGGCAAGCATTTTTATTTTGCCCGAAAATTGTTAATTTAAAAATAATGGACAAAGGGTTTATGAAAAACAATCAGCCGGAATCCGAAAAGGAATCCGTTTCACGATTCAGCACTACTTTTCGCGCCTTAAAACATAAAAACTTTCGCTTTTTTTTCGCCGGACAATTTATTTCACTGACCGGAACGTGGATGCAGACAGTTGCCGAAAGCTGGCTTATTTATCAGCTTACGGGTTCGGTTCTCAAACTCGGACTCGTTCGTTTCGCTTCGCAGATTCCGGTTTTTTTGCTCGCGCCGATTGGCGGAGCGGTCGCCGACCGTTTTAACCGCCGTAAAATTTTGGTCGCCACGCAGTCGTGGGCGATGGTTTTGGCTTTCATTTTGGCGATGCTGACGCTGACCGGCAATATTCAGGAATGGCATTTATACGTCATTGCCGCACTGCTCGGCTTGGGAAACGCCTTTGATATTCCGACCCGTCAGGCGTTTGTCGCCGATATGGTCGGCAGAGAAGATTTGCTCAACGCGATTGCCCTCAATTCTTCGATGTTTAACGGCGCGCGCATCGTCGGTCCGGCAATCGCCGGATTGCTCGTCGCCGCCGTCGGCGAAGGCTGGTGTTTCTTTTTCAACGCTTTAAGTTATATCGCCGTCATCAGCGGATTTCTGTTGATGAACGTCAAAGCGGAAATTCGCCCGCGCGTCGGTTCGACCGTTTCCAACATCGCCGCAGGCTTTAAGTTCGTCGCTCAAACGCCGCCGATTCGCGCGCTGCTTTTACTGCTCGGTTTGGTGAGTTTGATGGGAATGCCGTATTCGGTTTTGATGCCGATCATTGCCGACAAAATATTAGGCGGCAACGCGGATACGCTCGGCTATTTGATGGGCGCGTCCGGATTGGGCGCGCTGATCGCCGCGCTGGTGTTGGCGACGCGCAAAGAAGTTTTCGGTCTCGGACGCTGGGTAAATTTCGCTTCGGCGGGTTTTGGTATTTTTCTGATTCTTTTTTCCTTTTCGCGTACATTTTGGCTTTCGGCAATTTTGCTCGTCCCAATCGGATTTTCGATGATGATGCAGATGTCTTCTTCAAATACGCTCATTCAGGCGATGGTACCGGACGAACTGCGCGGGCGCGTGATGAGCGTTTATTCGATGATGTTTATGGGAATGGCTCCGTTCGGCGCGCTGCTTTCCGGCTGGCTCGCTGATTACATCGGAACGCCGGAAACGATTGCGATTGGCGGCGCGGCTTGTATTTTTGGAGCGATTGTCTTCGGCTGGCGTTTGCCCGCGCTGCGCGGTGAAGCGCGGCAAATGATTCTCGCGCTGCAAATGACGGCTGGCGCGCCGGCAGCAAAAGCAAGTTTTCAGGAGCCGCCGCTGATGACCGAAACGATTCCCGTTAAGTCAAACTAAATCACGGTTTTCGTGATTCGTAATTTGCAGGTTATAACAAATTGAGATGAATTTGAGTTGCAGAATTCAAAGGCAGAAGCCTGCGCCTGAACCAGAGCGCGAATCTGAGGAGAAAGGCGAAAGGAATAAAGTAACTTCTGAATTTTCGCCTTTCTTCTTTTGCATTTCGCCTTTCGTTTGCGCGCGAGCTTCTGTCACGAACTATCTCCCTACATCAATAAAAAAACTGCTTTAAGATTCCTGCATTCCGCCAAGCCAGCGCGGATTTTTGGCTGTACCGTCGAAGTGCGCTTCGGTTTTGAATTTTTCGTAATTGCCGGTCATCGCCGCTGTTTTTGTTTTGGCGAGAATCGCGGCGATCTGCGATTGGTCGAGCGGCTGGAAGGTTTTTGCCGCCTGAAATGCCTGGTCGAGAATCTCCGGTTTGTCAATTCCCGTAATCACCACCGAAACCGGCTGTGTCAGCGAATAATGCAGCATCGTGATCGGGTCAACCAGTTTTGTATCGAGAATGAACGTATCGCCGAAAGTTTTCATTGCGAGAACGCCGATTTTTTGCGCGACGAGTTTCGGCAAAACCTGCTCTTGAAACGAGCGAAAATGCGCGTCCATCACATTTATCGGCATTTGAACGGTATCAAATTTAAAGTTATGCGCCGCCGCGACATCGAGCATTTGCAGATGAATCTGCGGATTTTTGTGTCCGGTAAAACCGATATAACGAACTTTTCCCGCTTTTTTCGCATCCATCATTGCTTCAAACGCACCGCCTTCGGCAAAAATTCGGTCCGGGTCTTCAAAACGAATAATTTCGTGAAACTGCATTAAATCAACGTGGTTGGTCTGCATTCTGAGCAGCGATTCGTCAATCTGCTTCGCCGCCGTTTTCTTATCACGCCCGTCAATTTTGGACATCAAAAAAACCTTGCTGCGATACCCGTTTTGCAGGGCTTTACCGGCGCGAATCTCGCTCAAACCGTTATTGTAATCCCAACAATTGTCCATAAACGTGATGCCGCGATCAATCGCCGCGTGAACTAATTTAACGGCTTCTTCGTCAGTTTTCGGTTTACCCAGATGAAAACCGCCCATTCCGATTGCCGAAACTTTTTCGCCCGTCGAACCGAGCATTCGGTAAATCATTTCGCCCTCAAGAACTGTTTTCGGAGTTTCAAATTTTTCCGGCGGATTGCCTGGTATTTGTCCAGTTTCTTTGGCGTTGATTTTCCCCTTTGATAGAACAATCGCGCCCGTTATTGCTGACGCGCCGCCGATAAAATCCCTTCTGTTCATATAATTAAATTTCCCCTTTATTTGATCTTATTTACTTCTCAACTTTAAGATTTTCTCACTTTTGCTGATAACTGATTATACTATCCGATTTGCAAACAAGCGAAATATTTTTGACTTTTTTGTTAAATAAACTTTTGTTTATGTAATCTAACAAACATACTGTGCTATAATCTTTTTTCGTTGAAATCGCGCTTCGGCATTAGGTCTTGAAAATAGAACTCTTTTCTAATGTCTATTTTTCTTGATTACAAACTGTTTTACCGCAAATATTCAGTTTTGCAATTCAGCGATAAAAGCAAACTATCTCGATAAACGATAAAACCGGAAACGATTGGTAAATTCCCCGCCAATAAAAGTCTAAAATTACTGTAATTTTGCAAGGTGTATAAAGCACTTGCTTGACGGTGAAAGGTTAAAAGATTATGAAAATACTGTTGTATAACCCCGATAACGGCATCACGCGAAATTTTATGCCTCATCTTTGGATGTTTTTGCTTCAGGCATTGACCCCAAAAGAACACGAAGTAATTTTGATTGACGGCAACGCCAAAGCGATGACGCGCGGCGAACTCGTGCAGTTTTGCCGCGACGAAAATATCGGACTCGTCGGCATCGGCGCGATGACGCGAATGGTCGCCCGCGCTTACAAAGTCGCCGATGCTCTGCGCGATGCCGGAATCAAAGTCGTGATGGGCGGACCGCACGTTACCGAATGCCCAGACGAAGCGTTGGGACGCGACGGCGGAAAACGTCACGCCGACGCGGTTGCGCTCGGTGAAGCCGATGAAACCTGGCATTTGATTGTCGAAGACGCGGCAAACGGCGAATTGAAAGATATTTACCAGCCGCAAATTGACGATAAAGGCAACGACAAAAAGCCGAATTTACAACCTTATCCGCATATTCCCTGGGAAACTTTAGATTTGGAACAATTCAGCCTCGTGCCGAAATTTTTACAGCCGATGCTGTCGAAAATGGGCGCGGGCTGGGGGAAATTTTTCGTCGTGCCGATTGAAACCGGACGCGGCTGTCCTTACGGCTGCGAATTCTGCACCGTAACCGGATTTTTCGGCGATTCGATTCGTTTTCGCACCAACGAAAGCGTCGTTGAAGAACTTTTGAGATTGAAGGAACGCGCCAAACAGGAAAAAGGGCAAATCGCCGTCTTCTTCATTGACGACAATCTCGCCATCAACAAAAAGCGCGTTAAATCTTTATTGCGCGACATCATCGCCGCCGACGCGCAATTGCCGTGGGTCGCGCAGATCAGCGCGAATCTGCTCGGCGATGAAGAACTGGTTGATTTGATCGCCGAGTCCGGCGGCAAGTGGGTTTTTATCGGAATGGAATCAATTGACCCGCAGAATATGGCTTCGGTCAACAAAAATTTCTCGAAACCGGCGGATTACAAACAGGTTCTCGACCGTTTGGCGAGCCGCAATATTTACGCGATCACGTCGTTTATTTTCGGAATGGACAACGACACCGAGGGCGTTGCCGGACGCACACTCGAACAAATCGAAAGCTGGTCGCCCGGACTTCCCGTTTTCGGTCAATTGACACCGTTTCCCTCAACGCCGCTTTATGACCGATTGGAAAAAGAAGGTCGTCTAAGCCGCCCGAAACACTGGCTCGAATTCGCGCCGTTCGTGATGGCGCACACGCCTTCAAAAATTTCCATCGAACAAGCCAAAGTCGAAGTCGGGCAGGCGTGGGAAAGGTCTTACAGCGCGGTCAGAAACGCCGAAGCGATTGAGGCGATCAAAAATCAGCCGATTGAATATCGCATCGGTCATCTCGTCGCGCGGCTTTTCTTTCGCGGCATTTATTTCCCGCAGATGAAAAAACGCGATTGGATGAAACTTTTATTCGACAACCGGCAAACGATTTTAGGTTTAACAAAAGAAGGATTTTCAACTTATCGGGCGGCGCGAAAACGTGAAAAGCTGAAACAAATCGCTTCGCAAACCGCATAATTAGTCTCAGTGAAAAACTCCGTGTTCTCCGTGTTAAAGATATTTCTAACACAGAGAACACGGAGTTTTTCACTGAGATTTTTAGAGCAATTTTATAAAGAAATAATAATTGCTCTAAAACGGCGATTCCTCATCATCGCTGTCGAAAACAATGCGGCGTTTAATTTTCGGCTGTCGTTCTTCGCGCAAATCTTCCGGCTGAATCGCCTGTAAAGCCGGGTTTCCGTCGTTGTCTTTGAGCAAAACTTCGATGCGACGTTCAGCTTGATTTAACCTTTCCTGACATTCGCGCGAAAGTTTTACGCCATCTTCAAATAGTTTCAGACTTTCTTCCAAAGACAATTCGCCTTCTTCCAAACCACGCACGATTTTTTCGAGTTCTTTCAAAGAGGATTCAAAAGTTTGTTTTTTTTCAGCCATAATTTCTGTGATTATTTAAAAATTCCGCCGCTATTTCTCAAAATATCTTCTAAATTTGCAATTCCCATTTTTTCGCCGACCTTTTTAACCCCTTCTTTCTGCGCGACCGCGATCAAATCCTGTCCGATTTTTTCGGCGATTTGACGCGCCAAAACTTCATCTTTAACGGCGATCACCTGCCATTTTAAGCCTTTGCGTTTTAAGGTCAAATCGAGCGGTTTGTCGGGCAATTTGCTTTTGATAAATGCCTTATCGCCGTCCTGTGTAATTTCGAGATATTTTCCCGCGCCGACAGCGATTGCCCAAAACGGGATTTTGTCGAATTTCTGCGTTTTATCACGAATCAAATTCGGCAGCTCGATTTTAGCGCGTTCTTTAAGCGCGGGCAAAAACGGCGCGGCGGCTTGCGCGATTTTGCTGATCGTCGCCGGCGCGACTCCGCGCCCGTAAAGTTCGACGGCTTTGTCGGTAATCTGCGGCACAAAATCGTCAATTATCGCATCCGTGTCAACCAGTTCGTCAATCGCCTTTTGATCATCGCGCCGCGCCGCGTCAATTAATAATGCGAGCGAATACTGCGGCGTTTTTTTCAAATTTCGCCAGTAAAAATAACCGGAAATGCCGCCGACAATCAGAACCACAACTAAAAAAATACCGAAAATTTTTAAGGTTTTGACAAAAACACCCGGTTTTTCGGGTTTTTGATAATCTCCGAAATTCGGAACATTTGCATTTTCCGGCGGCGTTTCGTTTTTCGGTTCGGTTAAATCTACGACAATCTTTGACATTTAATTTATGAGCTTTCGGGCGGCAAATTATTTTTCCTTTCTGATAACTTCCGCTTCAAGTTTCCCATTTGCCAGCCGGATTTTCAATTTATCACTGACATTTATTTGATTTATATCGCGCAAAATTTCATCGTTTTCATCTTTCACAATCGAATATCCGCGATTTAAAACCGAAAGCGGAGAAAGCGCGTCGAGCGAAGCCATCGCAATTTTCAATTTTTCGTCCGTTCCGTCCAAAATATCTTTCATCGCGGAAATTTGTTTCTGATTTAACAACACGAGTTTGATTTTCTTTTCGCTCAATTCGGAAGCCAGTTTCAACGGCGAAATTCGATTGTCCAAATTCTCTAAAGTCTGCTTTTTATCTTTTATTTTTTCCGCCAAGGCAAAACGCATTTGTTCGGTAAAATCTTCGATTTCATACCGCCAATCTTTAACGCGCTGCGGAAATTCCGAAAAAACAGATGACAGCGCGAATTCCTGTAAATCGGAACGTGACTGCAAAAGTTTGTAACCAATTAACTGAAATAAATCCTGCGTTTTTTGGTAAATCCACGCTTCCAAACCTTCTTCCGATTCGGCGACGATTTCCGCCGCCGCGCTCGGTGTCGGCGCGCGTCTGTCCGAAACGAAATCGGCAATCGTAAAATCAATTTCGTGTCCGACGGCGGAAATTACGGGAATGTTTGAACCGCGAATCGCCCGCGCGACGCGTTCTTCATTAAACGCCCACAAATCTTCACTCGCGCCGCCGCCGCGCCCGACAATTAGTACGTCAATTTTTTCGCTCGAATTTTTGTTATATTGATTGGCAAATTTGATCGCCGCTTCGATTTCCTCGCCCGCCGTTTCGCCCTGAACTCTGGTCGGAATTAAAGTGATATTTACGGTTCGCGTTCTTCTCGATAAAACATTTAAAATATCGTGAAACGCCGCGCCGTTCGGCGAAGTTATCACGCCGACGCGCTTCGGCAAAAGCGGCAGTTCGCGCTTCAATTCTTCGGCAAACAAACCTTCTTTCGCCAATTTCGCCTTGATTTGCTCGAACGCGACTTTCAACGCGCCTTCGCCGACGGGTTGAAGCGATTCGACCAGAATTTGATATTCGCCTTTCGGCTGATAAACCGAAATTTTGCCGCGCACGCGAACCTGCAAACCGTCAAAAGGCTGAAACCGAATTCGCTGATTATTGCGAATATAACAAGCCGCTTTAAGCTGCGAATCGCCGTCGCCCAGCGTAAAATACCAATGACCGGAATGCGCCGCGACAAAATTTGTAATTTCAGCTTCGATCCAAACCGAGGCAAACGAACGCTCCAACGCCGATTTGACCTGTTCGTTTAATTCCGAAACAGTTATAGGTCGGCGTTCTTCGTCGTCAAAAAGGGAGTTTAATAGCGAAGATTTCAAAATTTAACCACCAAAAAGTTTCGTTTCCGCTGCCCAAACGACATCAATATTAAAATAAAGCTTAAATTCCTGTCCGCTTTTCGGATCAGTTACTGCGAAAACGTCAAAAGAATGCCCATCTGTGTGCTGCAAACTTTGTGAGCTGTATTTATAACCGAGAAATCTCATCATCGTATATTCTTCATCAATCGTAATGACTGAAAAAGGATTTTTTGCCGAAAGTCCGTCATTTCCGTTTTTGATCGAATTTAACAAACCAAGCAAAATCTTTTTGTGAAAAGCGGCTTTACTATCATCCTTCAATTCCGCCGCAGAAGTATAAGCGGCATAATGAGCATTCGCGTCAACATAATTCTTTTCCAAATATTTTTCTGCCTGTTTTAACGACTCTTTATACTTTTTATCGTTTAATGGTTTGAAAAATTTTTCCTGTTCGGATTTTTCCGGTCCGTGATAAGAATAATCTTTGGTTTCCGCAAAACTCATTCGCAGAGCTGTAAAATCAATTTTAGTATCACCGCTTTTTAACTTCGCAGCTAAATTTTCGTAATCCTGCGCTGTATAACGTTTTGCTGTTTGATCTACCTGTTTTGCTTTTTCTCCCTTTGACTGCGAATTTGATTCTTGTGCGCTAGTCGTAAAGTTCAAAAGAAGTAAACACAAAATCATTAATACGAAATTTATTTTCATAGTTTTCTCCAAATACATTTTATTCTAAAATTTTAGAAATTGATAAAAACGAATTCAAGCCGTTTTCCCTCGCTCGATAATGATCGTGAATTTATTTTCCCGCGCCTCTTGAAACAATTTATTGATGAGATTTTGCTTTGAAATCTCCAATTTATTCGTTTCAAAAAACTGTTTGATTTCGTCTTCGCTCAAATCGGAATTGATCGAACCGACGAGTTTGCTCGAAGTCAGACGCAGAATGGCTTTTGATTTGACGGCATTTTTTCCGACGCGGACGTTTTTTAGATTGGTGTAAACCATCATCTTTAAAAGTCCGTCTTTGATGTCGTTTTCGCTCGGCATTATCGCACGACTGCTGTGTTTGTCTTCGATTAAATAAAGCGTTTGATTTTCTATTCGTGTTTCGTCGCAGGTGAAAAAGTATTTTCCGCCGTTTAAATTCGTAATTGTTACGCCGCCTTTCGTGTCGGTCGAAAGTGCTTCCTTCGGCTGAATTGATTGAAGTTCGCGAGTTTGTCCTTTTTGCGCTTTGCCGCGCGAAAATAGAGCGAAATCGTTCGGATTTTCGCTTCGTTTTATCAATTCGTCGAGCGCGTCTTCGTTGTGCAGATAAGTTTTGGTGTTTTTGGAGATTGCGCGGTAAGCGTTGCGTGCTTTTTCAAAGGTGATTTTCAAATTATTCGCTTCTTTTTCGTTCCATTCACGCGCCGTGCCTTTAAAATTAAAAATTTCGGTGAGTTTTGCCGAAATGTAATTATTGTCGAGTTTTTGCGCCGTAATCTGATCGTTTCTTTTTAGATTTTTCGCCGCTTCGCTGTAATAAGCCGGAATAAAATGAACGTCCAAAAGACTCAACAGCGAAATCGTGTCCCACTGCAAAAAATCGCGTTCGCCGCCCAAACCTTCGTCTTTGACGACCGGAATAATCGTCGCTTTTTTCCCCGTCTGCGCGAGCGTGTCGTAAACTCGTTCATACGGATAAGAGCGCGTTCGTTTTGGCGAAATCCAGCGGCTGACGGCGATTTTTTCATTATCGTTGTCCAGCAAAAACGCGCCGGTTGCTTTATTTACATCGAAATTTTCAAAATTGTAAGTTCGCAGATGATCGCCTGCAAACTGTTTGTAATTTACCTTTTCGACTTCGGCGGTAATTTGATTTGACGGCTGAAATGCCGCCTTTTGATAGGAAATTACTGAATAATTGACAGTTGATGATTGATAATTCGCGTTTTGATATTTTCCATCATCAATTTTTCGTTTTTCGTTTAGCAGTGAATTTTCACGCGTTTTGACTTCCACGACCGAACCGAGTTTGACGAAAGTATTTTCACGATCAACTCTAACTTTCAGGCGCGGTGATGCTCGACCGTCGCGCGTTTCCGCGAGATTTGAGCGAAAAGTGATCGAATAAGCCGTTCGCAACTGCGCGACAATATCGTCGTAAGCCTTTTGCAAGTCGCCGACCTGCCGAATCGGATAATAAACGCCGCCGGAAATATTGGCGAGTTTTTCGCCTTCAGCTTCGGCTTTGGAAGTCAAAGCCATATAACGCGAGCGCAGCGGATCAACCGCCGCGCTCGGATCGCTGTTTCTTGAAGCGGCAATCAACCCGGACGGCACGTAAAGCGGGTAAATCAACGCGCCGCTTTCCTGAATCGAACCCAGAAGCGCGTCAAAAGGCAGAAACGAACGGTTATCGTCGCCGTCGGTCAAAGCGACAATCGCGGTTCTGTCGCCTTTTAATGATCTTAAAACTTCCGTCAAACTGAACGCCAGCGCGTCGTAATAAGCCGTGCCGCCGCCCGCGTCGAAAGTGTCTAAACTCTCCGAAAGTTTTCCTTTGTCGGTCGTAAAAGTCGAGAGCATTTTAACATCTTCATTGAAAATTATAATGGAGATGCGGTCGTTCGGGCTGACCGTATTGACAAAGTTTCTGGCGGATTTACGAATAAAATCAACGTAATTGTCCACGCTTCCCGAAACGTCCAGCAACAAAACGAGATTAAACGGCGCGGTCGTCGGTTCGACCGATAAAATCTCGCGCTTTTCGCCCGCTTCCGACACTTCAAAATCCCTGGCGGTCAATTCGGGAACGGCGCGGTTGTTCGTGTCAATTACTCTGACGATGACTTTTTTTACCGGCGCGTTGACGACTTTTAAATTTTCCTGCCGCTCGCTCAAAGTCGGTTCGCGTTTCATCGGCGGCAGAGTTTTCTCGTAATCGCCGAAATATTTCGGGCTGGCACGGCGAATCGCCTCCGTCAAAAGCGTGTCGCCGCTGCGGATAATCGCTTTCGCCGCCTCAGTCAATTTTCTTTCGCGCAAATCCGAAGGAACTTCATTCGGATTGACATTGAGCAGGATAATGCCGCGCGCCGTCGTTAAATTTAATTCAATCTGACCTTCACTGTTTTTCGGTTTTTTCGGTTTTTTCGCCTTAGAGTTTTGTTCGGAGTCGGTAGCTTTTTCATCGCCGCCGTCATTCGCGCTTTCTGCGGCATTTTCGCCCTGATTGATAACGTAAGGTTTTGCGGCTGGAGTTTCCTGATTGATTTTCCCAGTGATGACGAACTTTCCCGCCGCCTTTTCCCTAACTTTGTCGAGTTCGACATCACTCAGAAAACGTGGACGCGATTCCGTCCAGACGAAATTGTAACGAAGGTTATTCAGCGGCACGTCCGCCGCCACCGTGCCGGTGTCAGTTTCAACCTGCGCCGACTGCACATCGCCGGAAACCCGCACTTCACCGTCGTTAGTTTTGACGCGAATGCGCGAACGCGGCGGTATTTTGATGGTCAAATCAACTCTTTCCGCCGCGTTTTGCGGTGCGATTTCGATTTTTAAAGTTCCGTCCGCGTTATCAATCTTGAGGTCGCCGTCAGTCAGAATTTTTTGCGATTCGACTTGGACGGAAACTTTTCCGCCTTTGTTTTCCGGCACTTCAGCTTCTTCCGCCCGCACATAAACGCGCCCGTAAAGATTGGTAATTTCGACCAGACCGTTTTCTTTGAGATCAAAACTACGATTGAGACTTTGCGCCCGCACACTGAAAACAAAAAGAATAATTAGAAAAAAACTGAAAACTTTCATAACTTTTACTCGTCGAATCGTCGCTCTCGTCTGTCGTAATAATAAATGGTTAGCCTGAGTTGAGATGCGGAACAGTTAATTTTCTATGCCAATGACGCGCTTCAAAATTGACGACCGGAGATTGATGAATTGCCGGTTTGTTTACCTGACTGCTCAATTCTTTCACGAATGCGCTTTTGCCAATTGCTGCGAGTTTGGTCGGAGGTTTTAAACTGTTCGAGCAAATCGTGCATTGATTCGCCGCCGATCTGCCGTGTTTTCAAATATAATAAGGCGACGATAATCGTAAAAAACGAAATAAATACAATCGAAATCGGCAGATAGAAAATTTGCGTCAAAGCCTCTCTAAAAGCATATCTCAGCTTTTTCCCTTCATCGTTTTCGTCATCGTCTTTAATTTCAACAATTTTATTCGAACCGACGGTAATTGATATATTATCATTACTATTTTTTTTGTTTTTGGCAGCAGCGTCTTCCGATTTTTGGACACTAACCATCGGATTTTCCAAGCCGGGCGTGAACTCCCGAACCACTGCTTTGGCGAAAAAAGCAATAAAAAGAGTTGTAAAAACAGGGATAAAAAACATCATCACAACCGTCGGTATGATTGTGCCGAGCGAACGCTTGACTAAAATTTTAGAGCGTTTCAGGGCGGCGAATCCGTGCAGATTTTCCATCATTACCACCGGCGCGACCATCGCCCACATCACCGACAGATAAATTCCCGGCAACACACATAAACCTAATCCGAGAATTGTAAAAAAACCGGAAAGCATCGTCGTCGTAATCAATTTTTTCCATTTTTTGCGAATTTCCAGAAGTGCGGGACGCAGTGAAACCGGCTTTAACGGATAAGCCATAATCTGCGTCGTCAGCCAGGTTGAGGTTCCGCCCAACAGCGACCCGCAAACCACGCCGGCGAATATTGTCGTCATTGCGAGAAATCCTTTGACGATCCCAAGAGTTAAACTGTTGAACGAGAAAAATCCGACGGCAACCTGCAAAATCGTAAAAAATGCCAGCGGCAAATACAAAATCGTGGAAATTAGAAGAAATTTCGGCAAATGTTTGCCGTAAATTTCCAGCGCGTCACGAAATAAAACGCCGATTCCTTCGGATTGGGCGCGCAGTTCGGCAGCAAAAACCTGCGCCGTCGGCGGACGTTCCGACGGATATTTGGACAGCGTTGCCTGAATAACCTGTTTGACTTTTTTGGGAACTTTTTTCGATTGTAAATCGGGCGGCGCGACTTCCTTATGAGAATTCATCACGGTGGTAAAATCGCCGGAAAAAGGCGTATTCCCCGACAACATTTGAAAAGCGATAACACCAAGCGCGTAAATATCCGAATGTTTTGTCAATTTTTCGCCGCGACACTGTTCGGGCGACATATAAAGCGGTGTTCCCAAAACTGCGCCGACGTGGGTTAATTCACTGGTCGAAATATTTTTATACGCGGTTTGATCAGTTTCAACCGGCTGCGAAATCAGTTTTGTGCCGACGTTTTCCGATGAAAATCTCTCTTCCAGCGCAGGTAAAATCACCGTTCCCGACTCCAGGTCAACTGGGTCAGATATTTGAATCAGCGTTCCAGTTTCCGACGAAAGAGTTTGATTATCTAAAAGAGTTTGATCTTTGCCGTTTTGCACCCTTGTTTTGGCTTCCGATGAAACAGTCGCATTTTGATTGGCGGCGAAGGTTCGCGACTGGTTTTCGCCAACCGATGTGTTCTTGCTAATTTCCCGTGTCGGTGTCGTCGGCAGCGAAATAGTTTCATCCGTGTTCGGGTGGTGCGCCGCTTCCAGTTTGGCAATTCCGAAATCGAGAACCTTTACCGTATAGCCGCCGCGCTGATTCGGTTCGAGCCAAATGTTGTCGGGCTTCAAATCGCGGTGAATAATTCCCTGTTCGTGCGCCTGGTGAACTGCTGAACAAACCTGCTCCAAAATATCAATAGACCACGCCAGCGGCAGTTTTTTTTCTTCTTCCAAAATCTCGCCGAGTGTGCAGCCGTCGAGATATTCCATCACCAAATATGCGACATTTCCTTCATTTGTTTTTGAGAAACCGAAATCGGTCACGTCAACGACGTTCGGATGTCGAAGTCGTCCGGCGGCGCGCGCTTCACGCCGGAAACGTTCGACAAATTCAGGTTTTTTCATAAATTGAGGGGCGATGACTTTGACCGCCACCGGACGCTCGGTGCCGACGTGCGTGGCAAAATACACCGTTCCCATCCCGCCGCGACCGAGTTCCTTTTCAATTCTGTATTTTTCGTCGAGAGTTTGTCCGACAATATTTTCTGAATTCATACTTCCTTTTGCCAAATTTTATATTCTTTTCCAGAATTTAGAAACTTCCAGTTGATAATTTAACAGATTACGCTCTTTCGACCGGATTTGTTTGACATATTCGCTGCATATTCATTAAACATTAATCGAAATTTGCTTTTTATCGCGCATTCATTTAATTTTCATTTAGCAGCGCATTTTTCAAAAGCAATTCCAATACAAAATAAAGCAGGTAAATCCGCAATGTTTAAAACACGACTAAAATCGCCCGCGATTTTTTTAATACTATTATCGCTCGTTTTTATTATTCCGACTTTGGCGCAGGAAAAACCCGAAACTACGCCGAATGTGACATCAATCAAACCAATTGCGACGGCTGATGCAGGGAAAAACGATCCGCTGAAAAACTTTCAGTATCGTCTGGTCGGACCGTTTCGCGGCGGGCGCGTCGGCACGGTCGAAGGCATTGCCAATCAGCCGAATGTTTATTATTTCGGCGCGACCGGCGGCGGCGTTTGGAAAACGGTGGACGGCGGCGTGAACTGGCAGAATATTTCCGACGGTTTTTTCAAAACCGGCTCGGTCGGCTCGATTGATGTCGCCGATTCCGATTCAAATATCGTGTACGTCGGAATGGGCGAGGAAACTTTGCGCGGCAATGTGTCGAGCGGTGACGGCGTTTATAAATCAACCGACGCGGGCAAAACGTGGAAAAATATCGGTTTGACCGACACGCAGCAAATTTCGCGGGTGCGCGTTCATCCGAAAAACCCGGACATCGTGTACGTCGCGGCAATCGGACATTTGTGGGGCAAAAACGAACAGCGCGGAATTTTCCGCACGAAAGACGGCGGTAAAACCTGGCAGAAAATTCTTTATCGCAATGACGAAACCGGCGCGAGCGATTTGGTCATTGATCCGACAAATCCGAACACGCTTTACGCCGCGTTCTGGCAAATCAGCCGTAAACCTTACCGAATGGACAGCGGCGGCGACGGCAGCGGACTTTTCAAATCAATTGACGGCGGCGACACCTGGACGGAAATTTCGCGCAACAAAGGTTTGCCGGCGGGCGTTCTCGGCAAAATCAACATCGCCGTGTCGCCCGTCAATTCAAACCGCGTCTGGGCGATGGTCGAAGCCAAAGAAGGCGGACTTTACCGTTCCGACGACGGCGGCGAAACGTGGTCGAAAATGTCCGACAACCCGAATATCAAACAGCGTCCGTGGTATTTCAACCGCATTTACGCCGACACGGAAAACGAAAATACGGTCTATGTTCTGAACGTCCAATTCTTCAAATCAATTGACGGCGGGCGCAATTTTACAAATATCAGAGTGCCGCACAGCGACAACCACGATTTGTGGATCGCGCCGAACGATCCGAAACGAATGATTGAAAGCAACGACGGCGGCGCGAATGTGACGACCAACAGCGGCGAAATGTGGACGGAACAGGATCAACCGACCGCGCAGTTTTACCGCGTCGCTCTGGATGAAGATTTTCCCTACAATATTTACGGCGCGCAGCAGGATAATTCGACGGTAAAAATCGCCAACCGTTCCGACAGTTACGCGATTACCGACAAAAATTGGTACGATGTCGGCGGCGGCGAATCCGGCTGGATCGCGCCGCTTCCGACTGATTCCGAGATCGTTTTCGCGGGCAGTTACGACGGTTATTTGACGCGCTACAACCGGCACACCGGACAATACCGCGATGTCAATCCGTATCCCGACAATCCGATGGGTTCGGGCGCGGCTGATTACAAATATCGTTTTCAATGGAGTTTTCCGATAATGTTTTCGCCGCACCAAACCGGCAGCGTGTATCCGCTGTACGCGGCGGCGAATGTGTTGTTTCGCTCGATGGATCAGGGACAATCGTGGCAGATAATTTCGCCCGATTTAACGCGCAATGACCCGTCGCGCCAGAAATCTTCGGGCGGTCCGATTTCGCAGGACAACACAAGCATCGAATATTACGACACGATTTTCGCAATGGACGAATCGCCCGTCAAAGCGGGCGTAATTTGGACGGGAAGCGATGACGGTCTGGTTCAGGTGACACAAGACAACGGCGCGAAATGGAACAACGTCACGCCAAAAGATTTGCCCGAATGGGTTCGCATCAACCAAATTCACGCCTCGCCGTTCGACGCGGGGACGGCTTATTTTGCCGCCAATAATTATCAAAACGACGACCAAAAACCCTATCTTTACAAAACCGCTGACTACGGCAAAACGTGGCAGAAAATCGTCAGCGGCATTCCCGCCAACGAATTTACGCGCGTTGTTATCGAAGACCCGAATCGGCGCGGATTTTTGTATGCGGGAACGGAACGCGGCATTTATTATTCGGCAAACGACGGCGAAAACTGGCAATCTTTGCAGCTCAATTTGCCGGTTGTGCCGATCACCGATTTGGCGATTCATAAACGCGAAAAAGATTTAGTCGTCGCCACGCAGGGACGCGCTTTTTGGATTTTGGATAATCTGCCGGTGCTTTACAATCTCGCCGAAGCGCAAAAGGCGGATGTTTATCTTTTCAAACCCGAAGACGCGTATCGCGCGGCGGGAAACGGCGGCTTTGATCTGCCCGCGACGGCGACCGTCGGGAAAAATCCGCCGAACGGTGTCGTCGTCAATTACTATTTGAAGGAAAAACCGACGAAGGAAATCTCCCTCGAATTTCTCGACGCAAACGGCAAAACGGTTCGCAAATTCACGAAAAAGCCGGAGGCGACCACGCCGAAAGAGCCGACTTCGCCCGAACCGAATATTCGTGAACGCAACGGCGAACCGCCGCTGCCGACCGAAATCGGTTTGAACACTTTCGTCTGGAATTTTCGGATGCCGAATGCGACGAACATTCCCGGTCTGATTTTGTGGGGCGGTTCATTGGCAGGCGCGAAAGTTTCGCCGGGAAATTATCAGGCACGAATGAGCGTTGACGGGAAAATTATTTCGACCGAAAACTTCGCCGTCAAAGCCGACCCGCGCCTTTCGACGACGCAGGAAGGTTTTGACAAACAATTCGATTTGATGACCAAAATCAACGACAAACTCTCCGAAACGCACAATTCGATTCTGGAAATCCGCGAAGTTAAAAAGCAGTTGACGGATGTCGCCGGAAAACTGAAACCCGAACAGAAGGATTTGGCGGAAATGGCGCGCAATATCGTCAAAGATTTAACCGCCGTCGAAGACGAACTGATTCAAACGAAAATCAAAAGCGGACAGGACGCGCTGAATTTTCCGATCAAATTAAACAACAAACTCGCCGCGCTCGGCGCGTCCGTGGACAGTTCCGACGATCCACCAACCGCGCAGTCTTATGCCGTTTATGCTGATTTGACAATGAAAATTGACGCGCAACTGGCGAAGCTGACGAAATTAAAAACCGAAGAAATCGCGGCGTTTAACAAACAATTCGCGGCGAAGAATTTGCCGGTGATTGTTATAAAAAAGTAACAAAAAGTTAATTCAGAATTGCTGATTTACTATATTTTCGCCTTTAGCCGGTTTTTCGGTGAATGAACTAGTTCGCATCAACAAACGAAAAAAGCGACATAAGATTTATGTCGCTTTTTTATTTATGCTTTCCGCGTAGTTTTTGAAATTAACTTTCAAAAAAGTTTTTGTTATTTCGCCGGCTGACCGGCATTCGGCAATTGGCTGATATGATGTGAAACAGCCTGCCATTGATCGCCGCGTTTAACCCAAACATCAGTGACGACAAAATTCCCGTCCGATGGCGCGCCACCGATCACCGCCTGACGGTTGTAATTAAATGTCACCACCGCCGTCTGCGGATAAATTTGCACCGTCGCTTTTTCAAATTTATATGATTTGAGTTCTAAATTTTTCATCGCCCAATCAATATAACCGCCTTTGTTGACCGGCGGTCCGCTGACGGTTACTCCGGGAATATTAACTCCGGCTGAGACGAAATCATCGCCGAGAAGATTTTTCAGCGTGTTTGAATCCCGCTGTTTGAGAGCTTCCATCAAATTTTGTTCGAGAACGGCGATTCTTTTTTTAACCTGCGCGGGAGATTCGGTAACTTCGGAAGTGGTTCTTACTTCTTCTGCCGCCGCCGGCGTAATAAAACCGGGCTGTTCGCCCGCCGGAAACGCGGTGCGCCACGCGTCAATCGTCGTCGTTTCCGGTGGTTTGGGTTCTTCTTTTTTATCGCCGGTTTGCGCTTGAACATTAATGTTGGCAAAAATTGCCAGCAGCAACGCGGCACTAATTAAAATCATCTTTTTCATCGGTTAAATTCTCCTATTTCCTAAATAAATTTATAAAAAGGCGTTTCTTTAGGGCGCAACGCTCAAATTATTTTTAACGCTCTTGACTCCCTGCACGCCTTTGACAAGCTGCTCCGCTTTTTGTTTTAGCGCGGGACTGGCGACTTTGCCGGTCAAAATCGCATTTCCGCCTTTGATGTCAATAATTACGGCATCTATCAAATCCTTATCGGAACTCAGCGCATTTCTCGCCTGAATAAACGTGAGCATATCTTCGCCCCCGGTACCGATTTGCGGCGTAGGTAAAGGAGCGGGCGGCGCGGTTTTTTTATCCTTCGCGGTTAAATTAACATTGGCGGCAGTTTTATCGGCAGCAGATTCAACCGGCGGCGAAATCGCGCCCGGACTATTTCCGACCGGAGCAACAGCGGCTGAATTGGTAGCGGCAATCGAATCAACCGGCGGCATATTAACCGCAGTATTGGCATTAGTTAAAACTACCGGCTGATTGGTATTTTCTGTTTTGATAACTTCGGTTTCACTGACTTTGGTACAGCCGGCTAAACCAAGCGCGCCGCAAATCAAAATGACGGCAGATGTTTTTTCAATTTTTTTCTTAATCATCGTTTTATTGTTTTATTAAAAATATTATTCTAATTTTATTTTAACGGTGAAATTTTACGTGGTGTTTGATTCAGGCAAAATTTTGCCGATCAAATAACGAATTCATTTCGCACTCAACAAACATTTTCTACAGTTTTGGCAAGGCGCAGAAATGCGGATTTAAATTGTCACCGTCAAAATTTAAAAATTCTCAACTGTTGGTTAATTACGGTTTTATCAGCAAAATAAAATTCATTTTCGCCTAAACCAACTTTGAATTTCTTGATATTATAGCATAACGATAATTATGAAAATCAATTTGCCGTTCCGAATCACATCAAAAGAGACAGTAAAATTTATTTGCTTGAATGTCACCGAATTTGAGTTTAAAATCCGCTAAGTGGTTGCCCTTAATGATAATATGATAAAATAATCGAGTTGCTCGCTCATAACTTATAATCGGACAATTTCAAAATTGAACAAGCGGTGCCAAATCGAATTTTCGCGGTTGTTATCAATTGTCTGTTTAATTTTCCTTGAGCAGTATTTTTTTGCTGTTAAAATATCTTTGCTCAATTTGATAGTTTATTGCCAAATTCCCGAAACACAGAAACTCTGCGGCAGAACATTTAATCGCGGCGTGTTTTTCGGTCGCCCGAAAAATTAGTTGGACAACAATTTTTTCTGAGGCTGACAAGAAGTTTTGATCGCTAATGATATACGAAATTCCGGTTGCCAGCCCAGCTTTTATCGGCAATGAAAAAAAATATGTGGATGATTGTATGGAATCGGGATGGATTTCATCGGCTGGAAAATACATCGAACTTTTTGAATCGGGATTTGCCGAATTCTGCGGCGTAAAACACGCGGTCGCCTGTTGTAACGGCACGGTCGCTTTGCATTTGGCACTGCTCGCGCTCGGCGTACAGGCGGGCGATGAAGTCATTGTGCCGACCTTAACTTTTGTCGCCACTCCGAATGCAGTTTCCTACTGCGGAGCGCGTCCGGTTTTTGTTGATTCGGAGTCAGAAACTTGGAATATTGATCCGCGACAGGTGGAATCTAAAATTACGCCGCGCACGAAAGGAATTATCGCCGTGCATTTATTCGGACATCCGGCTAAAATGCACGAATTACGAGAAATCGCCCGTCGGCATCAAATATTTTTACTGGAAGACGCGGCGGAGGCGCACGGAGCGATGTGTCACGGGCAAATGGTCGGTTCGATAGGCGATGCCGCCGCTTTCAGTTTTTACGCCAATAAAATTATTACCACCGGTGAAGGCGGAATGTTTGTCACCAACGACGACGCGCTAGCGGAACGGGCGCGTCTGCTGCGCGGTCAGGGAATGGATCCGAATCGGCGATATTGGCATCCGATTATCGGATATAATTACCGAATGATGAATTTACCGGCGGCGATTGGTTTGGCGCAACTCGAAAAAGTCGAAGAACAGCTTAAGTTAAGATCGGGCATCGCCAAACTTTATCACGAACGTCTGAAGGAAATGCCCGGAATTACATTTCAGACCGAACAAAATTGGGCGCGACACGTTTACTGGATGTTCAGCATTGTTATGCAACCGGGTGTTTGGCAGAGCCGAGGGTTCGTCATCGAAAAGATGGGCGAACAAGGAATCGAAACCAGACCGGTATTTTACCCGGCGCATTCTCTGCCGCCGTATTTGGATTTCGCGCGCGGAGAAAAATTTCCGGTTGCCGAAAATCTTTTTGCCAACGGAATTAGTTTGCCGACGTGGGCTGGATTAACTGAACAAAATATAGATGATGTCTGCCGCGCCTTGCAGAAGTGTCAAAGATAAGATTGAGACCCGCAGTTTTTGCTGATGAAACATCTCAAACGGGCAGAAAGCGTTGTCTTAGACCGATAGTTTATGGGATTATCTGAACCGGCTAATAAAAAGATGTTTTCAATCATAATGGCAACATATAATTGTGGTCAGAAGGTTGAAAAGACTGTGCGGTCAATTCTGTCTCAAAATAAAGATTTATTTGAATTGATTGTCATTGACGGAGCTTCAACCGATGACAGTCTGTATTATATTAAGAAATATGAGGAAGATTTGACTCTCATCTCCGAAGAAGATGATGGAATTTATTACGCATTTAATAAAGGATTAGATTTGGCGACGGGAAAATATCTGTATTTTATCGGCGCGGGCGATTGTCTGAAACCGGATGTTTTAGAAAATGTAAAAGAATTTTTGCCGACGGAGAAACCGAGCGTGATTTACGGGAACTGCTATTTTGCAAGCCGGCAAATTTGTGGCGGCAGAGAATTTTCCGAAAAGTCTTTCGTGAGAGACAATATTTGTCAGCAGGGAGTGTTCTATCATCGGAAGGTTTTCGATTTAACCGGCGGATATGATTTGCAGTATAAAACATTTGCCGATTGGTTCTTTAACCTCAAGTGTTTTATGGATACTCGAATCACCAAACGATACGTTGATCTCGTTATTGCCGACTACGAGGAAGGCGGAATAAGTACCGTTATTGATAGCGATCCGGTTTTCAAAAAGGAATTTCCGCGTTTTGTGAAAAAGCATTTCGGCATTTTCAAATATATGGTTTCCAAAACCTATCTGTTTGATCCGCACACCTTTAATTACATTTATTATGGAAAATACTCTTTGTTACCGAGACATTTTCTTTATAATTATTCAGTGCCAAATTATCTCGCTTCTCTGCTCAGACCATACGTTTTTCGATTTAGAGATTTGAAAAAATCACTTAAAAGCAAAGGGTAATACTTTATCGGCAACCGCATCAACAACATATTATTTAGTTTTTAACGTGTTCAACTGTTCTTTAACCTTGTCTGCCAAAAAAATGTCAAAATACTGATTTGTTGCCAGAGCCTGCTTCAAATCAGCCGCGCCTTTTTGGTTGTCGCCCGATGCTGTGGCGAGAACGCCTGTGTGATAGAGCAGTCGAGGATCGTCCGTTTCTAAACGCATCGCTTCATCCATTGACTTTTTCGCTTCGTCCAATCTGCCTTTTTTGTATAGACACCAGGCGAGAATATCACAGGTGTAAATATCATTTCGCGCAGCGCGCTCACGCTGCGCGGCGGCTAGAGCTTCATCCAAATGAACATCGTGATCCGCCCAAAATAAAGCCAGTTCGCGCGAGAAAGTACCGCCGTAAGTTCCCATTTTTTCAATGAATTCAACTTGATCATACTGTTGTTTAGCTTCATCCTGCTGACCGAGTTTGGCGTATAAATCACCGAGTTCGATAATGTAGTTGGGAAGCGGAACACGATCAATCGCGCGTTTGAAATAGGTGACCGCGTTGTCAGTGTCGCCGGCGGCGAATCGCGCCCGCGCTTTGGCGGCAAGTGCCAGATGATAATCGGGAAATGAATACAAAGCGTGATCATATTCACGTTCAGCTTCATCCAATTTACCTAATTTTAACAATTCATCGCCCAAATGGACGCGACACCACGCGCCGGTTTCAGGATTTTGCGGAGGAGCGGCTTCGATGGCTGATTTCATAGCGTCCACTGCGCCCTGCGTATCGCCATGAAGCGAGCGTAAATAAGAAATTCTTGAATATGAAGCCGTATCAGGTCTTAAATCTACCATTTTCTGCGCCGTTTCAACGGCGCGGTCGTAATTGCCCAGTTCGACCAGTGCGTCCACCATCGCGCCGTAAACTTCGTGGTCGCGCGGATTCATCGCCAATGCGCGTTCCGATTCCTGCAATGCGTCGGCAAAACGATGGTAGTTGAGCAGGACTGCCGCATTGAGTTTTATCGCTTCGTAATTATCGGGCGCGGCTTTGAGGGAATACTTGAGGGCTTCTTCAGCACGCGCATTGAAACTGAAATCTCCGGTTTCGCGCGATTTTTGAATAAATGCCGCCGCCAGCAGATTATATCCTTTTGGTTCACCCGGCTGATTTTTGATTGCTGTTTGAGCCGTTTCGATGTTACGGTCGGACAGAGTTGCCCGGTCCGTCTTGACGGGCTGCAAAAGTGCCGCGTCCGGTTGGGAAACGGTTTTGGAAACTGCCGTAATAATCCAGGCTGAAACGATCCCGATAACAATTCCCACAATAATCAGCGGATAATATTTACGCATATTTTTAGGTTACTTCACAAATAAATTCGTGAACGATGCTGAACTTCAAACATCGCCCACGAATTTTATTTCTTATTTTGTTTTTACCAAAATAAAAGCGGACTGCAAGAAAAACATCAGCCCGCTTTTATTTGACGTTTTACGGTCGCGGGGTCGCTGCAGTCGTTCCCGGAGTGGTTGTATCGGCAGAACCGGTACGTCCGTGATACGGATTTTCATAACCATTCCAAGGTGATGCCAAATACGGGAATGTCGTGCGAAACGCTTTATCGTTTTCATTCACGCCGTCACCCAGTATATTGTTCGGTGATTGATTACAGCTTTGTGTTCCCGGCATCGTGCCATTTGCTGCTGAACAAGAATTTCCCGGCAGCAGTACACCGGCACCGACGCGCAGTGTAATATCAACCACATCGTCGCCCACTCGTCGTCCATTCGGGTAACCGCCGTTGTCTCCAGCGATAACACCTAAACGGCTATAACCGGTGGAAGTCGGCGAGGTCGCCGGAACTGCCGTGTTAAGACGCAGCAAATCAGCCGGAGCTGAACCGAGTCCGGCATTCGGATCATTCGGATCGGTTTGATACGGATAGCGTGTCGCTCCCGGTACACCGGTTAAGAACACTTCGATCAAGTCATTTCTGCCTGAAGTCGGAGCATCGTAAAGTGCCGGATACAACATATTAAGCAAGTTTACCGGCTCAACCGGACGTGACGTGGTTCCGCGAATGTAGTCCATACGCGTACTGTCCGTTCCCGGCAGTTGTGCGTTGAACAAATCTTTATCATTTTCCGAAGTGGTTGTTGAACCACCCCGGGGGATAAATAATTCGTTAACAAGCGGATTGCCGATACGTGAAACCTGCACACAGCCTGTGCTGGGCGCAAGTGCTACCGAACAGTCGCCGGTAGCAGTTGCCGTTCCGTCAGTGTTGAGAACGCGTGTTCCCGGACGGCTGGCAGTCGAATAGAATCCGACAATCGCGTTTTTATCAGTCGGTCCGGTCGGAAGCTGTCCGGTAGCGGTCAGCAACTGGGTCGGAACTTGAATAGCGATAGTGTGAACATTATAACCGGCTGTCGAATCAACACCGTTTGAATTGTTCATCGGGATTAAATGCGCTGAGTTGAATGGTCTTTCACCAAGCAAATCGAACGTCGAACCTAAATCAATGTAAAAACCTTCATCACGCTGTCCGGCGAAAACTTTAATGTTGCCGACACCGGTTGAAATGGTGCTGATCGAAGGTTCGGCAAGAGCGGTTTCATAGTTCGGGGTCGAACGCGGACCGATGTTAACCGGCGGGGTCGGCAGATTTGTTCCCAAATTGAATGTGGTGAATGTCGGATTGCTCGGGTCTCCCTGACGAATCTGAGCTGTCACATCCATAAATTGTCTGACGTTCCAATCCGGGTCATCCAAACTGGTAATTTGACCTGTGTTGTACAAAAAAGTAGTTCCATCACGAAGCACTGTGTGGAAACGGAACTGGATAGCTAAATCAAGTTTCGCGTCGCCGTTGTTGTCTGATCTAATTTGATAAACCACGTTATCATCAAACTTGGCGAAGTTTGGACCGCCTGCCGGCTCTTCAAGCGGAATGAAGTTGGCGATCATTGTCACCGAATTCGCTCTGTCCGGGCTGACGAACGCGTAAAGGTCCGTGTTATCTGCCGTCGGATCAAGCGCGATTAGCGGAGCTTCGCGGTGACTTGATGCCTGCACCACTTGGCTTCCGTGATACTGGCTGATTAATAACGACAGAGCCGTCACGAAGGCGATTGCCATCGTAAAAATAATTTGCGTTTTTTTTCGCATAGAATAATCCTCCCTTGGATTCATAAGTAATTAGTGTTTAAGTGTTTAACCCCAGCTCGACGCTGCCGAAATTAATTATCGCCTGATATTTGGCAAATGTTCCGGTAACTTAAAACTTGATTTTCACTCAAATTTCGAGCGGTAATTTTTTCTTCAATTTATCTTGCAATTTGATTGAACCGAAATGTTCGCCATTTGACAGTAGAAAAGCACACTGTGGCGGTTTAAGCTCTTTCATCTAAGTTTACAATTTCTTGTGTTAAATGTTTGTAACAGTATAATTAATGAATATTAAAATACAATATGTCAAACATTCGACAGACAAAACAATCGCGCTTTGATACCAAAAAGTATCGCGCGTTTAATGTAGATCGGATTCAACTAGTAATAAATTCGCGCGGTTGTGAAATTTGGATTCATTTTAATAAAATTTTTTATTTTTTTGAATTTAAATTTGCCTCGGCGAATAAATTAGAAGAAATTTATCATACTTAACCTTTAGTCGCAAATAAACTTCACTATATTGTTTGCGCGGCATACAATTAACTTGCGGCAGAAATGTTATACAATTATTTTGCGGCGATACAAGCGGGTGAAAAATATATGTAATATTTCAAGTGTTCTGAAATTCGCGCTTTATCGGCGAAAAAACAGACTGAAGTTTGAAAGCAGAACAAAGGTAATATTTAAAAACATTTGCTCCGACACTTGAAAGATATTAGACTTTATAAAGCTGCAAGAGTGCGGCAAAACCATATTTTCATTTAATTTTATATTTTCGAATCAGTATGTCTTCAAACAAATCCCTTTCAATTCGTTCGCTGGAAAAGGCGGACGCGGCAATTCTCTCAGAATTTATGCGCTCACAATCGCCGGAGTATCTGCGTTTCTTTTACGCTTTCGGAACTGAGGAATCGGCTATTGCCGGGATTTTATCGGCAGCCGAACAGGACGTTTACTCCGGCGTTTTCTGGCACGGAAAACTCGTCGGAGTGTTTTTTCTGCGCGGTTGGGATGCCGGTTACGAAATGCCCTCTTTTGGAGTTATGATTGACGAGGACTATCGCGGCAGAGCTTTTTTAAATTTGACGGTTGATGCTGCTAAATTGATTTGCCGGCTGTCGGGCATCAATCGGTATATGGTGAAGATTCATCCTGACAACACGGCTCTCAAAAACGTTCAGCGCATGGGTTTTTATCAAACCGGCGTTGAAGAATCAACTGGAAACGTCATTTTTCACCTGGATTTTTGACCTCTTCGAGCAATTATGCGGTTACTCAAATTAGGCATCTATTATTCGACTTATCTGCGTAATTTTTATGCGGTGCGACCGCTGCTCGGCGCGCAAAGTTACGCGGTTCAGCACGAAAATTTGATTGACGATTGTTTCGGTTCTTCCGATTTTTGGACGCGCGCTCTCGGAAAGTTGGGTTATCAAACAAAAGAAATCATCGCCAATGCCGAATTTTTACAAAAAAGTTGGGCGGGCGAGAACGATTTTGATTTCGATGACAATCGCTGGCTTTTTGAAATCGCCGCCGCGCAGATCAAAAAATTTCGCCCCGATGTGCTGCTGGTCGCCGATTATTCAACATTTACCGCCGAATTTCTGGCAAATTTAAGACGCGAATGCCCATCTATTAAACTTATTTTAGGTTGGTGCGGTGCGCCTTATAACGATCCGTCAGTTTTCAATGAATGGGACATCGTGCTGTCGTGTATCCCGGAATTAGTCGCTGATTTTAACAGTCAGGGACATCGCAGTTTTCACATCAATCACGGTTTCGCCCCGCGCGTTTTGGAGAAACTCGACCTGACCGAACCGCCGTCGCTGGATTTTGTATT
This sequence comes from Pyrinomonadaceae bacterium, assembly GCA_965217575.1. Classification (GTDB taxonomy): domain Bacteria; phylum Acidobacteriota; class Blastocatellia; order Pyrinomonadales; family Pyrinomonadaceae. The sequence goes on along the minus strand of OZ244558.1, from coordinate 356,829 downwards.
TGTCGGCTCAATTTTGATGCACAACCGATTTCACCTCGAACGCGAACGAATTTTGCTGGAACTGGTCAAAAACACCGATTTGCGAATTTGGTCCGATGTAAAACGCCTGTCGTTCAAACAAAATCAGCGTGAATTTATTCGCCGGAAAGCGGGCGAAGCCGCCGCCGTCGCTTATAACGCAGGCGTGCCGCAGCGGTTTTTAGACGCGCTTCCGCTCATCAAAAAAGTCGCGCGGCAGAAATCGCCCGCCGCGCCCGGACATATTGATCAGCGCATTGTTCGCCGGACGCGCCCGCCGGTTTACGGTGTCGAGATGTTTCGGCAGCTTCGCGCCGGTCGGGTGGCGTTAAATACGCATATTGATGTTTCGCCGGTCAGCGCGTCGAATATGCGCCTGTTCGAGGCGACCGGAGTCGGCACTTGTCTGCTGACCGACTGGAAGGAAAATTTGGCGGAATTATTCAAGCCGGACGAAGAAGTATTGACCTATAAATCAGCGGAAGAATGCGTCGAAAAGGTCAAATATATTCTCGGACACGAACGGGAACGCCGCGAAATTGCCGCCGCCGGACAACGCCGCACCCTGCGCGATCATACATTTGAGAAGCGTGTCGCGCAGATTGACGAAATCATCCGTGATGTCTTAATTTTAAATTAACCGGTGCCTGTGGCAATATAAAAATTTCGCCATCGAACCTGACAAATCAGATGAAACCCATTATTCGAGTTGAGAATATCAGCAAGCGGTATAAAATCGGAATTAGTAGCATTCAGTATCCGACTATTCGAGAATCAATCATTAATTTCACCAGATCATCGCTCAATAAATTTAATAAAAATAATAATGACAACAAATTTTGGGCATTGCGCGATGTAAGTTTTGAAGTTGAGCCGGGCGAAGTAATCGGTGTTATCGGTCGCAACGGCGCGGGCAAATCTACACTATTGAAAATTCTTTCCCGAATCACCGAACCGACGCAGGGCAGAATCGAGCTTTACGGTCGCGTCGGCTTGCTGCTCGAAGTCGGAACGGGTTTTCATCCCGAGTTGACCGGGCGGGAAAATATTTTCTTAAACGGCGCGATTTTAGGAATGAAGCGAGGCGAAATCGCCGCCAAGTTTGATGAAATAGTTGATTTTGCCGGAACTGAGAAATTTATTGATACGCCGGTCAAGCATTATTCTTCGGGAATGTACACCAGGTTAGCGTTTGCGATTGCCGCCAATCTAGAGCCGGAGATTTTGATTGTTGATGAAGTGCTGGCGGTCGGCGATGTCGAATTTCAGGAAAAATGTCTCGGAAAAATGAAAGCTGTTTCTAACAACGAAGGTCGCACCGTAATATTCGTCAGTCATAATATGGCTGCCGTTTTAAATTTATGCAAAAGAGTCTTCGTTTTAGGAGCAGGCGAAATTCAATTTATCGGCAGTGCCGACGATGCGATAGAATCATATCTGAAAAAGACCAATATATCCGAAACATATTTCGAGAATCAAGTCGTCAAATACGCTTCGATCAAACAGGTTGAAAACAAAATACACTTGTCCGTTGATTATGAAATGCCCGTCCCGATTACGCTGCCGTGTCTCGGATTCAGTATTATTGATAAACTGGGCAACCCGATTTGCGGAACTAATCCGCGCTATGACAAAGTACCGAAATTAGCCGTTCCGGTAACCAAAGGCAATGTCAGTGTCGTCATCGAATCTCCTCAATTAATTGACGGAACTTATCGTTTATCTTTATGGTTCGGAACGGAAAGACAAAATTATTTCGAGCAGCAAGATTGTCTGACGTTCGATGTTTTCAATATGGTCTTAAATCAGCACGGAACACCTTTCGCGCACGGTTCCGTGCAGCCGGAATGCGAATGGTTTTTCGACGGCGTTTGAGAGAAAAAAACTCGGTAATGATTTTTAAGTTTACGCTTGGTCGGCTCAGAAACAAATTATGCGCGTCTTAGTTGTTTGTTTTCCAGAAAGTTCGCATTCTATGTCGTGGATTGATTTGTTAGAAAACGACCGCGAATTTGATGTGCGAGTTTTCGCTCATAACTATATGGATGCGGAAAAATATCTGCCGCAGAATTGGAAAAATCCGGTTTATGTATTGGATTATCCATCAAATCATAATAAAAAGGAGAATATAATCTCGCTTTTTCCCGATTCAAGGTACGCGAAATACATTTCCACCCGGATGAAAACCAGAATTCCTTTGGCGGATTGGTATCTAAAAAAAGTGATCGGCAAATGGAAACCACACATCATTCACAGTTTGTCGGTTATTCCGTCCGGGGATTTTACCTGGCAGTCATTAAGTAAAATCAAAAAAAACCGTCCTCTTTTTGTCGTCTCTTCCTGGGGAACCGATGTTAATATGGGAAAGGATATTCCATCGGTCAGACCAAAAATATTGGAGGTTTTGAAAAACTGCGACGGCTTTATCGCCGACTGCGCGCGTGATGTCAAAAACGCTCTCAATCTCGGATTACCGAGAGAAAACTTGGCATTTGATTTCGCCGTTCCGGGAAACGGCGGGATGAATATTAGCCAAACAACCGGCGGCTTGCCGATTAGTCAAAGAAACGTCATCCTGCTGCCGAAAGCATACGAAGGTTTTGAAAACAAAGTGCTGCCGGTTTTGGAAGCGTTAAATATTCTGCAAGACAAACTCGAAGGATTTGAAGTTCATTTGCTGGTGGCTTCCGATGATGTCAAAAGGTATCTGTCCTTGTTGCCAAAAGCGGTGCAAAACCACTGTTTTGTTCACACGCAGCTAAGAAACGACGGAGTTTTGGACTTAATGAAGCGGGTCAGAGTGATGGTCGCTCCTTCTATTTCCGACGGAACTCCGATAACTTTGCTCGAAGCGATGACGGTCGGCGCGCTGCCGCTGATGTCGCCGCTCGCTTCCATCAAAGAGTGGATCGAAGACGGCAAAAATGGACTTTTAGCGCACGCCTTATACCCGGACAAAATCGCTCAGGCTTTGGAAAGAGCTTTGTTCGATGACGAATTATTTCATTCGGCAGCCGTCATTAACCGGGAAATCATTGAAAAAAGAGCCAACCGGCAATTATTAAAGCCGCAGATTAAAAATTATTATCGAGATTTGCTGAACCAAAAAGGTAAAAAAATAAATTAAGTTTATTTCCGAATGAAAAATTTTATCAATGCCGTTCGGCAGCAAAAACGCCGCCTGACCGCGAAGAAACAACCAGCCGGTTTCGTCGAAGTCGAACGCGCCGAGCGAATTTTTTACATCAATTATCTGCGCGACGGAATGACGGTTTTCGATGTCGGCGCGAACGTCGGCGAACTGACGCTGATTTTTTCGCGCTTCGTCGGCGACGGCGGCAGCGTTCACGCTTTTGAAGCGAGCCGCACGACTTTTGAGAAACTCGAAACCGTCTGCGAAACGATTGGCAGGCGCAATGTCGCGCTCAATCATCTGGCTGTTTCCGATCACAACGGCACGATCAAATTGAATGTTTACGCCGACGCTTATTCGAGTTTTAATTCGCAGGCGGCGCGACCTTTAAAAGATTACGGTTTGGATTTGGAACCCGTCGCCGTCGAGGAAACAGTCGCGACGACAGTTGACGAATACTGCGAAAAAAACAATGTTGCAATGATTGATTTGCTGAAAATTGATGTCGAAGGCGCGGAGTTGCAGGTTTTGAAAGGAGCGCGCAAAATGCTCGCATCAAAGCGCGTCAAATGTCTGACTTTCGAGTTCGGGCAGACGACTTTTGATATGGGCAACCGTCCTGAAGAAATCGAAAATTTGCTGGCGGAAATGAATTATAAAATTCGCAATCTGATCGCGGGCGAACCGCTTTTTCCCGGGCGCGAATCGGTCGAAACCGCGCGTTACGCGATGCACCTCGCCGCGCCCGCCTGAAATTTTTTCGTCAATGTTGAAGATCAAACCAAATCCGGAAATTCCCGCGCGTCAATGCCCGCACTGCGCTTCGACGCTCGCGGCGACGGATTTTATCATCACGGGAATGCGAAATCTGGCGGATTTGCGCTGCCCCGATTGCGGCGGCGAATTTTACGGCGATCTTCCCGCCGGACAAGCTTTTTACACGCCGATTACGCTCGACAAAAAAACCGGCGCGACGAGCGGCGGCGACAACGCGCAATGGTTCGCCGACTGGCTCGCCGAGTCTTACGAGAATCGTTCGCGGGAGGAAATCGGCTTTGAAACGCGAAAATTTTCGCCGCCGAAAGACAAAGTAATTCTGCTGAATTGTCTCGACGTTTTATACGGACATTCGCTTTTGAAACTGCTCAACGCGCAGTATTATCTCGATCATCAGCCGGATTTCAGCTTGATTTTAATCGTTCAGCCGTTTCTCGAATGGCTGATTCCCGACGGCATCGCCGAAGCGTGGATCGTTGATTTGCCGTTAAAACGCGGCACTGAATGGAACGAACGGCTGGCGGACGAGATAAAAATACGGCTCGCGGCGTTTCGGGAAATTTATCTGAGCGTCGCCTTTTCGCATCCGCATCCGGCGGATTTCGACATCGAACGCTTCACGCGCGTCGCGCCGTTTCCGCTCGAAAATTTCGGCAAAATTCAAAAAAATCCGGTCGTCACGTTCATCTGGCGCGAAGATCGTCTGTGGGAAAGCGAAAACGAAACGGCGGCGAGTAATTTTCAGAAAATAAAACGGCGATTTGCCAATGTCGAAAACAATCTGAACGAACAAACGCGCAAAATTGCTGAATTCGCCGAACATCTGCGCGAAAAGTTTCCTCAGCTTGATTTCGCCGTCGCCGGTCTCGGAAACACGAATGTTTTTCCCGACTGGATCAAAGATTTGCGGCTGACGAAACTGGACGAAAAAGCCGAGCGAAATTGGTGCGAGCGTTACGCGCAAAGCCATCTCGTCGTCGGCGTTCACGGCTCCAATATACTCCTGCCGTCGGCGCACGCAGGTTGTGTGATCGAACTTTTGGAAGAAAATCGGCAGGGAAATTTTTTGCAGGACATTTTATTTCGCGGCGCGGACGCGCGGGAAATGTTTTTTCGCTATCGTTTCGCGCCGCTTTCGACTTCGCCGGAAAATCTGGTGAAATTAGCCGAAATTATTCTGAGATACGAAGACTTTCGCCGTTTGATGAGTCCCGAATTTTGCCGTCATCGGGACAATTATACTTTTGAAGATTATCTGATGAAATAGAAAATTGTGTGCGGAATCAGCGGAATCATTACAAAAAATAAATTGTCGCCCGAATTAAAGACGGCAGCGGCGCGGATGAACGCGGCGCAGATTCACCGCGGACCGGACGGCGCGGGCGAGTATTTTTCCGACCATCTCGCGCTCGGAATGCGGCGTTTGAGCATTATTGACCCGCACGGCGGCTGGCAGCCGCTTTACAATGAAGATAAGACGCTCGCGCTAATGATTAACGGCGAAATTTACAATTACATCGAACTGCGCGAACGCTTAAAAGCCGCCGGACATCAGTTTCAAACCGACGCGGACGGCGAAGTGATTCTGCATCTTTACGAAGAAAACGACGCGGATTTCATCGAACGTCTGCGCGGAATGTTCGCCTTCGCATTGTGGGACGCAAAACGCGGGCGTTTGATTCTGGCGCGTGACCGAATGGGCGAAAAGCCTTTGTATCTTTATGAAACTGAAGGGCGTATTGCGTTTGCTTCGGAATTAAAAGGCTTGCTCAGTTCACAATTAATTCCGTTTGAACTCGACGCGCGGGCGGTCAATCTTTATTTTCATTATCAATACGTTCCCGAACCGCTGACGGCGGTCAAAGGCGTGCGAAAACTGGACGCGGCGCGAATGTTGACGATTGATGTCGCAGATTGGCGAATCACCGAAAAAACTTACTGGAAAATGGAAGACGCGCCGCCGCTCGAAGGCGATCCGGCGATATTGATTCGGCGCAAACTCGAAGAAGTCAGCGAATTAATCGTCCGTTCGGATATGCCGGTCGGCGTGGCGTTGAGCGGCGGTTTGGATTCGAGCGTCGTCGCCGCTTTTGCCAAACAGCAGCAGCCGAATCTGCACGCTTTCAGCGTCGGTTACACGGGCAGACCGGAATCAGACGAACGCCGCGACGCGGAAGATTTAGCCAAGTTTTTGAAAATTCCGTTCGCCGATGTCGAACTCGACACGCGCGAAATTGTCGAATTTTTCCCCGAATTAAATTTTCACCGCGACGATCCGATTGCCGACATCGCCGGTTTCGGTTACTATGCCGTGATGAAACTCGCCCGCGCACACGGCGTGCCGGTTTTATTGCAGGGACAGGGCGGCGACGAGCTGTTTTGGGGATATCCGCAATTGCGCGAAGCTCTGACCGAAACGCGCAAAAAATACGCGCTGCTGAAAAATCCCTGGTCGCAATCGCTGATTCAATCGCTGAATTTCGATTTGCCGAAAAGCCGTTCGATTCGCGGCGCGGTAAATTGGGCGCGTGATTTCGGTGGTTTGCGTTCGGCGCGGCGCAGCGTCAAAAATCATCTGAAAAATCCGCAGCGTCTGGTTTTTTACGACCGTCAAGCCGATTTTATGCTGGCGGCGACGGGCGTTGATTCGATTTATCATCCGCAATTCGCGGCGCGCATTGACGCGGCGGACGCGTATTCGGTTTTCAGCGATGTTGACCAATCGCATTCGCTCGAAACTAATCTGACGGCTTTGGTCTGCGCGACGTATCTGCGCGAAAACGGCATCACGCAGGGCGACCGTTTGGGAATGGCTTCGTCGGTCGAAATGCGTCTGCCGCTGGTTGATTACAAGTTCGTCGAAACCGTCGTCGGCTTGCGAAAAAATCGCTCGGACGGCGATTTGCCGCCGAAATACTGGCTCAGAGAAGCCGTCAAAGATGTGCTGCCCGAATGGATTTTCAACCGTCCGAAACGCGGATTCGCGCCGCCGACGCGCGAATGGCACGACGCTATTTTCGCCGAATACGGCGATTCGCTATGCAGCGGTTTTTTGGTGCAAAATAAGATTTTGAGCGAAGAAAGCGGTGCAATTTTGGCGAAAGGCGAATTTCCGGCGACGGCGACGTGTCCGTTATCATTTAAAGCACTGGTGCTTGAACAATGGTGTCGGCAGATGGCGAAAATAATTGCGCCGCAATAAAAAAAATCTGGAGATTTTCGTTTGAGTAAAAAACTACGCATCGCCATCAACGCGCAGGTCGTTCCGGGCAGCGGTTCGAGCAGTCTGGAAACCGTTTTGCGCGTGTTGACGGCAATCGGGCGGCTGGACGGCGTTGAAGAATACGTTTTTATTACGCCGTGGGAGCGACCCGACTGGCTGAAACCGTTGCTGAACGAACGGCAGACGATAATTTCCGCGCCGCCGCCGGAGCCGCCCGCCGCGCTCGGTCGCCGGGAAAAACTGCTGCGTCTGACCGGCGGTTTGCGCCCGCTCGCCCGCCGCCTCAAACATCTGGCGTTCACGCCCGCGAAATACGCGTTTCAGGTGCCGCTGTCCAACGGATTTTACGAAAGTCTCGGCTGCGATGTCGTGCATTTTCCGTTTCCCGAATACGCTTACTGCGATTTGCCGACCGTCTATAATCCGCACGATTTACAGCATCTGCATTTCCCGCAGTTTTTCGCCGAAGAAGTGCTTGAACGCCGCGCGGTGATTTATCCGTCGGCGTGTCGGGCGGCGGAAATTGTCGTCGTCGGTTCGCAATTCATTAAAGATGACGTGATCGAAAAATTCGGCATCGCGGCGGAAAAAATTCAGGTCATTCCGTGGTCGCCGCCGGAAATTTCGACCGCCGAAAATGACGAAAATGCCGTCGCCGCCGTGCTGGAAAAATACGAATGCCCGCCGCGTCCGTTCACACTGTTTCCGGCGATGACCTGGGAGCATAAAAATCATCTGCGCCTGCTCGAAGCGATTGCTTTGCTGCGCGACCGCGACGCTTTGGAAATCAATCTCGTCTGCACCGGATTCAAACACGCGTTTTATCAAAATATCGAACGGCGCATCGGCGAATTGAAACTCGAAAAACAGGTGAAAGTTACGGGCATCGTCGCCCTTGACGAACTCGATCTGCTCTATCGCGCGGCGCGGTTCGTAGTAATTCCGACGCTTTTTGAAGCGGCGAGCGGACCGCTCTTCGAAGCGTGGCAGCGCGGTGCGCCGGTCGCGTGTTCGTCCGTCACTTCGCTGCCCGAACAGGCGGCGGACGCGGCTCTGCTGTTCAATCCTTTTTCGGTCGGGGAAATCGCCGACGCGCTGAAAAAAATGTGGGCGGACGAAATTTTGCGAGACGATTTGCGCGCGCGCGGATTTCGGCGGCTCGCGGATTTCGACCTGGAACGGACGGCGAAAGCGTATCGGGCGGTTTACCGGAAAGCCGCCGGCGCGGAATTGACCGAAGAAGACCGTGATCTGTTAAATTGGGACTGGATGCGCGATTCGCGCCGGACGCGAAAGGCGTTCGATTAAACTTACGCGCGTTAAAATCGGAGATTCAAAGTGAAGAAACTACAGCAGATCGCGGCTTTGCCCGGAAAATTAAACCGCTTCGTCAGGCGCGGCTTCAAAAGATCGCCGGGAGATTTTTACAAGCGCATTTCGGGCGTGATTCACGTCGGCGCGAACGCCGGACAGGAAAGGGAAATGTATGAATGTTACGATCTGCGCGTCGTCTGGATCGAACCGATTCCCGAAGTTTTCGCCGAATTGCAAAACAATCTGAAAGATTTTCCGCGCCAAAAAGCACTGCGTTATCTCGTCACCGACGAGAACGGGCGCGAATACAATTTTCACATCGCCAACAACGAAGGACAGTCGTCGTCAATTCTCGACTTCGATCTGCACAAAGATATTTGGGCGGAAATTCACTATGAAAAATCAATCACGCTGACGAGCCGGACGCTGGAATCCATCGTCGCGGCGGAAAATATCGAACTCAACCAATACGACGCGCTGATTATGGACACGCAGGGAACGGAATTGCTCGTCTTAAAAGGCGCGGAAAATCTGCTGCGAAACTTCAAATACATCAAAACGGAAGCCGCGGATTTCGAGGTTTACAAAGATTGCTGTCAAGTCGCAGACCTCGCGGCGTTTCTCAAAAAACACGGCTTCAAAGAATTGAGCCGGACGGTTTTTGCCGAACGCGCGGATGGCGGAAAATGTTACGACATCGTTTATAAAAACAAGAAATGGCGATGGCGGAAAAACAAATTTTAGCGAGGTGACGGTTCGAGTGAATTGAATGATTTTTCAATAAGTTACGAAGATTCCCGGCAAAATATTCACCTTCACAAAATAAATAAAACAAAACTTTACATTTTCTGGAGAATGGTCATAATTACGAATATATTGCAGTATCAATTTGGAACGAATAATTTCAGCACCCGATACGTCGGCGGCGTTTTATTTGGCAGAGGAGAAAAATTATGACTAAAAATGTTTTACCCAAGCCGTTTTACTTGGGAAAATTTATACTCTTAACTTTAATGTTGTTGTGGTCGGCAACATTCTTAAATGCTCAAACCGCGACTTTCGCGCAGTTTTTGGAAGTCAACGGATCGAATGATTTCGCATTTTCAAACAGCGGTTCCGGTGCGAGCTTTAATACGATTTCCGGCGGTTCGGCAATCACATTTGTTTATCAGAATATCGCCGGTCTGCCGCCGGAACTTCAGGGAAATCAGGCAGCGCATATTTACGTTTACGGCAATACGAACACTCCGGCTTTTATCAATGCGGGGAGAACCGTTCAGCCGCTGAGTCAAACATTTACCATCCAGATTCTGCGTGACGAGCCGTCTTCACAAGGTAGCGGAATGGGTATGAGAACGAATTTGCTGACCGCGACCGTCACTTCGTCCGGTTCTTCGACTTCCGATTTAACCGGAGACAGCGGCGGCAGCGCAGCGGCTTACACCGCGACTACGCCAAATCAGATGGTGACTTATACATCCGATTTTCTTGATTTTTCGGCACCTTTGGTAGAACGTAATCTGGCTCTTTCATTTTCTTCCGTTAATCCGGCGTTTAATGTGGGCGGCGGCGGATTTTTGACAAATTTCACTGCTGCCGGTTCGGGAACATTCGCTTCAAATCCCGGACCGACATACAATCCGCCGACCGCCGCGCCATCAATGGTCAGCGGACGCGTCTTAAATTCACAACGCAGAGGAGTCGCCAACGCGCGGGTGATGTTGACCAATTCATCCGGTCAAACTTTCGCGGTCAGAACAAACAGCTTCGGATATTACAAATTTTCGGATATTGAATCGGGTCAAACCGTGATTATCAGCGTGTTTGCCAAGCAATATACTTACACACCGAGAGTTTTGAATATTTCCGCCGAATTGGACGGAATGGATTTTATGCCGCAGTAATTTTCAGACGACAAAAAAATAAAAAACGACGTTTTTGGAACGTCGTTTTTTATTTGCTCACTTACAAAATTTATTTCCTCATTTCCTCAATCATCACCGCAATCACGTTCTGCAAATGCGCGGCGACAGATTCATATTTCGCTTCGTCATTCATTCCTGCATTGATTATATCTTTCGGGTAAAACGGCGTACCAAAGCGCACTTTGACTTTCGAGAAATTGATATTTTTTGAATTTCGTCCCCACACTTTGTAAAGTCCGTCAAGTGCGACGGGAACAATCGGTACGTCGAGTTCGGTCGCCAGAATCGCCGAACCTTTTTTGAAAGTGTGCAGTTTTCCGTCGAAACCGCGTTCACCTTCCGGGAAAATAATGAGAATTTTGCCGTGCTTCAAACCAATCGCGCCCGCTTTCATTGCTTTCATCAATTGCGCGTCCGGGTCAATCGGAACCGTACTGAGCAGTCGGGCGAGGGAGAGCATAAACGAACTCTGGAAAAAATCGGTCGCCCCGAAAGCGAAAGAATGTTTTAGAGTTTCCGAATCAAAAGTCGAAGCGACGACAAACGGGTCGAGAAAACTTTGGTGATTCGGACAAATCAAAAACGGTCGCTTTAGTTTTTTAAGTTCTTCGCTTCCCGTAACTTCCAAGCTGAGAAACAGTTTAAAAACCAGATTGGCGAATTTGAAAAAGACATTGACGACCAGATTTGAAAACGCTGATTTGTGCAAAATCGCCTGAATTTCGGGAATATTACCGTTCGTTCCAGCATTTCTGACAATATCGCCCCAATCGAAATCGGTGGCAACGATTTCCGCGTCCACGCTGCCCGTGTATTCCTGCGTCAGTTTGATGACTTCGCCGACGGTCAACGCGCCAGCGGCTTTGTCGGAATCGAATTCGATGTTGAAATTCTGTTCGAGCGCGGCGAAAACTTCGGCGCGCGACAACGAATCGAGTCCCAAATCAATTTCCAGACTCATTTCCGGGTGAATTTTTTCAGTCTCCTTCGTGTTTTGTTTGATCGCTTTAGCCAACGCTTTGCCGATGTTTGAATTGAGCATCGCTTCGTCTTCGGCGGTAAAGGTTCGCGGCTTTTTCTCCGGCGAAGATTTGCTGTCGTAACCGTTTTCGGCGATTTCCTTTTGCAGTTCAAAGCGTTTAATTTTGCGTGTTGCCGTGCGCGGCAGCGGTTCGGCGCGGACGACGTAATCTCTGACGCGCTGATATTCGGGCAGCGACCGACCGAGCGAATCGAGTTCGTGACGAATCGCTTCGCGCGAATTGGCGATGTTGTTTTGTTTTAAATACGCGAAATCCGGCACGGCGATGGCGATCAATTTTTCCGCGCCCGCCATATTTGAACTTTCGTCTTTGACACCGAGAATGCAGATTTCTTCGACCATCGGCGTTTTGGCGTAGTGAACTTCCAAATCTTCGGGATGAATATTTTTCCCGTTCGGCAAAACGATGACATCTTTTGAACGTCCGACGATAAAAAGATCGCCGTTCGCGTCAAATTTCCCCAAATCGCCGGATTTGAACCAGCCGTCTTCAGTAAATGCGCCTTGCGTCGCTTCGGGATTTTGATAATATCCGCTGAAAACCATTTTGCCTTTGATTAAAACTTCGCCCGCGCCGTCTTCGTTCGGTTTGCCGAGTTTTATTTCCGCGTAATTGACGGCTTTGCCGACCGAACCGACCGAACTTCCTTCAAATCTGGTTGACGAAACCGCGCCGCAGGTTTCGGTCAAACCGTAACCTTGAATAATCATAAACCCAAGCGAATAATAATCTTCGGCGATTTTTTCATCAAACCGCGAACCGGCGGAAATCGTAATGTCGAGTTTGCCGCCGAAACTCTCGTGAACTTTTCCGAATAATTTTTTGCCGAGGTTGATGTCGAAATTTTTACGCAGATAAAAGTTGAATTTGAGCATTTTGCCGAACAGCCAGCGCAGATAAAACGGCTGTTCCGCGATTTTGTCAAAAATCTTTTTGTGAAACAGATACCACAGACGCGGAACGCCGGTCAGCAGCGTGATTTCCTTCGTTTCAAACGCCTTTGTCATTTCTGCGGGCGCGAGTTCCTTAATGTAATAAACTGTCGCGCCGACGCTGGCGATGACCCACAAATTAATCACCTGCGCGAAAACGTGAAACAGCGGCAGGACGCTGAGAACGACTTCGTTTTCGGAAATATTCATCACTTCTTGGCAGCCCTGCGTTTCGTAATAAATATTGCCGTGCGTCAGCGGCACGCCTTTCGGCGTGCCGGTCGTGCCGGACGTGTACATTAAATTGGCGAGGTCTTCTGGTTTCGCGGGCGGCGTTTGTCTGTCAAAACCAGCCGGACGCGGCGTGTCTGCCCAATCGGAAAAAGATTGAAAACCGTTTTTCGATTCAACATCCTGAAGCAGCACGGCGGGAATCGTCCCACCTAAATTTTCTTCGACCTGATGAAAATGGTCAATGAAATCTTCGCCGATAAACGCCATTTTCGCTTCGGAATTTTCGAGAAAATTCGTAATCGTCTGAATCTCGCCGTGCGGATCAATCGGCACGGCAACCGCCCCGCGATACAGTGTTCCGAGATAAGCAATCGCCCAGCGCGGGTGATTTTCGCCGATAATCGCCACGCGGTCGCCAAACGCGATGCCTTCCTGTTCGAGACGAAAAGCGATACTTCTCATCGCGTCGAGCATTTCGCCGAAGGTGTATTTCGTGCCTTCGACACCGACGATTTCCATCGCCTTCTTGTCACGGCGCGATTCGGCAGCATCAATGATTAGCTGGATAAATGAATCGTTCATAATTTTAATTTTAGCAGAAGTCACTAAAAAATTTACAGGCAATAGAATTTACGGGATTTTTGGTTTATCCGTATTTATCCTGTTATCCCTGCAAATTGTTTTGTTTATTTCATTTTAATTTTGGCACCCGAACTTTCAGCGCATTCGGCACGATTTCATAAACGGCGGGAAGTTTGCCGGGCAATTCGCCGTCGGTTTCAATGAAAACGGTCTGATTTAAATCAAATGGCGAAACTTCGATGCGCTTTGCCAATGTGCTTTTTACTTCGTCTAAATCGAGATGCGAACCGCTGTAAAGTCTGTAAGCGTTCAGTAAAATCTTCGCCGTTTTGATGTCGCCGATATTTATCACGTCGAAAAATCCGTCGCTGATTTTCGCGTCCGGCGCGATTTTCATTCCGCCGCCGAAATATCGCGCGTTCGCCACGCAGAAATTAATCGTATTGAGAGTTTTTTCGTCTTTTGCGTCAATTTTAACGCGAACCGTCATAAAATCGGTGTCCAGAACTTCCTGCAAAGTTGAAAACGCGAAGTTCGATTTTCCGGTCAGAGTGTTTCCCGGCAGCCAATTGAATAATGTTTGAGATTTGACTCGTTCGTTGATTGACGCGCTCAAACCGAAGCTCGAAACATTTAAAAAATAGCGCGAAACCTGTTCGTTTTGATGATTTACAAAACTGACTTTTCCGACATCAATCGTTTTCGTTACGCCGTCGCGCAATGCTTTCGCCGCTTCCCGCGCCGCCGACGGAATTTCCAGAGTCCGCCGAAAATCGCCGCCCGTGCCGGACGGAAAAATTCCCAGTTCGACATCTTCGCCCGTTTGCAAAATTCCGTTGGCGACTTCGTTAATCGTCCCGTCGCCGCCGCAGGCGATGATAAATTTTCTGCCCGCCGCGACTCCGCTTTTTGCCAGTTCGATGCCGTCAGCCCGCTTTTTGGTAAAAGCGACGCTGAACGCGCCGAAATGCGCCCGCAAATCGCTGGCGTTGTTCGCCCAGCGCGTTTTAGTCGCACCGCCCGCCGATTTCGGATTAACGATGACCAGCGGAAGATTCGCGTTTCCGTCGTTTGAAAATATTTTGTTTGGCAAAAGATGTCGTTCCCGAATATTTTTTTTGGAATTGCGACATTATAACTTAATTAACCGTTTTTTAACATTGAAAATTCGCCAGCCGCATTTCTTGGCGAACTTCGTTCTTGGCGAACTTCGTGCCGTTCGAGCGATTCGTCCGTTCTTGCTTCGCTCGAACGGACGGCAAGTGAGCCGCTTGCGCTTCGATTATTCGGAAGACTTCGCCATCAACGCTTCGATGTCGGCGATGGAACGCGGCAGAGCTTTGGTCATCCATTCCACGCCGGTTTTCGTCACCAGCATATCGTCTTCGATGCGAACGCCGATGTTTTTGTATTTCTCGAACGCCGGACGAATTTTCGCTATAAATTCCCTGTTCGCGGGCGTGTCGGGAATATAATCAAGCGCATCTTCACGGATGTAAATTCCCGGTTCGTTCGTAAAAATCATTCCTTCGCGCAAAGTCGTGGCGTAATCGCCGACATCGTGGACGTTCATTCCGAGCCAATGTCCCCAGCCGTGCATATACCACAAAGTATATTGGTCAACTTCGTAAGGTTTGCCTTTGAACATCAATTGATATTTGGCGTTCGGCGCGCTAATCAAACCGAGTTTCGCCAAACCCTGCCGCAGAACATTTTCCGCCGCGTTGCTCGGCTGATAAAACATCGCGCCCGGTTTGATGGTTTTCGCCGCCGCTTCCTGTGCGTCGTAAACTATTTGATAAATCTCGGCTTGTTCTTTTGAGAATTTGCCGCTGACGGGAAAAGTTCGTGTGACATCCGCCGAATAATGATCGTATTCCGCGCCGACATCCATCAACATCAAATCGCCTTTTTTAACCGCGTCCTGCGCTTCTTCATAGTGCAGAGTCGTCGCATTCGCCCCATCGCTGACGATTGACGGATAACCCCAATAATCGGCGTTGCGGCGGCGAAATGTGTATTCGACTTCCGCCTGAACTTCGTATTCCCAATGCGCCTGTCCGACCATTGACATCGCTCTTTCCTGCGCTTCGGTCGTGATGTCAATCGCGTGTTGGACGAGCTTTATTTCCATCGGGGATTTGACGAGGCGAAGTTCGCCGAAAATCGGTTGTGCATTTTCGATTTTGTACCCGTTTAACGATTTGGAAAATGCATATTCCTGTCGAAATTCCGCCAAACCGTCGCCGTCCTTTTCATTTTCAGGCAGCAGCAGATAAAGATTCGGCGGAAATGCTGAAACCGAAACGCCTTCATCTTTGGCGGTAAAAGTTTTTTTATCTTTCAGCGACTGGATAAAATTGTCAAATTCGCGGGCATCGGCAATCGTTTTGATTCCCGAAATATTTTCCGCCTGCTCGCGCGAATACATTTTGCCGCTCCAGGTTTCAGCGGCGGGATTGCGCTTCGGCATAAACAAAATTTCCCGCGTTTTGCTGTTCTCCTTAATCAACACCAAAGCCGCGTTTTTTTGTTTGAGATTGGTCAGATAATACAGATTATTTTCCTGGCGGTAATAAAAATCCACATCGCCCGTATAATTTTTCGGCTCCGCGCTGAACAAAATCAACAGGCTGTTGTCATTCATCTTTTCAGCGACGGCGGTGCGGCGTTTGGCGAGTTCCGCTTGCCGCTGCGCGTCGGTAAAGGTCGGCGCGAGCGGTGTTTGCTGAATCGCGGACAGATCATTTTTATCAGTTTCAGCCAACACAAAATGGTTGAAAGACAAACAAAACAACAGCATTATAATTTTTAGTCTCATAATTTAACAAAGCCTTTTTAGCCGTTTTCAATTGTAAAATTAATGTCTTGAGATGTTTGATTCCCGAAAAAGTCTGCCGCGAAAACTCGCAGAAGGTAATTTCCGTTCTCAAATGTCGCCGCGTCAATAAAATCTTCGTGCGCGTCGTCGCCTTCAATTCGGTTGGTGACAATATAATTGAAAATTGTCTGCGGCGTATAACCCGACTGACTTCCCTTTGCATAGACGAGCTTGACGGCATCTTCGTCAGGCATTCGGTCAAACGAAATCGTCCAGTTTATTTCGGAAAGCGGCGTTTCATCAGCGCGCAGAATTTGATAACCGAGCCGGTAAACGCCGAGTTTGCGGTTCGCGGCGTTGCCGTCCATTTTGTCAAAAGCGCGCACGACGACGCGCGTTTTTCCGTTTAGTTTGATGCGTTCTTTTGGGTTTTCAGATTTGATTTCGTTCCAATTTTCATCGAATAGCGCGGCGTTTTCAATCGTCGGCGCGATGGTGTCGGCGATGTTCGGAAAAATCAACGCGTCCAGCGCGTTCATTTCCGCGCCGCTGCCGCCTGCGATCAAGTGAACGTGATTCATCGAGTTAAGCGTTCCAATAGCTTCGCCCGCTTCAAATTTCGCACCGCGCGGAATTCGCACATTCTTCAATTGACCTTTTGCGTCCGGGTCAAATTGAAACCGCTCGTCGTCAAACAATTTGTCGTCTTTATCTCGCCCCAAACGCAGGTGAATGTAACCGAGCGACGGCATTCGGACGAGTTCCCTTTTGGTGTTGAAATTCTGCACGGCGAGTGGTCGCAAAACTTTTTCCGCGCGAATAAATCGCGCCGTTTCGCCGTAAGCTCCGGCAATATCCAGACCATTATGAAACCAGACGGGCGTGTTTTTGTCTGAAATTTCGCCGCGCAGTTCACCCAGTGTTCCGGCAATATCGCGCCGCGCGTCCGGCGGATTGAAAGTCCAGCGCGGCGCGCTTAAAAGACGAAATTCTTCGGGCGAACGGCGCAGATTTTTAATTTCCGCATCGGTCATTTCCCTGCCGCTTTCCGCGCGGCTGATGACTCTGACCACTCTATTTTCCGCGTCGGCGATAAACAAATTGCCTTTTTCATCAGTTATTATCCCGCTTGGACGGTTGTATTTTGCATTTTGCGGAACGCCGTCGGCGAAACCGCGTTTAGCCGCAGAAATTGTTTCGACGAACGGGAAAAACCTGCGTCCGATTGCCCGTATTGCATTTCCGTCAGCGACGTAAATCACGCCGAACTTGTCAATTGTCAACGCCGTCGGTTCGACAAAACCCGCCTCCAATAAAAATCCGTCAGCCGAATTCGCCGCGCCGCTTCCGGCAAAAGTGGTCACCGTTCCGTCCTGACCGATTCGTCTGATACGCTGATTGCCGGTATCGGCGACCAGCAAACTGCCGTCCGGCATCACCGCGATTCCGCACGGCGTGTCAAATTGCGCCCGTGTTCCAAGATCGTCGGTAAAACCGCGCGAACTTCCGGCAAGCGTCGAAACGCGCCCATTTTCGACGACGCGAATTTTGTCGTTATAGGTATCGGCGACAAATATTTTGTCCTCAAAAACGGCGACTCCAACCGGCGCATTAAAAAGCGCGTTTTTCGCGTCGCCGTCGGCAAACCCTTTATTTCCTTCGATTCCGGCGATTGTTTCCGTTTCTCCGTCAACGATTTTCACTTTTTTAATCGTGTGCGTTCCCGCATCGGCGACAATCAAATCGCCGTTTTTATCAAAGGCAATCGCCGACGGTGTGTTTAATTTGTCGGTCACGATTTCCGCGTTTCCGTCTTCCTTCACGCGCCAAATTTTCCCTAATTCGCCGTCGGACAGATAAAGAACATCATTTTTTAACGCCAAACCGAAAGGTTCGCCGAATTCACCGTTCACTCCGGCAAGAGTTTTAACTTTTGGCGGCGAAATAGCTTCCGGCGCGGTTTGACGGCAGGCTGGACAACTCAGAATCACGGCAATCGCCGTCAAAATCCCGATAGCGAACGCCGCCGGACTGAGAAATGATATTTTATTTTTAGCGGTAATTTTTTTAATCACGAAAAGAAGATGTTCCCGCCAAAGATGCCAAGACAAATCGGCGGGTTTTTGTTATTATGACGACACGGAACAAAATTTTACAAATTAAAATAGGAGAAAAAGATGTTTTCTTTAGAAGATTTATTAGGACAGCAGCAGGGCAATCAGGCGGTTGACCAGATCAGCAATATGCTCGGCGCGAATCAAAGCGTAACCAGTTCGGCGATTCAAATGGCACTGCCGATGATCTTAAACGGACTCGCCAATCAAGCGTCAACGCCGCAGGGGGCGCAAAATCTGAATAACGCGGTTGAGCGCGATCATCAGGGCGGACTGCTTGATAATCTGATGGGTTATCTCGGCGGCGGAACATCGCAGCCGCAGGAAACCAGCCGCGAAACCGACGGCACGGGAATTTTAGGGCATATTTTCGGACAAAATCAAGGCGCGGTCGCCCAGAAAGTCAGTAAAAACACCGGTTTGGATGTCGGACAGGTCGCCCAGCTTTTAATCACGCTCGCGCCGATGGTGATGGGTTATTTGGGAAAACAAAAACAGCAGCAAAACCTCGGCGCGGACGGGCTTTCCTCGCTTTTGCGTAACCAGCAGCAGCAAATACAGAGTTCGGGCAATCCGATGCTGGATTCGATCACGGGAATGCTCGACCAAAATCAAGACGGCAGCGCGATAGACGATCTCGCTTCGATGGCATCGAATTACTTTGGAAAATGAATCATTCCGCATTAACTTAAAAACAAAAAAGAGCATCTGCCGGAGATGCTCTTTTTTTGCGGCTTGAAGACAATGCACGCCTTATTGTTCCCTGAAATGCGGCACGATGTTCACTCGACAATTCGACCGCTGAAACATTTACATATTGAACTGTTTATTTTGAAGTTTTCCGCCGCCGAAGCGCGAACTCAATTGTTTAAAAGAATTAAAAATCAGAGTTGAAACTTGAAAAGCAGATCATCCAGAAATTAAAAAGGCATCAACACGATGCCTTCTAAACTATTGATTTAATTGGTACACCCGGCAAGATTCGAACTTGCGACCCTCTGATTCGAAGTCAGATACTCTATCCAGCTGAGCTACGGGTGCGTGGCTGAATGTTAGATTTTAGATTTTAGACTGCGGATTTGCAACCTGGGAAAACTTAAAATGTGCGCTTTCAAGAAAACGAAGCGTTTTTATCGCCGGAAAATTGAAACTTAGCCGCTTGTCATCATTCGATAATTGCGCGAAAATGGATTTATTTAAATTAAACCTTTAAATTTTTGGAGAAAATGATGAAAAGTGTCCGACCGAAAAATCTTTTATTCGCTTTTTTGGCAATTGCGCTGTGCCAAATTTCGCTTTTTGCCCAAGCCGCGCGACCGGCGCAGGAAACTGAACTTGGAACTTATATCAAAGCCAATTACGACAAGCGCGAAGTGATGATTCCGATGCGCGACGGCGTGAAACTTTTTACTTCGATTTACGAGCCGAAGGATAAAGCGCAAAAATATCCGATGATGTTCGACCGCACGCCTTATTCGGTCGCGCCTTACGGAGCGGGCAAATATAAAACTTCGCTCGGACCGAACGGACTATTCTCTAAAGAAGGATACATTTTCGTTTATCAGGACGTGCGCGGACGCTGGGCTTCCGAAGGCGAATACGTCAACGTCAGACCGGAAAACGCTAAACCCGGCACGAAGGAAATTGACGAATCAACCGACACTTACGACACGATTGACTGGCTGGTCAAAAATGTCGACAACAATAACGGGCGCGTCGGAATGTGGGGAATTTCCTATCCGGGATTTTACACTTCGGCGGGCGGCATCAATTCGCATCCGGCACTGAAAGCGATTTCGCCGCAGGCTCCGGTTTCCGATTGGTTTCACGGCGACGATATGCACCACAACGGCGCGTTATTTTTGGCGCAGAATTATTTGTTCTTCAACTTTTTTGGTCAGCCGCGACCCGCGCCGGAAACTCCCGAAACGACCAAGCTGACAAGATTTACGCCCGAAACACAGGACGGTTACGAATATTTCAAAAATTTCGGCGGACTTAAAGAAACCGCCGACAGTTATGAAAAGAATCTGAACGTCCGAATCAAGTTTTGGGACGAGATGATGCAGCATCCGAATTTCGACCAATATTGGAAAGACCGCAATGTTCTGCCGAAACTCAAAGGCATTACGGCGGCGGTAATGACCGTCGGCGGCTGGTATGACAACGAAGATTTATACGGCGCGCTGCAAACTTACCAGCATATCGAACGGCAGAATCCGGGAATTTTCAACGTTCTCGTGATGGGTCCGTGGTTTCACGGCGGCTGGGAACGCGGCGACGGCGATTTTCTCGGCACGGCTTATTTCGGCGCGAAAACTTCACTCGATTATCAGTCGAAAATCGAACTTCCCTTTTTCAACCATTTTCTGAAGGATAAAGGCGATATTTCCAATATTAAGGAAACCAATTTGTTCGACACCGGTTCTAACGAATGGAAACATTTCGACACCTACAATCCGACCGGCGGCACGGACACGGCTTTGTATCTGACGAAAAACGGCGGTTTGACGTTTTCGACCGACGCGTTGAAAGCGGCAAGCGGTTCTGACGAATACGTTTCCGACCCGCTCAAACCCGTTCCCTACACGCAGAAAATCACGTCAAATTATCCGCGCGATTATATGACGGAAGATCAGCGTTTTGCCGCCGAAAGACCCGACGTGCTGGTGTACAAAACCGCGCCGCTGACCGAAGATATAACGGTCGCCGGCGATCTTCACCCGTCTCTTTTCGTGTCGTCGAGCGGCACGGATTCAGATTTTGTCGTCAAACTGATTGATGTTTTTCCGAACGATTATAAATACCCGGAAGGCATCAAGCCGCCGGATAATTCGGCATTTTCGGTGTTTGAACCGGGCGGTTACGAAATGCTTCTGCGCGGCGAACCGTTTCCGGCGCGTTTCCGCAACAGTTTTGAAAAACCGGAGCCGCTCACGCCGAATCAGGTGGCGAAAATCGAATACACGATGCCGGGAATCGTCCACACATTCAAAAAAGGACACCGAATAATGGTGCAGATTCAAAGCACCTGGTTTCCGCTCGTCGCCCGCAATCCGCAGAAATATATGGAGAATTATCAGTTGGCGACAACGGCGGATTTTCAAAAAGCGACGGAAAAAGTCTTCTTCGGCGGCAAAAACGCTTCGATGATCGTTCTGCCAATCGCTAAATAATTCCAGATTCCAGACTCCAAATTAAGAATAAATAATTGGAATCTGGAATCTGGAATCTGGAATCTGGAATAAAAAATTATGCCTTCAACTGCCATCGTCAGCGGGATTTTGCTGATTTTAGTCGGAATTTTCGGTTACATTTTTAGCATTTTTGACGGAAACACGAGCTGGACGGCGTTGATTCCGGCGGCGTTTGGTTTGCTTTTGGATATTCTCGGTTTAGCCGCCTGCTATAACGCCGGTTTGCGTAAACATTTGATGCACGCGGCGGTGATTGTCGGGCTTTTGGGATTTTTGATTCCGGCTGGACGCATCTTAATGAAAATGGGTAATATTACCGTTTCGCTGGCGATTTTGTCTCAGGCGGCGATGGCTTTGATCTGTCTGGTGTTTGTGATTTTGTGCGTTAAATCTTTTATTGACGCGCGCCGGAATCGCGTCGCGGAAGTGTAAGCGGATTACCGCTGATTCGGCGCATTACCGCAGAATTTTTAAATCTAACCCGCGCCAATCCGCTCAATCGGCGTTCATCAGCGTTTAATTTCTGAGTTTAATATAGATCATTGTTGCGCCTGCACAAACTCCGTCCCAAATTTCAATTAAGTATCGGCAAATTAATCTGCACCGCCAAGCCGTCGTTCATATTTTTCGCCGCAATCGTTCCTTGGTGCGCGTTAACGGCGCGTTCAGCGATTGCCAGACCTAAACCGATGCCGCCGGTTTTTCGATCACGCGCCGTATGTACGCGGTAAAATGGGCGAAAAAGATTAGCGATTTCGTTTTCGGGAACGCCCGCGCCATAATCCCGGACGGTTATTTCCGCGTTTTTGCCGCCGTTTTTCAAGCTGATTTCAACTTTAGTTTCGTCTTTTGAATATTTGACGGCGTTACGCAAAACATTTTCAATCGCGCTTCTCAGCAAATTTTCATTGCCGAAAATTCTCACCGCGTCTTTCTGCAAAATTTCGACTGATTTTCCGTTCGCCTGCGCTTCAAAATCGGCATCAGCAACAATTTGTTCAACTATTTTTGTGAGATTGGTTTCTCTTTTCTCAAAATTTTCCGAGCGCGTTTCCAGTTTGGAAAGTATCAGCAGCCGCGAAATCATTTCATTCAAACGCTGCGATTCAGTTTCGAGTCTTTCCAGCAAAGGCTTTGTTTCGGCGTTGGCTTTGACGCGCGCCAGTTCGAGCGCGACGCTCATTCGCGCCAGCGGCGAACGCAATTCGTGTGAAATATCCTGCGTCAGACGCTTTTCCGAAGTCACCAAAGATTCGATGCGTTCCGCCATTTCGTCAAAATCCCGCGCCAATTTGGCAACCTCGTCGTGACGCGTACCGATTTGCGAAGCGACGCGCGTTTGTAAATCGCCGTCGGCGAGTTTCTGCGTCGCCCGCCGCAGTTTGCCAATCGGCGAAGAAATGTAACTCGCCAAACCGTAACAAACTAAACCGGCGGTCAGGATCACGGCGAGAATTTGCAGAATGCGGTTTTGCAGTTCGCCCACCAGCGAAGTTTGCTGCGGACGCTTGAGCTGAATAATGTAAACATAATCATTGCCGTCTTTAAGATGTATTTTTTTAGCCGCGATGGTTTGCTCGGTCATCCGGTTAAATTCGATATTGTCGCTTTCGAGAGCGACATCGAACAAACTGCGCGCTTCCGGCGAAATCTCGCTTCCGGCGATGCGGCGACCGTTTCTGTCATAAAACCCGACTTGATTGACTCGATCCGTATCGCCAATCCGCGTCAAATAATTACTTAGTCCCTGCTGACCTTCATTTTCATAAATCTGAACCGCCGTCGCCGAATTTGTCGAAACCATTTCACCGACATAAATCTGCCACTGCCGAACCAGCGGTTCACTTTGAGTTGACCAATTGACGACCGCCTGCACGGTCACAACCAAAGCGATTGCCAGCCAAAACCACAGAAAAATTTTCAAAAATAAGCTCATTTTTTATTTAAGATCACGCATTCATCAGTTTAATTGGTAATTGTTTGCCAAATTGAGAAAAGCTGCCGTCTAAATTTCTGACAAACATTAATTGCTGATTGTATAGATGTATCCAACCGACCGAATAGTTTTAATTCTTTCGTCATCGTTATCGCGGCTGCCCAATTTTTTTCGCAGATTGCTGATGTGCATATCGAGACTTCGATCATATGGCGAAAGTTTGCGGTCTAAAACAGTTTCGCTCAAATCTTCCTTGTTGATTACTTTTCCGGCATCTTTGAGCAGCGCGACCAGCAAATCAAATTCAACTGCCGTTAAACTCAAATCTTCGCCGTCTTTTCTGGCGGAACGTCCGGCGACCGAAACTTCAAGATCATCAACCTGAAATTTATCATTTTCGGCGTATTTACTGTCTTCCGTCATTTCGACGCGGCGCAGAATCGCCCGCAGCCGCGCGACGAGTTCGCGCGGATTAAACGGTTTCGGCAAATAATCGTCCGCGCCGATTTCCAGACCGACGATACGCTCCATATCGTCGCCGCGCGCCGTCAACATTAAAATTGGAATTTTCGATGTTCTACGAATTTCGCGCAGAGCGTCAAAACCGTTCATTTTCGGCAGCATTACATCTAAAATCGCCAATTCATAGTCGCCGCCCAACGCTTTTCGCAATCCGGTTTCGCCGTCGTGAACCGCCTCCACCTCAAATCCTTCAACCGTCAGATATTCGGAAACAAGTTCGCAAAGTTCTTCGTCATCATCAATTAAAAGTATCTTGCTCATATTCATTTTGATTCTACGTCAAAAACAATTCTTTTGCCCCGACTTTTACATTTCTTTACACTACTTCACGAAAATTCTACGTCCAAGAGGCGAAAAAATTCGTCTAATAACCTGAACGCGACGAAAATCGCGCTGGTTTGATAAGGAAATTATTTGATAACGAAATTATAGGAGATAAAACAATGAAAAAAATTGGAGCAGTATTAATCGCCATCGTTTTAGTCGCCATCGGAACAGTTTTTGTTTTCGCGCAAAAAGCTGACGGCGATCACGGCAGATTCGGTCACGGTCATCATCACGGCGGTTTCGGACACTTTGCCGAAAAACTCAATTTGACGGACGCGCAGAAAACGCAGTTCAAACAAATCAGAGACACGAGCAAAACAACCGTTCAGCCGCTGGTCGCAAATTTGAAATCAATTCATCAACAATTGGAAGCGGCAACTGCCAACGGCAAATTTGATGAAGCGCAGGTGCAGAATTTAGCCGCTCAACAGGCGAATATTATGGCGCAGTTGACGGTCGAAAAAGAGCGCGTGAAATCGCAGATGTATGCCGTTTTAACGCCCGAACAACAGGCGCAGGCGAAAGCGTTGAAAGAACAGATGAAGGAAAAATTTAAGGAAAGATTCCAGAATCGCGGCGACAAAGGCGGCGCGGCGAATTCATAGGTTTCACTATCTCACCATTTAACCCTGCCAAACAAAAGACTTCGCCGGATATTTTTGGCGAAGTCTTTTCTATTATTTGCTTTTATGAAAGATTTTTCGTTAAATCAAATTAATTATGTCAACCACCATCAACCAAATTGAAGACCGCGAAAGCGGAAAAATCATTCTCCGCGTCGCCGGTTCGATGGAATTGGAAGACGCGGTTTTGCTGGAAAAAATCGCTCTCGGAATTCGTTCTGAACTCGGCGCAAATTTGACGATTGATCTCGCCGATCTAAATTTTTTAGACAGTGAAAGCGCGCCGGTTTTGATGCGAATTGAACGCGAAGACGGATTTTCGATTGAAGGAATGGAAATTTTTCTCCAGCACACCGTCAACGAAACCGAAAATCGCCGTTAGAGGCAGCATAACAAAGGCGCAAGGGAAAGGGATAAAGGAGAAAGTAAGGGAAATTTCTGTCCTTTCGCCTTTTGCATTTTGCATTTTCGCTTTAGTCCACGCCCTTTCTGACGCGCGGATTTCTGCCTTTTTCAACCGAATTCAACATACAATAAAGCTGAAAGGAATATGAAAATAATCGAAATAGCCGAATTTTTAGACGGCAAACTTGTCGGCGACGGCGAAACGGAAATTTCGCGCGTTGCAAGTTTGGAAAACGCTCAAACGGGTGAACTGTCTTTTGTCGAAAATGCTGAAAAAACGGAAAATCTCGCGCAAACAAAAGCGTCCTGCCTGCTCGTTCCCGAAAGTTTTGATGAGAAACTTCCCCGCGCTTTTATCAAAGTTAAAAATCCGAAACTCGCTTTCGCCAAAGTCGCCGAAATTCTGTATCAGCCGACAAAACAGACCGGAGTTCATCCGACCGCGCAAATTGCGGGGAACGCCAAAATCGGAAAGGACGTTTTCGTCGGCGCGCTTGCGGCAATCGGCGAAAATGCGGAAATCGGCGATAATACGCAGATTTTTGAAAATGTAAAAATTGCCGAAAATGTAAAAATCGGCGAAAACTGCTTTATTTTTCCGAACGTCGTAATATACGAAAATATTTCAATCGGCAAAAGCGTCAAACTTCACGCCGGAACAATAATCGGCGCGGACGGTTTCGGCTTCGTGCGCGACGGCGAACGCGGCTACGTCAAATTCCCGCAAATCGGCACGGTCATTATTGAAGATAACGTCGAAATCGGCGCAAATTCGTGTATTGATCGCGGCGCATTGGGCGAAACGCGCATCGGCGAAGGCGCGAAAATTGACAATCTCGTGCAAATCGCGCACAACGTCCAGATCGGCAAACGAGTCGTCATCGCCGCGCAAACCGGAATTTCCGGCAGCACGATTATCGAAGACGACTGCGTAATCGGCGGACAAGTCGGAATGGGCGACCACGCGACGGTCAAAAGCGGCGCGGTTATTGGTTCGCAAGCCGGAGTTCTGCCGCACAAAATCGTCCGCGCCGGAGTTTGGTGGGGAACGCCCGTGCAGCCGCTCGATGAATACAAACGGCAAAACGCTCATCTTAAATCCGTGCAACGAATGCGTGACGAAATAAAAGAATTAAAGAAACAAATTGCCGGACTTTTGTTGAAAAACGAATAGATTTCGGATTTTAGCCGCGATAAAGATTCAAACTTCTTGAGTTGTTATAGATCACAAAACCTAAAACGACCGCAAACACTATAAAAAAGTAAAAATATAAAATTCCGTCCAACGCTTTTACCGGAAGATTTCCAAACATCGGCAAATCGAGCGGCGCGAAAACAGTTCCCAAAACGCTATTTATAAAAACCGCAAAACTTCCCAAAATTAACAATACACCGAGAATTTTCGCGTAATCGAAACCCAATCTTTTTATCGTGTCAAAACCAATCACAGGATTCAGCGTCGCCGTAAATGAGCGCGTGTAAGCGGCAACGGCGCACGCGGCGGGAAAATAAAAAACTCCCCACAAAAACGCCAGAAAGATCGGAATCGAAAAAGCCAGCGACAGCCGCATCACATTTCCGGGCAGTTCGCTCAAATTGTCAGTTGTCGTCGTTTCGGGCGGTTCAGTTTGCGCTTGTTTTAGTTGATTTTGTAAGTTTTCAAAAATCGCCGATTCTTCGTTTGAACTGTTCGTCTGCGGCTGAATAATCGCATTTTCGTCCGGCATATTTCCGTCTTTAAATTTGTTTTGCTTTTTAAGCTGTTCGATTAGTTGACTGACCTGCGTCGATTGCTTTGCCAGATTCATATCGTTCGGCGGAACGGGCAGAACGGCGGAAACTATTTTATCCTTTCCTCTGTCAATTTCCTTTAACGAATCAACCGCATTCCAAGTCGCGCCGACGAGCAAAGCGATCAGCAATCCGAAAGAAACGGCATAAACGCCGATGCTCAGTAAAAAAGGATGAATCACATCTTCCCACGCTGAAAAATCGTCAAAGCGCGGCATAAAATCCGAAGTGATTTTGCCCTGCGAAAAATTTTCGACCGTGTTTGCCAAAATTCCGAAAGTCAGCGTATTGGCAAGCATCGAGCAAAAAACGGCGGAAACAATCATTAAGCCGCCGAAAATCCAAACCGATTGTCCAAGCCAGAATATCGTGAAAAATATCGCTCCGAAAATCAAACTCGCTTTGAATTTAAACGGATAAATCAGAGCTTTGGCAAAATCAGCAAAACCAAAACTTTCGACCACATCATTCTGATAATAAAGAATCGTCTGATTTTTCGGCGCAAACGACGCGTTTATTGATTTAGCGGAATGATTTTCCGACATCATCGGCGCGGCGACATTTGCAGTTTCAATCTCCGGGAAATTTTCTGCGTCTGCTTCGTCAGAGATGGCGGCAATTGGCGGCGCGATGCCGCGTTCTTTAGCGTTGAAAAAATCATAAAGCAGCGGAATTTTTCCGGCTTCGAGCCAGCGCAGATTGCCGCGCCGAACTCTATCCTGCCGCGTCAGCGAACCTTCGGCAATCCAATCCGCCAAATCTTCAAAATTGGTTTCGTAGATTTCGCCGCTGACATCAACCTGCCAAATTTCCGGTAAATTTTGATTGTCCATAATTCCTATCACCTAACTCGTGATAATCCGCCGCTAAACAATCCGTTAGTAAAAATGCGTCACAACATTTTCTTTGAATCAGGCGACTTTTTGTTCGGGTAAGTTGATGTTTTTGTTCGTCCGCAGGCTGACATTGTTCGGCATTGTCGCCTTTAAGCGGACGATTCCGCCGCCGATTTGTCCGTCGGCGCAGGCTTGCACCAACGCTTCGACGACTTTTCCGTCGTATCGTGTGCCGACAAAACTGCCGATGCGGTCGAGCGCGTCCTGCAAATTCATTCCTTTTGAGTAAGGGCGATCAATCGTCATCGCGTCGAAAGTGTCGGCGACCGAAATTATTTTCGCTTGCAGCGGAATTTCCGCGCCTTTCAAACCCTGCGGATAACCGCCGCCGTTGACCATTTCGTGGTGCATATACATTCCGGGCAGAAAATCTTTCATCGCCGGAATTTGCGACATAATTTTGTAACCGGCTTGCGGGTGGGTTTTCATTATTTCAAATTCTTCGTTCGTCAGCGCGGACGGTTTTTTCAAAATTGCGTCGTCAATCGCAATTTTGCCGACATCGTGCAGCAGCGCGCTGATTCGCAGCGTTTCCAGTTCTTCCGCGCCGAGTTCGAGCCGTTTGCCGATGGCGACGGAAACGCGCGAAACTCGTTCGGAATGACCGCGCGTGTAGCGGTCTTTGCCGTCAATGGCGGCGGCGAGAGCTTTGACCGTGCCGACGAAAAGTTCGCGGTTTTCCTGCGCGGCTTTGGCAAGTTTGGCGATGTGTTCTTCCAATTTGCCGCTCATCAAATTGAATGTTTTGCCGAGCGTGTCAACTTCGGCGATGCTTTTCGGCGCGATGCGACCGGACAAGTCGCCCGCCGCGATTTTCTCCGCCGCCGCGACGAGTTTTAACAACGGCGAAGTTAGTTGCTGGGCGAAAACGCTGCCGACGATCAGCGCGATTAGGGCAAACGCTAAACTTATCATCCACGTTTGCCGCCGCATTTCGCCGACCGATGCGAGAGCTTTGCTTTCGTCCTGCATCGTAATTACGCCGAAATACAAATCGCCGCTGAAATTGGCGGTCGAATACGCGCCGATCATCGCGTGGCTTTCGCCGTCGTAATCCGCCGTAAACGGAACTAATGCCGATTGAATCTGGCGGCTCGTCGCCTGCCATTCCTGCACGATTTTCAAATCAGTCAGTGATTTTTGGCTGGCAACAACGCTCGCGTCAGGATGGAAAACCGCACGTCCTTTTTCGTCCACGACGAAAATTATCGGCAAACCGGCTTTCCACAGTTCCGCTTCGCTCATCGGTTTTGTTTCCGCCATAATTCGGGAAAGCTCGCGGAGCGAAATGACGGCGACAACCGCCGCCGAAATGTTGTTTTTGACGACGACCGGCGCGGCAATCGTCAAAACCGTTTCATCACTCGAATCCAGTTTGCTCGGCTGGCTGAAAACTAATTTTTTATTGTCTAAACGCGACAATTCCGCGCCGGCGAGTTGTTCGATTTCCTGTTTTTTAATGGATTCCGCGCGAAAAACCGACAACGATTCTCCGTTAATCGGTTTGATATAAAGCGCAAGTAAATTCGGATTTTCTTTGAGCGTTGCGCCAAGTTTTTCCTCCGTTTGCGGCGAAGATAATAGGGAAAGATCATTAGAAAGTTCGAGAGCTTTGGCGTAACTTCCAACCAAATCGCCGTAACGCTGCCCTAACATTTCGATTTGGCGGGCTTTTTCCTGAACGAGTTGCGTTTGATACCGATTTTCCACCGCTCGGAGTTCTTTCGCGCTTTTTTCCGACAAAAACCAGCCGGTCAGAACGAGCGGAACCAAGCCGACCAGCAACAGCGTGATGATGACGAAATAGACTAATTTGAATTTGTTTTGTTTTGGAGGCATCGGCGTTAAAAGCGAAGAATTTCGCCATTTCAATTTTAGAACACAATCACCAGTTTGGTCAACAAGTTTTAACATAGCAAAAACTTAGTTTTAACGCTGTCTTTTGCAAAAAGAACGGTGCAAATTTTCAAATTGTCCAATCACAGCCAACTTCAAATTCCAGCCGCTCGTTGCCGTTCGGATGCCAGAAAGAAAGTTTTGAGGCGTGCAGACACAGCCGCGAAAAATCGCGCCCACCGTATTTGTCGTCGCCGATGATCGGATGTTCGATGTGAGCGCAGTGTAGCCGCAATTGATTGGTTCTGCCCGTGACGGGTTGGAGTTCGAGCAGCGTTTTATCGGCTAATCTTTCAATTACCGCAAAACGTGATTCGGCGGATTTCCCATCCGGCGAGATTTTCCAAATTCGTTCTTCCGCATCACGTCCGATGGGTGCGCTGATCGTGCCGAAATCCTCTCCGACAATGCCTTCGACAATTGCCAGGTATTTTTTTTCGACTAATCTGCGCTGAAAATGACTGCATAAAATTTGGTGCGAGCGCGGATTTTTGGCGATGACCATCAAACCGGAGGTGTTTTTATCAAGCCGGTGAACCAAACCCGCGCGAAGAAGTTTGCCGGTTTTGACTGCACCCTGTTCAGTCAAATTCAAATGATAAAGCAGCGCGTTGAGCAAGGTTCCGCGCCGCACACCTTTCGTCGGGTGAACGAGCATTCCGGTCGGTTTATTGATGACAATCAGTTCGGAGTCTTCGTAGAGAATTTCGAGCGAAATATTTTCGGGAACCATCTCGATTTCCGGTCGCATTTCGATTTCGATTTCGACAAAATCGCCCGCCTGCAAATGATAACCGGCATTTTCGGTTTTGCCGTTGACCGCGCAGTCGCCCTGTAAAATCAGATGTTTCAGATACATCCGGCTCAGTGAAGTTATTTCGCCGAATAAAAATTTGTCGAGACGGTTTTTGTAAATTGTATCTTCGATGAGAAATTGAAACTTAGTCGTCACAGAGTATTTATCCTAATTTTTCATTGACGAACGTGAAGATGCCGGTCGCCACGCTGACGACCATAAAAGTTGCGACGGCGCGCCAAACCGCGTCGCTTTGCGTGAATTGCCAGATTGCCAATATACACAAAACCGTGCAGGCGGCGAGTGAAAAGGTGATGATTACGAAAGAAATGATGCGAACCAGTTTCGGTTCGACGACACCTTTCATTTCGCGTTTCGGTTTGACGATGACTTCACTTTTTTGCTGTTCCATTTGTCAATTATAATAGATGCAAAACTGCCCAAAGTGAAACAACGGAAATCAAAATCCAGAGAATTACGCCCTGCATAAGCGGCTTTACGCCGACATTTCGCAGCACTTCCCGCGACAAACTCGCGCCGATTAAAAAAAGCGTGACGGTCAGACCGGTTTTCGCCAGCATTATCAGCGAATCAAAGACGCTTGGCGGAAAAGTCGGCGGCGTGTAAGTTCTGATGAGCGTCGCCAGCAGAAAAAATAAAATAAAATACGGAACAGCAATTTTCGTTTTTTTTTCGCTTTTCCCGCGATATAAAACTGAAAACAAAAGTGCAACCGGCGCGATCCACAGAGCGCGGGCGAGTTTGACGATAGTCGCTAGTGCCAACGCTTCCGCGCCGTAACTCTGCGCCGCGCCGACGACTGAACTCGTGTCGTGAATGGCAATCGCCGCCCAAATTCCGAATTGATGCTGCGACATATTCAGCGCGCGTCCGATCAGCGGAAAAAGGAGAAGCGCGATGGAATTCAAAATAAAAACCGTGCCGAGCGACACGGAGATTTCTTCGGAATCGGCATCAATCACCGGCGCGACCGCCGCAATCGCGCTGCCGCCGCAAATTGCCGTGCCGGACGAAATTAAACTGGAAGTTTTATCGTTTATTTTAAGCAGTTTACCGACCAAAAAACCGACGGCAAGCGTCCCGAAAATCGTCGCTATCGTAAACAGAATGCCATCTTTTCCCGCTTCATAAACCGCCCGCAGATTCATTCCGAAGCCGAGTAAAACAACTGAAAACTGCAATAAAATCCTGGTTATTTTGGCGGTCTGCGCGGGAAACGGATTGCCGACAGTAAAAGCCAGAATCAAACCGAACGCGAGCGCAATCGGCGGCGACACAAAAGGTGTCAGACACACGAGAATCAAAAGAAAGAAAACGACTTTTTGCCAAAACATAAAGTTAAATAGCAAAGTTAGGAACTGAGCCTAGAAAAGTCAAGACCGACTTTCGCAATTGCTCTTCGCTGACAACAAATCTCGAATCTTAATATGCTCTTTTTCGATCAACGTAATCTTCACAGCGTTTGCGCTGTTTTTGTAATTCATCATTGATTTGTTGAACATTCATCGCGGCGACGTTTCGGGCATCGTGAACTTGTTTACTGAGAACCGAATTACCTAAAAACATCTATCGCCATTCACGATAAATTGCTTGACTGTCGGGCGCGGGCGGTCAGCAGAGATTCAAAGCGAGAGATTTCGGCATCGGTTTTCGCGGGCGACAAGGGGAAACAGTTATTTACAATCAGTTTCAGTTCCTAATCCAAATCCGTTAAATTGTTTTTGACTGTTTTCAAACGAGTTTGAGAAATTTCGCCGAATCCATCAACGATAATTATTTTGGCAGCGATGGCTGGACGTGTTGATCGCACCTTCTATTTCAGTGCTGCCTTGCTGTTGGAGATAATCCAAATGCCCGAATCAGCGCGGCGGCTGGTGGTTGATTCGTGAATGAATACCAAAAGTGAGCCGTCATAATCATTGAACGCCGGTATGTTGCTTACGCGACCGGCAGTGTCAAGGAAACCTCCGCTTGGAAACCCGTTCTCAAGTCCGATGCCGTCTCCTTCAAGAACCGGAATTCCGTCGAATTTGACAGACGAACTGATGATCCAAGTGCCGGTTCCGTTATCACGGTCTTCAGAATAAGCGGTGAATACTGCAAACTTTTCAACTTTAACAAAGTCCTTAAAAACCGGCATATCCTTGATAAAACCGCAATTGTCTAGATAACCGGCATCGGGGTACATATTCCTCAAGTGAATTTCGTCGCCGTACACAAGTGTTTCGCCATTTTTTTTCCCTGTCGCGGAAATAATCTCCCAACTCCCGGAGCCGTTGTCCCGATTCGGATTCGGGTGAGTTGCAACAAACATTATTTCAGTGGGAACTATCGAAAATTCCGGCTTATTCTTGACCATTCCCCAGGCATCAAGATAGCCTCCGTCGGGATACCGGTTTTGCAAGTTGACAACAGAGCCAATCTTAATTTGATCACTTTCGGTTACATCGGTTGAGATTTTGCCATTTTTATCTCCTTCATACGACCGAGTTTGATCCGTTCCGAGTTGATATTCAACATCGGCAGAAACATCAAGAACGTCTCCTTTCTGAACTTTGATTCCGGTATCTACATTTTCCTGAGCTGCGTCAACCGTAATGTTTTTAACTGTTGTTTTTGCTTTAACATTCAAGCCGGCAATCGGCGTGTCGGCTGCAAAATGTTTTTGATAAAAAATAAAACCGCTTACGGTGAGCGCGACGAAAACGATCACGGTAAAAAGAAGCGGAAAGGTTGAAAACGAGCGTTGCGCCGGAACATTTTGCGGCGGGAAGTTTGTAATTTCTTGTTCTGACCTTTCTTCCTCGTCTTCCGCCTTTCTCCCTGCCGCATCGCCAAACTCAATTATTTCCGCGCCGCGAAAATACTGAACGGTTTGTTCTTCGATGATGAGCGCATTTTCGTCGTCGGCGAAGCGCGTAACCTCCGCCGTAAAGCGATAGCCGATTTTCGGCACGGTTTCGATAAATGATTCTCCGCCCGCGTATTCTCCGAGCGTTTTTCTCAGCCACGAAACATTTCGCGCCAGCGTTGATTCCGCGATGTAAGTATCCGCCCAAACCGCTTCGAGCAGTTCATCTTTTTTTGCCACTCGTCCGGCGTTTTCGACAAAGTAAAAAAGCAGATCGAACTGCTTCGGCGTGAGCGAAATCGGTTCATTTTCGCGCCACAAACGACGATCCGCAGCGTCGAGTTGAAACGCGTCGAAACGGTAAAGCTCCCGTGTTTGTTGTAGTTTATCGCTATCCAAAAAAAATCCGAAAAAAGTCCAAGAGAAAATCCAGACTTTTGAGAGTGAAACTTATAGTATGGCTCTCATACGACAATTTGATAAAGTTTGAGCCAAAAAAAGTCAATTAACTGTAAGCCAAAAACAAATGGAAATCAAGCGAAAATTTGAACTGCTGGCTGCGACCAAACGCCGCTACACTATTCGCCAATCGCCGTCGGTCGGACGAATTGCCTGCGCGAAATGCGGCGAACCGATGGTGACGACCGAGCAAGCCGCCGTTTTTTTCGACATCACGCAGCGGCGCGTTTTTCAGATTATCGAAGCGGGCGCGGCGCATTTTACCGAAATCGAAACGGGCGCAGTGATGGTTTGTCTGCCGTCTTTGGCGACGGTTTTGGATGACAAGTTGCAGGGAAATCCAAATTTTGAAGCTGAATGAAATGGCAGCCGACGATTGAAAAAAAAGGAATTTCAAAATAAAAACAGAAAAATACACTGAAAAAATGACGATAACAAAATCACATTACTCGCCGCTTCGCGGGCTTATTTCTGACTGTTCGGCACAAGGCAGCAATGGTTCGTTAAAATTACTTAGATAAATGCAAAATAAACTGTCTTCTCAGCCATTATTGGAAATTCATCTGCTCGGCAGATTTGAGGCGAAAATTGACGGCGTACCGGTTGATGAAAAGCGTTGGGTGCGCCGTTCGGCTAAATCGCTGGTTAAATTGCTCGCTCTTAAACCGTGTCACGCTCTTCACCGCGAGCAGATAATGGATTTACTGTGGACGGAACTGCCGCCGGAAATCGCCCTAAATAACTTAAATAAAGCGATTTACAAAGCGCGGCGCACGCTCGAACCGAATTTGGTGAAGGGAGCGCGCTCTCAATTTATTCTAACGCAAAACAAACAAATCATTCTCAACTCGCCCGGAACGCTTTGTGTTGATCTCGACGAATTTGAGAGACTCGCCGACTGCGCTCTTCGCAATAATAATTTTGAAGCCGGTCAAAAAGCCCTCGAATTATATCGCGGCGATTTGCTCACCGAAGATATTTACGAAGACTGGATTTACACGCGCCGCGAGTCAATGCGGATTCTGTTCCGCAAAACGGCGACCAAAACCGCTGAGATACACGCCGCGAAAGGCGAACATCCGGCGAGCATCGAAATTTTGAAAAAGTTGATTGCCGAAGACGCGACCGATGAACACATCCATCGGCTCTTGATGCGTTTTTACGGTGAAACGGGCAGTAAATATCAGGCGTTGAAGCAGTTCGAGCAGTGCCGCGCAGCTCTGCGCTCTCTCGGCATCGAACCCGAACCGGAAACGGTCACACTTGATCAAAAGATCAAAAGCGGAGAAATACTTCCGGTGAAAAATGAATTGAAGTCCGCAAATGTTGGTTCAGCCGCAAAAATTATTTCATCTCCGCGCATCACGCCGCTGACATTTCAAAACGGCATCGTCAAATCCGCGAATTTTCCGCCCGACGGCGAAACGATTGTTTTAAGCGCGGCTTGGAACGACGGCGATGCCGAACTTTACACGATGATCCTTAAAACAGGCGAAATTTATCGCATAGGAATAAAGAATGTATATGTTTATTCAATCTCATCCGCCGGAAAGATGGCAGTTGCTTTGAATCCTAAATCTTTGAATGCGTATAACAACACGGCGACTCTGGCGAAACTGCCGCTTTCGGGCAGAGTGCCGTGCGAACTTTTAAAAGACGTGCAATGGGCAGATTGGCATCCTGTCAAAAATGATGAATCCACACTTTCTGATAAAAAGTTTCTCGCCGTCGTGCGCGACGGAAACGGAAAAAACTGTCTGGAATATCCAATCGGCAATGCAATCTACGAAACCGGAGGCTGGATCAGCCGTCCGCGTTTTTCCGCCGACGGAAAAAAAATCGCTTTTATCGAACATCCGTTGACCAAGGATGACGGAGGATTTATCGTCTTTATAAATTTAGAAGACAAAAGCAAAGAAAAACAAATTCTCACCGATTATCGCGTAACCATTCAGGGTTTGGCTTGGTTCAAAGATGAAATAT
This sequence comes from Pyrinomonadaceae bacterium, assembly GCA_965217575.1. Classification (GTDB taxonomy): domain Bacteria; phylum Acidobacteriota; class Blastocatellia; order Pyrinomonadales; family Pyrinomonadaceae. Next base: position 321,010 of record OZ244558.1, on the reverse strand, counting down.
GGTTTACGGGAGCGCGGGAAGGAATCGTGCGGAAGATCAATGCCGTTGACCTTAAAGGCGCGGAACGTTCGATTTACAGCGGAATCGGAAATCTCACGCTGCACGATATTTCAGAGAAAACCGGCAAGGCTCTGGTAACCGATAACAAAATTCGTTTCCACATCGCCGCCCGCCGCGCGAGCGAAAATTTTGAACGCGATCTGTCGTGGCACGATTGGACGCTCCCCAGAGATTTGACCGATGACGGCGAAACGCTGCTTTTTGAGGAAGCCGGCATAAGCGGCGGAAATTATTTCTCCGCTTATATTAAGAAAACCGACGGTTCATCCGCAAGAAAAATCGGCAGCGGTTCTCCTCTCGCGCTTTCGCCTGACGGCAAATACGCCCTTGTGCGAATCAATAAACTTTTCAATCGGCTGGTTTTAATGCCGATAGGCGAAGGAGATATGAAACCGTTTGAAACCAATCATTTAGATTCACTCACTTATCAGGAATTTGCTTGTTTTTTCCCCGACGGCAAACGAATTATGTTCGCCGCCAACGACAGCAAGTGCGGAAGGCGAATCTACACACAGAACATTGACGGCGGAATTCCTATTTGTATCACGCCCGACGAAGAAGGAGTTGAAATGTTTTCTCCGCGTTCGATTTCGCCAAACGGCAAATATGTAGTTCTCAACAATTCCAAAAACAGAATATCGCTCTATCAAACCGATGGCGGCGCGTCAATGCCTCTTAAACATTTGGAAGAAGATTTTTATCTCATCCGCTGGGCGGGCGACGGCGAAAACCTTTTTATACGGCGGTATGGAGAAGTTCCGACGATAGTTTACAAATATAATCCGGCAAACGGAACAAAGGAAAAGTGGTTGGAGCTAATGCCGCAAGACACCACCGGCGTAAATCGAATCCAAAGAATTCTACTCACGCCTGACGGCAAAACATACGTTTATTGTTTTATACGTGAATCTTCTGATTTGTATCTGATGGAAGGTTTTGAGTAGATTTTTCAAAAAAAGCGTAAAAAATTCCAAATAAGCCGGTTTTTGGAAGTTTTTTGGAAGTTTTGAAAGTTATTACTTATCTTGTTCACAAAATACTCCCTAAAAAGAACTTTATATGATAATCCGCAAATCATTTTTTATTCGCTGGCTTTTATTCACCGGCGACGACCGGCAGCAGGAACATTCCGTGATTGAGATCAAGCATATTCAAAGCGGTTGCAGCCAGCGCGTTTCAAGTCTGGAAGAAGCGAAACAATGGATGAAAGACGCGAATGAAGAGCAAATGGAAGATCGGCATATTGAAAGTGAATAATTTATTACCCGGAAAATGTGCCGGAAACAAAAAAAGTTTATCAAGTTTCGCGGAATTAAAATCATTGCCGACCTTACGGCTCAAAACAATCTGACAAATTGTCAGCGGTAAATGATCTAAGCAAATTATCGTCGTTCTTATTTCGGGAGTTCAAATCTACTCAAAGATTGATTTCAACAATCGAAACAAAATCAGCGAAAAAACGGCGGCAAACGGTCGCCGTTGAGAAACGGAGGCGTGATTAAACGACTTTCGCGCCGCTTTTGGAAATTAAAAACTTGTAATTTGCTTACAAGAAAGCAAATTTATAAACACCATATTAGGAGAAAAAACATAATGAAAACAAAATTAGGTCAAATTTTAATGATAGCAATTGTTGGACTCATCGGGGTGTCGGGTGCTAACGCACAAGAACACATGAATAGTTTTAAAATTGTGGGCAACACGCTGGAAAGTGGACAATCTTTAAAACAAGGCGAAGGAATTAGATCGGCTCCGGGAAACAAGTATGCCGCCGTATTACAGAGGGACGGCAACTTTTGTTTATATAAATTAGACGAAAAGGCTAAATACGGAAATCAATTCGTCAAATGTACTATGACGGTAGGCGATAAAGATAAACAAGGAGCCGTCCTCACTATGCAGAAAGATGGAAATCTCGTGTTGTATAACGCAAAAAGTGAACCTCTCTGGTCAACAGACACCTATCGCGGAGGTCCTGACAAACAAGGCGGCAGATTGATTGTGTTTGATGAAGGAAATATGGGTGTTTTCAACAAAAGCAATCCCGAAAGAGCTGTCTGGGATTTTCAGAAAGGCAGACTCTATTAGAAAGTTGTATGAAAACTCTTTAGTTTCGTTAGAAACGGCAAATTTGCAGAATCGGATTTGCCAAACATAAACCGGGTTTCGCAGGAACGGCATATTCCTATCCCATTCCTGCGAAACCCGACGGCACTTTTTCAATACTTCCTTGTATAATCGGCTCTCATCCCCGTTTAATTTAAGCCGAAAATAATATCGAAATCGAAGCGGTGCATTTTCTGATTTTGACAATCGAAACAAAATCAGCGAAAAAACGGTGGCAAACGGTTACCGATTAGAAACGGAGACGCGATTAATCATCTTTCGCGCTGCTTTTGGAAATTAACAAATAAGAAACCTAGGAAAAAATAAAATTATGCTCAACTCAAGGGAGAAAAATCAAATGAAAAAGTTAGCAAAAAACATGAAAAACATGAAAAAAAACTAATAAATTTCGGTTTGATAGCCGGATTTATTCTAGCCGTTAATTTATCGGCAACGGCGCAAACCCGCATTTCGTTTGCAAAAGGCGCATCGAAAAAAACGATTAGCGTAACTCTTGCAGCAGCAGCGTCGAAATCTTTTGTTTTAGGTGTTAACAAAAAGCAGGCGATCAACGCAAATGCTCTGATAAAGTCTGATGATTTGATTTTATTTTCTTTCAGTTTAGAAAATGCAAATGACTCAATAGACAATTGGGAAGATTATGAAGGCGGTTTAACTGTTTTGACCGGAAGAAAAGGCGATTACATTTTTTCGGTTACGAACAACAGTAAAAAAAACCGCACATTTCAGATGAAAGTCCGTGTCGGTCCCGCCGGTGAATATGACGGCGGCATCAGCAATGAATAAAAAGTAGAAATAACTAAAACGCGGGTTTCAGACAATTTACAGAATCTGAAATCCGCTGTGAGTTCGGTTAAATAATGCCGGACTTTACATAGCAGTCGAATCTGATGCGGGCGGAACGAAAGATTACAAGATGATTACCGTTAATGATTCCAACGGAGCGATGACCCTCAAGAAATGACGAGAAATTGAGAGAAATTTAATGCCGTAAAATCCATAAGTTCAAATTTTAGGATAGAAAAAATGAAGTGGATAATATAGAATTTGAAAAACACCACAACAAATTAACACTTAACAACGGCAATTCGACGCGCACCGTCATCATCACGGACATTTTGACTGAAGGCGCAAACAGCTTTGAAGGAAAACCACAATGAAAAAAATGATAAATATAAAATTTGCACTGCTCGCCGTCTTCGCGGGCTTATTACTGACCGCTTCGGCACAGGCGGCGAACTATACTGTAAATACGAATCTCGACAACGGCACGGGCGGATGCGACGCGGCGGAATGCACTTTGCGTGAAGCGATTGCGGCGGCAAATGCGACTGCCGAAGGTGATGTAATTAATTTTGACCCGACTGTTTTCAACACTCCTCAAACCATCACGCTCAACGGCACACAATTAACAATCACCAATAACAGCGGCGCTTTGACGATTAACGGCACGGGAGCAGATCAGTTGGCAATATCGGGTAACAATGTCAGCACCGTTTTGAGAAACGACAATATTACAGCAAATGTCGTCATCAATGCGGTAACGATCACGCGCGGCAGGGGCGGTTTTGGCGGCGGAATTGCCAACTCCGTCGGCGGCAATCTAACCCTGAACAACTCGGTCATCAGCTTTAATGCTGCAACCAACACCGGCGGCGGATTTAATACCGACGGCACGCTGACGCTAAATAACTCGACTGTCAGCAACAATTCGGCAAGTGTCAGCGGCGGCGGAATTTCCAACGGAGGAACAGTTTCCAACGGCGGAGGAGTAACGCTGAACAACTCGACTGTCAGTAATAATACTGCGGCTAACGGCGGCGGAATTGACAACGGCACATTTAACAATGGCAGTAGAGTAACATTGAACAGTTCGACTCTTAGCAATAATTCGGCATCAACCAGCGGCGGCGGAATTCGCAACAATATGACTTCCAGCATAACAACGCTGAACAACTCGATCATCGCCAACAGCACCTCCGGCGGCGATTGTTCAAGGGTAAGCGGAACAATCAATGCGTCATACAGCCTGATTGAACAAAATTTAACTTGCGTCAACGGCACGAACTCGAACAATCTGACGAGCGATCCGAATCTTGGTCCTTTGCAAAATAACGGCGGCGCGACTTTTACACACGCGCTTTTGACGGGAAGCATCGCCATTGACGCGGGTAATTCGACGCTGACCACCGATCAGCGCGGCTCGATGCGTCCGGTTGACGATCCAAATTCGCCAAACGGAGCGGGCAATCTCGCCGACATCGGAGCGTTTGAAGTCCAAGCACCGACGGCGGCAAGCGTGTCAATCAGCGGGCGCGTTCTGGTCGCGGGCGGCAGAGGTTTATCAAATGCGCTTATCTATCTGACCGATCAAAGCGGCGAAACGCGCATCGCCCGCACAAGCGCGTTCGGCTATTATCATTTCGATGATCTCGCGGCGGGACAAACCGTAATTATGTCGGTTGTGTCAAAGCATTATCAATTTACGCCGCAAGTCGTTAATGTAACTGAAAATTTGAGCGAGCTGAACTTTGTTAATCAGCCGTCGAATTTTCAAATCGAAAGCGTCAAGCCGAAAGTAAAACAATGATGATAATTATCATAGAGATTCTCAATCGTGAATTTGCAGCTTTTGCTGTTGGCGATTCACGATTGAGGTTCTCGAAACAAATTGCGATTACAAAAAAGCCAAAAATTAAACACAAATAATAATTTGATAATACAGAATTTGAAAAACACTACCACAAAAAACGCTTAACAACGACGATTTGACGCGCACCGTCATCACAGGCATTTTGACCAAAGCCACAAACAGTTTTAAATGCGAATCAGTAAGTTGAAATAGAGAAGAAACAGCCAACTTGCTGTAACAATGGACAAGTAAGCCGTTTGATGACCTGATTTTTGAGCCGTTTTGAATCTCTGATTTTTCGTTTGTCCAGTTCGGATGTTTATCATAAACCGAGCAAACTCACAAATAAAGTCAATTGAGTTGAAGTTTCATAAACTGAATTCTACAACTCTTTTGTTGTTTTGCCATCTCATTTTTCAACTACTGATTCGTATTATCAGTGGCGACTGCTTTAATAATTGCGGCAACAACAAACAATGATTTTTGGCAACGGACAGCCCAACAATTATTGGATGCGGGGACAACAACAGCTTACTTATCCTGCGCGCTGACGTTCATTTTCGCCTTAGATTATCCATCAATCCAAATTCACTAAAGTTAAAGAAGAAGTCGGGGAAATTTCGTTCAGCGCGTTTTGCAGAAGCGGGGCGATGCCCGGGGCTTCCATATAATCTTTACCGAGCGAACGGCGGAATTTTTTTTGTTTGGTTTCGCCCGTGATTTCTTTTAACAGCGCGCGGCAAAACGCCGTCACTAATTCGGGCGCGAATTGTTTGCCCGCGTTGCAGCGTAAATCTTCAACCACTTCGTGTGCCGGACGGCGGCGTTTATATGGTCGGTCGGTCGTCATCGCGTCGAAAGAATCGGCTAAGGTTACTATTTTGGCAATATACGGGATTTCTTTATCTTCCAATCCGTCCGGGTAACCGCGCCCGTCCAATCTTTCGTGGTGATATTTCGCCGCCAGCGGAACGTCCGTGTACGGATGATGAATCGGCAGCAGAATTTCATAACCGACGGTTGGATGTTTGTTTAATTCGGCGCATTCTTTGGCGTTGATGCGATGCGGCGAGTTGATGATTCTGCTCTCAACCGTCAGTTTGCCGACATCGTGCAGATAACCCGCGACCGCCGCGCCTTCCGTCTGTTCACTGCTCCAACCAAGTTCCGCCGCGATAATTTCCGTATATCTTCCGACACGCACTGAATGACCTTCGGTGAACTTGTCTTTGCAGTCAATCGCGGTCGCAAACGCTTTGACCGTATCTTTATAGGTCATTCGCAAATTGTCGAAAAGACGACGATTTTCCTCGTCGCTGCGTTCCAGTTCCGCCAGTAAATTACGCTGCGCGATGCCGACTCCGATGTGCCGCGCCATCGCGCAGATTATATCTTTATCGTAAGAACTGTATGGTTCGCCGTTGGCTTTTTCGCCGAGCATTATGAGACCGACAATTTCGCCGCGAATCACCAGCGGAATCACCAATTCCAGACGCTTTTTTTCAAAACTGCGGTCGTAAACCTGAAAAAAAGGCAGAACTTTCGCCTGTGAAACTTCAATGGCGTTTAAGCCGTTGGTTAAAAACTGTCGTTCGTCCTCATCACAAAGTGACAAACTGAGCGGAAAATCATCGCCGAGACCGCGCACGACCAACATATTCAGTTCGTGTCCGAAGCGCGAATAACGCGCCACGCCGCCGCGCATAATCGCCAGCGAACCGAGCAGCAAATGAAGCGACGTGCGAATCATTTCCTGAAAATTCTGCTTGTGCGCCACTTCACTGCCGAGTTCCGCCAACGCGCCGAAAGTATGAATCAGTTTTTGTTGATTTTCCATTCTTAAATTCTCAAAGATTGGGGAAAGCCGCAGACAACAGCGGATAGATGAACAGTTTAGGAGAAGTTGTACTAATCGCCGGGGAAAAACATACGATCTAACCGCAACTTTCCCGAACTAATCGGCAATTTGAACGTGATTGGTCACGCCGAGCATTTCAAAAAGTTGGATTGTATGGTCATTGACATCGGAAAAAACGACGTTCGCGCCGGCATCGGAAGCTGCGTTAATCACGCCCAAAAGAATTGAAACACCGATGCTGTTGACGATTTTTGTTTCGGCAAAATTGACGACGATGGTTTTGCAACCCGCATCAATTTGACGTTTGCATTCGCGTTCGACCGCCTCGCCGGTCAGTTTGTTTAAATAATCTCCGGCAAAAACGGTCGCCATATCGCCTTCCGTCCGCACAGGAATATTTGTTTGCTGCATAATTTACAGATTCTCTTGTCGTTTTAGGATAGAATTAAACTTGAAAGTTAAGGTAAGACTTTAACCGCCAAATGTCAACTATTTTTTTTGTTGAAGTTTAGAACTATAGCCGGTCTGGTCAATTTCAATCAACCAGTCTATATCTTATGAGTGTCGGCTTTATCAGAGCAAACGTCAATATAAATAGACGCGGGAAATTTGAGAATTAGGTATCGGCAGCATAATTCTCTTACTTGCGCGCATAGGAGCTGTGGGTTGCCGCCGTTTAAGACAATTAGAGAAATCTTCATCGGTAAAATCTTCGCGCCTTTGTGTCTTCGCGTCTTTGCGTTAAAATTTCTTTGTTTTGAGATTTTTAAATAGATGAAACCTTTCAAAATCAGAAATATCGAAATCAATCCGCCGCTCGTGCTGTCGCCAATGGCGGGCGTGACGGATTATACTTTTCGCCGTTTAATTAAGCGGCGCGGCGGTGTAGGATTGTCCGTATCCGAATTTATTTCGGTCGAAGGTTTGACGCGGCATAATCCGAAAGCGAAAAGACAGATGCGGTTTGACGCAGAAGAACGTCCGTTTGCCGTGCAGATTTTCGGCGGCGAAGTTTCCAGAATGGCGTTGGGCGCGGAAATGGCGGAGGAAATCGGCGCGGATATTCTGGATGTCAACTGCGGCTGTCCCGCGCCGAAAGTCGTTAAAAAAGGCGGCGGTTCGGGACTTTTGAAAGATTTGCCGAATCTCGAAACGATTCTTAAAGAGATCAAAAAGTCCATTTCAATTCCGCTGACGCTGAAAATCCGCACGGGTTACACCGACGCGACGATTAACGCCGTCGAAGTGGCGAAAATGGCGGAACAATGCGGCGTGGAACACATCCAGGTTCACGGCAGAACGCGCGATCAGGGTTATAAGGGCGAAGCGAACTGGAGCATTATCAAAGCGGTCAAAGAAGCCGTTTCGATTCCGGTTTCGGGCAACGGCGACGTGACGACGATCAAATTCGCGCTCGAAAAATTTAACGAAACAAAGTGTGACGGCATTTTAATCGGGCGCGGCGCGATGCAGAATCCGTGGATTTTCCGGCAGATCAATGATGTTATCGAAGGACGCAAACCGTTTCAGCCGTCGTTTGCGGACAAACAAGCCGTGCTGCTCGAATTTTTTGAACTGCTGCGCGAAGATATGCCCGAACTTCCCGCGTTAGGGAAAATGAAACAGCTCGCCGGACAATTTACCAAAGGTTTGGTCGGCGGCGCGCAATTTCGCCAAACGCTCTATCATTCGCATTCGCCACAGGAAATTCTCGACAATATCGGGATTTATTTTGCGACCTTGCAGGAAGGCAACACTTTCGGCGACGGCACAATCGAAGCCGATGAGAATTTGGAGTTTAATTCGTGCGACGCTTCCGAAACAAATTGTGAAGCGGCGGCGGTTTGACGAAATACCTTCCGCGTAATAAGCCAAAATATTTATGAAATATTCAAAAATTATTTTACTGCCGATGTTGATTTTGATATTCTCGCTCGGATGTTTCGCGCAGAATAGCGGCAAAGTTTCACAAAGCGCGGCGCGAACAAATATACAGCCGATCAAATCATCACCGGCTTATGCGGAAGTTCTGCTGCGGAAAACCGAACTCGAAGCTGAACTCGAAGATTTGATGGTTGACTACACCGAAGAATTCCCGAAAGTCAAGCAGCATCGCGCCGAAATAGTTTTATTAGATCAAGAAATGAGCAGGATTTTGGCGATTAATCCGGCGGAGGCTTCCAAACTAACATTGGCTTTGGGAAAATTAATGCTGCGAAAAGTCGAACTGGAAATGGATTACGCGGACGCGCAGAAACAATATACCGACGAAAAAACCGAAGTTAAACGGGCGAAGCGAAAGGTCGAAATTTTCGAGGCGGCGATTACGGAAATTTTGCGGTAACTCACAATGAAATACACTGCGGTTTTATCAATTTTTCTCTTTATTTTGCTCGCCTTCGTCACAAACGGCGCGGCGCAGTCGCCGGGCAAAATCCTGTCGCAGGCGAATAGAGCGTTAGGCGGCGAAAAGGTTCTGCGAAATCTCAAGTCATTTCAAAAAACCGGCACCATCACGCGATTAAAAGACAGCGCGAGCGGCAAGTTTGCGACGCGCGGCGCGGCACCGAATTTTTACAATGTGGAATACGACTTGGACGGTTTTGAAACGGAAACCGGGTATAACGGAAAATCCGGCTGGCGGCGCGATTCGCGCGACGGTTTGCGAACTTTAACCGGCGACGCGAGCCGTGATTTTCAGGCGGAAACCAATTATCGCAATAATCTCTGGCTCGATTATAAAAAGGAAAAATCCAAAATCACTGCCGGCGGACAAACTGTTATCAACGGAAAACCCGCCAATTCCCTTCTTCTGACGATGGCGAAAGGCGTTCAGATAAAGCTGTATTTTGACGCGGCGACAAATTTGCCGGTTCGTGAAGAAATTCCTGCGGGAGATGTTACTAAAACCTTTAATTACAGTGATTACCGAAAGATTGACGGAATCAGCGAGCCTTTTTCAATCAACGAAAAAATCGGCGATGATGTTTACGAAATTAAACTTGATGAAGTTAAACATAATTTGCAAATCGCCGCGTCAAATTTCGATTTTCCAGCAATTTCCGGCGCGCCGCTGCCCGATATTTCGACACTTTTGCGCGAAGTTCAGGCGAACGCCGACAAAATTGACGCGATTCTGGAAAATTATTCCTACACGCAAAAAATCACCAGCCGCGTTCTCGGCAAAGACGGAATTTTACGCGAAACCGAGTCGGAAATTTACCAGCTTTCGTTTTACAAAGGCAACAGAATTCGCCGCCTCGTGGAGAAAAACGGCAAACCGTTAAGCGTAAACGACCAGAAAGATGAAGATAAAAACGTCCAGAAACGCGTCGCCGAAATCGAAAAAGATATTGCCAAACGCGAAGCCAAAGACGCAAACTCAGCCGATGAAACGCCCGACAGCGAAAACCGGCGAATCTCGACGGCGGAAGTTCTTCGCGCGTCAAAACTGACCAATCCGCGCCGCGAAAGGTTTCGCGGGCGCGACGTGATCGTTTTTGATTTTGAGCCGAATCCGAATTTCGACCTTAAAAACGCGCGCAGTCTCCTGAAATTTTTCGGCAAAGTCGGCGGCGTGGTCTGGATTGACGAAAAAGACAAGCAAATTGCGCGGGTTGATGCCGCCTTGTTTGATAATTTCAAAATCGGCGGCGGACTGCTCGCCAATCTCAAAAAAGGCGCGACATTTACGCTCGAACAAGAACGCGTCAACGACGAAATATGGCTGCCGTCGTCCGCCGACATCAATTTATCGGTCAAAGTTTTACTCGTCAAAGGAATTGACATCAACCAAATCGTAAAATCGTATAATTACCGAAAATTTAATTCGGAAGTTAAAGATTCAAAAGTTGACGAAATCAAACAGCCTTGAAAATTCCAGGTTGCAGATTCCAAATTCCAGATTTTTCTGCAAGTGTTGGACTTTATCTTTGTAATCGTTAGAATTAGTTAAGAATTTGGAATTTGGAATCTGCAATCTGTAATTAAGATATATGCGCCGCGCTATTTTTCCCGGATCGTTTGATCCGCCGACCAACGGACATCTCGACATCATCAAGCGCAGTTTGCCGCTTTTTGACGAGATAATTATCGCCGTTTTAAATAATCCCGACAAAAATCCGATGTTTTCCGTCGCCGAAAGATGCGAAATTCTCGGCGAAATTTTATCCGAAACCCCAAACGACGAGTGTAAATTAATCGTTGACAGTTTTTCCGGTTTGACGGCGGATTTCGCCAGACAAAAAAATGCGAGCGCGATTGTGCGCGGCATTCGCGCCATTTCCGATTACGAATACGAACTGCGAATGGCGTTGATGAATCGGCGTTTAGAGCCGGAAATCGAAACGGTTTTTCTGATGGCGGCGGAAGAGTATTCTTATGTTTCGTCAAATTTGATGAAACAGGTTTTCACGCTCGGCGGTCGCGTCGAAGGTCTCGTGCCGGAACTTGTCGAAACGAAAATGAATGACAAACTCGGCAATAATTTTAAAAATCAGACTGGTTTCGATTGATTATAAATTTCCGCTTTCAGACATTTACCATTTTCAATTTACCATTTACCATTAATAAATATGAATTTTCCCGTTTCCGAAAATGTCGCCCGAATGAAAACTTCTTCGACGTTTAAAGCGATGCAAGCCGCCGCCGAGCTGCGCGAAAAAGGTTTTGACGTGATTGATTTAACCGTCGGCGAGCCGGATTTTCCAACACCTGAATTTATCAAAGATTTGGCGATTGAAGGTTTGAATAAAGGCTACACAAAATATACCGCCGCCGCCGGAATGAAACCGTTTATCGAAGCCGTCGCCGATTTTTACGATGAACAGTTCGGCGCGAAAATTTCGCCGAAGGAAATCGCGGCTTCGTGCGGCGGAAAACAGGCACTTTTTAACGCCGCCTGCACGATTTTAAATGAAGGCGACGAATGTCTGATTCCGAAACCGTATTGGGTAACTTTTCCCGAAATCGTCAATTTCACGGGTGCGACGAATGTTTTTATCGAAACCGAAGAAACTGATTTTGTCTTGTCCGCCGAACAGGTCAAAAATGCGATCACCGACAAAACCAAACTTTTAATCGTCAATTCGCCGAGCAATCCGAGCGGCAGAGTTATTCCGCCGGACGAAATGCGGAAAATTATCGAAGTCTGCGTCGAAAAAAATGTCTATGTTTTGACCGACGAATGTTATCTGTTTTTCGTTTATCCGCCGTCGGAAGTTTTTACGTCCGCCGTTTTGCCGGAAGAATTGAGAAAATTCGTCTGCGTCGCGGGCAGTTTTTCAAAAACTTACGCGATGACCGGCTGGCGCATCGGTTACACGATTGCCAATGAAGAATGGACAAACGCGATGATAAAACTGCAAAGTCATTCGGCGACGCATCCGACGAGTTTTGTGCAATACGCCTGCGCTCGCGCGATGGAACGGCGCGAAGAATCAATGAATGCCGTGCAGAAAATGCTTGCCGAATACAAAAAACGCCGCGATTGGCTGATTCCCGAACTGCAAAAAATTGAAGGTTTCAAATGCGAAATGCCCGAAGGCGCGTTTTACGCTTTTCTCGATGTGCGCGGTTTGTTGGGCGAAAAGTTCAAAAGTTCAGCGGACGTTGCCGATTATTTATTAAACGAAGCGCAAGTCGTAACGACCAACGGCAAAGGTTTCGGCGCGGACGGATTTTTGCGACTTTCTTACGCGACCTCGATGAAAAATTTGGAAACGGCAGTCGAAAGAATGAAAAAACTTTTTGGATAAAAAATCAGAAGTGAATTTTGTGCGGCAAATATAAGTATTATTTCACTTCGATTTCAATATTCTCAATCATAAATTCATTTGCATTGTAATATCCAAAACCCTGAACTTTTCTACTGATTGTTACTTTATATTCCCCTTTCTTCGTCAAATCATAATCATATCCAATTGAAGTAAGAGACACATAGTCTTTTGTAGTTTGGTTTTCCCCGACATCAACGCCTCTATCGCTTCCACCTGTAATTCTACGCCTCATTTCTTTAAAGTCTTCTTCCGTCATCGTATAATCGCCTGAAGCTTCCATCCGTTTTTCACGTTCTATTAGTCTTTGCAGAAAAACAGGTACTAACTTTTCGTCTTTTTCATTAACAATCGTTACCGAATAACCTTGATAACTTCTTCCAATACGACGCTCAACAGGCAGTAAATTTTTCCAAACCAAATTGATCGTGACGGGTTCCCCGGATTTCACAGTAATTTTGGAAGATTTCGCGCACACCTTTAATCCTTCAATTTCCGCGCTGCATTTTTCGGAAGGTGAGTTAAGCTGAATTTCAGCAGAATTATCCTGAGCAGCTAAAATTGACGGTAGAATAAAAATCAAAGTTAAGGTTATTATAATTTTGCTTCTTATATTCATTTTGTTCCCGTTCTAAATTTTTGAAAATTCCGGTTTTGTTTGCGGCGAAAAAGTTATTTTCCGCCCGTCATCAATAACCCGATTTCTTCGTTTGAAGTCGTTTTCGGGTCAACTTCGCCGACGAATTTTCCTTTGTAAATCACCAAAAGCCTGTCAGCCAAAGCCGTAACTTCTTCGAGTTCGGCGGAAACCAGTAAAATCGCGCTTCCCGAATCTCTTAATGCAATCAATTTGCGGTGAATAAATTCAATCGCGCCGATGTCAACGCCGCGCGTCGGCTGTGAAACAAGCAATAATCTCGGATTAAGTTCAAATTCCCTGCCGATAATCAGTTTTTGCTGATTTCCGCCTGACAAATTTTTCGCCTCGAGTTCGGGATGCGGCGGGCGCACGTCGAAATTTTGGATGATTTCTTTTGTTCGTACGGCGATATTCGACGAATTCAAAAAACCGCCCGACGCAACCGGCGGGCGATAATGAACGCCGAGAATTGCATTTTCTTCCAAATCCGAATCGAGCAGAAGTCCGCGTTTGTGGCGATCTTCGGGAATGTGCGCGATGCCGAGTTCTTTGCGTTTTCGCGCCGTCGCCGAAGTTATATCTTTGCCGAAAAGTTCAATCGTACCGTTATTTACCGGAATCAAACCCGCAATCGCTTCGATCAGTTCGGTTTGCCCGTTGCCTTCGATGCCGGCGATGCCGACGATTTCACCGGCGCGAACATCGAACGAAACATTATTCAAAGATTCGCCGTGTTTGCTCGAAACCGAAAGATTAATCACGTTCAAAATCGCATCTCGCGGATTTGCGTCGGTTTTCTCGACACGCAGCAGAACATCGCGCCCGACGATCATTCGCGCCAAATCTTTGGCATTCGTTTCCGCAGTTTTGACGTTGCCGACAACTTTTCCGTCGCGCATCACGGTTACGTCGTCGGAAATCGCCAGAACTTCTTCGAGTTTGTGCGTGATAATCACGACGGTTTTGCCCTGATTTTTCATCAGGCGCAGAATGTTGAAAAAATCTTCGACTTCCTGCGGCGTTAAAACGGCAGTCGGTTCATCCAAAATTAAAAGCTGCGCGTTGCGGTAAAGTGCCTTCAAAAGTTCAACTTTTTGCTGCGCGCCGACGGAAATATCTTCGATGTATGCTTGCGGATTTGCACCCAACCGCAGTTCGTTCGACAAAGCCAGAATATCGGCGTTCGCCTTGTCCAAATCGAGATTAAACGTGCCGCCGGTTTCCGCGCCAAGCACGATATTTTCGGCGACGGTCATCGTGTCAACAAGCATAAAATGCTGGTGAACCATCCCGATTCCGAGCTTAATCGCGTCTTCCGGCGATTTTATATTGACAGTATTTCCGTCAACCAAAATCTCGCCGCTGTCAGCCGCGTAAAAACCGTAAGCGACGCGCATAATCGTAGATTTGCCCGCGCCGTTTTCGCCGACAATCGCGTGAATCTTGCCTTTTTCGATATTGATCGAAACATCGTCATTGGCGACGACATCGCCGAATGTTTTTGTAATGTTTTTTAGTTCGAGCATTTTGTTTTTAGATTTATTGACGTAAGATTTTACTATGGCTTTCAGCGAATACAAAGACATAGGTCAAGTTCAGGTTGAATTTAACATTATACTTGATGAACGCGATTTCATTGTTGCCAACGCTGTTGTTCCGCCGGAAATATTTTTGCGCGAATTTGAATTTACACGGAAAAATATTCCTGTTTTTACGTCCGAAGGCGCGCGAACCGAAGCGATTATTTTCCCGATTCTGCGCGAAGTTTACAAAGATTACAGCGATGAATTCGTGCTTTGGATTCAAAAATCTTTTACTTACGATGCGAAACTCAACTGAACGCCGGATTATTTGATTGCAACCAAATCACCGCTCGGAAAAACAGTTCTCGCCAAACCGCTGCTCGGCGTTGTCGAAGCTAAAAAGAACGATTTTGAAGTTGGCTGGGCGCAATGTCTGGCTGAACTTATCGCCATTCAAAAACTTAATGATGACGATGAAACATCCGTTTTCGGTGTCGTGACCGACGGAGAAAGATGGCAGTTCGGCAAATTTCGGAAAAATGTTTTAATTCGTCACGCTTCGAGTTTTTTAATTGATGATTTGCCCGAACTCTTCGGCGCGCTGCATTTTGTTTTTCGGTCAATTTCCACAAACGTAAAATGATTTGAATTATTTCGCCATCGCATCAGTAACTTTTATCTGACCGCTGACAATTTCCTTTTTCGCTTCTTCAACCTTTTTTATCACATCCGGCGAAATCAAATTTTTGTTGTTTTCATCCATCGCGTAAGCCACGCCGTCTTTATCTAACCCGAACGAATGAAAACCACCGGCAAATTTTCCCTGAACGACTTCCTTGACGACATCGTAAACGGCGTTGTCAACGCGTTTGACCATTGACGTTAAAACGTAGCCCGGTCGCTGTCCGTTTTGGTTGGAATCCACGCCGATGACGAATTTATTCGCTTCACCGTTCGCATTTTTGCCGTATTGTTCAACCGCGTCGAACGCGCCCAAACCGGAATTTCCCGCCGCCGTGAAAATCACGTCCGCGCCTTTATCTATCTGCGCCAGCGCGAGTTCCTTGCCTTTGCCCGGATTGTTCCACGCCGTATCGGTTACGCCGACGTAGCTGTCAACGATTTTGACGTTCGGATTAACGGCGCGCGCGCCTTCTTCGTAACCCGTTTCAAATTTATGAATCAGCGGAATATCCATTCCGCCGACGAAGCCCAAAACGCCGGTTTTCGATTTCGCCGCCGCGATCATTCCGACTAAATATGAACCTTCGTGTTCGCGGAAAACTAACGACGCGACGTTCGGCAGCGGTTTGCCGTCTTTGTCCGTAATTACGCCGTCAACGATGGCGAATTTGATATTCGGATAATCTTCGGCGACCTTTTGCATAATCGGACCTTGGGCGAAACCGACACCGATGATTAAGTCGAAATTTCTTTCGGCAAACGCCCGCATCGCCGGTTCAATCGAAGTCGGATTGCCCGGTTCGACATCGCGCAGCACGATGTCGAAATCTTTTTCGGCGCGCCGCACGCCTTCCCACGCCGCCGCGTTGAAACTGCGGTCATTTTTGCCGCCGATGTCGAACACGATGCCGACTTTGATTTTGCCTTTGTCAGTGTTCGCTTCGGTCGCGGCGCACGAAGAAATTACAAATATCGCCGTTAAAATGAGCGCGATTTTAAAAATATATCGGATTTTCATAACTTTTTTACGAAATAATTTCTTTGATTAAATCAGTTTTTGCCATCGGTTTTTCAACACTTATTTTATACGCCATCTGCAATCCGGCAAGGGCTTTTACGGCTTGCGCCTCATTGCGGCAAAAAAGCGTGCCGAGCGGTTCGTGTTCTTCGATTGCATCGCCGAGTTTTTTATCGCACGAATAACCGACCGCGTAATCAATTTCGTCGTCAACTTTCATACGTCCGCCGCCGATCAAAGAAACCGCTTTGCCGATTTCGGCGGCATCAATTTCCAAAACATAACCGTCGGCAGGCGATTTTATTTTCACTTCGAGCAGACTTTCATCCAAAAGTATTTCCGGCGCGTCGCAGATTTTCGGATTTCCGCCTTGAAGTTTGATGTTTTCTTTCAATTTTTCCAGCGCGTCGCCGCTTGCCAGAACTTTTTGGATTTTTAATTCGGCATTTTTTATCGAATTTTCGATTTTCGTCAAAACCAAAATTCGCGCCGCCAATTCAACCGCTAAATCAAGCGTCGGCTTCATCAATTCGTCCGTTTCGCCGCGCAAAATCTTTAGACATTCGTAAACTTCGAGCGCGTTGCCGACGTATTTTCCGAGCGGTTGATTCATATCGGAAATGACGGCTTCGGTTTTGACATTGAAATCGTTTCCCGTTTTGACCAATGCTTTGGCAAGTTTTCGCGCATCTCGTTCCTTTTGCATAAACGCGCCGTTGCCGGTTTTCACGTCTAAAACGAGCGCGTCCAAACCTTCGGCGAGTTTTTTCGACATAATCGAAGCGACGATCAGCGGAATTGATTCAACCGTCGCCGTCGCGTCGCGCAGAGCGTAAAGTTTGCGGTCGGCGGGCGCGATTTTCGCCGTTTGTCCGGTCATCGCAAAGCCGCATTCTTTGATGATTTTTTTGAACTTTTCGGTCGAAAGATTAACATTGTAACCCGCGATTGATTCGAGTTTATCGAGCGTTCCGCCGGTGTGTCCGAGTCCGCGACCGGAAATCATCGGCACACAAACGCCGCACGCGGCAATCATCGGCGCGATCAGAAGAGAAGTTTTATCGCCGACTCCGCCGGTCGAATGTTTATCCGCAATCGGCGCGTCAATGTCCGAAAAATCGAGAATTTCTCCCGAATTTAACATCGCTTCGGTCAGCGCATTCTGTTCCGACCGGCGCAAACCGTTGATATACATCGCCATCAGAAGCGCGGAAATTTGATAATCCGTCCACGATTTATCGCACACGCCTTCGACAAAAGCGTTTATTTCCGACGATAAAAACTTGCCGCCGTCGCGTTTTTTTCGGATCAAGTCTTGCTGATTCATTGGCGCGAGTTTATCAAAATTTGTCTCGTCAACATAGCTTTGTCGTAAAAATTCGTATTTGCTATTTATTTTTTTTTAACTTTAAGTCATAATAATTTTATTATGATGAAATTTATCACAACCATCGGCGTGTTTCTGCTAACTTTTACTTTTTCAGTGGCTTTGGTCGGTTTCCCGAAAACGAATTATTTTCCTTCGGAAACGGCGAACAATAACGTCTTTCAAAGAGATATTTCGTCGCTGCTGCGGCGTGATATAAATAACGGCGTTGACAGAGACCGGAAAATTTTAACGGCTCTTTACGCTCGATCTTCGTCCGATTCATTATATATTTCTCCTGAACGCTTTTACACTTCTCCCGAATATATCGAAGCGGTTTCGGAATACGCTAACGAATCGGCTAGTATAGACGACACCAATTTGCCGGCTGATTTCCAGTTAGCCTGGCAGGATCATATGTTAGCGTGGCGCGATCACACCAATTTTCTGAATAATTCCACATCTCATTGTAAAATGAGAAAATTCAAACTCAGCGGCGAAAGTTTTGAAGACGGATTTAATCGTCAGAACAATGAAATAAACGTTACCTGGGAAAAAGTTTTGGTGACTGCCGAAAAATATGGCGTAACGGTTCCCGAACAGTATCGTTAATAATTTCTAAATTTTTGTGGGACGGCGGCGATGATTCTACCGGACGATTTTTATCGTCCGTACATCATCGCCGTCGCCTTTTATTTCAATGCTGATTAAAACATTGGCAAAGGGTTTTCCGCGTAGTTTCTCCGCCCATTCCATTATCACGACGGCTGTTTCGTCTTCTAATATCTCATCCAATCCGACGGCGAGCGCGACATCGGAATTTTCTTCCAATCGCCATAAATCAATGTGATAGACATCAAATTTTCCGGTTCTGTATAAATTAACCAGCGTAAAGCTCGGACTTGTTACTTCGTCAATATCGTAATCAAGCGCGTATAAAACGCCTTTTGTGAACAATGTTTTTCCCGCCCCGAGACCGCCGGAAAGAAGAATAATTTCGCCGCCGTTTAATGTTTCGCCAAGTTGCGCGGCAAAATCGAACGTCTCTTCCGGCGAATTGCTTTTTATTTCCTTCACATTCATCGGTAATTATTATTTGAAAGTTCGGTTTGATTTTCTTTTTTCAAACGTGTCAAATTCATATCATAATTTCCGGCGAAAATAAAAAGTCAAAACCCGGAAAACCGCGCGTTCAATATTTTTCTCTTTCCGATAAAATGCTATGATTAATTTTTAATTTTAAGCGAATAATTTTAAGATTTTGGAAAAAGTTCAGCCTTCAACACACGCGGTTCACGCCATCGCCATTTTTGAAGCCGTCAAAGGCTTGCTTGGCTTGACTGCCGGCATCGGACTTTTCTTTTTACGCCACAAAGACATACAAAACATTGCCGAAAGTCTGGTGGAAGTTCTGCATTTTGATCCGACCGGTTTATACGCTCAAAAATTTATCGAAACGGCGGGTCGCATCAAGAGTTCAAATTTGGAACTTTTTATTTTTTTAGCGGCGATTTACGCGACAATTCGATTCGTCGAGGCTTACGGTTTGTGGCGTTTGCGGGCTTGGGCGGAATGGTTCGCCATTATTTCCGGCGCGGTTTACATTCCGATTGAAATTTATGAGATTTTTCAAAAACCGACCATTATTAGATTTCTTATTTTGTTTGTCAACATTATCATTGTTTTATATTTGATCTATTTTCGCCGTCAACAAGCTCACGGACACACGGAAGCCCCGACCTAAACTATTTTTATTGAAAGCATCTTTTTGAAAATCCTCAATGAATTTTTATGCCTGAACTGCCCGAAGTTGAACTCGTCGTCAAATCACTGAACAATCTTGTCGGCAATCGCAAAATTATCACCGCCGAACTGTTGCGGCAGCGACTCGCGCCGTTTGATCCGGCGGAAGAATTCGCCGCTAAATTAAAAAACGCCGTCATAAATTTCGCGCATCGGCGCGGCAAACATATTTTGTTTGATTTGGATAACGGACGCACTTTAATCACCCATCTGCGAATGAGCGGGCGATTTATGCTTTTGCCGCTTGAGCGCGAATTGCCGAAATACACACACGCTATTTTTTATTTTGACGATGAAACACGCCTCATTTTTCAAGATCAGCGGCATTTCGGGTTTATGCGAATTGTTGAAACGGCAAAGCTGCACGAGACAAAGGAATTAAAATCGCTCGCGCCTGAACCTTTTTCCGATGATTTTACGCCGCGCTATTTCCGCGACGTTTTGAAAACTTCAAAAAAAAGTTTGAAGGAATTACTGCTGGATCAAACAAAAGTTACCGGACTCGGCAATATTTATGCTTCGGAGGCGATGTTTCTGGCGAAAGCAAATCCGCGCCAAGTCGCCAATCAGGTTTCCGCCAAAAAAGCGAATGTTTTGTTTGAAAAAATCCGCGAAGTTCTCGCCGAATCAATCGCGCACGGTTCGACCTTAAACGTCAATCCTGAAAATATTGACGGCAGCTATTACGGCGGCGGTTATTCCATCGGCTGGCGCGTTTACAGCCGCGAAAATGAACCGTGCGTTGTTTGCGGAAAATCAATCGAGCGTTTGAAACAGGGCGGTCGTTCAACTTATTTTTGTTCCAAATGTCAGAAATAATCAGAGAATTCGGCGGTTATCGAAGTTTGAAAAATTTCGGCGGAATGCGTTTAATTATTCGCCGTGCAATATTTATCTGCTTGACACGCTGACGAGAAAATTGCATTATTTATCTTTACAGTTCGTGGTGAGTTACAGCAACTTGCGACCACGTTAAATAATCCGCTAAACAGCAACCAAAGATTCTAAAAAATTCTCGCGCTGTTCAGCAGACGAGAATTTTTATTTTGTCCGTTGGAATTTAACTCGCGCTTTCGGATTTACAAATTACAAAGGACTGAAGACAAAGGACTAATTTGAAATGAAAGATTTCAGAAAACTTTTGGAATCCGACGCGATTTATGTTTTTGACGGCGCGGTCGGAACGAGATTTTACGACAAGGGCGTTTATATCAATCGTTCTTATGATGAACTCAATCTGGTTTCGCCGGACATCGTGCGCGAAGTTCACCGCGAATATGTCAAAGCCGGCGCGGATGTGATCGAAACGAACACTTTTGGCGCGACGCGGCACAAACTTCAACAATACGGACTGGAAAATCAGTTGCGTGAAATAAACATCGAGGGCGCGAAATTGGCGCGGGAAGTCGCCGGTGAAAACGTCTTCGTCGCAGGCGCGATTGGACCACTTGATTTGCGAATCGAACCTTACGGACCGACTTCGTTTGAGGAAGCCAAAGAAATGTTCGCCGAACAGATTTCAGCGCTTTTGGAAGGTGGCGTTGATTTGTTTATTCTCGAAACCTTTTCCGATTTATCGGAAATTCAGCAGGCGATTAAAGCCGTCAAAGAGCTGTCCGATCTGCCGATTATCGCGCAGATGACGATTCAGACCAACGGCAAAACTATTTTTGGCGCGACCCCGGAAATTTTGGCGGCGCGGCTGGAAGATTGGGGCGCGGATGTCATCGGTGTCAATTGCGGTGTCGGTCCGACGCATATTCTAACCGCGCTCGAGCAAATGCGGAGCGTCACAAAGAAAAAACTGTCCGCGCAGCCGAACGCCGGTCTGCCGCGCGACGTGCAGGGACGGCAGTTTTATATGTGTTCGCCGGAATATATGTCGAAATTCGCCAAGCGATTTATCAAAGCCGGGGCGAATTTCGTCGGCGGCTGTTGCGGCACGACTCCGCAGCACATAAAATTGATTTCCGACGCGGTGCGCGCCATCAGTCCGCGCCAGACAAAAGCCGAAACATCTTCCGTCATTCCGGCAAAAGTCGTTGAATCAACGCCGGTTGATGTAACGGTCGTGCCGCCGGAGATGCGCTCGAACTGGTCGCGGAAAATCGCTCGCGGCGAATTTGTGACCTCAGTTGAAGTTCTCCCGCCGAAAGGCTGCGACGCGGCGAAAACTTTGGAGGCAATCAGCAGTTTGAAGGCGGCGGGCGTTGACGCGGTAAATATTCCTGACGGTCCGCGCGCCCAAACGCGGATGAGCGCACAGGCGACGGCGATTTTGGTCGAGCAGAATCTCGGCATCGAAGCCGTTCTGCACTATTGCTGCCGCGACCGCAATCTGCTCGGAATGATGTCGGATTTGCTCGGCGCGGCGGCTCTCGGACTGCATAATCTCTTAATTATCACCGGAGATCCGCCGAAAATGGGACCTTACCCGGACGCAACCGCCGTTTTCGACATTGATTCCATCGGTTTGACGAATATGGTCAGTAAACTCAATCACGGTTTGGATTTAGGGAACAATCCAATTGGACAGCCGACGGCATTTTCCATCGGTGTCGGTGTCAATCCGGGCGCGATTAATCTGGAAGAAGAAATCAAACGCTTTGAGTGGAAAGTCGAAGCGGGCGCGGAATACGCCATCACGCAGCCGGTTTACGACACGAAACAACTGCGCGATTTTCTCAAACGAATCGAACACGTTCGCATTCCGATTGTCGCCGGAATTTTCCCGTTTGTTTCCAGCCGCAACGCCGAATTTATGCACAACGAAGTTCCCGGCGTGGTCGTAACACAGGAAATTCTCGACCGAATGCGAAAGGCATCGGAAATTTCCAAAGAACGCGCCCGCGAAGAAGGTCTCTTGATTGCACGCGAATCTCTGGTCGAAGTCCGCGATTTGATTCAGGGCGTACAGGTCTCCGCGCCGTTCGGCAACGTCAAATACGCGCTTCAGGTTTTTGATATTTTGGACGAGTTTAAGAACAATGGCAACGCCGTCACCGCGCCTCAATAAATTTCTCGATCCGATATTATCAATAAAACAGAAGAGAGCCGACAAATAACTTTGTCGGCTCTCTTCTGTTTTTATTTGACGAGGTGTTCTCCCGTCTGGGATTAGTTATCAAGGCTGTGCCGTGAAATCTATCCCGTCTATGTCCTGGACAATCGTGATCACTCGCGCCGCGAACTGATATTGCTTCGATGCCACTCGCACTATGTAACTTTCGCCCGCTGCAATCTCCGCCACAGTGTAATAACCGAAGCCGTTCGTCCGCCCCGTCGCTACCACTGCTCCCGCCCTGTCGGTGACGATCACCTGCGCTCCGGCAACGCCTCTGCCGCCGCTCGTCAGAATGCGTCCGCTGATCGTCGCTCCCGCCGCCGTCGCTCCGCTGATCGTGATCGTTCCGCCCGTGTAGGTCGGCTGCGTGATCGGCGTGTTCGGATCCACTCCCGATGCCTTTCTCCGCGCCGGCGTGTCCGTAAACGTGATCGGGGTCGTTCCCGCCGCCGCTCCCGCCGCCACTGTGAAGGTGACATTCACCAAAGCAATGTTGTTGCCTTCGGCAATCGTCCCGCCGCTAAATGACGTGACCGAGAAACCGATCTGTCCGGGATTGTTGGTGTTGAAGACGACATCGCCGCCGCCGTTGCCGATTGCCACTTGCGGATTGGTCAGAATGGTCGAATCAAAAGCGATGCTGAAGGTGTAGCCCGCCTCGTTGCCGACGGTATCCACGCGAATCGGCACCACCAAAGTCGAACCGGGACTGGTGTTCTGATTATCCACACGGAAGGCTGCCGGAGCCGCCAGCACGCCGTCTTTCGTGCGAATGAATGACTTGCCGGTGGTCGTCATCAATTTGTCGGAATTCGACAAACCTGACGGCGCGGCGGTTGGAGTCGGGGAAGTCGGACCGGCAGCCATCTGCTTGGCATCAGTTCCGACCGAATACCGCCGCGCCTGCTGCACGTCGTCGGCATCAATCATTCCATCGCCCTCAGATGAGCGCGGAGAGTCGTCAGCGCGTTGAAATTCGCTGCCTTCACTCGGCGTGTCTAACCCGGTGGCGAAACGTCTGATTTGCTGGATGTCGTCAGCATCAATGTATCCGTCGCCGTTTGGACGGCTCTGAACATCTGCCTCAAATGGTTGCGGAGCCTCCGCCGCAATTTCCCACATTCCGCGTCCGTGCGTCGCAATTCTAAGAAGTCTGCCGGAAGTAATCGCCATATCAAAAACCGCAATGCGCGGCAGTCCAGTGCCGAATGGCAGCCACGTTGTTCCGCTGTCAGGAGAAGTGTAAACGCCGATGTCAGTTCCCGCGTAAAGTCTGTTTGAATCAAGCGGGTCAACCAAAAAGGCATTGATCGGCACCTGCGGCAAACCAAAACTGCCGGAACCGACTGCGGCTGTCCACGTTGGAGCCGCCTCGTTGATATTGGTTGATTTCCAAACATTGTTGATTCCAAACGCCGAAAGCGTCACATAAGCCACACTCTTATTGTTTGGATCAATGACCGCCCGCGCAATATAATTGTTGGGAACCATATTGCTCGGATCTAGATCAGTTAAAGTTGTCGCGCCGTTAATTGTTCCGAAAATGCCGCCGTTGTTAATACCGACGATTCTGTCGTTATCATCCTGCGGCGAAATTCCGATGGCACTGATCGGATTGGTAAAATCCTGACTGATAGCCGTGTGTGTTAAACCCGTATCAGCCGAACGATACAAAATGTTAGCACCGTAATAGACCGTGTTCGGAGTTCCCGGACCCTGTTCGATAGGAGCGTAGAAAAGAACCGCGCCGGCGCAGGGAATACCGTTTCCGGTCGAACCGTTGCAGCCGCGAAAAGTCCAGCCGCCTTCCGTCGCCATTGTCGGACTCGATACATAGCCGTATCCTTTCAAAGAACCGGCGGAGTTATAATATGTATGATACATATTGACCAGCGTGGTGGTGGTGGAACTTTGGTCAATCAGCGAATATCCGCCGTCGCCGTAGTCGGCGCGTGTCCAGGTTCCGCTTGGGTCTCGATATTCAGTTCCATTATCCTGTGTTCCGCCGATAGTAAAGTTCGGATCGGTCGGATGCACCGCGATGCTGATAAACTGAGTAGCTCTAAAAGTTGTGTTATTCAGTGATGACCAATTTGTGCCGCTGTCAGTTGTTCTATAAATGCCGCCGTCCGAACCAAAATAAACGATGGTCGGCGATGACGGGGCGACGGCGATGACGTGCGAATCGGTATGTAGTCCGCTTTGACGAGCGGTAAAAGTTGTCCCGCCGTCGGTTGAAGCACCAAAAGTATAGCTTGTTCCTGTTCCGCCGAGAAAGACGTTATTCGCATTGGTCGGATCAACCGCTACCGCAATATCGTAAAAACACTGCCCGCCGCAGAATTTGGTGGAATTTACCTGAGTGAAAGTCGCGCCTCCGTCAATTGATTTTAAAAGTCTGCCGTATGTTGAAGCAGTTGTGCTGCCGGTCGTACTTCCGGTTGCCGCATAAAAAGTCGCATTGGTATCGGCGGCGGGATGAATAGCGGCGAATTCCGCCGTCAAATTACTAGTGCTGGTGCCGGTAAATGTCGAAACCAGGGTAAAAGTCGGAGCCGCCGCAAGCGCGTTGACCGAGCGCAAAATTCCGCCGCCATTGGCGATAATGTTTGCTATCAATATGTTTGGGTCAGCCGGATCAATTGCTAAATCTCTGATACTGTAATTTTGACTCGTAAACGGAAACGGTAACTGCTCAAAGGTCGGGTTTGCCGAAGTCGCGTTGGTCGAGCGATAAATGCCGCGATTGGGAAGCACCGCCGGTGTCGTCGGACCAATTCCTCCGACACCGGAGGTTGAACCGACAAAAATAGTGTTCGGGTCGGTCGGATGAACAATAATTTTACCGATTGACCGACCGCTGAAAATATCGGCACCGGACGAATTTTTATTCAAAGGTCCGGTAATAATCGGGTTGTCCGTGCTGGCATTGTCAATGCGGTAGAGACCAACCCCGAAAAAGCTGTCCGACGAAAAATTTGGCTCGCCCGTGCCGACATAAACCGTATCGGGTTGCGAAGGCGCAATCGCTATCGCGCCGACTGTTAAACTCAGAGCTTTATCAAGCATTGGAGTCCAGGTGGTTCCGCCGTTCAACGAGCGGTACAGACCGCCCTGCGCCGTTCCGACATAAACGATGTTCGAATCGGTCGGATGCACGGCAATTGAAATCGTGCGCCCGGAAACCGGCAGTTGCGCGCCGGTCACCGTCTGTCCGTTTGGAATTGGATTCGGACCAATTTCCGTCCACGCGGCGGTAACTGCGTCTTTTTCCGGCGAATCCGGCATTTTTTCGACTAAATTTTCCTGCTTTTCAAGTTTTCGCACGGCTTGAACACGCAACTGCGGATCAAACGGTTTATCTTCTTCGACCCCGCGAAGTCGGGCAATATAATCTTCGCGTTTGGTCATAAATTCTTCCTTCGTCATTTCGTTCTGAAACGCCGACGGCATATCAGGATCATCACCCTCAAACGCGCTTTCAAGACTGGCGACCTGATCGCCGAAAAAATACGTGCCGACGGAAATGCCTCCGACAAACAAAACCAGTAAAATTAAAAATACAAATTTTTTCATCCATTCTCTCCCTAAAATGCTTAGTCGAAACCCTAATTTGCAGACCAATTAATCCGAATTCGGCATAAAATCTATACAAAGTTGCTAAAATGTTTTCGATTTACAAACATTTTTCACAACCCCTTCAAAACGCAGCTTGAGCGCAAAATCAATGACGATTATGCAATTAATGAGTGGGATTGATTAGAATATGAAAACCGATGGTTTCGCTGCGGATCAAGAAAAATAACAAACAAGCAGTCAACGTCCTATATTTTCTGTTCAGATTAATTTAACATCAATTTATTTCAACGCCGAAAAAAAATCAAGTCTCAATTAACGAAATATGATAGTAGTTCAGGAAATTCAGCATAAGCTGTAATCCGCAAACATTTGATCTGTAAAAACGAATTGAAAATTTGCGATTGAAATTTCAGTCAATATTTTTGAGTTCGCGCAAAAATAGTTAGAAATCTGCATTACACATCCAAAATAATTTTTCCGAAAGATTTACCTTCGATAACTTCCCGATGCGCGTCGGGCGCGTCGTTGAGAGCAAATGTTTTTCCGATGAAGGGATTTAGAAACCCTTCGCTCAAACCGTCGAAAATCGCCGTGTGAATTTCATTCATTTTTTCGCCGGGCGCGCTGAAAAGTGCCATTCCCAAAATGTCCGCATCCTTACTCATCGCCAGACGCGGATTGAAATCAATCGAGCCGCGACTACCAATCACCACAATTCTGCCGAACATTGCCAGCACTTCAAAATCCTTGACCAAATTTTTATTGGCGAGCATCTCCAATATCAGATCAACGCCTTTTCCGCCGGTAAAATCTTTGATTTCTTCAAGATAATTTTCGCCGGAATGGTCAAGAACTAAATCCGCGCCTTGTTTTTTGACGAGATTCTTTCCTTCCGCCGAACTCGCCGTTCCGATGATTTTCAAACCCGCGTTTTTCGCCCATTGAACGGCGGCAATTCCAACTCCGCCGGACGCGCCGTGAATCAAAACAGTTTCGCCCGCTTTGGCTCTGCCTCTTTGAAAAAGGGCGCGATAAGATGTCGCATATGGCACAAAAACGCCCGCCCCCTGTTCAAACGACACATTTTCAGGCAGTTTGATCAGATGTTTTTCTTCGCATAGACATAATTCGGCGTAAGTTCCGGTCACGGAATCCGCCGTCAAAACGCGGTCGCCGACCTGAAATTTGGTGATCTTCGCCCCGATTGCCCTGACGATTCCGGCAGCATCTTTGCCCGGCGTGTACGGCAGTTCCGGTTTGTTCGCATAGTTTCCCGAACGAACGTAAGTGTCCACCGGATTGACACCCGCCGCTTTGACGCTGACCAAAACTTGGTTTGTGTCAGGCTGCCAATCGGAAACTTCTTCAAGTTTCAACACTTCGGGTGCGCCGAATTTATTAACTTTTATCGCCTTCATATTGTTTTATCAAACAAAAAAAGATGAAGAACGAATATAATTTTTTTATTCATTCTTCATCTTTTTAATCAAATTCCCTTGTCAATCATCATTTCAAATTAGATGTATTTATCAATGACTTTGGAAATCGCCTCGCGCGACACCGCTCCGACGATGCGTTCCTGTTCCTGTCCGCCTTTGAAAACGATCAGCGTCGGAATTCCGCGAATGCCGAAACGCTGCGGAACGTTCATATTTTCGTCCACGTTCATTTTGTAAACGCCCGCTTTATCACCATATTCTTCGGCAATCGCTTCGACTGACGGCGCGATCATCCGGCACGGTCCGCACCATTCAGCCCAAAAATCAACCAGGACAGGTTTGTCCGAACTTAATACATCCGTTTCAAAATTTGAATCGGTCGCTTGTTTTGCAAAATCTCCCATTTTTTTTCTCCTTGTAATAAATAGTCTTATGATTATAACTTAGCCGTCAAAAGAACCGCAAAGGCGAACTGAAATCAATTGACGAATTCGCGCTCTAGCGGAACTACTTCAAATTCCAGTTTCTCCGTTCTCCTAATGACGATTATCTGCTGTTTTATTCCGACTCGTTCATCGGTCAAAAGCCGATGCAGTTCGTCAATACCTTCGACTTTTTCTCCGGCGAATTCAATGATCGTGTCGCCTTCGCGCAAACCGGCGCGTTTTGCCGGACTGTTTTCGTCCATCGAAATTATCAAAACTCCGTTTTCGTTTGCCAGATTATAATGTCTGACGATTTGACGCAAAACCGGCACATTTTGTCCCGCCATTCCGATATAACTGCGGCGAATTTTCCCGTCGCGGATCAGTCTTCCGGCGACAAATTTCGCCGTGTCAACCGCAATGGCGAAACACAAACCCTGCGTTTGCAAAATCGTCGCGGTATTGACACCGATCACTTCGCCGCGCGAATTTACCAATGGTCCGCCGGAATTTCCCGGATTCAACGCCGCGTCGGTTTGAACCACGTCTTCGATCAAACGACCGGAACTCGCCCGCAAACTTCTGCCGAGAGCGGAAATTACGCCCGCCGTAACCGTCGTCTGAAATCCGAGCGGATTTCCGATGGCGATTGCCAATTGTCCGACTTTCAGACGGTTTGACGAACCGAATCTGATCGAAACGATGTCCGGCGCGTTTACGCGAATCACCGCCAAATCCGTATCAGGATCATCACCGACCAAATCGGCTTGATACCGGTTGCCGTTTTGCATCACCGCATTTATTCGGCTCGAATTGTGTACGACGTGACTGTTGGTTAAAATAAATCCGTCCGGCGTGAAAATAAAACCCGAACCGCTTCCCGCCTGATTCGGCATCTGTTTATTGCGCGGCTTGCCTTCGACTTCGATTTTGACAACCGACGGACTGACTGTTTCAGACGCGCTCACGACAGAGCGCGAGTAAGAATCGAAAATTTCTCCTTCATCGAAATTTTCCGCGTAATTATCAGCGATTGGAATCTCGTAATCGCCGATATTCATTGATAAAAATTCAATGCTGTTTTTCATAATGCTAATTGTAACAAACATTGTTACAATTAGCAACTCTTTTCATTTCAAATTTGCGGCACGATTTGTGCAACAAATAATTTAGTGTATTATCACTGAAACAAAATCATACAGGGAGTAAAAAAATTATGTCAGACAAAAAAATTCAAGAACACGCCGACGAAAGCAACACGATCAAAGACCCGGAAAATTGGACGACCGGCGATGAGCCGATGACCGGCGCGCAAAAGTCATATCTTTCGACTTTGAGCCAGGAAGCGGGCGAAGAATTCGACGAAAATCTTACCAAAGCCGACGCTTCCAAACGCATTGATGAATTACAGGAAAAAACCGGACGCGGAAAAGCGGCGTAACATTTTAATTCGATTTAAATGAGAAAAGGACGGTTTTCACGCCGTCCTTTTTTCTATTTTGACTTATCAATTAAGCCGCCGAAGTTTTTTTCAATTTCGCGTCGAGACTGATTTCCGCGCCGCTCAAAACTTGCGAAACCGGACAGGTTTTCTTCGTTTCTTCGGCGATTTTTTGAAATTCGTCGTCTTCGATGCCGTCAACTTCGGCTTCGGTCGTCAAATCAATATTCGGAATGACGAAACCGTCGCCTTCCTTTTCGATTTTGACGTTCGCCGTCGTGTGAATGTTTTTCGGCGTGTAACCGGCTTTGCCGAGATTTCCCGAAAGTGCCATCGTGAAACATCCGGCGTGCGCCGCCGCGATCAATTCTTCGGGATTCGTCGCCTGTTGTTCTTCGTCTTCCGAAAAACGCGATTTGAACGAATACGCGCCTTCAAACGCGCCGCTGCCGAGTTTCACTTTGCCTTTGCCTTCCTTGATCGAGCCGTTCCAATCGGCTTCACCTTTTCTTGTAAATTTCATAATCTTATATTTTCCTCGTTTTTTATTGATAAATTCAAGCCTTTTCGCTGACCATTTTCGTCATCGTCAACTGCAAAGGCTCATCCGTTAAATCTCTCAGCTTTTCGCCCAATTCCGCAAAATACGGCATTGCGAAATGTTCGTCGAGCGCGTCTTTGTTCGCCCACGTCTCGTGCCAGACGAAAATCGTTTCGTCGCTAATCGCTTGATGAAAATCGTAATTGATATTACCATTTTCACCGCGCGATTTTTCGACAATCGCCAGAGCTGCTTGTTTCGCCGCTTCAACCGCATCTTTTTTCACTTTCAAACGCGCGAACAGCACGATTTTTTCGTCATTCATATTATTTCAATTATGGCAGAAGCCCGCGCGTGAGCAAGAGCGCAGAGGTGAAATTCAGCCGACTCAAATTTCAAACGGCGCGAATACATCTATTTTTTCACAAAATTTTTGGACTGGAGCGCAATCCGTCCCGGTTGCAATGAGTGTCGCTTCGACGCGAAAAGTTATTGTTAATATGAAAATTCAAATTATCGGCGACGTTTTTTCGCGCTTTTGCGCTCACTGCAACCGGGACGGATTGCGCTCCAGTCAATTTATTTTGTAAAATTGTAAATCAAATTGCCTTTCGTATATTCTCCGTCGTCAAAAATATGCGGGTAATGTTTTCGCAATTCGTCCAGATAAAGCTGATACGGCAAATCGTCGAACGCGCCGTATTCGTGCAGATATTCCATAAAAACATTGCCCGATTTGTCGAATTCCTGAAAGATCGAATCACTCGTTCCGTCGAATTCGAGCGGTTCGACTTTTAGAAAATCGCACAGTTTTTTATTAAACGCCGGAGTCGTTTTCAGCCATTTGTTATCCAAAAACAATTCCGCCGCGCCGTGAAAAACCAGATAGTTTTTCCGCAAAAGTTTTTCGAGTCTGCCGGTCGCAATGTGGTTGCGGACGATGTAAAAGCTCAAACGGCTCGGAATATTTACAGCGCGCGCCGCCGCCGCGAGTAAAACCGCTTTTTCGACGCAGTAACCGCGATTTCTTTTGAGCAAATCGCTCGCCGTTAAACCTTCACGGTTCAAATTCAAAAGATGCGGATTATACTGAAAACCGTCGCGCACGGCGTAATAAAGTTTGACCGCTTTTTCCCGTTCGTTTTTCGCGCCGACGATATTTCGCGCCGCAAATTCGCGCACGGATTCGTCGTCGTGATTCAAAAATTCGGTTGGCTGTAAATATTCCTTCATTAATTTTAACCGCAGATAGACGCTGATAAACGCAGATTTTTTAATAATTGAAGTATGAAATTAATTTCATCTCGCTTTTTTATCCGCGTCCATCAGCGTGAATCTGCGGTTAAAATTCCTCTAAACATTCACTGTTTTCATCATCGCTTCAGGATAACGCAAACCGGAAACCGCGTCTTTCGGGAAAACGTCTTCGATGGCGGCGAGGTCTTCCTGAGACAAAATAATGTCTGCCGCCGCCGCGTTTTGTTCGAGATATTTGCGGCGTTTCGTTCCCGGAATCGGCACGATGTCCTGACCTTGCGCCAGCACCCAAGCCAACGCTAATTGTGATGCCGTAATATTTTTTTCCTTTGCAAGCTCTTCGATTTTCTCGACGAGTTTCAGATTTTTATCGAAATTTTCGCCCTGAAAACGCGGGTTGTGGCGGCGATAATCGTCTTCCGGTATATCTTCAAATTTTTGAAAACTGCCCGACAAAAAACCACGTCCGAGCGGCGAATAAGCGACAAAACCGATGCCGAGTTCGCGGCACGTTGCTAAAACGTCGTTGTCTTCCGGGTCGCGCGTCCACAGTGAATATTCCGACTGCAATGCCGTGATCGGATGAACTTTTGAAGCCTTTCGCAAAGTTTCGGAGCTGGCTTCGGAAAGTCCCAAATACCTGACTTTTCCTTCTTCGACGAGTTTCGCCATCGCGCCAACCGTGTCTTCAATCGGCGTGTCCGGGTCAATCCGGTGCTGATAATAAAGGTCAATCGTTTCGATGTCCAAACGCTTCAAACTGCCTTCGACCGCTTCGCGCACGGTTTCCGGTTTGCCCGATATTATTCGATTATTCGCGTCGTTCGGGTCTGGATAAATCCCGAATTTCGTCGCAATGACAAATTCGTCGCGCTTGCCTTTGATCGCCTTTCCGACCAATTCTTCATTCGTATATGGTCCATACATTTCTGCCGTATCGAGAAAATTTACGCCCAATTCCAACGCGCGATGAATCGTCTTGACCGATTCTTCGTCGTCGCGCCCCGAATAAAACGCGCTCATTCCCATACAGCCCAAACCGATTTCCGAAACTTCTAAGCCTTTCCCTAATTTTCGTTTATTCATAATATTATAACTCCTTTTGCATCAAGCGTTTTGCAGCGCGTCGAGCAAACTTTCGTAATCCCACGAGCCGTCCAAACGCTCGCCGTTGATAAAAAACGTCGGCGTTCCGTTGACCGCGTTTTCCACGCCGTTCATAAAATCCGCCCGCACTTTTTCTTCGTATTTTCCGCCGTCCAAATCATCGGCGAATGCGTCCGTATCGAGTCCGATTTGCGCGGCGTAATCTTTCAGACTCGCTTCGTCGAGCGCGTCCTGATTTTCATATAAAACGTCGTGCATTTCCCAAAATTTCCCTTGATCGGCGGCGATTTCCGCCGCTTCCGCCGCTTTTTCGGCGTGCGGATGAACCTGAGTCAGCGGGAAATTGCGGAACACAAACCGCAGTCTGTCGCCCATTTTTTCCTGCACTTTTTTGACAATCGGATGCGCCTGCCCGCAGTAAGAACATTCGTAATCGCCGTATTCGATCAGCGTTACCGCCGCGTTTTCGCCGCCTTCGACGTGATCTTTCGCATTAACCGACAATGAATTATTTTCCGCCATTTTCTTTTTTCTCCCCTTGAATTTCTCTTAAAGTTTCCAAAATTTCCTTCGCGCCCGGATTAACTTCCATCGGCGACAGATAGCTCCAGCGAATCACGCCTTCTTTGTCAACGACAAACAGCGCGCGTTCGGTAAATCCGTCTTTCTGCCGATAAACGCCGTATTTTTTCGCCGTTTCGCCCTTCGGCTCAAAATCCGCGAGCAGCGTCATTTTATAACCGCGCGCCTCACGAAACGCTCCGTGACAAAACGCGCTGTCCACCGAAATCCCGAACAAAACCGCGTCCAATTTCTCAAACGTCGGCAAAAGTTCGTTGTAAAGTGCCAACTGATCGCCGCACACCGCGCTCCAATCCGCCGGATAAAAAACCAGGATGACGTTTTTCTTCCCGCGCCAATCGCTTAAAGTAACGTCGTCTTCCGCATCGCCCGCGTTCGCGCCGACGTGCGCCGGCAGCGTAAAATCAGGAGCTTTTTCGCCCGCTTTTAGTATTTCGCTCATTTGTAAATTTCCCCCTTGAAATTGATTTTCAACATAATTCAGAACGTTTTTGAACCGCAGATGAACGCGGATAAACGCGGATAAATCATAAAAAAATCTGCGTTTATCGGCGGTTAAAATTTCTTCATCGTAATTTATTTTTCCTCTCTGCGTTTCTGCCACTCCGCATAACTGATGCGCGGCAAATTGATGATTTCATTGGTTTTAGTGTAATTCGCGCCGCCGTGCATTCTGCCGATGATGCCGATTTTTTCGGTCAAGACGTGGCGTGTTTCCGCGTCGTAAAATTCTTCCTGCAAATGCAGATGGACGATTTCGCCGATGGTCACGCGATTTCTGCCGATTTCGTTAGTGACGACGTGCCGACATTCAAAATTCGCCGCCGCTTCTGCAATGCGCGGCGGTTTGATTTTCAAAGACGCGGCGAGATGCAGATGCGCGTTCGGAATTTCGCTGATTCCTGCCGGAAAATCCGTCGCCGCGATGTTCATCTGTTGCAAAATATTTTCGCTGACGATATTGACGACGAATTCGCCATTATTCAAAATATTCCGCCCCGTGTCTTTCAAACCGAATTCGCGTTCGTTGTCGCGGGCGATGTTGATCGCCAAAATCGGCGGGTCGCTGCCCATCATATTAAAAAATGAATACGGCGCGGCGTTGACCAAATCTTCGTCGTTAATCGTCGTCACAAAAGCAATCGGACGCGGCACGACGAGGCTCGCCAACAGCCGATAGCTTTCCATCGCAGACATTTTTTCGATGTCGAAATCGAGCATTTTCATTATTGCAGTTTTTAATATTCCACAATCGGCAACGGATTGCGTTCGACAAACTGCCGCTGATGCCAATACGGATAAATCGGCTCTTTCTGGCTCGCTTTGTCGAGTTTTTCGATTTGTTTCTTAGTCAGATTCCAGCCGACCGCTTCGAGATTTTGTTTTAATTGTTCTTCATTTCTCGCGCCGATGGTAACGCTCGAAATCGTCGGACGCTGCGTCAGCCAATTTAAGGCGATTTGCGGCACGGATTTGCCGGTTTCTTCCGCCACTTCGTCGAGCGCGTCCACGACCTTGTAAAGATATTCGTCTTCGACCTGCGGACCGGCTTCCGCCGTTTTGTGCAGCCGCGAAGTTTTCGGCAGCGGCGCGCCACGACGAATTTTGCCCGTCAAACGTCCCCAGCCGAGCGGACTCCAAATGATTGTCCCGACCTTCTGATCGAGCGCGAGCGGCATCAATTCCCATTCGTAATCGCGCCCGGCAAGCGAATAATAAGCCTGATGCGCGACGTATTTTTCGTAACCGTATTTTTCCGAAACGGCGAGCGATTTCATCAATTGCCAGCCCGAAAAATTGGAACACGCGATGTATCTGACTTTTCCGCTTTTCACCAGATTATCGAGTGTTTTCAGCGTTTCTTCAACAGGTGTCATCGCGTCAAAACCGTGCATCGTATAGATGTCAATGTAATCAGTCTTTAACCTTTTCAGACTCGCTTCAACCGAGCGAATCAGATGGTAACGCGATGAACCGACATCATTAATATCGTCCGACATCCGAAAAGTCGCTTTCGTCGCAATCAAGGTTTTTTCGCGCCGACCGCGCAGGACTTCACCCAAAACTTCCTCCGATAAACCGTTTGAATAAACGTCCGCCGTATCAAACAAATTCACGCCCGCGTCCAAACAAACATCAATCAAACGCGACGCTTCCTTGACATCCGTTTCGCCGAAAGCCTTAAAAAATTCACCTTTGCCGCCGAAAGTCGCCACGCCGAAACTCAACATCGGCACTTTCAATCCCGAATTTCCCAACTGTCTGTATTCCATTTTATTTTCCTTTTCTTCACACGCCGTAACCTCCCGAATCCATTATTAATAAACGGCATTCATCAACTTAAATTTTTCAAATCTTCAATCGTTTTCGACGGCTCAGGTCGTTTCGTGTAATCGGGATGCACATCCGCCGCTTTGATGATGCCGTCCTGACCGACGACGTAACGCGCGGGCATCGGCAGCGTCCACGAATCGTCGCCGTTAAAACGCTCCAAATCTGCGCCGAAACCTTTGTATGTTTCGATCAGATAATCGGGAAAAGCGAATTTTAAACCGAATTCGTCGGCGACTTTATTGCCTTCATCGCTCAAAACGTCGAATTCGATTTCGTGTTTGCTTTTCACCTGTTTGGAATATTTGACTAGCTGCGGCGAAATCGCCACCAGATTCGCGCCCAAATTTTTAATTTCCGCATAACTTTCTTGCAGAGCTTCCAGCTCCGCGTTGCAATACGGTCACCACACGCCGCGATAAAATGTAACGACCAAATCGCCGTTTTTCAGCAAATCAGTTGAACTTATCATCGCGCCTTCCGTGTTCGGCAAGGTGAACGCGGGCATTTTATCGCCCACGTTGAGCGCGCGTTCGGATTGCCCGGAATCCTTCAATTCCTGCGTCGCCCGCGCCATTTTATGTTTCACGTCGTCCGGTATTTTGCCGCCGCTTTCTTCCGATATTTTTTCCAGTTTTTCTTTTAATGACATAATTTTTATTTAATTTTAGCAACAGATTTTCACAGATGAACACGGATTTAAGACAGATAAATCATTTAAAATGATTTGAAATGCCTGCTTATCCGTTTTAAAAAATTCGTGTCTATCCGTGTCCATCTGTGGCTAAATTTCCTAATTATTTTTTCTCTTTTTCGTGTTTGTTCGTGGCTAAATAAATTCTTTTAAGCCGCTTTTGCTTCCTCCAAAAACGGATAATCCGTATAACCTTTTTTGCCCGGCGTGTAAAAAGTTGATTCGTCCCATTCGTTTAATTCCGCGTCTTTTTCAAATCTTTCGGGCAAATCCGGGTTCGCCAAAAATAATTTGCCGTAAACAATGGCATCGGCTTTGTTTTCCGCCAGATATTCCGCGCCGCGCTGTTCGTCAAAATTCGCTCCGGCGAAATAAATTCCGTCGTAAAGCGGGCGCAATTTTTCGTGCCAGCCAGTATTCGCGTGGTCGCCGACGTGAACGTAGGCGAGATTTTTCGCGCCCAGATTTTCCATAATATATTTGTAAACTTCGTCCGCATCCGGCTCCTGCACATCGTTAAAAGGCATCTGCGGCGAAAATTTTACACCGACTCGTTCGCTGCCGACTGCGTCGCTCATCGCGTCGAGAATCTCAAACAAAAACCGCGTCCGATTTTCCACCGAACCGCCGTATTCGTCCGTCCGCTGATTGACTGGCGACATCAAAAACTGCTGCACCAGATAACCGCTCGCCGAATGAAGTTCCACGCCGTCAAAACCCGCGTCAACCGCGTTTTTCGTCGCTTTTGCAAAATCCTCAATCGTCGCTTTGACTTCTTCCATCGTCAAGGCGCGTGGCTCGACAAAATCCTTCATTCCGTCGTCGGTGTAATTCTGTCCCTTCGCTTTAACGGGCGAAGGCGCGACCGGCTGTTGATTTTCCGGCAGAAAATACGGCAGCGCGATGCGTCCGGTGTGAAAAATCTGCATAAAAATTTTCCCGCCCTCGGCGTGAACCGCGTCCGTAATTTTGCGCCAGCTTTCAATCTGCGCGTCCGTGAAAATTCCCGGCGTGCGCGGATAACCTTTCGCCATCGGCGATACATTCACCGCTTCCGAAATCAGCAAACCCGCCGAATCGCGCTGCACATAATATTCCGCCGCATAATCCGGCTGAATTCCTTCATCATCGGCGCGGCTGCGCGTCATCGGCGCGTAAATAATTCGATTTTCCAACTCCAAATTTCCGACTTTTAATTCATCAAATAATGTTGCCATAACCTTTTATAATCTCCCTTTTTCCAAATATTTTTCCCAACTTTTTTGCTTTCGCATCGTTTCGCGGACAATAAAATCAGTAACTCGAATACAAAACGCCGTCAATTTCTTCGAGCTTCAGATCGCGGTTGTAAATCGCCGAACCCGGTGCCTGAGTTTTGCCGCCTTCGCTCAAACTTCCCGTGTCGTAAGGCGCGAAACCGATTTCTTCGATCAACGCCGAAATTTTTTCTTTCGCGTCCGCATCATCGCTGCAAAGAAAAATTACTCGCCGCTCTTCCACCGGTAAATCCTTATTTCCCTGCGTTTTAAGATGTTCAAACCAGATCGTATTAAACGCTTTGACGATTTTTGCGCCCGTCAAATGTTCATTGAGAAGTTCGCTCGAAGTGATTTTGTTGCTGTCAATTTCCGCAAATTCGCCGTCGCGGTCGGGATAATAATTGTTTGAATCAATGACGATTTTCCCGCCAAATTTATCCGCTGGCAATTCCTTATATTTGCCGAACGGAATCGAAACAAACACGATTTCGCCAAATTCCGCCGCTTCTTCAGCAGTTACCGCTTTCGCATTTCCGCCGATTTCCTCAACAAAACCCGTCAAAGTTTCCGGCTCGCGCGAATTCGCAATCGCAATTTCGTGTCCCGCGCCCGCAAAAAGTTTCGCCGCCGTTCCGCCGATATGTCCCGCTCCGATTATTCCAATTTTCATAATTTTTTATTTTTTGCCGCGAACAAACACGAAATTTCACGAAAGTTAAAAAAGAAATTTTAGCCACAGATTTTCACAGATACACACGGATTTAAGACAGATAAATCCCAAAAAATTATCCTGAAAATCCTGACTATCCTGTTAAAAAATCTGCGTTCATCCGTGTCCATCTATGGCTAAAATTTCTTCTCTTTTTCGTGTTCTTTTCGTGTCTGTTCGTGGCTAAATCTCCTATCTTTCATTCAAAACCGCCGCCCGAATTCTTCTCATCGTGTGCAGCCAGCGATCACGATTTTCCGCTTTTTTAATAATATATTCGCCGACTTCCTTGTGCGGCAAAATTAAAAATTCTTCAGTTTCCAACGCTTTGACGACCGCATCGGCGCATTCTTCCGCCGAAATCGCGTCCGCCATTAAAAACAGATTCGGATTATTTTCGCCGCCCATTATCAAATTCGTTTTCACGCCTTGCGGACACAGACACGAAACGTAAATCCCTTTCTCGCCAAATTCAATCGCCAAACTTTCGGCGAGCGCGACCGCGCCGTGTTTGGAAACGACATACGGCGTTGCCGTCGGATGCGTCAAAAGTCCCGCTGCCGAAGCCGTGATTAAAAACGCGCCGCCGCCATTTTCGATCATCGCCGGAAACGCCGCCCGCGCCAGAAAAACGTGCGACAAAACATTGATTTCATAGATGCCGCGCCAAACATCATTGGAAACTTCCAGCGAACCTTCCGCGCCGCCGATGCCCGCGTTTGAAGCGATAAAATCAAGCCTGCCCGCGTCATTTAAAATCTGCGTTACGACATCTTTACAATTCGCTTCGTCCGCGACATCGAGCCGAAACGCTTTCCCGCCAACCGCTTCCGCGACCTTCTCGGCATTCTCAAAATCAATATCCGCAACGTAAATTTTCGCCGCGCCGTCCGCGTAAAACCTTTCGCACAAAGCCTTACCGATACCGTTCGCGCCGCCGGTGACGAGAATTATTTTGTCTTTAACATTCATCAAGTTTCTCTCAAATCTGTTCTATGTTTTTCAATCAGTTCAAGCATCCAACTCGCTTTCAATCGAGTGAAAAGTTCATCTCTCGTTACAAGATTCTTCAATTGCAGAACGAAATCAGCGTCGGCGAGTTTTATCATTAATCTGCACCAACGGCGAAATTCACGGCGAACATTGTTCGTTTCGCACATTTTCAATGCGACTTGCTGTAATTCTCCAACTTCATTCGACGACAATTCCGTATTTTTCAGCCAGTGCAGAAAAACTTCTTTGGCATAACCACAGCGAAAACACGGAATATCAACTGATAAAAATTCAATTAATTCATCCATCGCCGAGTTTGGATTATCACGAAATTTCTTTTCCAACGGCTCAATCTTCAAACTGTAAAGAAGATCGAGTTTCTGGAAAAAATTATTTCGCGCATTCGTCACCGATTCAGGCTCAGATTTTAACTTTTTATCAACGCGCTCCCAATTTTTCCATTCATCTTTAAAGTTCTTATGCGCCAAATATGTTTCCCGCATTAAATTTTGATAGCCGAACATTTCCGTTTATTCAATTTTTAGAACAATTTTCCCGCGCGTTTTGCCCGCTTTACTCAATTCGTGCGCTTTTTTGATTTCCGAAAACGGCAAAACAGTTTCGACGTA
The DNA here is from genome assembly GCA_965217575.1 of Pyrinomonadaceae bacterium. GTDB lineage: Bacteria > Acidobacteriota > Blastocatellia > Pyrinomonadales > Pyrinomonadaceae. The sequence continues at coordinate 281,475 of OZ244558.1, read as the reverse complement.
AGTTTTCAATTTACCTTCCGATGCGAGTTTAGTGATCTCCGCGAGTTGATCGGCGTTCGGCTGCATATTTAACATTTCAGCTTTCACGCCGAATTTTTCCGCTAATTCAGGTGACGGCGGCTGCACGAGAGTGACAAGCGTTCCGCCTTTTTTCAACACCTGAAACGAGTGTTCTTGCGTGTCGCCGCCGATGGTATCGAGAACCGCGTCAACGTCTTTTACCGCGTCTTCAAATCTCGTTTTCGTGTAATCAATAAATTCGTCCGCGCCCAAATCTTTGACAAATTGCTCGTTTTTGCCCGATGCCGTGCCGATGACATACGCTCCCTTAGCTTTCGCCAACTGCACCGCCATCGAACCGACACCGCCGGAAGCGGCGTGAATCAAAATTTTCTGCCCGCTCTGCAAACCGGCTTTGTCAAACATCGCCTGCCACGCCGTCAACGCGCCGACCGGAATCGCCGCCGCATTTTCAAAATCAATGTTTTCCGGTTTCTTGCTGATTTCATTTTCTTTGAGAACGGCATATTCGGAGTAACCGCCCTGATGCGATGAGAGATAGCCGAAAACTTCGTCGCCGACGTTATAGTTTTTGACGTTCGCGCCTGTTTCTTCGACCGTTCCCGAAATTTCACAGCCGGGAATCATCGGCAATTTCAAACCGAACATTTCGCCCATTCCATCGCGGATTTTCCAATCAACCGGATTCACCGCCGCGATTTTCACCTTCACCAAAATTTCATCATCTTTCGGTTGCGGTTTGTCAACTTCTTCATATTTCAAAACGCTTTCATCGCCGTATTCATTCATCACAACTGCTTTCATAATCATTTTCTCCCTTGTTCATTCTTTATTTTTTTACTGCGAACAATCAGGAAATTAAGCAAAAATTAACCGCCGATAAACGCGGATAAACGCAGATAGAGACAGGATTTTTATAACAAATCCATTTAATAATTTCTTCAAAAATCTGCGTCTGTCTGCGTCCATCTGCGGTTAATTTTTTAGTTTTATTTTCGTATCTGTTTGCCGCTAATTTCCCACCGTCAGCACGACTTTTCCCGTCGTTTTTCTGTTTTCAATCGCCTCGTGCGCTTCTTTGGCGTTTTCCAGCGGGAACTCCGTGACCTGAATTTTCAAACGTCCCGCGCCGAGATGTGCCAGTAATTCTTTGGTAAAATTTATGCGGTTTTCGACTGATTCGTTCATCAGCCAGTAGCCGCTGATCGTGTGATTTTTGTGCATCAGACTCAGCACGGAAACTTTGAAATCTTCGCCGCTCGCCGAACCGTAAATGATCATCGTGCCGTGCGTCGCCAGCACTTTCAAATTTTTCGCCACAATGTCGCCACCGACCATTTCGATAATCCAGTCCGCGCCTTTGTCGTCGGTCGCCCGCAAAACTTCGTCCGTCCAATCGTTTTCAGAATAATTAATCGCCGCGTCCGCGCCCAAATCCGCGACGAGCTGCAATTTTTCTTCGCTCGAAGCCGTGCCTAAAACCTTTAGTCCTTTATGTTTAGCTAATTGCACGAGCAAAGTTCCCACGCCGCCCGCCGCCGCGTGAATCAAAATCGTTTCGCCCGATTTCGCGTCGTTGAGCAATCCGAGCGCGGTCAAACCCTGCACCAGCAGCGCGTTCGCCTCGCCGTAATTCAACTCGTCGGGAATCGGAATCGCCGCCGCCGCTTTCGCCGTCGCATATTCGGCATAACCGCCGCTCGAAACGGTCGCCAAAACGCGCTGACCTTTTTGCAGATTCGACACATTTTCGCCCAAACTTTCCACCGTCCCGGCGGCTTCGTAACCGAGCGTAAACGGCAAATCCGGCTTCGTCAGATAATTTCCCGCACGCATCATCGTATCGGCATAATTAATGCCCGCCGCCGCGACTTTTATCAAAACCTCGTCCGCTTTCGGTGTCGGTTTCTCAACTTCTTCGAGCGTCAACTTGTCCGCTCCGCCTAATTCGTGAACTCTGATTGCTTTCATAATTTTTTATTTTTTGCTTTGCGCTATTCCCTCATCAACATTCCGGCAAATCCCCGATTTTCGTCATTAATTTTGTCAATGGCAATATGAATACGCTCCCGCTTTTTCTCCAAAACTCTGACCAAAGTTTATGTTATTTCTTCTACAATTTGCTTTTTCATTTCTTTCGCAACTCCATTTTTAGTTGTGTTGATATACGGAACAGTTTTCATCCGAATTTATAAATAAATTCTTCAATTTCTTTTCCGCGAGCATTGGCAAAGCCTTTGTCTGTTCCGATTTTTTCAAACCCGCATTTTTCCAAAACTTTTTGAGAACCGAAATTGTCAAAAGCAACCCGACCGTAAATAGGTCTTGATTTTTCAATTTCAAGAAACATTTTGAGTGCCTTGGTTGCGATTCCTTTTCCCCAAAATTCCTTTCCGATCCAATACGTAATTTCCGGTTCGCCCTCAATTTCAAACTTTGCGACGCTTCCGACGATTTCTTCATCAAGTAAAATCGTTTTGTTATTTACAGTTTCATCGGCAAATAATTTCGTAAATTTTTCTATATAAGCTTGCTTATCGTTCGGATTTTTAGAAGTAAACGCGGCTAAATGCTTTGCTTCCTCATCAATCTGAAAATCAAACAAAACTTCCAAATCATCCTTATTTGAATCTCTCAAATTAATTTTCACTCGTCATCACCTCTTGCATTTAACAACTTAACTTTCAATCTAATCTCCTTTCGCCCTCGCTGATTGCTCGCTGAAAATCTCCGCAACAATTTCATAAGACCGCAGACGTTTTGACTGATCGAAAATCATCGCGTTGACCATAATTTCGTCGGCGTTCGTTTGTTCCAAAAACTCTTCCAATTTTCGCTTGACCGTTTCCTTACTTCCGATAATCGAACCGCCCGTGCGCGAATTGACGAGAGCTTTTTCCTGAGCGTTCCAAATCACATTCATATCTTCGACCGGCGGCGGAATTTTGCCCGGTTTATTGCGAATTAAATTTAAGAATGATTGATATTGCGAAGTCGCCAAAAACTCGGCTTCGTCGTCGGTTTCCGCCGCGATGATGTTGAGCGCGACCATCGCATAAGGTTTTTGCAAATCGTCCGACGGCTGAAAAGTTTTGCGATACAGCGCGAGCGAAGGCAGCGTATTTTCCGGCGAAAAATGCGCCGCGAAGGCGAACGGCAAACCTAAAATTCCCGCCAGATGCGCCGAAAAACCGCTCGAACTCAAAAGCCAGATTGGAATGTCCAAACCCGCGCCCGGAACCGCCTGCACCAATTGATTAGGCACTTTTTCCCGAAAGAAAAACCGCAACTCTTCAAGCTGTTCGGGAAATTCTTCGCCGTCATTGTTCAAAGTTCTTCTCAACGCCAGCGTCGCCGGACGATCAGTTCCGGGCGCGCGTCCCAAACCCAAATCAATGCGATTAGGATACAAACTTTCGAGCGTCCCGAACTGCTCGGCAATGACAATCGGCGCGTGATTCGACAGCATAACGCCGCCCGAACCGACGCGAATTTTCGACGTATTTCCGGCAACGTAACCGATCACCACCGAAGTCGCCGCGCTCGCAATTCCGGGCATATTGTGATGCTCGGCGAGCCAAAATCTTTTGTAACCCAAATCTTCGACCGTCTGCGCCAAATTCAAAGTTCTGTGCAGCGCGTCGCCCGCCGTTTCACCTTCAAAAACCGGCGTTAAATCCAACACCGAAAACGGAATATCTTTAATACTGCTCATAATTTCTCCTTGTTTTTTGCCACGAACAAACACGAAATTTCACGAAACTAAGAATAAGAATTTTAGCCACAGATTTTCACAGGTAAACACAGATAAAAAGCAATAAATTTAAGAGATAAATTTGAGAAAATTTTCTTATCTTGATTTAAAAATCTGTGGTTTCACAAATTCTTTTTCGTGTCTTTTTCGTGTTTGTTCGTGGCTAATTTTCCTAATATTTACCACGCAATTATACCTTGATCGTCAAAATAACCGCCCGTCGCGCCGTCGTCGGGCAGCGTCGCCAAGTCGAAAATAATTGACGCGCCCTGTTCGACAGTTTTTGCTCCGCTGTTGTGATTCAAATCCGTCGCCGTGTAACCGGGATCGGCGGAATTGACCTTGATTTTTGCGTCTTTCAGTTGGCTCGCCAGAATCACCGTGAACATATTGAGCGCGGCTTTCGACGAGTTATAAGCGACAGGTTTGACGGCGGAAAAATCCCAATTCGGATCGCTGTTTTGCGCGAGCGAACCCAAACCGCTCGATACATTGACGATGCGCCCGCCGTCGGATTTTTTGAGCAGCGGCAGAAAACTTTTCGTCACAGCGATCACGCCAAAAAAGTTCGTATCGAAAGTTTGGCGAATTTTTTCCAAATTAATTTCGCCCGGTTCAGCTCCGTATTCGACCGCGATTCCGGCGTTATTCACCAAAATATCGAGTTTGCCGTAATTTTCCTCAACATATTTCGCCGCCGCTTCGAGCGTTTTTTCGTCCGTCACGTCAACCGCAACAAACTCGGCATCAAAACCTTCGTCCTTTAAATTTTCAGCCGCTTCACGTCCGCGAGTTTCGTCGCGCGCGCCGATTAAAACCCTGACGTTTTGCTTCGCCAACTGCCGCGCCGTTTCGTAGCCTAAACCTTTATTCGCGCCCGTTATCAGCGCAATTTTCTTTTCACTCATTTTAATTTTTATCTTTCAAATTTCTACCTTAAATCAGGAATTATTCCCGCCTTCAAGCAGTTGCTTCAAATTCTGTCCGAGAAGATTATCCCAACCCCATTCAAATCGCTCTCGTGCAAAATGCGGGTCATTTGGAAAACTTTCCAAATCCGTTTGAGTAACTCTCAATCTGGTTTTGTCGTCTTCCGAAAACAAATCGAATATGACCTCTGAATTTCCCGGATAGCCTTTGTAAGCCCAACTATGCGCTAATGTTTTGCCGTCTTCCACTTTTGTGACAATCCATTCTTTTCGGTATTCGGCACTGTCATCGTCAAATTGAAACTTAAATCCGACCGTCGGTTCAAATTTCTGAAGCTGCGGAAAATACCATTCTTTCATTTTTTCCGTATCGGTTAAAGCCCGCCAAACTTTCTCGATTGGCACATTGTAATTAAACTCTTTTATCAGCGGATTGTTCATAATTCTGTGTCTTTCAATGTTTTTATAAAGCAATTAATCTCAATTAAAATCATCCGATTTATCTTCCGCAAATCTGCGTCTATCTGCGTAAATCTGCAGTTAATTTCCCTTAACTTTTACTCGCGCCTTTGACTTCCTGAGAATTTTCCAGTTCAATCGCGCGACCGTACTGCTTCGGCACATAATCAATTTTCGCGCCCAATTCTTTCGCCGCGCCGAAGACGAAATAAGGCTCGCGCAGAAATTCCCGCGCCATTAAAATCGCGTCGGCTTTGCCTTTTTGCAGAATTTCTTCGGCTTGCGTCGCGTTGGTAATTAAGCCGACCGCGCCCGTCGGAATTTCGGCTTTTTCGCGGATTTCCGCCGCAAACGGGACTTGATAATTCGGCGCGACGGGAATTTTCGCGTTCGGCACGTTGCCGCCCGACGAAACATCAATCAAATCAATGCCGAGCTTTTTGAGTTCTTTACAAAACTCGACCGACTGCGCGACATCCCAACCGTTTTCCGTCCAGTCCGTCGCCGAAATTCGCACGAAAACCGGCAGATTTTCCGGCACGTTTTCGCGCGTTAATTTGGCGATTTCGAGCGGGAAACGCAGCCGATTTTCCAAACTGCCGCCGTATTCGTCGGCGCGTTTATTCGACAGCGGCGACAAAAATTCGTGAAACAGATAACCGTGCGCGGCGTGAATTTCGATGACTTCGAAACCCGCGTCAACCGACCGTTTCGCCGCCGCGACGAAATCACGGCGGACTTTTTCCAAGTCTTGCGCGTCCATTTCGCGCGGCAGAGTGTAATCTTCAGCAAACTTTTCCGCCGACGGCGCGACCGTTTCCCATCCGCCGTTCGCTTCATCAACCTTTTCCCCACCGTTCCAAGGCGCGGCAGTCGAAGCCTTTCGTCCGGCGTGCGCGAGTTGAATTCCGGCAATCGCGCCCTGATCTTTGATAAATTTCGTGATCCGCGCAAAACTTTCTGCGTGTTCGTCCGACCAAATCCCCGAATCCTGCGGCGAAATCCGACCTTCCGGCGAAACCGCCGTCGCCTCGACAATCACCAAACCCGCGCCGCCAACCGCGCGGCTTCCCAAATGCACCAAATGCCAATCCGTCGGCATTCCGTCCTCGCTCGAATACTGACACATCGGCGAAACCCAAATGCGATTGCGAAATTCGACGTTTCTCAGTTTGTATTTTTCAAATAATTTGCTCATAGATTCCCTCTTTCAATTTATTAACCGCGGATGGACGCAGATAGACGCAGATATTTTAAAATCAATTTTTTGGCAACTTTGAAATAATAAAAATCTTGCTTTTATCCGCGTTTATCTGCGGTTGATTCCCAAAAACATTTCGCAAATTCACCGACTGAAAAACTCTCTTTACTTCAACACGCGGTTTGCCGAAATTTATCAGCAAACAAAGCGGCAAATTCGTCGCCTTCAAATAATTCAAGCACTGCGCCAGATGAATTTCGTCAATTCCCTTGATCGTTTTCAGTTCAATCAAAACTTTATTTTCAACCAACAAATCCGCGATATATTCGCCGACAACTCTATTTTTGTAAAAAACTTTTATCGAGTGTTATTTCTTTACATCCAACTGTTTTTCGCGTATTTCCAGAACCAACGCATTCTCATAAACCTTTTCCAGAAAGCCATTTCCAAGCGTATTTCCGACAGCATAAGCGCAACCGATTATTGTCTCACTAATTTTGTTCAACTCATTTTCAGTCATAACTTATCCCAAAAAATTAAAAAAATCTGCGTTTATCTGCGTCCATCTGCGGTTAATTTTCTTTTTAAGTCATTTGCTCCCAATCGCCGCTGACTTCGCGCCAGCGATCACGAATCGCTTCGTATTCTTTGCTCGACAGATTTCCTTCGCCGACGTATTCGGCGTTTTCGCTCCAGCGTCCCGGCTTGGTCGTGCCGACGATCATCGTGTCAATTCCCGGAACTGACTGCGTAAAACGCAGCGCGACGGCGATTGATTCTTCCAGACTTTGGCTCAAAAAATCGTATTTCAGTTTTTGAATTCGGTCCCAGTATTCGTGATGATAAGATTCCGACGGCTTGGAATCGTGCCGCCAGACGGCGTTGGCAATCGGACGTTTGGCGATAATTCCGAGATTTTTTTCTGCGGCGAGTTTGATGTTGCCGTCAATCGCCGCTTGGTCGGCAATCGAAACGGAAGTTTGAAACGAATCGAAAACGTCCATTTCAATCGCCGTTTTCGCGTCGTCGTTGTCGCCCGAATAACCGATAAATCTGGTGTAGCCTTTTTCCCGCGCCCGCTGTAAACCTTCGATACAATCGCCTTGCCGCAAAGTTTCCGCCGAGCAACTGTGCAGTTGCGCGATGTCCAGATGATCGGTTTTCAAATTTCGCAAACTGTTTTCAATCGTTTCCAAAATCCCTTTTTTCGACCAATCCGTGCGCGTAAAACCGTCGAGCGCGCCGCATTTCGACAGCAGATAAAACGAATTGCGCCGCTTGCCGATTGTTTCGCCGATCAATTTTTCGCTTTCCCAATAAGCCGCCGCCGTATCAATCACATTCAAACCGGCATCGAGCGCGGAGTTCAATAATTCGTCCGCCGTCTCCGCCGTCACATCACGTCCGATTTCCGCGCCGCCGAAGCCAAGCACGGAAAATTCCATATCCGTTTTGCCAAATTTTCTTTTTTCCATTTTTTTACTTTTTAACCGCAGATGAACGCCGATAATTTTAAAATTTTATTGAAATCTTTTCCAAAAAAATCCGCGTTTATCTGCGTTTATCTTCCCCCTTTTTCATAAATCAAAAATAAAACAAGTCGTCGTCCCGTGCGCGTAAAGTTTGCCGTTCTCGTCCAGCAGTTTGCCTTCCGCCGAAGCGATTTGTCTGCCGACGTTGACGATTTCGCCGACGGCTCGCAGCGTGCCGGTTTTCTCGAAAATCGGACGCACGAAATTGACTTTTATTTCCACGCTCGTCGAACCTTTTCCGGCTTCCAGAGTCGAATGAATCGCGCACGCCATCGCCGAATCGAGCAGCGTCGTGATAAATCCGCCGTGAATCGTGCCGAGCGGATTATAAAACTTTGCGTGCGGTTCACCTTCAAAAACGGCGCGACCGTGTTCGATTTCGGTCAGCAGAAAATCGAAAGTTTCACCAATCGGCGGCGCGGACAATTCGCGCCCGACCATTTTCCGAAAAACATCAATCGGCTTTTCCCGCTTCCAAATTTCCATCGGAATCAATCCGTATGTTACGTTTTCCATATTTTTTTAGCCGCGAACAAACACGAAATTTCACGAAAGTAAGAATTCGTTGTCCACACATACACACAGATAAACACGGATAAATACCAAGAGATAAAGCTAAAAAATCTTTTTATCCGCTTTAAAAAATCTGTGTTTGTCCGTGTTCATCTGTGGCTAAATATTCTTATTTATTCTTCTCTTATTTCGTGTCCTTTTCGTGTTTGTTCGTGGCAAATATCACTCTTATTTCGCCAATTCCGCTTCCACTTTCTCGATCAGACGCGCGTCGTCCGCCTTCACGTCAGGCGCGAAACGAGCCGCGATTTCGCCGTTTTTGCCGATTAAAAACTTCTCGAAATTCCACAAAACTTCGCTCGATTTCGAGCGCGTCGAGCCGTAACCTTTCAGTTTTTCCTCAAACTCGCCGTCGTTGACATCGGTTTCCGGTTTCGTCTCCGTCAAATAATGATAAAGCTGGTGCTGGTCGTCGCCTTTGACCGAAATTTTCGAGAACAGCGGAAATTTGACGTTGTAATTCGTGTCACAAAAATCCTTGATTTCATCATTCGTTCCCGGTTCCTGTCCCATAAAATTGTTCGCCGGAAACCCCAAAACCTCAAAACCTTTGCCGTGATATTCGTCGTAAAGTTCCTGCAAACCTTCATACTGCGGCGTTAAACCGCATTTCGACGCGACGTTGACGAGCAGTAAAACTTCGCCTTTATATTCGCCCAGATTTGTTTCTTCGCCGTCAATCGTTTTCACGGGAATTTCATAAATTTCTTGTGCCATTATTTCTCCTAAATTTTATTTTCGTTTTCTAATTTTCCTTCGATTTCAACTTTCAATTTTTCAGCTTCATCAACTGCTAAAAGTATCATTTTAAAAATTTTCTTTTTTCCGTAAATGCCGTTCAAAATCACCTCATCGCGCACAGATATTTGCAGATTACACGCGGTAAATTTTCCGAGCGCGGAAAGTTTTACCGCATCTTTTTCAGTTTCGACGGTCGGCGCGACACAGTTAATTGATTCGATATTTTCCAAATAAATGCGCGCGTCGCCGATTAATCCGCAGCGAATGTAAATCTCCCGATCAGTAATTTCAATCGGTCGCAGAAAAATCGCTTTGCCGTGCGCGTAAATTTGAAACAGAAAACACGCGCTGAACGCGGTTAGAATCCACGCCGCAGACACGCTCAACGCGGCGATTAAAAAATGCAGAACGATTGTTTCGACGGCAATTATAAAAATCAAAATCGTCAATAAAGCCGCCGCGCCGTTTTTCTTGTAATAAGTGTAAAAATTCTCGCCGCGCTTCATTTTCCACGCGAAAAATGAGTAATAAAAACCCGCAATTTCAAACGTCAAAGCCTTTGCCGCCGTTTCAGACGGAAATTCCTTAACCAGCGTTTCTCGCAAATTTTCCAAAAAATCACCGCGATTTTGACCGAGCGATTGATAAGTTTTGCGCGATTTGTAAACGATTAATCCAGCATAACTCAAAACTCCCAACTCAATCGCAAGCAGCGCAAAGAATTCCAAATAACCGAGCAACTGCCGATCATTTGCCGGCAGTATGAACGATGCCAAAATGATTCCGAAAGTGAAGACTCCGACCACCGACAATTTTGAAATTTTCGTCTTTCTGATGAAAAACCAAAATGCGAGCGGCAAAGTTATTGTCAAATCAAAAGTTATCGCCTGAGCCATTTCCGGGTGAATAATTATGAACGAACTGCGCGCAATCAAAAACGAAACGACAACAATTGAAAGCAAAACACCGGCTTTCAAAACATTTGAGATTTGATTTGCGTAGTTTGTATTCATAATTTTTGATAACTCTAACTTTTGTTTTTCAGAATTATCTAATTAATCTTTCCTGATAATTTTCATCAATTCGTCGTAAAACGCGCTGACCGGCGTAATCGAAGTTATCACGCCTCTATCCTTGACAAACGCGCCGTTTTCGTTGTAATTTCCTTCGGTCAAGCCCCAAATCACGCCCGCAAAGTTATAATCTTTCACATTCGTTGCGGCATTTTTCTGCTCCTCGAAAAATAAACCGCCGCTGCCGCCGAAAGTTGAAATGCACGTCGCGTCAACGCGATTTTTTGAACTCGTCAGGCGAACGATTTTCACGTTTCGGCTGATCGTCATTCGCAGACCGCCGCCGCCGAGTTCCGCGTCGCCGTTAAAAGCCGCGCAACCGAACCGCTCTTCGTTGGCGAGCATTTCGTCGAGCGTTAATTCGGAAATTTTCAGCGGTTTGATGACGCTTTCGGGAATTTTTCTGTTCAGTCTGACAATTGAATAATCGGGATTCGCCCTTGCCTTCAAAACTCTTTTCACGTAAAGATTTTCGATGCGGTTTACGCCGTCCGGTTTCAAAATCACGGTCGCCAGATACGGTTTCAAATCTTTTCGGTAATCGAACTGAAAATTTCCCTCTAAAAAACAATGTCCGGCGGAAACGGCGATGTCTTCGGCGACCAACGTCAGCGAACACCAGCGGCTTCCCAAAAAACTCACTTTGCCGACCGCCGTCAGCGACGGATATTTTTCAACGTGAAAAACCTCGCGTTCGACTCCGGCGATTTTTATCGGCGGCGGCGGCGGAATTGCCGGTAAATCCTGCCCGCGAGCCGGAAACGAGGCAATCAGCCAGATAAAAATTATGAAAACGCCAAATTTCATTTTCCGATTATTTCAACGCCTCACGCGCGAAATCTTCCACGGTTACTTTGCCCGCAATTTGATCCTCGGTTTCAAATTTAATCAGTCCCGAATTAAATGCACTGAACATTTCCGCCAATGACGCGGCGTTTTGCGGCGAATTGTGGTTTTTAAAAATGTCCAGCCATTGATCTTCGGGAACCGGCAAGGCTTTGACTTCACTGCCGAGAATTTTGCTGATAGTTTCGGCAGTTTCGGCGGGCGAAACCCAAAATCCGGCGAGTTCTTTAACTTCTGTGCCGTCCGTTTTTTCCTGCATTGATTCGGCGATAACGCGCCCGATGTCGGCGGCGGCGACCTGCGGAATTTTCCGGTCGAGCGGCTGATAAAAGCTCGGCAAAACGCCGTCCGTTTTCGCTGTTCCCAGAACCGCTTCCCAATTTTCCATAAAACTTCCGGCGCGCACGAAAGTGACGGGAATTTCCGAATCGGCAAACGCCTGTTCGAGTTTGTGTGTCGTCAAAATATTCCCCGTGCCGCTCGAAATTTGCGAGCCGATGGACGACAGCGCGACGATTTTCTCCAGCGATGAATTTTCAATCGCCGTCTGAGAAGCCGCAATAACTTTTTCCGCTTCCGCCAGCAGATTTTCCGACCGACTCGCCGGCGGAATCATCAAGTAAAAAACCGTTCCGCCTTTTAACGCCGCAGTTAAAGCGTCCGCGTCCTGCAAATCCGCGACTGCGACCTCCGCGCCGAGTTTTTCAAATTCCGCGCCTTTGCCCGCACTGTGAACGATCACTCGCACCGGTAAATTGTTTTCCAACAATGTTTTAGCAACAGCCGAACCCGTGTGTCCGGTCGCGCCGCTGACAATATACATAAAAAATCCCCCTTAATCTTTTTCTTTTCTAATCACCATCAAACCGTCGCGCACGGCTAATAAAATATTTGCAGCTCGTTCATCCGTCTGCACTTTTCGATTGAATTCGCGTAAAGCGAGCGCGTCTTCATCGCTTGTCGCCGCGTCCAAAACTTTTCCGCGCCGCAAAACATTGTCGGCGATAATCACGCCGCCGATTTTGAGTTTCGGAAAAATCAAATCGTAATATTTCGCATACGCCGGTTTGTCGGCATCAATAAACACCAGGTCGAAAGTTTCATCGAGCGTCGGAATAATGTCCGCCGCATTTCCCAGATGCGCTTCGATTTTGCCGCCAAAATCCGATTTCGCCCAGAATTCTTTGGCGATCCGATTCGTTTCCGCATTAACATCGAGCGTGAAAATTTTTCCGTCAGCGGTCAAACCTTCCGCCAAACACAGCGCGGAATATCCCATAAAAGTTCCGATTTCCAAAACGCGGCGCGGCTGAATCATCTGACTGAACATCGCCAGCAGACGACCTTGATAAAAGCCGGAGAGCATCGCATTGTCGGCGCGTTCGGCGTAAGTTTTTTCGCGCAAATCGCGCAGCACCTCGCTTTCGCCGGACGTGAACTTTTCCGCATAATTTTGAACTTTTTCGTCAATCATAATTTTTTCCGCGAACAGACGCGAAAATTTACGAAACCAAGAAAAGAGTTTTTAGCCACAGATTTTCACAGATGAACACTGATAAATCCTAAAGAAATGATTTTAAAATCTGTCTTACCCGGTTTCAGAAATCTGTGTCTATCCGTGTTCATCTGTGGCTAAAATTTTTTCTTTTTTTTCGTGTCCTTTTAGTGTTTGTTCACAGCTAAACATCTCAGGAAGCTCCGTCAAATTTCGATTCCATCCGCAAACTGATCAGACTGTTCTGGTCATCGGTAATTTCGAGCGCGTCTTCGCTGCCGTCAATGTCATATTGGACGGCGATTCCGCGCACGTTCGTGATGACATCTACGGTTTTTTCGGCATCCTTTTCGGTCTTGTCAATGCGCGTGATTTCGACGTTTTTCGCGTCGCCGTCGGAAATCAGCCGCGCGTTTTCGAGATGCGCTTCCGCCCCTTCTTCTTCGACTCTGCCGTCGCGTCTGAACACGTCGAAACGCGCCCGCCGATCTTTGTTGCGATTGGTAAATTCCTGTAAAAAATCCTGCCACTCAGCCGGTCTGATTAATTTTTTCGGTTCTCTAGGTTCACTCATAATCTTTTGTTTTTTGACTTTTATCTCCAAATTTTTAACTGATTTTGACGACAATTTTGCCGAAATGCGAGCCGCTTTCCATACATCGCAGCGCGTCTTTCACTTCGTTAAACTCATACACTTTATCAATGACGGGTTTCAAATGCGTGTGCTGGCAAAAGATGCGGTTCATATCTTCAAACATCTGCCGCGAGCCGACGTAAATTCCCTGCAAGCAGACTGATTTCATCAAAATCGAAGTCGGATTAAAATCGCCTGCACCCGATAATACGCCGATCACGGCGATATGTCCGCCGGTTTTGACAGCGTTCACCGATTTCTGCATCGTTCCCGCGCCGCCGACTTCGACGACGTGATCCACGCCGCGTTTTTCCGTCAATTCGAGAACTTTTTTGTCCCAATCTTCCGTCGTTTGGTAATTGATAAAATCGGTCGCGCCCAATTGCTTCGTTCTTTCCAGTTTTTCGTCGGAACTCGACGTGATGATGATGCGGCAGCCGAGAACGCTCGCCAATTGCAGCGCGAAAATCGAAACGCCGCCCGTGCCTTGCAGCAAAATCGAGTCTTCCGGTTTCAAATTTCCCGAATAATACAGTGCGTGATACGCCGTCACCGCCGCGCACGGCAGAGTCGCCGCTTCCTCATAGGAAAAATGGTCGGGAATACAAACTAAACCTTGTTCGTCAAAAGTCCCGAACTCACGCAAAACGCCGTCGGTGTCGCCGCCGAGCGCGGTGCGCGCTTTTTTCGCGTCAACCGCGCCGTCAATCCAGCCCTGCATAAAAATCGGCGTTACGCGGTCGCCGACTTTGAATTTCGTCACCGATTCACCGACTTCGACGACTTCGCCCGCGCCGTCCGAAAACGGCACGAGCGGCATTTTCAGACGCGGATTATACGCGCCCTTAATCATCATCAAATCGCGGTAATTCAGGGACGCGGCGTGCATTTTAACTAACACTTCCGTCGCTTGCGGCACGGGTTTTTCCCGTTCTGCCAAGGTCAGATTTTCAATGCCGAACTCGTTTATTTCGTATGCTTTCATAGTATTTTTTCTTTGCCCGCGAAAGACGCGAAACAGCCGAAAATGAAGACAGGAAATTTTCGCTCATCTCGTTTGTTTCGCGGGCAAATTCTCTTAATTGCCTGCCGCTTTATCGGATATTTTTACCGTCCATTCGCCTAAAAGCGTTTCAAATTCGCGCTGAATTGACTGTTCTTTATCCGCCAGATACCAACGCTGAATTTTTTCCATCATCACGGTTTTTTCCATTCCCGAATTTTTCAACTCGTACAGATAATCCATCACAACTTGCGGTCGCGGTCCCCAAGTGCCGATTTCCGCCCGCGTTTCCGCGTCGAGCGCGATCAATTTCGGAATCGAGCGCGCGTTAGCGGTCAGATGTTTGTCCATCAATTCTAAATTTTCATCGCGCAGAACGTAGCGCGTTTCGATGTTTTCCGACTCCGCCGCGATTTTTTCGATCACCGGAATATTCTGCGCCGCGTCGCCGCACCAGCCTTCGGTAATTATCAGCCAGATCATTTGGCGGCTGACATTTTGCGCTTTTTCCACAAGCGAATCGTTCAGTTTCACCGTTTTTTCCAGCCGGTGCATTCGTTGACGGTTCAACTTGCCGTAATCAAACATCGCTTCCGACTGATTTTCGCCGGTCGTCTTGCCGTCCAACAGTAAATCGTCAATCAGCTTGATGTATTCGGCGTAAGTCATCGAATTTTCGAGATATTCGTTCATAAAAATTTAATTATTCGCCTTTCCAAATCAGCCTGTCCAAACTCCACGCGCCGCCGCCGGCGAAAATAAAATAGAAAAAGATGAAACAGTAAACGACCGCCGGTTCGCCTTTATTGACAATCGGCAGAAATCCGCCCGGCGCGTGAACCATAAAATAAGCGACCGCCATCAGCCCGCACAAAAGAAAGGCGACCGGACGGGTAAATAAACCGAGCAAAAACAAAATGCCGCCGCCGAGTTCTAAAATGCCCGCGACCAACATCAAAGGCGGCAGAGAATCGCCGCCGCCCTGTCCTGACGGCGGAAAACCGAGCAGTTTCTGACTGCCGTGCCACAAAAATAAAAACCCTGTGATAATTCGCAAAACGCTCAACGCGCGCGGCGACCAACTGTTTAGAAAAGTGTTCATCGAATATTTTCTCCTGATTTATCGTTTGGTAATTTCTTCGTCCTTTAATCTTAGAAATCTATTGGATTAGTTTCAACAAGATATTGCTGAATTTAAGAAACCACAGATAAACTCCGATCATTTCCGAAGATAAATTCCAAAAAATCGCCTCTGTTTTCGATTTTTTGAAAAATCCGTTTACGGTCGCGCAAATCTGTGGTTTCATTTTGTCACCGCCCTTGTTCGCAGAACTTCCCTCGTTTGATAAAATCAAATTCTTTCGATTAACACTTCCTTCGCAGAACGAACCTTCGGCAGATTTGCCAGCCAGTCGGCTTCCGTGTGACGATAACCGACGGCGCAGACGACGACCGCCGTGTAATCGTCCAAACCGAGAATTTCGTCGAATCGCGCCGCGTCGAAACCTTCCATCGGAGTCGCGTCAATGTTCAGAAGCGCGGCAGTTTCGAGCAAAAATCCGAGCGCGATATACGCCTGCCGCGAATTCCAAGTTTCGACGTAACCGCCGTCAACCGCCTGTTTCGCCGAACTTTTCATTATATTTTCGTAGTCGCTCAAACTTTCCCGCGAAACGCCGCGCACTTCGATAATGCGCTCGACAAAACGCTCGATGTCGGCATCGTTCAGCGTTTTTTTGTGCGCGATGACGACCAGATGCGAACTGTCCGTAATTTGCGACTGATTCCAAGCCGCCGGTTTCAATTTTTCCTTCGTCGCCTGATCGGTCACGACGACGAATTTATAAGGCTGAATGCCGAAACTCGACGGCGCGAGCAGCAGCGAGTTTTCCAAAACTTCCCAGTCCGCGTCGGAAATCTTGCGCGCCGCGTCATAAGTTTTCGTCGCGTAACGCCAGTTTAACTGTTCTAAAATATCGCTTCCGCTAATGTTTACCTTTTCCGTTTCCATATTCTGTATTCCCTTCGTTCAGTTATTATTTTTGTAACGTCTTTTGATACAAATATCTTCAAAAAAATTTAATTCAAAATCTTTCCTTGATCGTCACAGCCGACACCCTCGACCGCTTCCAACACGCTTTGCAGTGAAAACTGCGCCAATTTCGCTTCGACCACACCGCCGATTTCCATTTGCAGTTTTTCCAAAACGCACTGGATATTTTTCCCGATTGAACATTCGTCGTTCGTCTGACGGTGCAGCGCAAAGGTTTTTCCGCACGAAACCGCCCGGTGAATGTCCGCTAAATTAATCAGGTTCGGACATTTCGCCAGCCGCGTCCCGCCGTTCGCGCCCGTCTGCGAAACGACTAGGTTTGCCTGATTCAAATCGCCGAGCAACCGCCGAATCACGACCGGATTCGTATTAACGCTCGCCGCGATATAATCGGATTTCACATTATTGTCCTCGCCTGCCTTGGCGAGAACCGTCAAAATGTGAACCGCGATTGCAAATTGACTGTTAGCTGCCATAACTGTAACAAGAATAGTTACAAAAACAAATGTTGTCAAGTTTCACCGTAAAAACTTTCCGCGCACCGCTTTGATAGGCGCGACTTTAAAATTAAAAAAAAGCGAAAACTTGAAATTAACCTTCAAATTTTCGCTCAATTCTCAAACAATCTGTTTTGGATTATCGCTGCCCTCGCCGACTGGATATTTATCTTCGGGCGGTTCCTGAATCGGCACCGACGGTTCGCGGTCAGACGGAAGAGGAACATCATCCTGCGGATTTGTCGGCTCTTCACCATCCAAATCTGGTTCTATCGTCGAATGACTCCCGAAGTCGTTATCTCTATCCGGCGAACTAATGTCCGGTGGCGGAATATTTTGCACATCCTGCATTTAAAAAATCTCCCTACTAAAAATTAAAAAAGTGAGTTCGTAAAGGAGTGTGCGTTTTAAAATCAGTTTTTGTAAATTTAACTTTGAGATTGAATGTTACAAATACCTTAACACTCCCTTACCAACTCACTTTCTAAATAGTTAATTGTGCAAGAATCGTGCCTGATAAATTCCTGGTGCTGCAAATCATTGAAACTATAATATTTAGCGGCTTGATTAAAACGTGTTGATATTTTGAAAGATTTCTGATTTGAATTCGTGTATTAAACTAATTCATCATTTTTTGTTTGTTTATATCCACTATTTCCACGATTTTTCTATATTTAATTCATATTTTCACCTTTTGAGAATTAGTCCAAAACGTATTTCAGGGCTTCTTTCAAATTTGCAAACTTAAATTCAAAGCTGAAATCGTCAAGTTTTTTCGGCAAAACTCGCGTTCCCTCCAGTAAAAGCATTTCCCCTTTTTCGCCGAATAAAAGTTTGATGCCGAACGCGGGAATCGGAATTATCGTCGGACGATGAAGAACTTCGCCGAGCGTATCGGTAAACTCTTCGTTCGTTACCGGGTGCGGCGCGACCGCGTTGACCGCGCCGCGCAAATCGTTATTTTCCAGCGCGAAATGAATGATCCGAATTAAATCATCAAGCGCGATCCAGCTCATCCATTGTTTGCCGCTGCCAATAGTGCCGCCGAGACCAAACTTAAACGGCGTGAGCATTTCCTTTAACGCGCCGCCTTCTTTCGCCAACACAATTCCGATGCGCGGCATCACGACCCGCGCGCCGAAATCAGCGGCTTTTTCGGATTCCGCTTCCCACGCGGCGCAAACTTCGGGGAAAAACCCTTTGCCTTCAAGACTTTCTTCGGTCAGAATTTCATCGCCGCGCCCGCCGTAAAAACCGATTGCCGACGCGGAAACAAAAATTTTTGGCGGATTTTCGACTTTTCTCAAAGCATCAACCAAAGTTCTCGTTCCGACGACGCGGCTTTCTTTGATGCTGCGTTTTTTTTCGTCCGTCCAACTTCCTTCGCCGACATTATCGCCCGCCAGATGCACAACCGCATCAAAATTTTCGAGTTTCGCTTGTTCCGATTCGCTGAAACCTTCGTAAGCGTCCCATTGAATTTCATCGGCGTTTTTCGCTTTACTGCGCGAGAGTTTGTAAACCTCGTGACCTTTGGCTTTCAACGTCGGAACCAATTCGCCGCCGATCAACCCGCTCGCGCCTGTGATTAGTATTTTCATAAATTATTCAGAGGATACTTTTTATATTTGAGCCTTCGTATTTCTTTAATCCGCAATTTCTGCATTCTTTAGCAAACAGTATATTTTGATTATCCCACCAACGAAAATACATATGATGACAGCGTGGGCATTCCAAAAAACTTATATTCAAATTGATTATCGTAACAGCAATGAAAAGCAGAACGCCTGCCGTCACTATCATAATGTTTACGATTGACGAATTATTGACAAAGAAAAAGACAAGAAAAATTACGATTATCGGAATTGATGTTAGGGAAAGTCTGACTAACCAACGGTAATTCTCCCAAGCTTTTTGATGCGGATAATTTTTCGTCTATCATTTTTACTTTTCAGCTTCCGATTTTCCCTGCAAATCACGCCGCACAAATCTCACCATTTTACGAATTTCATCTTCGGTCAATTGATTTTTGAACGCGGGCATCGGCAGTTTTCCATCGTGAATCTGCGTGTAAATTTGCTGTTCGGTCAAAGTCGCCGCTTCGCCGTAGCGCAGTGAAGGAATTAATGTGCCGTTTAATTCCTTGCCGTTCGCTTCCTGCCCGTGACAAACCGCGCAGTTTTGGCGAAACAATGACGCTTCGTAAGATTTACTTTCGGCGATATTGAATTCATTATGTTTGGCACCGTCATCCTTGCAGGCGAAAATGCCGAAAGCAAAAAAAACAAAAACAAAGGTAATCTTCAAATACTTCATTAAAATCATTCAAATTCTGAACGCGATATTCCTGCCTGTCGGATAATTGACATCAAAGTTCCGATTCTGATTTCCGAATGCAACGGAACAGGAACAGTTATCGTCGAGTTTTCAATTGCTTTTTGCGTAATAGCGTGGCTGCCTTTTTGCCGGATTTGCAGAAATCTATTTTTCGACAAAATTCTGCAAACTTCGTCGCCTGAAAGATTACGCAATTTGCCCAACTTCGACCTCCAGCGGCGTAATATAAATTTCGGAGCTTAATCTCTGCGCGATTTCATTCGGATGTGCCGTTTCAAAAAATAATTCGACGGCTTCGCGTAAATTTGTTCTGGCTTCTTCAACCGTCTCACCTTGACTGGCGATGTCGAGTTCCGAACAAATCGAAACAAATCCGTCATCTTCGCGCAAAATTGTTGCTGTTAGTGTTTTTAACATTCGACAATTTCCATCTATTTTATCGCCCCTTCAATCGGACTCGACGCGCTCGCGTAGAGACGTTTTGGCATTCTACCCGATAAATATGCCAATCTTCCGGCTTTGACCGCGTAATTCATTGCGGTCGCCATTTGCGCGGCATCTTTCGCCTCGGCGATTGCCGTGTTCATCAAAATCGCGTCCGCGCCGAGTTCCATCGCCATCGCCGCATCGGACGGCACGCCGACTCCGGCATCAACAATGATGATTGCGTCGGGCAGTTGTTCACGCATAATTTTCAGATTCGCCGGATTTTGTACGCCCAAACCCGAACCAATGGGCGCGGCGAGCGGCATCACGCACGGGCAGCCGACGGCGAGCAGTTTTTTCGCCATAATTAAATCATCGGAAAAATACGGCATCACGATAAAACCTTCTTTGACGAGAACTTTTGCTGCTTCGAGCGTTTGTTCATTGTCTGGCAAAAGCGTTACTTTATCGCCGATGACTTCGAGTTTGATCCAGTCGGTTTCGAGTGCTTCACGCGCCAATCTCGCGGTTCTGATCGCGTGTTCCGCGTCGTAACAGCCCGCCGTGTTCGGCAAAATCTGCATTTCGGGATTAAGATAATCGAGAAACGATTCGGTTTTGCGGTCAAGCGGCACACGGTTGACCGCAACCGTCACCATTTCCGCGCCCGAAGCCGCGTGCGCGTCCTTCATTTCCTGATGCGAACGATATTTTCCCGTTCCGATAATCAGCCGCGAACTAAAAGTTTTGCCCGCTAAATTAAATAAATCATTCATAAATGCAAATTCCAGATTTCAGATTTCAAATTCCAGATTGTTATATATTTAATCTTAACAAAAAATCGCGCAAAAGAAATGCGGACTGAAAATACTTTCAATCCGCCATTTGAAATCTGGAATCTGTAATCTGGAATTCACCCGCCGCCGACGAAGTGAATAATTTCTATTTTATCCGCGTCGTTGATGTTTGTCATTGCCCAATCTTTTTTGCGGACGACCTCTTTGTTCAATTCAATCGCAATTCTTTCACCGGGCAGCGACAGATGTTTGAGCAGCGCGGACAGATTGAGATTTTCCGCGACTTCCTTTTTTTCGCCGTTAATTATAATTTTCATTAATTGAATCCCAAAATCTAATCAGCCCTGTTCGATAACCCGTCTCAATTCGGTTTCATCGCCTTCGCTCATCGCTCTGATTAAGACCGCCGCGCGCCCCGTCTTAAAATGCGGAAGCTGCAAATGAACCGTGGCGACACCGTTGCTGTCAGTTTTCGCGTGAAAGATCAAAGGTCGAAAAGATGTTCCGATGATTTTAACAATTATCTGCGCGCCGCTCAAACCGGTTTCCCGATTTCCGCGATAAACCAAGAGGCTGACGGTTTTACGTTCGCCGCCTTTGAAAATTATTTCGTTTAATAACTCGGCTTTTAATGTAAAATCAATAAACTGCTCAACCTGACCCGTATCAACAATAATTTCGACGGCTTCGGCTGGCAAAATTATTTCCTCTTCAATTACACGTATCGCTTCAATAAAATGTTCTTCGACAATATCAATCGGAATATCCCAAATCAGTTCGTCCTTTAATTTGGCGGGCGGCAATTTAGCTTTTTCGCTAATCTCAGAGTTTGTTGAATCAAGCGTGACTTCTTGCCCCTGTTTGGCGACCGGAAGATTTTGGTTAAGAATCGGCGGCGGCATTTTTTCCGTTCGGGCGGATCCTGGTTTAGCGGGCGGAAAATTTATTTTCTTTTCTTCAACCGGAGTTTTAATTTCTTTTTGGGCGACGAGACCTTGTTGACGCAGCGCGGAATCTTTCATCGTCATCCGCTTTAAATCTTCGATTCTGCCGGCGCGCACCGCCGCGCACATCAATTTGTGCTGTTTCTGTAATCTGTCAATCAGTAATTTTTCATCAAACACTTCCGCCAGCAAATCGTCATACGGCGAACGCTTGCTCGCCAAAATCGTGCCGCGATCATAAACCAGCGACAAAATCAGCGGCGTGTCAACACCTTTGTCTTCGGTTTGAACGTGATACGTTGTTCCTTGAAATTCGATGTCAGTGTTAAAACCAGTTATCACAGCATTTGCAAATAAATTCGGCGAGAATAAGACGGCAAAATTTTGATATTATTTCCCGTTTATGAAATTAACACAGGCGTTTATTGACGGTCAACAAATAAAATCAGTCCGCCAGTCAGCGAGCGGTTTCAAAGAATACACACGAACGTTTTCCATAATCTTTAACCGCCGATTTTCTCGTCTCAACTCTCAACTTCTTTACCTTGACACACAATCTGGCTTAATTTACGATTTAACTTGTGCAATAATTCTCAATCTTCACCTTTTTATATTGTTCGGCTTTTTTGATACAATTTAAGTGCGAAAAGAAAATAGGAAAATTTAATCTATGTCAGAATTTAATCTGTTCGATTACGCGCCGCTTGCCGTAATGTTTATCGTCGCTTTTGGTTTCGCGGCAAGCCAGGTTTTGGTGACGCAGCTCGTCGGACCGCGCAAGCGAACAGCGACAAAATTGATGCCGTACGAGTGCGGCAAAGACCCGATCGGTTCGGCGCGCGACAGATTTTCGATCAAGTTTTACACGGTGGCGGTAATTTTTCTGTTGTTCGATATTGAAGTTTTGTTTATGATTCCGTTTGCCGTCGCCTTTAAAACTCTGCTTGCCGAACAAAAAATCAGCGGAATCGCTTTCGGCACCGTCGCGCTGATCGAAATTTTAGTATTTATTTCGACATTAATCGTCGGATTTATTTACGTTTGGAAAAAAGGAATTTTCGATTGGGGTCTGCAGGCGCGCGCCGAAGCGCGCGGCGAAGCCAAAATTTTGGCGGATAGAAAAGCGCAACGCATTCAAGAATTAAAACGCGCGGCTTAGTTGAAGTCCTGAGAGGTTTGAGAGTCTGGAAAGAGAAAGTCAATTTGGATTTTTTTAGCTCAAAACTCTTTGGTCAAAGGAAAATTATGGGTTTAGAAAATGCAATTTTCGAGTCGCTGCCGGATGTTATTACGGTCAAGCTCGATGCAGTTGTCAATTGGGCGAGAAAATCATCACTTTGGCCGGCTACATTCGGGTTGGCTTGCTGTGCAATTGAGATGATGAACAGCGTTTCGGCGCGCAATGATCTATCGCGGTTCGGCGCGGAAACATTTCGCGCGAGTCCCCGGCAAGCCGACGTGATGATCGTTTCGGGACGAGTTTCGCGCAAAATGGCTCCGGTGCTGCGGCGCATTTACGATCAGATGCCCGAACCGAAATGGGTGATTTCGATGGGCGCGTGCGCGACTTCGGGCGGCGTTTTCGACAATTATGCGATTGTGCAAGGGGTGGACAAAATCGTTCCGGTTGACGTTTATATTCCGGGCTGTCCGCCGCGCCCGGAAATGCTGATTCACGCGATTATGATGTTGCAGGAAAAGGTGATGAACGAATCGGTCAAAGATCGGCTTGACACTTTTGAGGTCGAATCGCGGCAGTCTTTTGTTCCCGGAACTCTGCCTGTCACGGAAGGCACTGCGCTCGAAAAAGAAACTGAAATCGAAGTTGCCAATAATGAAACTTCGCGTCCTTATACAGTTCCGTCGCGCCACGAAAAAAGGCGTTCATCATAAAATTTGCGGTGTTGAAATTGTGCCGGGTCACACACCGCTTTTCATTGTAAAATATGGCTGATACAACAGTTTTATTAGAATATGTTGAAAAGTTGAGGGCGGAAAATCCCGCCTGGGTGACTAATTTCAAAGATTCTCGCGGCGAAGTTACCGCCATTGTTCCGCGCCAAGCAATTGATGATATTTGCCTGTTTTTAAAGACGCATTACGCCTTTAATATGCTGGCTGATTTATGCGGCGCGGATCGCGGTCCCGAAGAAGACCCGCGTTTTGAAGTCAATTATCATCTGTTTTCAACCGGGCATTACAATCGCCTGCGGTTAAAAGTGTTGCTCTCGGAAGATGAACCGAATGTTCCGTCGGTGATTGGGGTTTGGAAAACGGCTGATTGGCACGAGCGCGAAACTTTCGATATGTTCGGCATTATTTTTGAAGGACATCCCGATTTGCGGCGTATTTTACTGCCGTCAGATTTCGACGGTTTCGCCCTTCGCAAAGATTATCCGCTGCGCGGATACGAACCGTATAGTTTATCTTGAACAGTTATCAGTCATCAGTCATCAGTGAGCATAAATTGATGACTGATGACTGATAACTGATAACTGAATTTATGAGCGTTGCAGTAGAAAATATACCGAGCAAATTTGAAGTTTTAGACCAGTCTCTCGAATCGCAGATGACGCTTTCGATGGGACCGCAGCATCCTTCAACACACGGCGTTTTGCGTCTTGAATTGCAGTTGGACGGCGAAATGGTCATCAAAACGATTCCCGACATCGGCTATCTGCATACGGGAATGGAAAAGCTGTTCGAGTACAAAAAATATCAGCAGGGCATCGTCATCACCGACCGGATGGATTATTTGAATCCTTTGGGAAATAATCTGGCGTATGTGATGGCGGCGGAAAAACTGCTCGATCTGGAAATTCCCGAACGCGCTCAGGTTATCCGCGTGATGACGTGCGAGTTGCAGCGCATCGCATCGCATATGGTTTGGCTCGGCACACACGCGCTCGACATCGGTGCGATGAGCGCGTTTTTCTATTGTTTTCGTCAGCGCGAAAAGATTTTAAATTTGATTGAAGCCTGTTCCGGCGGGCGAATGACACCGAGTTATTACCGCATCGGCGGTTTGATGATGGATTTGCCGGCAGGTTTTGAACGCCGCGTCGTGCAATTCCTTGACGATTTCCCTGCTGCGATGGAAATGCTCGAAACGCTCGTTTCGGGGAATACGATTTGGCAGAGCAGGACGAAAGGAATCGGAGTTATCACGGCAGACGAAGCGATTGATTGGGGATTGACCGGACCGAGTTTGCGCGGCAGCGGCGTGGCTTTGGATTTACGAAAACATAATCCTTATTCCGGTTACGAAACTTACGATTTCGACATTCCAATCGAACCGGACGGTGATGTTTGGGCGCGTTTCCGCGTCAGAATGCGCGAAATGTACGAATCGTATAAAATTGTCAGACAAACCATCGAACGCATCAAACCGGGACCGATCAAAGCCGATGCGCCGAAAATCGTTCTGCCCGACCGCGACGATATGCGGACACATATGGATTCGCTGATTCACCATTTTCTGATCGTCGCCGAAGGTTTCAACGTCCCGGAAGGCGAAGTTTATCACGCCATCGAAGCCTCAAAAGGTGAACTCGGCGTTTATATGAAATCGAACGGCGGACCGAAGCCGGAACGAGTTCATTTTCGCGGTCCGAGTTTTGTCAATTTGTCAGCTTTACCCGTAATGTGCGAGGGCGAAATGATCGCCGATGTCGTGGCAATTATCGGTTCGCTAGACATTGTTTTGGGCGAAATTGACAGATAAACATTATGGCTGAAGAGATTCCCGACAATAGATTTAAAAGCGAAATGATTAGGATGATGGAAACCGTCATCCTGAAACTCGGCGAACACGATAAAAAATTCGACAATCTCGAAGTTCGTTTCGATAATCTCGAAAATCGTTTCGATAATCTTGAAGTCCGTTTCGATAATCTCGAAAATCGTTTCGATAATCTTGAAGTCCGTTTCGATAATCTTGAAGTCCGTTTCGATAATCTCGAAAATCGTTTTGATAAACTTGAACAGAAATTTGATGTGCTTTCAGCTCAAATGACTGAAATCGGGCTAAAGGTTATCGAAATTGATAAAAGACTGATTTTAGTGGAAGAAAGACTTGCAAAAGTCGAAACCGAAATTGTTAATCTTCGTGCTGATGTTGAAGAAGTGAAGCATAAAATCGAAGTGATAGATAAAAAAGTTTCGCGCATCAGCGTTAGTTATATTGAATTAGAGGAAAAAGTTGAAAATTTGGCGTTTCGGCTCGAAAAGTTGGAACAAAAATTAGCGGCATAAAATATGGCATCAGCAGTTGCATCGGATTTTACAAATCAGATTGTTTACACCGACGAAATAGCGGATTTTTCGCCCGCGGTTGTCGAAGAAATGAAATCGCATTTGACGAAATATCCGCCGGACAGAAAGCGTTCGGCGTTGATTCCGCTGTTGTTCGTCGTTCAGCGCGAACGCGGTTACGTTGATAACGGCGGCGTAAATTTTCTGGCGCAGTTTCTCGATTTGGAAGTAACCGACATTTGGGAAACGGCGACGTTTTATTCGATGTTTAACTTCAAACCGATGGGTAAATATCACATTCAGATGTGCAAAACCCTTTCGTGCCGCATCACGGGCGAGCCGGAAATTACCGCGCATATCTGCGATAAACTGGGCATTCACGTCGGCGAAACTACGCCGGACGGGAAATTTACGGTTTCGAGAGTCGAATGTTTGGGAAGCTGCGGAACCGCGCCGATGATGCAGATCGGGTTCGATTATCACGAAGATTTGACGAATGAAAAAGTCGATAGAATTCTGGATTCTTTGAAATAGTTTATTAAAACGCTTAAAAGTCGCGCTAAAAGCCACCATTAGTAAAGTTCGCGCATCGGATTTGGAAATTTTGCTGTTTAAAGTCAGTTAATGCTGACTTTTCCCTGCGGCGAAAAAATTCCAAATCAAAATTAGAGGTGAATTATGAAAAAAGCGTTTTTGTTATTTAATTTATTGTTCTTTGTCAATTCGGTCTGTGTAGCGCAAGTTGCCGGAAATCGTGTTTACAGCAATCAAAATGATTCAAATAATTTGAGAAAGCCGCAAACAGGCGACGGTAATTTAAAAACAAATGAAAACCGTTTCTACTCGATTGAAGCTAATGTTTTGTTGAATATAAAACCGGATACATTTGTTGCGGTTTTTGGATTTGATCGTTTGGGTTCAACTTCTGAGAACAGTAATTCTCAAGTAAACATAGTCTTTGCTGAATTTACCAAAGATTTGCAAAGTTTGGGTATTCCAAAAGACGATATTTTTATTGATTTTATCACTCAAACAACGACGGTCGTTGACCAAACATCAAGGGCTTTTCAAACTAGAAAAACGGTTGCGATTCGTTACAAAGACAGAAAATTGTTTGAAAAAATCGTTACGCTGGCAGCAAGCAAGTCTATTTTCGATTTAATCAAAGTTGATTATATCGTCAGTGATTTTGAAAAAGTCCGCGCTGAATTATTTGAACAGGCAAGTGAGGCAGTTAAGTCCAAACAAAAAAAATATATAGACGCTTTTGGCATCACGCTCGTTCCGAAAAGTTTGGCGGTTGAAAAATACGATGCTTTTTATCCGAGTGACAGGTATATCGGCTATCAAAAGACATTTTTTTACGAACCTATTGAACAAGATGATTTTGATAAAGTAATAAATCCGGTCGGAATTGAACCCGTAGTTCAATATACGATTTATCTTCGAATGGATTATGACACGGGACCAATAGAACGAGAATAATAAAGTTTTTGTAAATATGGAAATCAAAGCAATTGGTTGTGAACCTTTACAATTGAAACGCGTGCATTTGAAAGATTCGCACACGCTCAAGGTTTATCAGGAAAACGGCGGTTATGCGTCCTTGAAAAAGGCGATGAAAATGACTTCGGAAGAGATTATCAACGAAGTCAAAGCATCTGCGCTGCGCGGGCGCGGCGGCGCGGGTTTTCCGACCGGGTTGAAGTGGAGTTTTGTGCCGAAAGATTCGCCGAAGCAGAAATATATTGTCTGTAACGCCGACGAAAGCGAGCCGGGAACATTTAAAGACAGATATTTGCTCGAACTCGATCCGCACGCGCTGATCGAAGGAATGCTGATCGGGGCGTTCGCGCTCGGCGTGGAAACCTGTTACATCTATTATCGCGGCGAATATCGGTATTTGATTGACATAATGGACAAAGCCATCGCCGAAGCGCAGGCGGCGAATCTGGTCGGCGAAAATATTTTAGGTTCGGATTTTACCTGCAATTTTTACACGCACACCGGCGCGGGCGCGTACATCTGCGGCGAGGAAACCGCTTTATTATCATCACTTGAAGGCTATCGCGGACATCCGCGAATGAAGCCGCCGTTTCCCGCCGTCGAAGGCGTTTACGCTTCGCCGACGGTCGTCAATAACGTCGAAACTTTAACCGCCGTGCCACAGATTATCGAAATGGGCGGCGAAGCGTGGCACAAATTGGGAACTGAAAAATCGGGCGGCACGAAACTCTGGTCGGTTTCCGGTCACGTCGTCAGACCCGGCGTTTACGAACTTCCGATGGGCTATGACGATATGGAAAAGTTCATTATGGAAGACTGCGGCGGCATTCGCGGCGGACACCAGTTAAAGGCTTGCATTCCCGGCGGTTCGAGCGTTTACGCGATGCGCGCCGATCAAATCATCGGGAAAAACGTTCTGATGGATTATGAAGGACTGGTCGAAGCCGGTTCGCTCGTCGGTTCGGGCGGTTTTATCGTGATGGACGAAACGGTTGATATGGTTGATTCGACCCGAAATCTGACCGAATTTTACAAACACGAATCGTGCGGCTGGTGTACGCCGTGCCGCGAAGGAACGGCTTGGCTCGTGAAAATTTTCGACCGCATCGCAGAAGGCGGCGGGCGACCCGAAGACGCGCAGTTAATTCTGGATTTGGTTGACAATATCGAAGGAAAATCGTTCTGCGCGCTCGGCGACGCGGCTTCGTGGGCGATTCAGGGCGCGATCAAGCGTTTTCCTGAAGATTTCAAAAAGTATCTGCTGCCGAACGGCAATAGTTTTAATTAAAAATAAGGAGAATTTAAAATGGGAAAAGGCGATAAAAAATCAAGACGCGGCAAAATTTTCGCGGGAAGTTTCGGCAAAACCCGTCCGAAGAAGAAAGACAACAAAAAATCGAATAACAAAGAAAATAGTAAAGAAAATTCCGAATAACGGCGTTAAAAGAGAGAAAACTTCAAGTAAAATTTGAATTTTCGTTTTTCAAAGACAGAAAATAAAGTCTTTAAGGAGTTGATATGGAAAATGAAACCGAACTTAGGCGGCAAATTTTACAGCTTGAATTTCAACACAAGAAGGAAATTGCCGAGATCAGAGAAATTCAGGCGAAAACACAGCAGCAACTCGACCACATTACGCAGTTGACGGGGTTTGCTTTTGAAGAATTGGAATTTAACAATCAAAAAATGCGGGAAGCAGGAGAAATTCTCACCCGCAAGAAATAAAATTGCTCCAATCGAATCACAAGCGACAGAAAAAAATAACGGTGAAAGCGATTCACTTCACTTATTGAAAACAAAATCAAGGTGAAATAAATTATCGGAGTTTTTTACGTCGGACAAATTTATCAGCAAAAGAATTTACAAAGGTAATTTAGTTGAAATAATGGCAGAACTTATCAAAGTAAACATTAACGAACAGGATTTTGAAGTCGAAAAAGGCGCGCGGCTGATTGACGTTTGCCACGAAAAAGGCTTCGGCATTCCGTCATTTTGTTATTACAAAGACCTCGCTTTGCAGGCGAGTTGCCGGATGTGTCTGGTTCGCATCGAAAAAATGCCGAAACTGCAAACTTCCTGTACGATTACCTGCACGGACGGGATGATCGTCACGACGCAGAGCGACGAAATCGAAAAAGCGCAGCGGGCGATGGGCGAATTTCTGCTGGCGAATCATCCGCTCGATTGTCCGGTTTGTGATCGCGGCGGCGAATGCGAATTGCAGGAAGTTATTTTCGATTGGGGCGATGTCGAAGAGCGTTTTATCGAAAACAAAAATGCCGCGCCGGAAAAATTTCTCTCGCCGATTGTCGCCAACGACCCGCAGCGATGTATTTTGTGCAAACGCTGCACGCGGGTTTGCGACGAATGGATGGGCGAAGACGCGATTGAAGCCGGAAATCGCGGCGCGAGTACCGTCATCGGAACTTACGGCGGCTGGCTGAACTGTTCGGAATGCGGCAACTGCATCGAAGTTTGTCCGACCGGAACTCTTTTGGACGGAACTTATCGTCACGAAACGCGCCCGTGGGAACTCGACCAAACGATTACGACCGACGTTTACGGCTCTGACGGAATGCAAATTTCCATCGGTTCGCGCGGCGGACTAGTTCATCGAATTGTCGCGCGTGACCGCTATGTCAACGGTTTGAACGGCGAATTTCTCGATGTCAAATCACGATTCGCGCACGGTTTTATCAATCATCCCGAACGGATTAAAACGCCGCTGATTCGTTATAAAAAAGGCGGAAAATTGATTCCCGCGACGTGGGACGACGCGATTCATTTTATCGGAAACAAATTTCGGGAAAGCGGAGATAATGTCGGCGTGATCGCGTCTTCGAGATTGACGAATGAAGCGATTTTTACGCTCAAAAAATTTGCGACCGAAGTTTCCAAAAGCAATTATTACGCCGTTTCCGACGCTTACGATCTCGCGCCGTTTTTTGATAATTTGAGCGTTCCGCTGGCGACGCACAAAGATATTCGCTACGCCAAAACGATTATTTTGATCGGCGGCGAACCGGAAGAAGAGCAGACATTTACGGCGAAACAAATGCGCCAAGCCGTTCGCAACAGCGGCGCGAAACTGATTATCGTCAATGACACGCCGATTCGCCTGACGCAGAACGCTACGCAGTTTGTACACATCAATAAAAATTCTTACGACGCTTTCGCGCTCGCGTTTGCCGATTCCGCGAATGATGCTTTGACGAAAAAACTCGGCATCAAGCAGCAGGAATTTGACGACGCGCTGAAAACAATCGGCGAAACCGCTGGCGATTTGGTGATTATGTTCGGCGGCGATTTGTCAACAGAAGCGCAGGCGGTTCTGGCAAACGCGGCGGGAAATTTCGCTTCGGAAAACCGGCGCGTTCTGCTTCATCCGCTGCCGCTTTACAATAATTCAGTCGGCGCGAACGATATGATGGCGGGCAGAAAATCTCTGTCCGAAGTGCTGAAAACTTCCAAATCGCTTTTGATCGGCGGCAGTTTATCGGAAGAGAACGCGAAATTTTTGGCGAATAAAGATTTTGTCGTCGTGCAGGAACTTTTTGAAACCGCGACGACCGATTACGCCGATGTCGTGCTTCCGGCGGCGAGTTTTGCCGAAATTGACGGAACATTCACCAATAATATGGGTTACGTTCAGCGCGTGCGGCAGACGATTGAGCCGATGAATCAATCGAAAGCCGACTGGGTGATAACTTCAATGATCGCCAGAGAAATGGGCGTTGATTTCGGATACAATTTCGCGGCGACCGCTGTTTTCAAAGCGATTGCCGACGCAACTCCGGCTTACGAAGGCTTGCGTTATCCGCATTTAAAGGATGAATCGAAACCAGTGCAGGTTAAACACGTGATTGCCGAAAACCGCGAATTGACAAACGAGTTCGATGTCTTAAAATCAAATATCGAAAAACTTTCCGACGACTCGAACAAAAACACGGAAACGCCGAAAGTCGGTCATAAATTGTTCCGCTTAACGACGATGACGGAGAAAACTCCGCAGTTTCACCTGCTCGCGCACGGCAATCCGAAACCGGAAAACCTTTTGGTTTCGCCGCTCGTGCAGTTTAATCTGGACGGAACTTTGCGCGTCCCGGAAATTGCGGAAGCGGCTGCCGTCGGCGCGCTTGACCGCGAAAATTTGAGTATTGATAATTAAAATTTTGTTATGGAAGATGCTTTAAAATTAATTTTTCCGATTGTCGTGCTGTTCGGCGCGGCAACGGTGGCGTTCGGCGTGGTGATGATAATGGTCGCCTACACGGTTTTGGCGGAACGCAAAGTTTTGGGCTACATTCAGGGACGCATCGGACCGAATCGCGTCGGACCGTGGGGAATGATGCAGCCGTTTGCCGATTTGCTCAAATTTATTTTCAAGGAAGATATTGTTCCCGACCAATCCACGAAATTCGTCTATTATCTCGCGCCGATTGTCGCCGTGACCTGCGCTCTGATCCCGATGGTGGTTTATCCGTTCGGTCCGCCGGTGATCGCCGATCTGAGTTTTCTACCCTACGGTTTGGGCGACGGCATCAGGCAAATTCCGCTGACCATCGCGCAGATTGATGTCGGCGTTTTATTCGTTTTGGGCATCACGTCGGTCGGCGTTTACGGTATCGCGCTCGCCGGCTGGTCGTCGAACAATAAATACAGTTTGATGGGCGGACTGCGCTCGTCGGCGCAGATGATTTCCTACGAATTGGCGATGGGCGCGTCGGTGATCGGCGTGGTGATGCTTTCCGGTTCGCTCGATTTGAACGGCATTATTTACGCGCAGATGGCTTCGCCGTTCAGATGGTTTATCATTCCGCAGTTTATCGGTTTTATCGTTTTTCTGATCGCCGCCTTCGCCGAAACCAATCGCGTGCCGTTTGACCTGCCCGAAGCCGAAACCGAACTCGTCGCTGGTTTTCACACGGAATATTCCGCTTTAAAATTCGCGCTGTTTTTTATGGGCGAATACGTCAATATGTTCACCGTTTCCGTGATGGTCGTGACATTATTTTTGGGCGGCTGGTATGTTCCCGGTTTGAGCCATATTTTTCCAATCGGTTCAATTCCCTACGCGGTCGTCAGCGTTTTTGGCTTTCTGGCGAAAATCTGTTTCTTTTTATTTTTCTATATTTGGGTGCGCGGAACACTGCCGCGCTTTCGTTTCGATCAGTTAATGAATTTCGGCTGGAAATTTTTACTGCCGCTCGCGTTGGCAAATGTTACTTTAACGATTATTATTGTTTATTTTTTGAACAGATAATTTATTCGAGGAAAAGGAAGAAGGAATATTTTATCCTTTATCCTTTAACCCTTGATCCTTTTAGAAATGATTACTTCTGCCGTATTTTTTCTGTTCGCCGGACTCGCCATTGCGAGCGCGATTTCGCTCGTTTATCACAGAAATCCGCTGTACAGCGCGATTTCGCTGGTCGGCGTTTTGATTTCGCTTGCCTGTATTTACGTAACGCTCGCCGCGCCGTTCATCGCCGCCGTGCAGATTTTGATTTACGCGGGCGCGATTATGGTTCTCGTCGTTTTCGTCATTATGCTTTTGAATTTGGACGAGGACAAACCGCTTAACCGGCTGCGATATTTGTATCCGGTCGGCGGCATTTTCGGCGTAATTTTGCTGGCGCAGACGTTTTTCATTTTCTACGCCGTCAATCGCGCGCCGAAACAAATTGTCAATGTTGACGAAACGGTCGGAAAAACCCTGAATATCGGCGCGGCGATGTACACGCAGTATCTTTTGCCGGTGGAAATCGTCGGAATTCTGCTGTTGATGGCGGTCGTCGGCGCGGTCATTCTAGCACGTCGTTTTCAACAGCCGCATCTCGAACTCGTCGTTGACAACGAAATGGAAAAACGCCGGGAAGACGATAAAGCGATGATTTAATTTTTATCTTTTGTCAAAGTTCCCTGCTC
This sequence comes from Pyrinomonadaceae bacterium, assembly GCA_965217575.1. GTDB lineage: Bacteria > Acidobacteriota > Blastocatellia > Pyrinomonadales > Pyrinomonadaceae. Next base: position 248,472 of record OZ244558.1, on the reverse strand, counting down.
GACGGCTTTGAACTTTAACCTTTGAACTAAAAAAATGGAACCGAGTTTAGCGACATATTTAGCACTTTCAGGAATTTTATTCACCATCGGCGCGACGGGCGTGATTTTTAAGCGCAACGCGCTCGGAATGTTTATGTGCATCGAACTGATGCTCAACGCCGTCAATTTAACATTCGTCGCCTTTTCGCGCTATTACGCCGACGTTACCGGACAGCTTTTCGTCTTTATGGTGATGAGCGTCGCGGCGGCGGAAGCGGCGGTCGGACTCGGCATTATCATCGCGTTTTTCCGCAACCGCGAATCAATTGACGTTGACGACGCGAGCATTTTGAAAAATTAGTTGAACATAATATTTTCAATTGGCGTAACGGCATCCGCTCAGAACATATTAATTGTACACCGGAAATCAATTTTTAAGAGGTTTATTTGTTTATATAAATAACATCTTAAATTTTTGATCATAATTTTATTTCTGCATTTCCAGTTGGTTTACGGATTAAAAACTCGTTTGGTAAAGGTCTTTTAAAAAGTTTGTGAAAGTAGAAATTTGATATAATATTAGGATACTTGATTTTAATATAACTTTAGGTTCGAAATTCTTTGAGGATTTGCATAGGTTACTTTCAAATCAATAATTATAGTTATGAGATTACTCTTTATCGGAATCGGAGTCATCATCATTCTTGTATCAATCATTTGGATGTATAACGTTTGGGAGTTCAAAAATCAAGCGATTTTCGCCAGAGGAACTGTAATCGAACTAAATGCGGGCGGTTCACATTCTGAAATAAGCTTCAAAGCACAAGACGGTCAAGAAATTAGTTACCCGCAAAACGGAATGATTTCAGGCTACAAAATCGGCGATGAAGTTTCTGTTTTATACGATTCGTCAAATCCTGGAAATGCCAGCATTAATACAATTAGCGCACTTTGGGGCTTTCCGATTTTGGCATTTGTAATGGGAATCTTTTTTGTGATTATGTCTTTGGCTGTCCAAAATTGAATACAGATTGATGCGTAAAAACAAGGAAATCTCGAGCTGAAAAAACAGCAGAATTTTATAACTAATGACTGAAAACAACTTTTTAAGTCTAATAATTTTTGCGCCGCTCGTCGGGGCGATCATCAACGGATTGTTCGGGAAAAAAGCGAACAGCGAACTTTTCAGCGGCGTGGTCGCCTGTTCAGCGGTCGGCGTGTCGTGCGTGGTGGCTTTTATCATCGCGTTTTTCGATCAGGGCGGCGCGTTGTTCGCTCCCGAAGGCAAGCCGATTTTAGATCAGCTTTGGACGTGGATTCAGGTCGGCGGATTTCGCGCCGATTTCGGTTTGGGAATGGATCGTTTATCGGCGATTTACGCGTGTTTTATTACGTTTGTCGCGCTGTTTATCCACATTTTCGCCACCGGATATATGCACGGCGACAAGGGTTTTTATCGCTTTTTCGCGTATTTGAATCTGTTTATGTTCTCGATGCTGACGCTCATTTTGGCGGATAATTTTCTGCTGATGTTCGTCGGCTGGGAAGGCGTGGGTTTGTGTTCCTACCTGTTGATTGGTTATTACGTCAAACGCGACGAAGCGCGGCGCGCGGCGAAAAAGGCGTTTGTGATGAACCGCATCGGCGATTGGGGCGTGTTGATGGGCGTGTTTTTGATTTACACGCTGACCGGCTCGATTTCGTTTTACGACAAGGTTGTTGACGGAACTCCGGTGGCGAGTTCGCTCGGATTGATCGCGCGAATGGCGCAGGAACCGTTCGCCGTCGGCGCGATTATTACCGGCGGCATCACTTCGATTGCCGTTCTTTTATTCATCGGCGCGACGGGGAAATCGGCGCAGATTCCGCTTTTGACGTGGCTGCCGGACGCGATGGCGGGACCGACTCCGGTGTCCGCGCTGATTCACGCGGCGACGATGGTCACGGCGGGCGTTTATATGGTCGTGCGCTGCAACGGAATTTACCAGAACGCGCCGACGGCGATGTTTATCGTGGCGGTCATCGGCTGCGCGACCGCGCTGTTCGCCGCGACGATTGCCATCGCGCAGAACGACATCAAAAAAGTTCTCGCATATTCGACCGTTTCACAGCTCGGTTATATGTTTCTCGCCTGCGGAGTCGGCGCGTTCGGCGCGGCGATTTTTCACGTTATGACGCACGCGTTTTTCAAAGCTCTGCTCTTTCTCGGCTCCGGTTCGGTGATTCACGGAATGCACCACGAACAGGATATGCGGCGTATGGGCAATTTGAAAAAATTTATGCCGATCACGTTTATTTCGATGATCGCCGGCTGGCTGGCGATTTGCGGAATTTTCCCGTTCGCCGGATTTTTCTCGAAAGACGAGATTTTGTATCGCACATTTGCCGCGAACGGCATCGGCAATTGGAGCGTAATTTTGTGGCTTGTCGGTTTGCTGACGGCGGTTTTAACGGCAGTTTATATGACGCGGATGATGGTGATGACGTTCTGGGGAAATGAAAGATTTCACGAAGAATTGCCGGTCGCCGATCATCCGACCGAACCTTCACGCGCCGAAGAAAACGCCTTTGCCGTCGGCGACGCGCACGACGCGAAAGTTCCGCACGGCGATCCGCACGCTTTGGAAAGTCAGGACGATGATGAGGACGAAGAACATCATCACATCGGACCCGATTTTCACCCGCACGAATCGCCCTGGACGATGACCGTGCCGCTGGTCGTGCTGGCGATCCTGTCAACCGTTGGCGGACTCGTCGGCATTCCCTACGCGCTGAGTTCATTCGTCGGCGCGGGTGATGTCAATGTTTTTGAACGTACACTGGAGCCGGTAATTGCTAAAATCAATGTCAGAAACGCGCCGGAACCGAGAGAAACGGCGATTGTCCCGACTGAAACGGTTAATCCCGAACACGGCGCGGTGATTGCAGACGAACACGCCGAGACTGCCGAACACGCGGAAACGCATTCCGCCGCCGAACTGACGACGGAGCGCGGTTTAGCTCTTCTCTCTTTTATTTTGGCGATTGTCGGTATCGGCATTGGTTGGCTGGTTTTCCAAAAAGAACCACTTAAACAGTTACCGAAAGTTCTTCGGGAAAAATGGTATCTCGACGATTTTTACAACAATTATATCGTCAATCCGATCACGTATATTTCGCGCGAAGATTTATGGAAAGGTTTCGATGTCGGCGTAATTGACGGCATCGTCAACGGTATCGGGCATTCGATCACCGAACTTGGCGGCGTGACGCGTCGGCTGCAAGTCGGATTCGTCCGCAGTTATGCAGCGTTTATTATGTTTGGCGCGCTGATTGTCATCGGTTATTTTATTTATTACGGATTTAAATTGGTCGTTTAGTTAAAATTATTTTGAAGAAAGCAACGAAGAAATTTCTGACTAAATTTACTTTTAATTTTTTGTGCCTGAATTTGATATTTCTCGCGCCGTCATTTGCCGTATTCTCACAAATGACTGAAAAAAAAGTCAATTGGAAAAGTTTGAACGGAAAAAACGACGAATTTTATTTTCAGATACCCGAAGGATTTCAAGCATTTGCCGATGGGAATTATTACAAAATAACCAAAGACGGCAAAAAGGCGACCGTTGACAGCCATCGAACGCTGGCGCGTTACATTAACGGTGTTATTTTGATGGTGGAATTTTACGAAGGCGACGCGAAAGATATTGAAGCCACTTTGACCGAACGGCAAAAAGGCGAATTGATAAAAACCGAAAACATATATAATTTTCAGTTAAAATCATACGTTGAGAAAACGCCCGAATTTGTTTGGGAAACACAATATTACTCTCTCAAAAATCGTCTTTATGTATTGCAGGGCGTTTCCCGTGCAGAAAATAATCCGCTCGTCCGAGATTTTTTTGATTCGGTTCGGCTGGTGTATCAGAAACAGTTTGCCGCGCCGAATTCAAGCGCGGACGTAAAACCCGATTCGATAAAAGTTTTACCGGAAATTACTGAAAACAAACCCGAAATAGTTGATGATTCGCAGCCTTTTCAAGATACGCCGGACAGAAAAGTAATTTATCTTTATAAACCTCGCGCGCGATTCAGCGATGCGGCGCGGCAGTCCCGATTGTCCGGTGATGTAAAGTTGAAAGTTCTCTTTTCTTCATCCGGTAAAGTCACGAAAGTGGAAACTGTTTCAAGTCCCGGACGCGAATTGAGCGAAATAGCAACCGAAGCGGCAGAACAAATTCAATTTCTCCCGGCTGAAAATGACGGAAAGTTAGTTTCAACCTTTCAAATCGTCGAATATAATTTTTCTATTTACTAAATAAAATGGATTTTATAACAGAAAATCTTCTAACAATTCTAATTTTGTTGCCCGTTTTGGGCGCGTTGGCGACGCTCGGACACGCGCTGTTTTGGAAACAGGACGGCGGTTTGAAATGGGTCACACTTGGTTTTACGGTGCTGAATTTTTTGCTGTCGCTGATTTTGGTGTTGGACAAAGGAGCGGTTTCGGCAAACGGGTTTTTCTTCGAGCAAAATGTTCCGTGGATTCAGGCGATCAACACCAATTATCATCTCGGCGTGGACGGACTTTCGATCTGGCTGGTGATTTTGACGACGTTTATTATGCCGATTGCCGTTCTTTCGACGTGGCACGCCGTCGAAAAACGACACGCGGCTTTTTACGTTTTTATGCTGCTGCTCGAAAGCGCAATGCTTGGCGTGTTTATGTCGCTTGATCTGCTCGTGTTTTATTTATTTTTTGAAGCCTCGCTGGTGCCGATGTTTTTTTTGATCGGGATTTGGGGCGGCGAAAACAGAATCTATGCGGCGGTTAAGTTTTTTGTTTACACGGCACTCGGCAGTTTGCTGATGCTGGTGGCGATTATCGGATTGTATTATCTCCATTTTAACGCCACCGGAATCGGCACGTTCGATTACGTCACGCTCGCCAATTCGCTGAAAGCCGGAACGCTCGTTTTTTCCAAAGAAACCGGACTGCTTTTATTCGGCGCGTTCGCGCTGGCTTTTTCGATCAAAGTTCCGCTTTTTCCTTTTCATACCTGGCTGCCGGACGCGCACACCGAAGCACCGACCGCCGGTTCGGTGATTCTCGCCGCTGTGATGTTAAAAATGGGAACTTACGGGCTGATGCGGTTTAATCTCGTGTTGTTCCCTGACGCGTCGCGTGAACTCGCGTGGCTTTTTATCATTCTGGCGGTGATTGGCATTATTTACGGCGCACTTGTCGCAATGGTGCAGCCGGACATCAAAAGACTGGTCGCTTATTCGTCGGTCGCGCATATGGGTTTTGTCATTTTAGGAATCTTTTCTTTTACCGAAATGGGAATGCAGGGCGCGCTGTATCAAATGCTCAATCACGGCGTGGCGACGGGTGCGTTGTTTTTGCTCGTCGGATTTATTTACGAACGGCGGCACACCCGCGCGATTACGGAATACGGCGGCATCGCCAATGTGATGCCGATTTACGCGACGATTTTTGTGTTTACGACGATGGCTTCCATCGGTTTGCCGCTGCTTAACGGTTTCGTCGGCGAATTTTTGACGATGATCGGAATGTGGACTTCGCACGCGCTCGACTCGATAACTTTGTTGGGCTGGAACTGGAATTACGTCGCCGCGATGTTTGCCGGAACGGGCGTAATTTTCGCCGCCGTTTATCTTTTGTGGATGGTGCAGCGGGTTTTCTTCGGCAAATTGACGAACCCGAAAAACAAACTTTTGCAGGATTTGAGCTGGCGTGAAATCGGTCTGATCGCGCCGCTGTTGTTTTTGATGGTTTTTATGGGCGTTTATCCGAAGCCGTTCCTAAACACTTCTAAAGGAAACGTCGAGGCGATTCAGCAAAGATTGGTGCGTCCGGCGGGCGGAACCATCGAAAAAGCCGCAATTAGGTAAGTGACTTTGTGAGAGCGGTTATTTATTTAAAATTTAAATAAAATGAATATATTTTTTCTAGCCAATTTAGTTGATCCGAACACCGACGTATCGGCGATAATGCCCGAATTGATGCTGACGATTACCGGCATCGTCGTGATGCTGTTCGACAGTTTCGCGCCGCGCCAACGCTACATTACCGGCGCGATTTCGCTGATCGGCATTATTTTCGCCGCCGTTTTGCTCGGTTTAATGTGGGATGATTCTTCATATTCGGCGGCGTGGAACGGAATGATCGCCAATGACAGTCTGCGAATCAGTTTTTCGTTTGTTTTCCTGTTCGTTACTGCAATGACGATTTTAATTTCGTCCGTTTGGACGGAGCGCGAAGACGTTCCGGTCGGGGAATATCATTGTTTGCTGCTGTTTGCGACTGTCGGAATGATGTTTATGGCGGCGGGCAATAATTTGGTGGTGATATTTCTCGGATTGGAAACTTCGTCAATTGCGACGTATGTGATGGCTGGACTGCGAAAAACCGATTTGCGCTCGAACGAATCTTCGATGAAATATTTCATCCTCGGCTCGTTCGCCACCGGCTTTCTGCTCTACGGAATGGCTTTAATTTACGGCGCGACCGGCTCGACCAATATCACTGAAATTTCCGCCAGAGTCGGCAGCGCGAATTTTCCGGCTCTTTTGCTGCTCGGCGGCGCGATGCTGATTATCGGTTTCGGATTCAAAGTCGCCACCGTCCCGTTTCACGTTTGGACACCGGACGTTTACGAAGGCGCGCCGACACCGGTAACGGCGTTTATGGCGGCGGGACCGAAATCAGCGGCGTTCGCGTCGTTTCTCCGCGTTTTCGTCATTGGTTTTCCGCTGATCGCCGCTTCAACCGCTTCGACTTATCTGCACGAATCGTGGATTACGGCATTGACGATTATCGCCATACTGACGATGACGGTCGGCAATTTCGCGGCGATTGTTCAAAACAACGTCAAACGAATGCTGGCTTATTCTTCTATCGCCCACGCCGGTTACGCGATGGTCGGATTTATCGGCGCGGGAATGGCAACGACGATTGAAAGACGCAACACGGCAATCGCTTCGGTCGCCTTTTATATGCTGACTTACGCGATTACAAATATGGGAGCGTTTGCGATTGTCACGCTTTTGGCGCAGAAAAATGACCGCCGCACCGAATTTGAAGATTACAACGGTATCGGTTTCAAATCGCCGATACTGGCGTTTTCGCTGTCGCTTTTTATGCTCTCGCTGCTCGGTTTGCCGCTGACCGCCGGATTTATGGGCAAAGTTCTGGTTTTTCGTCCCGCGCTCGAAGCCGGCAGTGTGCTGATGACGATTTTAGTCGTCGTCGCGGTCGTCAACACGGCAATTTCCGCCTATTATTATCTGCGCTTTATCGTCGTGATGTTTTTCCGCGAACGCACAACGGAATGGCTGAGTCCGAAAATTTCAATGCCGCTGGCGGCGGTTTTAGTGATTACGGTGGTCGGTGTGCTTTATTTCGGGATTTTCGGCAACAGCGTGATCGAAAGATTTTCGAAGGCACCGGCGGAAATAATCAGCGCGAAATAATTGCAGCTCCGAATTTTTTGTCCGCTGACAAACAATCCTTCAATCTGGAATCTGGAATCTGGAATCTGGAATCTGGAATCTGGAATCTGACATCAAAAAAGCCGCTTTTTCGTAAACTTCCCGCGCCGAAATTCGCGTCATACAGCGATGGTCAATCGGACAATCGCGCAGCATACACGGCGAACATTCGACATTCCGGCGAATGATTTCCGAATTCCAGGGCTGGGTCGTGCGCGGATTTGTCGGACCGAAAATCACCAGCGTTTTTGTTCCCAGAGCCGCCGCGATGTGTGCCGGACCGGTATCGTTGGAAATGAGCAGATCGGCGGCGCGCAAAATCGCCGTCGCCTGCGCCAAACTTGTCTTGCCGGCTAAAATCAGCGGTTTTACGCCGGATTTTTCGTAAACTTCACGCGAAACTTCCAATTCATCCTTCGCGCCGATTAAAACAACATCAGCGTTCAGTTCATTTTGAATTTTGTCATTTAATTCGGCATAACTTTCAGTTTGCCAGCGTTTAGCGCGGGAATTGGTCGAACCGACGACGAAGGCGACGAGTTTTTTCGACGAATCAACGCCGTTTTCCTTCAAAATCACCCGCGCCTCGGCGATTCTTTCCGGCGAAACCATCAATTCAAAACGCGGCTCATTATTTAAAATCGTAGTCGCGCCGAAGTATTTCCGCTCGATTTCGGCAGCCAAATTCAAATAGTAAAAAATTTCGTGTTTTTCGTTTTTCCAAACGGGAATTCCCGGCGCGTCGCTCAGCAAAAAACTTCTGCCGTCTTTGGCGTAACCGAATCTTACCGGCACTTTTCCAAATTTTGCGAGCAACGCGGATTCAAAGGAATTCGGGAACAGAACGGCTAAATCAAATTTTTTTTCACGCCAGATTTCCGCCTGTTTGAGGACGGTTTTAAAGGCTGACCTTTCGGGTTCGTAAGCGATAATTTCATCAATAAATTCCGCATCCTGAAAAATTCCGGTCGCCCAGCTTCGTGCGTGGAGAGTTATTCTTGAATCGGGGAAAATTCGGCGCAGTTCGCGCAGCGCAGGAATTGTCATCACCGCGTCGCCGATCCAATTTGCGCTTCTGACTACGATATTCATTGATTAAATTCCACATTCCACATTCCACATTCCACATTCCACATTCCAGATTTATGAACCGAGCAGTTTTCTCAAACCTTCGTCTAAACCGATTCTCGGCGACCAGTCGAGTTCCTGCTGAACGAGCGTCAAATCGGAAACATAATTCAGCGGAACCGGCGCGGGCAGCGAATTTTCTTCGTCAATCACCGCCTGACAGCCGGAAATTTCTTCCATTTTACCGACTAAATCGCGCAGCGAAAGCGCGTTCGCTCTGCCGCCGCCGAGATTATACATTCCGTGCCGGATCACCGAATCAATAAACGCCTGACACGCGCGGGCGAAATCTTCGACCGCCAGCAAATCGCGGCGCGGCGTGCCGTTTGCCGGCAGCCGCAAACTTTCGCCTTTGTTAATCGCGTCGGCGTAATAGGCGACGAAATTCGGCAGAGTTTCCTCCGTCATCGGCGCGTAAATTGTGGAAAGACGAAAAATACACGAGCGAAAATTTCTCTGATGCGCGTAGAAATCAACGTATTTTTCGGCGATTAGTTTTGACCATTCGAGCGCGGATTGTCCGCTGTAAGTGGTCGCGCAGGCTTCGGGAACTTCGGCGAAAGTGTCGGCAAATCTGCCGTAAACGTCTTTCGTCGAAGCGAAAATAAACACCGAATTTTCGCGCATCGAACGAAGCAGGTTGATCGTGCCTTCGACATTGGTGAGAAAAACTTCTTCGGCGGATTCGGGAGATTTGTCGAGTTTCGCCGCCAAATGAATGACAACATCGTAATCTTCCACCATCTGCGCGTCCTGCATATTTAAAATATCCAGATTTGAGCGGCGCGAAAAGTCGTCCGCGCCGAAAAATTTGCGGAGATGCGTTCCCAAAAAACCGCTCCCGCCCGTGACAAGAATTTTCATATAAAGATTTTAACGCGGGAGAATGGTAAATGGTAAATGATTAACGGTAAATATTGGAAACGCGCTGGCAGATCAAAAAGAAGGTTGAAATTACTCGTAAAATTTATCATTTACCGTTTACCACTAACCATTTACCATTTACCGTTTACCCGCTCGATTTGATTAATTTCTGCATCGGTTCGGCTTTGCCGATGACGATTAGTAAATCGCCTTCTCTGATGTGCGTGTCGGCGGACGGCTGCATAATCATAAATCCGTCTTTACGGCGGATGGCGACGATTAACAGATTTAATTCCGAGCTGATGTTGGTTTCTTTTAGTTCTTTATCGAGATATTCGGAATTATTTCGGACGGCAACTTCTTCAAAAACGAGATCGAAATTTTCCGCGACAATCGAATCCATAAAATCGGCAATCGTCGGTTTCAAAAGCGCGCGCGCCATACTTTGACTGCCGATAATAATCGGCGCGATGACGCGGTTCGCGCCCGCCCGAATCAGTTTCGGTTCGGCTTGTTCTTCGACCGCCCGCGCGACGATGTGCAAATCTTTGTTGATGTCCCGCGCCGTCAAAACGACGTAAACATTTGCCGCGTCGTCCGCCAAACAACTCGCCAAACCCCGCGCGCGTTCCACGCCCGCCTGATTCAAAACTTCTTCGTGCGTCGCGTCGGCGATTAAGATGTTCAGGTTTTCGTTTTCAAATTCGGCGACTCTCTGACGTTCTTTTTCAATGACGACAAACGGCAGTTTCGCCTTTTGCAGATTGCGGATGATGCGCCGCCCGACGCGACCCGCGCCGCAGACAATATAATGATTTTTTAATTTTTCCATCTCTTTCGTTTTTCGCCTGACACCGAGAGCTTCGAGAACCTGCGATTGAATCACCGCCTGGGCGATCAGCGTCAGACAGTATAAAACCGTGCCGACCCCGACGAGCATAAAAATAGTGGCGAAAAGCTGTCCGCGCATCGTGCGCGGCGTTAAATCGCCGTAGCCGACGGTCGTTACGGTTTGCGTGGCGATATAAATGCTTTCGTTCCACGTAAAACCTTCGAGCAGATGAAATCCGAGCGAACCGATGGTAATCATCACGACGATAGCGACCGCCGCGTAAAGAAATCGGCGGCGCGTTTCGCCCGGAAATTTTGGCAGCAGATTCATTGAGATTTCAGATTCCAGATTCCAAATTTTCAACCTCAAACGTTTAAGATATAAACAGAATATTCAAAAACAAAAGACACTTTTTTGGTAATGAATACTTTAAATTTTAAAAACGACAGTCGAAATTTGGAATCTGCAATTCGGAATTAAAAATAAACTGGACAGCAAACATAAAAAACTTGTAGAATTTTACAAGGCAACCGCTCAAAAATAAACCCTCACTAACTGAATACAAAAAATCGAAAATGCCGAAACAAATTCAAATTAAAAGTAAAAAATCGAAAATGCCGCCGAAGTTTTGGCGAAACAAAATGAATCGCGGGCGCGTCGAATCTTTTCAGCAACCGCCACGCAGTTTATTTCGGCGCGTTCTGCGTTTGATTTTTAATCCTATCACGGCTTTGAGTTCCCTGCTTTTGGTGTTGTGCGCTTTTCTGGGCTTAACTTATTTTTGGTTTGAATATTCCGACAAAATTGATTTACTTCTCAAAAGCGGCGACGTTTTCACGCGCACCGCCGGAATTTACTCCGCGCCGAAAACTTTAAGAGACGGCGAAAACATTTCGCTCGAAGATTTAACCGCTTACCTGAAATCCGCCGGATACATCGAAAAAAATCAGCAGGCGGACGATTCGCGCAGCCGGTATGAAATCACGAATAATTCCATCGAAATAGAACCCGGGGCGACCGCTGTAATTGACGATAAAAAAGTCTTCCCCGAAGTTTTAGTCAAGTTTGACAAAAACGGAAAATCGGTTGACACCATCACCGATGAAGATGCGAAAGCAGATGTCAAACAGGTGAAACTCGAACCGAAAATTTTAAGTTCAATCGCGGCGGAAGGCGACGGGCGCAGAAAAGCCGTCAATTTGACCGATTTGCCGCCGCATCTCATCAAAGCGATTACGGTGACGGAAGACCGCGCTTTTTTTGAACATTACGGCGTAAATTTTCGCGGCATTGCCCGCGCCGCGTGGCATCGCTACGAAGGCGACGACAATTCTCCGCTCGCCAATCAGGGCGGTTCTTCAATCACGCAGCAGCTTGTTAAAAACTTATTTTTAACCCGTGAACAGACGTTTTCCCGCAAAGCCAAAGAAGCGTATATGTCCTTGATTTTGGAAACGCGAATGTCGAAAGAAGAAATTTTCACGCTGTACGCCAACCAAATTTATCTCGGACAACAAAACGGCGTTTCGATTTACGGGGTCGGCGAAGCGGCAAACGCTTATTTCGGCAAGGACGTTTCACAACTGACGCTGCCCGAAGCGGCGATGATCGCCGGTATTATTCGCAGTCCGAATCGTTATAATCCGTTTAAAAATACGGAAAAAGTGACCGAAAGACGCAATCAGGTTTTAGATTCGATGGTCGAAGCCGGCGCGATTTCCGCCGCTCAGAACAGCGAAGCCAGACAAATTCCCGTCGAGCTTCGCAAAATAACCAGCGGCAGAGATTTACAGGGAATGCCTTATTTTTCGCAGTATGCGGTCGAAGAACTGCCGGAAGTCGTCAACGACCCGGAAGCGTTGCAGCATCTGCGGGTTTACACGACGATTGATCCTGATTTGCAGCGCGTCGCTTATGAAATCGTCAACAAACGGCTCGACAAACTGGATAAGCATTTTCCGAAAAAACCTAAAGGAAGTCTGCAAGCCGCGCTCGTTTCGATTCGTCCGAAAACCGGCGAAATCGTCGCAATGGTCGGCGGGCGCGATTTTCTCGAAACGCAGTTTAACCGCGCGACGAACGCCGAACGACAGCCAGGTTCTGTCTTTAAACCTTTTGTTTACGCCACTGCGCTGAATACGGCTTACGATGCAAATTCGCGTGTTATCACGCCCGCAACGATTTTCAAGGATGAGAAAAAAGTTTTCACTTTCGGCAGCGATACTTATTCGCCGAACAATTACGGCGACCATTTTTCCAATCAGGATATGACGCTGCGCGACGCGCTCGTCAAAAGTAAGAATAACATCACGGTTGATTTGGGAATGGAACTCAACATCGGCAAAGTGATGAATTTCGCCGCCAAAGCCGGACTGCCGAAGGTCGAAAAAGCGTATCCTTCGATGGCTTTGGGAACCGCCGAAGCCACGCCTTTGCAGGTGGCGACGGCTTACACGACATTCGCCAATCTCGGCGATAAAGTTTCGCCGATGGCGATCAATCGCGTCACGACCGGCGACGGCAGAACGGTCGTCGCGCCGGTTACGCAAAAGAAAAACATTCTGCGTCCCGATGTCGCCTATATTATGGACGACATTATGAAGGACGTAATCAATCGCGGAACCGCCGCCGAAGCGAAAGCGTGGGGCTTTAAGAATGTTGACGGGAAAACTGCGTTTGCCGGAAAAACCGGCACTTCGCGCGACGGCTGGTTTGCCGGATTTACGCCGGACATCGTGACGGTCGTTTACGTCGGTTTTGACAACGGCGACGATTTGGGAATGAAAGGTTCTGATTCGGCGATGCCGATTTGGGCAGATTTTATGCGCGAAGCGTTAAATGAAAATCCCGATTGGAACGGCGACTGGCAAATGCCGTCAACCGTTCAGAAAGCGGAAATTGACACGCGCACCGGCAAGCTGGTGAAAGACTTGACCGACACGGAAGCCGATACGGTTCAGACACCGCAAGCTACCCCTGAACCAAATGCCGATCCGAATTTTCCGCCGATTGAAACGAACGAACCGAAAAATCTTTTCGTCACGGAAGTTCCGCCGGAATTTCGCCGCACCGAACTTTTTATCGCCGGAACCGCGCCGAATAAAACTCTGCTGCCGACGGCGGATGAAACTAATTTAACCGAACCCGAATTGACACCGCCGACACTGACCCCGACCCCGGCGGCGACCCCGTTTTTAAGTTGGCAGGAAGCCCAGCAAAATCAGTCTGACCAGAAATCAACCGACGGCGAAAATTTTAAACCAACGCCCGAAATCCAAAGAAATGTAACGGTTATGGTTTGCGATTTAACGGGAATGCGGGCGACGGTTAATTGTCCGCACACGCATCCGAAAACCTTCAAAGAAGGCGAAGAACCACGCCAGTTCTGCACTTTTCACGTCAATCCGCCGCGATAATTTTTTATTATGTTATAATTTGGCAATTCAATTTAAGACGCTTTTCCGTTTCACCAATACATATTTGAAGGTCGTTTTATGGCAAATGAAGAAAATAAAAAGATAAGCCGTCCGGTGCTGGATATGATAATGCGTTTGCTAAATGTGTATCTTGCCGCCCACTTTTTCTTTACAGGTCTGCAATATTGGAGCGGCGGCGAATTTCTATTGGCAGTTACAAATTTTGCGTTAGTTATTGTCGAAATCGGAATTGTTTTTGATTGGCTTAACAAAAAATCCAAAATTCTGCGAATTTTGATGTTGTCTTTAGGGGCTGTTGCGCTTGTCTGTTTTGCACTGAGCAAAATTTTGAATTGAAGAGTTAAAAAATAGCCGATTCGGATTGTATGTCCGAATTTTTGATTTGCATTCACCGTTCACCACTAACAACTCGCAGCTAATTTTCAAATCTGATCGCCGTCACTTTCCAGCGAATATTCGCGCGGTCGGCATCTTTAGCGAATCCGTCCATCGGCACGACGACGTGAATCGTTTCTTTGCTGTTTAATTTTTCGACCTGATTGGGAACGACCATCACCAATTTTTCTTTCAGAGGCTTTTCATATTTATCAACCACGCCGACTTTGACCTGCAAACCGTTGATATTTTTATCGCCTTTGTTGCGAATGTCGCCGTGAATCATCATCGAAATCGTGCCGAGTCCGGTCGGCGATTCGATTGTCTTGTCCAAATCGGTGGTGATGATAAGTTCTTTCGTATAATTTTCAAATTCCGGCGAACCTTCGAGATACGCGCCTTCGAGTTGCTGCTGTTTCTGTTCTTCAATCGTCGGCTGAAATGACCACAGATAAATGCCGCCCGCGATTAATAAAACCGCCGCGAGAATGGAAATAAGGAAAACTTTGTTGATGCCTTTCTTGTTTTTGTTCTGATTGCCTGAAAGTAGATCCATAATTTTATTAGACTCTTATTTTCGGAAAAAGTTTCTTTAGGTTATCATTTTCTTGAAGAAAAATTAATACCGGGAGCGCGGACGGCTCGTCCGCCAACGAAGCGAAGCGACGTTGCAAAACGCTCTTTATCAATCAGCGTGGCTTGAAAAATAAGGTTTTTCTCGCGCCCACGCTTCACCCGCGGACGAGCCGTCCGCGCTCCGACAAATGCAAAATTTCGCCGCCGCGACAACTTTTTTCAATGATAAACCACAGCCGAAATACGTCGAAGTCGCTTTGCCGATTCCGCTGCGGCAGACTTTTACCTATATTTTGCCCGAAGGTTTGCGGCAAAACATCAAAATCGGCGCGCGTCTGCTTGTGCCGTTCGGCAAAAGACAATTGACGGGTTACGCCGTCGCGCTGCACGAGGTTTTGAGTTCCGAACTTGAAATCGAAGAATCCGCGCTCAAAGAAGCGATTGAACTGCTCGATGTCGAACCGCTTTTGACCGAAGAAATCATTAAATTAACGCAGTGGACGGCGGATTATTACGCTTCAGCGTGGGGCGAAGTTTTGAAAGCGTCGCTGCCGGCGGGAATTAACGCGAGCGTTGAACAGATCGTTTCGATTACCGCTCAGGGACGCGATGAACTGGTCAAAGTTTCCTCCGCGACAACCGCTAAAGTACAGATTTTGCGGCGTTTGAGCGAAAACGAGGAGATTACGGCGCGCGAACTCGGCAAAAAATTCGGCGTTTCAAAATCTCAGCGAATCGTCCGCGAACTGGTCAGTCAAAATTGGGCGAGCGTTTTTCACCGCGCACTGACGACGCAGGTTAAACCGAAACGCCGCAAAGCCGTCCGGTTATTGCCGCCGGAATTTCATCAAACAAATACCAAACCTCTATCGGAAGCGCAGCAGAAAATTATTGATACTTTAATTGAAGAAAACGGCGAAATTATTTTCACCGATTTAATTGAGAAAGCCGATGTCGGCGCGTCTTCGATCAATACGCTGGCGAAACGCGGGATTTTGGAGATTTTCGTGCAGGAAGTTCGCCGCGATCCGCTCGAAAACACCGCGCTGCCCGATTTGCTGAATTTAACTTTGACCGAAGGACAGACAAAAGTTTTATCGGAAATCCAAAAATCTCTGCAAAGCGAACAATACAAAGCGTTTCTGCTGCACGGCGTAACCGGCAGCGGCAAAACTGAAATCTACATTCAGGCGATGAAAACCGCGCTCGAAAAAGGCAAAACCGCGCTGATGCTCGTTCCTGAAATCGCGCTGACACCGGTTTTCTCCAGAAGATTACGCGCCGTTTTCGGCGAAGATGTGGCGATTCTGCATTCAAATTTGTCAACCGGCGAACGCTTCGACGAATGGCGCAGACTTCGCAGCGGCGCGGCGCGCATCGTCATCGGCACGCGCTCGGCGGTTTTCGCGCCGCTCGAAAACGTCGGGTTAATCATCGTTGACGAAGAACACGACGGTTCGTATCGGCAGCACGAAATGCCGTTTTACAATGGGCGCGATGTCGCCGTCGTCCGCGCCAATTTCGCCAAAGCGGTCGTCGTTTTAGGGTCGGCAACGCCCGCGCTTGAAACTTTTCACAATTCAAACATCGGAAAATACGAGTATTTAAGTTTGCCGAACCGCATCGGAAACCGCCCGATGGCGCGCGCCGAACTCGTTGATATGAAAGAAGTTTTCGGCGAGGCGGGAAAAAATCCGATATTTTCGCCGCAATTGATCGAAGCCATCGAAGAGACTCATAAGCGCGGCGAACAGTCAATTATTTTGCTGAATCGGCGCGGATTTTCGAGTTTCGTGCTGTGCCGAACGTGCGGCGAAACTATTCGCTGCAATAATTGCGACATCACGCTGACTTATCATAAACGCCAGGCGCAGCTCGTCTGTCATTACTGCAATCACCGGGAAAAAGTACCGAAAAAATGTCCGCAGTGCGAAAGCAAATATATTTTTTTCGTCGGCGAAGGCACTGAACAAATCGAAGATATTCTGCGGCGCAAGTTTTCAAATCTGCGGATCGCGCGGGTTGACCGCGATTCGATTTCGCGGAAAAACGAACTCGAAGAAACCTTATCGGCGTTCAGCGAAGGCAAAACCGATCTGCTCGTCGGAACGCAGATGCTCGCCAAAGGTCACGATTTTCCGAATGTTACATTGGTCGGCGTAATTTCGGTTGACGCGGGTTTGGCGATGCCCGATTTTCGTTCCGCCGAACGAACGTTTCAATTATTGACGCAAGTTGCCGGTCGCGCCGGTCGCGGCAATCTGCCGGGACGCGTCATTATTCAGACCTATCATCCCGAACATTACGCTTTGCAGCATTCGCAAACGCAGAATTACGGCGATTTTTACCAAGTCGAAATCAACTTTCGTCAAAAACTGAATTATCCGCCGTTCGTCGCTTTAGCTTCGATTTTAATCAAACATTCCAATTACAACTTCGCCTTCGACAACGCGCAGATTTTGCGCGAATGTCTGCAAAACGCGAATGTTGAGAAAAATTGTATAATTTTAGGTCCCGCGCCCGCGCCGTTGGCGAGATTAAAAGGCGAACATCGCCTGCAAATTTTGGTCAAGGCGCGAAACCGCGCGAAACTGCGCGAAACGCTCGATTTCGCGCTCCACGACGCGCAGGAAAAGTTTTGTGATCTGCGAATCGTGTATGTCGAAATTGACCCGATAAACTTAATGTAAACGAGATTGAGTTTCGCACTTTTACGATAATTTAACAGACTTCACCTGAGATAAATATCAATTTTTAGAAATTGGCAAAAAATATCACGAATAAAATCGTTACATATCGGATTTTATTCGTGATTGAGTTATTTTCGGGGAAAATTAATCTAGCTTGCCGATTGGATTTTTGAATCAGTCTGGGCGAATTTGATTTGCGCGTAGATTTCCGTCATCGAAACTTTACAGTTCAGCGCGTCAATCGTTACCACTTCGTCGCGGTCGTTGTAAATGCGGTAAATCCATTGTTTAGCGTTTTGTTTAGTGTAATGTTCGACGCGCATTTCGTCTTCTTTGACGAGCAGACATTCGCGGATGCTCGGCATCGCCAGATACGCTTCGAGTTTGGCGGTTTTGTCGTGAAAGCTCGTGTCTTTTGAATAAATTTCAAATACCACCGTCGGATTTATCAGAACGTCGGATTTATTATCGAGAAACGACGGTTCGCCGCTGACGATCACGACGCTCGGATATGAAAATCGTTCGGGATTTACCTGTACGCGCATATTGCTGACGTAAATTTCGGCTTTATTGCCGCTCAGACGACTTCCGACGGCAATCGTGATATTGCTGACGATTAAATTGTGCGTACGGTTTGAATTGTTGGTCGCCAAAACCTTACCGTTCAGATATTCACTTTTTTTGCCGCTGTTGCGCTCAATATTCAAATACTCGTCAACACTATGTTTCTTTTCGGTTTGGGACAAATCTTTTTCGTTCATAATCTTATATATTTATTATTTGATAGTTTGTAACTCGGCAGGATTTTTGTAAAAATGCGTTTTTATAATTCCAAGTTATCAATTTTCAGGAAAACGGGAAAGCTGTATTCATCTTATCACACAATTTTCAGTTAAAAGTTCCATTTTTTATCAACTGTTATGAAATTATCAATTTTAGCGGAAAAAACTTTTTCGAGCATCGCGGCGGGCGACGAAAGTTTAGAAATCAGCGGCGCGGCGGGTCTGGACATCGCCAAAAGTGGGCAAATCTCGTTTCTGGCAAATCCAAAATATACGCCGCAGATCAAGGAAACAAAGGCGAGCGCGATTTTTCTAAATGAAAATGTCTCTTTAGACCGCAAAGACATCGCCGTTCTATACGCGAAAGACGCTTATCTCGCTTACACGCGGGCGTTGCGGCTGTTTAACCCTGAACCGGAAATTACGGCGTTCATTCATCCGGCGGCGATTATTCACGAAACGGCGCAAATCGCGGAAAACGTCGAAATTTCCGCCGGTGTTGTCGTCGGTAAAAATTGCGACATCGCCGGAAATGTCAAAATTTATCCGAACGTGACGCTCTACGACAACGTAAAAATCGGCGCGAATTCGGTCATTCATTCGGGAGTTGCCGTTCGTGAAAACTGCGAAATCGGCGCGAACTGTATTGTTCACAATAATTCGACGGTCGGCTCGGACGGATTCGGTTACGCCAAAGACGAAGAAAAACACTGGCTGAAAATTCCGCAAACGGGAAATGTCGTGATTGAAGATGACGTTGAAATCGGCGCGAACACGGCGATTGACTGCGCTTCGGTCGGCGAAACGCGCATCAAACGCGGCGCGAAAATTGATAATCTCGTCCAAATCGGACATTCCTGCACCGTTGACGAAGACGCGCTGATTTGTTCGCAAACCGGACTCGCCGGGAGTTCCGTCATCGGCAAAAGAGTGATTTTAGCCGGACAGGTCGGCATCGCCGGACACTTAAAGGTCGGCGACGACGCGGTTTTAACGGCGAAATCCGCCACTTCGCACGATGTCGAAAACGGCAAAATGCTGTCCGGCGTACCGGCGTTCGACAACCGCGACTGGCTGCGCTCGATTGCGGCGTTTCGGCGTTTGGGCGAAATGGCGCGGACGATCAGAAATTTGGAAAAGAAACTGCTGAAAACCGAAGCCGACGATGACTTGAATTAAACTCTCGTTTTACAACTTTGCGTCATCTTATAAATTTGTGATTAACTGGTAAAAACTAAATTGACAAGGAGGGAAATTTTGAATATTCAGCTAAAACCTATCGCCGTGCAGGTCGCCGTAATTTTCGGCGCGTCGAGCGGCATCGGGCGGCTCGCGGCGTTGGAATTTGCCAAACGCGGGGCGAAATTGTGCGTGGCGGCGCGCAGCGAAGACGGCTTGCAATCATTGGTCGCGGAGATTGAAGAGAGCGGCGGCGAAGCGTTTTACGTTTTGGCTGACGCGGCGGATTTCGAGCAGGTCAAAAATGTCGCCGATAAATGCGTCGAACGATACGGCAGACTCGACACCTGGATTCATTCGGCGGCGACTTTTATTTTTGCGACGGTTGAAAAAACTGCGCCCGAAGAATATAAACGCCTGCTTGAAGTCAATCTTTTAGGGCAGATTTACGGCGCGAAAGCCGCGCTGCCGCATTTGAAAGAACTCGGCGGCGCGCTGATTCACGTCGGTTCGGCGGAAGCGTGGCGCACCGCGCCGTATCAATCGGCTTACGGCGCGTCGAAACACGGCATTCGCGGTTTTTTGCAGGTTCTCGCCGTCGAACTGGAACACGAAGAAGTTCCGGTTTCGGTGACGCACATTCTTCCGGGCGCGATCAACACGCCGATTTACGACAAAGGACTCAATAAAATGTCGTTTGAGATGCGTCCGCCGCCGCCGATTTATCACCCGCAGATCGTCGTTGACACGATTCTTTACGCGGCGGAAAATCCCGTTGCCGAAATTATCGCGGGCGCGGGCGGCGCGGGGGTGATTTTCGCTGAAAGATTGTCGCCGACCTTCGCCCAGTGGATTTCGGGAAAAGTCGGGTTTATCGGGCAAACGATGGACGAACCGAATTTGACCGAAAACGAAAATAACCTGTTTGAACCGATTGCCGGTTTCGACACCGTTGAAGGACGTTTTTCCGGCGAACAATTCAGAATAGACCCATATACCTGGCTGACGACGCGCCCCGCGATCAAAAATTCTCTGCTGACCGTCGGCGGCATCGTCGGCGGATTTTTTCTCTGGAAAGCGTTTAATCGGAAATCCAAATAAAAATTTTCTGCCCGCTCTGCCGACCCGCGAATTTTCCGGTTTGAAAGATGACCGGAACGCGCGTTGCACATTTGTTTTTAATTGACGGATTTTGATATGGAAACCTCTCGCGTCACCGCGCCGAATAGTCTCTGACTTTGACTCACTTTTAATCGCTGACCAACTAATGTAATATCTCTCTCAAAGTAAATCGGCAGTTCTTAGAATATGGGAAAAAAAGAAAAAGTTATCATCACGCTGGCTGCCATAGCGACCATCGCCGCCGGAGTTTTGCATTTTGTCGGCGCGAATGAAGTGGTCGGTTTTTTTGCCACCGCCGTCGCCCTGGCGTTATTGGCGGTTGTCGTCGGCGAGGCGACCGAACAGCTCGGCAGCCGTTTGGGTCCCGGCGCGACGGGAATTTTGCAGTCGGGTTTGGGCAATCTGCCCGAATTGTTTGTTTCCATTTTTGCCCTGCGCGCCGGTTTAGCGAATGTGGTGCAAGCTGCGCTCGTCGGTTCGATTCTCGGCAATTCGTTGCTTGTTTTTGGTTTGGCGTTATTTCTCGGCGGTCTGAAAAACGGCACTCAGCGTTTCAAGTCCGAAACGCCGAAAATGATTGCGACGCTGATGATTCTGGCAGTAGCGGCGTTGATTATTCCGACTCTGGCAAAGGAACTGCACACGCCCGCCGAACCGCACGTCAACAGTTTGGATATTTTCTGCGCCGTCGTTTTGCTGGTGTTGTTTGCCGCCAGCATTATTTTTTCCATCAAAGGCGACAAAGCGGTCAGCCCGAACCCGGAAGACAACGACCAGCATTCCGAATGGTCTCTGAAATTGACGGTCGGCGTTTTAGCCGGTGCCGGAATCGGCGCGGCGTTCGTTTCCGAGTGGTTTGTCGCCGCGCTTGAACCGGCGATGAAGGCGTTAAATATTTCGGAAACCTTCGCCGGTTTGGTCGTCGTGGCGATTGCCGGAAACGCGATTGAAAATCTCGTCGGAATCCAATTGGCGTGGCGCAACCAAGCCGATTACGCCGTCAGCGTCATTTTAAACAGTTCGCTGCAAGTCGCGCTCGGTTTGTTTCCGATTTTGGTTTTGCTGTCGTTTTTTTTAGGCGGTTCGATTTTGACCTTAACTTTGTCGCCGCTGCTGATCGTCGCGCTCGCTCTATCAACGGTGGTGACGGCGTTCGTCGTCTATGACGGCGAATCAATCTGGCTCGAAGGTCTGGCTTTAATCGGACTTTACTTAATCATCGCCGCGTCTTTTTGGTGGGGATGATTTTATTTTGAGAAAATAAGCGAAAACGGTAAAAAGCTGGCATCTTTTAACTTCCCAGGCAAGTCTAAACTGCACAATTTAATGAATTGTTTGGAAATATATGGTGCGGCAAAGCAGCATATATTCATAAAATTTTATTACGGAGAAATAATATGACACCCGAATTACAAAAAGAAAAGTCCGCTTCCGGCTACGATATTACGCCGATTAGCGCGGAAAAACGTGAACAACTGGCGCAGAATTTAGATCAGGAAGCATATAACGTTCTGCTCAATCACGGTACCGAAGCACCGTTTTGCGGCAGTTTGCTCGACAACAAGCAGACGGGTATTTACGCTTGCAAATTATGCGGTCTGCCGCTGTTCGGTTCCGATTCCAAATTTACATCCGGCACGGGCTGGGCGAGTTTTTACCAGCCGTATGACCCGGAACACATCCGGGAAATCCGCGATACGAGTTACGGAATGGTGCGAATCGAAACCCGCTGCGCCCGTTGCGACGGTCATCAGGGTCACGTTTTCCCCGACGGTCCGCCGCCGACCGGACAACGTTACTGCATCAATTCGGCTTCGCTCGAATTTTTCCCCGAAGGCGCAGACATTCCGCAACACACTGCTTGATTTCAGATTCCAGATTCCAGATTGAAGAATTGATTCGTGTGAGTCTGAGCGTTCAAAAATTACTGATGTTAAGCGAAATACATTTTTTGGGCGATGTCCGCCGATGTGCGGAAAGGATGTGCCTTTCCGCACATCGTTCTCTGAGTTCTTGAGGCTGCTCCTCGATTTGTTTCAAAAGGTGAGGCGCAGCCTCAAGAATTTAGAAGCAGCACCGAAAAGGCATAGCCTTTCCGCACATCGGGCGGCAAAGCCGCAAATCAAATTCATCTGCGTAACATCAGTAATTAGTCTGGAAAAAGTTACGAGTTTGCGCTTCAGCATATTTTTCACCAGCGAAGCGTGAACTTAAAACATCTCCTTGAATAATTAAAAATCTTCCAATACGACTAGCGCAGTTTGCCCGCCGCCCTGCGTGATGTTGACGAGTGAAGCCGATGACAGGCGAACGAGACCGCCTTCAACGCGGTTGAGAAACAGGAAAGGATCAAAATCAACTAAAAGTTTTTCCAACTCGACCGAATCCGTAAAAACCGGAAATTCTTTTTTTTCTATTTCGGCGCGTTCCTGCACGATAAAAGAATCTTCCAAAGCGTCATCAATCGCCGTTTCCCAATCGGACTGCGAAGTTTCCCAGCCGAGAACGATGCCCTGTCCGCCGTAATCGTCGTTCGGTTTGAGCAGAAATGTTTCGCGGTTTGCGCGCAGAAATTCTAATAAATCAATTTCATCGCCGCTGAATTTTGTATGACAATTCTCGACTTTGCGCGTCCACGGAATGTGTCGGCGAATCGTTTCAAGCTGCGGCGGCGTAAAAAGTTCGGCGTATTTTTCGTCGGTCAAAATCGCAAAACTCGCTTTTTTATGCGCGATTTTGGCGCGAAACGAATTAGCCATAAAAATATTTCCGTCAGTGTAGGCGCGCAGAAACGGATGTGTGTCATCAAACTTTTGGAGAAATTCGTGAATCAAAACGCGCTTGTAAAAAATGTCAATCTCGAAACTGCCGGCGTGCAGTTTTCCGCCGTCATATTCGAGTTCGCGCGGGTCAACAATCAGTGTTTTGAAACCTTGGGATTCAAAATAATCCTGTAAAATATAAAATTCGGATTCGGTTGAAACGCCTTCCCAGTCAACAATGGCGATGTTCGGTTTGCTCTTTTTTCCGCCGAATTCGCGGTAAGCCGCAAACAGCGAGGCGAGCAGTTTCCGGTGCGGTTGCGGTCGCCAGTTGTCATTTGCGGCGAGAAATTCTTTTATTTCGGGAATTTGGTTCAAAACTTTTTCAAGCTGCATCTGATCGCCGACACCGGCGGGCGTTTCGGCGTTATATTCCAAAAACTTGAATTCATCGCCCGCGATAAACGTATCCAATCGGCTGGAGACGCAGATTTCATCATAGCCCGGATCAATGCGCGCCAATCTTTCTTCACGTGCGCTCAAATCAAATTTAGCGAGCATTTCGTCATCGGCGAGCGCGGCGTGCGTCAGGGCGCGGCACGCTTCGGCAATCGTTTCGGCGGCGCGGGCGATTTCGTCATACTGCGAACGCGCAAGAAAATGCGGACGCAAAAACGGACAGGTCGGGCGCGCGTCATAAAGCAAACCCAATTCCGCTTGAATTTGCGTTAATTTCGCAAACAAATCCGTATCGGTAAGATGATTTGCACAAAGCCGCTTGTTGAGTTCGGCGACGGCGTTAGCAAGTTTCTCATTCATAAAAATATCTCAAACTATTGGGTAAACATTTATGCAATTTACCTTACAACAGATCGGGTTAGATTTGAAATAATTGATAAGTTATTTGTTTCACAGCGATTGAACTTTACCGGAGGTTAAAGGAGAAATAGTTATCGGCGGCATCGGGTTATCTTTTTTGCCTTTTTTTGAGATTTAATCCTGTAAATATTTTAAGCCAACTGGAAATCACCAACCCAAAATAAAAAAGCACCTCAGATTTGAAGTGCTTTTCGCTCAAAAATCAGACGTATTTATTTTCTGTCCTTAAACGCATTGAAAAGTTCCGTATGGCGGCTTGTCAGCGGCAGCATTCGACCGTTAATAAACAGATATTTGACGTTTGTGCGTGGTTCCAGCAAATCGCCGTCGGTGACGACGAGGTTTGCCATTTTGCCGACTTCGATTGAGCCGAGTTTGTCGGCGATGCCTAAAATCTGCGCCGGATACAGCGTGACGGATTTTAACGCGTCGTCTTTTGACAAACCGTAAGCACCCGCCAAACCCGCGTGATACGGCAGGTCGCGCACTTCCGAGCCGTCATTGCCGGTCGAAATGCAGAATTTTACGCCCGCCTGCGCCATTTTCGACGGGGCGGAAAAAAGATAATCGTAATCGTCGTCGTCCTGCGTCGGCAGATTGTAAATGTTGGTGTAGATGACGGAAATGTCGTTTTTCTTCAAAACATCCGCCGCCTTCCACGCATCCTGTCCGCCGAGAATGATGCCTTTAATTTTCATCTCGCCGACGAATTGCGCCACGCCGCGAATATCGCGCTCGCGTTCCGCCGCGAAAATAATCGGTTTTTCGCCGCGAATGTATGGAATCATCGCTTCGAGCCTTAAATCCGGCGGAACCGACGGCAAAGTTTTGTCCTGCGCGAAAGCCTCTTTAACTTTGGCGTAGTGTTCCGCGTCGGCGAACAGTTTCTTCAAATCTTCGAGACGTTTGTCGCGCGTTTTGACGGCTTGGCTGAACTCCACCGTCTGCGGTCCGGTCAGCGGATTGAAGCCCCCGAACGTCGTCACGCGCGGAAAATTGATGACCAATCCGAAAGTCGGGACAATCGCCATTTCCGCCTGAGTTGAACCGATTAAATTAATCACCGCCGACTGTCCCGGAATAATCCCGCTGATCGGCAGCGTCATCACGCTGGTAATGCCGTTGACGCGCGTCACTTCGACGTGAACGCTGTGCGGATTGATGCCGATAATAGCTTTGGCGTTCGAGTTCATATCGCCGGTTTCGGCAACGTCAACCGAACCGGGAACGCCCGTGCCGATTTCGATCAATCCGAGATTCGTTCCCGCGTCAATCATTCCCGGATAAACGCTTAATCCTTTCGCGTCAATTCTTTCCGCGCCCGCCGGAATCGCCGCGTTCGCTCCGACGGCAGTGATTTTCCCGCCGCTGATAATGACCGTGCCGTTTTCAATCGGCGCGCTCGAAACCGTTACGATACGCGCGTTGGTAATCGCAAAAGTGCCTGCTTTGCCGTTGACGTTCTGCTCCGAACCGTCGTTTTGCGCGAAAACGGCAGAAATTTGCCCGCCGATGAACACGAACAAACACAGATAAAACAAAGATTTCATAAATTTTGAATTTTGAATTTTGAATTTTGAATTAATCATCGGTTTCCTCCGTCGCCGTATTCGGCATCATCCCGGTCGCCGCGTCGTTTTTCAGCCGGAATTTTCGGCGCGGTTCCGCCGCTGCCCGGTGCTTTGTTGACATCTAATTTTTCTAACGCCTCGCGTTCTTTTTTGATTTCGTCGCGTTTGGCAATGTCCTGCGCGCGGTCAAAGAAAACTTCGCCTTCGATCATCGTCATTTCCGGGTGCGAATAGACGCTGAACGGATGCGCCGACCAAATGACGAGATCGGCATCTTTTTTCTCTTCGATTGAGCCGGTGCTTTTGTCAATGCCGAGCTGTTTCGCCGGGTTAATCGTAATCATTTGCAGCGCGTCCTGTTCCGGCACGCCGCCGTATTTTTCGACCTTCGCCGCGTCAAGATTTAAACGGCGCATTCGTTCATCGGAATCGGAATTAATCGAAACATTCACGCCGTTTTTCCAAAGAAGATAAGCGTTATACGGAATCGCGTCAAAGGCTTCGAGTTTGTAGCCCCAACTGTCGGTAAAAATCGAAACGCCCGTGCCGCGTTTGGCTATTTCCGGCGCGATTTTATAGGCTTCGAGTCCGTGTTGCAAGGTGGCGATCCTAAAGCCGAATTCGTCCGCGAGCAGCAGTAAATTCAGCATTTCGTCCGAGCGGTAACTATGCGCGTGGACGAGCCGTTTGCCCTCCAAAACTTCGACGAGCGGTTCGAGTTCCAAATCGCGGCGCGGCGGCACGGCGGTTTTATCGTTTTTGGCGACTTTTGCCCGATAATCGTCCCACGACTGTTTATAATCTCTGGCGCGCAGAAACGCGTCGCGGATCACTTCCATCACGCCCATTCGGGTTCGCGGATAACGGAAAGGCTGTCCGGGACGCGGTGGAAAATTCGTCCGTTTGACGTTTTCGCCGAGCGCGAATTTGATTCCCGGCGGAGCGTCGGCAATCAGAAAATCTTCAATCGGATGACCGTATTTAAATTTGACGACGGAATTTTGTCCGCCGATGGAATTTGCCGAACCGTGCAGAATATTCGCCGACGTAACACCGCCCGCCAGCGCGCGGTAAATGGCAATATCCGTCGGGTTCAGAACGTCGCGGATGTGCGTCATTGACGTGACCGAATACGAACCTTCGTTCACCGCGTCAATCATCGTGTGCGAGTGGCAGTCCACAATCCCGGGCGTGACAAATTTGCCGCTTCCGTCAATAATCCGCGCGTCTGACGACGCTTTGAGATTTTTGCCGATTTTCGCAATTTTCCCGTCCTGAATCAGAATATCCGTATTCTCAAGCGTGCCGCGCGTCGCCGTCATCACCGTCGCATTGCGAATTAAAACATCTGTTTGCTTTTTCGTCTGCGCTAAAACCGAGATGTTTAAGGTCGTCAGAAAAAATAAACTTACGATAAAGAAAGCCGTTAGTTTTCTCATATTATATTTCCAAAAAATTTCTTGTTTAATCGAAAGATTTTCCAATCAGAATTGTTCAATTTAACTTTTCGCTAATTTGTATTTCCGCCGTTTTTGATTTACGGATTTTTCGTTCCGCTAAACGGAAACGCTCCCTGCGGCGTGGTAAATGTGCCGCTGATTTGATTTCCGCTGACCGTTCCTTTGACAAAAACTTCGACTTCCGAACCCCCGACATCAACCGTGATACTAAATGAAAATCCTTCGGCGGAAACTTTTCCGTCCTTAATCGGCGCGTTGCCGAGCTGCGATTCGACGCTTCCGGTCAAATTCTCGTTTTGCTGCGTTAAATTCATCGTTCCCTGAATCGGCTGTCCCGGCACTTCAATATTCACCGCGTAATTTCCGCCGACCGTCGCTGACGTTCCCGGCTGAGTCGTCGAAGCGGAATTTTTGCCATTGGTTTTCGGCGTTTGTTTCGGCTCGAAAAGTCTGCCGTCCACAAAAACCTGCGTGATTACTTTCGATTTATCAAAAACATCGCCTTTTGAGACCACCAAATTGGCGATTTTGCCTTTTTCGATTGAGCCGAGCCGGTTTTCGACACCGAAAATCTCCGCCGAACTCAAAGTCATCGCGCGCACCGCGTCGTTTTTATTCAGACCGTTTTTGACCGCTTCGTTCGCGTTGGTCAGAAAATCATTGATGTTTTTCATTCCGCCCGACTGAAACGCGAATTTCACGCCGGCTTGGGTCAAACGCGCCGCCGTTTTCGGCGTTTCCGCCCGCAAACGCAACAGTTCAATCGGTTCGGGATCGGATTCCATCGAAGCGGAAGCGGTGCGTTTGGGAAAATCGAGCGACAGCAGCACGGGAACATTCTGCGCCTTTAAGCGGTCGGCGACTTTCCACGCTTCCTGTCCGCCGGCAATGATCGCTTTTAAATTGAATTCCCGCGCGAAATCAAGGGCGCGGACGATTTCAATTTCTTTGTTAGCGTTGAAAACAACCGGCATTTCGCCCTTGAGCAGCGGAATTAACGCTTCCAAAGATCGGTCGTCATCCGGTCGTTTGATTCCGCGCGGGTCTTTTTCATACATTTTCTGAATCACCTGTAATCGCTGCGCGTCGAGAAACATCTGGCGGAGCGCGGAAAAAGTTCCGAGCAGCGAAACCGGGTAATTGCCGGTGCGAAGCGTCGTAAAAGTGATATGTTCGGCGAACGGCGATTTGACAACCATTCCCGAAACCGAATCTCCGGCGAGATCAATCAATGCCGATTGACCGTTAAAAATTCCGTCTTTCGGCACGGTCAAAGCGGTTGTAATTCCCGCATCGCGCTGCGCTACAAACTGGTCGTCGCCCGCTTTTAGTTGACTTTCAGCGGTTTCTTCCGCCCGCAAACCGTCTTCGTAATTTGAATTTGACGGCGCGGCGGCGGTTGCCTGCGTCGGTGTTTGTCCGCGCTGCGGAGTCGGCGCGGCGACAATTCCGAGACTCGTGTAACCGTCAATAAATCCGGGATAAACGACCAAATCTTTGCCGTCAATAATGCGCGCGTCGGCGGGAATTTTGACGTTTTCGCCGACCGATTCGATCAAACCGTCGCGGATCACGACCGTTCCTTTCGCCAGATTCGGACCCGAAACCGTCACAATCTGAGCGTCGGTAATCGCGTAAACATCGGGGCGCGTTTGAGCGGAAACAGACGAACAAAATACAATAAATACATAAATTGCGGCAGAAAAGCGCAAGATGCTGTTTTTCATAAACTTTTTAGCGGAAATTTAAGACCTTAAAAATTGAAACTGCGAATCTTTGTTACGCAGTATAAAACAAAAGGTTTCACCGTGACAAAATCAAAAAAATTATTTTTGCAAAATAAACGCTCACGTATGACGCAACACAACGGTTTAAGCGGTTTTTCGGGGCGAGGAAAAAGATGATGAATGCGACGGAGAATTTGTGGCAGACGAACGAATTTTCCCGCAAAACACTCACCAAACCTTTCTGCGGCGCGAGAATAAAATTTTGCCGCCGCAAGCAAATCTTTAACCGAATCCAGTAAAGCGTATTTCGGCGCGGCAATTCATACAATCAAAATAACAACCGCTAACGTCAAAATGCTTGACTTTAAAAATCATATTGTATTAATCTAACTTTCAAATGACTTCAGACTAAATCTTATATTTCCTCCGGCAGCCTGCTGAAAGATTTCTCTGTTTAATACAAATCTATTTCCAAAATCTTAATATTAAAGGATAACCTCCTTCATATTGTGTTTGGTCTAGACACTATTCGTATTCATTTTAAAAGCATTAATACAATGAAAAAGAAAAACCAAATTAAATCGAACACTTTCATAAATAAAGGAACTGCTAAAAAGCAGATGAATTTTAACATCCAAGCCGGTCGGCGAGTGATGCAGGCGATTTTGTGCGCCGCGCTACTGATAATGACTGCATTTTGGACAGGCGGAGAAATTGTCAAGGCGGAAAGCAGTCTCGGCAATGTGGCGACCGGCTCAAATCCGTTTGCCGTCGCCGTCAATCCGATCACTAATAAAATCTACGTTGCCAATTGCGGCGCAAGGTGCGCCGGAGTCGGTTCCGGCAATGTGACAGTCATTGACGGGACGAATAATTCGACGACAACCCTGCCGGCTGGCTCAACTCCGTATGCCATCGCGGTTAATCCGACAACCAATAAAATTTATGTCGTTAATATTGACAGTAATAATGTGACGGTTATTGACGGAACAGATAACTCGACGACGACCACCGTCGCGGTGGGCGCGACTCCCATCGCCATCGTCGTTAATCCGATCACCAACAAAATTTATGTCGCTAATAAAAACAGCAGCAATGTGACCGTCATTGACGGAACAAATAACTCGACGACGACCATCACGGCTGGCACATCTCCGTATGCCGTCGCTGTCAATCCGGTCTCTAATAAAATCTACGTCGCCAATTGCGGTTCGAGGTGTGATGGTGTCGGTTCCGGCAACGTGACGGTGATTGACGGGACGGATAATTCCACTTCAACCGTCACCGCCGGTGATAATCCCGTCGCTGTTTCAATTAACCCGGTGACCAATAAAATCTATGTCGCCAATCGGGACAGCGCGAATATCACCGTCATTGACGGGACGAATAACTCAACCACCAATGTCGCTGCCGGCGCAACTCCCGTCGCCGTCGCCGTCAATCCGGTGACTAACAAAATCTATGTTGTTAATAACACCGGCAACAGCGCAACGGTCATTGACGGAACGAATAACGCGGCGACAACCGTCGCGGTCGGCACTTCGCCGTTTGCCGTCGCGGTCAATCCGATCACTAATAAAATATATGTCGCCAATATTGACAGCAATAATGTGACGATTATTGACGGAACAAATAACTCGACCGCAAACGTCGCGGTCGGAACCTCGCCGGTCGCCGTCGCCGTCAATCCGGTCACTAATAAAATATATGTTCCCAACCAGAAAAGCGACAATTTAACGGTCATTGACGGAAATAACAATTCAACGGCGACGGTGGCGGCTGGCACTAATCCGCGAGGTGTCGCGGTCAATGCGGCGACCAATAAAATCTATGTTACTAATCAAAACAGCAGCAATGTAACCGTCATTGACGAAACGAATAACGCGGCGACAACTGTCACGGTCGGGACTTCGCCCGTCGCCGTCGCGGTCAATCCGATTACCAATAAAATTTATGTCGCTAATTATCTCAGCAATAACGTGACGGTCATTGACGGGACAAATAATTCCACTTCAACCGTCGCGGCTGGCACAGGTCCCATTGAAGTAATGGTTAATGTGGTGACCAATAAAATCTACGTCGCCAATCGGGACAGCAACAATGTAACGGTCATTGACGGGACGAACAATTCGACGACGACCGTTGCGGCTGGCACCAATCCGGTAGGAGTTGCGGTCAATCCGGGGACTAACAAAATCTATGTCGCTAATCAAACCAGCAACAATGTAACGATCATTGACGGAACGAACAACTCGACCGCCGTTGTGACGGTCGGAACTTCGCCGTTTGCCATCGCAGTCAATTCAATCACCAATAAAATTTATGTTGCTAATATTGATAGCAGCAATGTAACGGTCATTAACGGAACAAATAATTCCACTTCAACCGTTACGGTCGGCACCAATCCGATAGGAATTGCGGTCAACCCGATCACTAATAAAATCTATGTCACTAACCAAAACAGTAATAATGTAAGTGTCATTGACGGAACAAATAACTCAACAGTGACGGTGGCGGCTGGCACTAATCCGCGAGGTGTCGCGGTCAATGCGGCGACCAATAAAATTTATGTTACTAATCAAAACAGCGACAATGTAACCGTCATTGACGGAACGAATAACGCGGCGACGACCGTCACTACAGGCACAAATCCTTACGCGCTAAAGGTCAATCCGGTGACCGGCAAAGTTTATGTCGCCAATGTAATGAGTAATAATGTAACTGTTATCACTCCCGCGCCCTCTAACCCGATTCCGCTCAACACTATCGTTACGCCGCTTCCTGGAAATACGACAACAAATTCGACTCCAACTTTTAGTTTAACGGCAACTTCAACTTACGCGCCAAATGCGCCGCAGCCGCAAAATATCTATTTCCAGATGGACACCATCAATGGCGCATTTACCAAAGCCGTCGCGCAAAACCGCACCGCTACAACTCTGACGGCAAACGCCTCGCCATCCGCATTGCAACCCGGCTTACACATCATTTACTTTTTCGCCGACGACGGATCTGACGCGACATCCATCAATCCGGCACGACCGGAAGAAATCTTCGACAAAACAGGCTTTGATATAATGGCACCGGAATTTAGTCCGATTATCGGTGGGATTAATGCATATTTATTTTTAGTCGCCCCGTCCGCGTCCGCCCCGTTCAACTATGAAGCCGATGTTCAAAATCGTCCTGACGGTGACGGATTCATTGATGCCGACGACATTCAGGAGATTCGCCGCTATAGCGTCGGATTGGATATGCCGTATCAGTCGAACGAATTCCAGCGCGCCGACGATTCTCCGCGCAGTTCGTCCGGCGACGGTTTTATAGATGCCGACGATGTGCAGCAGGCGCGCCGCTATGCCGTCGGAACCGATCCCAAACAATCGGCTGCCGGTCCGACTGCTCCCGGCGCAACTTTCGCCCAGCCAAACACGCAGAGTGACGGCAAACTGACGAGCGGCGGCAGATTGCCGGTTCGCAATTTAATTCGCACAAAAGACGGAGTGCTGGCGGCTCCGGCAGCTTTCCGCGTGGATAATCAGAACACCAGTCCCGGTTCGACTTTGGTGGTGCCGATTCGCGTGGATACCGTCGGCAACGAAGCCGGTTATACTTTCTCCATCGCTTTTGATTCGACCATTCTGACCAATCCGATGGTGGCAATCGGCAACGGCGGCGGCGATGTCGTCTTCAACACCAACAATCCCGGACAGATCGGTTTCTCGGTCACGTCATTTAGCGGCGGGACGATTGCCGAAGGCAACAACATCGCTTTGGTGAATGTCACCTTCACGTTGGCATCAGGCGCGCCAGCGGGAACGACCCCGATCACGTTTACGGACACGCCGGCGCGGAGAAAGGCATCGGGAGTGGATCCGAACACGCCGATCACGCAGCCGACCTACACGGGCGGAACGATCACGATCAGCGGAGCGACGGCGGCGGGAGCGGCGGTCGCGGGCAGAGTGCTGACGGCGAACGGGCGCGGCATCGGCAGCGTCTATGTCACATTGACGGATGCCGATGGCGACACCCGAACTGCCGTCACGACGAGTTTCGGCTACTATCGTTTTGAGGATGTTCCGGCGGGACAAACTTATGTCATCGGCGCGACGGCGAAACGCTACACGTTCGGACAGCCGACGCGGGTGTTGAACCTTAATGCCAACGATTATACCGTGAATTTCGTTGCTGAAAAAAAATAACCTATCAATGGTAATTTGAAAATTAAAATATCTTTGGTCGGAGTGCGGACAATCAATCCGCGCTCCGACTGGCGGAAATTAAAAATTTGGATTACCGGTTGTTAGTTGATATTTGAATTTAGACTGCGGAAAACAGCAAATTTGACTGAATTTGCTGTTTTCCGTAATTTTGAGGTAAGTTAATTTATTCACTCTTCACCAAAACAATCGCCAGTTCGCCGTTTTCGCCCAAAACTTCCGTTTCGACCGAAGTATTTTCTGCCAGCACGTTCGCCAAATCTTTTTCCGGCACGAGAACCAAAATCCGCCCGTCAGCCGTGTTTTTCACATCTTTGACCAGCACTGAATAATCATCGAATCGTTTCTGCGTTCCGTCGTTATTTCGGACGAGACGGTCGGGCGCGTAAAATTCCAGATTGTGCGAAACAGTGTAAAGATTAACGATTTTCTCCGATCCGTAACCATCTTCATTCGCCGCTGCGACCAAATCTTTGACCGAATCTTCGGCGGCATATTTCGGCGCGGCGAACTGCAAAATCAAAATGACGATGGCGAACGTCGCAAACGCCAAAAACTGCAATCCATATTTTCGCCGCGCCGACTCCCCGATAAATTTGACGACGTAAATTGCCGTCAAAACGAGTGCGCCCGGCAGCGCGGGCAGAATATAGCCCGGCAGTTTTGACCCCGAAAACGAGAAAAAAATGAGCGGCACGAGCAGCCACGCGGCGGCAAAAGTGCTGAGTGCCGAGTGCTGAATGCCGAGTTTTTCCGCGTCCTTCGATTTGGAATTTGGAATCTGGAATCTGGAATACTTATAGATTGCGGCGAAAAAGAACGGCAGCCACGGAATTGTCATCAGCGGCAGAACGACAAAAAAGAACCAAAACGGCTGATGATGCTGATAAACATCCGAGGTGAACCGGCGAAAATGATGTTTGATAATGAATTCGTCAATAAATTTCCAACCGTTGATTTGATACATCGGCACATACCAGACGGCGGCGGCGAGCAGGCTCACAATCGTTCCCCAAATCAAGCTGATAATATTTTTTTTATGCGGCAGTTTCCACGATAAAACGTAATAAAATCCGACGATGGCAAACGGAAAAACGATGCCGACCAAACCTTTGGCGAGCAGCGCGACACCAATAAAAAAGTAAAAAGTGAAAAGTGAAAAGTAAAAAGCAAAGCCGGATTTTTCCTCTTTTTGGTCGAGAATAAAAAAAGAAACGAGCGCAGCCGTGATCGGAAACGTCAGAATAATGTCGAAACTCGCGCCGCGCGAAAACGCGATCAAACCGACCGACGAGGCGGCGATGAGTGCGAGCCAGTTGGCGAATTCCAGATTCCAGATTCCAGATTCTACATTATTTTGCACTCTGCATTGTACTGATTTTCCGAGAATCCACAAACAGAATATCGTTCCGAGTCCGAAAATCGCCGAACCGAAACGCGCGGCAAACTCTGAAACGCCGAAAAGTTTATAGGAAATAATTTGCAGCCAATATAAAAGCGCGGGTTTTTCAAACCAATCGAACCCGCCGAGTTTCGGCGTGATCCAATCACCGCGCAGCAGCATTTCACGCGCAATCTGCGCGTAACGCGGCTCATCAGGTCCGACGAGCGGAATCGTCAAGCCGAAAAAATAGACGAAAATTGTCAAAAACGCCAATAAAATCCAAATAACATGGTTTTTGGTTTTTGGTTTTTCGTCTTTAGTTTTTGTGTTTTCCGACATCTTCAATGAAAATGTAAAGTATCGCTGAAATAGTTTTTACAATCAATTATGGACAATCAAGACTCAAAAACCAAAAACCAAAAACTAAAAACCGCCGTCATCGGCGTTGGCTCACTCGGACAGCATCACGCGAGGAATTACGCGGAATTGTCAAACGAAGGCGCGGGCGAATTCGTCGGCGTGTGCGATTCTAATGAAGAAAATGCGAAATTAATTGCCGAAAAAAATACCTGCGAATATTTCACCGATTGGCGCGAATTATTGGATAAAGTTGACGCGGTTTCAGTCGTTACGCCGACGGAAACGCATTCGGAAATCGCCTGTGAATTTTTGGAAAAAGGCATTCACGTTCTGGTCGAAAAACCGTTTGCGAAAACTTTGGCGGAAGCCGATTTGATGATCGCGGCGGCGCAGAAAACCGGCGCGAAACTGATGGTCGGACATCTCGAACGCTACAACCCGGCGATGGTCGCGCTCCGTCCGCACGTCGATAATCCGCTGTATTTCGAGATTCACCGCGTTTCGCCGTTTCCGAATCGCAGTCTGGACGTTGATGTCGTTTTGGATGTAATGATTCACGATCTCGACGCGATTCAGTGGCTGGTCGGCGAAAATGTCAAAGTTTCCGAGATCCGCGCCGTCGGTATTCCCGTAATTTCCGACAAAGTTGACGCGGCAAACGCCCGCATCGAATTTGAAAACGGCGCGGTCGCCAATATTACCGCGTCAAGAATCGGCACGGAAAAGATTCGCAAAACGCGCTTTTATCAAACCAATTCCTACGTAGTTTTAGATTACGCGACGCAATTCGCGTCAATCACCAGTCTTGCGCCGAACGCGATTCATCCGCTTTTGGGAATTTCGGTTAATCGCCTGGAAATAAACGACATCGAGCCGCTTCGCGCCGAAATCACGGCATTTTTAGATTGTATAATTAATGATGATGCGCCGCCGATCAACGCGCACGACGGGCGACGCGCACTAAGTTTGGCGTTGGGCGTTTTAGAAAAAATTGACGAACACGCGAATAAAGTTTTCCCAAAATGAAATCTCAGCAAATTTCAGCATTTTTACAATCCCGAATTGACGCGAAAGATTTTCCCTCGGCGGTTTATCTCGTTGCGGAAAAAGGCGAAATCGTCTTGCAGGACGCGCTCGGTTTCGCCGTCGTCGAACCTGAACGAATTGAAGCAAAACTCGATACTATTTACGATTTGGCGAGTTTGACGAAGGTTTTGGTGACGGGTTTGCTGTGTGCGAAGGCGATTCAGAATGGTGAGATAACTTTTACCGATAAAATTTATCAGTATTTCAGCGATTTTCATATGAGAGATAAGTTGCAAGTCAAGATTCAGCATCTTTTAACTCATACTTCCGGGTTTTCAGCTTGGAAACCATTTTATTTTAATACCACTTCAAGCAGTTCTCATTCTTTGATGAATACTATTGCAGAATTCCCAAATGAAAATACTGTTGATTCAAAGGTAATTTATAGCGATTTGAACTTCATAACGCTCGGTTTTGTGCTTGAAAAAATTTACGGTAAGTCTTTAGACACAATTGCACCAACGGAGATTTTTGAGCCTTTAAATTTAAAACACACTTTTTATAATCCACCGAAAGAACTACAAAAACGAATTGCGGCGAGTGAAAAAGGTAACGAGTTTGAGAAAAACACTTGCGTTGAGTTGGGATATTTGGATGCGACGGTGAAGCCGCCCGCTGACGCAGACGGTTCTGACAAGTTTCGTGATTATCAAATTTGGGGCGAAGTTCACGATGGGAACTGCTATTTTATGAACGGCGTTTCCGGTCACGCGGGACTTTTTTCGACGGCTGAAGAAACATTCAAAATCGCGCAGCAATTTCTGGCGAATCAGACGACGCTGCTAAAACCGGAAACGTGCGAACTGTTCCGCACCAATTTTACGCCGGGTTTGAACGAAGCGCGTTCAATTGGGTTTCAGCTCGCCGAAACGAAAGATTCGACGGCGAGTTCGGCGTTGAGCAGAGACAGTTTCGGGCATCTCGGTTTCACCGGAACTTCGCTGTGGATCGAACCGGAAAGCGAGCGGATTTTTATACTTCTGAACAATCGCACACACGCCCGCGAATTGCCGTTCGTCAATATTAATTCGACTCGGCGCAGATTTCACGAACTCGCCGCAGCGATTTTGAACGAGAGATAGTTTTATTTTTGATTTCGTCTTTTTCGATCTCTCAGGCATCTAAACTTAAATATTTTTAATCAAAAATCTGCTTTCCCAAAGTATGACGGTTGAGCTTGGAGAATCGAAAAATGAAAAAATTTTTGTTTGTATTAATCTGTTTCGGACTTTTAGGGATTTCAACATTTGCCCAGCGCGGTTCGCGTCCGCGCGTTGTAGCTGCGCCGACACCGCCGCCGACACAGGACGATTCTTCAAATCAGGATAAACGCCCGCCAGTTTTAATCGGCGATCAAAAAAATAATCAGACGCAGAATTCCAGCGCGGATACGCCGACTGATGCCGACGAAGTGATTCGCATCGAAACCAATCTGGTCACATTTCCCGTTTCCGTGCTTGACCGCGACGGCAAATTTATCTCCGGTCTGCAAAAAGGAGATTTTCAGATTTTTGAGAACGGCGTTGAGCAGAAAATTGACAGCTTCGGTTCGGTCGAAGTTCCTTTCACCGTTGTTCTGCTGCTCGATGTCAGTCCGTCAACGCAGTATAAAATTGATGAAATTCAAAATGCCGCGATTTCGTTTGTCAATCAATTGCGAACCGAAGACAAAGTAATTGTTATTTCTTTTGACGAGCGCGTTCATATTCTAAGCCGCGCCACCAACAATCGCAACGTTTTGCGCGATGCGATCAGACAAGCTGAATTCGGCGACGGAACGAGTATTTATGAAGCGGTGGACAGCGTTATCAATCAGCAATTAGCCGGCATTGAAGGACGCAAAGCGGTTGTTTTGTTCACCGACGGCGTTGACACTACTTCGCGGCGGGCAACTTATCAAAGCACCGTGCGCGAAACCGAAGAAGCCGACGCGTTGTTTTACCCGATTCATTATGATACCTATTCAGCAACCAACGGCGGATTTGGCGGCGGCGGCGGTTATCCGCGTTATCCGCGGCGGCGCGGCGGCGGCGGCGGCGGAATTCTTGGCAATATTCTAGGCGGAATAATTATTGACGACAACAATAACGGAGGCAGAGGCGGCGGCGGCAGATTTCCGCGCGGCGGCGGCGGTTCAGGTTCAAGTCGTGAAGAGAATCAAACGGGTCATTTGTATCTGGAAGATTTGGCAAAATACAGCGGCGGCAGAATTTTTGAAGCTGATGCGGACAATAATTTAGACGCGGCATTTTCGGGCATCGCCGAAGAATTGCGCCGTCAATATACGCTCGGCTATTACCCGGAAGCGGTCGGGCAAAAGGGCGAACGTAAGCAAATTCGAGTTCGCGTTAAACGCCCGAATCTGGTAGTGCGGGCGAAAAACAGCTACATCGTCGGCGAAAACGAAAACAAAGTTGCGGGAAAATAATTGTAAGTCAAAAACTATCTTAGTTTTGGTTTTGGTCTGGACGGGTTGAGGTTTTCGATATGAAAAAATACTTTGTGACCGGCGTTTTTTTGGCAGTCGTATGTTTGAGCTTTAATATAGTTTTTGCTCAATCGCGTCGTCCGCCGGTTGAAGCCGACAGTCGAAAAGCCAACCAGCGTCCGCCGCAGACTCAAACCGACCCGACTCCGCCGCCCGCGAAAATTACCGATCCCGAAGATTTGCCGAATACGACCAATATCCGACCGATAGCAGCGGAAAAAGCCGAGATCCAGGAGGAAAATTCGGTTGACGGCGGCGAAGACGTAATCAAGATTGATACGAAAGTCGTTTCCGTTCCGGTCAAAATACTGGATCGCAAAGGTAGATTTATCAGCGGTTTGAATCAGGAAAATTTTCAGATTTTTGAAAATAACGTCCCGCAGGAAATCGCTTATTTTTCCAACGAACAGCAGCCGTTCACCGTTGCGCTGGTGCTTGATATGAGCTATTCCACCACGTTCAAAATCGAAGAAATCCATCAGGCGGCGATGTCCTTTATCGCGCAGCTTCGCAAAGATGATAAGGTAATGGTCGTCTCTTTCGACGGCGAAGTTCACGTTTTAACCGCGCCGACCAGCGACCGCGACGTTTTGCAGCGGGCGATTCAGGGAACAAGCATTTCCGCCACCGGAACCAGTCTGTACGAAGCGATTGATTTTGTCATCAATAAAAAACTCAATAAAATCGGCGGGCGCAAGGCAATCGTGTTGTTCACCGACGGCGTTGACACAACGAGCCGCCGCGCCAATGATTTGGGCAATTTAAGCGACGCGCTCGAAGCCGATGTGCTGATTTATCCGGTTCAATACGATACTTACGACCAGGTGCAGGCGATGAAAAACAAGCCGCTGTCGCTTCCCCCAAACCAGCCGGGTTCGATTCCGTCACAAACCAAAAGTCCGTTTCCCTTCCCGCTTCCGACCGGCGGAATCGGGATGCCCGGAGGAGGCATTCCCGGCAGAGGCGGTACACCGAACGGCGGCGGAACAACCGACCGAAACGGCATTCCGGGCGGCGGCATTCCCGGCAGCAGTGCGCCGAGCGGCATTCCGGGCGACGGAACTTCCCGCGAAGATTATCGCCGTGCCGACGAGTATTTGCAGGGTTTGGCAGACCGCACCGGCGGCAGACTCTACCAGGCAAGCACAGCGATTAATTTGACGCAGGCGTTCGCCAACATCGCCGCCGAACTGCGCGAATATTACAGTCTCGGTTACTATCCGAAAGAAGAAGGCAAAGAAGGCAGCAAACGCAAAATAAAAGTGCGCGTCAACCAGGAAAACACGGTCGTCCGCGCCCGCGATGGTTATGTCGTAGGGAAAAAGGATAAAAAATAAGAGAATTGATAAAAAGAAAAATGCCGGCAATACTGAAATGTATTGCCGGCATTTTTCTTTTACTTTTTTTACTTTAATGTCAAATATTTTTAGAACACTCAAGAATATTTCGATTTTTATTCGCAGTTCGACAGCGGTTGATTACGATTGTAAAAAAAGATTGACGAAAAAAACGGCACGGATAGAGAATCGGCTTTGATTTCCCGCCGAAATGATGTCATTATCTGACCAGTTCGTATTTCTTACCACTATTAGACTAAATTTAGTCAATTATTTTTCAGCGAACTGAAAAATAACAAACTTTTGTTTTAACCGAATTCAAAAATCCCTTTTTTGGGCATTGAATCATCGAAAACCGTCCGTAATATTGATTTCTAAAATAATAAAACCAGTCTGCTTCCACGGATTAAAGCACAAACTTTAGCCCGTCTTTCATCCATTTGTTTTAACGGAGGAATCTAAAATGCCAGTTTTTTCACGTCTTACTTCCATTTTACAAGCCAGCAACAAGACAAAGTACATCGGTTCGCGCAGCCGCCGAAATAATTATTTGGTTTTTCGCGTCGCTTTGGTCTTAATTTTTCTCGGCGGCGTATCTTTGATCGTCGTCAAATCAGGCGCGCAAGAGATGCCGTCGTCAATTATCGAGAAAAAACCCACAAGATATATTAATCAGGATATTCGCCTGAATAATCAGGAGAATCTTTCCAAAGTTTTGCAAAAAAGATTTGTCGGTAGTGAAAGCAGTATTGCAGAAATATTGAAAAAAAGTCAAGCGCAGACAGCGAATATTATTGAGGGCATCGCCGGTCTTACCAAAAGCAATCCGACGGTCGAAGCGACGATTTCGCCGCTGACGGGCGCGATCGAGGTTCTGCGGAGCGCAACTTCGTTAACCGGAGCGAATCCGGGAGTTTCCGGCAATACTATCGTTCTCAATTTTATTCAGGAGAACAAACAATTATACGGATTCAGTGACGAAGACATCGCCAATTTAACTTTCGTCGGCGAAAGTTCCAGCGAAGTCAGCGGTATGCGAATGGTCATTGTTGAACAAACGGTTAAGGGGCAGTTTGTTTTTCAGAGCGATACGAAATTTATTCTTGATCGTGACGGTCGTTTGATTCAATCGATCGGCAGATTTGTGCCGAATGCGTCGGCTGACGCTCCAGAGCCGGTAAATTTGATTTCCCCGCAGGAAGCATTGCAGTCGGCAATGGCAAGCGTCGGCGTGAAGCTCGACGCGACCAATATCGAACCGATTAATTCAGAGCCGAACAACCTGAAAACGCGTCTTAAAGTGAATAATCCGGCGATTACGGACACGGTAAACAGCAGCATCGTCTATTTTCCGACGGCACTCGGCATCTTGATTCCGGCTTGGTCGCAGGTTATTTTCGGGACGGATGCCGATTATTATACGATTATTGACGCGACGGACGGCACACTGCTCTACCGTAAAAATATTCGCGCGGAGAGTTCCCGGCAAGATGCCCGTTTTAGAGTTTACGTCCAAGCCGACGGTTTTACTCCGGCTGACAGCCCTTCGCCACAGTCGCCTTCGTTGGCATTGATCGGCGCGGGAACGCAGCCGGATAAAATTGTCCCGACCATCGTCAGTATGCTGGCGGCGGAGAATATGACGGCGAGTCCCGACGGCTGGATTGATGATTGTCAGGACGGCGGCTGTACTGCGGCTCAAAATCAGACGCAGGGCAACAATGCGATTATCTGTCTGGATCGCACCGGCGATGCCGATACCAACGTTTGCGACACCGATTCCGCCAGCGTTTTGGACGGAATGGGAATGCCGATGGGCAATCCTGACGCTAACGGTCGAAATCGAGATTTTCTCGGTTTTTATCCGCGCGATTTTCAGACAAACTATTTGCCGCCGCCGCAAAACGGCGATCCGGAAGCCGGACAGACGGCTTCCGGCAACGGCAGTAATGGAATCGCTGGCGTTGACCAATTCCGGCGCGGCGCGATCACGCAGCTTTTCTACCTGACCAATTTTTATCACGACAAACTATACGCTTTAGGTTTCACACCAGCGGCTCGAAATTTTCAAAATTTTAATTTTCATACCGGCGGTGCCGAAAATGATCGCGTACTTGGCGACGCGCAGGATGTCGGCGGGGTTAATAACGCCAATTTCTCCACGCCGCCCGACGGCGCGTCCGGCAGAATGCAAATGTATCGCTTCACCGGACCGACGATTGACCGCGACGGCGAACTGGACGCGGAAATCGTCCTGCACGAATTAACCCACGGTTTGAGCAACCGTTTGATCGGCAACGGTGCGGGTCTCAACTGGGATGTCGGCGCGGGAATGGGCGAAGGATGGAGCGATTTTTTCGCGCTTTCGCTCTTGAACAATACGAACGCCGACGACCCGAACGGCAAATACGCGATGGGCGCGTATGCGACCTATAAACTCAATCCCGGATATGTGGACAATTATGTTTACGGCATTCGCCGCTTTCCTTATTCCACCGACAATAAAGTTAATCCGCTGACTTGGGCGGATGTAGATCAGATAACTTACGACGAATCGGGCGGCATCGCGCCAAATCCGCTGAATTTCGGCAGAAACGGCGCGCTGGAAGTTCACAATATCGGCGAAATATGGGCGAATACTTTATGGGAAGTCCGCAGCCGCGTGATTGCCGATCCTAGCGGAGCGAACGGAAACGTCGCCGCCGGAAATACCAAAATGCTCGGAATTGTTACCGACGCGTTGAAATTAACGCCGACCGATCCGAGTTTTATTCAAGCCCGCAACGCGCTCATTGATGCCGACTGCGCGACCAACGCCTGCGCCGACGAACTTTCAATCTGGGCGGGATTTGCCGACCGCGGTCTCGGTTACAACGCCGTCGCGCCGCTGGGCAAAATATTCGGCTACGCGGCGGGACATATGAGCATTAAAGAGTCGTTTCAAACTCCGAATCTCGATGTCAACGGCATCACGATTGACGACCGAACGGCGGGTTTGGGAAACAGTTCGGGCGCGGTTGACGCAGGCGAAACGGTTAAGCTGACCGTTAATCTAAAAAACCCTCTGCGCCGCGCGTCGTCCGCCGCCAACGGAATAACAACCACTCTCACGACCTCAACTTCCGGTGTGAGTATTTCCGACAACAGCTCGGTCTATCCGACCATCGCGCCGCAGGGAAACGCCAGCGGCGATACTTTTACTTTCACCGTTTCACCCAATATGCCGTGCGGGGCATCTCTGAAATTTAAGCTGACGACCAACAGTTCGCTGGGAACTTCAACAAAAGATTTCACGATTCGTCTCGGTTCTCCGACAGGTGTCGGCGCGCCTGTTACCTATACCAGCACGATTGCGGGTGGCTTGAATATTCCCGACAATACGCCGAACGGCGTAACCAATAAACTGAATATTACCGACGATTATGAAATTGCCGACCTCAATTTCAGAGTCAATAGCCTGCTGCATAATTCCGTGACGGACATCACCGTCGGACTGAAATCGCCGGACGGTTACGGAACTGATTTGATTAGCGCGACCGGCGGTCTGATTGACTACGGCGGAGTTAATTTTATCAATACGGTCATTGATCAAACCGCCGCCGCGCCAAATGATCTGCTCAACGCCAGCGCGTCGCAGGCTCCTTATACGGATGATTATCTGCCCGTTTTCAACTCGCCGGGATGGGTGACGGCAGGCTTTCCGACCGATACCGCCGGACAATTAGACCGTTTCAACGGATTAAGCACCCAAGGCATCTGGACGGTTTTGACTTCCGATCAAGGATTGGTAGTCGGTGGCGGAACACTCAATTCCTGGTCAATTATCATTACTCCGCGCGCTTACGCCTGCACCGCTTTCGTTTCTGCCGGAATCGAAGGTGACATTCAAAGTCGTCCGGGCGGCGATGGTTTTGTTGATGCCAGCGACATTCAACAGAGCCGCCGCTTTGCCATCGGTTTGGATATGCCATATCAGTCGAACGAATTTCAGCGCGCCGATGTCGCGCCGCGTTCATCTGAAGGCGACGGTTTTGTTGATGCCGACGACATTCAGCAGGCGCGCCGCTACGCCGTCGGAACTGACAGCAGTCAAATTGCCAATGGTCCGTCTTCCGGTTCCACCGCCGCGCCGTCAGGTTTGTCGAATTCCGACAAATTGATGACGACCACCGGCAAATCATTCATTCGCACGAAAGACGGCGTGCTGGCGGCTCCGGCAGCTTTCCGCGTGGATAATCAGAACACCAGTCCCGGTTCGACTTTGGTGGTGCCGATTCGCGTGGATACCGTCGGCAACGAGGCGGGCTACACCTTCAGCATCGCTTTTGATTCGACCATTCTGACCAATCCGCAAGTGGCAATCGGCAACGGCGGCGGCGATGTCGTCTTCAACACCAACAATCCCGGTCAGATCGGTTTCTCGGTCACGTCATTCAGCGGCGGGACGATTGCCGAAGGCAACAACATCGCTTTGGTGAATGTCACCTTCACGTTGGCATCAGGCGCGCCAGCGGGAACGACCCCGATCACGTTTACGGACACGCCGGCGCGGAGAAAGGCATCGGGAGTGGATCCGAACACGCCGATCACGCAGCCGACCTACACGGGCGGAACGATCACGA
Organism: Pyrinomonadaceae bacterium; assembly: GCA_965217575.1. GTDB lineage: Bacteria > Acidobacteriota > Blastocatellia > Pyrinomonadales > Pyrinomonadaceae. Next base: position 204,115 of record OZ244558.1, on the reverse strand, counting down.
TCAGCGGAGCGACGGCGGCGGGAGCGACGATCAGCGGACGCATTCTGACGAGCGGCGGCAGAGGCATTGCCGGAGCGGTCATCACGCTGACGGAGGCGAACGGCAACCGGCGGACGGCGATCAGCACGGCGTTTGGGTATTACAGGTTTGAGAACGTGGCGGCGGGTGACAGTTATGTGATCGCAGCGACGGCGAAACGCTGGCGGTTCCGAGAAGCGACGAAAGTAATCGCGCTCAATGCCGACACCGGCGACGTGAATTTCATCGCTTTCAGCTTTTAAACTTTTGGTGAAAAGTATTTCACCGAGTTAGACGCTTATTCAAAAAGAGAGGGATGAATAAAACGACAAGTTTTATTCATCCCTCTCTTTTTAATCGCTTGAGATCAAATTGCACCACAATCGTTTTAACTGGTTCAGTATAATTTATCAGCTTGATATAGTATTTTTATTTTACTAAACGACGGTTCCGTCTTTAATAATCGCGTTTTTCGGCACGATAATGATGCCTTCCCGAATAAAGTAGCAGCCGTTTTCGCCGTCTTTCATTTCCACATTATCTTTATTAACCAACTGGACATTGCGACCGATACGGGCATTTTTATCAATAATGGCGCGGCTCACGCGGGTGTTTTCACCGATGCCGAGATTTGGTCTTAACGCGGCGGCGTTGTTGTTCATTTCATCAACCGATTCGTAAAAATCCGCGCCCATCAAAATTGATTTTTCGAGTTTTACGCCGTTGTCAATCCGGCTTCGCAGTCCAATTATCGAGTTTCTGGCATAAACGCCGTTCATAATGCAGCCCTCGCTGACCATCGTATTGCTAATGTCGCAGTCGTGCAGTTTTGACGGCGGCAGATAACGGCTGCGCGTATAAATCGGCGCGTCGGTGTTGAAAAAGTCAAACTTCGGCAGCGGCGCGGATAAATCGAGATTGGCTTCGTAAAACGCCCGAATCGTCCCGATGTCTTCCCAGTAACTCTTGAAAAGATGTGCCTGCACGTTGAGCTTTTCAATCGCCGACGGAATTATTTCGCCGCCGAAATCAAAGCGCGCCGCGTCTTCGTCGAGCAGTTCGATCAGCCGTTCATAGTTGAAAACATAAATGCCCATCGAAGCCAGATACGGACGTTTTTCCGATTCTTCGGCGGTCAAACCGAAACGCGTCGTATCAACGCGCATTGATTCCAGTGCGTCGCCTGTCGGCTTTTCCTTAAATTCGATAATTCGTCCGGTGTCGTCGGTTTTGAGCAGACCGAAGCCGGTCGCGTCTTCGGAACTCGACGGAATTACGGAAATCGTCACATCGGCTTTCGTTTCAAAATGTTTGGCGAGAAATTTGCGATAATCCATCCGGTAGAGATGATCGCCGGAGAGAATTAAAACGGTGTTCACGCGCCAATCACGGATGTGCGGAATCATTTGCCGCACCGCGTCCGCCGTTCCCTGAAACCATTCCGGCGAATCGTGCCGCTGTTCGGCGGCGAGAACTTCGACAAAGCCGGTTGAGAAACTCGAAAAACGGTAAGTGCGTGAAATATGACGATTCAGCGACGCGGAATTAAATTGCGTCAAAATAAAAATTTGAGTGATGCCGGAATTGATGCAGTTGGAAATCGGCACGTCAACCAGCCGATATTTTCCGCCAAGCGGAACGGCGGGTTTCGCTCTTTCCTTCGTCAGGGGAAAAAGCCGCGTTCCCGCGCCGCCGCCCAAAATCACCGCCACCACGTTTTCGTATTGTGCCATAGTGTCTGTAAAGATTTGATTCATTTTCATTTTTCAGAATAGTCGTAAAAGATGTTCAATTTCAAGCATACCAAGCCGAAAACTTTGGATTTTTGACTTTTCACGATAAGCGTGTTAAGTTGCTTTCACCAAGTTACAGAGGTTTAACAATACTTGGTGTTTGATATTTTCATTCTAAAACGCTTTGGAATCGCTTTCAATACGGAAAACGATTTAGGGAAAGCGGGTGGAAATCCCGCACGGTCGCGCCACAGTGAAAAGATTTTAGATTTTAGATTTTAGATTTTAGATTGATTAAAACAGTCTGAAATCTAAAATCTAAAATCTGAAATTATGAAAGTCTGGTAGCCTATCCAAAGTTTTTTAGCCGAAACACGTCTCGCGTCAGGACGTTTGGCTGAACGGGTTTTCTCCTTTGATTTATTATTTTGATTGGTAGAAAGTCCTGTCTGTGCTTGCTTTTGATGTTTTGAAACAAGTTCCGGCAGGGCTTTTTATTTTGAGAAAAACTAATCGAAAACAAATTTATTTCGCGGCGGCGCGGTTTTACCTGAAAAGTTTATCGCTTTTTCTAACCGTCTTTCTGACGCTTTCCGGCTGTCGAAGCGCGGCGATTGATCCGCCGATTGCCCAGCCGACGCACGAAATCACTGATGATTTAGGTCACGCAGTCAAAATTCCCGCAACCGTCGAACGCGCCGTTTCGCTCGCGCCTAATTTGACGGAGATAACATTTGCGGTGGACGCGGGCGACAAACTCGTCGGCAGAACGAGTTACGATAATTTTCCGGCGGAGGCGCGAAAAATCCAATCGGTCGGCGACACGCTCAATCCGAACATTGAAAATATCATCGCGCTGAAACCGCAAATAGTTTTAGTTTCAACCGCTTCCCAAATCGAAACATTTACCGCCCAGCTCGCCGCGCAAAACATCGCGGTTTTTGTCACCAATCCCAACAGTCTCGACGACATTTACAAAAGCATCAACCAAATCGGACAGATTTTCAATAAAAATGAGAAAGCGCGGCAGGTCGTTGAGGATTTGAAACGGCGCGTCGCCGATGTTGAAACGCAAACCGCAAACGCTCCGAAAACTAAAGTGTTTCTGCAAATTTCAAAAGAACCGCTTTTTACCGTCGGTAAAGATTCGTTTATCAACGATTTAATCAACCGCGCGCAGGCGATTTCCGTCACGTCAAATGTGGCGACGGCATATCCTAAACTGAGCAAGGAAACGGCTTTGACGTTGAATCCCGACGCGATAATTTTATCTGACAGCCCGGATAATCAAGAACCGAACGAAGTTTTCAAAAATTCTCCGGCAGTAAAAAACAATCAGATTTTTCGGGTCAACGCCGATCTGATCTCGCGTCCGTCGCCCAGAATCGTTGATGCGCTCGAACAAATCGCGCGCGCTCTGCACCCGGAAAGTTTTCAATGAAATCCCCAAATCCAGATGGCAAGCTCCTAATGCCGGATTCCAAATCAAAAGCGATTCGCTTCGGTGTCGTGTTGATTTGCGCGCTTGGACTGGCGATTTTTATCGCCGCGCTTTTGGGAAGCGAAAAACTTTCGTTTTTTGATCTGAGCGAACCGCAGCAAACGATTCTGTTTGATATTCGTCTGCCGCGTATTTTATTGGGCGCGTCGGTCGGCGCAAGTCTGGCGTTGGCGGGCGCGAGTTTACAGTCGCTTTTGCGAAATCCGCTGGCGGAACCTTATCTGCTCGGCGTTTCCAACGGCGCGGCGTTGGGAACGATGCTCGCTTTCGTTTTTTTCACGCAGTTTGAAATCGCGCGTCCTGTAATGGCGTTTGCGGGCGCGGGTTTGGCAACTTTCGTCGTTTATCAAATGGCGAAAAGCCGCGCCGGAATGAACGTCGAACGGCTTGTTTTGTCGGGCGTGATCGTGACGACTTTTTTGTCCTCAATTATCGTTTTGCTGACTTCCCTGCTCGACGCGGCGAAACTTCGCAGTTTTACGTTCTGGCTGCTCGGCGATTTGTCGCAGGCGACGAAAAACGGTTTTTATTTAAGTTTCGCCGCCGTCATCGTCGGCGCGATTATTTTAACGAAATACGCGCGGGCGTTGAATTTGATGATGATCGGCGAACGCGACGCACTTGATTTCGGCGTGGAAGTCAAGCAAACGCGGCTCGCGGTTTTTGCGACTTCGAGTCTGCTGGTCGGCACGGCGGTCGCGGCGAGCGGTTCGGTCGGTTACGTCGGGCTGATCGTGCCGCATCTGGTTCGTCTGGCAATCGGCAGCGACAACCGTTTAGTGATTCCGTTTTCGGCACTGGCGGGAGCGATTTTCGTCGTTTCAGCCGACACGGTGGCGCGGGTCGCCATCGCGCCGCGTGAATTACCGGTCGGCGCGATTACCGCGCTGATCGGCGCGCCGCTGTTTATTTATTTGCTCAAGAAATAAAAATGTTGGAAGTTCAAAATATTTCAATAAATTACGGCGCGCGCGAAATCGTCACAGATATTTCTTTCAACTTGCGGCGCGGCGCGATGCTGGCAATCGTCGGCGCGAACGGCGCGGGAAAAACGACGCTCTTAAAATCGCTCAATGGAAATTTGCCGCCGTCGCGGGGAGAGATTTTACTGGACGGAAAGCCGTTGAAAAACTATTCGCGCCGCGAGATTGCCAGGAAAATCGCCGTCATCGCGCAGGAAAACGAAACTAAATTTCCCGTCACGGTTTCAGATTTCGTGCTAGCCGGACGTTTCGCGCACGGCGGAACTTTCGGCTGGGAAACACCGCAAGATTTACAGATCGCGCGTGATTGTTTGGAAATTTGCGACCTGACAAATTATGAAAATCGTCTAATGAACCAGCTCTCCGGCGGCGAACGCCAGCGAGTAATTTTAGCGCGGGCGTTAGCGACGGAAGCGAAAATTCTGCTGCTTGACGAACCGACGACCAATCTCGATTTGTCGCATCAGGCACTGTTGCTCCGCGTTGTCCGCGAAAGATGCCGGAACAGCGAATATTCGGCGATTATCATCACGCACGATTTGAATCTCGCGGCGGAATTCGCCGATGAGATTTTGCTGCTGAAAAACGGCGAAATTCTGGCGCACGGTGCGCCGGAAACAGTTTTAACACGCGAAAATTTAATCAAAGTTTTCGCCGTCGAAGTCTTGCTGGATGCCAATCCGGTGAGCGAAAAGGTGAGAATTACAATGCTTTATTAAAATTACGAATATTATTTCATTCGTAATCGGTAATTCTTGATTAGTTGACAAACGACCCAGAGGAACGCGGCGCAAATCCGCGACTGCCCACGCAACCGTGATCGAAAGGATAAAGGATAAGGGATAAAATCAAAATTTTTGTCCCTTATCCTCCAACCTTTCCCCTTTCAAAGTCGGGAACTTTGTTCGTTTGTTAAAAAATTAAACCACTTCCGCGATGGGCGGAAAAGGAAAAATATGAAAATTATAAAAATTTTGAGTTTGATTTGTTTTTTTACAATTGGCATTTCAGCGCAGCAAAGCGCGGCGTTTAGCGGACAACTGACGGACGACGGAAAAATAGTCGCCAACACTCCGATTAAACTCGTTTCGCAGCAAAATAATAAAGCGGAAATTACGACAAAAACCGATAACAACGGAAATTATATTTTTGAAAATGTGCCGGACGGGGAATATCGGCTCGTTTATTTCGATGCCGGCGGCAGTGAATTAAGTCGTCCGGCGCGGGTCGCAAACGGCAGCTTTACTTTGATAGATTCACCGATTCGAGAAGAAGTTAATGTGAAAATCGCGTCCGGGATTTCGCAGCCGATTGCCGATGTTTCAAAAACCGTCAACATCATCGGAGCGCGGGAAATCAAAGATCGCAACGAATTTTCGCTGACCGACGCGCTGCGAACGATTCCGGGTTTTCGCATTCAGCAGCTCGGCGGTTTCGGCAGAACGGCGAATATTAAAACGCGCGGGCTGCGAAATCAGGACACGGCGGTTTTGCTCGACGGCATTCGTTTCCGCGACGCTTCGGCGATTACGGGCGACGCTTCGGCATTTTTGAGCGATTTTGTCCTGACCGACACCAGCCGCGTCGAAGTTCTGCGCGGTTCGGGCAGTTCGCTGTACGGCACCAACGCAATTGGCGGCGTGTTGGATTTGCGAACGCCGGAACCGCAAAACGGTTTTCACGGCTCGCTGCTCGGCGAAGGCGGCGGTCTGGGTCTGAAAAGATTTCGCGGCAATTTGTCTGACGGCGTTGATAAGTTCGGCTTCACAATGGGCATCTCGCGCACCGTTTTTTCGCAGGGTATTGACGGCGACGACGACGCGCGCAATACAAATTTTAACGGCAGAATTGATTACCGACCGTTTTCCAAAACGAATATTTCCGGGCGCGTTTACGTCTCCGACGCTTCCGTCAATCTTAATTCCAGCCCGGACACCATCGGAATTTTGCCCGCCTCCAACACGACGATTATCAACGCCGTGCCGCTTTCGATTGCCGAACTGAATAATTACGCCGCCGGAACGCCCATTTCGCGCTTGAATTTTGGCGGCGCGAATTTTATCCCCGACGCGAATGATCCCGACAATGTTCAGAAATCGCAATTTTTCGACGGTCAAATCGTTTTAACGCAGACTTTCACCGATAATTTGGTTTTTCAGGGATATTATTCCGGCTTGCGAACGCAGCGTAAAAACAACAACGGCGTGCGCGGAGTCGGGTTTCAAAGTGCTTCAACCAGTGTTTTCAAAGGTTTGATTCAAACGGCGAACGGTCATTTTAACTGGACACCGAACCGCATCAACACGATTACCGCCGGTTACGAATACGAACACGAAAAATACGGCAACGACGGTTTTACGCCGTCCGGCAGCGGTAACTTTTTTGCCCGCGCCTTCCAATCGAGCAATACGCTTTACGCGCAGGATTTGCTGACCTTTCTCAATAACAAACTGCAAATCGCGGGCGGTTTTCGTGTTCAGTTTTTCGATTTAAAAACGCCAAAATTCAGTTTGAATAACGCGCCATACACAAATTTGACGCTTGAAAATCCACCGAACGCGTACACTTTTGACGGTTCGGCATCGTATTTTTTCAACAGAACCGGGACGAAAATCCGCGTTCACATCGGCAACGGCTACCGTGTGCCGTCGCTTTATGAACGCTTCGGCACGTTTTACAGCAGTTTCGGCACACCGTCGTTCGTCGCGCTCGGCGATCCGAATTTGCAGCCCGAAAAAACCGTCGCTTTTGACGGCGGCGCGGAGCAAAACTTATTCAGAAATCGCGCCAAACTTTCCGCCACTTATTTTTATACAAAGCTAATTGACACCATCGGTTACGGCAATGTCGTCACCAATATCGGCACGACGACGCGACCGTTCGGCGGGTATCTGAACACCAAGGGCGGCATCGCGCGCGGCGCGGAATTCAGCGGAAAAGTCAGAGCGACTAATTCCACCGACATTTTCGCGTCCTACACTTTTACCAACAGCGACCAGCGCACGCCACAGGTTGCGGGAAGTCGTATTTTGCGAACTTTGGGCATTCCGGTGCATCAGTTCACGCTCAACGCGACGCAGAGATTCAAACGCCTGACCGCCAATTTTGACTTTCTCGCCGCGAGCGATTATCTCGCGCCGATTTTCAGCAACACGACTTACGGAACTTATGTTTATCGCTTTAACGGCAATCGCCGCGCCGATTTGACGGGCAGTTACGAAATTCCGCTGAAAAGTGAAAAACTGCGTCTCCGCGTTTTCGGAACAATCGAAAATTTATTTGACTATGGTTATTTTGAAAACGGTTTCCGCACGGCGGGCAGAACCGGACGCGGTGGTTTGGGTTTTAGTTTTTAGTTATCTGCTGAAATTTTTCATAGCTTTTTTGCCGAAAGTGTGTGTTATAATCATTTGAAAATTTTAGAGAGGTGAAAAGTTTATGAAAAAAGAGTTGTTGTTTATCTTGTGTTCTATTTTTCTCGCCGCCGGATTTGCGTCAGCGCAGACGGTGAGAAAAACCGTTACGAATGCCGATTTGGAAAAGTTTCGACAAAAACGGCTGGCGGCTGAAAACGACTACCGCGAAAACTATGCAAAGATGGGTTTTCCGTCGCCTGAAGAATTAGAAAAACAGCGCGAACAGGACAGCAAAAACCTGTCCGCGCTTTCGGCAAGATTGGAAAGAGAAAATTATATCCGCGAACAACAGCAGCGGGCGGATGAATATCAGCAGGCTCAGAATCAGGCTTTTTACAACAATAATCAGGGTTCATATTACGGAAACGGCTCTTCCGGCGGCTACTACGGCGGTTATGTGGGCGGTTATTACGGCGGTTATCCATATTACGGTTATTCAAATGGTTACAACTACAATTATCGCCGGTTTGGACGCGGAGGCTACTACAACACTATAGCTCCGGGAACGCCTTTTTCATCGCTGGGCGGAGTTCGCATCAATACGAACGGTGTCAGAATCAATACCGGCAGAGGATTTAGAGGCGGTTTTGGAACGGGCGGCGGCATCAGAGTGGGCGGCGGTGTCGGAATTTCAGTGGGTTCTGGCGGAATAAGAGCGCACTAATTAGACGTGTAAAATCTCACCGAAATTTAACCATCAACCGAATTCTGCAAACTCTGTTGAGTTTATAACCAACGCGAATTATGATTAAATCATAGTTCGCGTTTTATTTTTTACTATTGAAAAACTTATGAAAAACGGTTGGGAAGCAATTATCGGAATGGAAATCCACGCGCAGCTTGCGACGGAGACGAAGATTTTCTGCGGCTGCGCGGCAAATTTCGGCGATGAACCGAACGCCAATACTTGTCCGGTGTGTCTCGGACTGCCGGGCGCGTTGCCGGTTTTAAATGAAAAAGTCGTCGAACTCGGCGCGAAGGCGGCGTTATCGCTCGGTTTGAATGTCAATGAAACTTCGATTTTTTCGCGTAAAAATTATTTTTACCCGGATTTGCCGAAAGGTTATCAAATTTCGCAATACGATAAACCTTTTTCGTCGAACGGCGAATTGACGATTTTGACGGCGGAGCGCGACGAGAGCGGACACGCGCGGGAATGGAAACCGATGACGATTCGCATCGAGCGGATGCACCTCGAAGAAGACGCGGGCAAAAATGTTCACGAAGGTCTGCCGGACGTGGATAAATATTCATATATTGATTTGAACCGCGCCGGAACGCCGCTCGGCGAAATCGTCACCGCGCCGGATTTTCGCACGTCGTGGCAGGCGTATGATTACGTCAATCACGTTCGCCGCGTGCTGCAATGGGTCGGCGCGTCCGATGCCGATATGGAAAAAGGAAATCTGCGCTGCGAAGCGAATGTTTCCGTGCGAAAAATCGGCGAGGAAAGTTTTAGAACCAAAGTCGAACTGAAAAATCTCAATTCCGTAAGGTTTATGCAGAAAGCGATTGAATATGAAATCGAACGTCAAATCGAAGCGCACGAGGGCGGCGAAACGGTCAATCAGGAAACCCGTCTGTGGGACGAAAAAAACAACCGCACGCGGATTATGCGTTCGAAGGAAGACGCGCACGATTACCGCTATTTTCCCGAACCCGATTTACAGCCGCTGACGGTTTCAAACGAATTTATCGCAAAAATCAAAGCGGAAATGCCTGAACTTCCCGACGCGATGCTCGACCGTTTGATGAGCGACTATGATTTATCGTTTGACGACGCGTCGCATTTTGTCGGCGACAAAAGTTTGGCGGAATTTTACGAACAGACGGCAAAAGCGTCGAACGATCCGCGCGTTTCGGCAAATTATATTTTGGGCGATTTAACGCGCGAACTCAACAATTCCGGCAAAACGGTTCCCGATTCGCCGGTTTCCGCAGAGCATCTCGCGGAGCTAATCAAAACTTTAAGCACCGGCAAAATCAACAATAATCAGGCGCGGGAAGTTTTCGTAGAAATGTTCAATACGGGCAAAACCGCCGATGAGATCGTCAAAGAAAAAGGTTTCGAGCAAATTTCAGATTCGTCAGCAATCGAAAAAATCGTTGACGAAATCATCGAAAAAAATCAAAATCAAGTTGCGGCGTATCGCGGCGGCAACGAAAAACTGCTCGGTTTTTTCGTCGGGCAAACGATGAAGGCTTCGGGCGGCAAAGCGAATCCGAAAATTGTTAATGAAATCTTGAAAAATAGACTTTAAAATTGCTTTTAGGAGAGATCGAAATGCTTAACCTTAAAAAATCAATCTATATGTTTATGGTTGTCTGCATATTTTCTTTTACCGGAAATTCTCAAGCTCCAAGAGGGACTGCAGAACAACAGCGACAGGATGAAATCAACAGACAAAACAGAGAACGTGATTTGGATGACCGGAGTAACAATCTACATGGTTTAATGAATGATTCCTTGAGTCAACATCAGGACAAACTTAATGAAGATCATTCTCCGAAGATAAAACCTTTAACCAAAAAAGAAAAAGCAAGAATTAGCAAAATTCTCACCCCGAACGCGGAAGACTTGGTGAAATACAAAGATTTTCTTCAGCAGAAAAATACAGGATTATTTCGCCTTTTCCCAGACATCGGTTGCGAATCAGAAAATATAATTCGCACCGATGGAGATTGTGAAAACTTCGTTTCGGGAAGCTGGGCTTATTCGTTTCGTCTAAAAAATCACGTCAAGGCTGATTTTTCCGACATCAGATTTAGCGAAAAATACCTGATTTCCGATAGAGTTTTCTCTCACAGGGAATTTTGGTTCCGTTAGGCGATGTTCCATTGGAGAGCCTTTCACTGACCAGCGACGGAATGAAATTTTTAAATGACTTCAAACCTTCAAATGACAAGGCTGAAGCGGGAAAACAGTATGTCCAATTTGCAAATGTGTTTGTTTCAGATGGCTATGTTTATTCAAAAAAAGTGAAAGTTGCCGAAAACGCAACATACGGAATGCGAATAGTCGCTTATCGCAGCAAACTCAATAATTTTTTGCAGAACAAATACGGAGAGAACAATAAGTTTGACAAATTTTTAATGGCAAATGAAGTTGATAGGCGGGTTGACTTAACCATTGCTTTTCGGATTGTCAGAAATACCGAAAACGGCGTTATTACAATTCTCTGGAAGGAATTAGAACGTCGAAATGCGCCCCAAATCGTTTTTGACAAGGGCGACAAATTATCCGATATAAAATAAAAATTCAAAACTTTAAGATATTAACTTGTCAAACTGATAAAAAAGAATTGGATAAAATCTACCAATTATCGAGAAATAATCGAACGCAGGTTGCAATTTATGGCAGCGGCAACGAAAAACTGCTCGGTTTTTTTGTCGGGCAAACGATGAAGGCTTCGCGGCAGCTAGGCAAATCCGCAAATTGTCAACGAGATTTTACGAGAGAAATTTTAAGAGCGTAAAAAATGAATATCAAAAAAATTTTAATAACTCTGGTGTTTTTATGCGGTTTTTCAGTGTTTGTTTATCCGCAGAACGCCGAAGCTGATGCCGCTAGACGCAGACAGGAAGCGGAAAATTTACGGATACAACAGGAAAGAGATTTAAACCAAAGAAGACAATTTCTCGACAATTTACAAAAAAACAGCCGCACAAACAGAACCGAATTCAAACGCGAGCCTTTGAACAAAAGTTTTATTTTGAGCAAAAAAGAAAGAGAAGCACGCAACAAATTGACCGCGCCGGATGCGGCGGATGTGGCTTTGGTTGAAGATTTTTTGAAACAGCCGCGCACCGGAATTTTTCGACTTTTTTCCGATAATAATTGTCTTTCAAACGGAGTCGTTTACATTGACGGAAGATGCAAAAATATCTTTCCGGGAACGTGGCTTTATTCTTTTCGCAAAAAAGATTATTCGGACGATGTAGTCTTCGATCTTTGGCTGAAAGACGGCGCGCTTATCACCGACGGTTTTTTATCGCAGGGAATCTTGGTGAAATTAGGCAATTTTTCATTGGACAACGTATCTTTGGGAAGCAGGGGCGCGAAATTTTTGGTTGATTTTAAGCCTGCCGAAAAAGCGGCGGAAGTTAAAAAACAATACGATCAAATCGGCGCGGGAACAGCATCGGACGGTTATATATATTCGAGAAGTGTTGAAGCCAAAATCGGCGAAATTTATTTGATGCGCGTTATCGCTTACGGCGTGCAAAAAAAGGGCTTGGACAAAGTTTTGAATAATGCCGAATATAAAACGAAACTCAAGTTTCAAACGGTAGATCGGGATGAAAGAAAAGATGTCATAATTGCCTTTCGCATTATCAGAAAAGAAGTGGACGGAAACTTGACGATTGTCTGGAAGGAATTGGATGAAAGGAAATCGCCGGAGATTATTTTTCCCAATAATTAGTCGAAAATACTGATTATATTTTAATGAAATCGCAGAGTATGAAAAAGTTTTTTACATTCATATTTTTAATTTTGTCGGGATTTGTCATCAGCGAAGCTCAAACATTCGGTCAATTATCGGTTTTGCAGCAAAATATCGAACCGCTTTACCGGAAACCGACCAAAAAAGAATTGAAGGCGGTGGAACCGAAACCGGAATTACTGGCGAAATACGCCGAATTTATTCGCCAGCCGAATACAGGATTGACGAGATTAATCAATGACGCGGGGTGTTCCGACAACACGAAAATCGTTGTCGCCACCGACGAATGTTTGAAATATACGATGCCGGGCGCGGGCAGTTCTTATTCGTTTCGCGTGAACAATTATCGCCTTCCGCGGTTGGCAGATGTAACTTACACTGAAAACAGTTTCCAGGCATCCGGCGTTCTGCTTCAGGGAATTTTTGTCAACATCGGCGATGTTCCGCTGGAAAAGGTTTCTTTGAAAACTGGCGGTCTGAATTTTTTGGTAAATTTTCAGCCGGATGCCGAATACGCGAAAGCCAAAGCGATTAATCAGGATTTTTTGGAAGGAATTAAAAAAGACGGATTTTTATACCGGCGCGGTCTTTACGCGGTCGAAAATACAACTTTCGCGCTGCGTTCGGTTGCCTACGGCGGCAAATATTTTCGCGCGGTTAAAGGCTTGACCTACAACGAGTTCGCCTTTGATAAAAGAGATGACGTGATCGTCGTCTTTCGGATAGTTGATAAAAACAACGTGGGAGATGTAACTATTTTATGGAAAATTTTGGCAAGCAGGAAGTCGCCGCGAATTATCCGGTCACAAAATGAAAAAGACGGTTGAAACCGAAGAATTCACCGACTTGAAAATCGAAAAGACAAGACGAATAAGGTAAATAATGAATTTAGAAAATAAAATCGCCGTCATAACCGGCGGCACCAAGGGAATCGGCTACGCGATTGCGGAAACTTTACTCAAAGCGAATGCAAAGGTTTTCGTTTGCGCGCGAGATAAATCGGAGTTGAAAAACTCGCTGAAAAAACTTTCCGAATTCGGTAAAGTTGAGGGCGAAATTTGCGACGTTCGCAGTGAATCGCAGGTTAAAATGATGCTCGACGAAGCGGCGCGGGTGTTCGGCGGCGTGGATATTCTGGTCAATAACGCCGGTGTCGGTTTTATCGGGCAGACGATTGAAGAAATGCCGCCGGAGAAATTTCGGCAAACGCTCGAAACCAATCTGTTCGGCGTTTTCTACGCCTGCCATTACGCAATTCCGCTGCTAAAAAAGCGCGGCGGCGGTTATATTATCAATATTTCATCGCTCGCCGGACAGAACGCGCATCCGAAAATGGCGGCGTATAACGCTTCAAAATTTGCACTAAACGGTTTTTCCGAAGCATTGATGCAGGAAGTTCGGCAGGACAATATCAAACTCAGCTATATTTGTCCCGGTTCGGTCAACACCTATTTCGGCGACCAAGAACCGACCGACGAAAAAGCGTGGCAGTTGCAGCCAGAAGACATCGCGCAAACGGTTTTGGATTTGCTTAATATGGATGAACGCGCTCTGCCGAGCAAAGTCGAGATTCGTCCGAGCAAACCGCCGCAAAAGAAGTAACGACGGGTAATCTATTTTCCGTTTACTATCAAACTTTTTAATTTTTCAACCAGTGTCGCGTCGTCGTAAGGTTTTGCCAGATATTCTGAAACACCGAGCCGCAAAGCCTTTTGGCGATGTTTGTCACCGGCACGCGAAGTGATCATAATGACGGGAATATCGCGCAGATTTTCCAGCCGTTTAAGCGACGCGAGCAGTTCGTAACCGTCCATTCGCGGCATTTCCACATCGGTCAAAATGACGGCGGGCGGTTCGCCTTGGTCCTGCAAAATCTCTAACGCTTCAAGTCCGTCTTTTGCCGTGACGGTCGTCCAACCGGCGTTTTTAATCACATTTGATGTCAGATGCCGCACACTCGGACTGTCGTCCACAATCAATATTTTTTGGACTTTGGATTTTGGACTTTGGACTTTGGATTGGTTTTCGCTTTCTGCAATCAGCGATTCTTCGTGATTTACATTGACCGGATTGTAAACTGTGAGCTGCGGGCTATGGTTTTTTTGTTTAAGCAGGTAAATCAAATCCAAAACCGGCACGACGCTTCCGTTGCCGAGAACCGTCGCGCCGAGCAGTTCCGCCAGATTTTGAAGCGGATTCCCCAGTGGTTTGATGACAATTTCTTCCGTTTTAACAATCGCGTCAACGATTAACGCCGACCGCTTTTGCAGTGTTTCAATCAGCAGCAGCGGAATGTTTTTGCCGTCGGCGGCGAACGTGGACGGCATTCCCAAAAGTTCATTCAAATATGCAACGCTGTAATTCGCGTCGCCAAGCCGAATCGAACCTTTATCTTTGCCGAGATGCGCGGCGGAGATTTCGCCGATATGCTTAACTAAATTCAGCGGAAGCGCGAATGTTTGCTCGTTTACTTTGACCAGCAGCGCGCGGGTGACGGCTAAAGCCATCGGCAAACGCAGCGTAAAAATCGTGCCTTTTTGCGGTTCCGAAGTGATTGAAACCGTGCCTGATTGTCTTTCAATTCCGGTTTTGACGATATTCATTCCGATGCCGCGTCCCGAAATCTGGCTCAATTTTTCGGCGGTTGTCAGTCCGGGCAGAAAGATCAGCGAAAACGCTTCTTCTTCGCTCAGCGAATCCGCTTTTTCGGCGGTCATCAGACCGTTTTGAACGGCTTTTTGCTTGAGCGCGGAAACGGAAATGCCGCGCCCGTCGTCGGTAATAACGACGATGATATGCGTTCCTTCACTGTAAACGCGCAGAGAAATTTTTCCTTCTTCGGGTTTTCCGAGCAGACGGCGCGTCTCCGGCGATTCGATGCCGTGAGCGACGGCGTTGCGAAGCAGATGCAGCAGCGGTTCGATTAACGCGTCCAAAATCTGCGTATCAACTTCGAGATTTTCGCCCTCGACTAATAATTCAGCCGATTTCCCTTCCTCATCGCACGTCACGCGCACGGTGCGCTGCAAACGCATCGAAAGCGAACCGAAATAAACCATTCGCAGCCGCAGCAGTTTGTCCTGCATATCTTCAATCAAACGGCGTTGATTTTCAAAAAGCATCTCAAGATTGCTTTTCAGCAAATCCAGTTCCGTATTAATGGCGGAAGTGTCGCCCGTCGTTTCAACCAATTCGCGGGTCGTCTGGTGAAATTCGGTGTAGCGGTCAAATTCCAGCGTGTCAAAATCAAGCGATGCGGAATCGGCGATAAAAGACGAATTCGCCTGAAGACTGGAAGCGCGGAATCTGGAATTCGGATTCTGCCCAGCCATCATATCCGCTTCAAAATCGGTTTCCAATTTGCTGGTCGAACTTTGCAGACGACGCGTGCTGTTGTGCAGTTCTTTGATCTGCTGTTCAAGTTCGGTCAGCCGCTGTTCAAAAACCGAACGACTGATGACCAAATCGCTGACGATTTTGACTAAATCATCAAGTTTTTCAAGCGACACGCGCACCACCGGACGGTAAGCATTATTGGCGTTTGGCGTTTGGGGTTCCGCCGTTTCCTTTTTTTCAACTGTTGGGGCAACTTCGGCAGTTGAATTATTTTCAGATTCGGAAACGGCGGAAAGCTGTTCCGTTTTCCCTTGCAGAGAAGCGGTAATTTCATCGAAATTGTTGTAAATGCGCGCGATTTTGCCGGTGAGCTGTTCGGAATTTTCTCCGCTTGCCAATGCCTGAAAACAATCGGTGGAAGTCAGCAGCAATTCAAAAATTTTCTCATTGCTCTCGATGTTGTTTTCCGCCAGATAATCAAGCAGGTCTTCGACTCGATGCGCGACTTCCGAAAGTTTTTTCAAGCCGATAATTCCCGCCGAACCTTTCAACGTGTGCGCGTTGCGGCGAATTTCCATCAGGGCTTCGCGGTCGTTCGGCTGTTCAACCAGAATTTCTAAATTGAGATTGATATTGCCGATTAAATCTTCGGCTTCAAGAGCGAAAATTTCGAGCATTTCGTCGTCTATCTCAAATTCTTCCTCGTCCGCCAGTTGGTCTTCGGCGGCTGATTCTTCCGTCAAATCATTGTCGTCAATTTCAAAATCCGGCGTTTCCGGCGAAAAATCTTTTTCCGTATTGGCGAGCGTTAATTGTCCAAATGATTCTTCAATAAAATCAGCAATATTATCTGAAAAATCGTCGGTTTCAAATTGAATTTTCGCCAGTAACGCTTCGAGTTCAGTGAGTTTATCCAGAAGCTGATGCGACTGTTTATCGGTCATCGGCTGTTTCAAACCGGCAAAAACAGAGAGTTTTCCTTCGAGTTCCGCGCAAATTGCGGCGATTTCGTCCAACTCCGTAATTTCCGCCGCTTCTTTGAGCGCGGTAATTTGTCGAAGCGCGTTGTTCAATTCGCCAAAAGTATTTCCCTGCCGGGCGCAAACCAAGATTCCGCCGCGCACGGTCGGCAGACAATCTTCGGCTTGCTTGATAAATCCCTGTAAAATTTCAGAGTGCATACTTGAGATTCCAGATTCCAAATTTCAAATTCCAAATTCAATAATTTAGTTTACATAGAGACCGGAAGCGTCATTGAGAATTTTGCGCCCCGAAATGCGGTCTTCGGGAATTTTGAAGGGCGCGACCGCGCCGCGCAGTTCATCGGACAATTCGACTAGCATTTTTACCGAATCGGCGGCGCGGATCGCTCCGTTTTGCACGAGTTCGGTAACTTTTGAAATATTCGCCATCGCGTTTGAAATGTCGGCGGAACTGTTCGCCTGATGTTTGGCGGATTCGGAAATTGACTGCAAAAGTTCGGCGAGCCGCGTCGAAACCTGTTCGATTTCGACCAGTGCCTGTCCCGCTTTGTCCGCCAGCGTCGAGCCGACGACGACTTCGTGAATCGTTTCTTCCATCGAAGCGACGACATCTTTCGTTTCTGTTTGAATCGTCTGGGTCAAGGCGGCGATTTGCCGCGTCAAACGGTTTGAGCGTTCCGCCAGACGTTCGACCTCTTCGGCGACGACGGCAAAACCGATTCCCGCTTCGCCGGCGGCTGAGGCTTGCAGGGAAGCGTTCAAGGCGAGCAAACTGGTGCGGTCGGAAAGATCATCAATTAAGCCGACGATCTGGCTGATTTCCTGCGAGCGTTCGCCCAGTTTTTTGATGCGTTTGGCAGTTTCCTGAACTTGTTTGCGAATCGAATTCATCGCGTTGATATTGTCCTGCACGGCTTGCGTGCCGTAACGCGCGTTGATCAGCGAATCTTCCGCGACTTTCGCTGAAAGCGACGCGTTGCCCGAAACTTCCTGAATCTGCGCCGTCATATTTGAAATCGCGGCGGTCGTCAGCGAAATTTGCGAGGCTTGCGCTTCGCTTCCGCGGGCGAGCTGTTCGGTGGTGTCGTTGATCGCGCTGGCGGAATTGCTGACCTGAAATGTCACATCTTTAACCTGTTTAATCAGCGAGCGTAATTCTTTCGTCATCGAATTGAAGGCTTCGGCGATTTCGCCGGTCATTTCCGGTGAAATTTCCGCCTGCACGGTCAAATCGCCCGCCGCCACTTCGGAAACTTCCCGCAAAAGTTTGAGAATGGATTTTTGCAGATTGTCGCGTTCATCCTGCGTCTGCACCAGCGAACGCAGTTTATCAAAGATATTTTGAAACGCCGCGCCGATCACGTCAGCTTCGGAATGAAGCGGAATGTTGACCGAAAAATCGCCATTGGCAAATTGCTCGAAAATCCGCGCTTTTTCTTTGCGATAATTGGAAATCAGCTTTAACGAATCAATCAGATCGCTGTGATAATCGTTTTCTTCCTCAAATAAACCGCCCTGTGAAAGCTGATTGGCGATTTCGGCAGCTTCGGAAAGTTCACTTTCAAGCTGCCGGTTGGAAAAATTCACCGCCGCCAACGAAAAAACGGACAAAATCGCCGCGAAAACCGTCGTCGCCACGCCCGCCGTTTTATTTCCCGTCCACCCGAAATACGTCGCGGATATTAAGACTGCGCCTAACGGCAAAAAAACAACGGCAAGCAATGAGGACAATTTTATAAACAATTTCCACAACGAATTGGTCGGCATTCTTATATTTTCTCCTCAATAATTTGGATCAAAGCCGGTGAAAAATTCTCAACTTTCGGCGTTTCCGTCACCGTCGAAGCGGAAATTTTGAAATCCCCGACCAGCAGTTGAAGATTTTCCATCGAATCGGAAAGCTGCGTGATTTTGGTTCCCGATTCCTTCAGATGGCTGACCGCGTTTTCCGTTTCGGCAATAGATTTGATAAAAGTTTGAAACGCTTTTTCGCTTTCGGCGGACTGTTCGCTCGAATAATTCCCCATTTTTGTTTGCAGACTTAGAAACTGCCGAATATATTTCTCAAATTCGCCGAGCGAGTTGCCGGTTTCGATGGCAAATTTTGAAAGATTGGAAACTTCGCCGGTCGTCGTTTGCAGAAAATTTTCAATTTCACCGATTTCCGCCGAAATGGTTTTGTTAAATGACGAAATTTGTTTGTTGGTGTTTTCCGCCCGCGAAGCCAGCCGCTCGACTTCTTCGGCGATAACGGCGAAACCGTGTCCTTTGGTGCCGAGTTCAGCGGCTTGAATGGAAGCGTTAAACGCGATCATATTCGTGCGATGCGCCAAATCTTCGATCATTTTGGCAACTTTGCCGATTTCTCCCGCACGTTCGCCCAAACGTCCGATCCGTTTGAGCGATTCCTGCATTTTTTTGCGAAGTCCGCCGACCGCGTTTAAGTTCTCCTGCGCCGATTCCGTCCCGGCGCGTGCCTTTTCAATTGATTGACTGGCGGAAGCTGCCGACACGGAAAGCTCATCAGCGATTCGATGCACGTTGTTCGGAATCTGCTTGAAAACACGCGCGGCTTGGTTTAATTCACAAACCTTGATTTCGTCGCCGTGAATAACATTTTGAAGAATTTTTCCGGCTTCGCCCGCCGACATCTGCGCGTGTTTCGTGTCATTTCTGATCTGCCTGACCAGTTCTCTCAAATGGTGCAGCAGATATTTTATCGTTTCGGAGATTTCCTTTGTTTCGGCAACGGACGACTTTATTTCAACATCCAGATTCCCGTTTCTCACTCGCGAGATTTCTTCCGTGATGCCGCCGACTGCCGCCGAAAGTTTTTCCAAATCCTGTTTAGCCTGGATTGATTCGGATACTTTGGCGAGCAGTTTTTGAAACGACGCGCTCAACCGGTCGGAATTTTCCAGCGGTGTCAACGCCACGTCCAGATTGCCGTTCGCTACTTGGTCCATCAAACCGACGAGATTTTGCAGTTGCTGATTATTGCGATGCAGCGATTTTAACAGCTCGTCGGTTTCCGTCGAACCCGTCGTGCGCGGCAGCGAAGTCGCCACGCCGCGCTCCAAACTTTTTGCCAGCAGCGAAACTTTTTCAATCGGGCTGACCACTTCGTTTGACAGCCACCAGCCGAAAACCATCACGGTAAAACCCAAAAATAAAAACGGGATAAAAACCGCGTAAAATATTTCGGTCGTCAAAAGCGACACCAGCAAATAGGAAACCAGCCCGAACGTGCAGATAAAAAAAGCCAAACCGCTGGTCGCCAGCCAGATTTTACCTTTCAGCGAATTAAGCAGTGAATTTGCGGATTGTCGAGCCATAATTTTTTGAAAATCGAACTTTCTGAAACGGCAAATGGCGGCGGAAATTGGTCGGTTTAGGTTTTAAAATCGTCGGTTAAGGCTGAACAGCCGTCGCGCCGAATTCTAAAAAAGCCGATATTTTTTCCAAATCTATCAATTGTAGAGTGTTTGAACGATAAGCGGCTTCGCCGAAAATATATGGTGATTTATCTTTTCCGGCATTGCGAATTTCCTCTTTTGATAAGGTAATCAGTTCGCTTAATTTGTCCACCGTGAAGGCGATTGAGGTATTTGAACCGGAAGAACGCGCGATGACGCATTTTGATTTCGGGGCGATGACGGAATTTTCTTTCGTTAAAATTTGTCTTAAATCAACGACGGAAATTATTTCGCCGCGCAGATTGGCGATTCCAAAAAGCCATTCGGGAACATTCGGCAGCGGCGTAACCGTCGGCGGATGAATAACTTCCGCCACCTGCTCCGACGAAACCGCAAAAAGTTTACCGCCCAAATCAAAGACGATAAACTTTTCACCTGATTGCCGGGCAAAATGTTTGTCACCGGCAATCGGATTGGTCAGGTTCGGTAAATTTAATGCCGATAAATCAAAAACAGGTTTTGTTATTTCGCTCAATTCATTCATTGACAATGTAATTTTCGATGGTTTTCATCAGCGTTTCCGGTCCGAAAGGTTTGGTGATATAGCCGGTCGTTCCCGCCATTCGCCCGCGCACTTTGTCGAAAAAGCCGTCTTTGCCGGAAATCATTACAACCGGAACATCTTTGGTCAAGTCGTTGCTGCGAATCATCTTGCAAACTTGATAACCGTCCATTCGCGGCATATTTATATCGAGCAGTACCAAATCCGGCACGGCTTCGTTAATCTTTTCGAGGGCTTCGATGCCGTCAATCGCGCATACAACTTCGTGTCCGCTTTTTTCGAGTTTGCTGGAAATCAGCTTGCGAACCGTCGCGCTGTCGTCAACGACCAAAATCCTTCTGTTCTTCGGCATTGAACTGTGAATGCTTTCCTGCTGTTCGATTTCCGCCAGACGAATCGCCAGCGCGTTGACCTGCGAACTCAGAACCACATCGTTCGGGTTTAATTGGAGCGCGTCCTGCAAATAAGCGAGTCCGAGCCGCAAATGTTTGAGATTGATATGCCCGATGGCGAGCGTTTTAAATTCCTCTACGTCGAAATGGCGTATTTCGCTTTCCGCCTGCATCTTTTCAACCGCCTGCCGCAGAATAGTTTTGTCGGTTTCTCGGTGCGCCAAAAGCATTTCCAAATCGGAAAGCGTCAGCATCGTATGACAGGAATTACACACAAAATCCTGTGTTTCGTTCTCGGCTTTGCAAAAAGGGCAGGCGGTTGTTTCGGCAGATGTTTTGAAATAATCTTTCTCGTCATTTTCCTGAACTTCCCAGTTTTCCTGAATTTTCCGGTTTTCCGCATCCGGCATTTGATTATGCGGAGCGGCGAATTTTTCGCTCTCTGCCGTTTTCAGCGGCTCATCATAAGACTGCCCGACTTGTTCCAAACTCGGCGAGTAATCATTTGAATTCTCAAACTGTTGTGAATAATCGGTTTTTGGCAGCGGCGGCGCAAAGACATCATCAATTTCATAATACGAAACCGGCTCACCCGGCGTTTCCAACACTGTCGGTTCGTCCTCAACCTTCGTATTAAAAGAATAATCAGACGAGTTTTCAAAAAGATCGAGAACTTCTTCGGAATGATCCGTATTTTCAACTTCCGGCTGCACAGGCGGGTCGCTTAATTCTTCGATTTGCGATGGCAATGGGCGCGTATAATTTGAGTTTTCATCTTCGTTTGCCGCCGCGTAAAAGTTTGTCGCGGGCGGCGCGTCATCGGCTGATTTTTCGGGGAGAGTAAGATAATCAGCGGAATATTCCTGCGTTTCAATCGCCTCCGGCGCGATTTCCGGCTCTTCAAAATACGCCGCTTCCTGAGATAATTCCGGCATTGATGACGATTGACGGGCGGTGTATTCGAGCAGTTCGTTTTCTTCGGAAAAATAACTTTCAACTTTTGGCGGCTCGATATTCGGCATTTCATCGGAGAGATTTAGTTCATAAATCTTCTCTGATTCGGCGTGATCTGCGTTTTCCACGCCATCTTCATTATTTTCAGGCAAATCATCAGATTCAACGCGCGCCATCATTTCCAGCAGCGCAGTCCAGTTGACATTTGCCAGCGGGCTGTCAGCATTTATTTCCAGAATTTTTTCATAACAGGCGATTTTTTCGCTGAATGAATCTGACAGGTAAGATTTCAAAATCCACGCGTCTTCCATTCCCGGCGATTCTCGCAAAACATTCGCCAATGTCACTTTCGCGTCTTCCTGTTTGTTAGAAACCGCTTGCGCCACGGCTTTCAAAAACAGCGATTCGACATTCTGATTTTTGACGGATTTGAGCATCAGCAGAGCGTTTTCATTTTCCGGGTTGATGTTCAAAACTCTCCGCAGAAATGAATTTTTTTCCTCCGCCGAATCCGAAACGGAAGCCAGCCACAGCCACGCGGTTTCATTTTCTTCATCAAGCACGACCGCCTGCCGAAAACTTTGTCTGGCAAATTCCTTCTGACCTTCTTTGGAAGCGTCAATGCCGCGCTGAACGAAGTTTTCGGCGAGCAGCGCGTTGGTCGAATTTTTCCACTCGACCGCGCGCGTATTGTTCGGATTAACACTCAAAACATTCTCCAGGTATCCGAGCAATTCTTCCGGGTATTCGCTGATCGAAGCCAGCCACATCCAGGCGTTTTCGTTCTTCGGCTCAATTTCCGTGACGCGCCGCAGCATCTGTTTGGCTTCGGCGCGATTGCCTTCCCGCGCGGCTTTAATTCCACTTTGAAGCAGTGGTTTAACTTCGGCGGAGTTATTTTCTGAAGACGCGTCAGCAACAAATTCATTATCAATAAAGGGAAAGGCGGATGGATTTGTTTCTAGTTCTAGTTTCATATTTTTGCAAAATAAAAAGTTATAGGATTAGTAAAATGCTTGGGAGAGAAGGCGCAAATGATATAAAATGCCCGACCCAAAACAATTTTCATTGCAAACCAGATGCCACGCGCGACCACGATTTCAATTTGCGGTAAAATCCCGGTCTGTTTGTAAAATTGTAGATAAATTCACCGTCATCCGGCGTTTCGAGCGGCGATATGTCGGGAGAAGTGACAAAAAACGGAAGAATTTATTGACAAAAAGTGGCAATTTTCGCAGTCTGTAGAAAGCGGTTTTGTCCAGTAATCAAAAGTATCAAAATTGAAATTTTGAGTAATTATGACTCGACTGAATCACGATTCTAAAACAGTTACGCAAGCGGCGCGCCGTGTTTATCACCAATGACAATTTTAAATCCGATCAAAGATTTTGACGTAATCGTTCTCGGCGGCGGCGCGGCGGGCATTTCGTCCGCGCTGTGGTGTGACGAATTAGGACTAAAAACTCTGATTTTGGAAGAGAATGATGAACTCGGCGGTCAGCTTTTGCGTGTTTACAATCCGATCAGAAATCATCTCGGCGCGTCAGCCGAAAACGGGCGTGAACTGCGCGATATTTTCGTCAAACAAATCGAAAACTGCGGCTTTTCGGTCAAATTATCAAGCGCGATTTCCGAAATTGATGTGGAAAACAAAGCGGTTCGGCTTGTCGGCGGCGAGAAACTTTCCGCTGCAATTTTGGTAATCGCCGCCGGTGTCAGCCGCCGAAAGTTAAAAGTCGCGGGAGAAGATAAATTCAAAAACAAAGGAATTATCGAATCGGGACAGCGCGACCGGCATCTAATTGAAAACCAAAAGGCGGTCGTTATCGGCGGCGGCGACGCGGCGTTTGAAAACGCGCTGATGTTAGCGGAAACCGCTTCAAAAGTGACGCTTATTCAGCGCCGTGCGGCTTTTCGCGCCCGCCCGGAATTCGTCGAAAAGGTCGGGAGAGACTCAAAAATCGAAATTTTAACCGATTCGACCGTCCGCGAATTTATCGGTGCTGAAAGAGTCGAAGCGGTTGAAATACACAACTCGCAATTCGACAAAACACAAATTCTGCCGGTCGAGGCGGTTCTAATTCGCATCGGAGTTGAACCGAACACACGCTTTTTACGCGGAAAAATTGAAATGGACGAAAACGGCTACATCAAAGTCAATCAAAACTGTGAAACAAACATCAGCGGCATTTTCGCCGTCGGCGATGTCGCCAACCCGCTCGCGCCGACCGTCAGCACCGCCGTCGGAATGGGCGCGACCGCCGCGAAAGTGATTTTTGACCAGCTCAACGCTTAAATCTCGTCATTTGATAAACTCGTTTTAACCGAAAAAATGAATCTTATCTATAGTTCTTCCGTTTTCCCTGTTTAATTCTTATCAATTTGTTTTAACATAAACCTTTTGTTTTCCGCCATTAAAGCTCTTTTCAAAAAGACGGAACGCTTCTTGCCTGTGAATTTGCAAAGTTTTACCAACCGTTAATATCTACTAAAAATTCAATATAGGAGGCACTATGAATTTAAATATTCAGAAAGGGAGAATTGTTTTATTTTTTTGCGCCGCTCTGGTTTTCGCGTTTTTAGCCGAAAATATCTACGCGCAGTCAGGTACAACAGGAATCAAAGGCGCAGTCAAAGATCAACAGGGCGCGGCTGTTCCGGGCGCGACTGTTTTATTAACCAATCCCAATACGGGATTCAGCCGCACCGTCACCACAACTGATGACGGAATTTACACATTTCCGGGCATTGCGCCGGGAACATATCAAATCGAAGTCACGGCGGGCAGCTTCAAAAAAGCCGTCATCACCGGCATTAAAGCTCTGGTTGACAACCCGATTGAGGTCAACGTTCCGCTCGAACTCGGCAGTGTTTCCGCGACGGTCAATGTCACCGCCGACGACATCACTTCAGTCGTCAACACGCAGGACGCGAGTCTCGGCAACAATTTTGTGCCGCAGCAAATCACGCAGCTTCCGACGGATTTGAGAAATGTCGCCGATTTGCTTACTTTACAGCCGGGTGTCACCCGCGAAGGTTACGTCGCCGGCGCGCGAAGCGACCAGTCAAATATTACGCTCGACGGAGTTGATATTAACGATCAGCAAACCGGCGGACGCACCGATCAATTTCAGACTTCCCAAGGTACGGTTTTGCGGCTGACGACCGAAGCGGTGGAAGAATTTCGCATTACGACGACCAATCCGAACGCCAATCAGGGACGTTCGTCGGGAGCGCAGATTTCGCTCGTCTCCAAAAGCGGAACGAACGATTTTCACGGCGCGGGATTTTATTTCTATCGCCCGACAGCGTTTTCCGCCAACAATTTTTTTAACAACTTAGCCGGAGTCGAACGTCCGAGTTTAGCCCGCAATGTGTTCGGCGGCGCAATCGGCGGTCCGATCAAAAAGGATAAATTATTTTTCTTTTATTCGTATGAAGGACAGCGCGAAACAAAATCCGAATCGGTCGTTCGCATCGTTCCGCTGGCGAGTTTAGGACGCGGAGAGTTGCGATTCAACGGAACCGGACCGAACGGCGCGGCGGGACTGCTGACTTTGAACACGGCGACCTTAAATACCATTTTTCCGAGTGTCGGCATCAATCCGGCGGCGGTCGCCGCCCTTGCCGATGCCGCGCGGCGTTATCCGGCGAATGATACGAGCGTCGGCGACGGATTAAACACCAGCGGTTTTCGCTTTAACGCGCCGACGACCGTCGCTCAAAACACGCACATCGTTCGCTTCGATTACAATATTAATGGGAGTCAGTCGCTTTTTCTGCGCGGCAATTACCAGTCTGATTTGAGCAATTTGACTTCTTATTTTCCCGATACGCCGTCGAGAGCTTTATGGGAACATCCATACGGATTTGTGGTCGGTCATAACTGGACGATCAGCAATGATAAAGTCAACAACTTTCGCTATGGTCTGACCCGTCAGGCATTTAGTCAACAGGGCGATTCATCGGATAACTCGATTAGTTTTCGCAATGTTTTTCAACCGTCATTTTTCGCCAGAACTTTGAGCCGCATTACGCCGGTGCAAAATATCACGGACGATTTCACCGTGATTAAAGGAAATCACACGATTCAAATTGGCGGCAACGTCCGCATTATTCGCAATCAGCGGCAGGATTTGAGCAATGCGTATGATTCGGCAGTTACCAATCCGTCATTTTACGATGCCTCCGGGGCGGTTGTGACTGATGCGTTTGCGGATGCCGGATACACGCTCGGCGGCGGACAAGGTTCGATTGTCGCAAATGCAGCGACGGCTCTGATCGGGCGTTTTTCGCAGTATAGCGGAAATTTCACCTTCGATCTCGACGGCAGCGTTTTGCCGACCGGAACTCCGACCGTTCGTAACTTTGCGACCGAAGAATATGATTTTTACGGACAGGATATTTGGAAACCGTCTCGCAATCTGACTTTAACACTGGGTTTGCGTTACGGTGTCAGCCGTCCGGTTTACGAAAAAAACGGTTTTGAAGTGGTTCCCGACACGCCGCTGGGCGACGTTTTTGACCGCCGGGTCGCAAGCGCGGCGGCGGGTCGCCCGGACAACGAAATCATCAATTTCAAGTTGGGCGGACCGGCAAATAACGCGCCGGGTTTTTATAAAACGGACTGGAACAATTTACAGCCTAGTGTCGCGGCGGCGTGGTCGCCGCGTTTCGAGAAAGGTTTGTTGAAAACTTTGTTCGGCGGCGAAGGACAATCCGTCATTCGCGGCGGATTCAGAATTGTCAACGACCATTTCGGCGAACAGTTAGCCGTTTCTTTTGACGCGTTATCATCCATCGGTTTCACTTCCGCTTCAACTATTTCGGCGAACACTTACAATGTCACGGACAATCCGGCACCGCGTTTTACCGGTTTCGGGCAAAATGTTCGCGCTCTGCCGGGAGTTCCCGCGCCGACACAGCGTTTTACTACTCCGGCGGATGAAAGCCAGCGCATTGAAAGTTCGCTCGATTCGACGATTACCACGCCGACTCATTACACCTGGAATGTTTCCTACGGGCGTGAACTTCCGAAAGGAATGTATATTGAAGCGTCTTATATCGGTCGCGCCGCCCGCAATCTTTTGGCAACGCGAGACATAATGGCTCTCAATGACATTGTTGATCCGCAGTCGGGAATGGATTGGTACACGGCGGCGGGAATTCTGAACGATTTGCGTAACGCCAACACGCCGATTGATCAGGTTCGCGCGATTCCGTATTTTCAAAATTTATTCCCGAATTACACGACGACGGTCAACGGCGTGGCGTTAAATTCGACACAGCGCATTTATCGGCTGGTCGCCAGAGACGGTTTAGCCGGACCCGTCGGCGGCGGTTTTGATATTCTCGACTGGACATATATTCAGACGATTATTGATGATCGCGGCATTTATCCGAATATGTTTTTTCATCCGCAGTATGCCGCGTTTTCGGCGTTCAGTTCGGTGGCGAAATCTAATTATCACGGCGCGGTGTTTTCATTCCGGCAAAGACTCGGACAAACATTGTCGTATGATGTCAATTACACATTGTCCGTGTCCAAAGATAACGCTTCCGGTCTGCAAACCGGCACTTCTTACGGTTCGCAGTTTATTTTGAACGCGCTCCGCCCGGACGATAATTATTCATATTCGGATTTTGACGCGCGGCACGTCTTGAATGCGAATTTTATTCTTCAGGCTCCGTTCGGCAGAGGACGAACTTATTTCAGCAACGTCAATAAAGTCGCCAATGTATTTTTGGGCGGCTGGCAGTTGACGGGCGTTTACCGCTACAACAGCGGTTTGCCGCTTTCATCGCCTTTCGACCAACAGCAGTGGGCGACCAACTGGAATGTTCAGTCGAACGGCACGCTGACTTCGCCGATTGCCGTCGGCGCGGTACGTTCGACGCAAAATATATTCGCCGACCCGGATGCCGCCTTCAAGGCTTTCCGCAACGCGCGTCCGGGCGAAACAGGACAGCGCAATAACTTCCGGCTGCCCGGATATTCGGCGTTGGATTTAGGACTTTCCAAATCTTTCAAGATGCCGTACGGCGAAAATCATAAACTGCAAATTCGTTGGGAAGTCTTTAACGTAATGAATTTTCAATATCTCGTAGATGGCGGTCAGACCACCACAACTTATGGTTTGCCGCAAGACCCGAATCTCGGTATCGCGCCTTCGACTTTTGGTTCAAAATTCTGACCAACATTCAAGGTTCGCCGCGTTCGATGCAGTTCGGATTGCGGTATTCGTTCTAAATCAACTGTTTAGAATGTAAATTTAGGCTGAAGCGAACTCGCTTCAGCCTTTTTTATTATGGAATATTTTGGCAAATTATCGCGCGCCGAACGAATCGTTGCCCGTAACATTCATCAAATGTCGGGTGTCGTTGAGGGCGAGAACGCGGATATTGCTGCGGCTGCGGATTTCAAAACGGTTGATGCCGCAGTTTGACGTGATCAGCCACGGCGTTGTTTTCGTTTTGCGGTTGATCGCGCCCATCAAATACAAAGTCAGATAGCAAATCGCGCCGGTGTGCGAGTAAATTGCAATATTCGCGCCCTGATTATTGCGGATAACTTCGTGCAGTGCTTTGGTGGCGCGTTTGAGCAGTTGGCGGTAACTTTCGCCTTCGGTAATGACGTGATGAATGTTGCGGTTAATCAGCGCGTAATAATCTTTCGGATATTCTACTTTCGATTCGTCAAAAGTTTTGCCTTCCAAAACCCCGACTTTGCGCTCACGAAACGCCGGATTTGTATTGATCGGCAAGCCCAAAAGTCCGGCGAGCGGTTCGGCAGTCTGCACGGCGCGATACAAATCGCTCGAACAAATGACGTTGATTCTTTCCTTAGCGAGTGCTTTCGCAGTAATTTCCGCCTGCTGTTTCCCGAGTTCCGACAGCGGCGTAGGCGAATGTCCGCCAAAACGCCCTTCCGCATTTCCGGCAGATTGTCCGTGTCTGATGAGATTGAGTCGAGTTACGGGCATTCTTAAAATTTCAGATTCCAAATTTCAGATTCCAAATTAAATCCCAATCAGTCGCGGTCTCGAAACTTAATTAGTCTGGAATTTGGAATCTGAAATTTGGAATTTCAAGCCGCAACCATTTCGGCTTTCAGTTTCTCGGTTTGATAATGAGTCGTCAGCGCGTCAATAAATTCATCCAATGCGCCTTCCATTACTAATTCCAATTGATAACTCGTCAGACCGATGCGATGATCGGAAACGCGATTTTCTTTGAAATTATAAGTGCGAATTTTTTCCGAACGGTCGCCGCTGCCAACCTGTGATTTACGTTCGGAAGCCTGCGCGTCGTGGACTTTTTGTTCTTCGATTTCCTGCAATCTGGCGCGAAGAACGCGCATCGCTTTTTCGCGGTTTTTAATCTGCGATTTTTCGTCCTGCATCGAAACGACCACGCCGGTCGGCAAATGCGTCAGACGCACGGCGGAATAAGTCGTGTTAACCGACTGTCCGCCCGGACCGCTCGAACAAAATGTGTCAATCCGCAAATCATTTTGATTGATCTGCACGTCAACTTCTTCGGCTTCGGGAAGCACGGCGACGGTAATCGCGGACGTGTGAATTCGTCCCTGCGTTTCAGTCGCGGGAACGCGCTGAACGCGGTGAACACCGGATTCGTAGCGCATTTTTGAATAGACGTTATCGCCTTCGATCATCGCAAACGCTTCCTTCAAACCGCCGACTCCGGTATCAGCCGCGTCGAGAATTTCCATTTTCCAGCCCTGCCGTTCAGCGTAACGCGCATACATCCGCAAAACTTCCGCCGCGAAAAGCGTCGCTTCGTCGCCGCCGGTTCCCGCGCGAATTTCCAGAATGACGTTCTTTTCGTCGTTCGGGTCTTTCGGAATCAACAAGAATTTTAATTTGTCGTTAGCTTTTTCGAGATTTTCTTCCAGTTCGGCAACTTCGAGTTCGGCGAGTTCACGCATTTCCTCGTCGCTCGAATTATCCAAAATCTCTTTCGCGCCTTCGAGTTCTTCCGTCATTCTTTTGGCTTCACGATATTCAGCGACAATTTCGCCCAACGCGCTGTGCTGTTTCATCAGTTTTGTGTACGCGGCGATGTCCGAAGTTACATCCGGCTGCGAAATCTGCTCGGTGATCTCTTCGTAATTTTGTTCGATTTGTGCAAGTTTTTCTAACATAAAAATTATTCTTCTATTTGCGACAATTTGCCAAAAACTTTTTCAAGCGGAAGACGAAAATCCGGTATCACATCTTCGCCATCAAGCGCGTCATTTTCGTAAAGAAAACCGACCGTATTATTTGAGCGATAGATGACCACCATTTTTCGTTTCGGATAAACGATCCACACCAATTTGCTGCCGGAACTTAAATAATCTGCCGTTTTTGTCGAAATTTCTTCACTTGTATTACTTGGCGAAATTACTTCGACGGCTAAATCCGGCGCAACCGGAAAGAAAGAATTAGGAACACCGTATCTTGCCAGGTTTTCCCGATTGATAAAACCGACATCAGCACCGACGGTTGATTGATTTATCAATTTGAACCCTGTTTCGGCGGCAGTAACTTCGCCTAAATCATTTTCGATAACATAAAGCGTCAAATAGGCTGAAAGACGATTTGTAACAATTCCGTGTAGAGTTCCGGCAGGCATAATCGGATAAAGTTCTCCCCTGATAAGTTCGTGAGTTTCAGCGAATGGCGACAAATCAAATTCCTCAGCCGTCATTTTTTTTACGATTGTTCTTTCCAAAACCGCACTCATAACTTTCTCCAACAAATCTAAACGACAACTTCCAATTCCCGATTAATCGCCGGAACTTCTTCAACATCTTCCGGCTCAAATTTCAACGATTCTTTTAATGCGCGGATGGCGACTTCAAGTTGCGCGTCGTCCGGTTCCTGCGTCGTGATATTTTGCAGCCAAATGCCGGGCATCGTCAAAAATTTGAAAACCGCGCTTGATTCTTTTTTCGCGGCGTAACGGATAATTTCATACGAAAGTCCGGCGACGAGCGGCATTAAAATGATTCGCACCAATAAATTAAGCCACATCGCGTCAAATTTGACGACCGAGAAAAGCACGATGGCGACGAGCATCACGACCATCAAAAACGACGTGCCGCAGCGCGGATGCTGCCGTCTTTGCAGTGTAGCGTTTGCCGGGGTTAAATCGAGTCCTTTTTCCCACGCGAAAACCGTTTTATGTTCCGCGCCGTGAAATTCAAAAACGCGGCGAATGTCGCGCAGATACGACATCGTAAAAATCATCACGACGAAAAACGCCATTCTGATTAATCCGTCAATCAGGTTAAACGCGATCCACGAATCGGGTTTGATTTCCCAAATATACGCTTTAAATGTTTGCCACATCGTCAGATTCGCCACGACTTCCGGCGCGGTCGCCCAGCCGAGCGCGATGAACAAAACATTAGTCAAAACCAGCGGCGCGACAACGAATAAAAGAACATTAAAAAACAGCGCGAAGACAATTGAACCGACCGCGCCCGCCGCCTGCGTCGGGTTTTTCGCTTTCGGCGTTTCGGGCATTACCACTTTGACCGGAGCTTTGGTGAAATTTTGATCGGTCGTGCCGTCGGCAAAAGCCGCTTCAGTTTCGAGACCGAACGCTTTTTCCTTCGCTTCTTCGGCTTCCATATCTTCGTGCGCGACGCTCGCCGAAAAATTCAACGCTTTAATACCGAGAGCCATTGACTGAATCAAAGTCGCGCCGCCGCGCAGAACCGGAATGTCGAGCCATTTGTGCTTTTCGCTCCATTTCGGCAGACTTTCCGCCGTGTGGACGATTGAACCGTCTTTTTTGCGAACCGCAATCGCATATGCGCTCGGCGTTCGCATCATCACGCCTTCCATCACGGCTTGACCGCCGACAATCAAGTCTTTTTGAAGACTCATCACCAGATTCAAAAATGTAATTTTTCGATGACTGTTTTTCTTTTTCATAGTTTTTTTGATAGAACCTCTATTATAAAAGATGCCTAATGTATGGAAAATCGAAAATAAAAATAACGCCGAGTTTTTCCTTAAAAAATTCGTTCCGGTTTTATTTTACACCGGGAGCGAACCGCGCTGGAAAAGCATCGGCGTTATTTTTGATCTGCTAATATTTATCTGAAAATAAGTTCACAAAGAAATTATTATTCCGTTTCGGTTGTCGCCGCCGCCGTTGCACTGCTGCGGGCATAACGCTTATTAAAGCGGTCAACGCGTCCGGCGGTGTCAACGAGTTTCTGTTTGCCGGTAAAAAACGGATGGCATTCCGAACAGATTTCGATATTCAAATCGTCGCCCGTCGAGCGTGTCTGAAAAGTATTGCCGCAGGCGCACGTTACATTAATGTCGTTATATTCCGGGTGTATTTCAGGTTTCATTGTTCTAATGGTCTCCTTTTAATTTATAAATACGCTTCAAAAGCGCAAACTGTAATAGTATGCGTTCATCAGATGAAAGGTCAAGCCGAAAGGTTCGCCGATGATATTCGATGCAATTTCATTAAGAAAGCGTAAATAAGAGTTACTTTAACAATGTCACTTTCACGGTATTAAAAAACATCTCTGAAACACCAAGTCATATTATCTTTACTTAAATCAATTTTCTGATAACCATCTTTGATAAAATCTCTGTCAAAATATGTCATAGGATTATATTCTTCAAAAACTACTCCAACCGGAAACTGATTTTCTGGAGAAGTTAAATTTGCAGCATAAATGTAGATTTTCCCGTTTTCAATTTTTGCATAATTCACAGTGTAACCGCTTTCTGAACCAGAAATATAGTCATATTTTTTTGAAGGTTGGTGGCAAACATTATCGTTGGTCGTTAAAGTAATCTGATCGCCGTTAAAACCCCAAACTTCTCGGACGAAACAGATTTTTTGTTCGCCGACCATCGCACACTGAATTGCGTGAGTGCGAAAATTACTTATGCAACCGCTGTTGATACCTGTAATTATTGATATAAAAAGTAAGAATTTAATTCCCATTTTGTTACTTGTAAAATTCATATAGGTAGATATGACGGCTGATAGGAAATAAAAATACAAATATCAAAAGTAATTATGGCATTACGCGAGTTTTTTTTCGATTTTCAAAGTTTTTTTTTCCACGCGCGAAGAGTCAGTTCATCGGCTTCCGACGTAGAGTTTTCAGTTTTGGCTTTGCCGATAAATCTTCCCGTATTCGAGCTACGGCAAACAGTTTTTCTTGCCGTCTTTTTTCCGACAGATACAGCGGAAATCTTACAACCGTCTGAAGAATTCATTTTTATTTTACTATTCTCTGCCATTTGTGTTACCTGTAAAATTTATTAATTATAATGAGGTTTATTCATTAAATGTCAATAAAAAAATTAACCTATTGTTTATATCAACCACAAAAATTTTAGGAACAAATGAATTCATTTGTTCCTAAAATTTGCTCCTGTAATCAGATTGACTTGGAAGCTATCGCGCCGCATAAGTGTTCATATTAACATTCCGCGAAGCGTCAGTCGTCTGCGCCGGGTCGCGCATTCCGCTCGTGTGACACCAGCCGGTTTTGTGTCCGAGATTGTTCGCGCCCGAAAGCTGCGCGTATGCTTTTTCGACTACGCCGTCTTCCGGGTCGCCCAAAAATAAATCCGTCGCCAGACTGCAATAATCATATCGCCACCACACATCTTCAAAAGAAGTCGTGTGATAATAAACTTTCGCCCGCGCCCAGCTTGGAATATTCGCCAGCCAAGCCGCCGCGCCGCTGTATGTTAAATCGTAATTTGAGCCGCAGCCCGCGCCGAAAATACTGCCTAAAGCCGCCAGATTTCCGGCGATTGCCGTGCCTTGATACGGCGTTCCGACCGATTGAATCAAGCGCGAGCCGGTGGCGTTGTCGAGTCCGCTCCAGTAATAAGTGTAAAGATGAAGCGAAGCCGCGCCGCCCTGACTGTGCGCGACGATGCCGAATGACGGAAACTGCGCTCCGAAATCACGGATTTTCTGAGCAAATTGATCATTCGAGCGATTTTGGTTCAGATCCAAAAACGTCGCGTAATTGGTAAAATTTCCGTTCGCCCGCGCCGTCGCCCAAACGTCGCTCGAACAATAACCGTGAACGAGCATCAATTTTCCGCCCGCCGCGTTGAGTTCGACTTTGCTCGCCGGACGCGCGCCCATTCGCATTTCGTCGGTTATTTCATCATTAGAACTCCGCAGTTTTTCAGGCAGCGCGATTTCGGGCAGCGCGATTTTATTCGCCGTGCCGAGCGTGACAAAAGTGTCGGCATCCTGAATGCGAATATTGCGAAGTTCATAGCCGCCTGCGACGTTTGAACGCGCCAGCCAACGTTCGTCAAGCGTTAGCGAAACGGTTCTCGGCGACTTTTTCCCGAAAGATTCCGCCAGCGTCATTCCGCCGATCCACGCCACCGCTTTTTCATTGCCGTCGCCATCGCGTCCCCAAACCTCGGCGTGAGCCAAAACTTTTTGTCCCGTTTTCAAACCCTGCACCGGCAAATCAAAACGCAGACGCGTTTCGTCGAGCGATTTGACGGACGCGTCGCCGTAAAAATTGGCGGCTGTTTCAGCGACGTTAAAAATATGTTCGCCCGTGCGAAGAAATTTTTCGCCGTTCGGAGTTTCGCCTCTCGCCGTAATTTGGGCGACATATTTGCCCGCCTGATCCGGCACGAAATCACTGCCGAAAATGCCGTCGTTCGCGTTCAAATCGCCGTGATTGCCGTCGTCAAACATCTTCGCTTCGACAATTTCACCGTTCGGCGTTTCGATTCTGACGTTTGCCTGTCGAATGTTTCCGGCGAAAGCCGCTTTCTCGTTTGCCGTGTTGTCGAACAGAGACGCGACTAAACCGACGTTATTTCCTCTGACGGTTTGCAGCGTGTTGACGTAGGAATACAAACGATACGGCGATTCGCTCGAAACGACCAGATAACCGGCGGTTTCCGCGTTTGCGGACAATTTGCCGGTGCTGATTTTGACCTGCAAAACGCCCGCCGCGACGCTGCCCAAACTGTAAACTTCGGCGGGAAACTGTTCGCCGTCCACGCCGAATTCGCTCTGCGTACGTTCGATGCCGAAACGATTCGCGTCCTGCCGCAAATTGAGACTTTCTTTATTCGGCAAAGTTAAATTTATTTTCCAGCCCGCACTGTTCGGCGCAAGCAGCATTATTTTGAAATCACCGGCGGTTTCGACGGGAATTTCGATATTTTGCAGTTTGCGGTCGGACGAAATCCGAATCATCGCTGTTTTTGAACTCGTGCCTAAATCGGCAGGATTCGGCAGACGCATCGCCGGAATTTCTTCCGCTGTTCCCGCAAGTTGTTTGAAATCACTATTTGACAGACCACCTTTCTGCGCGGCGACGAGTGTTGCAAAACAAGCCGAAAGCAGCAGAGAGATGAATAGTTTAAAGAAAATCAATTTCGGAAGGCGCATTTTTATTCTCCTTTTTGGGTTTTAAGTTTGAAATTTAGAAAAGCGATAAAAATCAGAGATGAAAAAGCGAAATGATTATAAAATTGATTGTTCGATAAAGCAACAAAAGATTTAATTTTTCATTTGTAGGTTATCGTCGAGGAATTTACCGACTTTTTGCCAAAAGTTTCTCCAACATCTGTTCTTTGATTCCGTAAAAACTTTTGATTGACCGAATCTGCTCGTTAAATTTTTCAACATCAACATTTTTTTCGTGTCGTGTCCCGACGATCATATTGTTTTTCGGCGTGTGTTCGGTCGCAATAAACTCGAAAAGTTTGGTCGCATAACCGCTTTTTTCCAGTAACAAAGCGCGAAGTCCGTCGGTCAGAGTTTCGGCTTCGCGTTCGAGCATTACGCCGTGTTTGAGAATGTTTTTGAACATTTCCGGCGCGACAATTTGCGGGCGAATTTCCTGATGACAGCACGGCGCGGCGACGATCAAAGCGGCTTTTGCCTTAATGCCGGCGAAAATCGCGTCGTCGGTCGCCGTATTGCAGGCGTGCAGCGCGATCAGCACGTCAACATTTTCCAAATTGTAATCTCCGATATAGCCGTGGACGAATTTCAAACCGTTGAACTCACTGGCTTTAGCGATGTCATTATCAATCTGCACGAGCTGTTCTTTCGTATCAACGCCGACGACTTCGACATCAATTTCGCGCGTATTTTTGAAATAATCGTAAGCCGCAAACGTCAAATAACCTTTGCCCGAACCCATATCAACGATTTTTAGTTTCTTTTTGTCCGCAAGTTCTGATTTATCGAACAAACTGCCCAAAATCTCGACGAATTTATTGATTTGTTTCCATTTATCCTGCTGTTTGGCGCGAATTTCGCCGCCGTCGGTCGTGATGCCCAACGCTTTCAAATAAAAGCTGTTCGGGTCAACCTGAATCTGCTTTTCGCGGTCGTGTTCGAGCGCGGGAAGTGTTTTAAACGTCGGTTTTCCGGCGTTCAAACGCGATTTTCCTTTTTTGCCGATGTCGAGTTGAAAATCATTTTCCGTCGTAAAAAGATGTCCGCTGAAAAAATCCGCGCCCAAAACTTCGCGGATAATTTTCACGCCTTCCGTAAAATCGTAATTCTTCGCCGTGTCGCGCGTGTCGTAGCGATAAAGAAAAAATAATCGCCTGCCGCGCTTGGTTTCGACCAATCGAATCAGCAGTTTTTGCAAATGCGCGTCTTGCCCTTGATAATTGCCCAAAGTCATTTTAACGAAATTTTCTTCGTGCAGACTTTTAACGAATTCCGATATAAATTTTTCGATATTTTCCGTCATAAAATCATTTTATCATTCGGCGGCGCGTTTTAACCTGTCCATCAATGCCAAACCGATTCCGCTTTCTTCGACCGTTTCGCAGTAAATCGTTTCAATTTCCTGCGCGTCGCACGTCCGAAAAAACGCGAAAACTTCGTGCGCGTATTCTTCAACCGAAGCGCAAATTTTAATCAAATCAAATTCATTTTCAGGTTCTTTCAAGCCGATAAACGCTCTCCATTTTCCATTTTCCATTTTCCACTTTCCACTAATCAAAACGATTTTCGCGTTCGGCGAATAATGCCGATGTTTCAAGCCCGGACTTTTCGGCTGTTCGTCTTTTTGCAATTTATAAAGCCGCGTTTCCGGCACAATTTCGCGCAAATCTTCCGGCGTAATCGCGCCCGTTCTTAAAATTAGCGGAACATTTGAAGTGCAGTCAACGACGGTTGATTCCAAACCGATTTCAGTCGCTTCGCCTTGCAGAATGCAGTCAATTCGTGAATCCAAATCTTCAAAAACAGCTTGCCAATTCGTCGGCGAAGGTTTGCCCGACAAGTTCGCCGACGGCGCGACGACCGGCGTTTCGCAGTTTCGCAAAAATTCCAACGCCAATTCATTTTTCGGCATTCGCACACCGATTGTTTCAAGATTTGCTGTCGCTACCAGCGGAACTTTTGCAGATTTCGGCAACACCAAAGTCAGCGGCGCGGGAAAAAAAGCGTCAATAAATTTTCGCGCGTGCGGCGTGATTTCTTTAACCAATAATTCGATTTGCGCGAGATTTCCGACGTGCGCGATCAGCGGATTATCATTCGGACGCTGTTTCGCCGCGAAAATTTTCGCAATCGCCGCCGCGTCGAAAACATTCGCGCCCAAACCGTAAACAGTTTCGGTCGGAAACGCGACAATTCCGCCGCGCTTGATATATTCGGCAGCTCCTTTCGCTGATTTTGTCAAAACGGTTTTCATATCGAGTAAAAAGTTTCGCGCAATCGGACGAATAAAGCAAAAAGAAATTTGCAGGGATGTCAGGATTCACAGGGATAATTTAAAAGTAAAGAAAAGATTTATCCTGTTTATCCTGACATCCCTGCAAATTATTTTCTTCCATTCCTTCGCGCCTTTGCGTCTTCGCGCCTTCGCGTTAAAATTTTAAGTGATGACACTCGAAGAAAAACTGAAAACTTTGCCGAACACGCCCGGCGTTTATATTCACAAAAACGACGCGGGGAAAATTATTTACATCGGCAAGGCGAAAAATCTCAAAAACCGCGTACGTTCGTATTTTCAAAACTCGAAGAATCACGACCGCAAAACGCGCGAACTCGTCCGTCGCATCACCGATTTTGAATATATCGTCGTTGACAACGAAGTCGAAGCGTTGGTTTTGGAATCGAATCTCATCAAAAAACACAAGCCGCGCTTTAATGTTCTGCTCAAAGACGACAAACAGTATCCGCATCTGAAAATGACGCACGAAGAATTTCCAAAAGTCGTCATCACGCGCAAAATCGTCCGCGACGGCGCGAGTTATTACGGACCTTTCCTGCCCGCCAGTTTAGCCAGGAAAACTCTGGATTTAATCAACCGCGCCTTTCAAATGCGGACGTGCGACATCGAAATTGACGGCAAACTGCCGCGTCCGTGTCTCGAATATCATCTGAAACGCTGTCTCGCGCCGTGCGTCAAAGGTCTCTGCACGAAAGAAGAATATCAGGAAGCGGCGCGCGACGTGAAACTGCTGCTCGAAGGCAAAAACAAAGAACTCGCCGGACAACTCGAAGCGCGAATGTGGACGTTTGCCGAAAATCAAAACTACGAATTGGCTGCGAAATACCGCGATTTGCACAAAACCGTTCTCGCGCTCGGCGAACAGCAGAAAATGGCGATGACCGCCGATTTGGACGTGGATATTTTCGGCTTTTACCGCGAAAAACAACTGCTCGCTCTGCAATTATTTACGATGCGCGAAGGTCGCATCGTCGGGCGCAGGGAATTTTTCTGGGAAGATTTGGACGCGGAAAACTTTGACGTTTCCGAATTTCTCGGCGAAGTTCTCGCGCAGTATTATTCGACCGATTACGTGCCGCTCGAAATTCACGTTCCGGCGGATTTCGCTGACCGCGAAGTTTTGGAAAAAGTTCTCACGGAAAGACGCGGGCGGCGCGTGAAGATTCTCGATCCGAAACGCGGTCAAAAAGCCGAGATGATTACGCTCGTCGAAAACAACGCGAAAATCGCCTTTGAACAAAGATTTCGCGTCTTAAAACCCGACACCGAAAAAGTTCTCGGCGATTTGCAGGAAATTCTTGAACTGCCGCATTTGCCCGTCCGCATTGAAAGTTTCGACATCTCGAACATTGCGGGCGCGGATAATGTCGCCGGCATCGTCGTTTTCGAGAACGGCAAACCGAATCGCGCCGAATATCGCCGCTTCATCATCAAAACCGTCGAAGGCGCGGACGATTACGCCTCGATGAACGAAGCCGTTTTCCGCCGCTACAAACGTTCCTTAGCCGAAGAAAAACCGCTTCCCGACCTGATTTTTATTGACGGCGGCAAAGGTCAAATCTCAGCGGCGGCAAAAGCGATGCGCGAACTCGATTTAGAGATGATTCCCATCGTCGGCTTGGTCAAACCGCCGCGCAAACACAGCGAAATTTCCCATCTTCTGCGCTACGGACACGAAGAAAAACCCGTCTTTTTTGAAATGGGCGTGCCGGTTTTCCGCTTAGTCCAGCAAATCCGCGACGAAACCCACAAAACCGCCATCGAATTTCACCGCAAACGCCGCGAAATCCGCGACTTTACCTCGGAATTAACGGCAATCGAAGGTGTCGGCGAAAAGCGCAAAATGAAACTTCTGCGAAACTTCGGCTCAATCGAACGCATCGCCAAAGCCTCAACCGAAGAACTTTCGCCTTTTGTCGGCTTGAAGACCGCGAAACTTGTTTTTGATCATTTTGAGCGGCAAAGAAAGTTGGCTGGAAGTTAAGAAGAGTAACAATTGTTTGTTTTGTATTTAGAAGCTAAGAGACATAATTCAGCAAGTTTTTCTTTTGGATAGGAAATATCTGACTCATAAACCATATACAGCAAATGCTCAATGGCAATTCCAATTTCATTTTGACTAACAAACTCTTTTATTACCGATAAGCCGTCAATGATTCCTTCTTGTTCAAAAGTATCATTTTCGGGTTCTTTACAGTGCAATTCAAGAATAATTTTTTGAGCCAGCGTAGCTAACTCAATCAAATATGCTTCATCTTTGTTTACGCCAAACATAAATAAATCTATTTGAAATTGGATTTGGAAATCAACTATGTTTTTCAGGCACAAGCGCAATCAATCCGCGCAAAGCATCATTAACAGATTGCGAATCGGGAAAATAGTTCCGCACGTCTTCATCGAGAAATATCGGGCGCGTTTCGGTGACGACGGTTGATCCGTCTGATTTGTGAATAATCGTCGAGTAACCTTTTTGCATTTCTTTGTTATATTTACTGCGCACGCCTTTCTTGCCGCGAAAATCGTATTCATCGCGCATTTCGTCTTTATTCTTGCTGTTCATAAATCTCTCTTTCTAAAGAAGTCGCTTTGCGGCAACTGATGATTCTAATGATAATCGCATCAGGATTTTCTGAGTTTTCCGTATGAACAACCAGTAAAATACGACTGTTGGCTGAAACCCCGATGCTGATTAATCTTTCTTCTTCATTTGAATGAAATTCGTCAGGAAAAGTTATCAAAAATTGGTCATAGAAAATTGATTTTGCTTCGGCAAAACTAATCTTGTGCTTGCGGAAGTTCGATTTCTCCTTATTTTCGTCCCATTCAAAAACAAAAATCTCCGATAATTATAAGCGATGTTTGAAAAACTACAATAGAAATTGTAAAAAAATAAAAACTGGCGCAAAAAGTATGAAACTAATTTTTTTGAGCATTTCTGGAGAAAATGCAAACGTCAACCGCGCCGTTTATTTCTCAACTTTCCAATAATCGTTGCCGTCATTAAAAGAATAAACGCCGGAATCCACACCCAAATTATCTCGCTGGCAATAACCGTCCAGCCGCGTTCGCTGAAGAATCCGAAACCGATGGGCGAAACTTCAATCGGTCGCC
Organism: Pyrinomonadaceae bacterium; assembly: GCA_965217575.1. Classification (GTDB taxonomy): domain Bacteria; phylum Acidobacteriota; class Blastocatellia; order Pyrinomonadales; family Pyrinomonadaceae. Next base: position 163,517 of record OZ244558.1, on the reverse strand, counting down.
ACGGGAAGAAAAATCTTTCGTTGGTGAACGGCGCGAGCAATGCCGCGCCCGAACCGCCGTCAGTCAGCATATCGAGAAGCGGATGCGTGAATGTGGCAAGCGCGAAAAAGACGAAAAGTTTCGGGAAAGAAATTTTTATTTGCAAAAATTTAGCGGCGAAAAATGCAGCGATGCCGCCGAACAACACGGCAAAAAATATTGAATGCGTAAAACCGCGATGCGCGAACATCGAACCGCGTTCTGCGCCGATTAATGCCGCGCCGATCACATCAGCATCGGGAATCATCGCGCAAATGGCGGTTAAAATCCAGAACCATACAGAAACTGATTTTCGCACAGAGCTTTTGCCCAGCAAAACTGCGAAAATCGCGTGTGAAAAAATGGTCGGCATTTATTTGAGCGGTTGTTTCTTTTCTGTTTCAAACGAAGTAATTGCCAACGCCAAATCAGCGATGATTTTAACTTCCTTTCGATTTATTTGATTGGCAAAATACGTCGCTTCGTTTTTGTTTTCCTTCGCCAAAGCCGTAATAACCGGATACAAATTGTAATTTATCGCCATTATCATCGAAACGTAATTTTTGAAGTTTTCAGTTTCGGGTTTGTCTTCCGGGTTGAGCGTCGAGATGCGGTTAACCGCTCCGGCGGTGATTGACACAACTTCCGAAAGGCGGCTTTTGTCTATCTTTTGGGCGGCGGGAATCAGGCGGAAAAGAATGTAGAATTTTGATTTTTCGTTGTTATCCGCTTTTTCCGCCAGTTTGAGTGCTTCGTCGTAACCCGCCAGCGCAGAGGCGAAATCTTTTTTCTCGTAAAAATAAAGCGCAAGACGACGCAAGGCTTCCGCTTTCGAGAGGTCTTTGATTACTTTTTTCGTCGCGTAACGGGCGGAATCAACGTCATCTTTGTAAAGTGCCGCCTGCACGATTTGAACTAACCGCTGATCGTAATAATTTTTACGAAAATCGAGTTTGGGAAAATCTTTTTCCGAAATATTTTCAATAGTTTTTTCCATCAAATCAACCGCGAGTTGAAATTTATTTTCTTTTGTCGCCAAGAGCATTGCCTGCGTCAGAAGAACATATCTGTCGGTGCTGTTTGTGGATTTTTCCGCTTCGGAAATATACGCGCTCAACTTATCCGCGCTTTCTTCGATACGCTTATTTCTTTCCTGCAACTCTCTCGTTTTTTGGGAAGTTCGCGCCGACAATGCGAATCTTATCGCGCTTGCCTCCGCCAACAATTCAGGCGCATTTTCATTTATATCCGGCAGAATCGCAGACAGCAACTGAGCGGCAGATTGCAGATCGCTGCTGTCAGAGAATTGAAGAGCGTTTCTTGATTTGTTCAGAGCAATTTGATAAAACCTGATTTTCAGTTCGTTGGGAACTGTCGCGTCTCTAAGATAATCTACTGACCAAGAAAGTAAATCGTTTGTAAAACTTTTTCTGCCAGATTCTTCCAGGTTTAATAAATCTGTTAAAATTAACAAAAATTCCGGCGATTTTTTATCCTGCAATTACCCCATTAAAAAGGCGATTGCGCTTAAATCTTTGCCGTCGGCAAGATATTTTCTGATTTTGCCAGCCAAAATTTTATCGCCGCATTTTTTGTCCAAAAGCGGAGCGGCATTCGACAAATCTTCGCTGCTGTCAATATCGTATTTCGCTCGCAACTTTTTTGCAGTTTCTTTGGCATTTTGTTCGAGAAGTGCGAACAATTCAGATTTTGATTCTTCAAAATCTGAATCTTCGTCTTTTTTTTCGTAAATCTCATCAACGGCGCGAACCGCGATTTGCTCGGCGCGTCCGGTTTCATCTGTGCCGTTTCTCCAAAGCCACGCGGCGAGTTTTGTTCTGACGTAAACTCGGACAGCGGCAAAAGGGACATCTTTCGCTTGATTGTCGAGTTCGTCAACGAGAATCTGCTTTTTGAGAATCTTTTGCTGGACGGCGACAGTCGCTTTTTCGTCATGCTTCTGCGCGAAACAAACAAAACCGCAAAATATAATTATAGTGAGCAATAATGAGAATTTCATAATTTTATTTCTTCGACTGTTTGAATTTTTCAAAGTCAAAAATCTGCACTTTTACTCAAATTTGCCGAATATAAGTTTACTTTACAGGCACGAGAGCAATTAAAACATGCAAAGCATCATTAACCAATTCTGAATCTGGAAAATAAGACTTTCTTTATAATATCTTCCGCGAACAACCTTTTCTAAAATATTGTTCTTCACACATTTTGTTTTCTTGCTCATCTTGCTCCTGAATTTTTCGTTTCGCAGTGGTAAGTTTACTTTCATCAGAACTATTTATCTGGATCAATTCGTGTAGAATTGCTGTAAAAATAATTCGGTAAAAATTTAGACTTGAAAACAGCAATGAAAAAAACATTTTGGGTAAAAACGAAGTTGATTTTAATTTTCATTGGCATATTTGGCTTTATACCGATTGATAATGCGGCTCAAACCGTTCCGAAACGTGTAATTTCCGCCGATTTTGAACAGGTTAAAGGCGGCAGCGATAAATTTTATCAAAAGGTGGTCGGAGCCGGACGCGCGGCGGAAGGTTTGCGCGCCGATTGGCTGCGCGATTTGGAAGTTGTGCATCGGGAATGCGGTTTTAGATATGTGCGTTTTCACGGGCTTTTGCACGATGAAATGGGCGTTTACAGCGAAGATCGGCAAGGAAATCCGGTCTATAATTTCCAATATGTTGACGCGCTTTACGATTCTATTTTGAATGTCGGAATGAAACCTTTTGTTGAACTTGGGTTTATGCCCGAAAAACTTCAAAGCGATGATAAAACGATTTTCTGGTGGAAAGCCGACATTTCGCCGCCGAACGATTACGACAAATGGCAAAAGCTCATCGGCGAACTGGTCAAACATTGGACGGAGCGTTACGGCGAGGACGAAGTAAAACAGTGGTATTTTGAAGTTTGGAACGAACCGAATCTCAATTTATTTTGGTCGGGAACACAAGCCGAATATTTCAAACTTTATAAAACAACTGCCCAAGCAATTAAAGATGTTTCGCCGGATTATCGCGTCGGCGGACCGGCAACCGCCGGACGCGCGTGGATTACGGAAACAATTGATTTTGCCGAACAAAACAAAGTTCCGCTTGATTTTATCACCACGCACGATTACGGCGTGGAAGGAATCGGGCTGGATGCCGCCGGAGCGCAGAAACTTTTTCTCATTACCGACCCGAACGCGATTATCGCCGGCGTGCGCGAAGTGAACGCGAAAATAAAATCATCGCCGATGCCGAATTTGCCGCTGCATTACACCGAATGGAGTTCGTCATATTCGCCGCGCGATCCGGTTCACGATTCTTACATTTCCGCGCCTTATATTTTGTCAAAACTCAAGGGTTCGGAAGGATTTATTGATTCGATGTCGTATTGGACGTTCACTGATATTTTTGAAGAAAACGGCACGGTTCCGTCGCCATTTCACGGCGGTTTCGGAATGATAAATTTTCAGGGTTTACGCAAACCTTCTTTCTACGCTTACCAATTTCTAAATCGTCTGGGCGATGAAGAATTAAAGTCAAACGACGCGGAAAGTTGGACGACGCGAAGCAAAAACGGCGTGCAGATTCTGTTTTGGAATTTCAATCCGCCGATAACCAAAGAAAGCGATCAGGTTTTCTACAAAAAAGATTTGCCCGCGAAAGATTTCGGCACCGTCAGCGTCAATATTTCCCATATTCCTTCGGGAAACTATCAGATGAAAATTTATCAAATCGGCTATCAGGTAAATGATGTTTACACTGATTTTCTGAAAATGGGTTCGCCGCAAAATCTCAAACGCGAACAGGTTAAACAATTAGCCGAGAAAAACAACGGAAAACCGATTGAAATTTCGCAGATTCGTCTCGATGAAAAACGACCTTTCATTAAAACTGTCAAGCTGCGTGAAAACGATGTTTTTCTGATTTCTCTGGAAAAGAAATAAAGCTGTATTGTAATTTTACTGCGTTGCCGCCTTCTTTCTCGGCGCAAACGGATCAATCGCCAAAGCCAGATCAGCGATGATGCGAATTTCCTTTCGATTGATTTGATCGGCGAAAGACATTGCTTGGTTTTTGCTGTTTCGTGTCAAACCACCGATGGTGACATACAAAATAAAATCAGTCTGCAAAACCGTCGAAACGTAATTTTTGAAGTTTGCAGTTCCGGGTTTGTCCTCCGGGTTGAGCGTCGGAAGGTTGTTAATAGCTTTGGCGGTGATGGAAATTACTTCAGAAAGACGGCTTTGATCAATTGCGGCGGCGGCGGAAATCAAACGAAGCAGCGCGACAATTTTCGACTGGTCGTTTTCCGCTTTCGACAGGAGTTTCAAGGCTTCGTCATAAGGATTGGAAGCCGCCGCGACATCTTTTTTTCCGAGAAAATAATAAGCGATTTGGCTCAACGCGTCAGCTTTTTTCAAATCGTTGATAATCTTTTTCGTCGCATATTCGGCTGAATCAAAGTCATTTTTCCGTAACGCGCTGCCCGCTATCAAGCCTAATCGCTGATCGTGGGCGGACATTTGAGCTTCAATCGGCAGATTATTCTCTTTAGATTGATCTTCAATCGTTTTTTCAATCAAATCAACCGCCAGTTGAAATTTTTCTTCCCTTTCAGCCAGCCTTGAAGCTTCACTTAAAAAGCTGTATTTCATAGATTTGTTATCAATTCTATCGGCTTCCGCAATCAATCCGTCAAGTCTGTTCGCGCTTTCCGCAATTCTCTGTTCGCTTTCCTGATATTCACGTTCGCCCTGCGTGGTTTTTACTGACAGCGCGGCTTTTATCACGCTCGCCTCAGCCGTCATTTCAGGCGCATTCGCGGCAATGTCAGGCAAAACTTTGAACAGCGCGAGATCGGCAAAATGTATTTCGCCGCCGTCGGTAGTTTGCAGAGCGTTTTTCGCCCGGTTTAGCACGATTTTGTAAAATCTGATTTTCAAATCATTTGGAACGGTCGCATCCTTAAAATCATCTGCAATCCATAGCAACGATTGAGTCGAAAAATTGTTTCTGCCGGATTCCTGTATGTTTATTATTTCGGACAAAAGCGGCACAAATTGGGACGATTTCTGCCCTTGTAGTAACATTAAATATCCTTGAATCACGGCTAATTCACGAGTATCGGTGAGACTTTTTCTAACTTTCTCCGCGATGATTTTGTCGTTGCCTTTTATATTTGTGAATGAAGCCGAATTATATAAATCTTCCGTGTCGCTGATGTCGTATTTTGCTCGCAATTTGTTTACCGTTTCCCTGTCATTGACTATAAACAGCGAAAACAGACTCGTCTTCAAGAAGCGCGAGTCGGGCATTTCATCTGGTTTTTCGTAGAGTTCTTCGACGGCTTTAACGGCGAGCGGTTCGGCGCGTCCGGTTTCGTCTGTGCCGTTTTTCCAAAGCCATTCCGCCAGTCGTGTTCTGACAAAAACTCGGACGGCGGCAAAAGGAACATTTTTCGCCTGATCGTCGAGATCGTCAACGAGAATTTGTTTTTTGAGAATTTTCTGCCGCGCGGCGATAATAGCTTTTTCATCCGGTTTCTGCGCCAAACAGGTAATACTGCAAAATATAATCAAAGTGAGCGTGAATGTGAATTTCATAGTTTTCTCCCTTCGTCTGAAAATATCGCCGGACTAAATTGTCGTTTTATCTAAGTTACAAACAGATTTATTTTGCCAAAATACTCTGCGCCAGAATTAATTTAGCGGCGATTCGCACGTCGCTGCGCTGAAATGTTTTGATGAAATTATTGGTGCGCTCAAAATCATTCTCCGCCAGTTTTTTTATTATCGTGCCGTAAACTCGACTATAAGAACCGTAACCGTCCTGTGCGCCGAAAATCATTTCGTTCTCTTCGACATACGGATAACTTTTGTCGTGATAATTTAACAGCACGACGTAAGCGTTGATTAGTTCATTCGATTTTTCGATAACCGGCGGCAGAATCCCGAAAGCCTTTTCCGGTTTTATCTCCGCGTAACCGGCAATAAAGGGCAAGAATCTTTCAAAATCAGTCTCGGTGGCGGGCGTTTGATTGACGAATGCGCCCGCTTCGGTCATTAAATCCTCGGCGATTTTTTGGCTTTCGTCCGTGTTTTTTTGATGATAGGAAATTGCCAGATTCACCAGCGCGGCGATTTTGTCCTTCTCGTTTTTGATTTGCAGCGCGGCTTTTTTAGCGGCATCGGGATTGTCATTTTTGGTTTTGCCCGCCGTCAGTCTGTTCAGATATTCCAATGCTTTTTCACGATCTTTTTCATCGGGAATTTTTTGAAGCATCTGCGCGATTTTTTCCTGACTTTCGGATTTCGCCAATTCGTTGACCGCATTGCTGTAATAATTATTTCTTGTGGTCGGATAAAGATTGGCGGTATTTTCGGCAATCTGAGCAATGGTCGGGTTGTCGCCGAGTTTATCTTCCGCTTCCATATCGTCTATCCGTTCTTTGAAATTTTTGAGTTTTTCCAGTTTTGGTTTCAATTCCCCATACCGATCCGGCAACACTCTTTTGATGTATATCGCGTTTTCGACGAAATTAAATTCCTCCTGCATCCCATCCGGCATCAAAAGCTCGTTTAATTTTTTGCCGGCAATCGCTTTTATCTGCTTTTCGTCGAAATCTAATTCGTTATTTTTATTATTAACCGCTTGCGCCGATGACTTCTTCTGAGCCTTTAAAAACTTTTCGTAAAGCAAATACGCGACGAAACCTTTTACTCCGGCAAGATAATCGCCGCCGGATAATTTTTCCATAAATTCGTCGAGAATTTTCTGCGCCGCATCGTGGTCTTTCTTATTTAATGCCTCGATGTCGGGCAAAATGTTCTGATAACTTATATTGCCCGCGATTGATTCTCGAAGATTTTCCGCCATCATTTGCGGGTTATCTTTAGCGACTTCTTTTTTCAAATCTTGCTCTTCCCGAATTTCCAACGACGCATCATTGAGTTTATTTTTTTCCTCATCCTTCAAGCCGGGCAAATAGGGAGATTCTCCTGTTTGGGCAGCAAGTTGACGGTAAAACTGGACGGCACTTTCAGTTTCGGCGGTTCGCGTCGCGTAGAAAACCGCCAATGCCATTTCCGCGTCTTTCGGCAAAATGCTGTAAACAACCCGCTCGCGTAAAAGATTGTGAATAACAGTCCAATAATTATAGTTCTGATCGCCGAATTGAAAGCGTCTTTTCGGATTATTCTGCGCCTGTGTTAATTCGCTGACGGCGTTCCCGAACATTCGGCGGGCGAGTTTTTCGTCTTTTTCCCAGTATAGATTTCCGGCAATCGCGTAAACATAAGCGCGGTTTTCGGCGAGTTTGAGCGAAGCGGTCTCATTGGTAACTTCCGCGAGAAGTTCATAAGTTTTTGTCTCCAGTTCGATTTGCTCTTTAGTTTTGGGCGGATTTTGAAATTTAACGTCCTGCGCGAAAGAGCAAATTAAAGAAGAAAATATTATGAGTGCGGTGAAGCAGCATAGTAAAAATTTCATATATTCCTCTAAGATTAAGTTTTATCTCTTTCATAATAATTAAAAACTCCTTATTTTACAAGCATTTTCGGGCGGCGGGTAACGCCTTGATAAGAGGTTGGAAAGACCGGAGAAGCTAACTCTCCGGTCGCTAACTTTAAGTTATGTTAAGCAGGTAAACCAAAGTTTTGTGACATAGTGCGGAAGCCCGCACGAAGTAAGGGCGAATTTCACGCTTACTTCGTGCGGGCTTCCGCATTATCATTATATTTCAAGGTATTTGATGACCTGCTTAATTTATTGATAATTTAACCCGCCGAGAGATTTCTACGATTCTTGAACCGATTTACAAACCGATGCCACGCCAGCGCAAAACCAGTGTAAACGAGAACCGCGCCGCCCAAACAGGCGAGAAAACCGATTAGTTGTCCGATGAAACCGCCGGTTTCGCCGGTATGCGTGAAGCGAATCCACGAACGCAGTTGTCTGCCGGAGTTTTGATCGCCGTAATCTTCAAATTTGATCGTTTCGCCCGTTTCGGCGTTGAGCGTCAAGGTCGAACGCGCGAAACTGTTCCAATATCTGCCTTCGGAGAGATTGAAATTCGCTTCGTTGTTTTTGAGCGGCAGACTCAAACTGACTGACTGGACATCGGGAACAAAATTTTCGGCTCGTTCAAAAAGCGCGTCCGTATTGGCGGGTAAAATTATTGCCGATTCTTCATTTTTCAAATTATTCGGATTATTCGGCGGTCGCTGTTGTTGCGGAACATCGTTGCCGGTCAGCGTGTAAATCAGATTATTCGCCCAACTGTAAGACATCACGACTGCCGTCGCGGTTAAAATAATTAAAACGAGCGACGACCAGAAACCGATCACCGTATGCCAGTTAAAATCACGCGCTTTGCCCGTCACTTTCCAGCGCGGCGTGAGCGCGGCTTTAAAATGTCTGACGCTCAGACGGCGCGGAAACCAGATATACACGCCGGAAATCGCCAGAAATAAAAACAGAAAATTGGAAGCGTCGTTGACTGCTTTGCCGATTTGTCTGCCGTCGCCGGGAACCGCGAGCCAGCGATGTAAATTTTCGACGACGCGAAAAAATCCGCGCCAGTTTGTCGCGCCTTCGCCCGCTATTTCGCCGGTGTATGGATTGACGTAAGCCTGACCTTCGCGTCCGAATGAAATGTTAAATGCGGCATTCGGTTCGTTCAAACTTGAAATCGCAGTCGGTTTGGTGTTCGGTTTCGCCGTCTGAATTTTCGTTAAAACTTCGCTCATCGAAAGTCGCGGCGCATTGTCAGACGGCGCGGCGACGTGGCGCATATCGCTTTCGGCGAATTCCAGAATATTCGATTCAAACGAGAGCAGCGCGCCGGTGACGCACATTATAAAAATAAAGATTCCGGCGAAAACGCCCGCGATTAAATGGAGCCAGAAAATGATTTGGCGAAATTGTTGCATATTTCAAATGGCAGAAGCCCACACGAAGCAAGGGCGTTTCAAACGGCGGAAGCCCCACGAAGTAAGGGCGTAAAATTTAAGAACGCCCTTACTTCGTGCGGGCTTCTGCATAAGTTAAACGTCCGCCCAGCGGCGCAGTAAATTGTGATAAACGCCCGTCAACTGGACGGCGGACGGATGATCGGGCGCGTCGGCGATGATGCGCTGAATCGCCGTGTCCATATCGAACAGAATCGTCCGCTGTCCGTCGTCGCGGATCATTGACTGAATCCAGAAAAACGACGAAATTCGCGCGCCTTTCGTGACGGGTCGAACATTGTGCAGACTCGTCGCCGGATACAAAATCAGATCACCGGCGGGCAGTTTGATTGAATGAACGCCGTAAATGTCTTCGATGACGAGTTCGCCGCCTTCGTAATCTTCGGGCGCGGTTAAAAAAAGCGTCGCCGATAAATCGGTGCGGACGCGGTGCGTGGTTCCGGCGATTTGCCGAATCGCGTTGTCAACGTGGTTGCCGAACGAATGTCCGCCTTCGTAACGGTTGAACAGCGGCGGAAAAACTTTCAACGGCAGAGCCGCCGACATAAACAGCGGATGGCGTTCGAGCGCGGCTAAAATCGCTTCGCCCATTTTCTGCGACAGCGGATGATTTTCCGGCAGTTGCAGATTATTTTTCGCCCGCGCCGATTGATGTCCGGCGGTTATTTTGCCGTCAATCCATTCGGATTTTTCGATTTGCTCCCGACATTTCGCCGCTTGTTCGGCGGTCAGGATGTTTGGAATTTGTAAAAGCATTTTCTATGGAATTAACTGTTAATTAACCGCCGATTGTCGCGGATAAACGCGGATGATTTTTAAATTTTCGAATAAAATTATTGTATTTATCTGTGTTCATCCGCGATTATCGGCGGTTAATTTCCCCGTTTTTATTAAAAATGAAAACTCGTCGAAACCAGCAGCGAACGTCCGGGTCCGGGAACGGCGTGTCCGCCGCTGATGCGGTCGAAATAGTATTTGTTTCCCAAATTGTAGCCGTTCAGACGAAGATCAATATGTTTCGTCAGTTGATAGGAAGCGGTCGCTTCATAAAGCCAGTAACCGTCAACAAAACGCGTGTTGATCGTGTTCGCGTAACGCAGATCAACAAATCTCGCGCCGCCGCCGATGCTGATATTTTTGAACGGCAAACGGTATGTCGAATACAAATTAAACGAATTGCGCGGCGTGTTGATAAAATGATGTCCGACTTCGTAAATTCTGACTCCGGCGACGGTCGAAAATCCGTTCGATTCGACGATTTTGCTGTCGAGCAAAGTGTAACCCGTCAAGATGTTCCAACGCTTTGTAATGTTGCCGGTGATGCCGAGTTCGATGCCGTCAACACGCTGTCTGCCGTCGAGAATTTGCAAAGTTCCGTCCGGCTGCGGCGTTCGGGCATTCGTTTTTTCGACGCGGAAAATCGCGGCGGTCGCCAGCAAACGGCTGCCGATCAAATCCCATTTCGTTCCGGCTTCGTAGGTGACGGTTTTTTCCGGGTCGAGCGACGTGACCGACGCATTTTCGTAAAGCAATCCCGACAGCGAAGGATTCGACGACGTGCCGTAAGAGACGTAAAAACTGCCCGTTTGAACCGGTTTGTAAATCGCGGCGAGCCGAATGTTAAACAAATTGTCGGTTTTATCAACGCGCGTTCGGGTCGTGCCGAAAATAACGGGCGCGGTTGCCGTCGGCAGCGTAATCGTCGGCGGCAAATCGCCTTTCGCGCCGTAGCGTTCGTAACGCAAACCGCCGCTCAGTTCAAATTTCGGATGCAGTGCGATGGTGTCGAAAAAGTAAAATGCGCTCGTATTCGCCTTGATAATTCCGGGCAGCGGATTGGTGTAAATCTGATACGGATAAACGTCGTTCGGATTCGGATTATACAAATTGGTCGCGCCGTTCGCGCCGCTTCGAGTGAAACGGCGGCTGTTTTCGTGAATAAACTCCGCGCCCGTGACAATCGAATGTTTGATGAATCCGGTGTTAAATCGCCACGTGAAATCGGTTTGATTATCGTAATTTTGATCGGTCGTCAGCCACGCTTTGATTTCGCGGTTGAGCAATGTTCCCGAATTATCGTTGTTGAAACGCGCCGGAGTCGCAATCGAATCGCGCGACGAATGATCGTAGCGAAACTGATTTCGCAAAGTCATCCGGTCGTTAAAAACGTGATTCAAAGTGATCGTTCCTAGATTCGAGCGCAGATATTCTTTGTTCAGATCGGCGTAACCGTAAAAATTCGAGCGCGAAACCGGCGCGATTCTATCTCGATACGCGACGAGAACATTGTTCGTCGCCGGCACGAACGGAATGCCGTAATCCTGTATATTTTCCTGACCGAGAAAGAAATAACCGAGCGTCAGAGTCGTCTTTTGGCTCAAACCCAAAAGCAGCGTCGGCGCGATGCCGTAGCGCGAATTTTTCACGTCTTCGCGTCCGGCGTAAGCCGAATCGTGTCCGACGAAATTGATGCGAAAAGCGTTTTGCGCTCCCAACTTAAAGCGTTCGAGCGGAATGTTGATGTCGCCCGTTATTCGTTTGGTCTCATCCGTGCCGCCGCTTAAATCGAAATTATATGACGGACGCGAATTCGGTGTTTTCGTCACCAGATTAACCGTGCCGCCGGTCGAACCGCGTCCGGTCGTCGCCGACGACGGACCTTTGACGACTTCGACTTGTTCGAGATTAAACGGATCGCGGTTCTGCGGACTCAAATCGCGCGCGCCGTCCACATAAATATCATTGCGCGCCGAAAATCCGCGCAAAGTCAGATTGTCGCCGCCGACATTGCCGCCTTCGCCCGCCGTAACGGTCAAACCCGGCACGTTTCGCAGCACATCGCGCAACGTCGTCGCGCCCTGCGCTTCAATCGTTTCCTTGTCAATGACGTTAATCGTCTGCGGAATATCGCGCAGCGGCGCGGTGTATTTCGGCGATGACAAAGCCGAATTTTCGTCGTGAACTTCGACCGTTTCCGCCGGACCCTGTAATTTGAGCGTGAAATAATTCGGCGAAATAATCGTGTAAACCACGCCCGTATCGTTTAAAATTAATTTTAACGCCTGCTCTTCCGTATAATCGCCGGACACGCCCGCCGAGGAAATATCTTTGATATTATCGGGAATTTCCACGCGCCAGCCGGTCGCTTTTTCAAACGCCGTCAAAACTTCGCCCAATGTTCCGGGCGGAATCTGAAACTGTTTGGTCAAACCGTTTTCGCCGTCCGAATATTTTCTCGCCGCTTCGATTCGGTCATATTTGGCGTATGTAACTTCGACGGCGCGGCTGCTGCCGACCGTGAACGCCACTAAAACTCCGACCGCCGTGGTGGACAAAATCCAGTAACGCGGTTTTCTCGCCTTTAAATTATTTTTCCGCCGGCTTCGCAGCTTAAATCTGTTTTTTATCATCTGCACCTCGTAATCTTTACTTTTTTTTCAACTTTCAAAAGACGCACAGGCGGATTTTTGTTTTTATTCCCGAATCGAAAATCGAACCAACAATCGTTTTTCGTCTCAATTTTGGAATGAAAAGCGAAGCGTGATAATATAAAACTCACACGCCGACCGCACTGCAAATGTCAACTCGCGTTTGGTTTGTGTATTTCCAGCCTTCGGTGTGGCAGCACCGAAGGCTTTAATTTTTTACTATTGAACTGAAATTGAAAATCGTTTTCAATAAGCACTTATTTTAAATTCACATTTTGGTTGTGTCAAATCGCGTATTCAAAAAAAGTTCGCAGACGAAGGCTAAACGGTTTCCGTCTGCGAATATTAACGAGCAAATTTACATCAACTTAAAGATGCGGAAGCCCGCACGAAGTAAGGGCGTTGATTGAGATCACGCTCTTACTTCGTGCGGGCTTCCGCATCTTTGCAAAAGTCGCACATCTACTGCGCCTTCAAAACCCAGCCGTGCGGATCAATTTCGTATTTCGCATCTTGCGGAATCGCCACGCTTCCCTTACCGGCTTTCATTTCAACTCGTTTTATTTCGTCGCCGATTTTTAATTCGATTGGCATCGGAAACGGCAGATTGTTCGGCGTTTCCCACGTCAGAGTCAGTTTCCTGTTGTTTATCATATGATCTGAAGATTCTGTTTCAGTGACGGTTAATTTCGGCAATTGCGGCTGGCGCAGATAAACTTCAAAAAACCATTTCAAATCTTTGCCCGAAACCTGTTCCGCCGTGCGCTCGAAATCGTCGGTCGTCTCGAAATGAAACTGTTTGCCGTTCGTCACTTTTTCCATCGCTTCGGTCAGATAAGTCGTGCGTCTGAGGGATTTAAAGAACGCTTCGTCGCCGAGATAAAAGCGCAGCGTGTTTAAAATCAACGCGCCTTTGCCGTAAATGTCGCCGTCGGATTTCGTGTAATCGGGCGGCATCATATAAATCTGCGTCGTCGTCTGCGGCTCGCGCGGCGCGACCGGTTTGACGTTGTGCAAACCGCGATAACGCGCCTTCATCGCCGCGAAATATGCGTCCTTGCCTTTCGTCGTTTCAATGTAAAACGTATCCATAAACGACTGGAAACCTTCGTGAATCCAGAAGTCGTCCCAATCCGGCGCGGTCACGAGGTTCGCCCACCATTCGTGTCCGAATTCGTGAAACAGCAGCGTGTCGTCGCCGTTCGCATTGTATTTAAAACCGTTGCCGTAAGCCGTAATCGTCTGGTGTTCCATTCCGAGATGCGGCGTTTCGGCGATGCCGATTTTGTCGGCGCGAAACGGATACGGACCGAGATATTTTTCGTAAAACGCGACGTATTTTTTCAGCAGATCAACCAGCGACTGTCCTTTCGCTGCGTCCTGCGGCAAAATGTAAAACTTGATCGGAATCATCTCGCCCGAAACCGATTTCACCTGATCTTCAATTAATTTATACGGCGCGACGTTGAGCGCGATGCAGTAATTGGAAATCGGCTGCGAAACTTCCCAGTTAAAAGTTTTCGTGCCGTCTTTATTGTCCACAACCGAAGCCAATTTGCCGTTGGAAGCCGCGACTAAATTCGCCGGAACGGTAAAATGCAGCGACGAAGTTTCGGCTTTATCCGACGGGTGATCTTTGACGGGAAACCACAAATCCGCGCCGTCATTCTGCACCGCCGTCGCAAACCAGGGCTGACCGTCCGCCGTTTTCGACCAGACAAAACCGCCGACCCACGGCGGACGCGGCGCGACTTTCGGCTTGCCGTTATAAGCGACGCGCACGTTCACCGTGTCGCCCATTTTTTCCGTGCGCGGAAATGTAATCCAGATTTTCGATTCGCGCCGTTCAAACTTCAGCGGCGTTTCCTTTTTCCCGTCAACCAAAGTCGCCGATGAAACCGTGAACGGATAATCCAGATCAAGCACGAATTTATCGAGCGGTTTGACGATCCGCGCCGTCGCCGTCAAAACGCCTTTAATTGTCTGGTCGGCGATGTTCGGCGTGACCGCCAAATCATAATGCCGCACATCATACGCCGCCTGTTCCGGCATCAAAACGCCGCCCGAATCAGTCGGACGCGCGCCCAAATCTCGCTGTGCGAACGACGATACCGACAGCAAGAAAATGCACATCAAACCGCCGAATAATTTTTTGAACATATTTTTTCCCTTTTCGGAATCATTTTCGCTTATTTGCCTGTTGATTTCAAACGAAACTGCCGACCGAACAATCGTTTTCGACGCACGTTCGATTTCAAATCAATCGAGATTACATTTTTGACCGCGCGACAATGTTTTTATAAGGTTAGAGAGCAGTCAAAATTAAAAGAATAAGGGAAATTTAGAATGACGAAAAAAACAGCGGAAACGACGATGATTTATCGTGATTTGGGCGCGACGGGCGAAAAAGTATCGCTCGTCGGCATCGGCGGAGCGCACATCGGCATAAAATCGGTCGAGCAGGAAACGGGTATTCGCATCATCCGAACGGCGATTGACCGCGGCGTAAATTTTATGGACAATTGCTGGGATTACAACAAAGGAGTGTCCGAAAACCGGATGGGCAAAGCTCTGCTCGACGGCTACCGCGACAAGGTTTTTCTGATGACGAAAATTGACGGACGCACCAAAAAGCTCGCCGCCGAACAGATTGACCAGTCGCTCAAACGCCTGCAAACCGACCGGCTCGATCTGGTGCAGTTTCACGAAATTCTGCGTTACGAAGACCCGTTTCGCGTCTTTGACGAAAAAGACGGCGCGTATCTCGCGGTGCAGGAAGCGCAAAAAGCGGGCAAAATCCGCTTCGTCGGTTTCACCGGACACAAACATCCGCAAATCCACCTGAGCTTTCTCGAAATCGCCGACGAACGCGGTTTTCAGATAGACACGGCGCAGATGCCGATCAACGCGATGGATTACCATTTCCGCAGCTTCTCAAAAGTCGTCGTGCCGGAACTGGTCAAACGAAAAATCGGCGTGCTGGCGATGAAAACGCTGGCGGGCGGCGCGATTCTCAAATCGGAAACCGTGACGGCGACCGAATGCCTGCACTACGCGATGAGCGAACCCGTTTCGGTCGTCATCTGCGGCATTGATAGTCTCAAAGTTCTCGAACAGGCACTCGAAGCCGTCGCAACTTTCCCGCAACTGAAAAAGAAAGACATTAACGCGATCACCGCCAAAACCAAACAAGCCGCGATGACCGGCACCTTCGAACCGTTCAAAACCAGCTCCATTTTCGACGGCACGGCAAAAAATCCCGACTGGATCGGCGAAGAACCGAAACACGTCCAACAGTTTGCACCTTAAAAAATTATTCGATTACGAAATTAACCGAACAAAAAAACCGCTTCACGCTCAATGAGCGTGAAGCGGTTTTTTATGAATAATCGAAAACTTTCGGATACAACATTGGGTAAAATCATTCGCTCATCCGATTTGCCTGTTCTCTCAACAGTTTCATATTTGCCGGAACCGGAGTCGCCTCATCCGTCCAACCGCTCAAAGTTTTCTCATAATCGAGCATTTCAGACGAAAGATCATCACCCAGTTTATCGGCAATCACTTCTTCCACGCTCCGATTCTTTTTCTCAGCCAGTCGGCTGAAATTTCGGTAAACATTTTCAAGTAAATTTAGCGTTACTTCCATAGTCGAAATTTTATCACAAATTATGCTTATGGCTTGTTATTCCAGGGTCACAAATCTTTTTGTTCTTCGCTTGAATTTTGTATTAGGTTAAACTAAATTGTAATTCTCAGAAATTCAAAATTAACTTGCTTTCACAATATGATTTTAAGAGAAAACTACATAAATAACATTGAACAGGTTCTCACATTTTTAAGAACAAAAGTCGAACTTCGTGGAAGTATGAATTTGTATGACATAAATATTCACGCGGAAAATTTTTATAGAGATTTGTTTAACTTAATATACGACTGGAGTTTAGAAGATTTGAATGTTGAAAAAAAGAACGCGAGTTAAGTAGTTGCTCACAATTAAGCTAGACTATGTGTGAAGTTTGAGAAGTTTATTCTCAGGCTTCTTCCAAATTCGTTTAAGGCTTGTTTGACCGAATATTGTAATCTTTGTCTGTCTTGGTAATCACTCGGTGCCAACCATTCATATTTCAACTTCCGCCATACTGTTTCGGCAATGTTCAAATGCGGTGAATAGGTCGGCAAATAAAAGATGAATAATCCTCTTTGCTGCCAAAACCTGAGCCGTTCACTGATTTGTTTGCCGGTATGGATTCGCGCATTATCTAAAACTATCACTGTCGGCTGCGAGATCGAAAACGAAAATCTTTCCAATTGTTCGACCACAAACTCTGCGGTGACCGCTGTCTCCGATGTGGCAACCCAACTCTGATTACTTCTGGTAAATAAGCCGAAACAATTGACTCCTTTGCCTTTGGCTGTCGGCATCGCCACCACTTCATCGGCAAATTGCCAGCCATACGGCACATTCGGCTCTAAGTTGACACCCGACTCATCGCCGTAATACAGTTCGATTAATCCCGCTTGACTTAAATTCTCCAACGAACCTAACACTTCTTTTTTTAACCGATACACCTCTTCATTCGGCACACCTTTCAAGCGTTTTCTAATTCGTTTATAGCGGCAAGCGTTTTTTTCAGATACCGCTTTAATGAACTGCTTGAGAACTCTTTACCCAACAGTTCCTCGAGTTCTCCGCGGGCGATTGAAATCTTCTGTCGTGATCGCTTGACCGCTTCTTTGACCTGCTCCAGATCAGCCGGTTGAAGAATCGCCTTGCGTCCCCGTCCCGGTTTCGTCTGCAAACCCGCCATCCCTTCCGCCTGATAGCGGTTTAGCCAATTATTAACAGTCATCTCACATCCGCCCAAAATAGCGACAACTTCTGACGACGTTCGTTTCTCGCTTTTCAATAAAACCATCTGACAGCGTTGCCGGAAACTATGTGTCTTACCATTACGATAACCGTTTTCCAGTGCTTCGCGTTGTTGTTTAGTTAATTCAATTACTTTTGTTTTACCCATCTCAACAAATAGTCTAAACTATTTCTGCACGATTACTTATATTGATTTAGTTGATAAAACCAAAAAGAAAGCAGTTCAAGTAACTTCTCAAAATGATAGCGGTAAAATCAAACACACAATAGAAGGATTTCTTAAAAAGCCTGAACACAAGGATTTTCAAGTAAAAGTTGTTTTAATTGCGAAATTAGCCAAAGGCTACACCGCAGATTTTTCTTTCGGCAGAAAATATACATTTGACCACACCAAAGATGTAATTGATCTTGAACGATTACTTATTTTTATAAAAGATAAAGAACTGGACAAACTCGAACAAATATCTAACTTTTTATCAAAACAGGCTTATTTGCCACGTCCGAAAACCGAATCCACTGAGGTGGAGACAATAATGAGTCTGATAGAATTTTTGAGCAGAGACGAGAATACGCAAAACGAAGAAGATAAGCCGAGTGAAATTGATCCTAAACGTAAATTCCACCGATTTGAAGAACACAAACAAATTCTAGAAACGGATTACACGGAGATGTTAGCAATTTACAACAATGCGTTGAATATCGCTAAAGAGAATGTTGGGCTGGATGGTGTCAGAGCAAAAAAGATTTCAATATTTTTGAAAAATAAGAGTGATTTGGTCTTAAATGAATGTCATAATAATCCTCGAACAGCGATTGAAAAACTTGTAGAATTTTTTGAACAAAAATTATCTAATCAGGGATTTGTCTTTGATATACCAGCAATTCGTTTCTATCTTCTTGATGAATTGATAGTTTGTAATGTTTTTCCAAATCCCGTGAATAACGAAAATGTTAATATCTAAAGACGAAAATATAAGAACATCTTCCGTTTATGTCGGCTCATTAATTTTGAAATTGTTTCAGAAGAAAAGGACAAGCAAACTTTCTATTTTTGAAGTTTCAGAGCATCTTAAAAAATACAAAATTATTCATTATCGGCAAATGTTTTTCGGCTTGGCTTTCTTATATTCCAGCAATGTGGTGGATTTTCAAGAACCGTTTGTCGTTCTTTTATCAGAAGGTTGGGAACGCGGATTAAACAGTAAAAAAGTGCAAGCCCAACAACCATTATTTGAATTCTAATGATTAGATTAAAACGACTTTACAGCGAACCTGAAGTATTTGACCCGATTCAATTTGAATCAGGGTTAAATATAATTTTGGGCGAGAAGTCGGAAGGAAGTAATAAGACAAACGGGGTCGGTAAATCTGTTTGCATTGAATTTATTAATTTTTGCCTTTTGAAGAAAACGAACGATAGCAGAGTTATGTATATTCCCGATTCTGTTCTCGAATCTGACACAAAAATAAAATTAGATTTACAGATTAATAATCACAATCTTACAATTACGAGAACCAAGCAAAGCCCGCAAACCGTTACAATTCACAAAGATGGAGAAGAGATGGTATTTGATGAATTGGATGATGCTTCAGATTATTTGGGAAGTTTATATTTTGAAAATTATTCCGCCAGTATTCCAAGATTAAGTTTTCGAGTTTTGCTTGCACCGATTTTGAGAGACGAAAGATCAGAATTCAAGGATATTATTAAATCTTACGATACTGACAAAAATGTTCCGCGCGATTACAGACCGCATTTATTTTTCCTCAATTTGGATGTTGTTTGTATGCTCAAATCAGAAGACTGACAGATGATTTAGCCAAAAAGACGGTTTATGTATCGGAAACAAAAAAACTATTAACGAATAATGGAGAAATCAAGCCGGTTGATGCTAAAGCCAAACTTAATGATTTAGATAGTGAAGTCGCAAAAATCAACCAATCAATTGAAAAATTGGAAAGTAAAGAGTCTTTCAAAGTTGTCCAAATGATTTGATCGAAATTGAATCTCAACTTAAAGATTTAAGAACAAAGCAGAAAGCTATCAACTATGAAGTGCGGCAAATTAACTCTTTGCCTGCGCCTGAAAATATCAGTGAAAACGAAATCGTAATTTTGTTCAATCAATTCAAATCAGGTTTGGGAGATATGGTCGAAAAATCTCTTGAAGAAGTTAAACAATTTAGAGATAAAATTGATGGTTTTAGAAATACATTAGTCAGCAAAAGATTAGAAAGTTTAAGAGCAGAACTTTTCAAATTAAACGAACAGATTGAAAAGTTAGATACTGAGCGTTCAAAGACATTGAACTTAATTGATGACAATGAACTAAACGGAGATTTAAAAACATCATTCAAGATTCACCGACAGAAAAATGACGAACTAAACAACTTGCGTTCTCTAATCAATAGATATGACACTGCCGAATATGAAAAGAAAACTATTAGTGTAGAAAGAACAAATCGCATTCAGGAATTTGATACTAAACTTGCGGAAAATCCTACAACTTTGGATAGTTTTAAAGCCACTATTTTACAGATTCACGAAAAAATTTTAGGAAATAGAAATGCCTATTTCGATATTAAAATTGATTTTGGAGTAAGGAGAAAGGATTTTTTTGAGTTTTATCTGCGAATTGACTCCGATGGCAGTCACGATATTGACAGATTGAAAGTTTTTATCTATGACACGGCTTTAATGTTCAATGAATATACAAAAAAGAATCATCCAGAGTTTTTAATTCACGATAATATATTTGGACATTCCGAAGATGACTTAGAAAAATGTCTAAATTTTCTTTATCAACAAGAAATAAATCATCCAGAAGAATTTCAGTATATTCTTACGCTAAACAAAGAAATGATTGACAATTTGGTAAGTAATGAGAAATTAAATTTCAGCGTAGAAAAACATAAACGAGCTGCATTTACAAGACAGAATAGGTTTCTTCGTAATAAAAAAGGCTATACAGAAGCTAAAAATTCAAAGTAATTCTTATTTTTCCGATAGCCAATTCTTGTTATTCAAATAAAGTTAATCCGCAACACCACATTTTTTAAGATGAATCCCTTTGCAAACTTCGCACTTCAACTTTCGCCTGTGATTTTTTCGTTGCAATCGCTTCGATTTAAACTTTTGAAAGTTTCAATTCTTCGTCAATTCGCTCCTGCAAAAACGATTTTATCAGCGATTGATACGGCACATCGCGTTTGTTGGCGACGAGGCGGATTTTGTCGAGCATCGAAGCGGAAATTCTGATCGAAATCGTGCGCGTCGTCGGTTTCAATTTCGGCAAAACTACTGATTCGGAGTTTTCCCAATCAACAAATTCGGTCGAATCGTTTTCCGCCCAAAACTCTCGCGTCTCGTCTTCGGTTTCAAGAACCGGAACCTCTTTTAATTTTTTCGACATATTTTCTCCTCTCACTTTT
This sequence comes from Pyrinomonadaceae bacterium, assembly GCA_965217575.1. Classification (GTDB taxonomy): domain Bacteria; phylum Acidobacteriota; class Blastocatellia; order Pyrinomonadales; family Pyrinomonadaceae. The sequence goes on along the minus strand of OZ244558.1, from coordinate 142,793 downwards.
CGTCATATCGCGGGCGGAGATGACCCGAATCAAATTGTTTCTGACCATAAGCGCGATGAAAAGCCAGCGTCTCGCGTCAGTTTGTCCCAGTGCGAAAAATCTTGTTTCCGTTTCCGAATGCTTTTTATCCGAAGCAATTATCAGCGGCAAATTAAAAAAAGCATCTTCACATTCGCCGTCAGTGACAGCGTGAAGATGCCAATTTTTATTGGAATTCCCTTCGTCCCATTCAAAACCTTCACAATTTTCGATGTCGGATTTCATCTGTTTTTGTATTGTATGAACATATACAACATTTGTAAAGATTTTCAGATTGCTTTATTTCACTGCCACATTTTCCTTACCGTTATGAATTTCCTGCAAACTCCTAACTTCGATTTTCGCCTGTGATTTCTTCGTCGCAATCGCTTCGATCAACGCTTCCGCGCCGGTCATCGTCGTTACCGTCGGCACGTTGAATTGGAGCGCAGATTTGCGGATCGCCTGTTCATCGTAGTGCGAAGTTCTGCCGAGCGGCGTGTTGATAATCAGGGCGATTTCGTTTTGTTTGATGTAGTCGGCGATGTTCGGGCGACCTTCGTTGACTTTGAAAACGGTTTCGCAGGTTAAGCCGACTTCCTGCAAACGCTTGGTCGTGCCGTAGGTGGCGATCAGGTCGAAGCCGAGTTTTTGCAGGCGGCGGGCGAGAATGACGGCTTGTCCTTTGTCGGAATCGTTGACGGAAATGAAGGCTTTGCCGGACATCGGCAAAACGAGATTTGCGCCTTCCATCGCTTTGCCATAGGCTTCGCCAAAGGTGTCGCCCACGCCCATCACTTCGCCGGTCGAGTGCATTTCGGGTCCTAAAATCGGGTCCACGCCGGCGAATTTTTTGAACGGGAAAACCGGCGATTTGACGAAGATTTTCGGGACGGACAAATGTTCGGGCAAATTGAAATCGGCGAGTTTTTTGTCGCCCGCCATTATCAAAGACGCGATTTTCGCAATCGGAATTCCCGTCGCTTTTGCCACAAATGGAACGGTTCTGGACGCGCGCGGATTGACTTCGATGACGTAAACGCGGTCGTCTTTGATGGCTAATTGTAAGTTCATCAAACCGACGACTTTTAACGCTTTCGCTAAATTTATCGTGTAATGTTTGATGGTTTCGAGATGTTCGGCGTGGATTTTCTGTGCGGGCAAAACGCTCGACGAGTCGCCCGAATGAATTCCGGCTTCTTCGATGTGTTCCTGAATTCCGCAGATGACAACCGCCGATTCGTCGGCGAGCGCGTCAACGTCAATTTCGACGGCGCGTTCGAGAAATTTATCAATCAAAATCGGCTTTTCGGGCGAAGCGTCAACCGCATTTCGCATATATTCGTTCAAAGTTTGCTCGTCGTAAACAATCGCCATCGCGCGACCGCCAAGCACGAAACTCGGACGGACGACGACCGGATAACCGATTTTTTCGGCGATAATTTTCGCTTCCTCGGGCGAAACCGCCGTGCCGTTTTCGGGCTGCGGAATTTTCAAATCCTGCAAAAGTGCCGAAAATCGTTTTCTGTCTTCCGCCAAATCAATCGAATCGGGCGACGTGCCGATAATCGGAACTCCGGCGTTGTATAATCTTTCCGCCAAATTGAGCGGCGTTTGCCCGCCGAATTGGACGATCACACCTTCCGGGTTTTCCGTTTCGACGATGTTCATCACGTCTTCAAACGTCAGCGGCTCGAAATAAAGTCGGTCGGAAGTGTCGTAATCGGTCGAGACGGTTTCCGGGTTGCAGTTGACCATAATCGTCTCGAAATCCGCGTCGCGCAAGGCAAAAGAAGCGTGACAACAGCAGTAATCGAACTCGATTCCCTGCCCGATGCGATTCGGTCCCGAACCAAGAATCATAATTTTTCGGCGATTCGTCGGCTCGGCTTCGTTTTCCTCTTCGTAAGTCGAATAAAGATACGGCGTGTGCGATTCAAACTCCGCGCCGCAGGTGTCAACGCGCTTGTAAACCGGCGTGATGTCGAGATTTTTGCGCCGCTCGCGCACCTCAGTTTCAGTCGAATTCGTCAGATAAGAAATGCGTCTGTCAGACAGCGCGTATTCTTTCGCGGTTCGCAAAATATCTTCGGAAATATCTTTTAAATTACGCCCGTCAATCCGCGCCTGCAACTGCATAACTTCCTGCAACTGCTCCAAAAACCAAGGGTCAATTTTAGTCAAACGGTGTATTTCCTCAATCGAATATCCGTTTCGCAGCGCGTAAGTTAAATAAGAAAATCTGTTCGAGTTCGGACGCGCCAGTTTTCTCTGCAATTCGTGATCGGGAATTCCTTCGAGACGCAGCGGTTTGACGGCTTCGAGCGAGCGTAAACCTTTGAAAAGAGATTCTTTAAAGGTGCGCCCAATCGCCATCACTTCGCCGACGGATTTCATCTGGGTTCCGAGAACGTCTTCCGCGCCGGGAAATTTCTCGAACGCCCATTTCGGGATTTTCGTGACGACGTAATCAATCGTCGGCTCGAAACTCGCCGGAGTTTTCCTCGTAATATCGTTCGGAATTTCGTCCAGCGTGTAGCCGACCGCGAGTTTCGCCGCGATTTTCGCAATCGGAAATCCGGTCGCTTTTGAGGCAAGCGCGGACGAGCGCGACACGCGCGGATTCATTTCGATAATGCGAACATCGCCGTTCGCCGGATTGACCGCGAACTGAATATTCGAGCCGCCGGTTTCCACGCCGACCTTGCGAATACAGGCGATGGACATATCTCTGAGCCGCTGATATTCGACATCGGTCAGCGTCTGCGCGGGCGCGACCGTGATCGAATCGCCGGTGTGAACGCCCATCGGATCGAAGTTTTCAATCGAACAGATGATGACGACGTTATCGTTCAGATCGCGCATCACTTCGAGTTCGTATTCCTTCCAGCCGAGAATTGATTCTTCGATCAAAACCTGCGAAATCGGCGACGCGGCGAGTCCGCCTTTGACGATTCCTTCGTATTCTTCGGGGTTAAAAGCCACGCCGCCGCCCGTTCCGCCGAGCGTAAAAGCGGGACGAATAATCGCCGGATAGCCGGTTTCTTCGACGAGTTTTTGCGCTTCTGCCCAACTGTGCGCGAAACCGCCTTTCGCCGATTCGATGCCGATTTCGTCCATCGCTTTTTTAAAAAGCTCGCGGTCTTCGCCGACTTTGATTGATTCGACGTTCGCGCCGATCAGTTTCACGCCGAATTTGTCTAAAATCCCTTTTTCATACAAATCAACCGACAAATTAAGCGCGGTCTGCCCGCCGACCGTCGGCAAAAGCGCGTCCGGCTTTTCCTTTTCGATAATCGCCGAAACGGTTTCGACGGTTAAAGGTTCGATATAAGTTTTATCGGCGATTTCCGGGTCGGTCATAATCGTCGCCGGATTTGAATTGACGAGAACGACTTCAAAACCTTCGTCTTTCAACGAACGGCACGCCTGCGTTCCCGAATAGTCGAACTCGCAAGCCTGACCGATGACGATGGGACCGGAACCGATGATTAGTATTTTATGGATGTCTGTGCGTTTGGGCATTTAATAAATTGTTGTAATAATAAGTATCGTAGCAAACCGAAGAAATTATACAGTATCAGTGAGAATTGATTAAATGTACGTTCAGAGATTAAAAATTGAAAATTGGAAAAATTTTCGTGAAGGCGAAGTTTATTTATCACGCAGATTATTTCTAATTGGACCAAATGCGTCCGGTAAGTCTAATTTTTTAGACATTTTTCGTTTTCTCAGAGATATTTCTCTTTCCAGCGGAGGAGGTTTGAAGAAAGCTGTTGAAGACAGACGCGGAGTTTCGGCTATTAGATGTCTTGCCGCACGTGAAAAGCCTGAAATTATCATCGAAGTTGAACTTAAAGAGGATAATCCCGAACAGGTTTGGGTCTATCGTTTGAGTTTCAATCAACACCGAAACAATCTGGAAGTCAAGGAAGAATATGTTGAACTTAACGGAAAAGTTTTACTTCAGCGTCCTGATAAAGAAGACAAAAATGATCCATTGCGGCTGACACAAACAGCCCTTGAACAAATAAATCTCAATAAAGATTTTCGGGAAATAGTAAGTTTCTTTCAAAATATAAGTTATCAACATTTATTGCCGCAAGTTGTGAGAGATCCGCAGGGATTTAGCTCCGCTCCGGTATCCAACGATCCTTTTGGGAGAGATTTTTTACAGCGTGTAGAAAATACTCAGTCAAATTACAGAGATTCTCGTCTCAGTAAAATACAAGAGGCTTTGAAAATCGCGGTTCCTCAATTAAATGAACTGAAAGTTGAACGTGATAAATTCGGCGTTCCGCATTTGATCGGATTATTTGAACACTGGCGACCGCACGCGGCTAGACAAAATGAAGTTCAATTTTCCGATGGAACTTTAAGATTATTCGGTTTGCTTTGGTCATTTTTTGAAGGCGATGGAATGCTGCTGTTAGAAGAACCGGAACTTTCCTTACACTCCGAAGTTGTCAGACAGTTTCCGGCAATGATCGAAAAGATAAATAAGAGAAGAAAAGTCAAATCCCGTCAAGTGGTAATAAGCACTTATTCGGAAGAAATGCTGAGTGACGCGGGCATCGGAGGGGAAGAAGTAATCAGACTGGAACCCAGCAAAAATGGCACTTTATTAAAATCGGTTTCTACTGATGAAAAGACTCAACTGGAGTCTGGTTTGACGGTTGCGGATGTTATGATTCCCAAAACAACTCCTCAAAATATTCAACAACTTGAACTCATTTTTGAATAATGGCAATTATCAATTATTTGGTCGAAGGCGAAATTGACGAAATTATTGCGCTCCAAATTATTTCCCGTTTGGGTCACGATATTGGTGTCGGCTACGGAAAAAGAGGAGCCGGTTACATACAGAATAAAATCCAAAATTTTAACAAAACCGCACAAAGCATTTTATATTTAGTTCTGGTTGATTTTATGGACACGAAACTTGAATGTCCCGCTCAAGTTATATCAGAGTGGCTTCCACACAAAAACGAGTTAATGTTTTTCCGAGTGGTCGTCAGAGAAATAGAAAGCTGGGTTTTGGCTGATAGAGAGAATTTAGCGGCTTTTCTGAATGTAAATATTGAGCTGATACCTGTAAGCCCGGAAAGTGAACCTGACCCAAAACGTAAACTTATCAATATTGCCAGAAAATCTCGGTCAAAAAAGATTCGAGATGCTTTGGTTCCCGATCAAAATTCGACGGCGCAAGTTGGAAAATTATATACGTCTGAAATAAAAAGATTTGTTTCCAACTCTTGGAATATTGATAATGCCAGAAAAAACTCTCCGAGTTTAGATAAGTGCCTTTTTAGACTATCAGAAATTGATTAACTCCCCTGTTTCAAAGCGCGGCACGCCTGCGTTCCCGAATAATCGAACTCGCACGCCTGACCGATGACGATAGGACCTGAACCGATGATTAGTATTTTGTGGATGTCTTTGCGCTTAGGCATTTTATTGTAAATTATCAGTGAATCAGCAGTTAAATTATTTACCGTTAATCGAGATTCCTTCCGGCGCAGTAACGCGCAAGCGACCTTTCGCGTCTTTGATGACGACGAAACGCTTTTCTTCGAGCTGTCCGCCGGTGGTCAGAAGCCGCACGGAAAAAGTTTTATTATCCGCCGCGCCTTCTAATTTAAGCGGAAGTTTTCCCCACAAATCGCCGCTGCGATATGCCATATAATGTTCTTCGTTGTATTTATCGTATGCATAAACAACAATTCCGTCGAAATCCGGTTCAACGCCATTGCGCTCTTTCACCAAATTACTTCTGGTCAAAACCACCCAGCTTCCCGGTTTTGTCACTTTCATCGCCACATCTTTGTCCGATAATTTGTATGAATCGGGACTGTCGAGTCTTTGCCAAGCGACAAATTTTTTGTTGTTTTGCTGGTAAAATATAATATCATTCGGCAATTGCAGTTCGACCTGTCTGCCGAACAACCAGCCGGCGGGAGCGGGCGAAACGGACGGGTCCAACCGCACTTTATACCAAATATCGTAATTATCGTCTATTTTGTCCGGTTCGTCGCTGTCCTTCGCCGCTTCAATATCAGGATTTTTCGCCGTTCCCTTTGATTGTTTTTGATTAGCGTTGGAAGAATCGTCCACATCGGAAACATCCTGGGCTTTCGGCACAAATTTCCAGTCGGTGATCTCAAAATTGGAGCCGTTATCAAGTTTGAACAGAATATTATCTTCGGCTTGTTCCGGCGAAAGCCGCAGATTTGAAGCTGCCCGAAGTTGTCCGATGGCTTGCGCCGGCACGTCTTTGTCTTCTTCGGCTAATTTTTTCGTTTTATCAAGCACGTCGCTGAGAATCAAATTTTGCGCCTCAATCCAACCTTCAGTATTATCTTCGTCGTGCGCGCGAACGCGATACCAATGCACCTTTTCAAAAGTTATTTCGTCAAGAATTTCCAGCACATCGCCGCGATTAACTTCCAGAAGATCAGCCGCCACCACCGCGTAAGAACTGCGAATTTGCGCTCTTGTAATCACCGTTCCGGTTTCGTTTAATCCGACTAAAGACGAAACGTTGTTGAAAACTCCGTTCACCACGCCGCAGCCGCTGAAGGTCAAAATCGCCAGCATAAATACCGATAAAAAAAATAATCTGTTGTATTTCATTTTATTATTCCAAGATTTTTCGCCAGTTATTATAACCTAACTTGTTTAATAAATCCTTTTGCCGTTTGTTAAGTTTGGATTTTACGGTTAATTTCGTATTGGAATCGCTTTCCAAATCTTCGATTCCGATGCTTTCCAAATCCGTCCGCCAATTTATTTTTTCGGTTCCTTTGATATATTTTTCGATTATCGGCGGCAGTTCCGCATAACTTTCCAAGACGTTCAAAATCGCCGCATTGCCGTTCTGCGGCTTGTTCGGCAAATGATATTTATCTAAAATCACGCGGAAAACATCGTCCAGCGAGCGTTTTCCGCCGCTTTCGCGCAGCAATGTGATGTCGCACAAAAAAGCGACCAGCATTCCGCGCGAATAAACCTGATTATTCGCGCCGTTCCAGCGATTTTGCGAGGCTTCGAGCAGAGAAATTTTTCGATTTTGAAAATTGTCCAGCCGATATGCCTGCGAAAGCGTATCGAGGAAATCTTCAAAACGAATCTGATTGGTTTGAACGCCGGTTTTCAACGCCTCGTAAACCGTAAATCCTTCGTAAAACCAATCGTAATTTCCCGTCAAAGCCAGATTGTTGGGAATCCACAAATGAAAAATTTCGTGCCGCAGTTGTTCGTGCAAACGCTGAAGCGACAGTGTTTTAAAGGGCATATCGCTGGAAAAAACAGTGACGGTCGAACCGCGCGTGTCGGCTTCCCAACGCCCGTATTTTACTTCCGGCGGAAAATGAACGAGCAGAATTTGAATTTTCGCGCCGGAAACCGCGCCGAATGATTTGCGGTATTCGTTGAAAATATCGCTCGCCATTTGGCGGGCTTCCGCGTCGGAAAAATTCCACTGCCCGGAAATCGCCAAATTCAAATTTTGATCGCCGTCCGCCGCTGTTAATTCGCGCCAATTCACGCCGACTAAAAAGACCGATTTTTCGATGTTCGCCACGCTGAATGTGTTTTCCGCCATCAATTTTTCGCTGCTTGAAATTTTCCATTCAGACGGCAGCTCAAATTTAATTCGCGCGGTAATCGGCTCATTATCCGCGTTAAACTGCGGCAGCAAATCGCCAAGCATCAAAATTCCCCGCTCGCCTTTCAGCCGGGAAATATGCGCCAACGCCTGTTCATTCGGGAGCGAATCAACATTTATCCGATAACTCCAGCCGACGGCTTCACCTGCCGCCAGATATTCGCCGTCAATCAGTTTTTTGAATGAAACAGGGCGATTTTGAGCGTCCGTCAAACTAAAATCCGAAACTCTCTCGCCTAAATTTTCGACTCCTGCCAGAGAGCGCAAAAAAATCCAGTTTTCATCCGACGAAATAGTATTTTTCGGTAAAAATCTTCCTTCAACGCGCAAAATTGCCGGCGCCGTGGAAACAACTTTGATGGTCGCTTCGATCTGCTGCGCTGCAATCACGCCGCTCAACAGCAAAACTTCCAAGCAAACCGCTAAATTGAACAGAAACTTTTTTCGGGTTGTTGACATCAAAGCGAATACGGAACTAAAATGAATGTTTTAATTTAACTTTTTTCAGGCTCTGTTTTAAGATCGGAAATTTATGAGTATTATCAAAATAGTCATTTATACATTAGCGTTTTTATTGAGCCTCTTATTTCTCGGACGTTTCTTTTTCTAAGCCGCCGCTGATTCGGCAAAATTTATTTTAGACTTTTTTCAGCGGAGAAAAAAAAGCTTTCTCTTTAATTATACGACATAATTTTTTACATCGTTAGCGGTCAACAGTTGACCGCTAATTTTATTTTGGAAATCAACTTTATGAAAGAATTAAGAAAAATCAAACGCGCGTTAATCAGCGTTTCGGACAAAACGGGAATCGTTGAATTCGCCGAATCGCTGGGAAAATTTGGAGTGGAAATTATCTCGACCGGCGGGACGGCGCGCGCGCTACGTGAAAGCGGCGTAAAAGTGACGGAAGTCTCCGAAGTGACGGGTTTTCCCGAAATGATGGACGGACGCGTCAAAACGCTGCATCCGAAAATTCACGGCGCGTTTCTCGCCCTGCGCGATAATGAAGAACACCGTCAGGCAATGCAGGCGCACGACATCGAACCGATTGATCTGGTCGTCGTTAATCTTTATCCGTTTGAAGAAACTATCGAAGACGAAGACGTAACGCTCAGTGAAGCGATTGAGCAGATTGACATCGGCGGTCCGGCAATGATTCGTTCCGCCGCGAAAAACTGGCGCGATGTCGCCGTCGTTACCGACACGCGGCTTTACGAGCGTGTAATTGACGAAATGGAAGAAAACGACGGTTCGCTGCCGCTGGCAACACGCCAAAGTTTCGCCGCCTTAGCTTTCACCAAAATATCTTATTATGACACGATAATTTCCGAATATCTGAGCGAACAGCTTTCCGACGAAGAATTTAATTCGATAGAAAGTTTCGACCCGCTGACCGAAGACCCGCTGTATCAAATGATGCTCGAAAACGATGAACTGTCCGACGAGGTTTTCGATCAAAATGAGGAATTTGAGGACGAAGATGAAGATTTCAGCAGCAACGGTCACGCGGTCAGTGTTGATTATGAAGAATTTAAAAAATTTCAGGAACTGGATTTAATCAAAATCGCTGATCTGCGTTACGGCGAAAATCCGCATCAGAAAGCCGCGCTTTATGAAACCGCCGACGGCAGCGACGGCATCGCCCAAGCCGAAGTTCTGCACGGCAAAGAAATGTCTTACAACAATTACATTGATGCGGACGCGGCGTGGCGTTTGATTTGCGATTTCGACGAACGCGCCTGCGCGATTATCAAACATACGAATCCGTCGGGAGTTGGTGTCGGCGCAAGTAACCTGGAAGCGTACAAACGCGCTTTGGCGACCGATCCGGTTTCGGCGTTCGGCGGAATCGTCGCGTTCAACCGCACGGTTGATGCAGAGACGGCAAACGCCGTCAACGAAGTTTTCACCGAAGTCGTCATCGCATCGGATTACGACGACGACGCGCTGGAAATTTTCAAAAAGAAAAAAAATCTGCGCGTTTTGCGCGTCGAAAAAGGCGGGGGCGAAAACTCTCTGGAATATCGCACGATTTCCGGCGGAATGCTCGCGCAAAATCTTGACATCAAACAAATTACGGCTGCCGATCTGGATTTCGCAACCAAACGAAAACCGACCGACGAAGAAGTTCGCGCCCTGCTTTTCGCTTGGAAAGTCTGCAAACACGTCAAATCAAACGCGATTATTTTCACCAATGAATTTCAAACCGTCGGAGTCGGCGCGGGACAAATGAACCGCGTTGATTCAGTCAGAATCGCGGCGATGCGCGCCGAAAAAACCGATTTGGAGTTAAAAAATACCGTTTTGGCTTCCGACGCGTTTTTCCCGTTCCGCGATAATATTGACGAAGCCGCGAAATTCGGCATTTCGGCGATTATTCAGCCGGGCGGTTCGGTGCGCGACGAAGAAGTTATTCGTGCCGCCGACGAACACAATTTAGCGATGGTCTTTACCGGATACCGCCATTTTAAGCACTAAAAATAATTGTTGACATTTCGCGCCGAATGAAGTACAACTGAAATCAGAATTGATTTACAAGGAACGCTCGAAGGGTTTTATCTAAAAATCCTTGAGTGTTCTTTTTTAAATTTCGGCTAATGAATAAAAGTTTTCAATTGCAGGTCATTTCCGTCCGTTGAAACCGAAACCGTCCCGCTGTTGCCGGTGTTCACAATTTTCGCGCCCGAATTTTGCCATCTTTCCACAATTTCCGGGTGCGGATGTCCGAACGGCGACTCTCTGCCGACGGAAATCACGACGAGTTTCGCGCCAGTCGCGTCAACAAATTCCTGCGTTGAAGAAGTTCGGCTGCCGTGATGAGCGGCTTTGACGACATCGCTTTGCAAAAACTCCGGCGTGGTTAAAAGTTCCCGTTCCGCTTCCTTTTCAATATCGCCCGTCAGCAGAAATTTTCTTTTTCCGTAAATCAAACGCAGCACCACCGAATGATTATTGTCTGAAACATCATCGTTTTTTTCAGGATAAAGCACTTCAACCTGTGTTTCGCCAAAATTCAAAACATCGCCGCGCCCTATTTTTAGAATCGGAATTTCACGCTTTTGCAGAATATCGTTGAGTGTGGCAAATTCCGCGTTTTCCAGCGGCATTTCGCCGAACAGCGCGCCGCGCACCCGGAAATTTTTCGCCACATCCGAAAGTCCCTGAATGTGGTCGGCATCGGCGTGGGTCGCCAGAATATAATCCCCCCGGTCATAGCCTTTTTCCCATAAATAAGCGGAAACGACCATTTCACCGATATTTTGTCGGTCAGGCTCAAATAGTTCCGGCTCGTCTTCAAATCCATTTTGAAGATAAGTTTTGTTGTAATTCATCTTCCCGCCGCCGTCCACCAGCAAAGTTTCGCCGTTCGGAAATGTCACCAAAGCCGAATCGCCCTGACCGACATCGAGAAAATCTACGTGCAGTCTGCCATCCGGCAGGGGCGCGCTCAACGGATGAAGAATTATCAAAAACAGCAACACGGCGAACAAAACAGCGGCAGAACGAAAAAGGAACTTAGAATCTGGAATCTGGAATCTGGAATTTAAGGCGAACGGTTCCCATTTGTAAAGAAAAATCGCAAAAACCAGGAGCGGCGCGAAATACGCCGCATAAATGATTTTCAATGCCCCCGCGTAATACGGCAGACGCATTGAAGCCCAATTCTTTTCAACCAAATAACCGGGAACGGAAAGCAGCAGCCAGTTAAAAAGCTCAGTTACTTTAATAAACGGCAGTGCTAAAAAATCACTGATGCCGGCGAGCATAATAGTAAAAATCGCCGAAAAACTTTCAAACGCGAGAAAAAAACCGACCCATAAATTCAGCAGCACGCCGAAAAATGAAAGACGGTGAAAATAGACGACGATCAGCGGCAGCAGACAGAGTTGCGCGACCAGTGAAACGACGATGGATTCAAAAATATAGCGCACGACATTTTGCAATTTATTTTGTTCGAGCCGCTCGAAAAAAGGCGATTTAAATAGTTTCGCCGACCAAAAATGACGTTTATTTTCAATTTGCCAAACCTTTTCGCGCCAGTAAATCATTTCGCAAAATTTTTTGAGCCAAACGGAAATATTCGGCGGAAAAGGATGCGCGGCGGTTGGCGACCAATTCCCGATTGACCGCAGATTTTCGATTAACGGAAAAGCGAGAACCACGATTGCCGCGACGCTGACAAAAGTTAGCTGAAAAGATGGCGAAAAAAGATCACTCGGTCGCAAGACCAACAAGACAAGCGCACACCCTCCGAGCGCGTTCAACAGCGTACCGTTTCGATAAATGACCTGTGAAAACAACAAAATCGTGAACATCAAACTGGCGCGAATAACCGGCAGATTCGCTCCGACGGCAATCGCATACGACCATAAAAATCCGGCGGCGATCAAAAAATTCAGCAGTTTGCGAGCGGTAAAAAATCTCACGAAAAGTAATATTAAGCCGCCGATGAAGGTGATGTGCAGCCCGGAAATAACGAGAATGTGAAAAGTGCCGCCGTCGCGGAAAACTTCCGCCGTCCTTTTGTCTAAAAAGTTACGGTTTCCCAACAGCGACGCGTCTAAAATGCCGGCGGTCGAAACATTAAAATGCTCGTTAAACTGTTCAATCAAATCGGCGCGCCGGTCATAGAGCCAAATAAGCGGCGCGAAAGTTTTTTCGTCGCCGAGTTTTTCGACCAGCAGCGAACTTTTAATAAAGCCGGTCGCGTCCGTATTTTTTTGATCGAGAATTTTCTTCTGCGAAGTCATTCCCGGATTGCGAAAATCATCGTCTCGCCGCAATAGACAAGCGATCCGAACAATTGAGCCGTATTGCAGATTGAGCCGTTCGTATTCATCCGCAACTTGCCGGTCGTTCGTCGCGGCAAATAATCTGACGCTTCCGCTCACACTCAGCGGCGCGTTTTTGTAAATTATTTTTTCGGCTCGCAAATCAAGAAAAAATCCGCCGACCGCAAGTTCGGGACGGCTCTGCAAAACGCCCTCAATTTCGATTGGATCGCCGGAATTTATTTGATTTGTATCGTAAAGAATTTTTAACCGATTTGGCGCGGCAGCTTCATTTTCTATGTTGAAACATAATCCGCCGACCGCGATAAACGCAATTAACGCAAAAATTAAAGCGATTTTTTGACGGAGAGAAGCCACCGTCAGGACAGCGCAAACAATACCCACCGCCAGTAAACAATATAAGTTGATGCTGAACACTCGCGCCAGCAAAATTCCGCAGATAAAACATCCCGCCAACCATAACAGCGGATAAAGTGTAAAATTTGGAACTGATTTTTTGAGGTTTTCAACTTCCATTATTTGAGAGAATTGTTCAAAAGAGAGAGTTGCTGAGATTACCGTGCGGTTACTCAACTTTGACTAAGTTTCTCATTAGCCGAAAATGCTTGTCGCTGATGCGGCGCACCAGCATTAAATGTTCCGGTTTGCGAAATTTCCCGTATTTTTCACGATATTCGACTATGTTTTTCGCCGTCTGGATGCCGACGCGCGGCAGTTTTTCGAGTTCTTCAACTGAAGCCGTGTTGATATTTATCGCATTTTCGCTGACTTGAACTTCATTGTCGGATGATAAAACTTGTTGGGTCTGGTTTTGTTTCCCGCATCCAAGTAAAAAACAGCAAATTATTAAAGAAATAAGTTTAATAACATATTTGTAATTGTTGTGGTGATTGAGCTTATGGTTATGTAGTGTGAATTGCATAAGAATTGTGCAAAATGCTAAAAGTCGTTTGAAAATCGCTATTTAAGTCGGTGAAAAGTGAGTTTTCCACAGGCTTTTCCACCATTTGCTGTGGAAAACTGTGGAAAACTTTAAAGGTTCCAGACGCGAGGTTTACAGTGCCGAGTGAGAATTTTTACTATTTAGTTTTTCACTGCTCTCTTTTTAGATTTGGATTTACAATTCTCTGCCTTCTTCGGCTTCCTGCAAATCGTCGAAAGCCTTTTGCAAAATCGGGCGGGCGCGTTTGCTGCCGTCCATTTCGCCAATGTAGCCTTCTTTGACCATCGCGTCTAAAATAGCGGCGGCGCGTCCGTAACCGATTCTCAGATGCCGCTGCAAAAGTGAAGTTGACGCGCTTTTATTGGTGACGACCGTTCGCAGCGCGTCAGCAAATAACACGTCTTTTCTGCCCGGTGATTCTCCGCTGTCGTCCAATTCTTCTTCAGATTTGGTAATTGTCGAATCATAATCGGGATTTCCCTGCGCTTTGATATGTTCGACGATTTTGGCGATTTCCTTTTCGTCCACGAACGCGCCGTGAACGCGAACGATTTGTGAAGTCGCGGGCGGCAGAAAAAGCATATCGCCTTTGCCGAGCAAACCTTCCGCGCCGTTGCCGTCAATAATCGTGCGCGAGTCAATTTTGGACGATACGCGAAACGAAATTCGCGCCGGAAAATTCGCTTTGATTAAACCCGTAATCACGTCAACTGAAGGTCTCTGCGTCGCCAAAACGAGATGAATGCCGACGGCGCGCGCCATCTGCGCCAGACGCGTGATTGATTCCTCAACTTCCTTGCCCGAAACCATCATCAAATCGGCGAGTTCGTCAATGATAATCACGATATACGGCAGCGTTTTGAACGGTTCGCCGTCATCGTCTAATTCGCCGGCGGCACTGCGTTTTTTGACTTCCGTATTGAAACCGTCAATATTGCGAACGCCCCAGCCGGCGAGGTCTTTGTAGCGTTTTTCCATTTCGGAAACCGCCCATTTCAACGAAATCGCGGCGCGTTTTGGATCGGTGATAATCGGCGTGGCGAGATGCGGAATATCGGCGTAAAGTCCTAATTCCAAACGCTTTGGGTCAACCATTATAAATTTCACTTCGTCGGGTTTCGCCTTGTATAAAATCGAAACGACGAGCGTGTTGACACCGACGGATTTTCCCGCGCCGGTCGCGCCCGCGATCAACAAATGTGGCATTTTGGCAAGATCGGAAACGTAATTCAAACCGTCAATCGTTTTGCCGAGCGCGAGCGTCAGCGGCGATTTCGAATCGCGGAATTTTTTCGATTCGATGACTTCGCGCAAAAAAATTGTTTCGCGTTCGCGGTTCGGAACTTCGATGCCGACGAACGCTTTACCCGGAATTCTTTCGATGCGGATTGATTCGGATTTCAGCGCGAGACATAAATCGTCGGACAAACCGGTTACGCGCGAATATTTCACGCCCGGATCGGGTTTGAATTCGTAAGTCGTCACGACCGGACCCTGACAAATGTGCATAATTCGTCCGGTAACATTAAATTCCTTAGTTTTGTCGGTCAATTCCTGCGCGATTGAGAGCAGTTCTTCATCTTTTTGTTCGATGCGCGGCGGCGGCGGCGTTAAAAAATCGGTTTCCGGTAAAATGTAATCGTTGAAATCGGTTTTTTTAACAAATTTTGGCGGTGCTTCGTCATCGCTTTCTTCTTCGATGTATTCCGCATCCAATTCTCCGGTTCCTTTGATCGGCGTAATCGGAATTTTTTCATTTTCAGAGATTACATCAGGCGTTCTGATTTCAGGCAGTTTTGGTTTTTCGCCGATAGTCGGCAGCGGATTTTCAATCGCCTCAATGCCGGACGCACCGACCGTCGGAAGATTTTCAGCAGTTTTCAGTTCATCTTTTAAACTTTTCCGCTCATTTTTGGAAGAAGAATCAGCGGTAATCGGTTCAGCTTCATTTTCTGCTGTTTTGGTCAGACGGTTGAAAACTCTCGAAATTTTCTCGCTGAGGCTTTCCTTTTTGATGTCATTTTCCGCGTTAGGTGCGACGATTTCGCCCGGCGAAATAATCGGAGACTTATGCTTCACCTGTTCACGGCGAGCTTCGCCGCGCTTTTCCGTTCGCGCGGCGGCAATTTCTTTGTTGACCGCATTTTTTTCGCGCCGCTTGTTCAGCCACTCGTCGAAATGAACGCGAAAATTGTCCCAAGCCAGACTGAAATTGGCGAAAAACCCGTCGAGCGAAAAATTTGTAATCAGCAGGAGTGAGCCGGTAAGCAAAGCCGCCAACAAAACTCCCGCGCCGATGCTGCCGAGCAGCCAGGACAGATTTCTTTCAAAAAACGCCCCCGTAATTCCGCCGTAAAATCCCAAAAGCGCGGCTAAACTCGACATCGAAATGATGAAAACGGAATATCCGAGAACGCGGCTGACGGAAACGTGTAAATCATTGAGGCGAAATAATCGCCACGCCGTTAAACCGAGCAGCACGGGCAGGCAATACGCGGTTAAACCGATGGTTTGAAACAACAAATCGGCGATCACCGAACCGAAAACACCCACCCAATTATGCGTTTTCTGCGTGGATGCCGTGTTCAGCGACCAGTCATTCGGACTGTAAGTGACGAGACACAAAAAAGTTAAAACTGCCAACGCCAGCAGCGCGACGGCAACAACTTCGCCACTTCTCGAAGATGTATTTGAAATATTTTGTTTTTCTCTGACTTCCGTCGCCATTTTTTGCTGTCTGCAGGTTCCAAATTCTAAATTCCGGCGAGCCGCCTTCGTTTTGAAAGTTAAAATCTACTGCCCGTTTTTCTTGAACAATAGAAATTCCTTGATAAATTCGTCAATATCGCCGTCCAAAACCGCTTCGACATCGGATTTTTCAAACTTTGTGCGCGTGTCTTTGACGAGCCGATACGGATGCAGAACGTAATTACGAATCTGCGAACCGAAGGAAATATCCTGTTTCGTCGCTTCAAGTTCCGCGGCATCTCCGCGCCGTTTTTCGAGTTCCAACTCGTAAAGTTTCGAGCGCAAAACCTGCATCGCCACCGCGCGATTTTGGATTTGCGAACGCTGATTCTGGCACGTTACAACAATATTCGTCGGCAAATGCGTAATTCTCACCGCCGAATCCGTCACGTTGACGTGCTGACCGCCCGCGCCGCTTGACCGATAAGTGTCCACGCGCAAATCCTTATCGTTTATTTCAACTTCGATGTCTTCGTCAATTTCCGGCGACACGAACATTGACGCAAAAGACGTTTCGCGGCTGCCGCCGGAGTTAAACGGCGAAATTCTGACCAGACGATGAACGCCCGCTTCTGCCGACATCAAACCGTAAGCGTATTCGCCTTCAACGCGAAAAGTCGCGCTTTTAAGTCCGGCTTCACTGCCCGACTGCTCGTCCAAAATTTCAACTTTAAAACCTTTGCGCTCCGCCCAGCGCAGATACATTCGCAAAAGCATCTGCGCCCAATCCTGCGCGTCCGTGCCGCCCGCGCCCGACTGAATGGAACAAATCGCGTTGTTCGCGTCCGTTTCGCCCGACAATAACGCTTCGGTTTGCGCTTCGTCAACTTCGGTTTCGAGTTTGGCGATCAAACTATTTAATTCTTTCGCCGAATCATCGTCCGTTTCGGCAAATTCAAACAGTACTTCCGCATCGGAAACGGCGGTTTCAAATTTTTCCTGACCTTCCAAAGCGCGATCAAGGCGGCTTTTCTCCTGCACGATTTTCTGCGCTTTTTCCGAATCGTTCCAAAAATCGGGGTCAGAAATCCGCTTTTCTAAAACTTCAACTCTGGCGCGTTTGGTCGGCGCGTCAAAGAAACCTCCCAAGTTGGGTAACTTTTTCTTTTATTTCTTCGTATTTTGTTTGTAGTTCTGTTAATTCCATTGGCTTAATTTTTAACGCAAAATTGCAAAGACGCAAGGACGCAAAGAAGTTTTAATAGAGTTTTAATTTTGCGGCTCGGCGGCTTCGCGCCTTGGCGTTAAAAAAAAACTCCAAATAATTAAAGCCAAACTGACAATCGAACAAAGCCACGCGAACCAATCGCCGTATTTCACATAAAAAGTCTGCATACCGTCGGATTTTGAAACCGTCCAGACGCGCACGTCTTCCGTATAAGGCTGTGCCGCGTCCGAAACTTCGCCGCGTTCATTGATATAAGCTGTAATTCCGACGTTGGTCACGCGCAACACCGGACGATTCGTTTCGACGGCGCGAAAAACAGCGTTTGCCAGATGCTGCCGCAAAATCGGTGTGTCGCCCAAATATCCGTCGTTCGTCATTTCAATTAGAACATCCGCGCCGTTTTTGACAAATTCGCGCGAAAGACTCGCAAAATGCGACTCAAAACAAATCATAATTCCGGCTTTCGCGTCGCCTAACGGCATCAAATTATACTTATCGCCGTATTGAAAATTCCCGACCATCGTCGGCACAAATGCCGCAATCGGTTCGGGCATCGGAACATATTCGCCGAACGGGACGAGATGAATTTTATCATACTGACCGATTTTGTTTCCCTGCGCGTCAATCATCACGGCTGAATTATAATAATTGTCGCCGCCTAAATGCGGCTCGGCGGAATTAAAAAGCACGGAAACGTTATTTCTGACCGCGAAATCTCTGATAAATGTTTGAAATTCGCGGTCATCTTCGTACATAAAATTCATCGGCGATTCAGGAAATATAATGACCGTATTTTGTTTTTTGCCGCTGATTCCTTGAATTTTACTCAGAGCGTTTTCCGCAAGTTCAACGTGACGCTGCCGCAGTTTTTCCCATTCGCCGAATTTCAATCCGCTCATCGGCACGTTCGGCTGAACGGCGACGACTTCGGCACTAATAGCGGAATCGGCGGATTTTTTTAAACCGATTGGCTCGAAAAACAGAATCAGCAAAGTCGTAAAAATAATAATTGACGCTAAAATCAGCCAGTCTTTCCATTTTTGCGGCGCGGCGGACTGCGTTGGCAGAATAATTTTAGTCAGCAAAAATATCGTATAAGTGTTGAATAAAACGATGATAAATCCCACCAAATAAACACTGCCGACGTTTGCCAGTTGAATCAGACGCGGTTGGAAAGCCTGCGAATAGGCAATCGCATTCCAATTATTTCCCGTCAAATTGAAACGCAGAAATTCCGTCGCCGTCCACAAAAAAGGCGCGGCGAGAACGACGTAAGTTCCAAAGCGTTTCAAAAAAACCGAAAAAATTGCGGCGAAAATTGCCGGAAAAACGCCGACCAGCAAAGTCGCCAAAAAAAGCAGCAGATACGCGACAACAGAAGGCACACCTGCGTAAGTGATCGGCGCGAAGGTCAGCCACCAGCACGTTCCGAAAAAGAACACAACCCCGAAAATCCAGCCTGCAACAAACGATTTTATGACCGATTCTTTTTCGCGTTCGACGGCAAAAAACAGCGGAATCAGCGCGACCCAGGCGAGAAACCACAAATCAAAATCAGGAAACGCCAGCGTCAGAAGAATTGCGGAAATTACTGCTAGAACCGAACTCTGCAGCGACGGCAGTTTTGATCGGGCGGCGTAAAACTTCATAGATACATTTTAGCAGTCAACCGCTGTCATTCAAAATTATCAATTGATATTGAAAAAGTGATTGTGAAGTTCTCAAATTTTTGCTTTCAGACTTTTCGGGGAAAGTTAATAAATATTGGTAATAATGAGTTTAGGAGCGGAAAATTTCAAATTGAAAGACTTTCATTCAATCTGAGCGGTCAAATTGAACTGACAATCAAAAAATGTCACCTGAAAAATGACGAATTTTGTCATTTTGAAGCGTGATTCGGATGACATTTTTTTTTGCAGTCAAAATGAGAAGAATTGTGAAAAAAATTAACTTCAAATTGAATGACCCCGCGTTTTCAATTAATTTGCTGAATAAAAACGATTTAAAGCAGGAGAGCCTGGTCGGTTTCGACCAGGCTCAGTAATAGGAAAGATAACTGAAGGAACGCTCGGAAGGTGGTCAAGGGCAGTGGCAAACTGCGCTTGAAGAAGAGTTGGCGGCGGGGTCTTATTAACTTTAATAAGCTAGCCACTCAGGTATATTGCACATCTCGTGCCAAAGTTGGATTTTGGATTTCAGGCAGTGAGTTTTAACTTCAACTTCAATGAATATCAGGTCAAAAACATAATCAGGAAATATCGTTTGTCTTTCGGAAATGTAAATTCGCCGGTTTTACATTTCAGATTTCGGATAAAAGTTACACTATTTGGAACATCATTAAATTTACCGGATTTCGGCGTTGACAAAAATTATTTGCCACAGCGTTCAACTTGTCGCTGTAAGCCCAATCCGTCCTGATTTTCCGCATCAATCGTCAAAGCCGAAACCGAATAATTTTTCGCTTGCAGGCAATCTCCCTTTTCCAAATAAATTTTTCCGAGCGCGATATGCGCGTCAATCAAATGATTGTCCCAAAAGAGCGCGGTTTTAAAACTGCTGACGGCTTGTTCCAAATCGCCGCGCCGCAAATGAATATTGCCCAGCAAAAGATAGGCTTCCGCGCTCATCGGTTCGCTGACCAGAACTTTACGCAAAACGACCATCGCGTCGTCGTCACTGCCGTTTTTGTAAAACGTCCGGGCTTGCGCCAACAAATTGTCGGTTTCGCTCTGGGTCGCCGCCGCTGGAGTTTCCTGTTTTTTGGTCAAAATAACGCTGACAAAATCTTTGCGCGGCGGCTGCGCGATACGCAGATTGATGCCGTCAATTTTGGAATTTTTCCAATCGTTCTCAAGTTTGGCGTATTTGTTGTTATCGGACAAAAACCGGCGCGCCTGGTTATCAAAATCGGCGGCGGTCGCATCGCCGACTTTTTCCAGAGATTTGGCAAGCACGAAATAGGCTTCGCCGTCGCGGGAATTGTTTGCCAGCACGGGACGCAGTTCTTTCGCGGATTCGGCGTAGTTATTATTCAAAAATAACGCGAATCCGTAATTAAAACGCGAGTTCGATTCGTCCGGCGCGGAATCCGCTGCTTTTTTCAAAAATTCCAATCCTTCAGCCAGCAGCGCGTCGGATTTACCTTTGTTTTTCTTTTCGGCGAGCGCAGCTTGCACGGCAATCGCGCCGATTGTGTTGTAAACACTGGTCAGTTTCAAATCTTCGGCGAGCGGACGTAGAACGGCTAATGCCTGTTCGTAATTATTTTGCTGCCACTGAATCAAACCCGTATAAAACGCCGATTCCGCATACTGCGGGCTGTCCTGCGGAACGCGCGAAAAATATTCAATCGCGTCACTGTTTTTTTTCTGATTCAAATAAAAATAGCCGAGTTCGAGCGCGGCATCGGCGTAAGTCGCCCCGTCTTTTTCCTCCGCGTAAATCCGCATCGCGTTTTTATAGTAATTTTCCCGCGTCTGCGTGTCCGCGTCCGGTGTCAGCAAACCTTTGATATAGGCTTCAAAAGCCCGCGCCGGAACTTTATTCGCCGCTTCGATAAACTGATTCTGCGAAAACGGCAGAGCCTTGTCGCGCTGGTAAAGAATTTGATAAGCGACCTGACCTTCGACGGTTTGCAGATTGCCGAGCGCGTCGTTTAATTTAATATCACGAACGACGCGTTTGCCGTCGGGAAATTCTTCGCTCAAAAATCTGCCTTCATTGACGCGAACAATTTTCGCGGTTACTTCGACGGTCGCGGCAATGTCGCCCTGCGCGGGAACGATATTATATTTTCCGGCAATCAGCAACGAGGCTTTGGCTTCCCGCGCCAGCTTCAGCGACGTAGCGAGACTCGGCAAAACCGTCAGCGGTACACGCAGTTTCTGCTGAATAATTTTGCGTTCCTGATTGGAAACGACATTCAAACCCGGAACTTTCAGCAAACCGGACAGCGAATCGGCTAAACTTTCACCGACCCAGTTAAATTCCGCTTTATTTGAAACATTTTCAAACGGCAGAATCATCACCGTATCCGCACTGTTGCCGGCGACCGCATTGTTACTGATGGTTTGCGCGTGGATTGAGGTGAAAGCGATTAACAATAAAATAAAGCCATTAAGGTTTTTTTTAAACATAGTTCTCTCCAAAAGCAAAAATTCGCTTCCGTAGGCAAGCGAATGTGTTTAACAAGTCTGATGCGGATTGCTAAAAAAAAGATGGTAGTCTGTACGGGATTTGAACCCGTGTCGCCGCCGTGAAAGGGCGGTGTCCTAGACCCCTAGACGAACAGACCACAAAAAGCGGAAGTGTAAACCAAGTAAATAAGTTCCAAATACAAAAATCACTCTTCAAATATCACACTCTCAACCGACAACGAAAGAAACAGAGTATCTCAGATGAACTTTTGATGTCAAACGCGATTCAAAAATTTATCCCGTCGGAGCTTAAAAATCATATCTGCCAATAGATGAATCAGTGTGTTATCATTATTAAGCAGAATCATCACGAAAATGCGCCGTTTCACTTTTTCCAGCTCGCTGCGGACGAGAGTATAGTTCACGCTCCAAAGATTTGGCATCGTAATTGCTATCAACTATATATTAAATATATATTAAACAAGCCAAAGGGAATTTTATGAATCATAATATTAAATCGAAAACAATACTCGTTGTTGATGATTACGAAGACACCCGAATTTTAATAAAGTATTTACTCGAAGAACTCGGTTATCAGGTTGTCGAAGCGAAAGACGGCTGGAAAGCTGTCGAAAGCGTGAAAAAGCAGGTTCCCGATCTTATATTGATGGATATGGCACTTCCATTGGTCAACGGAATTTCGGCGACGAAACTCATCAGAGAGTTCAAAGAAGCCGCGCAAATCCCGATCATCGCGTTCACCGCTTCCGGTCGGCATATTTATCAACAGGCGATTGATGCCGGGTGCAATGCTCTGCTGGAAAAGCCGATTAACATTGAAAAACTCGAATCAATACTCAAACAATATTTGACAAATTAGTTTTCTAAATAAGTTAAGATTATTCATTCAACACTTTCTTTTCTCTGTGATAAAATCTTTTTTCATAAAAGATTATGTCTCAAGAAAACCCGAAACGAGTATTTTTAGTTGATACGATGTCGCATATTTTTCGCGCTTTTTTCGCGCCGATGGGCAGAAAAGGCAGCGAACCGCTGCGAAATTCCAAAGGTCAGGTGACGCAGGCGGTTTTCGTTTTTACGAATATGCTGCGAAAGCTGCTCGACGACGAAAAACCGGATTACATCGCCGCCGTTTTTGACACCGCTGAAAAAACTTTTCGCCACGACAATTACGCCGATTACAAAGCCAATCGTCCCGATATGCCGGACGATTTGTCATCGCAAATGCCTTACATCATCAAGGTTTGCGAGGCATTCGACATTCCGATTTTGAAATACGACGGTTTTGAAGCCGACGATTTGATCGGCACATTGGCGAACAAAGTTCAGGCGAAAGGACTGCAAGCCGTCATCGTCTCCAACGATAAGGATTTGTGCCAATTGGTGCGCGACCCCTTGATCGTCTGTATGCGGCAGAATTCTCAGAATATCAAGCGCAAAACTCCCGTGCCGCCGATTGAATGGTGCGATGAAGCGTGGGTCGAAAACAAATTCGGCGTGCCGCCGACAAAGATTATTGACCTTTTGGGTTTGATGGGCGATGCAATTGACAACATTCCCGGTGCGCCCGGAATCGGCGAAAAAGGCGCGTTAAAGTTGATTCTGGAATACGGTTCGGCGGAAGGCGCGATGGAAAATGCGGAAAAAGTGACGCATAAAACTTACCGCGAAAGTTTGCAGAATAATCAGGATTTGATTCGCCAGTCGCTCGAACTCGCCACCGTTCACACCGAAGTTCCGATTGAATTGGATTTGGACGCGCTCAAACACAACGCGCCGAATCGTCCGCTGGCTTACGCGCTGTTTCGTGAGTTGGAATTCACTTCGCTGACGCGCGAATTCGCCGATTCCGCGCCGCTTTTTGACGGCATCAGCGCGCCCGTCGTCGAAACCGAAAGGCGTTATCATTTGATAAAAACGCGCGAAGAATTGGATAAGTTGATTCGCCGACTTTGGGAAACAGAACATTGGAGTTTTCTCGCCGACGACACGAATTCAGACGCGAAAGCCGATTCTTACGCGAAAAATCCGCCGCTCGGCGTGGCGATTGCCATTGGCGCGGGCGCGAGTTTTTATGTTGATCTGGAAAATTTCGCCGAGGGCAAAGATGAAGCTGTCAGTCAGCTAAAAGATATTCTTTCCAACGGTTTTCTCGAAAAAGTAACGCACGATTACAAATGCAGTCTGGCTGTTTTAAATAAATTGGGAATTACGCCCGAAGCCGTCGAAGACGACACGATGATCGCCGCGTATCTGCTCGATTCGAGCCGCTCAAAATACGATTTGGCGACGCTCGCGCAGCTTAATTTGGGTCAGGAAATCACGCCGGAAATTCCCGAAGGCTGGACGAACAATCAATATCGCGTCGCTGAAAACGCCGATTTCGCTTTCCAGCTCGCGCCGCAGCTTCGGAAAAAAATCGAAGAAGACGGACTCGAAGAAATCTACACGAAAATTGAAATGCCGCTCGTGCCGCTGCTTTTCGAGATGGAAATGGCGGGCTTAAAAGTTGATGTCGAAGCGTTGAACGGTTTTTCCGATTTTATTTCGACCGAACTCGAAGGTTTGCAGGAGAAAATCTTTGCGATTTCCGGGCGCGAATTCAACATCGCGTCGCCGAAACAAGTCGGCGAAGTTTTGCAGGAATTAAACATCGCGGGCGGCAAAAAAACCGCCACCGGACAAGTTTCGACGAGCAAAGATATTTTGACGGAACTCGCCGAAACTTACGAAATCGCGCAATTCATTATTGATTACCGCGAACTCGACAAATTAAAAGCGACTTACGCCGACGCGCTGCCGAAATTGATTGACGACGACGGACGCATTCACGGAAATTTGAATCAAACCGTCACGACGACCGGCAGATTATCGTCAAGCGACCCGAATTTGCAGAATATTCCGATCCGCACCGAACTCGGACAGCAAATTCGCCGCGCGTTCATTCCCGAAATCGGCTGTAAACTGATTTCCGCCGATTATTCGCAGTTGGAATTGCGCTTACTAGCGCACATTACGCGCGACGAACGAATGCTCGAAGCGTTTCAAAACGGCGAAGACATTCATTCGCAAACCGCCGAACTGGTTTTCGGCGCGAAAACTCCCGACGAATTAAAAATCGCCCGCCGCAACGCCAAA
The DNA here is from genome assembly GCA_965217575.1 of Pyrinomonadaceae bacterium. Classification (GTDB taxonomy): domain Bacteria; phylum Acidobacteriota; class Blastocatellia; order Pyrinomonadales; family Pyrinomonadaceae. The sequence continues at coordinate 118,162 of OZ244558.1, read as the reverse complement.
ATCACCAACTTCGCCATCGCTTACGCCGTCGAAGCCTACGGACTTTCGCAGCGCGTCGGCATTTCCCGCGCCGATGCGAAAAAAGTCATCGAAGATTATTACGAAACTTACAGCGGCGTAAAAAGATTTATGGAAGAAACGCCGGAAATCGCCAAAGAACAAGGCTATGTTTCCTCGATTTACGGCAGACGGCGTTACGTTCCTTCGATCAACGACCGCAACCACAACGTGCGCGGACGCGCCGAACGTGAAGCAATTAATATGCCCATTCAGGGTACCGCTTCCGATATTGTCAAGATGGCGATGCTCAAAGTTGACGACGCTTTGCGCCGCGAAAACCTGAAAACAAAGATGATTATGCAGGTTCACGACGAACTTCTGCTCGAATCGCCGGACGATGAAGTCGAAAAAGCGATGGAAATCGTCAAACGCGAAATGGAAAATGCGGTCGAGTTGGACGTTCCGCTGACGGTGGAAATCGGTGCGGGCAAAAATTGGATGACGGCGAAGTAAGAAAATTGCAGGGATGTCAGGATTAACAGGGATAATTTTTAAAGTTTTAAAATATCCCACTTATCCTGACATCCCTGCAATTATTTTTGTTTTAATCAGCACACAAAATATGTGCGGCGAGCAGCGGAATCATAATTTCGTGATGTCCGGTGATGGAAAATCCGCGTCCCGCGCCGTTGGCGGTCGGGCGGCGAACGACATTTGTTATCGGGCGATAATGTTGGATAAAATCGAAATTAGCGGTTGTGAAATCTTCAAGTGGAAAACCTAAATTTCGCACGACCGTGACGGCTTTCAGGAAAATCTCCGGCATCACGACGGCTGAACCCAGATTCAAATAAACGCCGCCGTCGTTTAATTCTTTAATTATCGAGCAGAAAAGTTTGAAATCCGTGTGCGAAGTCGCGCCGAGAGCCGCGCCGTCGCTCGACGGGTGAAAATGTCCGATGTCCGCGCCGATTGCGAGATGCGCCGTGAACGGAATTTTGCGTTTGTAGGTTTCGCAAAGCAGTGAAACTTCGGCATTCGGCGGATTATTTTGCAAAACTTCCCTGCCCATAGCTTCGCCCAATCCGATGCCGTCAGTCATTCCGTTTTTCGCCGCTGCGTTTAAAATTTCGCCTGTTTCTTTCGCCGCGCCGAAATCGCCTTTGCCCAAACTCGCGTCAACATCTTCGCTGGTAAAACCGACGAGCGCGATTTCCGTGTCGTGAACCAGCACCGAACCGTTCGACGCAATCGCCGAAACATAATCGCGCTTCATTAAGTCAATAATAATCGGCGCAAGTCCGGTTTTGACGATGTGTCCGCCGATGCCCAAAACAATCGGTTTGTCCAAATCTTTGGCGCGTTTAATTTGTGCGGCGAGTTCGCGCAGAGATTTGACGGCTAAAATATCGGGCAGTTTGTCGAGAAATGCTTTGAGCGAATCATCTTTTTCAATCGGTCGGGCAAAATCTTTAATCGTAACTTTGCTCGGACGCGATGCGAGTTCGTAAGTGTTGATTTCATCGAAACTCAGCGGCTGGAAATTTTCGTAAACGGACATATTTTTTTCATTTCTGATGATATTTCTCGGCAATAAACATTATCGGCAACAAATAAAACGATTGGCAACTGCCGTTATTCATTGTTGATTATTAGCTTGTATTTCATTTCCAATATTTTCAATCAAACACATTTCAAAACAAAAAGTTCGCACCGACAGCGGCGCGAACTCAAACATCAATGTTTTGATATTTTCATCTTTTTACCTTTCACCCGAATAGCGTCTCTGACCGATAAAATCGGCATCTGCCAAGTCGCCGTTGACGTTAATAACAATGTTTGTCTGGTTAAAAGTATAAGATTTGGAAGAAACGGACAAAATATATGTTTTGCCGGTCGGCACATCTTCAAAATGATAATATCCGAAAGAGGTCGTCACGGCATAAATCGGCTCGCTTAACTCACCGCCCGTCAATGTGACGAAGACGCGCCCCAAACCGCGCCCGGACGAATTGGTAATGCGACCGTTGATTGTTGCGCCGGCGGCGGTCGGCATCGAACTTTGCGGAGTCGGTGCGCCCGAAGCAAAATCAACGGCATTATTGCCGGTATCCGTCCCCGTCACATCTCTTTGCAGCGAAGATTGGTTGTTTGCCGGTGCGGGCGCATTGGCTGTTTCAGAACAATTGGTGTTTGTGCCGTAGCCGACAAAATCAACAATTGTCGCGCCGGTCGGCGGACAGGTGGTGCCGTCCAGCGTCGTCTGACTGCTGACGAGTGCTAATTTTCCCGTTGAGGCGGCGATATTCGTGTTACAGGTCGGCACCGCGTCCGGCGCGGGAATCGCGCCGCCCCCTGCCGTGTTGGAAGAGCCGAGTTGAATTAAAAAATAAGTTCCCGGCTCGATCATCGTATCCGTCGCCGTGATATTACAGCGGGTGTAACTCGTTCCGGCTGATGAAGCGGATTGGAGCGAATAACCACTGATGTCAACGGCGGCTGTTCCGTTGTTGTAAAGTTCGACGTAATCCCGGTTGTAAGTCGCCATTGACAGACCGCCGGCTCCGTATATTTCGTTGATGACGACGGCGGCGGAAGTTTGTGACGCGCAGATCAAACACGAGAAAAAGATCGCCGCGCACCAAAAAACGTCCACATTTCTCTTATAAACTGACAGTTCTTCATAATTTGAGTTCTTCATTATTTTCCCCTTCTGTGCAGGTTGAGTAAAAGTATCAGGTGTAAAGAGTTAAACAAACCCGATGCTTTTTGGCTTTTGCCTATTTGCTTTTGCCTATTTACTTTCGCTTTGCTGCTTATTTTGCTTTGTTTATTTACCGGACAGAAATTGCCCGATTTATTGGGGTGTAGTGTATGGCATAAGTTTCGGCGTGTCAATGAGTTAAACTCTGCGCGGCAGCTTCGCCCGTTTCAATCGCGCCTTCCATAAACCCCTGCCAATCGGCGAGATGTTCGCCCGCGAATAAAACTTTCAAGTGGGGTTTTTGCAGAATCGGGCGTACACCGAACCATTGTCCGGGACGATACAGCGCGTAAGCTCCTTCGGTATATTTATCGCGCTGCCAGGCATACGACATAATTCCTTTGGCGAGTTTCGGCGCGTTTTCATTGAAATCCGTCAAATCATTCGTGATGATTTTCATTCTGCGCCCGTCCGATTGCGAAGCTAAAACATCGGCTTTTTCGCCGACCGCGTAGCTCGTCAAAATGCCTTGCTTCCCGGCTTGATTTTGCGTGCTGTGAAAATAATAATGCGAAGTCGCGTCGGAAACCATCGAGAAATTTTCGTCCTTCCAAAAGCGGTTTTCAAACAAAATCGAATTTTTACAGATGCGCGCGTAAATCAATTCTTCCGCCGCTTCACGCTGGGCGGCAGACAGCGGCGGATTGAATTTTATTTTCAGCAAACTCTGCGTCGGAACGGTACAGATGCAGGCATCGGCTCCGAAATTTTCCGTTTCTGTTTTGACGGTGACGATTCCGGCACGTTGGTCTATTTCTTTGACGAGCGTATTTAGTTTGATATTTTCCGCGCCGATTCGTTTGACAAATTCTTCCGTCAGGCGCGAATTTCCGCCGGTCATTTTGTAATCCATCTCGTTTTTCGGACTCGATTCGGCGTATTCCGCCAACGCCGAAAAAGCCGAAACGTGACGAATTGATTCGCCGAAATCGGTGCTGTCCATCAAATCGCGCAGGCGCAGATCGTCTTCGGTAAAACCAATTTTTTCGAGATACGTCCACCAGTCGAGTTTGTCCAACTGTTTTTCCTGAATGATATTCAGTTTTTTGTAATTTTTTACCGCTTTCGCAAAAGCCGTTCGCGCCGCCGACGAAAATCCCCAATTTCCCGGACGCGAAACCACACCGTTTTGCAGCAGATAATCATCAAATTGATGTTTTTGCAGCGGAATCGAAAAATCGCGGCACAACGCTTTTAACCGCTCGTGGCTTTCGCCGACCCATTCGCCGCCGAGTTCGCAGATTAAATTTTCATTATTTGCAAAGGAATAAGAAAAGACGCGCCCGCCGGTTCTGTCTCGCGCTTCTAAAACGGTGACGTTCCAGCCCGCATTTTTCAATTTATATGCGGCGGCTAAACCGGAAAATCCCGCGCCGATGATGACGCAGGATTTTTTTTTGTTTAGTGCAAAAAGGCGACGCGGCGAAACGGCGGCTCCGAGCGAAGCCGCGCCGACTGCTTTTAGAAATTGACGGCGGCTGGTTTTGTCTGACATCAGTTTTAGGTTTTCAGTCTTTGGTTTTTAGTTGAAGCGAGCCGGTTTTCCGATGTGCATTCTAAACCAAAAAGCCAAATACTGAAAACCTAAAACTAATATCTCCTGTCGTCTTCCCCTTCAGTTTTCGCCGTATGTTCTTCATAAGCGCGGACGATCATCTGCACGAGTTTGTGGCGCACGACATCTTTATCGTTGAAATGAACAAATTTGATGCCTTCGATGTTGCTGAGAATCTTCTCCGCCTCTTTGAGACCGCTGCGCTGTCCGCGCGGCAAATCAACCTGCGTCACGTCGCCGGTGACGACCGCTTTTGAACCGAACCCGATGCGCGTCAGAAACATTTTCATCTGCTCACCCGTCGTATTTTGCGCTTCGTCGAGAATGATGAACGCATCCTGCAAAGTACGTCCGCGCATAAAAGCCAGCGGCGCGATTTCGATGATGCGCTTTTCGAGCATTTTCGTAACTCGTTCATTATCAACCAGATCAAACAGCGCGTCGTAGAGCGGGCGCAGATAAGGATCAACTTTGTCCTGCAAATCTCCGGGCAGAAAGCCGAGTTTTTCGCCCGCTTCGACTGCCGGACGAGTTAGAATGATGCGCGAAACCTGCTTTGTAAAAAGGGCTTGCACAGCTAGAGCAACGGCGAGAAACGACTTGCCAGTTCCGGCGGGACCGATGCCGAATGACAGATCGTTCTGCTGAATCGCTTCGATATATTTGCGCTGATTGGCGGTTTTTGCCGTGACCTGTTTTTTGCCAGACGGGTTGAAACTGGAATTCGTAAAATGCGATTTCAGCGAATAAGTGCGGTCTTCGGCGATTTGTTTGAAAGCGTCGCGCAGTTCTTTGTCGGTGAAGGTTTTGCCTTCGTCGAAAATTTCGCCGAAATCGCGCAGAATTTGTTCAACGGTTTCGATGTCTTGCGGTTCGCCGTCAATTAACAGTTCATTGCCGCGCGCGCCGATGCTCAGGTTGAGAAGTGTTTCGAGATATTTGATGTTTTGGTCTTGAACGCCGAACAGGGTTTTCAAACCGCGCGGCGGAAGTTCGATTTTTTTTAAGTTACTCAAATTCGGTAAAATTCCTTATGTAATGAAAATTTTGATAGTTTGAGGCTACTAAAAGGCGGCGTTTGTGTCAATAAAAAATTTCCATAGTATTTAACATATTCGGATGGAAAACTCCTTTAATTTTTCCGAATTTTGTGTAATTATTAGAACAAGCGAAAAAGTTGCGATGGTAGTGTCAATAAGTTTACCATCACCATTTTACAAGGTTTTTCAAAAGGGAGAAGTTGCTATGATGACCGGTGAAGCCAAGACTTTAGAAACGCAGGAGACAATTGTTCAGTTAGACAACAAATCGCCGCAACAGGCGGAATTTATGACCGGTGCCGCGAAAAATGAAGTTTCAAACGGCGAAAAAATCATCGCTAACTTAAAAGTTAGCGAAAGATTTTCCCGTCTAAAGAAATCGTTGAGAAAAAAATCAGTCAGCATTTTGTAAATTGAACAAGGGAGGTTTAAAATAATGCCGAGGGGAGACAAAGACAAATATACGGATAAACAAAAACGTCAGGCGGAACACATCGAAGAAAGTTACGAAAAAAAGGGCGTTTCCGAAGACGAAGCTGAAAAACTCGCCTGGGCGACCGTCAACAAACAGGACGGCGGCGGCAATAAAAGTGGTTCGGGTCGCCGGAAAAAAAGCGAATCGAATAGTTAAATCAATTTAATTTTGTCGGATGGTCTGAGAAGGGAAATAAAAAAGAACTTTCCCCGGCTGTCCTTTTTTATTTTAAGAAGGAAGAATAATTTTATGAATGTTAATAATCTAATGGAAAAACTGATCAACTTTGAGCCGAACGGCTCGCCTTTCATCAGCATTTATCTGAACGCCGAACCCGATAATCAGGGACGCGACAAATTTGGAGCGTGGCTGAAGAAAGTCTTATCTATGCGAACAAAAGGGTTTGACGAAAACTCGGCGGAAATGGAAAGTTACGAAAAAGATGTCAAGCAAATAATGGATTTCGCGGAAAAAGAAATTGACGACGCGGCAAACGGTATCGCGATTTTCGCCTGTCACGGCGCGAACGAATTCTTTGAAACGGTGCAGTTCGACACGCCTCTTCCGAACAATCTTTTAGAAGTTTTCGACCGTCCGCATATTTTCCCGCTGGCGCGCGTTATCGATCAAAATCCGCCGTATTTGGCGGTTTGGGCGGATACGAATAAGGCGAGCCTGTATATTTTCGGCGGCGAAAAAATAGATTTGGAGAAAAAACCGGCGATTGAAGAAATTCAAAATTACGTAACCAACCGTACCGAAGCCGGCGGCTGGTCGCAGGCGCGTTTTCAACGCCACATCGAAAATTATCATCTGCATCACGCCAAGGAAGTCGTTGATCAAATCGCGGAGATAATGCGCGAGCAGAAAATCGAGCATATCGTTTTGTGCGGCGACGAACAGGTAATTATGCCGGTGCTGCGCCCGCAGTTGCCGGATGCGGTCGAAAAATTAGTCGTCGGAACGATAAACTTGAGCCAATACGCAACGGAAGAAGAAATTTATAAAGCGACACAGGAAATGATGGGAATCAAAAACGCGACCGATGATATGAAAAATGTCGAACGCGTCAAAGACGCGACGCGGGCGGCTGCCGGATTGGGAACTTTGGGCGTGGCGGAAACTTTGAAGGCGTTGTCAAACGGACAGGTTCAGGAACTTGCCATCAGCGCGGATTTCGATTCCATCGAATACGACAAAAAAGCGGTCAAAGAAGTTTTGGAAAATTACGCGCCCGGTAAAGATTATTCCGGCACGGACGATTTGCCCGATTATCACGAACAGCGGCAGATCGCCGACGAACTTCTGATTCGCGCGATGAACTCAGCCGAGAAAATTCACTTCATCGAAGACGCGTCGCTGCTGGAAGACTCCGGCGGGGTCGGCGCGATTCTGCGTTTCAATATGAATTCCGAAGCGCAAATTCCGGTCAGAGGCTGATTTTAGCCCGATCAAAACGGATTTTGCGGAAAGCGAAAGAATGTTTGCAGGGATGACAGGATGGACCGGGATAATTTTTTTATGTTAATAATCATCCCTGTCATCCTGTTATCCTTGCAAATTTCTTCTTATTTGTTCGCAAATCAAAAATCGCTTCAATATTGTAAATCGTAATTTGAAATTTTATTTTCCTGATTCGTAAACGGCTCGATTAACATTTTGCCGATGGTTACGTCGCTTTCTTCATCGAAACCTTTCACGCCGATGGTGATTTCTTTTTGCGGAATGTCGTTGCGAAAAGTTCCGTGCAGAAAATCCCAAATTGATAAACCGCTCGACCAGTTTGAGTCCATTTCATCTTTTTTGATTGAATGATGAATGCCGTGAAGTCGCGGCGTAACGATTAATTTTTCCAGTTTTTCTTCAAATTCTCTCGGCAGACGGACGTTTGAATGATGAAATAAAATGCTCAGAAACAGCAAACCTTGCCAGATTTGCAGCGCGTTCGGCGAAACTCCGATGAGCAAAACTTGTCCGGCGCGAAAGAGAACTGAAATCGTCATTTCGCCGAAGTGAAACCTGATCGCGGTTGCCGCCGTCAAATCCAAATCCGCGTGATGAACTTTGTGAAACCGCCACAGATACGGCAGTTTATGAGTTAAATAATGCCAGATATAAAGCGTATAATCCAACAAAACGACGGCGAGCGCGATTTCCAAAAATTTCGGCAGCCGCCAAATTTTCACTAAACCGAATCTTTTTTCTTCGACGAACTTAGTCAACCGGTCGGTCACTGGTTTTTCAAACAAAGTAACCGCCGCGCCCGCCGCCGCCGCAATCGCCAAATCGCGCGTCGTCTGAATTTCCTTTTGTTCGATTTGTTCGCGCAGAGGCTGCCGCTTTTCAAACAAATATAAAATCGCAAACATCCCGATTGTCAAAACCCCTTGTAACCATTTCATAAATTTATTATACAAATTTTGAAAATGATTTTGGAAAGCCGGAAACATATTTTTGTATAGGGAAATTCCAAAATTAGGAGAGAAAAAAAGAAATTTGCAGGGATAATCAGGATAGACAGGGAATAATTTTTTGACTGGAGCGCAATCCGTCCCGGTTGCCGTTGAGCGTCGCTTTGGCGCGAAAAAATGCTCTTTTATGATGCAGGTTGAAAGCTATTGAAACGCTTATTCGCGCTCACACGCTCACTGCAACCGGGACAGATTGCGCTTCAGTTGTTTATGAACCTAGATTTTTGAAGTTTTATAAAAAGCGTAATGCGCCGCGCCGATGAGGGCGGCTTTGTCGTTTAAGATCACGCGCACCGGAATTTTTTCGAGCAGTTCGCTCATTCTTCCTTTGGCGGTGAAGGCTTTGAGAAAAATTTCTTCTTTTAATATCGGCAGAATCTTCGGCGCGATTCCGCCGCCGAGATAAACTCCGCCGGTCGCCAAAAATTGTAATGCCAAATTGCCCGTTTCCGCGCCGTAAAGCGATACGAACATTTCCAAAGTCTGTTCGCAGATGGCGGATTTTCCGCTCAAACCGCAGTTGGAAACGACCGCGCCGAGGTCGCCGTTTTCCCTGATTTCTTCCGCCAGCCAACGCGGTTCTTCCGCGCCTTTGACATCGCGCAGAAACTCATAGATATTCGGCAAACCCATTCCCGACACGACGCGCTCGACGCTGACGCGCTCAAATTTTGTCAGTAAATAGCGCAGCAATTCCATTTCGAGTTCATTGCGCGGCGCAAAATCGGCGTGTCCGCCTTCGGTCGCAAATGGTCGCAATTCGCCGTTTTCGTGGTAGATTCCGGCTTGCCCCAAACCCGTTCCGGCGGAAATTACCGCTTGATTTCCCGACGGATGCGCTTCGCCTTCGTTGAGAACGGCAAATTCATTTTCGTCGAGTTCATTTAACCCGTAAGCGTTGGCTTCGAGGTCGTTTATCAGCCAGACGTAATGATGCTCAAAAATCCGTTTCAGATTGTTTGTGTCAACAATCCACGGCAAATTTTGCAGTTTGGCGACGTTTTCGCGCACCGGACCCGGAACGCCGAAACAGGCGCGGTCAACCGGATGAGAGTTTTCTTGCAGAAAAACCCGCACAATTTCCGCCAAATGTTGGTGAGCGGAACTTGAAAACTGCTTTTCCGCGACTGATTTAAAGCCTTTTTCGATTTTCTCAAACAAAGCCAGCCGCGTATTTGTTCCGCCGATGTCGCCTGCCAATATCATTTTTTGTGTTAATTAAAGTGAAAAAGCGTCGTAGATTTTGAATCAATCAAACGACACTTTATCAATAATCCGTTGAAGTTTATCCGACTTTGACAATTTCATCAACCATTTCATTCAAATTTGTCAAAGCATTTTCGAGAAGCGCGTTCTTTTCCGCAAACCAGGTTTTATCGGCAGATTCATAATCGCGCTCGACCGTCAAAGCGCGGCGCGTTTCTTCGGGCGCGGTTCCGCCGTAGATTGTCCTAATCGCCACGAAATTTTCGGGCGAAAGCGTTTTTTCCAAATCTTCCTCTGAGAGCGAAAGTTCTCTGCCCAAAACTTCTCTCGCCGTCATTTGCAGAATTTCGTACGTGATTTCGCTGCTGTTTTCAATCGCCGCTCTGACGGAAGTTCCGACGATTTTATGAGCGACGCGAAACGGCAAATTTTCGCGCCGGACAATCGTATCGGCGAGTTCGGTGACGGTGATAAAATTTTCACCCGCGCGTTTTTTTAACGTTTCGAGATTAAAAGTTGCCGATTCCAAAGTTCCGGCAAACAGCGCGACCGAACGATTCGCGTCGCGCAGAGCATTATAAATCAGCGGCTGCAAATCGTCTTCGACATCGTTAATATCGCCGAACGGCGTGTTGTGAATGCTAGTAAAAACGCCCAAACTTTGGGCGAGACCTTTGCTGGCGAGTGCGCGAATATGTTCGAGCGCGACCGGATTGCGCTTTTGCGGCATTATCGAAGAACCCTGCACGTAGCTGTCGGGCAGGCGAATGACATTGTATTCCATCGAAGCCATCTGCAAAAATTCAAAGACAAATTTGCCGACATTGACCAGAAGTGCCGAAGTCGCGCCGAGAGTTTCAGTAAAGTAATCAACCGAAGCGATTGAAGCGTAAGAGTTGACGGTCGGGGCGTAAAACCCCAAAAGTTCGGCGACGCGTCGGCGATTAATCGGAAATCCGGTCGTCGTGATCGCGCCCGCGCCGAGCGGACACAGATTCATATTGTCAAAAGATCGCTGCAAACGTTTGATGTCGCGCCCCAAATTCTCCGCCATCGCCAACAGAAAATGCGCCAGCGTCGAAGGCTGCGCGGGCTGTGTGTGCGTATAAGCCGGAATTAAAGTTTCGTGATGTTCGGCGGCTAAATCGAGAAAAACGCGCCGCAGATCCATCGCCGAACGAAGCAGTTTGAGAGTCGCCCGCCGCAGATAAAGACGATAAATCGTCACGTCAATATCGTTGCGGCTGCGCGCCGTGTGCAGTTTTCCCGCCGTATCAGCGTCGCAGTTTTTTGCAATTTCGCGCTGTAAGTAAAAAAATAAATCCTCAAAACTGCCGTCGTATTCGGCGCGTCTGATCGAATTTAAATCCAAACCGCGCAGAGTTTTGAGCAATTCTTTTAACTCGTCCTGAGTGATTATTTCCTGCTCGGCGAGCATCATCGCGTGGGCGTAATCAACTTCTAAATACGCTTGCAGAAAATATTTTTTCGCGTCTTCAAAACAATCTGCCAGAACCGTTTCTTTGTAAATTTGCGCGGGAAATTTTTCGTTTGTCATTTTGTAACACAGGCATCTTGCCCGCTGTCGTGAGCGCGTCCCGCACTCACGTTCGTTTTAAATCTTTTCGGAAGCGGAACGCATCCGAGACGGCAGTCGGGGACGACTGCGTTACTTTGCTTTCGGCAAACTCAACATATTTGCCAACAAACGATACGCGCCCGGAACGCCGTTGGGAAGCTGACGGAAAAACGAATAGGAATTATAAATGAAATTTCCCTTGCCGATTTTGGCGTAAACCAGACCGCCACTGCTTTCCGGGTCGCCTTCGTCGTGCGATTCGAGCAACGGTGTATATTTCGGATCGAGCGTCGTCAAATTATACAAATCGCGCTCCTGCACCCAATTGTCCCAATCGCTCGCCGTAATTTTGTTCGGGAAATTAAAAATCGGATTCGTCGGAGCTAAAATTTTGACCGGCGCGTTTTCGTCCGTTACGCGGACGTTTGAAATGCGCTGATTGCCGTTGATTTGAATGTCCATTTTTGCCGGAAAAGGCAGCAAGTTGCGGCTGATATAATCCTGCTGTTGATACTGGACGATCAATGTACCGCCGTTTTTGACGAAATCGAGCAGTCTGCCGTTGTTGGCGACGAAATCGGGTCGCACCTGAGAAGCGCGAATGCCGACGACAATCGTGTCGTATTTCGACAAATCGCCGGTCGAAAGGTCTTTTTCTCCGAGCATCGTCACGTCCAAACCCATTCGCCTGATCGCTTCGGGAACGCGGTCGCCGCTTCCCATTATGTAACCGACGTTGACGGGCGCGACTTTCAAATCTATGACTTTCGCCGAGATTTCCGCCGGAGCGTAAAGACGATGTGTTTGAATGTGCGGGTAAGCGATTTCCTGCATTGTCTGGTTGTAAATTTGTCCGCCGACATTTGCTTCCGCCATAATTTTATACGAATTAACTTTGGCATCGGCGGGAATCGTCACCTCAAATGTCGCGGCGGTTTTATCGCCTTTCGCTTTTAAATCAAAATTTGCCGAAGTCGGAATGGCAGTCCAGCCGGACGGCAGATCGAGTTTGACCATTCCTTTCATTTCGCGCGGCGCGTCGTTGCTGACCGAGAGGACGACTTTTTGCTTTTGCGCTTTCGGTGAAGCCGGAATGATCAGTAAATTTGAATCGAGCGCGACATTAATCGCCGGGACAACCGCCAAATCGCGCCGGAGTTCGCCGCGAATACCGTCGGAATAACGATATTGAACCGGTTTGACGACCGTCACTTCCTGACCGCCGATGTTCATTTTCACTTCCGCCGAAGCGAGCGGCGATTGAAACGGCAGATTTTTTTCCGCATCTTTCGCCGACCAGTCGAAGGTGAAATTTTTACGCGGCGATTCCAACCAATACGGTTCGGTCGGCTTGGCATCCGCCGGCACCGTCAAATTGAAAAAGTAACTTTTCAGCGCGGATTCATTGCGCCGATAGCCGCCGGTCGGCATTTCCGGCGCGGCGGCGTTGCTGACTCTCCAGCCTTGCGGCACGTTGATAATCGCGCTGTTAAATTTCACATCGGAATTTTCCGGCGCGAAAACATGCACGGCGACGGCTGTTTGATCACCGGCGACAATGGTATCGGTATCGCTCAGAGCGTCAATGACGATTCCGGCGGCTGATTCGAGAGCTTCGGAAAAGTCTTTTTCTTTCTGAGCGAGCATAAAATCGGCATCGGCAAGCGGCGCGCTCGGCTGACTGATTTGGCGGTCGGCAATTTTGCTTCTCGCTTGGCGAATCGCCCGCAGCCCGTCGCCAAGCGGCTGAATAACTTTTCCCGGACGCAGCGCGTCAAATTCCGCTAAAGCCTTTGCCGCCGCGTTTTGCGCGTCCTTTAAATCGCCGTCAATTTTGCTGTCGGTCAATCCGACCAGCTTCGGAATGCCGGAAATAGAAGTGTCAATTCCGTCAAAAACATCTTTTTCGGTTTCAACTTTGGGAACATCAGATTCGACCAGCCGCAGACCGGAATTCTGCGTTCCGCGCAGTTCGAGCGTTCCCATTTCCTGGGTTTTATGCTGACTTCTGCCTTCCATCGCAATTTCAAAATAGGAACGTCCGAGCAGCGGATCATAGCCGCCTGTATTAATCGTCAAAGTCGGCACATTGTCCTTGTTGGGAACGAAACTTTCGCTGACGTAAAGTTTTTTGGCTTGCCACGGGCGCAGACCTTCCGCCATTTGTTCGGGAAATTGGCTCGGATCAGCGGCGGCTTTGAAAGCGAGCGGCGTAAGATAACCGGCGAGCTGATGCTGTCCGTGTCCGTCAGCGGGCGTTCCAGCAAAACGCGAAATGATAACCAGCGGACGAAATAATCTGATCGCCCGCACCATATCGCCTAAAACTTCTCTGTCACCCCAAATTTTCGTCGCTTCGGCGCGTGTTTTTGAAAATCCGTAATCCATCACGCGAGTAAAGAACTGCTGTCCGCCGTCAAGCCGCCGCGCCTGCAAAAGTTCTTCGGTGCGAATCACGCCGAGAGGTTCAAAAAGTTCCTGACCAATGACGTTTTGCCCGCCTTCACCGCGATTTAACGACAAATATGCGGTTCGCGCCTGATCGTGCCGCGCCAGATAAGCCAGCAACCCTGAGTCTTCATCGTCCGGGTGCGCGCCGGTGTGCATCACGCTTGCCGTCGTTTGCAGACGTTCGAGCTTCTGCGCCAATCCGATTGCGCCCAGATCGTAAATCGGGCGCACCTGCGATTTAATGGAAAATGTAAAATTGAAAATGGAAAATAATAAGACCGCCGAAATAATAATTTTAGAATTTGAATTTTTCATTTTGAATCTTCTGAAACAGTTAAACTGATTAAATAGCCTGCGATCACCGTCACCAGACAGCCGATGACGTTAAACCATAAAAATTCGATGTCGGTATAATAACTGGCAATCCAAACCGACGCGATACCGAACAAAATACCGAAAAACGCGCCCCGCGACCGGGCTCTTTTCACTACAAAAGCCAGCACGAAAACGCCGAGCAGTGAACCGTAGAAAAATGAGCCGAATTTATTAACAACTTCAATCAGCGAACCCAAATTCGTCGCGTAAATCGCCACGACACAGGCGAAAAGCCCCCAGAAGAATGTTGCCACTCTACCGAAAAAAACATATTGCTTGTCCGTTCCGTGCTGATTAAAATGACGGCGGTAAAAATCAACCGTCGTGGCGGTCGCCAGCGCGTTTAATTCCGCCGCGACGCTCGACATCGCCGCCGCGAAAATCGCCGCGATAATTAAACCGATCACGCCCATCGGCATATTTTGGATGACGAACGTCGGAAAAACGTAGTTTACGTCGTTGAAATTTTCGTCGCCGTTGGTTTTTTTGATAAAATCCGTCGCTTTTTTGCGCTCTGCGGTAAAATTCGCGCTCGCTTCGAGATAATTACTTTTGGCGATTTCTTTGAGTTTTTCGTCAGTTTGATGTCCGGCACTGACAAAATCCAGCGCGGCTTTTTCGCGCTGGGCGTGAATCGTTTTGTACTCGTTTTCGAGATTTTGATATTCGACCGTTTTTATGCTGGCGGCTTTATTCGCTTCGACCGAGTTAAAAATCATCGGCGGCGCGGAAAACTGATAAAAAATAAAAACCATCACGCCGATCAGCAGAATCATAAACTGAATCGGAATTTTCAAAAACGCCGACATCAGCAGCGAAGTTCTGCCCTGACTGACCGATTTCGCCGTCAAAAATCTCTGCACCTGACTTTGATCGCAGCCGAAATACGACAGCATCAAAAACAAACCGCCGATCAAGCCCGACCAAATCGTATATTTTTCCTTGAGATCGAAACTCGTATCAATCGTCGTCAATTTTCCGGTCGCGCCCGCCAGATGCAGACTGTCGCTAATCGAAACTTCGGCGGGAAAGCTCGATAAAATAATAAAAAGACAGATGCCGAGACCGAAAAAAATAATCACCATCTGCTTTACGTCCGTCCACGTCACCGCCTGAACGCCGCCGACCATCGTATAAAAAGTCGTCGTTAAACCGATCACAAAAATCGTCGTGATTTCATTCCAGCCCAGAACAATCGAAAGAATCACCGACGGCGCGGCGATAATCACGCCGACACCAAGCCCGCGCGACATCAAAAAAAAGAAACTGGTCAGCGTCCGGGTTTTCGTGTCGAAACGCTTTTCGAGATATTCATACGCCGTAAAAACTTTGGCGCGATAGAAAAAAGGAACCGCCGTCACGCACAAAATAACCATCGCCAGCGGCAAACCGTAATAAAATTGAATAAACCGCATTCCATCGGTGTAGGCTTGCCCGGTCGTGCCGACGAGCGTAATGGCAGACATTTGTGTAGCAATTACGGAAAGTCCGACCGCCCACCACGGCAAACTGCGATTAGCGAGAAAGTAACCTTCGACATTGCCGCTGTTTTTGGTCATTCGGATGCCGTCCCAAATCACATAAACCAAATAAACGACGACAATTACCCAATCCAATAATTTCATATTAAAATGCGGAAAAGCGATTAACCAGGTCAGTTTGAAAAATAACGCATAAAAATTCCCAGTGCCGTAATGACTAAAATATTGACGGCAATCACGCCGAGATAAACACGATACCACCAACTATCGGGCAATTCTACAACATTGGGAGATTTTACTATTTCTTCTTCATTCATAAATTTAATGATGCGGCTTTGGTAATTTTCTTAAATCGTAAAATTACCAAAGCCGCTCAAGTTAAAAGTTAAACTTCAAACCGAGTTGAAATTGCCTGCTGTCGAGCGAAGTAACCGTCGCTCCAAAATTGGGAAATGACTGATTCAATACGCCTGTTATGGGATTTACATTTGTATCGAAACTTCCTGCAACATTCAGCAAAAGCAGTCTGTTAGAAGTAAGCGTCGTATTATTATATTGATATATGCTGTTGATATTAAAAATATTAACAGCTTCGGCAAACAGTTCTATTCTGAATCTTTCGTTGATGGGAATAAAACGCGAATATCTCAAATCAACATTAAATTGTTTCGGCGTTGTTCCGCTGTTTCTTCCGACCCCGACGGGTCTGTCAGCGAGAACTCCGTCACGATTCAAATCAGTAGCGGCAACGATATTGTAAACTTCTCCACTGTTCGCCGTTGCGATAAATCCAATTTGATTATTATTTACAAGATAATTTGCCGTCTTATTTTCAAAATTGAATTGTGGACGACCGACGAAACTCATTATAAACGTATGTCTTTGATCGGCTAAAGAAGGACCGTAATCGCGTTCCCTGTTTGAAGGATCAGACAGCGCAAGTGATGTTGCCGCCACTAAATTTTGCTCAGGCGCGTCATCCGTTGATTTTGATAAGGTGTAATTAACGCTAAATTGATAACCTTTTGAAAAGCGTTTGGACAATTGAAAGGTTGCCGCGTTGTAGTTGGAGTTGCCAACCGATTCGACTTGCAGAATATTCTGAAATTGTGAAAAAATCCTGTTTGTACAAGGCGTTATCGTTACCACTCCGGCATTTGTTCCCGCTGTCGTATTGATGCTGGATGTTCCGTAAATCGGTCTTCCATCAGCTAAGGTTTCGCCGGTCGGCAAACAGTTGATATTTCTGTAAACCGGAATATGCCGCCCGCTGGAATGAATGTAACCGACGGTAAAGGAAAAATCATTGGTGATTCCCTGTTCCACCTGGACGTTGGTGTGCATCGCATACAAATTTTCAAAATCCGGCGCGACCGTATCAATACTTTGTCGCGGCAGAGCCGTGCCGGTCGGCAGCGAACCTAAATTATTCGGAAAAGCAGGCGCGCCGGCAGTAGTCGGTCCGAAAGTAAAATTGAAATACTGCGGACTTCCGTTGTTTTGAATCGCCCGCAGATACATATCCGAATAAGGAATATCATAATAAATTCCCGTGCTTGCCCGAATAACCGTCGGACGGCTGCCTTCGCGCAAAGCATAGACAATGCCTAAACGCGGCGCGAAGTTATTTTTATCAACTTTGAATTTCTGCGAAGCCGGAAACGGCGAATTCGGATTAGCTTTCGGAATATCGTAAAGATCGTAACGCAGTCCGTAATTGACTTTCAATTTGCGCGTTACCTTCCAATCGTCCTGGGCAAAAAAATTGTAAAAAGTTGACTTGAACTTCACTTCAGGATCGCCGAAGGCTTCGACATACTGCGAATAACTGCGTGGATTCGCCCCGCTGATCGCTTGTTCGTAAGCTGAGATTGATGGAAATGTATAGCGGTAGAAAATTCCCGAACGTCGTTCATCGCCGTAATGCGTAAAACCGCCGCCGATTTTCACGGAGTGATCGCCAAAGGTGTAAGTCAAATTATCTTGAAATTGATTGGTCGTTTCGAGCGGCGAAATGGTGTTGGCGTTTTCCGGCGCGCCGAAATTAGCGACTCCCGAAATAACAATCGAAGCTCCGGTGCCGGAATTGGCGTTCGCCAGATTCTGCGAATTGCGCGTCGCATATTGATAACGAAACTCATTTAACACTTTGGTTGAAATGACCGAAGCAAGCTGCAATCCGACCGAATAGGAAACATCGTTAAAATCAATACTGCGCTGTAGAGTCGTCAAACCACCGCCGATATTGTCGGGCGAAATGTTTTTGAAGTAATTATAGCGTCCGGTTAAGCGGTTACCTTCGTTAAGTTGAGCATCGGTGCGAAAAATAAAAAAGTTCACTTTCTGAGATGCCGGAATCACTGACGGAAACGCCGCTGCCGGAACTCCGTCGGCGATCAAACGTGCTTGATCTGCCGCTGAAACCGTCACCACACGCGCCGGTTCGCCGCCTAAATCGCGTCTTACATATTCGTAACCGGTGTAAAACTGCCAGCGATCTTTGATAATCGGACCGCCGATTGCGCCGGCGACATCATCAACTTTGGTTCCCGGTTTCTGCGATGTCGGCGAGGTATTAAACGGACGCGACGAAAACGGCGTGCGGCGAAAGCGATAACTCGCCGTGCCGTGAAAACCGTTTGTGCCGGACGGCGTAATCGCGTTCATAATCAATCCGGGCGTGTTGCCGAATTCGGCTGAAAAACCGTTGGTAACAAGCTGTACTTCGCTGACGAAAATTTCTGAAATCGGCATCAGGCGAATTCCGGCGCGGTCGCCCTGCGTGTTGTTATTTCCGTCAAGCTGATAATTTGTCCGTCTGGCGTAGCCGTTAGCATTGATACGCGGAACGCCGAATTCGGAATTCGGTCTGCCGGTAACATTTGCCTGCAAAAGCGCATAATTATACGGATTTCTCGACACGAGCGGCAGATTTTGAACTTCGCGCGTATTCATCACGCGCCCAACATCAATTTTTCCCGGATCGGCAATCGGCGCGTCTGACGTGACCGTGACGGTCGCCGATACATCGCCCGTTTCCAAAGTCAAATTAACCGTCGCCGACTGCCCGGTATTGACCGTGATTCCTTCTCGGATCAAACGCTTAAAGTTTGCCGATTCAACAGTTATCCGATAAGTTCCGAGCGGCAGCAGCGGAGCGCGATAAATGCCCGATTCGTCGCTGGTAAGCTGTCGTTCAGCACCTGTCTCGATATTTCTGACGGTAATTGAAGCGTTTGGAACGACCGCACCGTTGGCATCTGTGACCACTCCTTCAATCTGACCGTTTAACGCTTGCGATTGGGCGTAACTTTGATTAAAACTGACAAAGAAAACCGAAAAAAGCAGCCAGCTATACAAAAATACTCGTCTTGAACTCAATGTGTTCAGCATTAAAATTATCTCCTCAATTTTTGCTTTGATATAAATACAGTAGTTATGGTTATTAACCCTACCAATAATTTTTTTAAATATCAATCTTTTTTTTATTTTATTTTCCTGAGCTATTTGTTAACCTGCCGACACTTGTGAGAAACGCGGTGTTTATTGTTCAAATGGCGGAAGTAATTATCTGGCAAGTATTTAAAGATTTTCGATCAGCAAATTTTCTAAAACAGCAAAGTTCGTTATAATGACAGGCAAGTTGAAAACCAATTATTTATTTATTAGATCAAGTCTTAAAAATTATGTCATTAATGATGCGGGAAATTCAGGAGCAGCCTGATATTTTAGAAAAAACGATTCAGGCGGAACAGGGAAAATTAAATCGGCTCGGCGCGTTTCTGCGCGAAAAAGATATTGATTTGATTGTCTTAGTGGCACGCGGAAGTTCTGATAACGCCGCGCTTCTGGGGCGTTATTTGCTGGAAATTACGACCGGCATTCCCGTTTCGCTGTCCGCGCCCTCGGTTTTTACGCTTTACAAAGCTAATCTGAAACTAAATCGCGCTCTGGTGATCGGCGTTTCGCAGTCCGGTGAGGGTGCGGACATCAATCAAGTTTTAGAAGCGGCGAAAAACGCCGGCGCGTTCACGCTCGGCATTACGAATGAAGCCGCGTCTTCAATGGCGAAAATCGTTGACGAAACACTTTTGATTCACGCCGGACGCGAAAAATCAGTCGCCGCGACTAAAACTTATACCGGACAAATGCTCCATTTTTATATGCTGGCGGCGGTTTTAGCCGATGAAAAGATCGCTTACGAAAAGATTCCGCAATTTGCCGCTGAAGCGTTAAAACTTAAACCGGAAGTTGAAGAATTAGTGCAAAGATACGTTTTTATGGAAAACTGCGTCGTCGTCGGGCGCGGTTTAAATTACGGAAATTCTTACGAACTGGCGTTGAAATTGATGGAAACCTGCTATGTGGTGGCGGAAAGATTTTCTTCCGCCGATTTTTTTCACGGACCGCTGGCGATTGTCGAACGACGGTTTCCGATGATTTTATTCGCGCCCAAAGGCGTTACAGGAAAAAGTAATATTGATTTACTGAAACAGCTCAAAGAACTTCACGCCGATTCTTTTTCGATTACTAATGATGAGGAAATCGCTTCTTTGAGTTCGCGCACGTTGAAAATGTCGCCGGAAATTGACGAATTTTTATCGCCGATTCCTTTTATTGTTCCCGCGCAGCTTTTCGCCGCACTGCTGGCGAAAGCCAAAGGAATTGATGCCGATGCGCCGCGTTCGCTGTCAAAAGTTACCAAAACTATTTGAGTCGGAGTGCGGACAGCTCGTCCGCCAACACCCGCAAAGCTAGGTGTTGATCTTCGTTATCAACAAATGTCATATAGATAACTTAACCCAACGCGACGCTGCACCGGCGTTGCGGATGAGCCGTCCGCGCTCCGGTTAGAGATAAATTATGCGGTGTTCTTTGTCGTCCAAATCAATTGCCTGATAAATCCAGTCAACCAAATAGAGACCGTGAAGATTGATAAATGAACCGGCGTTGAGCGTACGTTCCTGAAGATGCCTGTGGGGAACGAGCGAATTGAAAGCAGTTTCGATACGCCGGTGAATCACTTGATCTTTTCGCATTTGCGCGCTGTGAAATTTGGTGCGGAGATTTGAAAGATGATAGACAATTTTTTGCCGCCGATTTGCCAAACTTTCCGCTAGGGTCGGTTCAACACGGCTTAGATTTTCGTCTAACCGATCAAGCTCGTCGTTGATATTGGCTTCCACTTCGGCGAAAATTTCTCCGGTTTTCGGGTTAAGATAATTTTCAACGATGCGCGGCATCACATTTTCGATTCCGACGAATAAATCTTTCAACTCCAAATCGTATTTTTCTAGTGTTTTAGCGTGTTTATGCTCAACAATCGTGAAACTTTGACGGTGAAATATCGGCGTAACGGGACGTTTCAAAATTCGATAAACTTCCGCCGACTGAGCGAAATAGGCAATTTCTGCCGCGCCGCCGAAATAAGCAATGGTCGGCAGCAGATAATCTTGAACGACCGAACGCAGAACGACGCTCGGCGAAAATCTTTCCGGTTCAACGGCGGCAAGTTCGGCTAATTCTTCGAGTGTGAATTCTCTTTCAATATCTTTCGTTTTAAACGTGCCGCTCGCGCTTTTTTTCAAAGCGTGCCGCGTTTTATCCTTCGACTGCCAGAACAGAGGAAAATAATCTTCCGTCACCAAAACCTGCGCGTGATAACCGTCATTTTCGAGTTCTTCGCTGCGTTTTCGCAGAGCTGAAACTATTTCATCGGATTTTTTGATCGCTTCGACATAAATCGGTGTCGCCAGTTTTTTCAGCCGCGTATCGAGCGGACACAGCATAATCAACCCGTAATCGTTTAAGAAATCAGTCAAGAGCCGCGCGAAAGCGTCGCCGTAATCAACGCCGGATTTCCACGTTTTTTCAAAAATATTTCGCAATTCGTCGGTAAATTCCGTATGCGGCAAGGCGTTGAAAAGTTCATCAATCGAAGTTTTAATTGAATCGTCGAGGTTGACGTAGCCGACCGGGAGATTTTCGTAACATCTCTGCGGTTCGTTTTTTACTTCAGCCAATTCACCCTGCGAATCAATCACGGTAACTTTGGAAACTTCCTTAAAATCGTGATCTTCGGTGGCGATCCAAAAAACCGGCACGGCTTTAAAACCGCGTTCCCTTAAACATTCGGTCATTTTAACAGCGGAAAGGGCTTTGTAAATTGTGTAGAGCGGTCCGGTAAAAAGTCCCGCCTGCTGACCGGAAACGACGGCAACGCAATCTTCATCGCGCAAAAGTTTGATATTTTCCAGAGTTTTTTCACTCGCGTTGCAGGATTTGTTCATCTCTTCCAAAACATCGCACAGTACGTTGCGGTCAGCCTGATAATTTTCCAGTATTTTAGGAATTCTTTGCGAAATTTGCGTATGAGATTCGACGACGAGCGGATAATATTTTTTCAGCGCGAGCGGATTGTTCTGGTATTCAATAAACAATTTCGATTGGTGCGGAATTTCTGAAAAAGGCAAACTTTTCGTTTCCATAATGACATCGCCGGTTGGACAGGGACAAATTATTTTTTGTTTCACAATTTTACTCCTAACTTTCAGATTATAAAGTTCCCGCTCAGAAGTTCAAAGCTGAAAACAAAAAAGACGACGCATTCTAACGTCGTCTCTTTCGAGAAATCTGTTTTTTAATTTAATTTCCCGTCGCTGAAACTCTCGGACGGGTGATCGTTTCGGCTGCCGTCGCGCTGGCGGGAACTTTGCGTTCGATTTTGTAAACTCCCGATGAATGAGTTCCGGCAAAAATCGTATTTGAATCATTCGGATCGAAAATCATTGCCCAAACGCGATGGCTCGGCAGTTTCAAATCTTTTGAATCAATGCGTCTCCAATTTAATCCCGCGTCTTCCGAATAAAATATGCCGCCGTCGGCTTCCAACGCGCTCGAAGTATAAATCTCGTCGGAATTTTTCGGATTAACGAGAATGCTCGTGTAATTTCCGAGCGGCAGATTTCCGCCGCGCCGCGTCCAGGTTTTTCCGCCGTCCCGACTCAAATAAAACGTCTGCGAGGTGCCGACATAAACGTGATCGGATTTTTTTGGGTCAACCATTATCGAACTGACCGGCACGCCTTCCGGCACGCCGCTGACTTTTTCCCAGCTTTGTCCGTTGTCGTGCGAAACTATGACACCTGAAACCGCCGTTCCCAACCAGATTGTTTCCGGCTGCTGCGGCGAAGTGTAAATTACGAAAACGTTGGTGTCAACGCCCACACCGAGCGGAATTTTTTCCCATCCTTTCGCAATATCGTAACTACGATATAAACCGTCATCCGTTCCGGCGAAAATGCCGTTTTTGCCGTCTTCAGTGTAAGACAAAACTTTTACCTTAGCTTCCAAAACCGGAATTAAGCCCGGAGTTTCCGGCATCACTGCGGGGACTTCAACTTTTGCCGTCACGGGTGCCGACTTTGCTTTAGGTCTTGCCGCGCCGCGCCGCGCACTTCTTCTAACCGGCGTTTTCTTCACCGGAATTGGTTTTGGCGCGACGATTTGTGTCCAAACATTGCCGCGATCAAGCGATTTATACATTCCGACGTTGGTCGCCAGATAAAGAATATTGGTATCGGTTCGGTCTTGAATGACGGCAAAAGGTGAAATTCTACTAATATCTAAACTTCTCGCCTGCTGCCAACTATTTCCGTCGTCGTCGCTGATAAAGAAAAATCCGCCGCCGGTGGTCGTGTTCTGCGTCGTCGCGTAGAGCCGATTCGGACGTTCGATGTCCGGCGTAATCGAATAAGTAAAGCGGCTGGTAAAATTGTCGTTGGTCGTCACGAAATTTTTTCCGCCGTCGTTGGAAACCATCACGCCGTAATTATTTGTGCCGATAAAAATTCTGTTCGGCGCGTCCGGGTGAACGGCGATGGAATTTATTTCCAAATCCCGCTGTGAAGTCAACGCCCAGCTTTTTCCGCCGTTGGTCGTCATCCAAAAACCTTCGGTCGTCGCCGCGTAGATCGTTCCCGGAATCGCCGGATTCTGCACGATGTCGCGCGTGCGGCGCGATTGTGAAGGAATACCGTTGACTTTCGCCCATAATTCGCCGTTGTTTTTTGATTCGTAAATTCCGCTGCACGCCGAAGCGATCAAATGATCGGGGTCTTTTGAATCAATCGTGATGGCAAAAACGTCTGAATCGTCAATCATTCCGTTTTTAATCAATTTCCAGTTTTTTCCGCTGTCGGTTGATTTAAATGCCCGCCACCACGTTCCGGCAAAAATCGTGTCGGAATTGCGCGGATCAATTGCCAGCGAATCAACAGTCGGAAGCACACTCGAACTAACGCCCGGAATCGGGTTGTAGGAAATCTTTTTCCAGTCATCGCCGGAGTTTTTCGATACCCAAACGCCTTCGGTCGTTCCGACCATAATTATATTCGGGTCTTTGTCTGACTGCGCCATTGAGTGGATTGATTCCTTTCGCAAATCTTTCGATTCTTTCCAGGTTGCGCCGCCGTCAGTGGTTTTAAAAAAACCGCCCGGCTCTTTGTGGCGATGACCGGAAGCATAAATGATATTCGAATCGCGCGAATCAACAAACAACTGGTCGAGAATGAGCTGCGGACGATTGAAATTTACCAGAAGCCGCCACGTTTTTCCGCCGTCGGCGGATGTGTGAATTTGTCCGTCAAGCGTACTGATATAAAGCCTGTCTTTATCACGCGGATCAATCGCCACAACGCGCACGTCGCCGCCGCTCGGTCCGACAATCTGCCAATCGTTAAATTTAGCGGATTCACCATTTATTCCGACCGCCGCCAGCGACGAGCCGACATTTGAAATAAGCAACATTGCTATTGCAACTACAATACTTAATTTCACACCGATTTCCCGTCTATTTTTTTCTATCATATTTTCTCTCTTTTTCGTTGATTGTCATTTAGAAGCCGCCGAATTCGCCGCGAAAGAATGGACATTTACTCAGATGATATAAATAAGCAAATTTGTTGCATTCAAAACTCAATTTGTTCAGTTGTTCTGTGTAGAAAAGTTAAAGTTTTACTTGAGCTTTCTGACAACCATCATCTTACACGAAAATAATGATTTTGCAAACTTTTTTTGAGTATTATTTTAAAAGCATAAACGGGTGAATTACCAATTAAGGCAACTCACCCGTTTAGGAAAATGTTTGCATCTTCAAAAAAGATGCAAAGTTGTTTTACTGTTCAGGAACCGGAGGTTGAACGCCCGTCGGAACAAGATAGAATTGTGTTTCAACTCCGTTGCCGCGGTCGCCGCCTCTGACAAAAGTATAACGAGTTGCATCATATTTACGGAAGTTGATTGCATCACGAATCACTTTCTCGCGTCTTGCAATATCTCTTGCCGAACCATAGTTGATGATGTAACCCTGTGCGCTCGGATCGTTGCTCAACTGGATATTAAAGTTATCAAGTCGCGCTTTGATGTCATCATTTGGAACATTACCAAATGTATCAATCAACGTTGATGTCAGAGGCTGAGCAATACCGGCAATTTCTTGTGCCGTATTATCAGTACAATTACACGACCCTCCGACCGTTACCATCGCCGTGACGTTGCCGCCAGCCATACTCGCGTCAGTTTGAACCGTAATGACCGGCGTTCCCTGACCGCTGACGATTGTACCCTGTGAAACCGTCCAATTATAAGTGATGTCGGTTTCGGTGCCGCCGTTAGCATTTGCTGTAAAGGTCATTGTATCGCCGGCTTTAGTAACCGAAGACGGACCTGTTACGCTAATCGTCGGGCAAACGCAAGCCGGTGCTACAGGCACAACACAATCACATTTTTCAACGGTGATTGTTTTCGTCTGCGTTTGACCGCAAACTCCGCAACCATCGTCAACGCCTGATGTAATCGTGTAAGTCCCCGGGTTAACACCCGTCAAATCCCATGAAACATTTGCGCCCTGACCAACAATACGACCACCTGAAACCGTGTAGTTATAAGTTAAAACATCGTTTTCAGGATCAACCGCCGTTGTCGTGACATTGGTTGTCATATCCGAATTACACGTTGTTCCTTCTCTCGGAACTTCGTTCGGACCGCACGGAATTGTAACAATCGTTTGACTGAGTGCCAGGTTGGTCACGTTCGCAAACTGATTAACCGGACGAGGAACACCTCTCAGGTTACGCCGTCCAGCGGTCACCTGAAACATAAATCCGCTAGGATCAGTAGAAGTTAAGAAACCTGTCGGCACACCCGAAATTGAACTTGAAATTGAAGTGGTGCGACCAACTACACTAACAGTGCCGCCATTGAAATCACTGTTGTCGAAAAATCTGTTGCTTTGCTGATTAAATTGGTAGCGATAAGCTCCGCTTAGACTGATGTAGCGAGCAGGGAAGATACGCACACCGGCAAGTCCTTCAACCGGACTGTTTTCAAAAGCATTCGGTGTACGTCCGCCGACATACTGCGTCGAACGAGCTTCCAGAATAGGCTGGAAATGTTTGTTGACCGGGAAATCCACGCCGACTCCGGCGAGAAGTTCATCAGGACGATCCAACAGAGTCAGATCACCGCTTTTAACGCTACTGTTATAGATGTAACCGATATTTCCCGAAATATTAATATATTTACGAAGACGCGCGTCGGCAAAAGCGATTAAACCGAAGTCACCGCGGTTGGAACCCGGACTCGCTCCGCGTTGCAACTGATTAAATCCGCTGAAACTATCGGCACGATCCGCATAAAAACGGTAGAAGGGAATGATTCCGACACCGACCGGATTACTTGGACCGGTAAAACGATATTTCGCGCCGACCGTAAACGTGCTGAATGCCGATTCGCCGTATTGACGATTAAGAAAAGGTGCATCCGGCAAATAGCTCGGAGCTACTGTGAAAACCGACGGGGCGGTACCCGCGACGGTTCCATTGACATTGGTCAAATTAACCGTTTGCAAAACAACACCGGGCAAAATACTTCCGTAAGCCGAACCGATGCCCGGAAACAAGTCCGCGCCGTTTCCGCCGCCCGAACGTCCCGGTCCTAAAGTTGCGGGAACGCCAGTCGGAAATCCGAAAACTCCGCCCGAAGTAAACGGGGCGACAAATCCGAATGTTCCGGCGAATCCGCCGTTAAAAGGAAATTGGGTAAATTGCTGATTGCCCGCCGGACGGAAAACCGCGCCCGGAAATTGGCTGGTGCCGCTTCCGCGCGGAGATAAAACAATCGCCGGCGCGCTCTGCATCACGCCGTTAATCAGCAACTGCGAGTTGGGAAGATAAAAACCGGAAAGATTACGCGGTGAATTAACCTTAAAGGCGCGGTAAGCATCGGTATTGAAGAACAACTCTAAATGGTCACTCAATCCAATTTGGAAACTAACCGGCACTTCCGTAATATCTACGTTTCCCGGATCGCGGTCATAATTAGAATATGCCGCACTAAAAGTAAATTCACCTTTTCTCAAGGTTGAGCCATCATAAACTGTAAAAAGACCGGTCGGACCTCCCGGAGGACCGCCTGTTCCAACAGTTGGTGCCGTGTTCCTTGGGTCGTCCTGAGATCTTGGTGTTTGGGCTGACATTGAAATTATCAATGCCAACATTGTAAGCGCAATTACGAACGCTTTATTAGCGAGTTTCATCACATTCCTCCGCCGAAAATAATATTAAAAATTTGAATTTCAATTGTAGTTAATTCAGAAAGATAAAACGTTATTGCAATCTTCCGTAAAACTACACAATTATTGCATATACTTAAAAACTTTTAAACAAAAAAAATTTAAGAAATTTTCAAGCATAACTAATACAATTATAGTTAAAAGTTGTAAGTTTTATATGTAAGCCAGATTTCAAAATCAACGATAATTTTGTTGACTCATTTACAACTTCGTAAAACCTTACTTTATATTTAACAGAAAAGCAAGTATTTCTAACAAATTAAGTAAAATTTCTCACGCATAGATGCCGCGCATCTTGGTATCGTAAGCCACGCGGTCAATCGCCAGCATATACGCGGCAGTGCGTGAATCTACATTATGCAGTTCGGCAACATTCCTTAATTCGATAAAACTGGCGACCATTTTTTCTTCCAATCTTTGATTAACTTCGTCTTCGCGCCAGAAATATCCCATTCGATCCTGCACCCATTCAAAATAAGAAACGGTGACACCGCCGGCATTGCATAAGATGTCTGGAATTACGAAAATTCCCTTATCGTGCAGAATCTGGTCAGCTTTCGGAGTAGTCGGACCGTTCGCGCCTTCCGCCAGTATTTTACATTTCAAACGGTTGGCATTTTCGGAAGTAATTTGATTTTCCGTCGCGCACGGTGCCAGCACATCGCACTCAAGTTCCAACAGCTCGGCATTGCTGATATGATCGGCTTCTTGATAACCTTCGAGAGACTTTGTATATTGCAGATAATTCAGCACTTCGGGAATGTTAAGTCCATTTTTGTTACAGAGACCGCCGTACATATCGGAGATGCCGATAACTTTATATCCCTGTTCATACATTAAAGCAGCACCGATGCCGCCGACGTTTCCCGAACCCTGCACGACGACAGAAGTTTGGTTCGGTGACAGATTAAAGCGTTTGATGGCTTCGTTGACGGTAAACAAAACGCCGCGTCCCGTCGCCTCACGTCTGCCGAGCGAACCGCCGAGCGCGACCGGTTTTCCGGTGACGACGGCATTGACCGTGTGACGCGCGTGCATCGAGTAAGTGTCCATAATCCACGCCATCGTCTGTTCGTTCGTATTCATATCGGGCGCGGGAACATCTTTGTCGGGACCAATAAAATCCATCAGTTCCGATGTATAACGCCGCGTCAGCCGTTCTAATTCGCCCTGCGACATTTGCAGCGGATCACAGATAATGCCGCCCTTCGCGCCACCGAACGGGACGTTGACGACCGCGCATTTCCAGGTCATCCACGCTGAAAGTGCCTTCACTTCATCCAAATTAACGTCCGGCGCATAACGAATACCGCCTTTTGCCGGACCGCGCGCGAAATTGTGCTGAACGCGAAAACCTTCAAACACCTGAATGTGTCCTGAATCAAGTCTGACCGGAATGTAAACTTTCAGTTCCCTGCTCGGCACACGCAGAACCGCGTACAAATCAGGATCTAAACCCAGAAGCTGCGCGGCGCGGTCAAAGCGTTCGCTCATCGCCTCAAACGGATTTTTTTCGTCGGTCGCCTTAAACCGCCGCATTTCATCTGCCATCGGATTAGCCATTATTTTAAAATTTTCTCCAGTAAATATTTTGTTAATTAATTTGTTAAAACTTCGTTCATCGCGCCGCTTCGGTAACCGTGCAAATCGAGCGTGACATATTTAAAGCCGAGCTTGCGAAATTTATCAGCCAGCTTTTCGGTGACTTCTATATTCAGAGCTTTCTTCATTTCACCGGGCGCGATTTCCAGACGCGCGATGTCGTCGTGAACGCGTACGCGAAATTCCCGAAACCCCAGCGAACGCAAAAATTCTTCGCCGCGTTCAACTTTTGAAAGCCTCTCAATCGTCACCGGAACACCGTAAGCAATGCGCGAGGAAAGACACGGACTCGCCGGTTTATCCCACGTCGAAAGATGATGTTTTTTGCTTAAATAACGAATTTCGTTCTTGCTTAAACCGACTTCAATCAGCGGACTTCGCACGAGTTTTTCCGCCGCCGCCGTTCTGCCCGGACGATAATCGCCGACATCATCGGTATTCGCGCCGTCCAAAACAAATTCGATGTTTTCAGTCGCCGCCAGAGAAGAAAGTTTGCCGTACAGTTCGGTTTTACAGTGATAGCAGCGATTCGTCGGATTAGCGAGATAGTTCGGGTCTTCCAGTTCGTCAGTACTAATTGTTCGGTAAGCAAACTTAAATTCTGCCGCGATTTTATCGGCTTCTGCGCGTTGCCGGGTGGCAACGCTCGGCGAAATTCCGATCACGCATTCAGCTTTTTCGCCCAGTTCCTGCGTGGCGATTAAAGCCAGGTACGAACTGTCCACGCCGCCCGAAAACGCAACCAACACGGTTTGCATTTGGCGCATCAAACGGCGCAAGTTTAGTTCTTTTTCTTCGGCAGTGGGATTCTTTTTATTTTCGTCTCTCTGTTGTTGATTTGCCATTATTTCAATAACTTCCTAATTGGCAAATGCTTTTTACAAGCAAATGTCGAAGTTAAAAATCTTAACTTAGTCAAACATATTTACGCAACTGCTTTAAGTTGAAAAAATTTCCCGGCGAAGGCGAAAAATGATGGACGACTTTCGCGCTTGATGTTAAAATTACTATAAATTTCTCGATTGTAATTATTAAAATGAATCTTAGACGGATGCCGCAGTATTTCAGACGTTTCCAAAAAATTTTTCCATTATTTTGCGCTGTTTTGCTGGTGTTTTCACTGACCGCGCGGTGTCTCGCGCAAACTGCCGAGGAAACGCCGGACCCGGTAAAAATTTTCAATCAGGGACAGGAAGCGCACGAAAAAGGTGATTATCAAACGGCTCTCAAATTTTACGACGAAGCGTTGAAAATCGTGCCTGAATTCCCGGAAGCCGAATACCAGCGAGGAAACGCTCTGCTTTCTCTGGGCGAGCCGAACGAAGCCGAAAAAGCCTTTCGCCGCGCGCTTGAACTGCGTCACGACTGGACACTGCCGATGACCGCTCTGGGTGTTTTGCTGCTGCGTGAAAATAATTTCACCGAAGCCGAAAAACTTTTAACCAAAGCCGCTCAAAGCGACGATCAAAATTTTCTCGCTTTTTCGGCATTAACCGAATTGCGGATCAAAACCAACGCAGATGTTAACGTTTTAAAGGAACTTTTGGGCAGAATCCAAATTTTAACCGGCAAAGCGAACCCGACGGCTTCGATCTGGGCGGCGCGCGCGATGCTGGAAAACGCGCTGGGCGACAAAACCGCAGCGAAGGAAAGTTTGAAACACGCCTTTACCATTGCACCGAAAAATCAGGCGGCGTTAGCGGAACGCGCCGAAATCGCGCTTGCCGAAGGCGATAAAACGACCGCCGCGCAAATGGTTGAAACGCTTTTCCAAATCGCCCCGAACTCCGTTGATACCAAAATATTGCAGGCGAGAATTTACAACGCCGCCGGAAACGACGAAGAAGCCGGCAAAATCTTGGATTCAATCAAAAACCCGTCGCCTGACGTGCTGGCTTTGCGCGATAAAATCAGCCTCAACACATTAAATAATACTGACGATTTAGAAAATCGTCTCAAACAGGACGAAAAAAACGCCGTCATTCTCGGACGTTTATGCGCTCTTCTGAGAAAGGATAATCCGACCAAAGCGTTGGATTATTGTCGCCGCGCGTCCGCCGCCGAACCGAATAACATTAATCACGCCATCGGTTACGGCGCAGCGTTGGTGCAGTCGCAGCAATATGAAAACGCCGCCGTTCTGTTGCGCCGAATTCTGCAAATCGCGCCGGATAATTACACCGCCCGCGCAAATCTGGCGACTGCCCTGTTTCAATTGAAAAAATATGAGGAAGCGATTCCCGAATTGTCACAATTGGCGGAAAAACAGCCGAATTTGCCGGTCACTTATTATTTTCTTGCAATTTCCTACGATAATTTGGGAAAATATATGGACGCGATGGCTAATTATCAGCAGTTTTTAAGGCTTGCCGATGCCGCTGAAAACAAGACTGAGATTGAAAAAGTGAATTTGCGTCTGCCGAGTTTGCAGAAGCTGATTAAAAAAAACAAAGGAAAAGACAATGAATAATTTAAACGGGGGAAAAATCAAATTGACGATAAATTGCGATTTGCAGTTTAACTTTCTATGTTCGCAAAAGCTGTTATTTCCTTGTCTTTTTATATTCATTTGTGTCTTTTGCCTGACTTTGCCGCTGCGCGCCCAGCAGGAACCGCCGGAGGATGTCGCGCCGCCGCCGCTGAAAACTCTCTCAAAAACGGAAAAGAACCAGCTCGCGGCGGAAACCAACGTCAAAAAACATACGATACTGGCTCTGGAATTAATGGATAACCGATTGGCAAGCGCGGAAACCTTCAACAACGAAAAGCAGTTTGATAATATGTTTGATGAATTGGGCGGATTCAACGCACTGATTGATAACACGCTGGCTTACTTGAATAAAAACGACAACGACAGCGGCAAAGTTTTGAACAATTTTAAACGTTTGGAGATGAATCTGCGAAAATACACGCCGCGTCTGGAACTGATTCGCCGCGATGTGCCGGCGAGGTATGAACCTTATGTGCGAAATTTAATCATAGACCTGCGCGACGCGCGGGCGAAAGCCGTCGAACCGCTTTTCGACAATTCGGTCGTTCCCGGCGCGGTCATCAAAAAACCCGATGAAAATCAATAAATTGAAGTTTGCCGTTTACATTTCGACCGCCGTTTTTTGTTTGACGGTGTTTTTTCCGCATCAAACAAACGCCCAGCGGCGCGATTATCTAACGGACGAAGAGGTCGAACTCGTCCGCGACGCGCAGGAAATTGATTTGCGCGTCGGTGTTCTCACCAAAGCGATTGACCGCCGACTTTTAGTGCTGAACAACGACCCGTCGCAAGCCAAAAAGGTTGAAAAAGACACGGAAAAATGGGGCGAACTCCCGAAAGGTTCACGCGCCGCCCTGATCGGCGACATCGAAAGAATTTTGCAAAAAGCGATTGACGACATTGACGACGTTGCCGCGCATACCAAAATGGACGAAAAGTTTTTCCCGAAAGCGATGTCCGTTTTGACCAAATCCTGTCGGGAATACGACCCGCAATTCAAACATTTGCTAGACTCGGCAAGCGATGAAAAAGAAAAAGGCTCAATTCTCGGCGCGCTTGACGACTGCAATCAAATTATCGAGGCATCGGCGAAAGTTCCGAAAGAAACTCCACAAGATAAAAACAATAAAAAAAAATCAAAGAAAGATTCGGATAAAGATTCCAACTAATTTGACAGCTCGAATCATTAAATTCTAGAAAACTGCTGAAAAGTTTTTCTAATCCAACCATTCTTGACGCTTACAACCCGTGAGTGTTAGTTTTTTCATTACGCATTTTTGCAAAACACCTATGGAAAACTTAAAGAAAACGCCGCTCAACAAAGTTCATCGTGAACTCGGCGGGAAAATGGTTGATTTCGGCGGCTGGGATATGCCGGTGCAGTATTCGGGCGTGATCGCCGAGCATTTGGCGACGCGCGAACATTCGGGACTTTTTGACGTTTCGCATATGGGCGAGTTTTTTATTGAAGGCGAAGACGCGATTCCGTTCGTCAACCGGATTACCACCAATGACGTAACGAAACTCGTTGACGGACAGGCGCATTATTCGGCGCTGACACGCGAAGACGGCACGGTTGTTGATGATTTGTTGGTTTATCGCTACGACGAAGGCAAACTTCTATTAGTCGTCAACGCCGGAACGACTGAAAAAGATTGGGATTGGATTACGTCGCATTTAAAAGACGAAAGTCTGACGCTGACCAACGCCAGCGCAGATTATTGTCAAATCGCCGTGCAGGGTCCCGACGCGCTTTCCATCGCGCAGAAATTGACCGATGTGAAGCTGGACGAAATAAAATATTACCATTTCACGGTCGGCACTTTTGACGGCATTGACGCGATTATCTCGCGGACGGGTTACACGGGCGAAGACGGTTTTGAGATTTACGCGAATAAAGAATATGCCGAACAGCTTTGGAACGATTTGTTAAAAGCCGGAAATTTCGGTGAGGAAAACGGTATTCTTCCCGCAGGTTTGGCGGCGCGCAACACTTTGCGTCTGGAATCGGCGATGTCGCTCTACGGACACGAAATTTCGGACGAAATCAATCCGCTCGAAGCAAATCTCGGCTGGATTTGTAAGTTGAAAACGGATTTTCTCGGCAGAGACGCGCTCGTTAAAGTAAAAGAAAACGGCTTAAAACGCCAACTCGTCGGTTTTGAAATGACCGACAAAGGAATCGCCCGCGACAATTTTGACGTTTATGTTGACGACAAAAAAGTCGGCTACGTCACATCCGGTTCGCCCGCGCCGTATTTGAAAAAAAATATCGGTCTGGCTTTTGTGCCGGTCGAACTTGCAAATGTCGGTCAAGAAATTAAAATTGATGTTAGAGGAAAACATTTAACGGCAGAAATTGTGCCGACACCTTTTTACAAAAGAGAAAAATAATTCCAAATTTCAGATTCCAGATTTAAGAACAATTTGGGATTTGGAGTTTGAAATTTGAAATAAATTATGGCAAACAACATACCGGAAAATTTACATTACAGCAAAGATCACGAATGGGTGAAAGTTGACGGCGACACGGCGACCATCGGCATTACAGATTACGCTCAGCATTCGCTCGGCGATGTCGTCTATGTCGAACTGCCGTCGGTCGGCGATAAATTTGAAGCGCACGAAGCCTTCGGCTCGGTCGAATCGGTGAAAGCCGTTTCGGAAGTTTTCACGCCGATTGCGGGCGAAATTATCGAAACCAACGACGGTTTAAATGATACGCCCGAAGCCGTCAACAATGATTCATACGGCGAAGCGTGGATGATAAAAGTCAAAATGAACAATCCGCTCGAAGCCGACGCGATGCTGTCCGCCGAAGAATACGAAGAATATCTTTCGGAAAATGAATAAGTCTGGGAAATCTGGGAAGTAAAGTTCTTTTTGACTTTCCAGACTTTCCAGACTTTCCAGACTTAATTTATGAGATACATACCAAATTCGCCCGAAGAACGCGCCGAAATGCTCGAACTGCTCGGACTCGCTTCGGCAAACGAACTGTTTCGTTCAATTCCCGCCGATGTCCAGTTAAATCGCGCGCTAAAAGTTACCGAACCGCAGTCGGAAATTGAAGTCATCGCCGGAATGGAAAATTTAGCGGCGTTGGACACGGCTTCGCGCCAGCCGTCGTTTCTCGGCGCGGGCGCGTATTCGCATTATTCGCCGACGGTGGTTGACCATTTGATTCAGCGCAGCGAATTTTTCACGTCATACACGCCGTATCAGCCGGAAGTTTCGCAGGGAACATTGCAGTATATTTTCGAGTTTCAAACGCTCGTCTGCCAGTTGACCGGAATGGACGTTTCAAACGCTTCGATGTATGACGGCTCGACTTCGATGGCGGAAGCGTTTTTAATGGCGCAGCGCGTGACGCGGCGCGATAAAGTCGTCATCGCCGAAACCGTTCACCCGGAATATCTGGAAGTCGCCAAAACTTATACGCAGCACGGCGATTTGACGATTGAAACCGTGCGTTTTGACCGGGAATCCGGGCGTATTTTAGCGGACGATTTGAGCAAATTGGATGATAAAACAGCCGCGCTCGTCATTCAGTCGCCAAACTTTTTCGGCTGCGTCGAAGATTTACAAAATTTGGCGGACCAGGCGCACGCCGTCGGCGCACTTTTGATCGTCGTCGTGACGGAAGCGATTTCTTTCGGCTTATTAAAATCGCCGGGCGAATGCGGCGCGGATATTGTCGTCGCTGAAGGTCAGTCGTTCGGAATTCCGCTCTCTTTCGGCGGACCTTATCTCGGACTTTTCGCCACCAAAGACAAATATGTGCGGCAAATGCCGGGCAGATTGGTCGGCGTGGCTTACGACAAAAACGGCAATCGCGGTTTCGTTCTAACTTTAGCGACGCGCGAACAGCATATTCGCCGCGACAAAGCGACTTCCAACATCTGCACCAATCAAGGATTGATCGCACTCGCGGCGACGATTTATATGGAAACGATGGGCAAAAAAGGCTTGCAGGAAGTAGCGGCGCAAAACGTGCAAAAAGCCGCTTACGCCAAAAAGCAAATCGCCGCGCTTGACGGCTTTGAAATTCCTTTTTCCTCACCGACATTCAACGAATTCGTCGTCCGCGCTCCGAAAAACGCCAACGAGATTTTGGAAAAACTACGCGCTGAAAAAGATATTATCGGCGGTCTGGCTCTTTCACGTTATTATGGCGACAATCCGAACGATTTTCTCGTTTGCGTGACGGAATTGAATACAAATTCGCAAATTGATAATCTGGCTGTCGGTTTGAAAAGCGTTGTATAATAATTTCGAGAAGGAAACTAAATTATGTGTTTGGATTGGGACATTTTAGTAATTTTAATTTTTTGGGCAGTTTTAATAATCGGCTTACCAACGGCAATTTCAGTGTCGCTCGCCATTTATTTGAGCAAAAGAAATATTACAAAAAAATTAAAATGATCATAAAAAAAGTTACACAGCACAAAAAAATTAAAATGATCATAAAAAAAGTTACACGTCTGAGTCAAAATGAAGAATTGATTTTTGACCATTCACACAATGTAATTTCAGGAAACTGCTGCAACATTTTATCGAATTTGACAGACGAGATTGATTTGACTTTTCTTGATCCGCCGTTCAATCAGCAGAAAGATTATTCTTCCTGTAAAGACGATTTGCCTGAAAACGAATATTGGGAAATGATGCGCGATGTTTGTTCGCAAGTCTATAATTTATCAACAGACGGCGCGGCTGTTTATTTTATGCAGCGCGAAAAGAACTCGGAAAATGTATTGCGAATCCTGCGTGAAACGGATTGGACGTTTCAAAATTTGATAATTTGGAAAAAAATGACTTCCGCCGTTCCCGGACAATATCGTTTTGGCAAAGCGTTTCAAATTATAGCTTTCGCCACTAAAGGAAAGCGTCCGCGAGTTTTTAATCGTTTGCGAATTGACCCGCC
The DNA here is from genome assembly GCA_965217575.1 of Pyrinomonadaceae bacterium. Classification (GTDB taxonomy): domain Bacteria; phylum Acidobacteriota; class Blastocatellia; order Pyrinomonadales; family Pyrinomonadaceae. The sequence continues at coordinate 82,113 of OZ244558.1, read as the reverse complement.
GCTTTTGAAACATCACAAGTACGAACGTGAAAACGGAATGTTTGTAACTGATGTGTGGGACGACATTCGAGAATTAACGAGCGGTTATTTTGCGGGCGACGAAGCGATTAAAAAAGACACTGGTGAGCGTTTTCACAAACAACAATCTCCAATTGCGCTACTTTTGCAAATAATTTTAAGTTCGAGCAATATTGGCGATTTTATTCTCGATCCGTTCGCCGGAACGGGAACAACTGCCGTCGTTGCTAATCAATTGAATCGAAACTCAGTAAACATCGAAATTGATTCGCTAAATGTCGAATGTATAGAGAAGAGATTATCTGAAATGCGTGAAAGTGACAGTATTGACAAATTTTATAAAAACTATGTTTACACGGAAAATTTGCAAAAGATTTGGGGGGGGAATTCCCTCAAAATCTCGTCAAACGGAGAACAAAAAGCAGCTTTATCAAATTTATGAGTTCTTCAATTTATCATTTTTTCAAGACTCTTTTTGACAAAAAAGATTTGTTGAAATCAATAAAGAAACTCGATGATTTTCCGTTCGATGAAAAATTGCTTTCTTGTAAGTGTGTCGGACAATTCCCGGATTTGGCGATAAAAATTTGCACAACCGACGAACTTTTTACGGGCGGTGAGTTAGTAGAATTAAAAGATAGCAAAAGTTACACGGTTTCATCGTTTAATTCGACTATTCCGACGGGAAAGAAACAAATTGGAAAGATTTTCAAGAGTGAAAAAAGTGAAGTATTACGGCAAATGAGAGAAGCGGGTGATGATGTTTTCACCTTAGCAGAACGAGAAGTCTTTTATTTGATTCGCGGCAAAAGCAAAGTAAATTGTAAAATAACTCTTGTTCACGGAAGTTTTTTTGAAACGGTAAAAGTCGGCGAACTGATTTCCAAATCCTTTAATCAAGTTTTATCAGAAACAATAAAAAACAGCGAAACAGATTTGGACGAAAAAACAAAAGAACTTTTGGAAACGCTTTTTTCAGAACAGACAAGTTTCAGCAAAGTTAGAAACGTTGAAAACGCTTCAGTAAAATTGCGTTTTAGAATAATGACGGAAGTCAAAGTTGAGGGGAACATACTAAACTCGAAAAAATATCCTGAAATTGCCGACAACACTTTAAATTTTATTTTACCGGCACACGACAAAGCGGAAAATCGTCTGAATGTTGACAAAATGAATGTAGTTTTTGAAAACTTAAATTCCCTTAGGATTTACCAGATAAAACATCATTTCAACGGCAATTTTTTAGTTTTTCAAACAAATTTATGAGCATAAAAAAAGTTACACAGCACCCGACTCAGAACGAAGAGTTGATTTTTGATCGTTCGCAAACCGGCAGAATCGGTTATCGTCTGCCGAAATTAGACGTTGAAGAAACAAATCTCGACGACATTATTCCGGCGGAACTGCGCCGTCAGGACGATTTGGACGGTGTGCCGGAGGTTTCCGAAGTTGACGTGATTCGGCACTTTACGAGGATGTCGTCGTGGAATTTTTCGATTGATTTGGGAATGTATCCGCTCGGAAGCTGCACGATGAAATATAATTCGCGGCTCAACGAAAAAGTCGCGCGCATCGCCGGATTTGCCAATCTTCATCCGCTCGCGCCGGAGGAAGGAGCGCAGGGCGCGCTGCAATTAATTTATAATTTGCAGGAAGATTTGGCGGAAATTACCGGACTTCCCGGAATTTCGTTACAGCCGGCGGCGGGCGCGCAGGGAGAAATGACCGGCGTAATGCTGATTCGCTCGTTCCTCGACCGGCGCGACGGCGAAAAATCGAAGGAACGCCGCGTGATGCTGATTCCCGACTCGGCGCACGGCACGAATCCCGCATCCGCCGCGCTCGCCGGATTCACCGTCAAAACCGTCAATTCAACAACCGAAGGTCTGACCGATATGGAGCATCTCAAATCTCTCTGCGAACAGGGCGGAATCGCCGGTTTGATGCTCACGAATCCGAACACGGTCGGCATTTTCGAGAAAAATATCACAGAAATCTGCGACGTGATTCACGACGCGGGCGGGCTGGTTTATATGGACGGCGCGAATATGAACGCGCTCGTCGGCATCGCGCGTCCCGGCGATTTCGGCGTTGACGTGATTCACCTTAATCTGCACAAAACATTTTCGACTCCGCACGGCGGCGGCGGTCCCGGCTGCGGTCCCTGCTGCTGCACCGAAGAATTAAAACCGTTTCTGCCCGTGCCGCGCATCGTCAAAGACGGCGAAAATTACAAATTAGATGATAATTTTCCCGAATCAATCGGGCGCGTCAAGGCGTTCTACGGTAATTTCGGAATGATGATCCGCGCGCTGGCTTATATTCAAACGCACGGCGCGGAAGGACTTCAGGAAGCGACGGAGGCGGCGGTTTTGAACGCGCGTTACGTCGGGCATCATTTAGTTGACGATTACGACAAACCGTTCGCCTCCGATTCGATGCACGAAGTTATTTTTTCGCATAAAAGGCAAACGCGGCAGGGCGTTCACACATTGGACATCGCCAAACGTCTGATTGATTACGGTTTTCATCCGCCAACGATTTATTTTCCGCTGATCGTCGAAGGCGCGATGCTCATCGAACCGACCGAATCAGTCGGCAGGCAGGATTTAGACGCTTTTATTGACGCGATGAAATCAATCGCACAGGAAACCGTCGAAAATCCGCAGCTCGTCATTGACGCGCCGCATTCAACCCGCATCGGCAGATTGGACGAAGCGACTGCCGCGCGCAAACCCGTTTTGCGCTGGCGACCGAACGAAGATAAATCATTGGCGGCAACATAATTGAAAAATGTGTGAAACGGCAATTTAATTTGTCAACCGGAGCGCGGACGGCTCGTCCGCTTTATAAAATCGCAGCGATTGGTGCTTTTTCGCTGTTGATAAAAATTGTCGAATGATGCCTGCAACGCTCGCTTCGCGTGTTGGCGGACGAGCTGTCCGCGCTCCGTCGGCAAAATACTTCTACTTAGTTGTAGTACTTATTTATACAGAGTATTTAATCTTTATCATCCGAAATTTCAATCAAAGCGAGACGTTCGACAATTTTTCCCTTTTCGATGTGCTGTTCGACAATTTCTTTGACATCTTCGGCGCGAACTTGGGCGTACCAAACGCCTTCCGGGTAAATTAAAACCGCCGTGCCGATTGTGCAGAGACCGACCGAACCGCAATCGGTCAAGACGACTTCACCTTTTGGGTTTCTGCCCTTTGCTTCTTTCCCAAAGCGCAGATTTCTTTGCTGCAATTCATCTTCAAAAGCCGTTTTCACCTCGGCACTGCCTAATTTTAAGCAGGATGTTCCGTTGCAGACAAAAATGTGCCGCTTAATCGGCGCATTGGCGATTGGCGCGAGTTTTTCAAGTTTTTCTCGGTCGTCAATAAATTCTGGTTTACTCATATTTTTATGCTAAACAAAAGATGGAAACAACTCAAATTTATTTTTAATTTTCGTCATAATGCCGCCCGCTAAATTCGTCAAAAAATTTCTTTGTGTTAAAATCTCACTGGGCATCTTGGTTTTATTTTCAATTTTATAAAGAATGGCAGTCGGCATTATCATTCACGTTACGGTTGGCACGGAGAAACGCACGGAGTTTTTCGCGGACGAAAATATTCGTCTCGGTTCGACTGAAGCCAGTAATTTGCAGATCAAGACGAACCAGTTCGTCGCCGACGGAATTTGGCTCGAACTAGAATTTGAAGAAAATGTTTATCGCATTGTTGATTACCTCGAATCGCTGAATTTGCAACACAACGGCAGACCGATTCGGCGATTTGTCGGCATCCGGGACGGTGACACAATCAGCATTCCCGATACGGATATTTCATTTTCTTTTTTCTCGCTGGCTTCGCAATCCGCGCTGATTACCACGAACCGCGAACCGCACTTCGCGCATTTTATCGAAGCGGCGGCTGTCGGCGCGGCAGTTTCTCCGAAACGGGATGATGCGAAAGCATTTTTGCGCGAATTTGTCCGCGAACTTCTGCGCGAAATTTCGTGGACGAGCAAACTGATCGCCTTATTAATCGTCGTCGGTTCAATCAGCGGGATTTTCTATCTCGGCTACGCCTTCAATAATGAACAACAGAAAAACCGTCAATTAGCCGAACAGCAAAGCGCAATCGTGCGCCAGCTTCAAGATAAGGTAACGCAGACCAACGATCAAATCGGAGAACTCGACAAATCTAACAAAGACATAATGAAAACGGTTTCGCTCGCGCCGAATCTGCGCGTCGAATACGGTAACGGCGTGTGCCTGATCGTCGGTGTTTACGATTTGGTTGACCGTAAAACCGGCAAAACGCTGCGCTATCCGAACCCGGAAGATTTTCAGCCGAGTCAATACGAACCGACCCCGATGGAAGAAAATGTTCCGCGCGAACAGATACCGGGCGGATTAACGACGGAAGGCAGCGGAACGCCCGTCGAATATGATTTTATCGGCACTGGCTTTCACGTCGGCAGTGGTTACATTTTGACTAATCGCCACGTTTTGCAGCCTTGGGAAGAAGATGATTTGGTCAAGCAAATGATAAAAGATTCCAAAGGACGGGCGCGGGTCAAACGCTTAGTCGTTTATTTTCCAAACTTTCCGCAGCCGTTTCCGCTGAAAGTTCGCCAAATCGGTTCGCGTGAAGATTTAGCGGTCGGCTCAATTGACGAAAATGCAGTTTTGTCGGAAATTCCGGTTCTTCCGCTTGATCCTGATTCCGCATCTATGTCCGTCGGTAAAACGGTCGTTACGATGGGTTATCCAAACGGACCTGACAGACTTTTGGCAATGGTTGATGATGAAGAAGCTAAATCAATCAACTCAAGATTTGGCGGTTCGCGCCAGTCTCTGATAAATTATTTGGCGCAGTCGAGTAAAATAATTCCGCTGACGACGATTGGGGCGATTACGGATTTAGAAGCGCGGCGGATTTCGCACGACGCGAAAACGGCGGAAGGCGGTTCCGGCGCGCCGCTGTTCGGACAGGCGGGGAAAGTTATCGGTGTTAATTTCGGCGTTTTTACAGGCAGCAGTGCCGGAAATATGGCGATTCCAATTCGTTTTGCGATTGATCTGCTGAAACACGCCGGGTGGAGTGTCCCGGAAACTAACAAAAACGATTCTAGCAATCAAAATCAAACTGCCAGTGTTAATGCGAATTGACAAAATTGATTAAAAGCCCGCGATTGTGAGTAAGGATGCTGAAAGACATAAATTTCGCATCCTTATATTTGTGCGCGAATTTCCTGTTTTCTAACAATACAAGTAGTCGGGCAAAAACAAATATTATCGGTATTGATCCAAGTCAGAACTGTCTGCATCAGCAAGCAGTTGAGCGAAATATTTTAATGTTTATAGATATTTTATAATTTTGATCTTTGTCTGCTCGCTGATGCAGCCGGTTCTGACTCAACAAATCTGAAAACACGGTTTTTTGAAAACAATTCCCAAAACAGATTAAGCGGTCTTTGCGCTGATAAAATAATCAACGCAGAGACCGCTTAATCTGTTGATAAGACTGCTTTATCCGTTAATGCGTGTTGTAGTTCGCTACCGGATAATCGCCGTTTGATCCGAACTGTCGCTGGATGGTTACGCCGTCCGAACTGCGCGTAACATAGAACGTGCCGGTTTGCTGACGATAAACCGAAACATCCGTTTTGCCGTCGCCGTCATAATCAGCCTGTGTCGTCAAATCAGGCATCGCGCCTAACTGCACCGTGTAAAGGCTGTTGTCCGAACTTCTCAGCACATACCATTGATCCGCTGAACCGGGTCGCACCACCGCGTAATCGGTTTTACCGTCGCCGTCGTAATCGCCTGGAACGACCAGATCGCCGCCGAGTCCGAACTGACGGCTCGTATCGCCGGTTGAACTGCGCCGCACGTAAAATGTTGCCGCTTGCCCGCTCGCGCCGCGATAAACCGCTAAGTCAAACTTGCCGTCGCCATCGTAATCACCAGGCGCGACCACATCGTTCGTCGCTCCAAACTGTTCTCCTCTGAATGTATTGGTTGAACTGTTCAAAATATACCAGTACATCGAGCCGCCGGAACGCCGGACGACCGCAAAATCGGTTTTGCAATCGCCGTCATAATCACGCGCCACCGGTTCGTCGCCGTTTTGACCGAACTGCATTCCGGTAAAGGTGTTATCGGAGCTTCGCAGCACATAGAAAGTGCCGTTGGTTGCGCGCCAGACGGCAAGATCGGTTTTGCCGTCGCCGTCGTAATCGCCGGGAGTCAAAACATCGGTTGCGGCATTACCGAAAGCGCGTCCGGTAAAATCTAAATTGGAAGTCGAAGAAGTCGGATTGATATACCAAAAATTGTTGGTCGGACGGAAGACGGCGTAATCAGCTCGTCCGTCGCCGGTAAAATCAAGCGGTTTATTCAAGCACAACTGCGGCGAGCCGCTGACAGAAGTTGTAACAATCGCGGTATTGTTGCCGGGATTCGGGTCATTCGTTGAAGAGCTGACCGTAACGATGTCAGTAATAACCGTGCCGTTCGGTGTTCCGGGATTAACATTAACAATTAATCTGAACAAAGCCGCGCCGTTTAAGAAACTGTTGACGGTGCAGGTGACGTTGCCGGTGCCGCCGATGGCAGGTGTCGAGCAGACAAATCCGACATCAGACAGAGGCAGGAATCCGGCAAAAGTAGTGTTTGCCGGCACCGCCGTCGTAAATGTCGTGTTGAAAGCCGCACCGGGACCGTTGTTGGTCAAAACAATCGAATAATTGATATTATTGCCCGGAGTGACCGGATCGGGCGAATCAACATTCATCACCGACAAATCCGCGTCGGCGGGCGTTGGGGTCGGGGTCGGCGTGATCGTCGGCGTTGGCGTAACCGTCGGAGTCGGCGTAACCGTCGGAGTCGGCGTAACCGTCGGAGTCGGGGTCGGGGTCGGCGTGTTGTTGATTAAAGTTGTCGTCGCCGCACTATTATTGGCAGTATTCGGATCAGCCGTTGAAGAACTTACGGAAGCCGTGCCGGAAATAATTGTTCCATCCGCCGTTCCCGGATTGACATTAACTACCAGCCTGAGCAATACCGCGCCGTTTAGGAAATTAGCAGTGCTACAGCTTATATTGCCGGTTCCGCCGACCGCCGGCGTAGTGCAGACGAATCCAACTTCTGTCACCGGCGTAAACGAAACAAAAGTCGTATTTGCCGGCACGGAAGTTGTCAGCGTGACGTTGGAAGCTGCGCCGGGACCACTGTTGATTAAAGTAATTGAATAAATGATGTTGCCGCCGGCTGCCGCCGGATCGGGCGAATCAGTGATCGTCACCGACAAATCTGCCGGACCGCTCTGCGCGTAAACATTGGTATTAAAGAAAGACAGCGAAAATAAAAATACCGTTAAGATCGCGGCAAAAACAGAAGGCGGCAAAAACAGTCGGCGATTCATTTGTTTGTTTGACGCAAAAAAATTACTAAAGTTTTCCATTGTAATATCTCCTAATTAACAATTCGCCTTTCATTTGATAAGGCAAAAAGGCAAAGTAATCGAAAAGAAATTATTTTTCGTTTTGATTAAATTACTCAGTAAAAAATTAAGTTGTCTATTAAAGAATCTTCTAAGAAAAATTAAGCCGCTGTGAGAAGCCGTCGAAAAACGAGAACTTTCACAGTATCGTTAAAGTTGAGCGACAAAAGATTTTTGTCTAGTGTTTCGCAAAAATCTCCCGCTAAAATTAAACGTCTCGAAAAGATAGTGCGCTAAAATTGATACTTGGTAAATATAAAGAAGATTTAGCACAGTGTCAATGAATTTTCTTTATATTTGTCGCCTTTTCTTTTTCTTTGTTGTGTAAAACCGGATAAACGGCATTTCGACGGTTGATTTCAAACGTCGGTTTCTTCTGAAATTTCATTTATTCGGTTGGGAAACAAACGGCTTATTTGTAAAATCCGCCAAATCCTGTTGAAATACATCTCTAATGGATAATTTAGTTTTTTCAAATATGCTTCATCGTCCGGCGCGCACGGCGGTTAGTATTCTGGGAATCGCGGTCGGTGTTTTGCTGATCGTTTTCACCATCGGAATGGCGAACGGTTCGATGCGCGAACGCGCGACGCGCGAAGCGAATGTCGGCGCGGAAATTTTGTTTTATGCGCCGGGCGGAATTGGAATGAGCGGTTCGGAATCGTTTCGCCTGCCACTTTCAACGGTGCCGGAAATTGAAAAGATTGAAGGAGTGAAAACCGTCGTTCCGATTGGGCAAAACAGCGTTTCGGTGGACGACAGCAACACCGGCAGCCGTTTGATTGACGGCGTAAATTTCGATCAATATGCTGCCGTTGCCGGATTACAAATTATCGAAGGACGAAAGTTTGCGGAAAACAGCGACGAAGCGATTATTGATACGGGCTGGCAAAATCAAAAAAGCATCAAAGTCGGCGATACGCTCAATCTTTACGACCGCAATTTCAAAATCGTCGGCACTTACGAACCGGCGGCGGGCGCGCGCGTCAAAATTTCACTGGCGACGATGCAGAAACAACTCGGCGGCGAAGGCAAAGCGACGGCGTTTCTGGTCAAAATTAAAGATGGATTCAAGCCCGAACAGGTCGCGGAAAGTATTCACAACAAATTTCCCGAAAATCACGTTATTTTAGCGAAGAATTTGGAAGAACTTTATATGTCGAGCATTCCCGCGCTCGGAGTTTTTCTCAACGTCATTATCGGTGTCGCGGCGGTTATTAGCGCGCTGGTGATTCTGCTGACGATGTACACGACCGTTACCGAACGCACACGGCAGATCGGAATTATGAAATCGCTCGGAATGAGTAATTCAAAAATCGCCTGGATTATCACGCAGGAAGCGATTTTGCTCAGTTTTTGCGGAATAGTGACGGGTATTATTTTGACTTTTGTGCTGCGTTTTATTTTGACTCGCGTGACGACTTTGACGGTTGAAATGAGTCCGCTGGTGCTGACTTTAATTTTCGTCATCGGTCTGCTCGGCGGCGCAATCGGCGCGCTTTATCCGGCACTTCGCGCCTCGCGCCTCGACGCGGTTGAGGCTTTGAGCTACGAGTAATTTCAGATTTCAAATTCCAAACCGGAAGAAAAAATCTGGAATCTGCAATCTGAATCTGGAATGAAAAATAATTTACTGAAAGATACACACCTCGCTTTTATCGGCTGCGGCGTGATGGCGGAATCAATTATCGCGGGGCTTTTGCGAATGAAATTAGTCGCGCCGGAGCAGATCGTCGCTTCGCATCCGCGCGTTGAAAGACGCATTGAACTTGGGGAAAAATATCAGATTCAAACTGTTGAACATAACGCCGATGCGGTGGAAGCCGTTCGCGGCGTTGAATCAATCGTCGTTTTGTGCGTCAAACCGCAGCGTGTTAAAGGTGTTTTAGCGGAACTGAAAAATGTCGTAACGCCGGAGCAGCTCGTCATTTCCATCGTGGCGGGCGCGCTGATTGAAACGATTTCCGAAACTCTCGATAATCATTTAGTTGTTCGCGCGATGCCGAATACGCCTTCGCAGATCGGACAGGGAATGACGGCGTGGACTTGCACCGACGAAGTTGACGAAAATCATCAGGCGCAGGTCAAAGAATTATTGACGGCGTTGGGCAAAGAAATTTTTGTCGAAACGGAAAACATGATTGATATGGCGACTTCACTGAGCGCGACCGGACCGACTTATATTTTTACGTTTATGGAAGCGATGACCGACGCGGGCGTACATCTCGGCTTTTCGCGGCGCGTTTCGCAGGAACTCGTTCAGCAGACAATTCTCGGTTCGGTGCTGTTTGCGATGGAATCCGGCAAACATCCCGCCGAACTTCGCAGTATGGTTACGTCGCCCGGCGGAACTTCCGCCGAAGCGAACTATCAAATGGAAAAAGGCGGACTGCGAACGGTTTTGTCAAAGGCGATTTACGCCGCTTACCGGCGCGCGGTAGAATTGGGCAAAAAGAAATAACATTATTTTCCGCCCGCGAGCTTTCGGCAAGTTAATTAACAGTGCCGAATTTTTCTCTGTCCCGCGCGGCGAGTTCGCCGATTTTTTCCATCAAATAATCAGCGATTTCCTTATGTGTGCGGAGTCGGTCGCTTTTTTCGTAAAATTCCGTCAAATCAACCGGCGCGCCAAACCAAATCCGCACCTTCTCGCCGCCGCGCCAATTTCCCAAAATTTGTTTCGGCAAATCGTTGCCCAAACCCGTGATAAAAACCGGCACGACCTGCGGCTGCGCTTTTCTGATAACCGCGCCGACTCCGGGCTGCGCCGGACAAAAACCGTATGGATCAGAATTCAAATTTCGTCTGCCTTCAGGATGAAAACCGATGACATTTCCGCGACCTTCTGAGCAAATCTGCACCAGACGACGCAACGAATATTTGTCGAATTCGCGTTTTCCGACTTCTTTTTCTTCACGAAAAAACGGCGGATACATCGAAAACCAGCCCATCACGAAATTGACGAACCAGCCGACCGGCGAAGTATAAAAAAACTTGGCGCGAACCGGAAAAAAAAGTCGCATCGGACGGTTTGTGCGGCGAAAAAGAACACTCGAAACCGTGTACATATCGAAAAATGAACGATGATTGGCGACGAGCAGAAGGGGTTTGTCAACTGAAGTTTTTTCAATGTTTTCCAGTCCGAAAACATTCATCAAATTGTAAGTCGCCAGATAAATCCAGAGCGAACCGATATGCCGCTGGCAAAAAGTCCAGAACGTTTTCCACGCGCCCAGATTCATTCGGTGCGCCAGTTTAAAACCGATTTTTTCGGTCGCGTTCAGCACGGCGAGTTCTTCCGTCGTCGGGAACAGTGTCGTTTCTTTTCTTTGTTCTAACTGCTGATTAGGTACTTCTAAACTTTTTTCGTCGTTCATCGCTTTTGGAAAAAACCAATCTGAAATCTGAAATAAGGGGAATGCGTTTATTTTTCAGCTTTGTCCATTTCTCGCTCCAGTTCCCTCCTGATTTCTTCCTCCATTTTCGCCGATTCGAGAGCCATCGGCAGTTCTGCCGTTTGCATTGAAAGTTTTTTCAGCGCAAGTTCGGTATCGGCAAGATTTCCGCCGCGCCGCGATGCCGCTTCGATCATCTGGACGCGCGTTTCGGCTTCAATACGCATTTCTTCGGCTTCATTTTTTATTTTATCGAGATTTTCGAGGTCATCCTTTAATTCGAGCTGCAAATTGGTCGAGTTTTCGGACTTGAGATATTTGAGTTTGTTCTGCCTTCTTTTGACGAGCAGAATTTCATTTTTGGTTGATTTCAAAATCCGCGCCGCCGTCAGACGCGCCGCCAGCGTATCGCGGAAAGCATCCGCCAAAAGCAGATTTTTCGATTCGATTTCCTTCAGAGAATTCTTCTCGGCGGTCGTCAATTCGTTTTGAAACCACATCACTTCGTTCGCCTTAATGCCGTCAACCGCAATTCTTTCGCGCACATTCGCCAGCCAATTAGAGCGATAATAGAGAATTCCGCCGGTCACGATCAAACCTAAGACAAATCCGGCGATCAGCGAAATAAAGCTGAGAAAAAAATAAGTCGCGGCGGCGGGCGGAGTTGTGCCGAACAGAAAACCAAGCACAAAAAAAATCAGCGAGGGAATCACGGACAACAAGACGGGTGCCGTCCACGCGCCGTATTTCAACGCTTTTTCCTTCGCTAAATCTTTGCGCGTAACTTCGTAGCGCGGCTGTAATTGGTTCATACTTACGGATTTACTCTACAAACTCTGCAAACTTAATTCAAACTTAACGCATCATAAATTTCAGTCACAACGCAAAAGTGTAATATCATCGGAATTAGTAATTTTAGCGCAAATTCCGAAAAGGTGTGTATGTCCAAATTAAAATTTATCAATTGTCTGACTTTTCTGCTGCTGATTCCGGTTTTTTCGAGCTTTGGTTTCGCTCAAAAAAAGACGGCAAACAAACAGGATAATAAAGTTCGCACGATGACGGTTCCGATTTCTATTTTCACCAAAAAAGAAGCTAAGGAACGACAATACGCGGAATTTGTTGAAGTCGGCGATTTGAGCGTCAAGGAAGACAGCGACGCGCAGGTAATTTTGTCAATCCGCAGCGTCAGCAGCGCGCCGCTCGCGCTCGCCGTTCTCATTCAGGACGATCTCACGTCAAACGCCAATTTGCAGTTGAAAAGCATCGCCAATTTTATCAAAGGTTTGCCGAGCGGTTCGCGCGTAATGGTCGCTTACTTGCGCGGCGGGACGATTCAGATTCGACAGAAATTTACCGATGATCTGGAAAAAGCCGCCGGTTCCCTGCGAATAATTTCCGGTGTCGGTCCGAGCAGCCCTTATTACGGTGTCGAGGAAGCACTTAAACGCTTTGACGCGCTGCCGACCGGACGACGGGCGATTTTGCTTATTTCCGACGGGTTGGATGTTTCACGCGGCATTGAAAGTTCTTCGCCGACGCAAAGCATTGATCTGGATCAAGCGATTCTTCAGGCGCAGAGAAAAAGTGTCGCGGTTTATTCGTTTTACAACGCGGGAAGATTGACGGAAAACGGCAATTCCTTTCTCGTCTCAAACGCGCAAGGCTCACTCAACCGACTGTCAGACGAAACCGGCGGACGCGCGTTTTTTCAAGGCACGTTGTCGCCGGTTTCCTTCGACCCGTTTTTTCAGGACTTAAACGCCGCGTTAAATCGCCAGTTTGCTCTAACTTATCTTTCGACTCATTTCAAAAAAGGTTATCACAAAGTCGAAGTCAACAGCACCAACCCGGAAGTTAAAATCGAGTATCCGAGAGGTTATTATTATCGCTAGATAATTTTTGTCTGCCGGTTATTTCCTCTTAACAATCACCAAAGTTATATCATCATTGGCAGGAGCGGTGCGCGTGAAAGCGGAAAGCGCGGATTCGACTTTATCCCGCAAGCCGGAGGCGGAACTTTTAACATTATCACTGACGACCTGCGTCAGCCTCTCCATTCCAAATTCTTCATCCTTTAGATTGACCGCTTCGGAAACGCCGTCGGAATAAATAACGAGAGCTTCACCAGCCGCCAGTTGAACTTGCCCGACATCATATTCCGCCATCGGCATAATTCCGAGCGGGAAACCGCCCGATTCGAGCTGTTCGACCTTGCCGTCGGCACGACCGACGAGCGGGGGATTATGTCCGGCGTTAATGTAGTTGATAATTCCCGTCTGCGGATCGAGTTCGGCGATAAAAAGCGTGATAAAACGATTGGTCGGGATATTTTCCGCCAGATATTCGTTGATTGATTTGACCATCTGATACAGCGAAGTTTTGGCGGCGACCTGCGCGTGAACCGAAGCGTGCAGGCTCGACATTAAAAGCGCGGCGGCGGTTCCTTTGCCGGAAACATCGCCGAGCGCGACCAGCATTTTGCCGTCGTGACGCGTGATAAAATCGTAATAATCGCCGCCGATTTCGTAACAGGAAAATGAAATTCCCTGAAATTCGTAATCGCTCATCACCGGCGGCGCGGACGGTTGGAAACGCTGCTGAATTTCAGTGGCGAGTTCCAGTTCGCGTTCCATTCGTTCGCGTTCGATGCGTTCTTCGAGCAGCCGCGCGTTTTCGACACGAATCGAAGCGACCGAAGCGAGCGTGGTTAAAATTTTCAAATGATCTTCGGTAAATGTGGATTTGTCGGTCGGCGAATCGGCGTAAATGATTCCGAAAACTTCTTTTTCGCTGACACTCAGCGGAACCGCCAAAACCGAACGAATACCGAGCAAAGCCATCGTTTGACTGGCATAACGCGGATCGTGCTGGGCATCGGAAGTCAAAACCGACTTGCCGTTTTTCAAAACTTCGTCCATCACGATGCGGCTGATCCGAACTTCCTCAATCGCTTCATCTTTTCCGCGCACGCGGGCGACGAGAATCTTCATTTCCTCGTTTTCCGTCTCATCGCGCAGCATTATGACGCATCTTTCGGCTGGCACGGCTTCAAAAACGAGCGAAGCGACCTGATTCAACGTGTCGTTTAAACCGCTCGACGAAAGAAGCGCGACTCCGACTTTGCTGATTAGACCGAGCAGTTCATTGCGCGTCGAAAATTGCGATTCGAGCATTTCCGCCGTCGAACTCTGCGAACGCACGAAGGAAATCGTCATCGAAGGATCAAGAGCCTGCGTGTTGTCGGCGATTAACGTCGAATTTTTGTTTTCTTTAAGGCGTTCGTCTTCAAAAATTATCGTCGTTTCGCCGATTTGAACTTCGCCGCCGGAGACGAGCGGAATCGGTATCGAAACGTGCGAACCGTTGTAGCGCGTACCGTTTGCCGAACCCAAATCCTGAAGCCAGTAAGCATCGCCTTCCTTTCTGACTTCGGCGTGCAGCCGCGAAGCGAAAGCGTCGGGAATACAAATATCGCTGCGGGCGGAACGTCCGATGGTTACGCGCAGCCGCGAAAGCGGAAATGTTTCCGGCGGGCGGTTGCCGGTTTTGACGATTAACTGGGGCATAAATTTAATTCAAAGCTCACCGTTCAAAATAACTTGTTTTTCCGGCTGATCATTTATAATCTTTCATTTTGAACTACTTTTCTCTGTCGGGTTCCGTAAACAACGACCGTTCCGGCGAGAAAATCGTGCAGCGCGCGTCCTTTGCTGTTTAGAACCGCCAGCAGAAAACCGAGACCGAAAATCAGAAAACTGAGCGGATAACCGATCAAATGGCGCACCAGAATCGCCCCTAACGAAGGCGCACTGCCGTCAATTTTAACGATTTTCAGACCGGTCAGCATTTTGCCGACGCTTTGTCCGCTGAAGGTCGGCAGCACGACAAAATTCGTCAGCAGCAGCAAAATAGTAATTAACAAACCGGCGTTGCTGATTTCGCTGTTAAGCAGTTTGGAAGGCTCGATTCCCATCAGCTTGCCGCTTATCAAACTTAAAACGGGAACTGAAACAAGGATGATATAATCAATCAAAATCGCGCCGCAGCGCAGTGAAAACGGAGCTTTTAACAGTTCCGCGTCAAAATTGACGACCACTTGCTCGGTTCTTATTCGTTGTGCCGGGACAGTTCTTTCTACGCGCGCGCTCATAAATAATGTTTTAGAATTTTAGTAAAGATGTAACCTATCCGATGATGAAATGTAAAGTCGTATCACCCAATTTCAATTTATCGCCGTTGGTCAAAGTGTAAGGCTGATGCGGCATCAGTCGCACTGTGTCGCTGACGACCGGCAGCACAATCGTGCCGTTTGAAGAACCCAAATCTTCCACCATAAATTGGCTGCCGTCGCGCCAAATGCGGGCGTGACGACGGGAAATTTTCGTTTGCGGATCAAATTTAGACAAATCAACTTCGGGAAAAATATTCGACATCGGATCGCGTCTGCCAACTAAATTTTCGTCCTTTTCAATTCGGTAAGCGGGCGTTTCGAGTTCGTTGGTACCGACAATCAGGAGTTTCGCCGTCAGCGGCTGCGGCGCGTAGTTTTCTCCGTGAGTGCCTTTTTGAGCAAGCGGCTGTTTCGCGCCGCAGAAAGCGCAAAACATATCGGTCGCTACGATTTTCTGTCCGCAAAATCCGCAGAAAACAAGCTGATCGGACAGCGCGGTCGGCGCGGGAGTTTCTTTGATACCGTAAGTCACCGAATTTGTTTGCAGATTTTTGAGATGTTCCTGAAGCGCGTCGCGCAGTTCAGCGGCGGAACTGAAGCGTTGATCGGCGTTATATTCAACCGCCCGCATCAGAATTTTTTCCATTTGGTCGGACAACTGCGGATTGATCTGGCGCGGGCGCGGATGTTTTTGAAAATCAAAAATCAACAGCGGATTGCTTTGCGGATCGGCACCCGTCAGCAAATGAAACATCGTCGAACCGAGACTGTAAATATCGGAGCGCGGCTCGACATTGCCGCTGAAAAGTTCCGGCGGCGCGTAACCCATCGTGCCGACCGCCGTGACACCCTTTTCTTCCTTGTTGATAAACCGCGCGATGCCGAAATCAATCAGCATTACGCGCCCCGAATTTCCGTCAATCATAATATTGGCGGGTTTCAGATCACGATAAACAATCGGCATTTGGCGATTATGCAGATAATCCAGCACGTCGGCGATTTGAATCGCCCATTCGGTGACGCTTTTTTCGTCAATTCTGCCTTCGGGCGCGGAACGTATTCGCGCCGCCAAATCGCCGCCCGAAATATATTTCATCACGAGATAGAATCTGCCTTCTTTCTCATCGAAAAAATAATCGTAAATCGTCGGGATTGACGGATGATCGAGCGTTGACAGCAGCAGGGATTCGCGCTTGAAATCGTTAATCGCCTTTTCCTGCTGTTCACCTTCGATATAGGACTGCACCATTTCTTTGACGGCGCGGAGAACGCCGCCGAGATTTTTGTCGGACGCGAGATAAACCGCGCCCATTCCGCCGCCGCCGATTTTCCGCACAATTTCATAACGGTCATTTAAAACCGTGCCTTCGTCCAAAGGCTTGAGTTTCGCGCGATTTTTGCCGTCAGTTTCGCCGAGTCCGAGATTCGGAGTCGTAAATGAACGGTTTTTTGGCAGTGCTTCCGGCGACGGCGCGGCGGCTGACGGCATTTCCGGTTTCTTTTCGGCGATTTTCGGCTCGCTGTCTATTTCCATTATCCGCACCGAATCGAAACGCGGCGGCGGACAGGTGGTTTCGGGAAGTTCTTCGGCGGGCTTGACGATTGATTCTTCCGCCACCGGAGTTTCCTCGTCTGCCGCCGGAACGAAAAATTCATCCTTATTTTTTAACGGATTGCCGGAAACTTTATTTTCAATATTTTCCGCTGAAACTTTTTGGACTGAACCGGCGGGAATATGCGGAATGGTCGCGGTGAAATCAATTTCTAACGGTTCGGATTCATTTTCATCCGCTATCTCTTCCTCATTAGCTTCTTTTTCGCCGGAAACCGTCTCCGGTTCTTCAGCGGATGGAATTTCCTTGATTTCCGTTTCTTCATAAGACATCAAAGAAGATTCGGTCGCTGCGCCCCTAGTTTCTTCGGCTTTATACGCGCTTTTTGCGAGTTCACTGTCGTCCGCCGCGTTATTCTGAGCGGTGTTTTCCGAAAAGATGAATTTATCTTTTTCGCCGGTGAACTGAGTTTTTTCCGCTTCCGGGATTTCTCCGAAACGAGTAGAAGAATTTTGAGCTGGAATTTCAGTCGGCGCGGATTCGACGGCGACAGCCTCCGTCGTCGAATTATTTGCCGCCGTCAAATTATTTGAATGCTCTTCTGTTGCGGTTTGAACGGCAGCGATGTTTTCTTTCTCGGCGACTTTGTTTTTTTCCGTCGGAGAGTCGGTAAAAATTTGATTTGCCGGTGTTTTCTCCTCCTCAGGAATTTTCTCCTTTTCAGGAAACGGAATCACAATTGTACTATCCAGCGACGCGTCGTTTCCGGCAACGACCATCGGCTGCAAAGTTATTCCGCAAAACGGGCAGAAAGCGTCGGTTTCAGCGACTTCCGAGCCGCACTCGTGACAATAAGCCATTTTTTTATAAAACTTTCCAGTTAAAAATATTAAACATTCTCGAATTTATTCATTTTTGTAAAAGCGCAAAAATGTTTTTCCGACGATAATCTCGTCGCCGTCATTTAGCAAATGCGTATCGCCGGGAATTAAACGTCTTCCGCGATTGACAAAGGTACCGTTGGTTGAACCCAAATCTTCAATCATAAACTTGCCGTTATCGTGAATGATGCGAGCGTGGCGACGCGAAATTTTGGCTTCCGAGTCGTGTGCGTCCAAATCAATGTCGGGAAAAATTCCGTTGTCCGCGTCCCAGCGTCCAATGTTTGATTCGTCCGCCGCCAGCGAAAATTCCGTCCCGATGGAATCGCCGCGCTCGATAATCAATGTCGCTTTCACGCCTTTGGCTTTCGGCGAAATTTCTTGTTCGATGACTGTTTCTTCCGGCACTTCCACCATCGCCGGGATTCCAACCGAAGTAACATTAGACGATTGAAAAACCGGAATTTCAGAAACTTGCGGTCGAAAATTCGTAACTTCTCCGTTACTTTGACCGTTCAGTCCCGCGCCGCATTCGTCGCAAAATTGTGAACCGCCGAGATTTTCCGTCCCGCAGATTTGGCATTTTATCATTTTCTTTTTCTCTGCGAATTTTAAGTATGAATTATCCTGACCAAGCTATTTTAACCCGTAAATCTCTGTTCGTAAATCGTAAATCTTAGGTTATTATTAGTCAACAGATACTTATGCGGATTTTGCAGCGGTTCAGCCGCCGAAACATCATCCGCCGGACACTTTTTGAAACTTTTTTTTCGCCCCGTCGTAGTAAAATTTTGACGCGATCCAATTAAACATTTGCGTTGAATCATTTATATTTTAATAAAAAACACCAGACAGAGGAACAGACAAAATGGCTATCAGCCGGAAAGGAAAAATTATCATCGGCGCGACGACCTTCGTTTTACTCGTCGTTATCATCATCGCCAGCGTTTTCGCCACCCGCAAAGATATACCTGAAGTGACGGTTGTCAAAGTCGAAACGAGACCCGAACTGCGTTCGACGGTCACTTCATCGGGCGAAGTTCGTCCGGTTCAGTTTATCAATTTGACGAGCGAAGTTCAGGGACGTATTGAAGATATTTACGTCAAGGAAGGCGACAAAGTGACCGCCGGAACGCCGCTTGTCAAACTCGACCCGACGCAGTTGCAGTCAAGCACCGACGCACAATTGGCGGCACTGCAGGCGGCGCAAAATGAAACGCAGGTTACGCAGTCGCAAATTACCGGCGCGCAAAATCAATTATCGCAGGCGCAGCAAGGATTAAACGCTTCCCAGGCGGCGGTTGACACCGCGCAGCAGCAGGTCGCTTCGGCGCGGCAACAGGTCGTGGCGGCGCAGACGGACGTTGACAAAGCGCAGGTTGATTTGAATGTCGCCCAGCGCGAAGTCAAAAGAAATGCCGAACTGCTCGAAAGCGGTGTTATTTCCCGACTCGAATACGACCAGAAAAACGACACCGTGCAAACCGCGCAGGTCGCTGTCAGAAACGCTCAGGCGCGGCTTAAATCACAGCAGTTAGCGATCAACGAAGCGCAAGCCCGCGTCAAAGAAGCGCAGGCGCGCGCCGATCAGCAGGCAGTTGCCGTGCGCGACGCGCGAACCGGCGTGAAGACGGCTAATTTGAGCGCGCAGGCGAGTGCCGACCGCACGCGCCAGCAAGCCGCTGTTCTGCGCGGACAAAAAAGCCAGCGCGATAAAACTTTGCAGGTCGCGCCGATCAACGGTGTGATCGCCGATATTCCTTCAAAAGTCGGAACTTTCGCCGTCGCCGGACTTTCGACCACGCCGCTACTGACGATTGCCGATATGTCAACGGTTAATGTCGAAGTCAAAGTTGATGAAACGGAGATTGATAAAGTCGAAGTCGGACAACCCGTAAAAGTCAAAGTTGATGCCTTGAGCGACCGGGAAATAAGCGGCGAAGTGACGCAGAAAACTCCGCTCGCCGTCGGTAAATCGCAGACGACCGGTGGACTTTCAACTAATATCAACGTTCAGGAAGCGAAAGAATTTCGCGTCGTCATCGAATTAAAGGATATGCCCGAAGAGGTGCGTGACAGCCTGCGTCCCGGAATGAGCGCGACCGCCGTTATTACCACCAAAACGGTAAAAAACGTTATTGCGGTTCCGCTTCAGGCGGTGATCGAAAAAAGACCCGACGCATCGCCGTCGCCGACTGTTAACGGCGATGCCGCGCCGCTGCCGTCCGAGAAGTCCAAAACCATCAAAGGCGTTTACATAATGGACGGCAACAAAGCCAAATTCGTCGAGGTCGAAACCGGAATTACCGGCGAAGCCGACGTGGAGATTACGTCCGGCTTGTCTGAAGGTCAGGAAGTTATCACGGGTCCGAGTCGAATTTTAAACACGCTGAAGGACGGCGCGATTATTAAAAGACAGGTTAAAAAAGAAGGCGACTCGAAGACGTAGTTCGCAGTTTGTAGTTCGTAATTCACTTCGCCTTTTGATTTACGATTCACAATTCACAATTGACGATTTACAAGAAGATGGCGAAAGAAATACAAAATACAGTTGAAAACGGCAAGAATACGGTGAATCCCGCGCCTGACGCTTTAATTTCGATGCGGAACATCTGGAAAACTTACACGATGGGAACGCAGCAGCTTCACGCGCTGCAAGGCGTAACTTTTGAAGTTCAGAGAGGCGAATATCTGGCGATTATCGGACCTTCCGGTTCGGGAAAATCAACTTTGATGAATCTGATCGGCTGTCTCGATTCGCCGACCACAGGGCAATATTGGATCAACGGACATCTCGTTTCGACGATGACCGACGACGAACTGGCTTCGATTCGCAACAAAGAAATCGGTTTTGTCTTCCAGACGTTTAATCTTTTAGCGCGGGCGACCGCGCTGCATAATGTCGAACTGCCGCTGATTTACGCCGGAATGGGCGCGGCGGCGCGGCACGAACGCGCGGAAGCGACGCTCGCTTCGGTCGAACTCGGCGAACGCATTTATCATCGCCCGAACGAACTTTCCGGCGGTCAGCGGCAGCGCGTGGCGATTGCGCGGGCTTTGGTCAACAATCCTTCGATTCTACTCGCCGACGAACCGACCGGCGCGCTCGACACTAAAACGAGTTACGAAATTATGGCGTTGTTTGAAAAACTGCACGCCGACGGCAACACGATTATTTTGGTAACACACGAACCCGACATCGCCGAACGCGCTCATCGCGTTATCACGATTCGGGACGGGGAAATAGAATCCGACAAAAAAACTAATCAGGCGTAACTTTTTAATTTTAGAGATTGCGATATGAATTTCACGGAAACAATAAAACTGGCACTGGCGGCAATTTGGGCGCATAAACTGCGTTCATTTCTGACGCTTTTGGGAATGATTATCGGTGTCACGGCGTTTATGGTCGTGTTGTCAATTTTACAGGGCTTTAACTCTTACGTTGATGAAAAAATCGCGGGTGTCGGTTCAAATTCCTTCAGCGTCCAGCGGTTTGGTTTCGATGATTTTAAGGATAACGACCGGCTCGCCGAAGCCCAGCGCAGAAATAAGGATTTGACTTTGGAAGAACTGGATTTTATTCGTGAACGCGGCGATTTAATTAAAGAAATCGGGGCGAAAGCGCGCGGCAACAGTGCCACGGTTAAACGCGGAACTGAAATTCTCGAAGACATTAATGTCGAAGGCGTTGAACCGATTACCGCCGACATAGATAAAGTTGAAATAGAAGACGGACGTTATTTCGTTGACTCTGAAAACAACACTTCGGCGCGCGTCGCCTTTATCGGCGCGGACATTGCCGATAAATTGTTTCCCCACACGTCAGCCGTCGGCGGCGAAATCAGCATTCGCGGACTTCCCTATCGCGTCGTCGGCGTGGCGGTTGCCAAAGGAACGATTTTCGGGATGCCGCAGGACAGTTTTATTCAGCTTCCGCTGAAAACTTACGCGTCGAATTTCGGAAATTTGACCGGCAGCCGTGGTTTGTATTTTGAAGGAACGTCATACAGCGATAAAACTTTTGATGACGCGGTTGAACAAGCGCGTACGCTGTTGCGAATCAAGCGCGGACTGGCGTTCGGGGAAAAAGACAATTTCAGCGTTTCAACGCCCGACGCGATTGCAAAACTGCGCGACAGTATTCTCGGTCCGATTTTCATCGTCATTATCGCGGTTCCGGGAATCGCCTTGCTGGTCGGCGCGATTGTCATTATGAACATTATGCTGGTCGCCGTCACCGAACGGACGAAGGAAATCGGCATCAGAAAAAGTTTGGGCGCGCGGCAGTCGGATATTCTCAAGCAATTTTTGTTTGAAGCGGCGACACTTTCAGCAATCGGCGGAATTGTCGGATTAATTCTCGCCGAACTTATCGGATTTATTATTTCGGCATACTTGATCCAAACAAAAATTCCGTGGTGGGCGGCGGTGATGGCAATCGGCGTGTCGGCAGGAGTCGGCATTCTCGCCGGACTTTTTCCGGCGTGGAAAGCCGCGCGGCTCGACCCGATTGAAGCATTGCGAGCGGATTAAATTTCAGATTTCAGATTCCAAATTCCAGATTGAAATCAATTCAATAGATGGAAAATAAAAAATATTTGGAATCTGCAATCTGAAATCTGGGATTTGAAATTATGAAATTCATCGGCAACAGTCTTATCGAAAATTTCAAAATGGCAATGTCAACATTGCGTAATAACAAACTGCGTTCATTTTTGACGATTTTCGGCGTGATCGTCGGCGTGATTACCGTAATGCTGATTTCGTCCATTATCAGCGGAATCAATGTCGGCGTGGAAAAACAGGTTGAATCGTTCGGGACGACTTCAATTTTTCTGAACAAATACGATGCCGGCATCCAAATCGGCAGACCTTCGCGCGAACAAAGAATGCGAAAACCGCTGACGGAAGAAGATGCCGAAGCCGTGAAAAAACTTTCGACCATCGTCACCGCCGTTCCGCTACTCGACGTTTCAAGCGACCGCTGGGGTTCTAAAATTCTCATTACGGGAGAAAACGGCAAAACATCTTCCGCCGTCCGGCTCAAAGGAACAACCGCCGATATTGAAAAAACCACCGTCGAAGTTTTAATGACCGGACGCTGGTTCACGCCGCAGGAAAATGAAACGAAAGCTGATGTCGCGGTGATCGGACAGGCAGTTATTGACAGTTATTTTCCTTATGTCAACCCGCTCGGACAAACAATCGAAATCGGCGGACGCGAATTTCGCGTGATCGGCACAATTCAGAAAAAAGAGCAGCTTTTCGGCGGCGGCGGCGGCAATAACGACCAGAGCAATATAATTTATATGCCGATGGGCGCGGCACTGCGGCTCAAACCATATTCCGAAGATTTGCAAATTTTGGCGGTTGCCAAAGAAGGACAATTAGACGAAGCCAAAGATCAGGTGCAGGATTTGATGCGAATTCGCCGCCGCGTTCCCTACGGCGAACCGAACAATTTCGGAATGGAAACCGCCGCCAGCATTATCGAAACTTTTCAGTCAATTACCGCCGGAGTTTTCCTGGCGATGATTGTCATTTCATCAATCGGCTTGATGATCGGCGGCATCGGCGTGATGAATATTATGCTCGTTTCCGTGACCGAAAGAACGCGCGAAATCGGCATTCGCAAAGCCGTCGGCGCGAAGCAAAGCGACATTCTTTTGCAGTTTTTAATCGAAGCCGCCACCTTAACCGGTTTCGGCGGATTGGTCGGTTTGGCAATCGGCTGGGGGCTGTCATTCTTAATCTCATTCGTTTTTCCCTCGTATGTCCCGTGGTGGGCGCCGGTAATGGGCTTTTTCGCCAGCGTCGGCATCGGCTTAGTTTTCGGAATTTTCCCCGCCTGGAAAGCCGCTCGCTTAGACCCAATTGAATCTTTGCGATATGAATAACGGCGGATTTGAAGTTCAAAATCAAAATCTTAGTCTTAGAAGCTTTTAGCGGTGAAATAAGAAAAATATCAGGAAATTAGATGCGGATTACCGCTGATTCGACGGATTAAGCCGGATTAATTTGAAAAATCCGTGTTAATCCATTAAATCTGCGTTCATTCGCGTCTAGTTTCTGAGTTTCAATGCCGCTTCTTAGCCTTTGTGATTCGTCAAACAAACCTAAAATTTGCTACATTTCTTTTAATGGCTTTACAAACTGATTTTATCGTAATCGGCAGCGGCGTTGCCGGACTTCGCGCTTCGATTGCGCTGGCAAAATCCGGCGCAAGAGTAACTGTTCTAACCAAAGACAAAGCGAGCGAATCAAACTCGGAATACGCGCAGGGCGGCGTGGCGGTCGTGCTGTCGGACGACGACAACGCCGAACTGCACGAAGAAGACACTTTGATCGCGGGCGCAGGTTTGTGCGATGTGAAAGCGGTCGAAACGCTCGTCGTCGAAGGCACGAAATACATCAAACAACTGATCGAATGGGGAACGGAATTTGACCGCGAAGGCGGAAAATTGTCGTTCACGCAGGAGGCGGCGCATTCGCGGCGGCGCATTTTACACGCGCACGGCGATTCGACCGGAAAGGAAATCGTTCGCGCTCTGATTGCCCGCGCAAGGCAGGAAAAAAAGATCGTTCTGATGCCGTTTGCGAATACGGAAAGTTTGATTATCAATGACGGCAGATGCGTCGGCGTGCGTTTTCTCGATCCGATTCTCCGTGCGCCGCGTGAAGTTTACGCCAAAGCCGTAATTTTATGCACCGGCGGCGCGGGACAATTGTATCTGCACACGACGAATCCGAGCGTCGCAACCGGCGACGGAATGGCGATGGCTTATTTCGCGGGCGCGGAAATGGCGGATATGGAATTCGTGCAGTTTCATCCGACGGCGTTGAGCGTGGAAAACGCGCCGCGCTTTTTGTTGTCCGAAGCGATGCGCGGCGAAGGCGGCATTTTGCGAAACAAATTCGGGACGCGCTTTATGGAAAATTACGACGAACGGCTCGAACTCGCACCGCGCGACATCGTTTCGCGCTCCATCGTCGCTGAAATGCGGAAAACCGGAACGCGTTCGGTTTTTCTCGATATGACGGCTTTAAGCGAAGATTTTCTGCGCGAACGCTTTCCGAAAATCTACGAAACCTGCAAATTTTATAATCTGAATATCGCCAAAGATTTGCTGCCCGTTTCCCCGGCATCGCATTATTGTATGGGCGGAATTCGCACCGATTTGCACGGCAGAAGCACGATTAAAGGGCTTTATGCGGCGGGCGAAGTAACCTGCACCGGCGTTCACGGCGCGAATCGTCTCGCGTCGAATTCCCTGCTCGAAGGTCTGGTTTTCGGCGCACGCGCGGGCGAAGCCGCCGTTGCGGATAATTCCGAATTCCAGATTCCAAATTCCAAATTGGAAGAATCGGAAAAAAAATCCGGCATCTCGAATGTGGAATCCGGCATATCAACGGCGGTGAAAAAGCGCGTCAAGCGAGTAATGTGGGAGCGCGTCGGGATTTTGCGCGATGCCGAATCGCTGAAACGCGCGTTGAAGGAATTTGAACAGATTGAACAATCTAATTTGAGCGTTTCATCGCGTAATTTCGTCACGCTTGCCAAACTCGTAACTGTCGGCGCGTTGTGGCGCGAAGAATCACGCGGCGGACATTTTCGCACCGATTTTCCTAAAACCCGCGAAGAATGGCGCGTTCATTCGATTCAAAAACTCGGCGCGGACATTGCTTCAAGCGAAACGATCAACTTTTAGAAAATCTGAAATAATTCTACTTTTTCGGCAAAATCTTATCGAGCGTTTCGAGCAATTCCTTGCCGCGCAAATCCGGTTCGCCGCGTTCTTCACGGCTCATCGAAAGAATTTTCCCGTCGGGCGCGATGAGAAAAGTCGTCGGGAAAGATTCGATGCGAAATTTAACATCTCTCAAATCAGCAATGCTGTCGAGCCGCGCCTGCGTCCACGTCATTTGATTTTCGCCGAGAGCTTTTTTGATTGATTCGGGCGTATAATCGTCGGTATTCATCCCGACGATTTCCAGCCCGCGCGATTGATAACGCTTGTAAGCCTCGCGCAGGTAAGGCATTTCCGCGCGGCACGGCGGACACCAGAAACCCCAGAAATCCATCAACACGTATTTACCGCGAAATTCGGAAAACGCGCGCTTTTTTCCGTTCAAATCAACGAACGAAAAATCCGGCATTTCAGTTCCGACCGCCAGTTCCGTCCGCTTGTAATCTTTCGCCGCGTTTTCGCGCAGCACGATCTGATTTTTGGAAACATCGGCTTTTTTGGTCGAAAGATATAGTTGCCCGACGCGAAAAACGACCGTTTCGTCGTTGGCTTTGGCGGATTCGGGCGAAAGATCGTCCATATCAATTTCGCCGTCTCCGTCGGCATCAACGCCGAGCCAGCCTTTTTCGGGCGTGATCTTTTTATCTTCAAAACTATACGCATACTGGACGGCAATTTTTTTGCCCTTCACATCAACCGCGCCCCGCGCCCACACGCCGGTTGACTGTTGCAAAAGCCGGTCGCCGGTCGTCATTTTCGCCGTTTGATAATTTCTGAAATAACGCAGAAAAATTGGGCAGGCGGTAAAAAAACTGTTTTTCAACGGCACATTGAAAGTGGTCACAAACAAATACGGATTGTCGGATATTTCGCGTTTGAGAACAAATTTTTCATCGTCCGTAAAATTATTGTCGGCGTTCAAATCAACATAAATGACCGGCTTTTCATCCTGCTCCTCGACCAAATATGCCACCAGCGAAGATTGTCCGGTCGGGTTTTGCAGACGGTTGGAACTGATTTGAACGGTGTCGCTCAAGTTAGTTATGCCTCGAATGTCGGTTTTATTCATCCCTTTGAAAATAATCTTTTCGGTATTTTCCTTGTCGGCGGCAAGCGTCGTATCAAATTGCCCGACGTATTCATCGCTGCCGGCGGCGCGGGCGATTAAAAATGTTTGTGTAGTCAAAAACAAACCGATGACGGCAAGAGGCAACGCGAAAAACTTTAATTTCATAAATTTTTACCTGTTTTTGAGAAATTGAATTTGTGTTCGAGTGAATATTCGAACAAATGAATTTTAATGAGATAACAGTAAACAGTCAACAAAAAAAAGACCGCGATAATGTTTCGCGGTCTTTTTACAATTAAAGGTTCCAAATTTAAGCCGGTTCGATAGGCACTTCGCTTGTTTGCTGTCTTGATTTCAAAAAGCCGCCGACGATAAACGATAACACTAATGCTATTGCCGCGCCGACGAAAATCACGATGGCGAGATTCCAGAAAAGACCGACCAACGTCGCCTGATTCGGTTCAAATTCTCCGGCGATTCTGCCCGCCGCAAAACTTCCGAGCGACGAAGCCAGAAACCACACGCCGAGCATTAACCCGACCATTTTTCCGGGCGCGAGTTTGGTCATCGAACTCAACCCGACCGGACTTAAGAAAAGTTCGCCGCAAGTGTGCAGAAAATAAACGACGACAAGCCACATCGGACTGACTTTGCCCGCGCCCGTCAAACCCGAAGCATACGCCATCACCACGAAACCGAGCGCGAGAAAAAATAAACCGAGCGCGAATTTGAAAACGTCATTCGGCTGTTTTTTGCCCATTTTAACCCACATAATCCCGAAAATCGGAGCCATTATGACGATAAAAATCGAGTTAATAGCCTGAAACCAAGCCGTCGGCATTTCCCACGTTCCAAATGTTCTGTTCGTTAATTGTTCGGCGAAAAGGTTAAAACTCGAACCGGCTTGTTCAAAACCTGCCCAGAAAAGTGAGGCGAATAAAAACAAAAGGATGATGATTCCGAGTCGTTTCCAATCATCCGTCGTTAGTCTGTCCTGCATTCCGGTAAAAATCACGACGATCAAACCGCCGATGACGAGAATCGGAATAAGCGCGACTTTAAGTGCCGTGTCCATTCCGTAAAATGAATAAACATACAGCAGAATTGCGACCGAAACCGCGACGACCAGACCGACTTGAATCAGATAAATCGGCGTTACCGCACTTGCGTCCAATTCACTTTTGACCGGAGCTTCGCCGATCCCTTCGAGTTTTTTTCTGCCGATGACATACTGAATCAAACCGGCGACCATTCCGACACCGGCGGCGGCAAATCCCCAATGCCAGTTATAAGCCGCTAAAGCACCCGTGATGAGCGGCGCGGCAAACGCGCCGAGATTGATTCCCATATAAAAAATGGAAAATCCGCCGTCGCGCCGTTCGTCGTCTGCGCCGTAAAGATCGCCGACCATCGCGCTGATGTTCGATTTCAGGAAACCTGTTCCGAGAGCCACCAAAACCAATCCGAGGTAAAAGAATGTTATTGATGGAACAGCAAGCGTAAAATGTCCGAGCGCGATAATCACACCGCCGATCAAAGTCGAACGTTTCGCGCCGATAAACCTGTCGGCAAGCCATCCGCCGATCAGCGGCAGAAAATAAACCGAAGCCGTATAAAGTCCGTAAATTGCCGTTGCATCGGCAGTTTCAAAACCAAGACCGCCGTCTTTAACAGTAGCAACCATATAAAGCACGAGCAAAGCGCGCATTCCGTAATAGCTGAATCGTTCCCACATTTCCGTAAAAAACAATGTGGACAATCCGCCCGGATGCCCGAAAAAACTTTTGTCGTATTTGCTTGGAGCCGTTTCAGCACTTGCCATATTAAATTTTCCTCTGTCATTTGAATTTTGAAAAGATTAGGGCAAAATATAACAGATTGGGGTGATAAAAAAAAGTTTTGTCTGATTTTAGCTTTGATGGGGAGCTGAAGATGAATAAATTACTAACTTTTTTAACCGTTTTGGTTGTGTGCGTTTTTTCGTCAATGGAAACGCGGGCGCAGACTCGCAAAGCGGTCAGCGGTGCGGAAGTGACGGGAACTTTTCGTGATGTGTCGGGAAGCGAATTTAAGATTTCCGCGCTCGGCAATGGCAAACTGCAAGTGGCGTTTTCCGGCGTTTACGCTTATAAAATGGCGGACGGCGGCGATATGGCAAATACCGGCGAAGCGGACGGCGAAGCGGATATTGACGGCGACACTGCGACATTTACACCGAAAGATTTCGAGGAATGCGCGATTACTTTGAAGTTTCTCGTCAGCGGCAAACTAAAAGTTACCCAGAAAGGCACGGACGCGGAATGCGGTTTCGGTCATAATGTTTCCGCCGATGGACTTTACAAAAAAGTGAGCGGTGCCAAACCGAAATTTGACGCGCAGTGGGGTTTTTTGTTAGCTGCGAAAAATTATAAAATAAAAAATGATCGTAATATTAATTGGGTTAGCCTTTCTGATAATCTCCGTGTATTTTGTTTATAAAACTGCCAAACAAAACGGTTATAACGCGTTTCTCTGGGCATTTTTAACAATTATTTCATTTTTTGGAACGTATTTTGTTCTTTCCATACTGTTGATTATTATTGTAACTATCGGAGCGGCAAAATTCGGCTGGTCGAGAAATATTCTGGAAGGCGGCGGTTTTTTATTGATTTCTTTGTTTTGGCGGCAAGTATCGGCTGTGTGATGCTGATTTTGCGACACGTTAACAGGATTCCAGATGAAGATATGACGGTGCCGCCGCCGCCGAAATTTGACTGAAATTGTTAGACCGAAAATCAACTCTTAAATATTTTATGGAATTATTCAACAAACTCGGCGCGGAAATCGAAGAACTCTGGCGCGATAAAAATTATGATGAAACGCTGTTTCCCGCGCTCGCCGCGCAAGCCTTAAAAGATGCCGAACTGCCGGAAAAAGTTTCGGCGTGGGAAGTTATCGAATGGACTTTGGGCGAAACCGTGCTGCCCGAACAGCGCGATTTGCGCGGAAGTTTCGGCGATCCGCCGATTACGATTTTTAACAGCCCGCGTTTTCACATTGACGTTTATTTTTGGCTGCAAGGGACGACCGCCATTCACCAACACGCTTTTTGCGGCGCGTTTCAGGTTCTGCAAGGTTCGAGCATTCACAGTTGGTACGATTTCGAGCGGCGCGAATCGGTCAATACGTTCACCGAAATCGGCGATATAAAATTGAAGCGGTGCGAACTTTTGCAAGTCGGCGACGTGCAGGAAATCTGGGCGGGAAAACAATATATTCACGGACTTTTTCATCTCGATCTGCCGTCGGCGACGATTGTCGTCCGCACTTATAAAAGTCCGATGTTTTTGCCGCAGTACGCTTATCACAAACCTTTTTTGGCGATTGACCCGTTTTTTGAAGAGGCGAACACGATCAAAAAATTGCAGAGCATTACCGCGCTGATTCGCACGGAACATCCTGAAACCGACAAATTTATCACCGAATTGTTGGAAAAAGCCGATTTTCAGTCAACTTATACGATTCTTTCCAATCTTCGCGGCTTTTTGCAGAAAGGTCAGATCAGCAATTACTTTAATCCGAGCGCGGCGCAAAATCGGTTTGACGCGCTTTTGGAAGTCGTCAAAAAACGGCACGGCGCGCTGGCGGACAACTTGCCGCAGATTTTCGCGCACCAAGCCAGAGTTGAGGAAATCATCAGCCGCCGCAATTACGTCAACGACCCGGAACAGCGATTTTTTCTCGCTTTGCTGATGAATGTCGAAGGCAGAGAACAGATTTTCGCGCTGATTAAAAAGCGTTTTCCTGATGCTGAACCGCTCGATAAAGTTTTGGATTGGGTTTACGATCTTTCGCAAACGAAGGTTTTAGGCTCGAATATTCCGAACGCGCTCGGCATCGCTGATTTCGGCGATCTCGATCTGTTTGTTCTCGAAAATATGCTGAAAAACACTTCGGACGAGGAAACGCGCGAGGCTTTGCGAACCGAATACGGAATGAAGGAAGTTGAAAATTTAGAAGAGATTCTGACCGATAAAAAAGAAAAAATCAAACAATCCGTCATTTTTCAACCGCTACTCGTTTAACCGTTATTTAATGTCAAAATTGCCTCAAAATCAATTTAAAATTCGGCGCGCCATCATTATTTTCAGTTTTCTGTTAATCGTTTGCGCGCCGCCGAATTTCGCCGCGACGCTGGCGCAGTATCGGGAAAATGTGCAGACCACGCAGGAATTGACGCTCGAACTGCTTTATCCCGAAGACGAGGAAATACCGGCGGCGGAATATCCGGCGTTTGAGAGTGAAACATTATCAAAAATGCGCCGCTCGCTGCCGCCGACGGAAAAAGTCGAATGGCGGCAAACAGTAATCGAAACCGACAATCAATGGTTTGACGATAAACTCGCCGATTGGGAAAAAGAAGCGGAAGACTCGCCCAGACGCGAACAAATTCTGACCGAAATCTACGAACGGCTCGGCGCGATTGAACTTAAACTGAAGGAACTGGAAAACGCGCCCGCTCAAAATCGCGCGAAAGATGGCGATAAACACCGACTGGCGGAAATTTTGCGCCGCGCGGAATATCAAAAACCGGAAGCCGGCGGGGAAAGTATTTTTCACAAAATAATTCGCCAAATAAAGCAGTGGCTGGCTGGTCTTTTTCCGCATCCGACGCTGCCGCAAAGTTCCGCCGGTGGTTTTCAGTCGTTTTCGTTCGTCTTACAGATTTTGCTCTACATTTTAATTTTGGGCGTGATCGGCTTTTTGATTTATCGCTTCGCGCCGTTTTTCGCTGATCGTTTCCGCCGTAAAGTTAAAAAAGAAAAGAAAGAGCGCGTGATTTTAGGCGAACGTCTGGCGGCGGATGAAACGGCGCAAAATTTGTTCAGCGAAGCCGAAAAACTCGCCCGCGAGGGAAATCTGCGCGGCGCGATCCGCAAAGGCTACATCGCCCTTTTGTGCGATTTGAGCGACCGTAAAATTATTGATCTGGCGCAGCATAAAACCAACCGCGATTATCTGCGCGGTGTTCGCCAAAAACGCCAACTCTATAAAGATATGACCGGTTTGACTTCCAATTTCGAGCGGCATTGGTACGGTTTTGAATCTGCCCAGCCGACGGACTGGGAAGAATTTCGTCAGAACTATCAAAAAGTCATCAACAGTTGATAAATTTAAGGATTGCCGATTGGCGATTTACAAACAAAATTTGTGCGTCAAAAACTTCTTATAATCCTCGCGTTGATTTTCCTGACAGTTTTACTGGTCGGATTAAACGTCGCGTCTTACACGCAAAAAGAAGAATTGCCGGACAGTGAAATTTCGCCAAACCGTTCGACTTATCACGTCGGCGCGACGGGAACGCGCGCGTTCTTTGATTTTTTGGCGGAAACCGGCAGAAAACCGCTGCGCTGGCGAGAACCGCCGTCCGCGCTGCTGACCAGCAACAAAAATAGTCCGTCAACCTTTGTCGTCATCGGAAAAACGCGGCGGGAATTTAATGACAGAGAAATCGAACAGCTTTTACGCTGGGTTTCGCAGGGCGGAAAACTGGTGATAATTGACCGCGATCCGCCTTCGGAACTAGTCAAAACAACGGCAAACTGGAGCATTTCACTGGCGACTTCCAAAGATACGACGTTGACTGATGTTGACCCGTCCGACCAAAAACAAATGACGGATAAAATCGCTGCCGCCAAACCAGTTCAGCCGACAGTTTTCGTGGAAAGCGTCAACGCCGCGCAACCGTCGCGCTTCGCTTCTTCGATCAAAATCGAACCTTTCGCCGATCTAGCGGCGACGGCAAAGCCCGACGAAAACTCCGCGCCGACGAATTTTTCGGCAAAATTGCCGACCGCGCCGGAAAAGGAAAATTCACCGGGAACAAAGGACAGCAAAGACGACCAATTCTTTAAAATACCGACTCCAACGCCCGCCGCGCCGCCCGCCGAACAACCCGCGCCGCCGGAAGCGGTGATTCAGAGCGATGCGGCGAAAGTTGAAACGGTCGCGCAAACCGCGCCGCTGGTGCAACTGTCGAACGGTCAAAAAAATTTCCTGGCTGACGCGCCTTTCGGTTCGGGCAAAATCGTTTTTTTGACTGATCCGTATATCGTTTCAAACGGCGGCATCAACCTTGCCGACAACGCGCTACTCGCCGCTAACATCGTCGCTTCACGCGATGGAATTATCGCTTTTGACGAATTTCATCAGGGTTATGGGGCGAATGAAAATTCGCCGCTCGCCTATTTCGCCGGAACGCCGCTGACGGCGATTTTTTTGCAGTTTGCCGCGCTGATCGGCGTGTTTTTTTTCACCCAAAGCCGTCGTTTCGCGCGACCGCTGCCGGAAAACGAGCCGAATCGCCTGTCAAAACTCGAATATGTTTCGGCGATGGGGGAGCTTCAGCAGCGCGTCAAAGCCTACGATTTAGCGATTGAAAATATTTACACGGATTTTCGCCGCCGCGCGGCGCGGTTAGCGGGCGTTGATAATCTCACAACTGAGCGTCAGGATTTGGCGAAACTGCTTGCCGAACGCGCCGCAGTAAATTTTGACGAAGTTGATAATCTGATGTTCAAATGCGAAGACATCATTCGCGGCGAACCGACGAACAAACGGGAAATATTACAGATCACCAGCCGTTTGCGCGAATTGGAAGAAAAACTCGGTTTGCGGCGCGGAAAGCGCAAATAATCGGCATCAAACCGGCGAAGTTATTTTTGGATTGATGAACTTCCCCATCGTTTATGATAATCTGTTTCTTCAAAAAGCATTATGAAAACAGCATTGATTCATCATCCCATTTATCTCAAACACGCCACCGGAATCGGACACCCGGAAACGCCGATGCGTTATGAGGTGGTGATGAAAGCTCTCGAAAACGACAAAAAACTCTGGGAAAGTTTGAATATTATCGAAGCCGAAAAAGTTTCGCGCGGGATAATTCAGGCGGCGCACACCAAAGAACATTTCAACAAAATCGAATCGGCGTTTGAAGACGGCGTAGAATATCTCGACGCGGATACGATTGTTTCAATGCACTCGTTTGACGCGGCGGTTTACGGCGCGGGCGGAGCGTGCCGCGCGGTTGACGCGGTGATGAACGGTGAAGCGAAAAACGCTTTCGTCGCCGTGCGTCCGCCCGGACATCACGCGACGGGCGAAAACGCGATGGGATTTTGTCTTTTCAACAACGTTGCCGTCGCCGCGCGTTACGCGCAGAATAAGTACAAAGAAATCGAGCGCGTGGCGATTGTTGATTGGGACGTGCATCACGGCAACGGCACGCAGGGAATTTTCTTTGATGATCCGAGCGTTTTCTTTTTTTCGATGCACCAATATCCGTGGTATCCGGGCAGCGGTTCGCGCGGCGAAACGGGTTTCGGGCGCGGCGCGGGCTACACGCTGAATGTTCCCGTCAAAGCGCACACCAAAGCCGACAGCCAGAAACGAATGTTTGAAAACGCGCTCGGCGATATTCATAAAAATTTCAAACCCGATTTAATTTTCATTTCCGCCGGTTTCGACGCGCATTCGACCGATCCGCTCGGACAGCTCCTGCTTGAAAATAAAGACTTTAATCAGATGACCAAAACAGTCAAACAATGGGCAGACGAAGTTTGCGGCGGCAGAATTGTTTCCTGTTTGGAAGGCGGTTATAATCTGAATACTTTGGGCGAAACAGTCAGAAATCACGTCGTCGAACTCAGCAAATAACTTGGTATGAACACACGAAAACTCGGAATCGCCGTCGTCGGAATCGGCGGCGCGGTCGGCACGACGATGGTCGCCGGAATCGAACTTTTGAAAAAGGGAAAAATCGGCACGGAAGGTTTGCCGCTGGCGAATTTGGACGCGAAATTAATTGCAGATTTAGCGGATTATGAAAACATAATTTTCGGCGGTTGGGATTTGCACAGCGAAAATCTGGCGGCGGCGGCGGAAGAACACGACGTTTTAACGCATAAACAATTCGTCGCCGTTGAAAGCGAATTGCGAAAAATAAAACCGTGGCGCGCGGTCGGCAACAAGGCTTTTCTGCAAAATATCGAAGGCGAAAATCAATTTTCTCTCGCCGATTCGCACCGTGAAACGATTGAAAAAGTTCGCGCCGATTTAGCCAAGTTCAAAAAAAACTGCGATCAGATTGTCGTCATCAATCTCGCGTCAACCGAAAAACTCGCTGCCGAAGGCAGTGAAATTTTCAACTCTATCGCTGATTTTGAAAAGGCTTTGGACGAAAATTCGACTGAAATCGCGCCCGCGATGCTTTACGCTTACGCCGCGCTTGCCGAAGAAATCCCGTATGGAAATTTCACGCCGTCAGTTTCGGCAGACATTCCCGCGCTCATCGAATTCGCCGAAAATCAGGGCGTTCCGCTCGCCGGCAAAGACGGCAAAACCGGACAGACGATGATCAAAAGCGTTCTCGCGCCCGCGTTCAAAACTCGCGCATTAAAAGTCGAAGGCTGGTTTTCGACAAATATTTTGGGCAACCGCGACGGTTTAGCATTGAGCGATGCCGATTCGCTCGCGTCAAAAGTCAAAACGAAAAGCTCGCTTTTAGAAGACATTCTCGGCTACACGGTCGAAGATCATCTCGTTGACATCCGTTATTATCGCCCGCGCAAAGACAACAAAGAAGCGTGGGATAACATAGATTTAACGGGTTTCTTAGGTCAGCCGATGCAGTTAAAAGTAAATTTTCTCTGCAAAGATTCAATCCTCGCCGCACCTTTGGCAATCGAAATCGCGCGATGTCTGGATTTAGCCAAACAGCGCGGCGAAAAAGGAGTTTTGGAAGAAGTCGGCGTATTTTTCAAATTTCCGATGACGCGTAAAAAAGATGCAAAACCCGAAAACGCTTTGCACAAACAGGAAGAATGTTTATTGAATTGGTTATCAAATTAACTTTACTTTTAATTTTTGCAATAATTGTAAAAATTCTAAAACTTCAGGATGTCCTTGTGTGGATTGATAATTGATAATACTTAAATCGTATTTATTTTTTAGCATCCGCTGATTAACTAATGACAAATCACTCATTAAAGCATAATGCGGGTTACTTATTCCGCCGTATATTTCTTTTATAAACTTCAGAATGAAATCTAAATGCGGGTCAGAGAAACTAAACCCTAAAAATATTAAACGTTTAGTTGCTAAAATAGCTGACAAAAAATTTCTCATTGTTTGATTATTAATCACACGATCAAATTCTGAAGAGGTAAAAACAATTGATGCCTGATTTGTTATACAGCCGTGCATCTTAAAAATAATTGGATTCCTTAACGAATTTCGCGCTTCAGCAATTTTACTATTGTCAAACATTCTGTAAAAATTTGAACTTTTTGAATTTAACTTTTCAGGGATTAAGTCGAAATTCGTAGTTATAATAGTAGGAAATTCTAGATTGAAAATTGCTTTGTAAGAAGATGAAATATCGTCTTCGTTAAAATCAATATCAAATTTGTCCTCTAAAAATTTTCTATAATGAGATTGACCTAACGCTCTAAAGCAGTATTCAGCTATATCGAGAAAATCTCTTTCCTGCTCTATTTTCCCATCTAATTCATTTCTTTCGTCTGCATTAATTTCTCTTTTATTATAACAACGAGAAACCATTTCCCTTAATAAATCACTCCATTTTGGAAAAATTGGCAATGATAGCCCTGCACCAATAAAAAAGGCAAATTCATTAGGGTCATTTTTGTACTCATCCAATAATTCATTGAGATTAGATATTTCATCAATAGGTTTATTCCAAATAATGCCTTCACTTAATTCAACAGAGTTATAAATACTTTGTGATAATTTCTCTATATCTAAGTTTCCATTGATTAATAATTTCAAGATTTCTGAGGGTTCTAGTGGAGTAAAACTGATTTCATACATTTTTTCCTTTGCACTTAAATAAGTGAATTTTAACCATTCAAGTTCGGGCAACACATATTTTATCCGAAGAATTTCATCAACAGAATTTTTTGTTCCTTTTTTAACCAAAGCATCAAGAATATTATTCCGCCAACGAACAATTTCGTCGCGTGAACTCGGAGTATAAATTCCATGATGAACAGGGTCTTCACTATACGGATATTGTTCAGAAAGCCAAATAAACAAATCGGCTAGTTGTTTTTCATATAAATTATTTACACCTAATCGCCCAAATCTAGAAACACCAAATCCAATTATTTTCCTTCCAAATTCAATATCATTTTCTAAAATTTGCCAAATCTTTTCCCAACAATTTATTTTCCCGTGTGTGATAAGCAATTCAATAGAAATCATTAGAATTTGCTGCTCTTTTTCGTCTGAAGGAACAGGAAATTTAATAAAATTACAAGCAATGTTTCCGATTTCACTGTCATTCAGTTCAAACAATTCCGAGAGAATTTTTCTTATTCCGTAAACAGATAAATTTACGTTTTCGAGTTCATCTTTCAAAAATGATTTTAATCTTTCATCCCAACAATATTTTAGTTTTTCAAAAGACCAATAACTTTTATTTTCCTTATCGCTTTCAATTTCTCTTTTCAGTAATTCGATAATTCTATGCGGAGCATTTTTATAGGCTTTAGCAACAAATTGACGATGCGTTTCATATTCTTCATCGCCATTTCCTCTTGGATAATGATAAATAATCGCCGCCCATTTTTCCCATACATTATTTCGCAAACTACTAATGAATTCGGGTTCAAATTTATTGAGTAAAACTAATGCTTTATATCCTGAAAGAGCCGAATAATTATATGACTCCGAACCAACCCATTCATTATCTTGCGGATTTCCCTTTTTAATATATTCTTTTGCCGCTTTGATAATTCTTTTCTTTAAATTTTCGTCAGCATCTTTCCATACGGGAAGTTTTGTTAAGTCAGATTCAAACTCGCTTTTCTCCGACCAACCATTCCGCAAGAACATCATTTGATAATTCAATTCTATAAATGAATTGATTTCACCTTTTTCGCATTTGTCAAGACTTCTTAACGACAATTCCGTCGGAGAAGGATTTACGGGTTTATTTCGCTCTGCCTCTTCCTTCTCACTTTCTCTTCGCCATTTTGTATGTTCTTCGTAAAATTCTTTTTGTTTTTTTGCCTTTTTAGAATTTAATTTAACTGGAGCAAAAATTTCTTCAAATTCTTTTTTCAACTTTTCATTTCTATTACATGCTTTACAAATATCATCGAAAACTTCGACAGACGTTCCCCAATACGAAATAAAGCCTTTTAATCTTGAAAGCAATTTTTCTTTTAAATCTTCCTTTATAGTTTTTTCCCATTCGTCAGCTAACCAATCAATATCACTGTTTCTAAGTCCAATAAATTTCGATCCATCCAATGACCAATAATGCTTGTCATCAATCGAAGAGAAGATTTCTAACCAAATTTTACGGCGTTTATCATCATCCTGAAAAATTTGTTCCAATTTTTCCTTATCTTCTATTTCTTTGAAAATATCTTTATGGTTTGCAATCAATATTTTTACGATTTTAATAAATCTCACAAAAATTTCTTCATCATCAAGATTTTCACAAGCCATCAAAAGTATTTCATCAGCAACTCTTCTTTCGGATGAAATCCGGTGCATAAAATCTTGTATGTTTTCGACAAGCCAATCGAGCGCAACAGGTAAATCTTCCGTTTGTAACTTCTCAACCATTTGAGAATCCAAAAATGATTCATAACTTCCTGCAATATGATTATTTGGAGGCGACAAAACGGAAAAAAGTTCTTTCGCGGTGAGATGTTCATTCCAAAGCACATACAAAGCCGCACCTTTTAGTCTAAATCGCTCGTCATCTTCTATTTTGCCGAAAACCAGAGGTCTGATTTTTCGTTTGGTTTCAGAATCTCCAATCCAATCTATTGCATAAACGGCGCGAACACGAATATTTTGGTCTTCCGTTTTATCCAAAGCGATGTCAGCAAAGTCATTTTGCAATTCTTCAACTCTGCAAATTTGCGCCATATCAATTGCTTCGGTTCTAACTAACCAACCTTTCGATTTATCGATTATGTACGGTCGAATTTGCTCGGCAAGTTTTGGATGATTCAATTTGCGGTAATAAAAACGGTCAACGCCTTCGGATTTTTCTTTGTCAAATAAATCAAGTAAAATTTCGACCAATTGAGCTTTCGTCGAATCTTCTGCCAGCAAAATATCACTTCTTAGAAGCGTTGCCGGAGCAATTTTCATTAAATGTTGAAAAATGCTTTTTCTCTGATTAGAAATCCAAGCGGATGTTTCATACAGTTGCGGGTAAAGATAATTTTTACCAATGAGTTTAATAACAATTTCATCTGATAATTCTCGATACTCCAAATACCAAGAAGCAAGAAATTCAGCAAAAGTTTGGTGAGAAAATTTCAAACGATTGTTTCCGTTGTTAGTAAATAACCCCGTATCGGAAAGCACTTCTCGAATTTGTTCTTCTGTAACCTGAAATTCGTTTCTATCTTTTCTTTTTTCGGTATATCCCGAAAGCTCATTGATTAAGATATCTGAGGTTTCTTCACCTGTTATGCCGCCAATCCAAATTGACGATTTATTTCCGAAAATCATCAGAGCCGCAATTCGCGCTGAGATTACAAATCTTTGCTCCGTTTCTAAATTTCCGGTTCGTCTTGCCGCTTTTCGACGCTCGTTTTTTTCTTCACACAAAGATAGACAACCTTTTTCGTAGAGTTCTGTTTGTGTTGACGGAAAAGAGCCATTTTTCTCAAACAAATCTAATAAAAATTGTAATGTAACAGGTTTAGAAGCTAAAGCAGATACACTTTTATTATAAATCTCAAAAAGAAATTTTTCTGCATCTAAATTCCCATCTTGGGCAGCAGTTTTGACATCTTTCTCTTGTAATGGAGCAATTTGAAGAATTTGGGATTTATCTTCTTTCCAACTTTCCTTTAATTCATTTTCTAAGACTGAAAGATTCGACCATTCAGCCGTTCGGCAAGCTACTCGAAAATATAATCTCTCGGTTGGAAGTTCAGATAATTTATCCGCCAACAAATTTGCAAGAGTATTTATATTGAGTAGAGCCTCGTCAAGACTGTCCAAATATAAATAGAAAATTGTTTCATTATCTTTCCAAGTTTTGATTTTCTCAGACTCAAAAATTCTTTTAATTAAATTTGCTTCATCTGAATAGGAACTCAAATTTATGTAATCTTTTGAATTTTCATCTTGAGTTTCTATGTCTTTGATCCTTTTAATCTCATAACTTTTACCCATTCCGGGTTCGCCTAAAAGAACTAAACAAGAAACATCAAATTTTGAATCTAGTGAAAAGAAGTCTCTAGTGAATTCTGTTATATGTAGAAATCCGTCAATAGAGCGACATTCTCCACTTTTACACCAATATCTTTGCCACAAGTAATTTGTCATAAGTAATCGTTCAAAAATAGTTTAGACTGTTAAGTGAGATGGGTAAAACAAAAGTTATCGAACTAACCGCTGCCCAACGCGAAGAGTTGGAGAATGGTTATCGGAATGGGCAAACACATTCGTTTCGGCAGCGGTGTCAAATGATTTTATTGAAAAGCGAAGAACGCACCTCAGTCGAAGTGGTCGGGATTTTAGGTGGTTGTGAGATGACAGTCAACAATTGGCTGAAACGCTATGCCGCCGAAGGCATTGCGGGTTTGCGAACCCGCCCGGGACGCGGACGCAAAGCGATTTTGCAGGCGGCGGAATTAGAGCGGGTTAAAGCGGCGGTCAGGCAGTCGCGGCAGAAGATTTCCGTCGCCCGTGCCGAACTGACGAAGAGTTTGGGCAAAGAGTTTTCGCACAGTTCCTTAAAGCGATTTCTGAAAAAAACTCTTGCCGCTACAAACGGATTAGAAAAAGGCTGAAAGGCAAGCCTGAGGCAGAAATTTACCGTTTGAAAAAAGAAGTATTAAGCGAATTGGAAACAATGAGCGAAAACGGCTGGCTTGATCTGTATTACGGTGATGAGTCGGGTGTCAGTTTAGAGCCGTGCGTACCGTATGGATGGCAGTTTGCCGATGAAGAGGTTTCAATGCCGAGCGCGAAGGGGCGCGGAATCAACTGTTTCGGACTCTTCACGCGAAGCAATAAATCCGTCATCGCGGTGAGTGAAAACTCCATCACGGCTGAATTCGTGGTTGAGCAATTGGAGCGGCTCTCGTTTTCAATCAAGAAAACAACGGTCGTCGTGCTGGATAATGCGCGGATTCACACGGGCAGGAAAATGCAGGAGAGAATCGGTTACTGGCAGACGAGAGGCTTGTTTATCTTCTATCTGCCGACTTATTCTCCGCATCTGAACATCGCTGAAACGGTCTGGCGCAAATTGAAATACGAATGGCTTGCCCCAACTGATTATGAAGACGAACAAAGGCTTCGATATTCGGTCAAACAAGCATTGAATGAATTCGGGAAGAGTCTGAGAATAAACTTCTCAAACTTCAAACACAGTCTAAACTAATTGGGAACGACTACTTAGAAGTTTGAGTTTTTAACAACTGTAAAGTTACAAGAAAATTAATTAATATAATCGCAAACTATTCTTCAATTTTCAAAATATTTTGGAGTTCTCGATTAACTTTCAACTGCAAAACATCAGAACGCGAAATGTGTCCGGCAACCTTCAGATTTTAGAGTTCTTCGTGAACTTTTTGATGGTTGATTTCGACGGCGACGAGTTTTCTTCGCGGTAAAATAGTTTGATAATTCATTTCTCCGATTTACCCGCAAAAGGTTCGATTGGTTGAGCGCGTTTCCGACGAAAAACGCGCCGCGAAAAACGAAAAATTATTTCGGCTTATCGTTTGACAATCACAGTTTGGTGAAGCAAGATTTTTAGAAAAGATAATTAAAAGGAAAAAATTTTATGGCGATCAATTCACTTTCATACGTTTTACCGAAAAGGTTGGAAAGCGTTGTTCAGACGACGTTCGACGAATGGCAAAAGGCGGATAGAATAAACCTTATCTGGCAAAAAGACGCGGGCGTTTGGACGAATGACGACGAAGCGAAATGGCTCGGCTGGCTTGATATTGTTGAGGAAGAGTTGGGCGATTTGGAAAAATACCGCCGGATTGCCGAAGATACGAAGGATTTCTCCGACGTGGTGCTGCTCGGAATGGGCGGTTCGTCTTTGTGTCCCGAAGTTTTGGCGGAGACTTTCGGCAAGAAAAATTTTCATATTCTCGATTCGACCGTTCCGGCACAAATTCTGACTTTGGAAAATAAACTTAATCTGGAAAAAACGCTCTTTATCGTGGCGAGCAAGAGCGGCTCGACGCTTGAGCCGAACACTTTCAAACAGTATTTTTACACAAAGGTCGCGGGAAAAGTCGGCGCGGAAAACGCCGGAAAACAATTTATCGCCATTACCGACCCGAATTCAAAGATGCAGAAAGTCGCGGAAAAAGACAATTTTCGCCACATTTTTTACGGCGATCCGACCATCGGCGGCAGATTTTCCGCGCTGTCGGTTTTCGGAATGATTCCGGGCGCGATTATGAATTTGGACATCGAACAATTTTTGAAAAACGCGATGGAAATGGTTCGCGCCTGTCGAACGCCTGATCCGGCGGAAAATCCGGGCGCGATTCTGGGAACGATTCTCGGCGTTTGCCAAACTCACGCGATTGATAAATTGACGATTTTCACATCCAAAGAAATTTACGATGTCGGCGCTTGGCTCGAACAACTGATCGCCGAATCAACCGGAAAACAGGGAATTTCAATCATTCCGGTAGACCGCGAACCTTTGCAGCCGGTGGAAAATTACAGCGACGACCGCATTTTCGCGTATCTCAAGTTAAAAGATACGAACGATGATTCGATGAACGAAAAACTCGACGCGCTCGAAGCGAACGATCATCCGGTCGTCAGAATCGAACTCGCCAATAAAATGAATCTCGGACAGGAATTTTTTCGCTGGGAATTCGCCACCGCCGTCGCCGGTGCGATTATGAACATCAACGCTTTTAATCAGCCGGACGTGGAAGCGGCGAAAATCGAGGCGAAAAAATTAACCGAAGAGTACGAAGAAAAAGGCGAACTTCCGGCGGAGTCGCCGTTTTATGAAGCCGACGGCATTAAACTTTTTACGAGCGGCGAATATGCCGAACAGCTCGATAAATACGCTGAGGGCGAAAAGTCGCTGAAAAAATATCTTGAAGCGCATCTCGCGCATTTGCAGGAGAACGATTATTTCGCGCTGCTGGCATACATCGAACGCGACGCGGAAAATGAAAAGTTATTGCAGTCAATCAGGGAAAAAGTTTTGGAAACAAAACTCGTCGCTACTTGTCTCGGCTTCGGTCCGCGCTTTCTGCATTCGACCGGACAAGCGTATAAAGGCGGCTCGAACGAAGGAGTATTTTTGCAAATTACTTCGGACGACGCGACGAATTTGCCGGTTCCCGACCAAAAATATACGTTCGGCGTAGTCAAAGCGGCGCAGGCGCGCGGCGATTTTCAGGTTTTACTCGACCGAAAACGTCGCGCTCTGCGAGTTCATCTCGGTGCGGATGTTAAAAGCGAACTCGAAAATTTGAGCAAATTAATCGAAAATATTTAATTGTAAAAATTGTTTCGAGGAAAATTTGGAGAGAATAAAAAGTTGTGCTGCAAAGGTATTTAATTTAAGGAGGTTAGATAGTGAATCTAAAGATTTTGGGACTTATCTTATTGTTTTTCACTTCAATTTGTCCTCAGACAATAAATGGTCAGGACAAATTTCTTCTCTCGAAGGATAAAGTGGGGGAGATAGAAATTGGCATGACCATTGATGCCTTGCACACAAAGTATGAGCCTCGATTAACCAGACTTATCGCTCGTTATCCTGAAGGTATGTTTTCTCCTGTGCTTGGAATTTACATAAATGGGCAGTCGCCTGATGTTGAACCCTCTATAACAGTTACAATTGATAAGAAAGATGATTGGATTGTAGGCAGTA
Organism: Pyrinomonadaceae bacterium; assembly: GCA_965217575.1. Classification (GTDB taxonomy): domain Bacteria; phylum Acidobacteriota; class Blastocatellia; order Pyrinomonadales; family Pyrinomonadaceae. The sequence continues at coordinate 38,861 of OZ244558.1, read as the reverse complement.
TTTACGTCAAAGATAAGAGATTCAGGACATTGCAAGGTATCGGAATTGGGTCAACTCTCAGTGAGGTTAGAAAGGCATATAAATTAAGCTCAATAGATTTCGGCGAAGGACCACTCTTTGCCAATGTTGATGATTTGGGCATGAGCTTTGAACTTGATTTTACCCAACCTTCTGATGAGTGGTATCGAACAAGACAACAGAGTTTAATTTCAAACAGCGCAAAAGTGGTGTCGGTATTTGTTTATGATGCTCTAAAAACGAAAACTTTAAATAAAGCCAAAACCGATTAAAAAAGACAGCATAAAAAGTCATTGGACATTAGAGCGAAACAGCTCCTTTTTAAAATCTTTCTTGGTGAAATTATGTTGACGCTAGCGGTTTCGCCCCACGTCAACTCGGTCGCTAAACAATAGTTATTTTTTATATCCGTGTCTATCTTTTTGTCCTTTCTCTAAGTTATTTTAATGAATTGTTTTATTTTTCGCTTTGTCGGCGTGTCTTTGCATTGCCAGTTCAACTAATTCATCAATTACCTGCGAAAAACTTTTTCCTGTTCCCGACCACATTTTCGGAAAACCGGAAGCATCTGTCAAACCGGGCAAGGTGTTTATTTCATTAATCAGCAGTGCGCCGGTATCATTTCGCAGGAAAAAATCAACCCGCGCCAAACCCGAACCGTCAATCGCGCGGAAAGCGGTAATCGCCATTTGCTGAATTTTTCTGGTTAATTCCTGTGAAATGACGGCGGGAACGACAAATTCGTTGTTGCCCGTCCCGGCGTATTTTTCGGTGTAATCGAGAAATTTTTTATCGTCGTCTTTGACCACATATTCGCCCGGCAGACTTGGCTGCGGTTCTTCGTTGCCGATGATCGCGCATTCGATTTCGCGCATTTCCAAACCTTCTTCGACAATTATTTTACGGTCGTATTCGGCGGCGAGTTTGATCGCTTCCCGCAGTGAATCTTCGTCCGTCGCTTTTGAGATGCCGACGGAAGAACCTAAATTCGCCGGTTTGACAAAACACGGAAACCCAAGTTTCGCTATGGTTTGCGTAACCACCGCGTCTTTATTTCGTTCCCATTCGCTCCGCAGAAACCAGACGTATTTGCACATCGGCAATTCGGCATCGCGGAAAAGAATCTTCATCGTTACTTTGTCCATTCCGCAAGCCGAAGCCAATACGCCGCAGCCGATATACGGAATATCCGCCATTTCAAGCAGTCCCTGCAACATTCCGTCTTCGCCGTAAGTGCCGTGCAGAACCGGAAAAATCACATCGAGCGGAAGAACTTTTTCTTCTCTGACCGCCGTTTCGAGCCGTGTCAAACCTTGATATTGAGTATCGCCGATCAGCGCAATCGCGTTGCTCGGCAAATCTCTGACGTAATCCAGCAAAATTTCCTGCACATTTTCGGGAAGTCGGGTCAGCGATTCCATCGGATTCAGCCAGTGTCCTTTCTGCGTGATCGCAATCGGAACGACGTTATATTTTTCCCGGTCAATTTGTTCGATGACCGCTTTCGCCGAACGAATAGAAATTTCGTGTTCGCCGGATCGTCCGCCGAAAATTATGCCGATGTTTTTTTTCATACATTCTTTTTTAATTCGTCAATCGCCAATCATCAATCGCCAGAAATTCTTCGCGTGGTTTTCGGTTGGTTGGTAAATGTCCATTGAAAGACTGCAAAAACGATTACCGATTGGCGATTGACGATTTCTATAAAATCACCTTGCCGAGAGCTGACAGGATAAGTTCACCCGCCAGTTGAACCGTAATATTGCTGCGATCAAGCATCGGATTGACTTCCACGATCTCGAACGAGCGCATTCCGCCGCGTTCGGCAACAATTTCCAATGCCAGATGCGCTTCGCGGTAAGTGGTGCCGCCGCGCACGAGCGTTCCCGAACCGGGCGCAAAGCGCGGATCAATCATATCAATATCGAAGGTTACGGCGTAACCGCCCGGTGCTTGTGAAGCGATGCTGATCGCCTCTTCAACACAGACGAGCATTCCGCGCCGGTCAATGTCGCTCATCGTAAAAAAATTATCCGCCAAACCGAGTTCACGAATTTGTTTTTGTTCGCCCGCGTCCAAATCGCGCGCACCGACGTGAGCGCAAAACTTCGGATTCAGTTTCGGCGCATAGCCTTCCAAATTTACCAGCGAAGGTTCGCCGTAACCGAGAATGGCGGCGAGCGGCATTCCGTGAATATTGCCGGACGGCGAAGTTTCGTGAGTGTTGATGTCGGCGTGCGCGTCAAACCAGATCAGACCGATTTCTTCGCCCCGCGATTTGTAAAATGATGAAATCGCCGAAAACGTTCCGGCGGCAATCGAATGATCGCCACCCAAAATCACCGGAAACGCGTCATCTTCCAAAACCTGTTTGACCAGTTTTGAGATATTTCCGTAAGATTCCAGCATTTCCTTCAAATACTTCGGGTTTTCGCCTTTTTTGGCGTTGTAATCCGGTTTAACTATTTCAACATCGCCGTAATCCGTCACATCACAGCCGAGTTCGGCTATATGTTCGATCAAAACTCCGGCGCGAATGGTGGAAAGCCGCAACGCCGTCGGACCGAGTTCACTTCCCTTTTTCTCCGCCCCGTAACCTAACGGAACACCGACAATTCCTACTTTTTTATTTTCCTTCCGAACACTATTTTTTTTTGCGAGCATAAAATTTTTATCAATTCCCCGTGCGGAGGCGAGTTTCGTAAATTTGCCGCGAAAAATTCCGCTTAACGTTTAAATTTCACCGAATCCGCTGCTGAAAAGTTTCTCAACCGCCTGTATCGCCTCCCGTTCGTCGTCGCCTTCGACTTCCAACTGCAAATAAGTTCCTTTTGAAGCCGCCAGGGTGAGCAGGTTTAAGATTGATTTCGCATCGGCGATCATATTAATATCCGCGCGTTTTAATTTTATGCGACTCTTGAATTTGCCCGCCAGACGCACCAGACGGGCGGCGGCGCGGGCGTGAAGTCCAAGCGAATTGACGATTTTTATTTTGCTTTCGAGCATTTTTATTTCGATTTCTGCGGTTCTAACAGTTCGCCGGTGCGGTAAATTGCCTGCTTTCCCTGCGCTTCAACTTCTTTCGCCATTTCCGCCAAAGTCGTTTCTTTGTTTTGCGAAGCGAGTTTGATAACCATCGGCAAATTCACGCCCGTCACGATTTCGGTTTCATTTTCCTTGATAAACATCGCTGAAATATTGGTCGGCGTACCGCCGAACATATCGGTCAACAGCAAAACCCCGATGCCTTCGGAAACCTGTTTGATGGCGCGGGAAATTTCGGCTTTTGCCATTTCCACATCGTCGTGCCAGCCGATTGAAACCGCCGCGATATGACTTTGCGCGCCGACAATCGTTTCCGCCGCTGCCAACAGTTCGTTGGCGACCTGTCCGTGTGAAACTATCACCCCGCCGATTTTTTTCATATATTTATTTTCTATCCTTCGCTTGAGGAATTAACCTCAGATTCAGCAAAGAATTTTAAGGATTAAAGACAAAACTACTTCTGCACGTCTCGATGCACTACCGAAACATCGAAATTATCGTTTTTTAACGCTTTTCCTAACCTGTTGGCGACCATCACCGAGCGATGCCGTCCGCCCGTGCAGCCGACTCCGATGCTCAGATAAGATTTTCCCTCGCGCTTATAAAGCGGCAGAAGATACTCCAGCAAATCGGTAAAACGCTTGATTGTTTCTTGCACTTCCGGTTGTTTTTCCAAAAATCCGACTACTTTTTTATCAGAGCCGGGTAAGTCCCGCAAACCTTCTTCAAAATACGGATTCGGCAGATGACGCACGTCGAAAAGCAGATCAACCTGGTGCGGGCTGCCGTATTTATGACCGAAACTGAAAATCTGAACGTGTAGCGGCGAGCCTTCTTCTTTATGACCGAATCGCTCGACCAAAAGCCGTCGCAGCGTGTGAACCGTCAATTCGGAAGTATTGATAATCAAATCGGCACTTTCGCGGATTTCCTCCATCGCCTGTTTTTCGGCGCGAATCGCGGCGAGCAAACCTTCGCCCGCGTCCGCCGGATGCGGGCGGCGCGTTTCGGAAAAACGCCGCTGCAAAACCGCGTCCGACGCTTCAAAAAACAGGACGAAAGGCACGATTTTTTTCTTTATCTTTTTGAGTTCAGCGGGAAATTCCGACAAAAAATGTCGTTCACGAATATTGATAATTAACGCGGCTTTTTCGATGGCAACGATTTCTTCTTTGTTCGGCAATAGCAGCCGCGAAAAAGTCGCCAGCATCGTCAATGGCAGATTATCAACGCAAAAATAGCCCAAATCTTCAAACGCATTGGTCGCCGAACTCATTCCTGAACCGCTCAAGCCGGTAATAATTACAAAATTTGGCAGAGATGTTTTTTGACTTTGTGGCATAAAAATTTAAGGCAGACCAAGCATCGCCGAATGTTTGGCAATTAACTTACGCGCGGCATCAGAACCCGACTGTTTCAAAAGATGCACACGCACCGCCGTTTCCACCAGCACCGAAAGACTGCGACCGGCACTGACGGGCAAGATAAATTTAGTTAATTTGACACCGAGAATTTCTTCTTCCCGCGTTTCGAGTCCGAGACATTCGACATCAGCCGCGTCTTTCCATTTTTTGAACTCGATACATAATTCGATTCTTTTGGAGCTGGCAACAGCGGAAATTCCGAACAGATCACGAACATTGACGATGCCGAGACCGCGAATTTCCAAATGTTCGGAAGTCAGTTCCGGCGAAAATCCCTCCAGATGTTTGCCGATTTTTTTAATCAGAACCGCGTCGTCGGCAACCAAACGATGACCGCGAGTGATTAAATCAAGAGCGCATTCGGATTTGCCGATGCCTGATTCGCCCAACAGCAAAACGCCCAGTTCGTACATTCCGACTAAAACGCCGTGCCGGGTAGTTTGCGGCGCGAGAATATCCGACAACAAATTTGAAATCAGACTGATGGCGTTTGAAGTAGTTTGCGTGGTGCGAAGAAGCGGCAGACTTTTTTCGCCGGCAATATTCAGCAATTCATCCGGCAGTTCAAGATTTTTAGTAATCAAAATACAGCAAAATCCTGCAAGATCGAGATTTTTAACGGCGGCGGTGCGCTTTTCACTATCAAGTTGCCGCAGAAATGAAATTTCGCTCTGTCCGAAAATCTGAATGCGTCCTTCGTCAATCGGATGCGTAAAACCCGCCAGCGTCAACCCTATTTTTTGAACGCGTGGCGAAGTTATTTGTTTGTCATTTAAGCCTTTGCCGCCTGCCAGAACCTTAATATCCAACTCCGCCGAAGATTTTTCGATAAAATCCGCGACGGATATTTGTGGACGCTCGTATTTGTTATTTGACGGCATTGCGACCGGTATCTTCTGAAAAAAAGAAATTGTTTAAGGTCTTAACAGCCCGTAATTTCCGTCTTTTCTTTTGTAAATGACCGAAACGCGCTCATCGGCAGCGTTTCTGAATACCAAAAACTGATTTTCTTCTTCGTTAAGCCGCAGCACCGCTTCTTCTTCGGTCATCGGCTTAACCGGATAATCTCTCGTTTCAATAATTTGCGGTAATGCCGGAACGGGATTGATAACTTCTTCCTTTTTTGGCGCGGCGGTGCTGACTTTTTTGGCTTTGTGATGTTTGTCCTTGATTTTGTTTTTTAATTTCAAAGCCTGTTTTTCGATTTTATCAATCGTTTGCGACAGCGAACTATACATATCTTCGACGTTGGTCGTCGCCGTTAAAACCTGATCGTGCCAGTTGACGATGATTTCCGAGCGGTGTTTTCCGCGTTCTACTTCAATAATTATGTGAGCCTTGCTGCTGTTGCCGTCAAACAAATGATTTATTCGTTCAAAATGCTCCTCAACGTGTGAGCGCAGAGCCGGCGTTACGTCAATATGTCTTCCCGTATATTCAAATTTCATAAAATCGCACCTCTTATTTTTATTATAAATCAAAGAACTTTTTGATTTGCCATTGATTATCAAATTCAAAACAGAAAATCGCAAATCCGAAAACTTGAAATCTACACCACCGTTTTCCGCTCGCGCGAACCGGGAATTTGCATTTGGTCGCGGTATTTGGCAACCGTGCGGCGCGATAATTTGTTGCCTTCTTTGAGCAGAATTTTCGCAATCTGGTCGTCGGTCATCGGTTTGTGCGAATCCTCTTCTTCAACCATCTTTTTGATTTTCAGCTTCAAAATGCGCGTCGAAACTTCTTCGCCGTCCTCATTGAGCATTCCTTCGGAGAAAAATCGCCGCAGTTCGATCACGCCCTGCGGCGTGTGCGCGTATTTGCGGTTGACGACGCGCGAAATGGTTGAAAGGTGCATTCCGATGTCTTCGGCGACATCTTTGAGCATCATCGGTTTGATATACTGTACACCTTTGTCCAAAAATTCGCGCTGGCGGTCAACGATACATTCGACGACGCGATAAATCGTCTGTCGGCGATGTTCGATATTTCGCAGCAGATCAACTGCCGAACGCACCTTATCCTTGATAAAATCCTTTGTTTCTTTGGTTGTGTCTTCCTGTCCGACGAGTTTTTGATATGTTTGGCTGATCCGCAGACGCGGACTGCCGTCATCCGTAAAGTAAACGATATAATCGTCTTCAACCTTTTCGATGTAAACTTCGGGCGACACGTAAATCGGTTCTTCCGACGAATATCGTCTGCCTGGATACGGGTCTAAAATTCTGACTTTATCAATTTCCTTGTCGAGCGCGTGAACGTCAAAACCAGTATCTTTCGCCAAATGCTGTAAACGGTGCGGCTGCAAATCTTCCAGATGGTTTCGCACGAGTTCCGTCGCCAGCGATTCGCCTTCGCCGTTCGCTTCAAGTTGTGCGATCAAACATTCTTTGACATCGCGTGCGCCGCAACCGACGGGTTCGAGCCGCATCACGATTTGCCGCGCTTTTTCCACCGCTTCGCCCGAACAGCCGCACATCGCGCCAATTTCTTCGTTGGAAGTCGTCAAACGTCCGTCTTCATTAAGATTTCCGATCACGCAAATCGCCGCTTCCTCAATTCTGTCGCTCATCTGCTGAAGATTAAGCTGCCATTCGAGATGTTCGGCTAACGATTCGGAGCGCGATAAAAACTGGTCAAAACTCGGCGCGTCTTCTTTAAATTCGAGTTCCTGAGTTTTGTATCCGGGATCGAGATAGTCCTGAAATTCTCTGCCGTAATCAACTTCTTCAAACGCGTCCGTTTTGGTTTCGGAAAAGTCGTCGGAATCGCCTTCAAAATCAACTTCACTGTTTTCGTCAAAACCATTTTCGTCCGGCTTTTCCGGCGAAACACTGTCCGCCGCGTGATTTAATTCGGATAAAAAATCTTTGTCGTGTCCGTTTTCATATGTATCTTCGTTTCCTTCCGAATTTTGATCGAGAATTTTTTCAGAAAATTCCTGAAATTCGTCTTCCGACATTACTTCTTCCAAAACCGGATTTTCAACCAATTCATTGGAGATCAGTTCGCTCAGTTCAAGCGTCGTCATTTGCAGCATTTCGATTCGCTGCCGCAGTTGCGGAGTTAAAACCATCCGCTGAGTCAGTTTTTGTGTAAGTCTTAACGAAGCCATATTTACATTGAAAATTTATTTGTGATTTTTTTTAGCCAACAGGTCAATCAGACCTGTCTCATATGATTTATTATAACTGTTTGCGGAAAAAATGGAAAAGGCTTTTAATCGCCGATTTCAGATTGAAGAAAGAAAAGTCGGAATCTGTATTCTGGAATCTAAAGTTTACAGACTAAACCGCTCGCCCAAATAAAGCCGCCGGACATCCGCGTCTTCAATTAATTCGGCGGGCGCGCCGCTTCGCAAAATTTTTCCCTCGGTCATAATATACGCGCGGTCGGTGATGCCGAGCGTTTCGCGGACGTTGTGGTCGGTAATCAAAATCCCAATGCCCTGATTTCTCAGATATAAAATTATTTCCCGAATATCGTCAATCGCCAGCGGGTCAATTCCGGCAAACGGTTCATCGAGCAAAATAAACTGCGGTTCGGTCGCCAGACAGCGGGCGATTTCGACGCGGCGGCGTTCACCGCCGGAAAGCGCGTCACCGCGTGTTTTACGAACGTGCGCCACGCCGAATTCTTCGAGCAGTTCGTCCAGCCGCGCGAATCTCGCCGCGCGTTTCATTTTCATCGTCTCCAGAACGGCGAGAATATTTTGTTCGGCGGACATTTTGCGAAAAATCGAAGGCTCCTGCGGCAGATATCCGAGTCCCAACCGCGCCCGCAGATACATCGGCAAATTCGTTACGTCCTGACCGTTCAAAAAAATTTTCCCTTCTTCGGCGCGTTCCAGTCCGGTCATCATATAAAAAGTCGTCGTTTTGCCCGCGCCGTTCGCGCCTAAAAGTCCGACTACTTCACCTTGTCTAACGAAAAGTGAAACATCACTGACGACGCGCCGCCGACCGTAAGTTTTCTGTAAATGAAGCGCGGAAAGAGAATCAGCCGGAACATTTGAGTAATTACCGTTTGATGAGTTAGATTTTTCGCCGCGAAAAAAATTTAGCATTCATTGAAAAGTTTATGTGAAAAATCAGGAAAAGGAAAAATCGAGAGAGTGAATTTTACCTGAGCTTTGATAATTTTTACCGCATTTTTGATTTCTACTGCTTTTTAATTTTATAAACCGTCCGAATTCTGCCGGTATTGGTCTGTTCGGTTTTACTTTCGCTGACGACACGCTTTTCACGCATAAAAACCGTCATTTGCGCGCCCTGCGACGAACCGTTTTCGCTGTCTTCGACGGTCGCCGGACTGCCGCGCAGAATAACTTTTTCGTCCGCCGCGATATATTGCGCGTAATTTCCGACGGCTTTGCGGTTCGGCTGCGTGATGACGACGTTGTTTTCCGCGATGGTTTCGGAAACTTCGTTTTTATCGTTCAAAATAACATTCGCCACGCCCGCGACGATGCGGTCAGTTCCCTGCCGAATGTCAACATTTCCTTCGTAGCGAAGCAGATTTTTGTCGTGAACATACTGCATTTTGTTGGCGGAGGCGAAAACCGGCACATTTGATTCTTTACCGTTTTCGACTTTTTTCGCGTCGTAAAGCAGACTCTGCACCGAACCTTCGCCGTCAAGCTGACCTTGTTTTTGCTGCAAAATTAACTTGTCGGCGCGAACGTAATTGTTTTCCTGCCACGCGCGGGCGTTTCCCGTGTAAATCGCCACTTCCGATTTGTGATCGAAATTCGCGTCGCTCGCTGTGATAAAAACCGGTGAATTGACGCTGCCGAACGGAGTCGCGCCGCCGGTTTTACTCTGGCTGTAATAAGTCGTGCTGACGTTTCCGCGCAAAAACGATTTTTCATTGCGCGTGTCCCAGTCAATTTCGCCCGCTTTCGCTCTCGCCCGCGAATCGAAAACCGTCGGTTCACCGCCGCGCAGACGAACGATTTCATCGCTCGCCGTAAAGGTTATTTGATCGGCGATGCCGTTGCGGTCGAGTTCGGAAAATTTCGTGTTGCCAACCGCGTCAAACTGCTGAACGTCTTGCGTTTGTTGATTAAAAGCGGCATTTAACTGGTCAGCGAGCAATGTTTGCGTACCGCGATTTTCGCCGGAAACTGTCGGCACGCGAACGACTTTCGATTTTCCGGTCGCCGTGCAGTTTTTCGCGTTATTTCCCGTTTCAAAGAAATCGCAGTCGAAACGCGGCGCGTTGATTGTCGTTTTGTAATTGTCGGCGGAGTTTTGCAGCGGTTCGATGTAAAGTTCGGCGTTTCCGACGGCTTCGGCTTTCGCCAAATCTTTGCCGCTCGCGCTAAAAGTAGTTTTCACCGCGTTCGCCGTCAATGTTTTATTTGCCGCGTCCGCTTTTCCCGCAGGCGCGTCCATCGCAATCGTCGTTCGCCCGTCGGTCTGCATTTGATTGAGCAAACCTTTTTGAAAGTTGACTTTAACGGCGTTCGGCGCGGACAGCGTAACTTTTGAATATTCGCTCGCCTGCGCCGGAATCAAAACCGCACTCGCCGCGCCGACGGCGTTGGCGTTCTGCAAAAGCTGATCGCTGCCGAAAATCGCGTCTAATTCATTGCCCGAAACTTCCGTCGCGCGTTCCGGCGTTGATTGTTTCAAATAAGCATTGCCTTTGACGTAAGCGTTTTGTAGTTTTTTATTCGGAAATAACTGCGCCGTGATGTTATCGCCTTTGATATAAGCGTTGGTCTGCGTAATTTCCGCCGCGCCGTCGAGCAAAATTTTGCCGTTCGACTGTTCGTAAACCGCGTTGTTCGATTTGATCGTCGTCGGCTGATTGTCTTCCGTCGTGACGATTTCCACGCCGTTTTTCAATTCAAAACGGTCGGCATCTTTTTGAAAAAGCGCGTAACTCGTCTTTATTTTCGTCGGTTTCGCGTCGTTCGCGGTCGTTTCGATATTGACATTATCGAAAAGTTCGAGCTGTTTGAGTTCCTTATCAATCTTCGCCGTCGCGCGATTCGCCGTCGTTTTCGTCCATTTTGCGCTCGCGTTCGTCGGCTTTTGATAAACATCAACATTGCCATTTAAATCAATTTTTTTCAACACTTTATCGGTAAATAAAGCAATCGCTTGATCGGCTTTGATGTCGGTTGGCTGTGCTGTTTCACCGGCGTTTTTGTTGGGCGTAACATTGACGACGACGTTTTGACTGAATTCGATTTTGCCCGCTGTCTGGTTTACAAAAGCGTGTCCGGCGGTGATTTTTGCCCGCTGAAAATCGGCGGTCTGCGCTTCGCCGTCGCCGTAAGCGTTGATTTCGACATTTTTCAACAGCTCAAGCGTTTTATCCTGCATTTTGACAATCGCGCCGACGGATTTTCCCGACACATTTTCGCGCGAAAATTCAATCGGTTCTTCGGCGGTGGCGGTTTCAGTGTCTTTTTTATACGTCAATTGATCAGTTTTGACTTTCAGCGCGTCGCGCGTTTCGATATTCACATCGCCGGCAAAAAACGCCGTGAAATTTTTATTTTCAGCCGGAATGTAGATTGCTTTTTCCGCCGTCATCCGGTCAAATTTTTCGCCCGAATCGTCGTAAACCTGCAAAAATACGTTTTCGAGTTCCTGATGATTGTCGGTGAAAGTCTTCGCTTTATCGGCTTTGATATAATACTTAATAACATCGCCTTCGCTTTCGCGCCGTTCGTAACCGCTGACTTCCGCCATCACGTTTTCGGAAAGTTCGGTCGGTAAACCCTTCATTCTAAACTCTTTATAACCGTAAGCGCGATAAAATCCGATGCCGACGGCGATTAAAGTTCCAACCAGCGCGAAAACCGCCAACACGCGGAAAATTTGCGGCATTTTCGCGCGAAGCTCGTAATTTTTAATGTTTTTACGCTGAACGGTTTCTTCGGACATTACAAGTCAAATTCCTTTGGCTCAATTGTAGCAGGCGAATTCGCGCTTTCCCAAACAATTGTTCTTTTGATGGCGTTTCGGCGCGAAACGCTTACCGTGAAGTTAAATTCTTTGTATATTTTATTTATATTGGCGGCAAAATTTTGATGAGAATATTTATATTTTCAAGCGAAAAACTCTTCGGCGGCAATAACTTCAAGTTTTTCCATCAACGGCAAAAAGAGTCCGAAAACGTGCGCGTTCGTCGTTACGACAAAACAATCGTGAGTCCGGGCGGTGCGCGCTATCAAAGCGTCGTTTTGCAGACGGTGCGCGTCTTTCATTTTCGGCGTTTTGCCGCCCGAAGCCGTTTTTTCACCAAACCGCAAACGGCGAATCAACTTCGCCGTTTCCCACCAATCATTCATTGTCGGCGTTATCAAATCGCCTCTTTTGATAAAAGTTTGACGAATTTGATTTAGGTCTTGGAAATCTTGTTTGTTAATAGTCGTCGCGGTCAACTCGTATAGAACTATGATTGACAACTTCATCTTTTCGAGCAGAGTATCATTGATAAAACTTTTATATTCAATAAATGAACCCGTATCCAACAATGGTTTTCTATGCTTGCTCATTTTCCGCTTGTCCTCTACGAATAAGTTCTAAAAGCAATCTTCCGGCTTCGATTTTTTCCCGTTCCTCGCGCGTATATCGCTTTTTCGGTTTGAAATCGTGAATCGAATATTTTGGTTTCGGGCGTTGTTCCGCTTTCTTTTCATTTCCGTTTTTCATTTTTTCACCTCTCCGACGATATTTTATCATTAAACTTATCTCACATAAATCGAGTTATAAACTTCTCAAATCCCGCACCACCAACTGTAATCGCGTATTATTATTCCAAACATTCGCCTCCGCCGTGTAAGCGAGTTCGATGCGCGTCTGCGGTTTCAAAGTTTGTTCTTTCGACTTTTCCACGCCGTCCCACCAAACGGCTTCAAAATTTTTGCCTTGCTCGTCGCGTAGTTTTAACTTTAAATGTTTTTCTTTCATCACGAACGGATCGCCCGTAATTAGTAAATCTTTGGTGGCGAAAACGGGTTTCGGATTTCCCATTCCAAACGGTTCAAAGCGTTTTAATTCTTCGACCAAATCGAGATTTAGCGAGTTTGACGACACGAGCGCGTCAATTTTTATTTCCGGCAGCAAATCTTCTTCCGACAAATGCTCCGCCGCGTGTTCGTTTAATTTTTTCCGCAATTCGTCAATATTTTCGCTTTTAATCGTCATTCCCGCCGCCGCCGCGTGTCCGCCGTATTTCTCGAAAAGTTCGGGACAGGAATCCAGCCCCGAAAGCAGATGATAATTTGCGATGCTCCGCGCGCTGCCGTGTCCGATGCCGTCTTCCAAGGACAAAACAATCGTCGGGCGATAGAGTTTTTCGGCGATTTTCGATGCCGCCAAACCGATTACGCCGCGATGCCAATTTTCGCCCGCGACGACCGCAAAATGCGCTTGATTCGCACTTCCGCCGTTTTCGACGTATTCGAGCAGAGCTTTTTCAAAAATATCAACCTGGATTTTCTGCCGTTCGCGGTTTTTGCTGTCGAGATATTCGGCTAATTCACGCGCCTTTTCAAAACTTTCGGCTTCAAAAAGCTCGACGACATTGCGCGCCGCGTCCATTCTGCCCGCCGCGTTGATGCGCGGCGCGAGACGAAAACCGATGGCGTAGCTCGTCATTTCGCCCGTGCAGTCGGCAACTTCCATCAACGCCCGCAGCCCGTAATTATGCGCTTTCGGTAAATCGCGCAAGCCGATTGAAACAATCGCGCGATTTTCGCCCGTTAATTTCATCACGTCAGCGATAGTGCCGATGGCGACGATTTTCAAAAAACCTTTGACTATACTTTCCTTGCCCTTTTCACGAAGCAGCGCGTGTGCCAACTTAAATGCGACACCGACACCGGCGAGATTTTTGTCGGGATATTCACAGCCCGCCTGATTCGGATTAACCATCGCCACGCATTGCGGGTTTCCTTTGACTTCATCGGACAAATGATGGTCGGTGACGATCACGTCCAGCCCGTTTTCCTTCGCCCAGGTCAGCGGCTCAAACGACCGCGTTCCCGTGTCAACGGTCACAACGAGCGAATAGCCGCGCTCTTTGGCGATTTTGAGATGTTCGATATTCAGACCGTAACCTTCGCTGAATCGGTGCGGAATGTGAAAGCCGGTTTTCGCGCCGAGAATTTCCAGACATTTTCGCAAAACGACCGTTCCCGTCGTGCCGTCAACGTCGTAATCGCCCCAAATTAAAATTTTTTCATCATTTTCGACGGCTTTTAAAATACGCGCAACCGCTTCTTTCATTCCTTTTAAAAGATTCGGCTCGTGTAGATCGTCATAAGACGGATTTAAGAATTTATGGGCTTTTTCTTCCGTTTCGTAGCCGCGCGTGATGAGCAAAGCGGCGATCAGCGGCGAAACTTTGAGAGAGTCGGCGAGATTTTTGACTTCTTCGCGGTCGTGTTTTTGGATTTTCCAACGCTTCATATTCATTTATCATTTATCATTTATCATTGAACGGCAACCAACCGTACATTGATAAATTATAAATGTTCAATTTTAGATCAGCGGATTTATTACGCCTTGCCAAAGTAACACGAGAATTACGCTTCCCAAGATTATTCGGTAAACGATAAAAATTGCCGTCGAGTTTTTTCGCAGAAAAGCCAGCAGAAACCAGATCGAAAAATAACCGATCACGCCCGCGACAATCGTGCCGACGAGCAGCGGGACGAAACTTTCGCTCGGCAGCAGTGACCACGATTCTTTAAGTTCGAGCAGACCGCTCGCCGTAATCGCGGGAATTGAAAGCAGAAAGGAAAATCTGGCGGCAGCTTCACGTTTTTGTCCGGCGAAAAGTCCGCCCATAATCGTTGAACCGGAACGACTCGCGCCCGGCATCAGTGCCAAGACCTGCGCGAAACCCTGCGTCAGCGCGTCAACGATGCCGAATTCCCTAAGTTCTTTGCGCTGACTGCCGACGAGTTCGGCGAAAGCGAGCAGAACCGCGACGACGATCAGCATTATCGCAATAATCCAGAGATTTTTCGTTCCCGGACCTTCGATCTGTTTTTTGAGCAGTAATCCAATCGTGCCAATCGGAATCGAACCGATGATAATCAGCCAGCCGAGCCATGCTTCTTCGGACAGCCACATCGGACGCACGCCGCCGGTTCCCGAAAATCGCATCCCGCGCTTACGATTTAACAGCGCGAAATGATCGCGGATAAAAGCTGCCAAAATGCTGATGATGTCCGGCGCGAAATAAATAAAAACCGCGACCAGCGTACCTAATTGAATGACGGCGATGGTAGCGGTTATCTGTTCGGCATTTCCGCCGTATAAATGAGTTAAACGACTGGCAAAAACCAGATGCGCGGTCGAACTGATCGGAATAAATTCGGTCAAGCCCTGAACGATGCCGAGAATAATTGCCTGTAAAAGATTCATATTTTATTTGGTCGAATGATTGATGCAAATTCAGACCTCAACCGATTTCTCAATTCAAGTTTGAAAAAACTCTCTGAATTTTCTTACTTTTAGCGATTTTCGTCAAAGCCGAAAGTCTTTCAGCCGATTTTCTTAAACGCCCAGACGTATTGGTGCAAAAATCCGCTTTTGCCGTTTTCCGCCGGTTGAATATTGATTTCGAGCGGGCGCGGCGCGTTCGGAAATTGAAACGAGAAACGATTTTCGCCAATTTTCCTCATTTCCAGTTCTTGGTTAAATTCTTTGATGAAAAGTTTGCCGTCTTTGATAAAAACTTCCGAATTCCAGCGATTCGGCTGCGAATAAGTTCCGACGTATTTTTTCATTTCGGCTTCGCTCATCGGCAAAGCCGTTTTCGCTTTGAATTCTTCCTTTGGTTTGAGATTCAAAAACATTTCCAATGCTTTATCGTGCGTTTTGATAAAACCGATATTATTGGTATTTCCCAGAATAATCAGCGCGAATTTTTGTTCGGGAACAAATTTCAGCAGCGCGACATAGCCGGTCATCGTGCCGTCGTGCCAAATCTGGCGTACACCGCGATCAGTGTTCATAAAAAGTCCGTAACCATAACTCGTGTCGTCAGTTGCGCTTAATTGTTTAGCGTGCGGCGCGGACATTTTTTCGATCACGGACGGCGAAATCACCTGCTTGCCGTCAATTTTACCGCCGTTGAGAAAAGCGGCGGCAAACCGCGACAAATCATTCAGATTCGAGTAGAAAGTTCCCGCCGGATAAAGCCGCGCGTCCTGCGGCAGCGGGCGCACGACCTGTGGTTTTTCGTTCGGTTTAATCGTGTGTCCGACGGCGAGCGGAAAAGTCATCGCCACCGTCGGTCGAAAAGTCGTGCTTTTCATTCCGAGCGGCTGAAAAATCATTTCATTCATCAAATTAACATACGATTTCCCCATCGCTTCCTGCGCCGCAAAACCGGCGAGCGCGTAACCCGAATTTGAATATGAAAAAATTTCGCCGGGATTAAAAAGAGCGTAATCGTCTTTCCACGAACGAATGTAACTCGCCATCATACTTTCGTCGCCCGCGCCGAATTCGTCCGGCTCGTCAATAATGCCGGAAGTATGACTGAGCAATTGCGCGAGCGTCATTTTTGAAAGTTTCGGACTGAGATTTTTCGCGTAATCGCCGATTGGCGCGTCGAGTTTGAGTTTGCCTTCTTCAACCAACTGTAAAATCATCACGGCGGTGAAAGTTTTTGTCATTGAACCGACCTGAAAAAGAGTTTCGGGCGTAACCGGCGCGTTCGTTTCGACATTTGCCGTGCCGAAACCTTTGGCGAAAATGACTTTATCGTCTTTGACAATCGCCACTGCCGCGCCGACTGCGGTTTTTTCTTTTAATTCGTCACTAATTGTTTTCTCCAATTCGGCATAATTCGGCGCGTTTGCCTGCGCGAAAAGTTTCGCCGGAAAAATTGAAATGACTGAGAAAAACAAAAAAAACGCCAAAAATTTACGTTTCATAACTCACCTCACCGATTGATTTTTGTTGATGAATTTCCGTTCGAGATCAATTATTCCCGAAAATTTGAACGTCCGGCAATTCGGTCATAAAGCCAGGTCGGAAAAAACTTTCCGGCGCGCACAAAAGTCGCTAATTGCCACGGGAACGCGGCGAATTTTTTATGTTTTTCGACGGCGTTGAGAAAATGCGGAATTGAATCATCGAGTTCCATCAAAAACGGCATTTTCGCGCCTCTGCCGGAAGTCAGCGGCGTTTTGATAAATCCCGGCTGAATAATCGTCACGTCAACGCCCTGGTGCTGAACGTCTAACCGAACGCTTTCAAAAAAAGCCGTCATTCCGGCTTTCGATGCTGAATATGCGGCGGATTTCGGCAGACCGCGAAAACCGGCGAGACTCGAAACGGCAACCAATTGACCGCTTTCGTTTTCCAGCATTGACGGCAAAACGGCGGCAACGGCGTTGACCGCGCCGATCAGATTGATGTTGATGACTTTGGCGACGGCTTCGGCGTTTAAGTTTCGAGTTTCTTCGTTATTGCCGCCGATTCCGGCGTTGGCGATTAAAATATCAATCTTCCCGAATTCATTTCGCAGACTGTTTGCCGCATCAGCCACCGCTTTCGCATCGGTCACATCCGCTACAAAGTATCTCGTAGTTCCGCCATTTTGTTCGATTTTTTCGACGATCTGTTTTAGAAAATCTTCGCGCCGCGCCAGAAGTCCGACGATTGCGCCTCGTTTTGCCATTTCAAACGCCAACGCTTCGCCGATTCCGCTTGATGCGCCGGTGAGAAATATAACTTTGTTTTTCCAAAATTCTTTTTTCATCGCCGGACGATTTTACGCGTATTTGTTGATTCAATAAAATTTACGAAGTGATGTATCTGCAAAAATTTGATTGGAGCAATCTGAAAATTTCGCGCCGGAGTCGGCAAATTGTCAAGATTTTTAGCTGACGGTTTCTGGTTCAGGATTCAGATAAAGAATGCGCGTGCAGCTTTCGCAGGTGATTATTTGATCGCTGGTCTTCATTTCAACCTGCATTTGCGGGCGCAAAGACATAAAACACGCGCTGCACGAACCGTTGACGACTTCGGCGACGGCGATTCCGTCGCGGCTGCGTTGGGCTAAACGATTGTAAACCGATGCCATTCGCGTCGGCAGCGTGACGAAAACTTCCTGACGTTTTTTCGTTTCGACTTCGTATTCTTTCTTGTTTTTGTTCAATTCCGCGTCGAATTTCTTCAAAGCCGCGTCCCGATTTGCTTCCAGCGAATTTATTTCGTCGCGGCGTTCGTCCAAAACCTTTTCGACTTCTTCAATCTCGGTCATTTTTTCCAAAGCCTTTGTTTCAAGCGCGGAAACCTGCTTATTTAACGCATCGGTTTCGCGCATCGCGGTTTCGTATTCTTTTTGATTTTGGGAGTTTTTCAGGTTGCGGTCGGCGCGTTCGATATAGGTTTTGTTTTCGGCGATCTGCTTTTCCAAATCTGCCCGCGCCGCCTGCGCCTCATCGCGCTTTGCCTGTATTTCCCTAATAGAAGAGGCGTGCTGTTCAAACTCTTGTTCAAGACCGGCACGCCTTTCTTCTGCGGATTCGATGGATTTTTTTAATTCGCGGATGTTCGTATCCGTTTTTTGTAATTCGATTAACTTCTCAAGTTCTGATTTCACTGGCGAAAATCTCCTGTTATAAACAACTTTATATTTAGGAATTTTCACATATTATTAGATTGCTTGCAACAACTGAATGTTAATCGGTTATAAGTTTGAGGTTTCGGGTTCAAGATATATTTTTGAACTCGAAACCTCGAACTTTATTTCTTGACCGCCGTGTATTCAATTCTCCGATTTTGGAATTTCCCGTCATCGGTGTCGTTACCCGCCTTCGGCTGTTTTGATCCGTAACCTTTTTCCGTCAGCATTTCCGGCTTGATGCCAAAATTAACCAGCGCGTCCCGGACAGCTTTCGCCCGATTTTCCGAAAGAATTTGGTTGCTTTCATCGCTTCCGTCGCTGTCGGTGTGTCCGCCGACTTCGACCTGCACGGTCGGCGGCAGTTTTTTCATATAACCGGCGGCACGCTCCAGAAACGCCATATTTTTCGGCGGAATGTCGTATTTTCCGCTGGCAAATTGAATAATATACAAATTCATCGCCCTGAGCAGATCGTCAACCGAATAATTTTCCGACAAATCATCTAACGCTTTGTTCGCGCATTTTTCGGCGACATCATAAGCACCGGCTTTGATATTCTGACACTGATCGTCAATTGGTTTAGCGACCGGTCTGCATTTGGCACTGATCGGTTCGTGGTCAACTCCGTTAACTCCTTTGACCGTTTCTGGTTCGCAAGTGTAATTGACGTGCAAAATTTCAATTTTTTTGGTTTCACCGGCTTTCAAACTTTGGAGATTTATTGACCCGTCTTTTGAAGCGATGCCCCAAAAAACTCCGTCAACCATCACGCGGCTGCCCGGCGGCGCATTGACCACCGCCACTTCAAATCCGGTCTTATTGAAAAGGAAAATATAAACGACCAGCAGAACAAAAACGGCAAAGAGAAACATTGACAGCAAGCCGCCCGAAATCCACAGCCAAGCGGGAACGCCGCCTTTTTTCTTCTCTTCCTGTTTTTTATTTTCAGCTTCCTGTGTCGGAGTCGGCGGAATATTTTGATATTTGGCGCGTTCGGCTTCAGGAAGACGAAAATAAGGCGTGGTCGCGCCGTATTGTTCATTTTGACTGCCGGAAGAAAATTGTTTCTCGCCGAAATCCTCGTTCGGAATATTGATATTTGCCTGCGTTATGCCCCAATCGGGAACCTTCGGCTTATTTGCCACCGGAAGATATGTGTCGCCGAAATCTTCGTGATTATCCTTCGGTCGGTAATTGGCGACTGTGTTTCCCCAATCATCAGCGGGCGGCTGTGCCGGATAATTGTAATTGGTTTTTCCCCAGCCGCCTGAATATTTGTCTTCATCTGAAATGGGAATATTCGGCGTGGTTTTAGAAAAATCGTCGGGCGGCGGCGGTTTCGGAAAATTTTTGGAATCGCTCACGGCTTTAGCTCCTTATTTTCTGCAAATAAATCAAATGCGATTTTTAAGTTTGACGTTTTAAAATAGAATTTTTGCTCCGTTCCAACGTAAATCACAGGCAAGCCGATGTCAAGAATAATGTTTGCAACAAAAATGACAGATCAAAATCATCGCGTAATTTCCAATTTTAACCGGTAAATAACTGTTTGTGAATTTTTACTCGAAACCTCGCGCTTTTCACTTCACATCCGGCGGCTGGGCGTTTTTGGTGCGAACTGAAATGCCGTCGTCGGCGATCAGAAAAACCCGCCGCGCGTCGTAGGAAGACGTGTTAATCGGAAAATACGAGAGCAGATAACGGTTTTTTCTCAGTTCGTCGGCGATGGATTTGGCGGCGGCTTGCGCGTCGTCAATCGGAAAAACTTTCCCGCCCGTGCCTTCCGCCAGTTTCGTGATAACTTCGGCGGGTTTCGGCTGATCGCGGCGGTACGCGCCGCCGGTGCGGTCGGGCATTTGCAGGGCGTAAACGGCGACGTTCTGATTTTGCAGTTTGCCCAGAATTTTATCGAAGGAAACTTTGCTGCCGCGATCAAGTCCGTCGCCGATGACGACAATCGCCGTCTTGCGCGTTCCGGGCATCAGCGGCATCAAAACTTCATCGAGCGTGCTGTCGAGCGCGTCGAAAAGATACGGATTACCCTGTTTGCGAAAAGTGGCGAGCGAAGTTTCCATCTTTTTCGCATCATCCGTCCAATCCTGAACAATTTCGGCTTTTTCGTCATAAGCGATGACGTAAAGCTGATCGCCATCGAAGATTTCGTAGGCAAATTCCATCGCCGCCTTTTTCAGTTTTTCGACATCAGCGGGAACGGTTTGCGAATTATCAACCAGCAAAACTATTCTCGACGGCGACGGGTCAAAGCTGAAATTTTTGATTTTTTGTTCGATGCCATTTTCATAAAGATACAAATTTTCGGGTTTGATCGGTTCTTTAACATCATTGGTGCGGGCGGCGACAACGCTTAAAATCGTGCCGTCCGTATTTGTTGACGTTCTGACGCTATTCCGCGATTGAGCGGCGGCAGCCGTCATAGTAACCAACACGACAAAACTTATTTGCCAAACTTTGCCCGCCGAAAATTTCATATTTTTACCTCATTCGTTCTTTGCCGCGTCTTTTTTAGAGTTGGAAGTGTCGTTTGTCTGATTGGATGCTTTTTCCGGCGCGACGGTTGATTCGGTCGTCGCATTTTTTTCCGATTTTTCGCTCCGGTTAGTCTTTTCGGATTTTTCCGCGCCCGATTCCTTCGCTTTATTGGCGTAATCGGTCACATACCAGCCGCCTCCCTTAAACTGAAAACCAGAAAGCGACCATTGTTTTTCCAACTTTCCGCCGCAATTTTCACATACCGTCAGTGGTTCGTCCGAAGTCTTTTGCATTTTTTCGACGCGTGAATCACAATCTAAACATTTATATTCGTAAATCGGCATAAAATTTATTTTTATTTGAATCGTTAGTAAATTATAAAAACTGAAAACAATAAAAAGCAAACTTTAACAAGCCGTTTGCTTCTACTAATAAATCAGATTATACATAAGTTGAGGAGATTTGAGCGTGAAAAAGATAATAATTGCAGCGGTTTTACCATCTTTGCTGATTTTGTCGGCAGTTTGTTTCGCCCAGCAAAACAAAGCGGCGGCTTCGACGGAATTACAGACGGTACCGAAAGTTGACCTGAAACGATATAGCGGGAAATGGTATGAAACTGCCCGTTATCCCAACAAATTTCAGAAGCAATGCGTCGGCAACACAACGGCGACTTATACGTTGAACGATGACGGAACGATTGCTGTTTTAAATCAGTGCGTGAAAAAAAACGGCACGACCGATGAGGCGAAAGGAACGGCTAAAGTAGTTGATACCGCCACGAATGCGAAACTCAAAGTTCGTTTCGCGCCCGGTTTTCTCTCGTTTTTGTCTTCGGTTTGGGGTGATTACTGGATTGTGGATTTAGATGACAATTACCAATATGCCGTTGTCGCCGACCCGAAACGTGAATATTTCTGGATTTTAAGCCGCACACCGGAAATGAGTGACGCGGTTTATCAAAACATCCTGCGCCGCGCTGAAAAAATGGGATTTGTTCCCGGCAAAGTCATCAAAACGCCGCAGAATGTCGAGATCATCAAAGGCGCGGTCATTCGCAACCAGTAAATTTTGCCGAAGTTACGCCAAGCGAAAGAGGCTGAATATTACCTAATATTCAGCCTCTTTTCTTCGTTTACAGCTTTTACGATTTCTTCTTCGTTTACAGCTTTTACGATTTCTTTTTGGTGGTTTTCACCGGAGCGACGTTCTGCTCTTTTTTCAGTGATTCGAGCAGGGCTTTAGCATCGTCTTTGTATTTATTGCCGTCGGGTGCGACTTCGGTAAATTTTTGCAGGTAATTCGCGCCCTGTTGCAATTTTTCCTTGTCGTTGTTGATATAACCGACATTGACCAAACTGAAACCGGCTCCCGCCAGCGCGTCCACATTTTTAGCGTCTGCCGCCAGAACCTTTTCAAATTCGACAATCGCCTGATCGAAGTCGTTTGAATCCTGAAGAGCTTCCCCCAGCGCGAGCTGCGTGTCGGCTTTCTTTTTCGCATCCGGTTCAGCCGTCATATATTCCTGAAACGCGGCGAGAGCTTCCTTACCTTTAGTGCGGTCAGCTCCCGTTTTAATCATTAAACGATAGGCTTCTTTGCGATTCGACAAGGCGTTAAATTTGGCACCTTCATAAGTCTTTTGAACCGCCGGATCGTTTGCCGTCGCGGTTTTCAGAATTTCCAATGCCCGGTCGGAAGCGGCAATCGCGTCGCTGAAATCTTTTTTGACCGATTCCATCGCGGCGGCTTTTGATGCCGCGCCGCCTTTGATCGCCTCATTATAGTTATTCGTCCCGCGAATCGTCAGCGCAAGAGCTTTATTGTTCAGCAGAATCGGCGCGCTTCCCGCAAAATTCGGGTCGGCGTTAATGCCTTCGTCAAATTTGGAAATTGCCAGATCGTAATTTTTCGCTTCAAAGGCTTTGTTTCCTTCTGAAACCGATTTATTGATGACTTCGTTAGCATTTTTTATTTTATCATTTTTAGCATTTGCTTCGGCAAGTTCTTTTTCATATTCCGCCTTAGCTTTCTTTTGTTCCGCCGTTAATTCTTTGGGGGCAGCGGCGGCGGGAGTCGTTCCGCCGGCGGCGGCAGTTGATGCCGGAGCCGTCAGCGATTGTCTGACTTCATCTTCCGTCAAACGCTTGCCGTCGCCTTCAGTTACCGTAATCACCAATTTATCGGCACCGGCTCTGATATTGGGAATAATACGCGGAGCAATATTCGGCGCACTGACAGAAAAAGCGAAAGTCGCGCCGAGCGGCAAACCGGCGAAAGCGAAATCGCCTTTTTTGCCGGTTTTATCCGACGGAAACTTGCCTTTCTGGTCGGTTCTGAAAACTTCCACCAAAGCTCCCTGAACCGGCGCGGTCGTGTTGTCCGCTTTTGTCATCTCAACGGTTCCGCTGACCGGAGCGGTTTGAGCGTAAGTAGCAATGCTGCCTGCTGAAAATAAGGCAATTGCTAAGAGAAATGTAAAATAATTTTTACGAAACATTAGAATCCTCCAAAAATATGTTGTTTGTAGTCTAAGCGAAAAACGCCTTTTTAAGATGCCGACATCCCAAAAAAAGTTGTTATGATAAAAGGTATTCTAACTCATTCGCGCCCGAAGTTTGAAGCGGAAAAGTTAATTTATCAAAATTTTATAAATTTTCGCGCTGTGCTATCTTAACTTTCATCATTGAGCGGATATTTCAAGGAGATCAAATGACGAAAAGAATTTATAATTTCAGCGCGGGACCCGCCGTGCTGCCCGTCGAAGTTTTGGAAAAAGCCCGGAGCGAACTGCTTTCATTGGGCGGAATTGGAATGAGCGTGATGGAAATCAGTCATCGTTCAAAACATTTCGCGCCGATTCTCGAAGGCGCGGTCGGCGGCATCCGCGAACTTTTAAATATTCCCGAAAATTACCGAATTCTTTTTCTTCAAGGCGGCGCGAGTTTGCAGTTTTCAATGATTCCGCTCAATTTTTTGCCGGAAAATAAAACCGCCGATTACGTCATCACCGGCGCGTGGGGCGAAAAAGCGTTAAAGGAAGCGAAAAAACGCGGCAATCCGACGGTGATTTATTCGTCCGCTGCCGAAAATTTCAAATCCGTCCCGGCGCAGGACGATCTAAATTTCAGCACGAACGCCGAATACGTTCATTACACTTCCAACGAAACAATTGAAGGCGTTGAGTTTAAGTATGATTTGGACGGCAAAGGAATTCCGATCATCTGCGACGCTTCGTCAAATATTCTCTCGAAACCGATTGACATCGAAAAATACGGGATGATTTACGCCGGAGCGCAGAAAAATATCGGACCGAGCGGTGTAACTTTGGTTATTATCCGCGACGATTTGCTTGCTAAAGTTCCCGAAAATCAATATTCGATGCTCGATTATCGCGCGATTGCCAAAAACGATTCGATGCTCAACACGCCGAATACCTGGGGAATCTATATCATTAATTTAGTTTGCGAACATATCAAAAACCACGGTGGTTTGGCTGCAATGGAAAAGAAAAACAAGGCAAAAGCCGCCATTCTTTACAACGCGATTGATACCAGCGATGGTTTTTATCGCGGACACACCGACCAAAACGCGCGTTCTTTGATGAACGTTACTTTTAATTTGCCGTCGGAAGATTTGGAAAAACAATTCGCTTCGGAAGCGACCGCGCGAGATTTGGACGGATTAAAAGGACACCGCAGCGTCGGCGGCATTCGCGCTTCGATTTACAACGCTTTTCCGCAGACAGGCGTTGAAGCACTGGTTGATTTTATGAAGGATTTTTCACAAAAAAATGGTTAGTTTATATGCAGAAGTTTTTTCACATACCGATTTTCTTTGCGCTTTTTTTAACATTATTTGTATCCGCGAACGGTCAAACATTATCCGGCACGGAATTACAAAATTTACTTGCCAAAGCGACTGAAAAAACTTCCGAATATTCGGATATTTTCAAAAATTTGACGGCTGAAGAAACAAAGACGTTTGAGATTTTTGATGAAAATGGAAATTTGAAAAACCAAAAGAAAGTTTTATCCGATTTGATCGTTTACGAACCGGAAAATAACAAGGGAAGTATCGGCGAATTTCACAACGTTCGCTCAGTTGACGGCAAAAAAGTCAGTGACAGCGACAAACGCGCCTTGAAAGTATTCGCCAAACTTGCCGACGCAAAATCTTTTGCGGAAGAATTGGAGAAACTGAACAAAGAAAGTTCACGTTTCGACAAAGGGTTGAAGTTTTATGGACTTACATCAACACAGGCTTCACCATTGGCTCCAAATTTAATTTCATCTTTTGAATTCGAAGAAACCGGCAGAGAAGTTATCGAAGGCAAAAAAGCGGTCGTTGTAAAATTTCAACAAGTCGCTGAAAATCCCGGTATCAACATAAAAGTTGAAGTGCCTGAATCTTTAGAAGTAACAAAAAAAAATTATCGCGGAACTATTTGGCTGGATTTGAATAATTATAAAGTCTTAAAATTTGTCAGTGAGTTTGCCATTGATTCGGCAAAATTCACCGAACTATTTGTTGTGATTAAAGAAGAGTATTTTTATCAACCAAGCAACTTTGGAATTTATTTACCGCGAAAAATAGTCGTCGAAAATTTTAGTCCGCAGATTAGCAATCAGGCGCAAATGTTAAAAACAGACAAATTTAAAATTACTCCCACACTGCAAACAAGATTAACTATGGAATACAAAAATTATAGTAAATTTAATATAAAAATTAAATCCAATTAGAATTTTACATTCGTATCAAAAAATTCAAAATATCTATTTCCTCGTTCTCAAAAACCGTCCGCAGATCAATCAAAACCTTATCATCCAAAATGCGCGTGATAACCGGCGGTTTTGCCATTCTCAAATGTCCCTCTAAATCTGCCGCCGACATTCCTTTGTGTTTTACAGCGATTAAAGTAGTTGCCGGCTGAACTGTCGGCGCGGAACCGCCGCCGACGACCGAATTTCCTTCGATGATTTCAAACTGCCAAGCGGAGTTCTCGCCGAGTTTTTCGCGCAGCTTTTGGATGAAATTTAAGGCTCTTTGTTTAATCCCATCATTCGTCGCGGAAAGCATTCGCAAAACGGGAATTTCCCGCAATGCCGCATCGCGTCTGAAAGATTCGAGCGTCGCTTCGAGCGCGGCGTAAATTAGTTTATCAATCCGCAGAGCGCGGTAAAGCGGATGTTTTCGCAGTTTTTCAACCGCTTCCCGCCGCCCGACGATCAAACCCGACTGCGCCCCGCCCAAAAGTTTGTCGCCGCTGAAAGTGACAATATCCGCGCCCGCTTTTATCGAATCGGTGATGATCGGCTCGTCCGTCAAACCGTATTCGCTCAAATCGAACATCGCGCCCGAACCGGCATCTTCGTAAAGTAACAGACCATTTCGATGTGCGAGCGCGGCAATTTCAGACAACTGCGGCGCGGCGGTAAATCCGACTATCCGATAATTTGACGGATGCACTTTGACCATTAAACGCGTGTTTTCGCTGATCGCGTTTTCGTAATCGGAAATTCGCGTCCGATTGGTCGCGCCGACTTCGCGCAAAATCGCGCCGGATTGCGTCATCACGTCGGGAATGCGAAAATCGCCGCCGATTTCGACCAGTTCGCCGCGCGAAATTATCGCTTCGCCGCCTTTTGCCAGCGCGGTTAAAACCAAAACGCACGCCGCCGCGCAGTTGTTGACGATCAGCGCGTCTTCCGCGCCGGTCAGTGCGGCGAGCAGATTTTCGGCGCGCGCCCCGCGTCTGCCGCGCTTTCCGGTTTCTAGATTAAATTCGAGATTGCAGTATCCGCCGGATTCTTCGTAAATCGCTTTTCGCGCGTTTTCCGACAACGGCGCGCGTCCCAAATTCGTGTGAATAATCACGCCGGTCGCGTTGATAACCCGCCGCAAACCTGAATTTTGCTCGCCTTGCCAGACAGAGTTCAGACGCTTTTCCGCCTCGTCGAATAAAATTTCGCGCGAATATTCGGTGACGTTAGTTGAATGATCGGTCATTTCCGCCTGAATTTCGCGCCGCAGCGCGTCCGCCACGCCGCGAATCAACACCGTCAGATGTTTCGCGCCGACTTCCGGTAATAATTTACTCGCCGTTTCCGAACGCAGCAGCGCGTCAACCGACGGCAGCCGCCGCAAAACTTCGGTGTGATTGGTCGTTTCCCGATTTTTCATAAGATTGCTTAAACCTAAATCGTAATTCGTAATTCGTCAATCGTAAAGAGTAAGAGCAATTTTAGTTTGTAAAAAAGGAATAAGCGCGGCGTTGAACATTTCTTATTAAAAGGAACACGAATTCCAAAATTGGGAAAAGGACTTTTTACAAAATGGCACTTATCGGCAACAAATTGTATCGGCAGACACAGACCAAACAGGAAGAAGCGGCGGATGTTGACCAGCAAATCGGGCGTATTGAAGAAGACATTCGCAAACTGAAAATTGATTTTGATATTTATTTTAACGGCGGTTTGAAACGCGCGCCGCTCGAAGCCAAAGCGCGGCTTGAATCGAACATCAAACGCATCGCCGATGACCGAAATTTGACGTACGCGCAGCGTTATCAGTTTAATTCCGTAGTTTCGCGCTTCACCTCTTACCGCGAATTGTGGCGCAGATTATTAAAAGCAAAAGGCGAAGAAATCAGTTGACCGGCGGACAAATTTTTAATAAAAAAGCGGCTTTGTTGAAAAGCCGCTTTTTTTATTTGATAAACTCCTTCGATTTTCGGAAATCAAAAGCGTTCGGATAATTTAACTATTTTCTCAAACTCGCAGTACGTTTTCCGCCTGCGGACCTTTCGGTCCGGTGGTAACTTCAAACTCAACGTCCTGCCCCTGTGTTAAAGTTTTATAACCGTCGCCGGCAATCGAGCTGTAATGAACAAAAATATCCTGTTCGCCGGGCTGCTCAATAAACCCGTAGCCTTTTGCGTTATTAAACCATTTAACCTTACCAATTGTCTTTGACATTTTTTCTAATTCCTCCTACAAACTTCAGTGAATTTAATTTTGAACAATTTTGATGTTCATTTATCTGAGTTCTAAACGTCGGCGTTTTCCGTGATAAAAAACACAGGTTAAAAACAACTTTTGCAGCCAATCGCGCTGAAATATTTCAGATTGATTTTATGCAGCCTGACGAAAATGAGAAAATACTCATTTTCTAACAGGTAAAAAATCTTCAACTGCAAGATTTTAGATTCGGTTTCAGGTGTTGTTTTTTGATAGAACGATGGAAAATTTAACCGAAACTCACGCGTCTGTCAAGACCTTTTTTACATTTTATTAAATTTTGTCAAATAATCTCAACAAAATTGACATAAACCGTCTGATAAACGAAGATAAACTGAAAAACCGGCAGACAAAAACTATAAAATATATGATTGAATACGGAAATAAAGCACTGCTTTCTTACAATGAATATCTGAAAGTTCCCGAATTAATCAATTTGCAGGAAACATTGTCTAATCCGGTCAGCCACGACGAACTGCTTTTTATCGTCATTCATCAAACTTACGAACTTTGGTTCAAGCAGATTCTCCACGAAATTGACGCGACAATCGGCTGGATGAACGAAAAACGAATGTTTCGCGCCAATCATTCGCTGAAATCGGTGACGGCGATTGAACGCGTGATTATCACGCAGATTCATATTTTGGAAACAATGGCGCAAATCGGATTTTTGGAATTTCGGGATAAACTCAATCCGGCGAGCGGTTTCCAATCAACGCAGTTCCGCGAACTCGAATTCGTTTCGGGCGCAAAGGACGAAAAAATTCTTAACTTTTTCAAATTTGACGAATTCGCGCACCGGCGTTTGACTACAAGATTTGACGCGCCGAGCCTTGCCGATACGTTTTGGAATCTGTTGAAAAGCGAAGGTTTTGAAGTTGGCAACACTGAAGCAAAAGTTAAATCAATCGTCGAAATTTTGACGCACCCGGAAAAATACGCCGAGCTTTTTATAATGCAGGATTTGCTGATCGAACACGATGAAAACATCGCGCTGTGGCGTTATCACCACGTTTTAATGGTCGAACGAATGCTCGGAATGAAACGCGGCACGGGCGGTTCGGAAGGTTCGGGCTATCTGCGAACGACTTTGGACAAGAAATTCTTCCCCGAATTGTGGGAAGCGCGGACGCATTTGGAGGTTAAAAAATGAGTTTTGCTAAAATGATATTTGCAATGCTGCTGTTTATTATCGGATTTCTCATCGGAACCACGGAAATTTTCGTGCTGATTAATCCGACTGAGACTCTGACGTTGGGCGATTCCAATGTTCACCCGCTCTGGCTCAGTCACGCGACATACTTGCTCTACACCATAAGTTGTTTGGGAACCAGTTTTTTGTTGGTCAAAAGTTTTGAGCGAACAAATTCAAAATTGAAATGAATTGATTTTGGAACACAGAATGCAGAAGTCCGCGCGAGCAACGGCGGAAAAAGTCACATCTGAAATTTGGAATGTGGCATCTGCAATCCGCCTTCACGGAGCTTTCCGCGCCACTTGCCGAAAACTTTCGCCGGCGAAAATCGCGCGAATCGCGCTGCAAATTCGCCTCAAAGCGCGAACGACTCTCGGCGCGAACCAAACGAAGAAAATTCCAAAAAACAATAAAATAACCGCAATCAAAACCGGCGCAAAAACAGCCATAAAAGTTCCGACAAAAGCGATTACGTCTTCGACGATTGATAAAATCCAATTGGAAACCGGTTCGGGCGAAAGATTTGCCGTCGCGCGAACCGCCGTTTTCGTGCCGTGCGACGAAAGCGCGAGTCCGCCGCCGAGCAAAGTCGCCACCGTCATCACCGAAGCGTCGGTCTGATTCGTCGCCGCGTAAGCCAGCACCGCGCCCGCCGGAACGCGGATAAAAGTGTGGATCACGTCCCAAACCGAATCAACGTACGGAATTTTGTCGGCGAAAAACTCAATCGCATAGAGAAACGCGCCGATGCCGATAATCCACCAATTATCCAAAACGTCCAACCCGCCCGGCAGATGCGTCAAATTGAACTTCTGCAAAAGTCCGAGAACGGTAACGGTCGCATATAAATTTATTCCCGAAGTCCAAGCCGTGCCGAGTGCCAAACTCAATGTCGAAAACCACTCCATCGCGTTTTCTCCTTTCGATTTACGGATAAACTCCAAATTCAACCCAAATCTTTCTCGATTCGATTTGTTTTGAACTATTCATTTTCAAACGATTGATCGTTCTGCTTGCGGTTTCGGTTAAACCTTCTATCTCAAAAGTTTCGATGTCGAACCGAAAATTTTCGCTCCAAATATCTTTGCGAAGATTGAAAAGCTGCGTATCGCTTTTATCTTCCAGCAAACCAATTTGATGAAAGGCTTTATATAAATTGCAGGAACGACAGGCAAGCACCAAATTACCCAAATCATCCGTGCCGCCTTCGGATAACGGAATAAAATGGTCTATCTCGAATAAAAAATTAAAAACCAATTCCGATGCAAGACAATATTCGCACTTTCTATTCGCGCGTTTTGCAATTGCTTCGTAGAATTTATTCATCCATCATTTCCGCGATTTTTTTTACCCGATTTCCCGAACCTTCTAATTCTGCCGCCACCAAATCTTCCAACTCAATTTTTTCTTCAAGACTAAATTCTGCTTTTTTTTCCTGGGCAAGTCTGAGTTTGCCCGTGAGTTCGGACATTCGTTTTCGCTGTTCGGCAGTAAAAAATTCATCGGGTTGAAATTTTTGCAAAATATAAAGTGTCTTATTATCAAAATTTTCAAATTTCTCATTCAAAGCATCAATCGCCCGACCGATTGTTTGCCCGTAAGATTCTTTTTCATCAAATTCCGCTCTGAATCTGTTGTTTTCCGCTGTCACAATGACTGTTCTCATAACTTAAACCTCACACAAATTTTATCATCAACTATTTTATGAATCATCTTCATCTTCTTCCGTGCCGTCGCGTTTGATGCCGAATTTTTCCAGTCTGTATTGCAAAGTGCGAAAAGTTAAACCGAGCATTTTTGCTGATTTGGTGATGTTGTTGTCGGTGCGCTCCATCGCCTGCATTATCAAACTGCGTTCGACATCTTCAAAATTTACGCCTTCGGGCGGCAGTTTGAAAAGTTCGTCGGCGGAAACGGGTGTTGATTCCTGCGTCATTTCGGGCGGCAAATCGTCAATTGTGATCGTGTCGTTTTCGCACAGCAGCGTGGCGCGTTCGATTGCCGATTCGAGTTGGCGGACGTTGCCCGGATAACTGTAATTTTCCAGTAATTTGCGGGCTTCGGCGTTAATTGTTATGTCGCGTTTGGTGTCGCGCGTATGTTTTTTTAGGAAATATTCCATCAAAACCGGAATGTCCGAACGACGTTCACGAAGCGGCGGAATTTCAATACTCAAAACATTAAGGCGATAATATAAATCTTCGCGGAAACGTCCTTCCTGCGACATCTTTAATAAATCGCGGTTGGTCGCGGCGACGACGCGCACGTCCGTATTTAATTCTTTCGTGCCGCCGACGCGCCGAATCTGCTTTTCCTGCAACGCCCGCAGTATTTTCGCCTGCAAAGCGATG
The DNA here is from genome assembly GCA_965217575.1 of Pyrinomonadaceae bacterium. Taxonomy (GTDB): domain Bacteria; phylum Acidobacteriota; class Blastocatellia; order Pyrinomonadales; family Pyrinomonadaceae. Next base: position 7,702 of record OZ244558.1, on the reverse strand, counting down.
TCGAGTTCGCCGATTTCGTCCAGAAACAAAGTTCCGCCGTCGGCGACTTCAAAAAGACCTTTTTTCTCGCCGACCGCGCCGGTAAAACTTCCCTTTTCGTGTCCGAAAAGTTCCGATTCGAGCAGGTTTTCGTTAATCGCCGCGCAGTTGACGGCTTGGAAAACTTCGTCCGTTCGCAGCGAATTGTTGTGAATCGCCCGCGCGATCAATTCCTTTCCCGTTCCCGATTCGCCGCGAATCAGCACCGTCGAACTCGATTTGGCGACCTTCAAAATCAGCTTTTTCACCTTGTCCATTTCCGGCGAAGCGGAAATAATCTCCGCGTCGAGCGTCGTCAATTTGTTCAGTGCGCGTGAAATCGTGTCCAATAATTTTTCCGCGTCGTAAGGTTTTTGCAGATAATCAAACGCTCCCAAACGCAGCGCGTCAACCGCCGAATCAACCGTTCCGTGCGCCGTTAAAAGCAAGACGATAATAGATTTATCGAAATCGGTCAGTTCCTTCAACAAATCCAAACCGCTCATTCCCGTCATTTTAAAATCGGTCAAAACCAGATCAAAATGCCGGTCGGCGACAAATTTCATCGCCGCTTCACCCGAACTCGCGGTCGTCACGTCGTAACCTTCGCCCGACAAAATCATCTCCAAAATCTCGCGCTGAGATTTTTCGTCGTCAACGACTAATATGCTTTTCCTTGCCATAAAATTTTTTCTTGCTTTTAAACTTAAATGAGAGTATAAACCAAATTGTAAATAAAATCCGTGAAAATTTGTAAGTTCTCTAAAGTTCTCTTTCTCAAGTTTGAGGCGTTCACAAAATCTTTTTATTTATCTTGAGAATTAAACTTAAAATCTCTGGAGGTTACTTAAATGAACGAAAAAAAACAACTTAGCGTTATTTACACTTCTATTCACAGGGCTTTTTAGCCTATTTACAATTAATACTTCGCTCAAAATATTAACTCGGTTAAATCTGAAAAACCTGAAAAACCTTGTTCGGGTGCAAAATTTGTAATGCCGCAATCTATTGCAATTGATAGCCCAACATTAACAAACTTTGTTAATGTAATGTCTTTACCTTCCGGTGCAAGGCAAAAAGCTTTTTCCAATTTGCCAAGTGAAGAAAAAGCCAATGTTTTCAGAATTCAACTTGCATTGAATTTTATCAATCGCCAAAATTTGACAAGCGAACAAAAGGGTTTAATTTTGGAAACAATCTCAAAAGTTTCGGCTGATACATACGAAAAAAATAGTCCTGAGAAAGTGTTGATTGCAAAAAAATATTCAGATGAACTTCAAGAAAAAACATTGTCAATTTTTCCTCCCAATGAAGCATATGAAATTTTTGCTAATATGAATGGTGACAAAAAATCAGATGTTTCACTTTTACGAAAATACGAGGACATACTTGATTATAATTTAAGTGCAAGAAAAAAAACGATACGAAAAGCATCGTTAATTGATAAAAGTAATTTTTGGAAGGCTCAATTGATTTACCACTTAGCCACCACAAAACTTACGAAAGATCAACGTGCATTTATTACTGAGGTGCTTTCTTTGATGACTCCTACGGCATTTGATTATCCAACATTGGAAGGACAGGTTAGAAACGAAGAAACCAAAACACTTGATTCGCTTGAACCGAAAGCGTTTCAACTCTTTTCGAGAGAAGAGGTTTTTGCAATATTTGCAGCCGACTGCGTATGTAATTGGTATTGCGGGCTTGATCTTACTTGTGTCAACGGAACTTGCGATAAAACAAAAGATGGTTGTGGATGGCTCGGTGGAACCGCTTGCGGTTATGTCTGTAAGTTATAGGAGAATCGAAAATTCTAACTTCTTGACTATAAACTGAAAACAGAAGTTACGCAGTTAAACTGTATTTTTTAACTGCGTAACTTAAGCAATATAAATATTATTTCCAGCTTTTCTGATCCTCTTTTATCAAATTGCCAATCTTTCTTTCTTTAAATTGTAAATAGATGGATTACAAAATAATTTTCAAAGTTTTTGTATTTTCAATGTTGCTACTCTTGTTAGCTGCAATTGTTAGTGATTATCGTATAAGCTTTAACTCAACATTGGGATTCATCGGATATTTTTACTTAACTATTTACTGCATAAAAAAGTTTGGAAACAAAACGAGTACTTGGAATATTCTTTTACTGCTATTCGTTATTCGATGTTTGCTTGACCCCGGCGTAATTTATGGATACTTTGTTGGAGAAATTTGGTCACTCCCAATGTTTTTATTTCACATCTGCGGAATGATGAGCGGCTTTTTTTACCTTCGTTTTAAACGTCCTTTTAACTTACTTCCTTTCTTCTTTTCTAGTTTATTTATAGTTTTTATGTTTTATCAGGGATGGGATTATTGGATCCACAAATCTAATTTTGGAACATTTACCGGAAAAGTTGAAGCATTCACCCTACCAACCAAATTTGAGGCTTATGATGAGCAACAAAATTTGTTCACCAATAAAGATTTTGACGGCAAGATTGTTTTACTTGATTTTTGGACAACTACTTGTGGCATTTGTTTCAAAAAATTCCCGCAAGTTCAAACCGTTTACGACAAATATAAAAATGATTCGTCATTGATGATATTAGCGGTTAATAGTCCGATAGAAGAAGATAAACCGAATCAAGCATTTAGTGATATTCGTGAAGAAGAACACAGTTTTCCTGTTGTAATTACGAAAGACGAAGACTTAGCCGAAAAATATGGTGTCAAAGGCTATCCGACGACTTTTGTTATTAACCGTAACAAACAAATTGTTTACAAAGGCGACATTGAAGGCGCAGTTAAGATGGTTGATGAATTAAAATCGAACGAATAGTGATTGACTGCTCGAAGCCGTCGTCACGTCGTAACCTTCGCCCGACAAAATCATCTCCAAAATCTCGCGCTGAGATTTTTCGTCGTCAACTACTAAAATTGATTTTCTAGCCATACTTTTATTTTGCCATAGAAAAAGATCAGCCACGAACAAACACGAATAAACACAAACAAAATTTAATCGAACTTTCGTGAAATTTCGTGTTTGTTCGTGGCTAAATATCTTTCGCTTTCGGCAATTTCACCGTGAATATTGTCCCTTCTTCCAACTTTGATGCGACTTCGATTGTTCCGTTGTGATCTTCGATAATTTTTTGTACAATCGCCAAACCCAAGCCCGTTCCAGTCTCTTTGGTGGAAAAATAAGGTTCGAAGATTTTCGGTAAATGTTCGTCCAAAATGCCGATGCCTTTGTCGGCGACTTCGATTTTAACAAAATTTTCGTCCGGCGAGAGTGTCATATTGATATTTCCGCCCGTTTTTTCCATCGCCTGCATCGCGTTTGACAGTAAATTATTAAACACCGAGCGCAAAACCGCCGCGTCGCCGAGAATTTTCGGGACGTTTTCGCGTTCGACCAAGTTGATTTTGATATTTAATTCTTCGGCTTGCGGTTCGATGATGCGGCGCGAATCTTTGATGACATCCAGGACATCAATCGGCTGTAAATCCAATTTGAGCGGGCGCGAATAGCTCAGAAAATCCGAAATTTGGCGGTTAATTCTGCCGACTTCGGTTTTTAGCTGCGCGGTTAGTTTTTCAAAAGTCGCGTGTTTTTCCGCGTCTTCCGGCGCGAATTTTTTACGCAAATGGTCGAGAGTTAAGTTGATGTAATTCAAAGGATTGCGAATTTCGTGCGCGATTGCCGAAGCTAATCTGCCGACGACCGCGCTTTTTTCCGTTTCCTGTAATCGGAATTCAAGCTGGCGCGTTTTTTCCAGTTCCGCGGTCATTTCGTTGAATTGGCTGGTCAATTTGCCGATTTCATCGCCGCGCTTCGCGCCTTCGACGCGAACGCCTAAATCACCGGCGGCAACGCGCCGCGCCGCGTCCGACAAATTGGCAATCGGGCGCGTGAAACGCCACACCAGAAAAATCGTGATAATCGTTGAAAGCAGCAGCACGAGCAGCGTGTAAACGAGCGGTTTAGCGGCTTTGGCGGCGGCTTCTTTTTTGTCGGTTTCCAAAATAACCATCACATACCAGCGTCCCCGCGTGGTTTGAATCGGAATCGCGTGGGCTTCGCCGTCCGTATCCTGACTTAATATTTCGTCTGAATTTGGAAATTTATTAATATCCGCGCCGAGCTTTTTTTCGTCTTCGATCAGCGGCGGTAAATTTTTTAGTTCGCTCAAGTTATGATATTTAGTCACGCCGTTTTCGGTCGTCGGCAGATAATTAGGATTGAGACTATCGTAAATTTGCCATTCATTATTGATAATTATGACATCTTTGACACGCTGGGCGGTTTGCGCGTCAAAAAAAGGCTGTCTTCCGCTTTTAATTAAGTCCTGCATATACTCGCTGGAAGACATTCCGCTAAAGCCGAGAACCATTCCCGCGATCAACGCTTGTTCCTGTGCCGCGCGCAGATTATTGTTTTCCCGCTGCGTTTTGAGATTCAGATAATACTGCACGCCGAGCGTCGCAATCAGCAGAAACGCCAAAATTATTAAAAGTCTGCCGCGAAATGTGTTGAAGAAACTTACTCTCATTTTTTATTTTTCACTTTCCCGAAATTCTCTTGGTGATTTTTCGCTGTCAATGTTATATTCTTATTTAGCTTTTGAAGCAAAGTTTAGAGACAATCGGATTTTCAGTTCGGTAAGCGTTTTAACTTTTCTCTTTTAACTACTCTCCAAATTATAAAATTCAGAGGTTTTTTACGATGTCATTTTCCCCCGAAAAGTGTCTTGCAAATTCTGCCGCCGCGTTTTTCTGCGTATTAATTTTATTTGCCGCCGGCATCAACGCCCAAAAGAAAAAAGCTGTTTCCAAGCCGACCGAGAAATCGAGTCAATCCGTTTCTAAAAACAAAACCGCCAAAACTGCCGACCAAAAAACCGCTGCGATTGATAAAAAAAACGCGCCGGTGAAAGGAAAAACAGCAAAAAGCAAAGCTGATCTGCAAAAGGACGCGGAAGCGAAACGGCAGGCAAAAATTGAAGCCGATCAACAACGCGCCGCGCAGGAAGCGCGGCGGCAGGCGGCTTTGGATGAACAGCGTCGCCGCCAGCAGGCGATTCGTGAAGCGCAGGCGCGAAAGCTCGCGTTTGAAAGCGGACTGCGTGCCGAAACAATCGAAAACATCTCAAATGACAATACCGAAGGCGAAGATTTAGAAGCGCGCCGCGCCGCCGTCAGCGCGCTCGGAACCCGCGCCGGAACCGTCGTCGTGCTGGAACCGCAAACCGGAAAAGTTTTGACCATCGTCAATCAGGATTGGGCGATTCGGAAAAGTTTCAAACCGTGTTCGACGATCAAACTCGTCACGGCAATCGCCGGAATCAATGAAAATGTCATTGATCCGAACGGCAATATCTCGACGCGCCGATTTCCGATGGCTCTGGACGACGCGCTGGCTTTTTCCAATAACAGCTATTTTCAAACTGTCGGCGCGGGTCTCGGAAACAGCAAAATGATTTCCTACGCGCAGACGCTCGGACTCGGACAACCGACCGGCATTAACGCCGATGGCGAAACGAGCGGAAAATTGCCGTTCGGCAACAATAACGCCCGAATCTATTCGCACGGCGACGATTTTGAAGTCACACCGCTCCAGCTCGCCGTTTTAGTTTCGGCGATTTCCAACGGCGGAAAAATGATCGTGCCGCAAATTCCGCGCACCAAAATCGAACAGGCGAATTTTCACGGGCAAATGCGCCGCGTTCTCACGCTTCCCCAGGATAAAATACGCGAAGTGATTCCGGGAATGGTCGGCGCGGCAACTTACGGAACGGCGCGGCGCGGCGTTGATTCAACGATGGATGTCGCCGGAAAAACCGGTTCCTGTATCGCTCAGGGAAGCTGGGTCGGACTTTTTGCTTCGGTCGCGCCGATTGAAAATCCGAAATACGCCGTCATCGTCATCACGCGCGGCGAAGGTGAACGCGGCAAATACGCGGCGGCGGTCGCCGGAAAAATTTACGCAGCGTTACGCAGCCGATTGGATATTAAAAACGACAAAAACCTCACGCAAATTCCGCTTGCCCTTAAACCGCAGTCAAAAATCAACGCGCAGACTTCGGCGCAGATTGACACCGACGAAGGCGACGATACCGACGAAGGCGACGTGGCACCGGCAAAGGGTAAAAAAGCTGGCGCAGAAAAAAGTTCAAATCAGAAGGTGATAATCGGCACAGATGAAAAAAACGCGCCGTTATTCGCGCCGGTCGTGGTTGAGGTCAGAAGAAAAACCAACGAAATTTCGCGCCCGCGTGTCGTGCCTGAGCAATAACTTATACCCCTTTTTCGCGCCCGGAACAAAATAAGGATTTTGTTCGTCTGACGGTGCAAATGAGCGTAAAATAATTCTTCCGAAGGCTATTCCTATTGATGTTCGGAAGAATTACTTTTCCGCTTGTCCGCCCGGAAACAGATATAAATTTTTAGCTTGACACAAATGTATAATTTGCGTGATTATTGAGCATCAATGTAATTTTAACAGAAGTTGGTCGTTTGATTTTCAGAATAAATGCGGTTCGCGCTGTTGCAAAAACGCGGCAACTTTTTTTTTTGATGTTACATCTGAATTGTGCAAAAGGCGGAACGGCATTGACGGTTTCGAGATTTGCTGGAAATTTTTAAGATTTAAGGCTTGGAGGAGATTATTTTATGAAAACCATTTACAGAGTTTTAGTGCTTGGAATTTTGACAATGGCTTTAACCGCCGTTACCGCGACATCGCTTTTTGCTCAAGACGATCCCTGCACCAATGTTGAAGCAAAGCAAGGCTTGTATAAAAAATTTACTGATAATTATGCCAGTAAAGAAATTGCCCAGAGACAAGTCGCCGTTGATGCCGGAAAAGAGTACGCGCAGAAATACGGCAGTTGCGCCGATGATAAAGACATCGTTTCTTATCTCAATAAAACCGTTCCCGGAATTGAAACTAAGATTGCCGCCGAAAAAAAAGCTCAGGAAGTAACCGCCCGCTACAATCGCTTTAACACGGCGATTAACTCAAAAAACACGGCGGATATTTTCTCCGTCGGCAAAGAAATTTTGGCGACCGACCCAAACTTAGTTGACGTAATGCTCGTTTTAGCGACCGCCGGTTACGACCAGGCATCAGCCAAACCGCCGGTTGATACCTATAACAATGAGGCGATCAACTTTGCGAATACGGCGATTCAAAAACTTGAAGCCGGCACGAAATCACAAACCGGCGATTACGGCGTGTTGACATACGCCTATAAGGATAAAGACAATGCGGTTGGTTGGATGAATTACTACATCGGCTATATTGATTATTTCCGCTTAGGAAAGAAGGAAGACGGACTCGCCTATCTTTATAAAGCGTCGCAGGCAAATTCGACCACCAAAACCAACGCGTTTCTTTACCAGACTCTCGGCGCGTATTACCGCGATAAAGTAGTTCAGCTCGGCAAAGACATCGTTGACAAAATTGCCAAAAACGGCGGACAGGAAAACGACGATACCAAAGCCACTTTCGCGCTCGAAAAAGCGTATGCCGACCGGGCGATGGATGCCTACGCCAGAGCTTACAAAAACGCCGACGCGACGAATAAACAATACAAAGACGGACTTTACGACACGATCAAGGAAATTTACACGGTTCGTTTTGAAGGTAAAACCGATGGCGTTGATGCCTATATCGCAAGTTTGACCAGCAAACCGCTGC